>NZ_ATZI01000001.1 GCF_000428125.1 Bacteroides graminisolvens DSM 19988 = JCM 15093
AATATAACATGGCGTATCGGCGTTTCCGACATGTTGGAAAAGAAAAGGTTACAATGGACTTTGCCTTCTTTGTCATTGCCTTTAATATCAAAAAGATGTGCGCAAAAATTGCCAAGGAAGCCTCTAAACTATTTCTTGACCTAATTTACCGACTGTACACACACTTAAAAGCGATTTATGGGATGAATTGGGCGACTTTGAAGTCACCGCTTCCGAAAATTGCGGCATAGGTAAACTTAGATTAGAGACAAGCTAGCGATTAGAAAAAAAGAGGATGTGCCTGTTTTGACACACCCTCTTTATTTATTATCGCTGCATTTATTTCTTTGCAGCAACAGTAAGCATCTCCTTATATTTCCCTTGATTAGCCAGTACCTTAACAGCTTCCTGCAAACCATTGTCATCTTTCAACTGCTCTATAATAGCACCACGCTGATAGTAATAACGCTTAATTATTTCAATGGAAATCATGTTCTTGATATCCTTAGAAAAATGATTCAAGTCCTTATCTAGGTTATGAGCCAATTTACTTTCCAATGCTTTAAACTCGGCAGAAGCGCCATCCATATAACCTTCAAACTCAGCAGCCTCTTTTAAGGTCTTCAGTATCTTCTCGCTTTGTTGATCATATTTAAAGTCGGCCGCTTTCACCATGGCCTTGAAATCAGCATAATCAGCATCAGTCAGCTTAAACTGTTCGGCAGGCGCTATAGTCGCATGCTTACGACAATAGTTCGTTGCGTAGTTAAAGATGAGGTTATCATTAGCCAGATAAAACAGGATGTTAGGCAATTTCTCTTGCTCCACCACAATATCGGGCGTTACACCTCCGCCATCACGTACTATGCGACCGGCAGCTGTGTGGAATACATTCGTCAAACTATCGGGTATGCGTCCTACGCTGCCATCTTCGTTTCTATGTTTATAGTCGATGGCCTGCACACATCGTCCGCTGGGTATGTAATATTTTGAGGTGGTAACTTTCAGCGTCCCGCCATAAGGAAGTGAACGAGGTATCTGAACCAGTCCCTTTCCAAAAGTACGGTTACCCACAATAACAGCCCTGTCGAGATCTTGCAAAGCACCCGCCAATATTTCAGACGAAGAAGCCGTGCCGCTGTTGACCAATACCACAAGCGGTATCTCGGTATCAATGGGTTCGCGCAGCGTTTTATACACACTGGCAGCCTGCTTGGTTTTACCCTTTGTCACCACAATGGTTTTGCCTCTGGGCACAAAGAAGTTAACAATTTCTACAGCCTCATCGAGTAATCCTCCACCGTTTCCTCTTAAATCAATAACCAGTGAAGTGATTCCTTTTGATTTCAGGTCTAAAAAGGCCTGCTTAAACTCTTTCGAGGGGTTACCCGAGAAACTGTTCAGGTTGATGTATCCGGTTTTACCGCTCACAACCCCTGCATAAGGAACAGTAGGTAACTGTATAGACTTGCGCACAATTTTAAAATCAATGGGTTTGCTTACCCCCGGTCTTTCAACCCGCAAAGAGAAAGTAGTACCCACCTGTCCTCTGAGCATTTCACTTACTTCGGCATTGGTTTTCCCTTCCAGATCTTTACCGTCGAGTGTCAACAGAATATCGCCCGCCCGCAGTCCCACCTGGGCAGCCGGCATGCCTTCATAAGGCTCGGCAATAACCGAACGTTTCCGTTTTACATCATACGTAATCATTGAACCGATACCACCGTACGACCCTTTAATCATTTGTTCCAGTTCACTCTGATCTTCCTCGGGAAAATAATTAGTATACGGATCAAGAGACATCAGCATGGCATCAATACCCTCGCGCAAAGTTTTGTTAGGATCAATCGTATCAACATAGAACATATCCAACTCCTTCACGATGGCATTAAATATCTCCATATTCTTTGCTAACTGAAAAGTGCGGCTATCACTGCTCTTAAAACTAAAAAATGCCACCACTGCAAGGATAGCAGTCAACAGAATAACTGCACGTCTATTGAAGAACTTTTTCATAATCTGTGTATAATAACGATTGATAACATCGGCGCAAGATAACAAAATAGAATAAAGCGCTGATTACAATGTGTTGATATTTAACTTTATTTCATTCCATTTATGCTGAGGAAGCGTAGTGCCCACCACTTGAATAACGTTTGCCGATAGCAAGGAACCTATCTTTCCGCATTTCTCTAGTGAATAACCACAAGTTAGTCCGTATAAGAAACCGGCCGCAAAATAATCTCCCGCGCCGGTTGTGTCAACTACCTTACTTACGGGCAAAGCAGGCACCATGATGTCATCTTGTCCTCTCAGAATATGCGATCCGCGAGCACCCACTTTCACAATGGCAATGCTGCACATTTGGCCAATTTGTTTCAAAGCCTCAGCGGCATCTTTTCCTGTAAAAGCACGTGCCTCTTCTTCGTTAGCAAAAACAATATCTACATAATCGCGAACCAGCATGGTAAAGAACTCCAAGTCATTCTCCACAATGTTATAGCTTGCCAGGTCAATGCAGATTTGTAATCCGGCCTGCTTAGCCAGTTCAATGGCCCGAAGAATCATATCATGATCCTGCACCAGATAACCTTCAACCAAGAAATATGTATAGCCTTGAAACATGGCGAGAGTCAGGTCTTCCGCTTTCAAAGTCGAAGCAGCTCCCAGGTAAGTTCCAAAAGTCCGTTCTCCGTCCGGAGATATAAATGTAGAGGCAACTCCCGAAGGCAAGTCACAGATCAGTAACTTCTCGTCGATGCCATTTTTAATTAAATTCTCTCTGTAAAAGCTCCCATATTCATCATCGCCCACTTTTCCGATAAAACCGGTGCATGCTCCCAGGCAAGCCAGTCCAAGTATGGCATTTCCGGTTGATCCACCGGTTGCAAGGTGAGTTTTCATGCGACTAAAATGTTGGTTAATAACCTGAAGCTTAGCGTTATCTATCAACTGCATGCTCCCCTTGGGTAATTCCATTTCGGTGAGTATGCTATCATCATTTAGCGTGGCAAGCACGTCAACAAGAGCATTGCCTAAACCTATTATTTTATCCATTTCAATCTTTTTTTTGCAAAGATATTGCATATTTCAAAATATCCTATTACTTTTGCATCGCAATTGAGAAAAACATTCTTCGATAGCTCAGTCGGTTAGAGCATCTGACTGTTAATCAGAGGGTCGTAGGTTCAAGTCCTACTCGAAGAGCAAAACCTTCTCAATTGCAACATTCTTCGATAGCTCAGTCGGTTAGAGCATCTGACTGTTAATCAGAGGGTCGTAGGTTCAAGTCCTACTCGAAGAGCAAAGAAACCGCGTTAGAAGCATTGCTTCCTACGCGGTTTTCTTGTTTTATACCCCTACCCTTTCACCGGAATTTTCCTAAAGTCCTCGTTATACATTTAGCGTCCAACCATGGTTGGGAAGTCGGCTAACCATGGTCAGCAAGTCAGACAACCAAGGTCAACAAGTCGGCTAACCATGGTTAGCCGATAAAAACAAAACCACAAAAATCACAGAGAACAAGCAGATAAACCACCAAGAGCCTATGCTGCCATAGCCAGTGTCAGCACGCTGATGCGTACATTCTTATAAGAAGCAAACAACGATGCACACGCCACAAGCGTAGAACCGGTAGTCAGCACATCATCCACAAGTAGGATGTGTTTGTTTGAAAAGTCACAGGAGGGATGAAGCGCAAAGACCTTTTCAACATTCTCCCAGCGTTCGAAAGTAGATTTCCGCGTCTGCGTAGAAGAGTTCACTTCACGATAGAGCGACAACACATCAACCGGCACCCCGGACACATGAGAAACGCCACGCGCAATCAGCTCACTCTGGTTGTAACCCCGCTTTCGTTTGCGGGCAGGATGAAGAGGAACAGGCAGAATCACATCAATCCCTTCAAAGAAAGCAGTAGGTTGCAGTTCTTTAGCCATGTTACGGCCCATAAAATAGCCCAGTTCCTTGTTATCGTGATATTTTAAATCGTACAGCAGATTCTTAAAGCGGCTTCCTTTGGTATAAAAGAAATAAGAAGCCGCCCGCACAATGGGAATGCGCCCCCAAAACAGTTGCTCGGCCACGTTGCCTTCTTGTAAATGAAAATAAGTACGGGGCATATCCATGTTACAACTGGTGCAGAGATGCGCTTCGCCGTCAAGCAATACGCGTCCGCAAACCACGCAACACGGGGGAAAGAAAAGAGACCAGAAGGAGACAATCCATTTTTTCATAGCAAACAGGTTATTAAAGTTGCGAATATACAGATATAAATTAGGAGCAAACAAATAATAATTAATAACTTTGCTCAAAATCAGAACATAAAAACAACATGAATAAGCATCCTCTTTCTCTATTCAACTATTGCCCTAAGTGCGGGTCAAGTGAGTTCAGAGTCAACAACCCCAAGTCAAAAAAGTGCGGGCAGTGTGGTTTCACCTATTACTTTAATCCATCGTCGGCAACTGTTGCGTTCATAGTCAATGAACGAAATGAGCTACTTGTTTGCAGAAGAGCGAAAGAACCGGCCAAAGGAACCCTCGATTTGCCGGGCGGATTCGTCGATCTGTTTGAGAGCGGAGAAGAAGGCGTTATCAGAGAGGTGAAAGAAGAAACCGGCCTCATCGTGCAAGAGGCTACCTATTTATTCTCATTACCCAATATCTATTTGTATTCGGGCTTTGAGGTACACACACTCGATGCTTTTTACTACTGCCGGGTAAGCGATATGAGTCACTACCTGGCCATGGATGATGTGGAGGAGTCATTCTTTCTTCCCATGGATAAGCTCAATCCGGCCGATTTCGGACTCAACTCTGTTAGGCAAGGGCTAACCTTCTTCATAGACAAGTACGCAAAGGAAATTCCTTCTCCAGGTATAAAATAACATTTAAAAACTAGTTAAAAGACTGCAAAACAAAGTCACTTAGTCCCGTAAGTTGGCAGAAAAAAGTATATTTGTACAAATACCCGATTATGAAAAAGAATATTATCAAGATTATATCTCTGGTGGCTTGTACGGTTCCCGTAACTGTAATGGGTCAAAGTAACGAAAGTATTACGTTTTCACCACAATACAAAGAAGGCAAATACCTCTATTCCGAAGGTAATTATGCCGCTGCCATGATTCCTCTAAAAGACTGCCTCCGGTTGTATCCCGAATCAACCTTTACTCCGGAAGTTGAATATATGATTGCCTGCTCGGCCTACGAACTGAAAGACAAAAACAGTACGGCTATCTTGAGAAATTACCTGGAAAGTAATCCCGATTCACCATACGCATACAGAGTTTACGCGCTGATTGCATCGAACTACTTCTTTGAAGAAAAGTATGATGAAGCGCTTGCACTCTATAACTCCTCAAATCTGGAGAAGCTGGCCGATACGGAAAGGGCCGACATGCTGTACCGCATGGCAATTGCTTACATGAAAACAGGAAACAGTAAAGAGGCAGCCATCTGGTTTGCAACGCTCAAAGAAACAAGCAGCAAGTATGAGGCCGACTGCACCTATTATATATCTTATATAAGGTATACACAACAAAGATATGACGAGGCACTCGAAGGATTCCTTTCGCTTCGCAACAACCTGAAGTACAAAGAGCTTGCTCCTTATTATACTGCCGAAATTTATTTGTTGCAAAAACAATATGCATCGGCACAGGAGATAGCACTGAATTACCTGAGCAGCTATCCAAGTAGCCGTTACAGTGAGGAGATGCAGCGCATTTTGGGAGAGACATATTATCAAACGGGCGATTATCATCGGGCCATTCAGGCATTCGAGAAATACACCGGCAGCGTGAGTGCACCTCGCAGGGATGCCTTGTACATGCTGGGGCTCTCTTATTTCCACACCAATGTGTATTCCAAAGCGGCTTCTACTTTGGGCGAAGTAACCACTGCCGATGATGCACTGACACAGAACGCTTACCTGCACATGGGGTTTGCTTATCTGCAACTAGCCGATAAGAACAAGGCGCGCATGGCTTTTGAACAAGCGGCACGTTCTAATGCCGACCTGAAAACGAAGGAGCAAGCTGCTTACAACTATGCATTAACCATTCATGAAACATCTTTCTCCGGATTCGGCGAATCGGTTACCGCTTTTGAAAATTTCCTGAATCAGTTCCCTCAATCGGCTTATGCCGAAAAGGTCAGCGAGTACCTCATTGATGTGTACATGAGTACCCGAAGCTATGAAGCTGCGCTGAAATCTATAGAACGAATCAGTGCACCCGGCAGAAGAATCATGGAAGCCAAACAAAGAATCTTGTTCCAGCTGGGCACACAGGCTTTTGCCAATTCTCAGTACGATGAGGCTTCGGCTTATCTCAACAGGTCTATTCAAATAGGACAGTATAACGCGCAAACAAAAGCGGAGGCTTTGTATTGGAAAGGCGAAATTGATTACCGCACGCAACGTTACCAGAGTGCATCGGACAATTTCCGTAGTTTCCTTGATTTAACTGCCAACCGACAAAGCGAAATGTACACGCTGGCTCATTATAATCTGGGCTACATTGCTTTTAATCTGAAAAACTATCAGCAAGCCGAGAGCTGGTTCACCAAGTATCTGCAACTAGAGAAGGCAACGAATAGAAGCACATTGGCCGACGCCAACAACCGCTTGGGCGACTGCAACTTTCATGTTCGTAACTTCAATGCGGCCAAACAATATTATGCTAAGGCCAGAAGCATGGGTGGCGCTTCGGCCGACTATTCTTATTACCAACTAGCACTGGTATCGGGACTGCAAAAGGATTACAATGGCAAAATTACATTGCTCAACCAATTAACGGAACAATACCCCGAGTCACCATACGTCATTAACGGGTTGTATGAGAAAGGGCGTTCTTATGTTCAATTGGGCAACAACAAACAAGCCATCAATGCATTCCGTGAACTGGCCAACAAGTTCCCCGAAAACGCGCTGAGCCGAAAAGCTGCTGCCGAAATAGGACTTCTTCATTATCAAAATGAGGAATACAGTCAGGCCATTGAGGCTTACAAGCTGGTGGCAACTCAATATCCGGGCAGTGAAGAAGCAAAACTAGCCTTGCGTGATTTGAAGTCTATCTATACGGACATTAACAAAGTAGATGAGTTTGCAGCAGTGGTATCTTCCCTGCCCGGCGACATTCACTTTGATGTGAACGAGCAAGATTCACTGACTTACATTGCCGCCGAAAGGATTTTCACTAGGAAACAGATTCCTCAGGCCAAAGAGAGTTTCACGAAGTACCTTCAATCGTTCCCCGCAGGAGCTTACCGGGAGTATGCTCATTATTACTTGGCACGAATCGGACAAGAGCAAAATGATGAAGAGGCGGTGTTGACACACACAGCTCGCATCTTGGAGGTGAACGGTAGCCGTTTTACGGAAGAGGCTCTTGTTATGCGTGCCGAATTGCTATACAAACGTCAACAGTATGCCGAAGCATTGCCATTGTACAAGCAGCTGAAAGCGCATGCCGGCTCAGTGAGCCATCGCCTCACGGCACAGATCGGAATCATCCGCTCGGCGTATAAGACAAAGAACGATGCCGACGTAATTCATGCCGCCACTTCGTTACTTGTTGAAGAAAAGATAACACCCGAGGTGAAGAACGAGGTGACTTACTACAGAGCCAAGGCGTATTTGAATCAAAAGGCCGACGGTAATGCAATGAATGATTTGAAAACGCTGGCAAAAGATACGCGTAACGTTTACGGAGCTGAAGCCAAATACCTGGTGGGACAAATATTGTTCGACCAAAAAGACTATGCAGCTGCCGAAAAGGAGATACTCGACTTCATTGACCAAAGCACTCCGCACACCTATTGGCTGGCAAGAGGTTTTGTGTTGCTCTCGGACATCTACATGGCTACAAACAAAAAGCTGGATGCCCGTCAGTATCTGTTGAGTCTTCAACAGAACTATCAAGCAAATGATGACATTAAGGGGATGATTGAATCTCGTTTGAACAAACTAAAATAATACTGGAAATATGACTAATAATATATGTGTATCAAGAGCGCTCGTTAAGGTTGGTATAGCCGGCTCACTCGTTTGGATGGCAAGCGTGGCAACTGCTCAGAATGTTGCAAAGAAAGATACGACCCTAAACAGAACTGTTGTCGTGGAGCAAGAGTATAACCCCGACATCAACGATGCCATTAAAATAAATATCTTACCTGCCATTGAGGAACCTACGGTTACCAAAAAGCAGATTCAATATGATAAGTCGGCAGTGAGCAATCCGGCCATTCCTAAGCCCAGCATGGGCATTTATGTCGGTAAGGAGGAAAAAGAAAAGCCTTCGCAAGGTTATGCACGGTTAGGATTAGGCAATCACAATAAAGTGGATGCACAGGTGAATTATCTTTTTTATCTGTCGCCCAAGGACCGACTCACTGTGCATGGCGGCATGGACGGATTCAAAGAATCACTCACCCGCCCTACCAATCTCTACCGGGCAGAAGACGGTGACTGGAAGGCACGCTATTACCGTGCCGGAGGAGGTTTTGATTACTTGCATCAATTCAATAAGGTTGATTTCGATTTATCGGGACGCTTGCAGCAGGCAAACTTTAACTACCAGTACCCGCTGATGAATAACTTGTCGACCGATAAACAGAAGCGCACAGCAGGTGAACTTCACATCGGAGTGAAATCAACGGATGAAACGTGGCCGCTCAGTTTCGCAGCAGAAACCAATCTGCTCACCTTCGGAAAGAAATACAGTGCGAACGGAGAAGCCGTAAAAGAAACCATTGCACGTACTAAAGCAATGGTAAAGGGACAAATAGATGATCTTCAGAGCATCAGCATAGCCATGCAAATGGATAACTTTTTCTATAACAGCCAAGCTGAGGACTATACTTCCTTGCAGATGAATCCTTTCTATGAATATGCCAACGATAGCTGGAAGTTAAGAGTTGGTGCACACGTAGATCTTTCTTTCGGATTCGATAAAGGAGTGCGCATGTCACCCGACTTAGAAGCTAATTATCTGATTACGGATTCGTATATACTCTATGCGCAAGCCAAAGGTGGTAAGACTTTAAATGATTTCCGTACTACTGAAAAGATTCATCTTTATTCGACTCCGGAGAATGTTGCCCGCGTGTTCGACTCATACAACTTGTTAAACGCCAAAGTAGGTTTCAAAGCAAGCCCCACGGAAGGTTTATGGTTCAACTTGTTTGGAGGGTATAACATTGTAGCGAATGACATCTCACCCATTTGCCAGCCCGATAGCACCATCACATTTGCTCAGGGAGAAACCAAAGCAATGACAGTAGGTGCTGCGTTGACATACGACTACAAAGACATCTTTAGCTTTAGTACCCTTGCAGAATTCTATAAGTGGAGCGATAGCAGCAAAGAGTTTATCAACCAGAAGCCAAAATTCCAATTCTCGGCAGATGGTAGTGTGAAGGTCACTAAAAAACTCAGTCTGAACGCCGGCTATCATTATATGCACAGAGCAACTGCATCCATCAATAGCTTAGAGTATAGTATGCCAAACATCAGCAACCTGCACGCGGGTGTTGCATATAACTTATATAAAGGGATTTCTTTGTATGCGCAGTTTGATAACATCTTGAATTCAGATAACCAGTATTACTGTTGCTACCCGGCCGAGACATTCAGCTTTATAGGCGGATTTAATTTCAAATTCTAGTTACGAACGGTAAAAAAAGTCTTTTTTTGCAAAAAAAATCAGATTATCACCTTATTATAAGGTGAAACAAAGATGTTTTTTCTACTTTTGCGGGCAAATACCAAGACGTTAGTCCACTCTTAAAGAAAAGTAGCATGCAGAAAAACCTTGTCATAGTTGAGTCACCGGCCAAAGCGAAGACGATAGAAAAATTTCTAGGAAAAGATTATAAAGTCCTTTCTAGTTATGGACACATCAGAGATTTAAAGAAAAAACACTTTGGTGTAGACATCAAAAAAGACTTCGAACCTAATTATGAAATACCTGCCGAGAAGAAAGAACTCGTCAGTGAATTGAAAGAAGAAGCCAAAAATGCAGAGATTGTATGGTTGGCATCCGATGAGGACCGTGAGGGGGAAGCCATCTCATGGCATTTGTATGAAGTACTTAAACTAACGCCACAAAAAGCCAAACGAATTGTATTTCATGAGATTACAAAAACAGCCATTTTAAATGCTATTCAGAACCCGCGCGACATCAATATTGACTTGGTGAATGCACAGCAGGCGCGCAGGGTGCTCGACAGAATAGTGGGTTTTGAACTTTCTCCTATCTTATGGAGAAAAGTAAAACCAAGTCTTTCTGCCGGTAGAGTACAGTCGGTTACCGTGCGATTGGTTGTGGAACGTGAACGTGAGATACAAAATTTCAAAGCAGAAGCGTCTTACCGCATAGTGGGCACTTTCCTGGTGCCCGATGCCGATGGGAAACTGGTTGAAATGAAAGCGGAACTAAGTAAAAGACTCAAAACGAAAGAGGAAGCACGCAAATTCTTGCAGGAATGCCAGAATGCATCTTTTTCAATTGACGACATCAATACGCGACCTTTAAGAAAAAGTCCGGCGGCACCGTTCACCACCTCTACGCTGCAACAAGAAGCAGCCAGAAAGTTGGGATTCTCGGTAAAGCAAACCATGAGTGTGGCGCAGAAGCTGTACGAATCGGGTAAGATAACCTACATGCGTACCGACTCGGTGAATCTGTCTGAATATGCCATTGAGGGTAGTAAAGCTGCCATTACGCAAATGATGGGCGAACGTTATGTCAAAACGAGACATTTCACCACCAAGAGTAAAGGAGCGCAGGAAGCCCACGAGGCCATTCGTCCCACCTACATGGAAAACCAAAAGGTAGACGGAACGGCTCAGGAGAAAAAACTATATGCCTTGATCTGGAAGCGTACACTCGCTTCACAGATGGCCGATGCCGAAGTGGAAAAAACAACGGCTAGCATAAGCATAAGCAACTCATCCGAATCATTCATCGCTACAGGTGAGATCATTAAGTTCGATGGTTTCTTACGAATCTACAAAGAATCTCGTGATGATGAGAACGAGGGAGAAGACGAAAGCGGTTTGCTGCCTCCATTAACCGTAGGACAAACCTTGCAATCTCAAGAAATACTTGCTACGGAACGTTTCACTCAACGTCCTCCAAGATATACTGAAGCCAGCTTGGTTAGGAAGTTAGAGGAATTGGGTATTGGACGACCATCAACTTACGCACCTACTATCTCAACCATACAGCAAAGAGGGTACGTGGAAAAAACAGACCGTCAGGGTGAGGATAGAATCTATAACATTCTTACATTGAAAGACGGTAAAGTCGCTGAAAGAAAAGAAAAAGAGGTAACAGGTACCGAAAAGAACAAGCTATTCCCCACCGATATAGGCATTGTGGTTAACGACTTCCTTACGGAATTCTTCCCTGAAATCATGGACTTCAACTTTACCGCTACTGTCGAAAAAGAATTCGACGAAGTGGCAGAAGGAGAGAAGAAGTGGACAGACATTATGAAGAACTTTTATAAAGGTTTCCACACATCAGTTGAGTCAACATTGGCTGCCAAAACTGAATACAGAATTGGTGAACGCATCTTGGGAGAAGAACCGGGTACAGGTCTTCCGGTAGCCGTAAAAATAGGTCGTTTCGGTCCTATTGTTCAAATTGGAGCGACTGAATCTGATGATAAACCTAAGTTTGCACAACTTAAAAAGGGCATGTCCATTGAAACCATCACATTGGCAGAAGCCCTTGAGTTATTCAAATTGCCCAAAACGCTAGGGGAATACGAAGAAAAAACACTTGTTGTTGGCGAAGGACGATTTGGTCCTTACGTTAAACACGATGGCAAATTCGTATCTATTCCGAAGACAATAGACCCTATGGAACTGACCTTAGAGGAAGCAATTGATTTGGTTGAGAAAAAGCGCAAGGCCGAGGCAGAAAGAATCATCAAGCAATTCAAAGAAGACGGAAGCGATGAAATTGTGTTGGAAGTATTAAACGGACGTTACGGACCCTATATTGCACAGAAAGGAAACAATTACAAAATCCCTAAAGGTGTAGAACCAAAGGACCTGAACTACCAGACTTGTCTGGATATCATTCAGTTACAGATATCAAAATCCGAATTGGCCGACACTGAAAAAGAAACCAAAGCGAGCAAAGCTGAAGCGGCAAAGAAAGCCAAAGAAGAGGAAAAGCTAGCTAAAAAAGCACTAGCAGATAAGAAGAAAGCAGAAGCTAAAAAGAAAAAGGCTGAGGAAGCTGCCAAGAGGAAGGAAGCTGCTAAGAAAGAGGCCGCTAAGAAAAAAGCGGCAACTAAGAAAGTAGCGACCAAAAAGACTGCAACCCAAAAAGCTGTTGCCTCTAAAAAGAAATAGTAACGAAACTATTATAAATAGTAAGCCCGGCTCACTTAGATTTGAGCCGGGCTTTCTTATTGTATCAGGTAAAACTACATTCTGTTAGGAACATCAATACCAAGCAATCCCATACCCAGACGTATTACTTTAGCCACATTGGCAGAAAGAACAAGTCTAAACAGTTTAACGTCTGCATTTTCTTCTCTAAGAATGCTATAATCATGGTAGAACTGATTGTATTCTTTAACCAGATCATAGGTATAGTTAGCTATGATTGAAGGGCTATAATCATTACCCGCCTCTTTTACCACACTGGCAAAGTCGGCCACCATCTGAGCAAGTCCCTCTTCTTTTTCCGACAAAGAGATAGAAGCCGTGAAGTTGGTCGGTAAAACAATACCTGCTTCATTCGCTTTACGAAGCACTGATTGAATGCGAGCGTAAGTATATTGAATAAAAGGTCCTGTATTGCCGTTGAAGTCTATAGACTCTTTCGGATTAAAGGTCATATTTTTGCGCGCATCAACTTTAAGTATAAAGTACTTCAATGCACCCATTCCTACAATGCGAGCAATATTATTGGCTTCTTCTTCAGTACAACCTTCTAATTTGCCCAATTCAAGCGAAGTTTCTTTGGCAGTGAGAACCATTTCTTGAACCAAGTCATCGGCATCAACAACTGTTCCTTCGCGTGATTTCATCTTACCTTCAGGTAATTCCACCATTCCGTATGAGAAGTGAACAAGATCTTTACCCCATTCAAAGCCTAGTTTATCAAGCAGAATAGAAAGGACCTGAAAATGGTAATTCTGTTCATTGCCAACTACATAAATCATCTTATTAATAGGGTAATCAGCAAAACGTAATTTAGCCGTTCCAATGTCTTGAGTCATATAAACAGAAGTACCGTCGGATCTGAGCAATAGTTTGTGATCAAGACCCTCAGCCGTTAAGTCAGCCCAAACAGAACCATCTTCCTTTCGGTAGAAAAAGCCCTTCTCCAAACCTTCTAGTACTTTATCTTTTCCTTCCAGATAAGTTTCTGACTCATAATATATTTTATCAAATGAAACGCCCAGTTTCTTATACGTTTCATCGAATCCTTCGTACACCCACTGATTCATCCGAGTCCACAAGTCACGCACTTCGCGGTCACCTGCTTCCCATTTCACAAGCATTTCACGCGCCTCATTCATGAGTGGAGATGCCGCTTCAGCTTCTTCTTTGGACATGCCTTGTTCCATCAAAGTAGCAACTTCCTGCTTATAATGCTTATCAAAAGCCACGTAATAATCACCCACTAGGTGATCACCTTTTTTCCCTGAGCTTTCGGGAGTTTCACCGTTGCCGTATTTTTGCCAGGCAAGCATGGACTTACAGATATGGATACCTCTGTCGTTTACTATATTTGTTTTAACGACCCGATTCCCATTGGCTTGCATTACATTAGCTAAAGCGTTACCTAACAAATTATTACGTACGTGTCCTAAATGCAGGGGTTTATTTGTGTTTGGAGATGAATATTCAATCATCACAAGGGGTGAATCCGAAGTCGGTTCAACAATACCGTATGCTGGTTCCGCATGAATGGCATTCAACAAAGCAATCCATTCTGCCGACTCAATTGTCAAATTTAAGAATCCTTTGATAACATTATAAGAAGCAATTGCAGGTTCGTTTGTCTTCAAATACTCACCTATTTCGGTCGCCGTCTGTTCCGGTCCTTTCTTTGAAAGTTTCAGGAACGGAAAAACCACTAAAGTTAAGTGGCCCTGAAACTCCTTTTTTGTTTTTTGCAATTGTACTTGTGAGGGAGGCACTTCCTGACCATATAAAGCCTTTATACCGTGCACTACAGCTGTTAAAAGTTTATTCTCTATATTCATATCCATTTTATTTCTGGCACAAAGATACAAAAAAAAGGAGACGTAATATGCGCCTCCTTCCATTTCTTCCTATACGCTATTTATTTAATGGCGTCTGACAATTCAGCTCCTGCTTTAAATTTAGCAACTTTCTTTGCCGGGATAGTAATTGTAGCTTTAGTAGAAGGGTTAATTCCGGTTCTTTCGCTTCTTTCACTTACAGAAAAAGTTCCAAAACCAATCAATGAAACTTTGTCACCGTCTTTCAAAGATTGAGACACACAAGAAACGAAAGCTTCCAGAGCTTTCTTAGAATCTGCTTTACTTAACCCAGATTCTGCAGCAATAGCGCTAATAAGTTCAGCCTTATTCATAATACGTAAATGATTAATTAATATATATATTACACAAAAGATATCCGTAAATACCTCACAAATATAGAGTAACAAATCAAATTATCAAATAAAAACTTAGAAAAAACGCAGAAAAGATTGAAAAAGAATAAATAGGATTTTAAAAAACTGCTATAGAACAGAATTAATTCGTATTTTTGTTGCCGAATGTAATAGTAAGAATCCGATTTAAAGAGCTAAAAATGATGCCTACAATAACCAAAAACATTATAATAATCAACCTATTATTCTTCTTTGGAGGAATTGTTGCCGAAAGTTATGGAATAGATTTGAGTGACTACCTAGGACTGCATTTCTTTATGGCCGATCACTTTAACGTGGTACAACTATTCAGTTATATGTTTCTCCACGGAGGCTTCAGCCATCTTTTCTTTAACATGTTTGCAGTCTGGATGTTCGGACAAATACTTGAAGAGACCTGGGGACCTAAAAGATTTCTTTTTTACTATATAGCATGCGGTGTTGGCGCCGGACTTATTCAAGAAGTGGTTCAATTCATAGAATATGAAATGACACTTTCTGCATACAACAGTGTTAATATTGGCACGGCTATTATCCCAAACTTGAATTTGATGAGAACGGTAGGGGCCTCTGGTGCCGTATACGCTATTTTGCTGGCATTTGGAATGACCTATCCCAATCAGTCTTTGTTTATTTTTCCATTGCCCTTCCCCATTAAAGCAAAATTCTTTGTTGCAGGATATGCGTTAATTGAGCTATATTCAGGATTTGCAAACAACCCCAATGATAATGTAGCACATTTTGCTCATTTGGGAGGAATGCTGTTTGGATTATTATTTATTTTGTACTGGAAGAAAAAAGATCGCAATGGGACAACTTATTTCTGAAATAAAAGATTTCTATAAAAGAGGAGACGTTACTGCCAAACTTATCTTTATTAATGTTGCATTATTTGTAGCAATAACGCTCTTGACTGTCGTTTTCCGTTTATTCAAGGTTGAGATTAGTGGTATATTTGACGCTTTAGCTCTGCCGGCTTCTTTGGATAATCTGCTGGTAAAACCATGGTCTATACTTACTTATATGTTCATGCATGCTGATTTTTTTCACATTCTGTTCAACATGTTATGGCTTTACTGGTTTGGCAAACTCTTTCTGATTTTCTTTTCATCCAAGCACTTAAGAGGGCTTTATATATTGGGAGGACTTCTGGGAGGACTTTTTTATATCGCATCTTACAACATCTTCCCCTATTTTCGTGAACTGATACCTTTTTCAAACATGGTAGGAGCATCGGCTTCTGTATTAGCCATTGTTCTTGCTACCGCTTACAGAGAGCCCAACTACCCGATAAACTTACTTTTTATTGGAACCGTCCGCTTAAAATACATCGCTTTATTTGTTGTATTGACAGACCTTCTCTTTATTACATCTGATAATGGAGGGGGACATCTCGCACATTTAGGAGGAGCATTGGCCGGTATATGGTTTGCAGCTTCCTTAAAAAGAGGGACAGATATTTCTTTCTGGATCAACTTTCTTATCGACAAAATTCAGCAGCCTTTCAGTGCAAGTAAACGAAAACCTAAAATGAAAGTGCATTACGGACGTAAACAAGATTACGATTACAACGCAAATAAGAAAGCACAATCAGATGAAGTAGATCAGATTTTGGATAAGCTCAAAAAGTCGGGCTACGATAGTCTGACTACGGAAGAAAAGAAAAAATTATTTGATGCCAGTAAAAGATAAAGGATGAAGCACATAGGAAAATACGTATCCTATCTTATTCTAGCCATAAACTTGCTCTTCATTGCTCTTTTATGGCTCTCGGCATATAGTCCGCATATTACGCCCGATGTACATCCTATTGAATCTTGTTTAGGACTTACTTTCCCCATATTCATCTTAGTGAACAGTTGTTTCCTATTCTTTTGGCTTATAGTGAAATACAAATTTGCAATTCTTCCTTTAGTGGGCTTTCTATTCTGTTACCCCCAAATAAGAACCTACATGCCTATTAATTTTCAGTCGGACTCCATTCCTCCTAAAAGCATTAAACTGTTATCTTATAATGTCATGGGGTTCAACGGATTGAGACTGGAAGAAGGAGAAAACAAGATACTCAATTACTTAAAAGACAGCGAGGCCGACATTATTTGTTTGCAGGAGTATAACGCAACAACAGATCGGAGTTTGCTTACGCAACGAATGATTGATAGAGCACTGAAAGAATATAAATATAAGAATATACTAAACGTCGGAGAAAAAAGCAGCTCCAACAAAATAGCCTGTTATTCGAAATATCCTATATTGAGTTCAAGAGTCCTTCATTACGAAAGCTCATACAACGGGTCGGTAAACTATGAGATAAAAATAGATCAAGACACAGTCACACTAATCAACAACCATCTGGAGTCAAATAAGCTGACCAAAGAAGACAAAGTTATCTACGAAGAGATGATTAAATCACCCGAAGCAGACAAAGTAAAAAACGGACTGCGACAATTAATCAAGAAATTAGCAGAAGCATCTGCCATACGTGCTCCGCAGGCAAGAGCCATTGAAGAGGAGATAAACAGTTCGCAGCATAAATATGTTATTGTTTGTGGTGACTTCAATGACACTCCTATTTCTTACGTCCACAGAATCATTGCGCGTAATTTAAACGATGCCTTTACTGAGTCGGGAAGAGGCTTCGGTGTGTCTTACAACCAAAACAAATTCTTTTTTCGCATTGACAACATATTGCTAAGTAAGAATTTGAAAGCATATAATTGTACTGTAGATCGGTCCATAAAAGAATCCGATCACTACCCCATTTGGTGCTATATATCTAAAGAATAACTATAAAAAGCAATAACTATGACAATTAAGAAAACAGTATTCATTTTAACAACATGTTTTATGATGTACTCATGCGCTACCTCAACAGATAGCAATCCTTTCTTCTCGGAATTCAAAACCGAGTTTGGTGCTCCGCCTTTTGACAAAATAAAGATTGAGCACTATGAACCTGCCTTCAAAAAAGGTATTGAAGAACAAAACCAAAACATTCAGGCTATTATTGATAACAAGCAAGAGCCCGATTTTGAGAATACAATTGTAGCACTCGATAACAGCGATCCGATACTATCGAGAGTCAGTGCCATCTTCTTCAACATGACCGATGCAGAAACCACTGATGAACTAACTCAATTATCCATAAAGATTGCACCTGTTCTTTCTGAACACAATGACAATATTTACCTGAATCAGGCTCTCTTCAAGAAAGTAAATGCAGTATATCAGAAAAAAGAAACTGCTAAACTCACTACAGAGCAAAGTCGACTTCTGGATGAAACATACAAAAGTTTCGTGAGATCCGGAGCTAACCTCGACAACCAGAAACAGGCACGCTTAAGAGAGATAAACAAAGAATTATCAACCCTTGGCATTACTTTCAGCAATAACATTTTGAACGAAAACAACTCATTCAAACTCGTTGTCGATAAGAAAGAAGATCTGGCTGGTTTGCCCGATTGGTTTTGTGAAAGTGCTGCTCAGGAGGCTAAAGCAGATGGCAAAGAAGGAAAATGGCTTTTCACTTTACATAATGCCAGTCGCCTGCCTTTCTTGCAATACGCAGAAAACAGAGCTTTGCGTGAGAAAATGTATAAGGCTTATATAAACAGAGGAAATAACAATGACAAAAACGATAATAAGAAGATTATCACTCAAATTGTAAGTCTGCGTTTGGAGAAAGCACAATTACTTGGTTTCGACTGCTATTCAAACTTTGTGCTCGACAATACCATGGCCAAAAACTCAGAAACAGTAATGGCTTTCTTGAATAATTTGTGGCAATATTCACTTCCTAAAGCAAAAGAAGAAGCAGCCGAGCTGCAAAAGCTGATGGACAAAGAAGGAAAGAATGAAAAGCTGGAAGCATGGGATTGGTGGTACTACACAGAGAAACTGCGTAAAGAGAAATACAACCTGGATGAAGAAGAAACCAAACCCTACTTTAAACTGGAAAATGTTCGTCAAGGTGCCTTCGATGTAGCCCATAAACTTTATGGCATCACGTTAACACCGTTGAAAAACATCCCTGTATACCACCCCGATGTGGAAGTATTTGAGGTAAAAGACGCTGACGGTTCACATTTGGGCGTATTTTACGTTGATTATTTCCCACGCCCAGGCAAGAGTGGGGGTGCATGGATGAGCAACTACAGAGAACAACACGGCAACATCCGCCCGCTGGTATGCAACGTAGGTAGCTTTACCAAACCGGTAGGTGATACGCCCTCTTTGCTAACACTTGACGAAGTGGAAACCCTTTTCCACGAATTTGGACACGGTCTACACGGTCTTCTTACCAAATGTAACTATGCCGGGATATCAGGAACTAATGTTGTAAGAGACTTCGTTGAGCTTCCTTCACAAATCATGGAACATTGGGCTACAGAACCCGAAGTGTTGAAGATGTATGCTAAGCATTATAAAACAGGCGAAAGCATGCCCGATTCTTTGATCAACAAACTTTTAAAGCAAAAAACATTTAACCAAGGTTTCATGACCACCGAGCTTTTAGCGGCGGCTATACTAGACATGAACCTGCATAACCTCAAAGACGTAAAAGGACTCGATGTGGTGGCTTATGAAACAGAAGCTATGAACAAGTTAGGTTTAATTACCGAAATTGCTCCCCGCTACCGCACTACCTATTTCAACCATATTATAGGAGGATATGCAGCCGGATATTATAGCTACCTATGGGCAAATGTATTAGATTCAGATGCCTTTGAAGCTTTTAAAGAACACGGCATATTCGATCAGAAGACGGCTTCCTTATTCAGAAGTAACGTACTGGAGAAAGGCAATAGCGAAGACCCAATGACTCTTTATAAAAACTTCAGAGGAGCAGAGCCTAAGCTCGATGCGATGCTGAAAAACCGCGGAATGAAATAATCAAAGAATATATCATTAAGAGATTAAGCCTCTGGAATCAATTGCATTCCGGAGGCTTAATTTATTTACCTGCCAACTATTAAACCGACACAATTTTCTATTTAAAATAAGTGATAAAGACAATCAGAACGCTATCAGAAGAAGAAAAAAAAGCGGTAAATTAGCCTTCCTAAACCAAATATTTACCCCCAGATATACCTTAATGTGAAAAAAAAGCTATATTTGCAGCCTTATATACAATGGAAATTAATATAAAAAGTAATCTATAAATTAAAAGTACAATGCAAAACAAAGGATTTGTTAAGGTTTTTGCGATTTTACTCACATTGGTATGTGTGTTCTATCTCTCTTTCTCCTTCGTTACCCGCTACTACACCAATAAGGCAAAGGAGTATGCGAAAGGAGACGTGAAGCTGGAGCAAAACTACCTTGACTCGCTATCAAATGAGAAAGTATGGTTGAAAAACTACACGCTGAAACAGTGTCGTGAAATGGAGATCAGCTTAGGGCTTGATTTGAAAGGTGGTATGAACGTGATATTGGAAGTTTCTGTAGCCGATGTAGTTAAAGCGTTGGCTGACAACAAACAAGACGAAGCTTTCAACAAAGCGTTGGCATCAGCTACAAAGTTACAGGCAACCAGTCAAGATGACTTCATTACTTCGTTTGTTAAGGAGTATCGCAAACTGGCACCAAACGCAAAACTCGCAGAATTATTTGCTACACAGCAATTAAAAGACAAGGTTAACCAAAAATCTTCTGATGCTGAAGTTGAAAAAGTATTAAGAGAAGAAGTAAAAGCCGCAGTTGATAACTCATACAACGTACTTCGTACCCGTATTGACCGTTTTGGTGTTGTTCAGCCTAACATCCAGAGTCTGGAAGACAAGATGGGACGCATCATGGTTGAGCTTCCCGGTATTAAAGAGCCCGAACGTGTGAGAAAACTTCTTCAAGGTTCTGCCAATCTCGAATTCTGGGAAACATATGATGCCAAAGAAATCATTCCTTATTTGCAATCAGCCGATGCCAAAATCAAAAGCATACTTTCTAACGAACCTATGCCCAATGATACGCTTGCAACAGATTCTGCAATTACTGAACAAGCTCCTAAAGTAGAGGCTGTAGCTGCACAAAAAACCAAAAGTGCTGCCGACAGTTTAGCTGCAGCCCTGAAAGGAACCGACAAAGCAACAGATGCAACGGCTAATGCCAACCTAGAGCAAATTAAGAAAGAACATCCGCTAGCGGCTATTCTTCAGTTCAATACTTCAGGCCAAGGCCCGATTGTTGGTTATGCACACTACAAAGATACAGCCGAAATCAACAAATATTTTGCTATGCAAGCCGTGCTTAACGACTTCCCTAAAGAGCTACGCTTGAAATGGGGTGTGTCTGCCGCTGAGTTTGATCCTAAAGCACAGACTTTTGAGTTATATGCAATCAAGTCAACTGAAAGAAACGGCAAAGCACCTTTGGAAGGTGATGTTGTGAATGATGCTAAAGATGAATATGACCAATGGGGAAAACCTGCTGTAAGCATGGAAATGAATACAGACGGTGCCAGAAGATGGGCTTTGTTGACTAAACAAAACATTGGTAAATCAATTGCCATTGTTCTTGACGGATACGTATATTCTGCTCCAAACGTTAACTCTGAAATTACAGGGGGACGTTCACAAATTACCGGTCACTTCACTCCTGAACAAGCAAAAGACCTTGCTAACGTGTTGAAGTCTGGTAAGATGCCGGCACCCGCACACATTGTACAAGAAGACATTATCGGTCCGTCATTGGGACAAGAGTCTATCAATGCAGGTATCTTCTCATTTGCAGTAGCACTTGTATTGCTGATGGTCTTCATGTGCATTATTTATGGATTCATTCCCGGAATGATTGCCAACGGAGCGTTGATTCTAAACTTCTTCTTTACACTGGGTATACTCTCGTCCTTCCAGGCTGCACTTACCATGTCAGGAATTGCGGGTATGGTACTCTCGCTGGGTATGGCGGTTGATGCGAACGTGCTTATTTATGAAAGAACAAAAGAAGAATTAAAGAACGGCAAGGGAGTGAAAAAAGCGTTGGCCGATGGATATTCAAATGCTTTCTCTGCTATCTTCGACTCGAACCTAACATCTATCATTACCGGTGTAATCCTGTTTAATTTCGGTACCGGACCTATTCGTGGTTTTGCTACTACTTTAATTATAGGTATCTTGGTTTCATTCTTTACAGCTGTGTTCATGACTCGCATAGTTTACGAACACTACATGAACAAAGACAAACTGTTGAACCTTACCTTTACATCCAATATTTCTAAGAAGTTGTTGGTGGCTACCCGTATCAACTTCATGGGCAACAATAAGAAGTCATTAACCATCACAGGGGTAATTCTTCTTATCTGTATCGGTTCGTTCGCTATCAGAGGATTGAGCCAGAGTATTGACTTCACGGGTGGACGAAACTTTAAAGTTCAGTTCGAAAAACAAGTAGAGCCCGAACAGATTCGTAGTTTGATTTCACAAAAATTCGGAGATGCTAACGTAAGTGTTATTGCCATTGGAACAGATAAGAAAACAGTGCGTATCAGTACCAACTACCGCATTGATGATGATTCAAACTCTGTAGATACTGAAATTGAAGCTTACCTGTATGAAGCATTGAAGCCTGCACTTACTAACGACATCACTCTTGAAACATTCATCGACCGTGATAACCACACAGGTGGAAGTATCGTAAGTTCTCAGAAAGTAGGTCCAAGTATCGCTGACGACATCAAGACATCGGCATTCTGGTCTGTATTATTATCACTTGTAGCAATCGGTCTGTACATCTTGCTGCGTTTCCGTAACATTGCCTACAGTGTGGGTTCTGTTGTTGCTTTGACGAGTGATACCATTATGATTATCGGAGCCTACTCGTTATTGTGGGGCATTGTTCCATTCTCTCTGGAAATTGACCAGACCTT
This sequence comes from Bacteroides graminisolvens DSM 19988 = JCM 15093, assembly GCF_000428125.1. Lineage (GTDB taxonomy): Bacteria > Bacteroidota > Bacteroidia > Bacteroidales > Bacteroidaceae > Bacteroides > Bacteroides graminisolvens. Next base: position 22,500 of record NZ_ATZI01000001.1, read on the forward strand.
TATCGGTGCAATCCTTACTGCAATTGGTTACTCAATCAATGATAAGGTGGTAATCTTTGACCGTGTGCGCGAGTTCTTCGGTCTGTACCCCAAACGAAATAAAACAGTTTTGTTTAACGACTCATTGAACACCACGCTGGCTCGTACCATCAATACATCATTAACTACTTTGATTGTATTGGTATGTATCTTTGTTCTGGGTGGCGATTCTATCAGAAGCTTTGCGTTCGCAATGATTCTGGGAGTTGTAATCGGTACTCTTTCATCATTATTCATTGCTTCGCCAATTGCTTATATGATGATGAACAAGAAGGCTGATAAAACAGTTGAATAAGAACTGACTATTGTCCTATATATAAAGAAGGCGTCCTTTTGAGGACGCCTTCTTTTTTTGCTTGGGTACAAAAAAAGGTAAGGTTAAAACCCTACCTGATAAACTTAAAAAAGAATGTAGCCTCGAGGGGAATCGAACCCCTATCTAAAGTTTAGGAAACTTCTATTCTATCCGTTGAACTACAAGGCCCCAATAATCGGCTGCAAAGATAAGCTTATTTACTGATTTAGCCAAACATGACCACGTAATTGTATGCCATAAAGTCGCCCTTTCTCCTATCAATATGTAGAGTTTAGAAAAGGTTTATAAAACAATCCATCCAAAAACAGGACCGTAAAAAGACAAAACTATAAGAAAAACACTTCTATTTAACACAAAATATCAGTTTCAAAGCAAAAGATTTTGTTAAGTCACATAACTTTCCGAACTTTGCGGAAAGAAATAAGCTTGTTGTTACTACATAACTTCACAAAGGTAACAAGAAACAACCCTAAAACTAATTATATAATTATGGCAGACGAAATGACGATCAAGGACTTAGAGAGAGTTGTAGTTCGTTTCTCCGGTGACTCCGGCGACGGAATGCAGTTAGCAGGTAGCATTTTCTCTAATCTATCAGCCGTTTTGGGAAATGACATCTCCACGTTTCCTGATTTCCCGGCAGAAATTCGTGCCCCGCAAGGGACTTTAAGCGGAGTCTCAGGCTTCCAGGTACACATTGGCGCAAAAAAGGTATTCACCCCGGGTGATAAATGTGATGTATTAGTCGCAATGAACCCCGCTGCGCTTAAAACCAATGTGAAATTCCTAACCCCGCAATCAGTTATTATCATTGACACCGATACGTTCGCAAAGAAGGATTTGGAAAAAGCTCAATATACAACTGAAAATCCCTTTGCCGAACTCAATATTCACAATCAGGTTATTGAAGCTCCCATTTCATCTATCTGCAAAGAGAGTCTGAAAGACAGCGGACTTGATAACAAAGCTGCTCTTCGCTGCAAGAACATGTTTGCCCTGGGTTTGGTATGCTGGCTCTTCAACAGACCGTTGGAACATGCCATGCACATGCTTCAAAATAAATTCTCCAAGAAGCCAAGTATTGCAGAAGCCAATATAAAGGTACTGACCGACGGTTATAATTACGGGCATAACACGCATGCATCGGTATCAACCTACCGGGTGGAGCCCAAAGAGAATAAGGCCAAAGGATTCTACACGGACGTAAACGGAAACCTTGCCACATCATACGGATTGGTAGCAGCAGCCGAAAAAGCGGGCATACCACTCTTCCTGGGTTCATACCCCATTACGCCCGCTACCGATATTCTGCACAATCTTTCAAAATTAAAAGAGCTGGGTGTGATCACGGTACAATGCGAAGACGAAATTTCGGGCTGTTGCAGTGCCATTGGTGCCTCATTTGCAGGTTGCCTTGCCGCCACAAGCACATCGGGTCCGGGCGTTTGTCTCAAGAGTGAAGCCATTAACCTGGCCGTTATTGCAGAACTTCCGCTTGTTGTTGTGAATGTGCAACGCGGAGGCCCTTCAACCGGACTGCCAACCAAGAGCGAACAGACCGACTTGATGCAAGCTGTTTACGGAAGAAACGGAGAAAGTCCGCTGGTTGTTATAGCAGCTACTTCGCCTACAAACTGTTTTGACTCAGCCTACATGGCCTCAAAAATAGCGTTGGAACACATGACGCCCGTTATTTTGCTAACCGACGGATTTATTGCTAACGGTTCGGCAGCTTGGAAGATTCCTTCCTTAAAAGAGTATCCGGCAATCAACCCTCCATACGTTACTCCTGAAATGCAGGAAGGATGGAAACCTTACCAACGTGACTTGGAAACCATGGTACGCTCTTGGGCCATACCGGGAACAGAAGGATTCCAGCATCGTTTGGGCGGACTGGAAAAGGATTACGACACCAGCGCCATTTCGACTGATGCAAGCAATCACCAGAAAATGACCTTAACCCGTCAGGCAAAGATTGACTACATTGCCAATTGCATTCCCGAACAAGAGGTGTTAGGCGATAAAGATGATGCCGAACTGCTCATTGTAGGATGGGGAGGTACATACGGACACCTTTACTCTGCTTTGGAAACCATGCAGAAACAAGGCAAGAAAGTAGCTTTGGCACACTTCCAGTACATCAATCCGCTGCCCAAAAATACAGTAGAGATTCTTAAGAAATACAAGAAAGTGGTTGTGGCCGAACAAAACATGGGACAGTTTGCCACACTGCTGCGCGCCAAAGTTCCCGGACTGAATGTTTATCAATTCAACCGGGTGAAAGGTCAGCCTTTCAATGTATTAAGACTAGTAGAAGAATTCACTAAAATTATGGAGGAAAAATAATATGAGTGACCAAACATTTACTCCCAAAGATTTTAAAAGTGACCAGTACGTACGTTGGTGCCCCGGATGTGGTGACCACGCCTTACTAAACTCACTTCACAAAGCAATGGCAGAACTGAATATTACTCCCCATAATGTGGCAGTGATTTCGGGCATCGGTTGCTCATCTCGCCTACCTTATTATATGAATACGTACGGGTTTCACACCATTCACGGACGTGCAGCAGCTATTGCTACCGGCGTAAAAGTAGGAAACCCTAACCTGAGCGTATGGCAAATCTCGGGCGATGGTGATGCGTTGGCCATTGGCGGTAACCACTTCATTCACGCCATTCGTCGTAATGTAAACGTTAACATCGTATTGCTCAATAACCAGATTTACGGACTTACCAAAGGACAATATTCACCTACTTCACCGCGTGGTTTTGTATCCAAATCATCACCCTACGGAACGGTAGAAGATCCTTTCTGTCCGGCCGAACTAACATTCGGAGCACGCGGACGCTTTTTCGGCCGTTGTGTAGATGTTGACAGCTCGGCCTCGGTAGAAGTACTCGTAGCCTCGGCCAAGCACCAAGGCGCATCGGTTGTTGAAGTGCTGCAAAACTGCGTTATTTTCAATGACGGTTCACAATCATTGGTAGCCACAAAAGCCGATCGTGCTAAGAATGCAATCTATTTAAAACACGGTCAGCCAATGATTTTCGGAGAGAACAACGAATTGGGACTCATGCAAGAAGGTTTCGGACTGAAAGTTGTGAAGCTTGGCGAGAACGGAATAACAGAGAAAGACATCTTGGTGCACGACGCACATTGCCAAGATAACACCCTGCACCTGAAACTAGCCTTGATGGAAGGTCCCGATTTCCCGATAGCATTGGGCGTTATTCGTGATGTGGAAGCACCCAGCTACGATGTATGCGTTCACGCACAAATAGAAGAAGTAAAATCAAAGAAAAAGGATCGCACACTGGAAGAGCTTTTGATGAAAGGCGAAATCTGGGAAGTTAAATAAGAAAGTCCGAAATAAATAGGTGAAATGCTTGACTTTGGCAATATAATGTATTATCTTTGTCAACATAATCCTATAGTACATTCCATTTAATATAGGCGTAAAGGCAGAAGCTCAAACTTCTGCCTTTTTTGTTTTATCTGGGTTCATTTTTAGGAAGAGACGGTTGCTTATGCCGGTTTGCACGGTAGCAAATGGTCAATAAGAAACCGTCTGATGGCGAAGAGACGGTTTCTCCCGAACCAAAAGACGGTTTATGATTTCAAATTGCTCGTTATCTTTTTCAAATCGGCCGTTATCTTTTTCAAAAAGCTGGTTATGTTTTACCAAACCGTTCACGGCAATTCGCAAAACCTTTCTAACAGTTAATAATATATAAACCTGCTCTTGACAAAAATCGGAGATTATGCAGCAGGTGTAAGGTAGTTTCGCTTATAAAATAGAAATGGGCAATGCTGAATACAAAAGAATAAGAAATAAGAAGTTCAACGACTACTCCTTCTCACCATAAGCTAGGTCGCCCGCATCGCCCAGGCCGGGTACAATATAAGAGTGGTTGTTGAGTTCAGGATCAATAGCTGCACACCATATCGTTGTTTTATCTTCGGGAAACACACTGGCAATATATTCAACCGCTTTTTGGCTGGCAATCACCGAAGCCACATGAATCTCTGCCGGATGCCCCTTAGTCAACATGGCCTGATAACTCAATTCCATGGATCCGCCCGTAGCCAACATCGGATCTGTTATGATCAACGTTTTGCCATCAATACGCGGAGAAGCAATGTACTCAATGTGAATATCAAACTTAAGTGTATCCTTGTACTTTCTGTATGCCGATACAAATGCATTCTCGGCATCGTCAAAATAGCTCAGAAAGCCCTGGTGAAAAGGCAAACCTGCACGTAATATGGTACTAATCACCAATTGATTATCGGGCGTACTAACCGGAGCAATTCCCAATGGAGTCTTTATATCTTTCACCGAATAAGAAAACGTTTTGCTTATTTCATAGGCCATTATTTCGCCTATGCGCTGAATGTTCCGGCGAAAACGCAAGCGATCGTTCTGTACTTCCACATTGCGAATCTCTGCCACATATTGGTTTAAAACTGAATTTGACTCATTAAAATTAATAATCTTCATATATCCTCGCTTTATTTATTCGGTATTTATACGGTGCAAAGTAACTGATATATTTCCAAACTGCAACATTCAGGTGGCATATTTTGTTATGGATATATAAAACTGAAACAATTAAAGAAAAATTTCTTTAATAAGCTATTTTATTTCAAATAAAGTATTACTTTTGTAATCGGTTAACAAGGAAGAGACGGAATTCGTTTCTTTTTGTAAGGCAAAGGTAAAAAGAGACAATAATTAAAATACCAATTTAACTAATTCAAAAGAAAATGGCAAATTTAGATTTAAGCAAGTACGGTATTACAGGTGCAGTTGAAATCGTGCACAACCCGTCTTACGAAACATTATTCGCTGAAGAAACCAAAGAAAGTCTTCAGGGTTACGAAAAAGGACAAGTAACCGAACTGGGTGCAGTAAACGTTATGACTGGCGTTTACACAGGTCGTTCTCCCAAAGATAAATTCTTTGTGAAAGACGAAACCAGTGAAAATACTGTTTGGTGGACTTCAGAAGAATACAAAAACGATAATAAACCTGTTACAACCGAAACTTGGAACGTTTTAAAGGAAATTGCTGTTAAGCAACTTTCAAACAAGAAACTTTTCGTGATAGATACATTCTGCGGAGCTAACGAAAACTCACGCATCAAGGTTCGCTTCATCATGGAAGTAGCTTGGCAGGCACATTTCGTAAAAAATATGTTCATTCGCCCAACTGAGGAAGAATTAGCTAATTATGGCGAACCCGATTTCGTATCTTTCAATGCTTCTAAAACGAAAGTTGAAAACTACAAAGAATTGGGCTTAAACTCTGAAACAGCTACCGTATTCAACTTGACCCACAAAGAACAAGTGATCATCAACACATGGTATGGTGGTGAAATGAAGAAAGGTTTGTTCTCTTACATGAACTACTTGCTTCCATTGCAAGGTATGGCTTCTATGCACTGCTCTGCAAACACTGACCTTAACGGTGAAAACACTGCTATCTTCTTTGGTTTGTCAGGAACAGGTAAAACTACTTTGTCTACAGACCCAAAACGTTTATTGATCGGTGACGACGAGCACGGATGGGATGACGAAGGTGTATTCAACTTCGAAGGTGGTTGCTACGCTAAGGTTATCAACTTGAGCCAAGAAGCCGAACCAGATATCTACGCAGCTATCAAGCGTGATGCTCTTCTTGAAAACGTAATTGTTGACGCTGAAGGCAAAATTGACTTCAACGATAAGAGCGCAACAGAAAACACTCGTGTTTCTTACCCGATTAATCATATTACAAACATCGTTAAACCGGTTTCTAAAGGTCCGGCTGCTAAGAAAGTGATCTTCCTTTCTGCTGACGCATTCGGTGTATTGCCTCCGGTTTCAATCTTGAACTCTGAGCAAACTAAATACTACTTCCTTTCTGGTTTCACCGCTAAATTGGCCGGAACAGAACGTGGTATTACTGAACCAACTCCTACATTCTCTGCTTGCTTCGGTGCTGCATTCTTGTCATTGCACCCAACTAAATATGCTGAAGAGTTAGTGAAGAAGATGGAAAAATCTGGTGCTCACGCATACTTGGTTAACACAGGATGGAACGGTAGCGGAAAACGTATTTCTATCAAAGATACACGTGGTATTATTGACGCTATCCTTGATGGTTCTATTGACAAAGCTCCTACTAAGACTCTGCCTTACTTCAGCTTTGTTGTTCCAACAGAACTTCCTGGTGTTCACACTGAAATCCTTGATCCTCGCGACACGTATGCTGACGCAGCTCAATGGGAAGAAAAAGCAAAAGACTTGGCAGGACGTTTCATCAAGAACTTTGCTAAGTTCACAGGAAACGATGCTGGTAAAGCATTAGTTGCTGCTGGTCCTCAACTCTAATATTCTTATTAGATTCATATACAAAAGCGGTTCCTTCGGGGGCCGCTTTTTTTATTGCACGTAACCGCGCGTTGCCGGGAATTGAACACAAAAAAGTCCGGCAGAGCTTTCACCCTGCCGGACTTCTATACTAAAACAAAAAACAAATACTAAGATTTATTGGAACGCTTACGTTCATTTTCATCCAAAATGATTTTACGCATACGCATTGATTTCGGAGTAACCTCTACATATTCATCTTCCTTGATATATTCCAAAGCTTCCTCTAAAGAGAACTGCACGGGAGGAATAATACGAGCTTTATCATCAGAACCCGACGCACGCATGTTAGTCAGCTTCTTTGATTTAGTTACATTAACTACCAAATCATTATCTTTGGCATGCTCGCCCACTACCTGTCCGGCATACACATCATCCTGCGGGAAAATAAAGAAACGACCGCGATCCTGCAATTTATCAAGAGCATACGCAAACGCTGTTCCTGCTTCCATAGAAACAATAGAACCATTAAGACGTCTTTCAATTTCCCCTTTATAAGGTTGATATTCTTTGAAGCGGTGTGCCATAATAGCCTCACCGGCAGAAGCAGTCAATACATTGGTACGAAGACCGATGATACCTCTTGAAGGCATATTGAATTCCAAGTTAATTCGCTCACCTGTATTTTCCATAGATACCATCTCACCTTTACGGCGGGTAACCATGTCGATAATCTTGCTCGAATACTCTTCGGGTACATTGATAGTCAGCTCCTCAATAGGTTCGCACTTTTTGCCATCAATGGTTTTATAAAGCACCTGAGGCTGTCCTACTTGCAATTCGTAACCTTCACGACGCATGGTTTCTATCAATACCGACAAGTGAAGTACACCACGACCAAAAACGACCCACTTTCCATCTTCCTCACTCTTGGTTACACGCAATGCCAAGTTCTTATCCAACTCTTTTTCCAAACGGTCGTTAATGTGACGTGAAGTAACAAACTTACCGTCTTTACCGAAGAAAGGAGAATCATTGATACTGAACAACATACTCATGGTTGGTTCATCAATTGCAATTGGTGGCAAAGCTTCGGGATTTTCAAAATCACAAATGGTATCACCAATATCGAATCCTTCAATACCAATCAATGCACAGATATCACCCGAATGAACTTCCGTAGTCTTCACACGGCCCAAACCTTCGAACACATGAACCTCTTTGATCTTCGACTTAACGAAACTTCCATTTCTTTTTGCCAAAGACACATTCATACCCTCTTTCAACACACCTCTGTGCACACGTCCAACCGCAATACGACCGGTATAAGAAGAGTAATCCAAAGAAGTAATAAGCATTTGAGGAGTTCCCTCCAATTGAACCGGAGCCGGTATGTTTTCAATAATACAATCAAGAAGAGGAATAATTGTTTCTGCAGGTTGTTTCCAGTCAGTGCTCATCCAGCCATTCTTAGCAGAACCGTATATAGTAGGAAAATCGAGCTGTTCTTCAGTAGCGTCAAGGCTAAACATGAGGTCGAACACCATTTCATGTACTTCGTCGGGACGACAATTGGGTTTGTCAACCTTATTAATAACAACAATTGGTTTCAACCCTATTTGCAAAGCTTTTTGGAGTACGAAACGCGTTTGAGGCATAGGACCTTCAAAAGCGTCAACCAGTAGAATGCAACCATCGGCCATATTTAACACACGTTCTACTTCGCCACCAAAATCACTGTGCCCCGGAGTATCGATAATATTAATTTTTGTCCCATTGTAGTTGATAGAAACGTTTTTAGAAAGAATCGTAATACCTCTTTCACGTTCCAGATCATTGTTATCCAGAATTAATTCGCCGCTCGACTGGTTATCGCGGAACAGGTGTCCGGCCAAAAGCATTTTGTCAACGAGCGTTGTTTTCCCATGATCGACATGGGCAATAATTGCAATGTTTCTAATATTTTGCATATAATACCTATTATTTGGGTGCAAAGTTACGAAATTTGAATTATAAAACATTGTGATATAAAAAATAATATCTATCTTTGCAGCCTCAAAGAATAATTTATATATCAAAAATCTAAAAAATTATGTATTTAGATCCCGCTAAAAAAAAGGAAATCTTTGAAAAGTACGGAAAGTCTAACTCTGATACTGGCTCAGCTGAGGCGCAGATAGCTTTGTTTTCATACCGTATTTCTCACCTGACTGAGCACCTTAAGCTCAACAGAAAAGATTATAGCACTGAAAGAGCTTTGACAATGTTGGTAGGTAAACGTCGTAGACTTCTTAACTACCTGATGGATAAAGATATCGAAAGATACCGTGCCATCATCAAAACTCTCGGTTTGAGAAAGTAATTTTTGCTTCTGCAAAAAAATGAAAGGCTGCCTTTTCGGGCAGCCTTTTCTATTTCAGGGGGTTCAATACTTATTTGCTGTTATAGGCAACAAGCATCCAAACCATCTTTTCTTGTTCTTTGAGGTAATCGCTCATCAACGCGACTGTTACCTCGTCATTCACTTCAGAAGCCAGAGAAAGCAGTTTTCTTTCTTCAGCAATCAGGTAAGAATAAGTTTCCAGAATGTTATTCAAAGCGTCATCTGCATTGCTTACTCCATCAACCTCTTTTACCTTGGCAACTTTAAGATATTCGCTAAATTTATTGGCAGGCGTACCACCCAACATCAACACACGTTCGGCCAGCTCGTCAACCTTTTCGGCAGCATCGTTATACAACTCTTCGAACTTGCTGTGAAGCACAAAGAATCCATGTCCTTTGATATTCCAGTGGAATCCTCTCAGGTTAGTATAATACACCTGGAAATCGGCCAACAACTGTTGCAATGAAGCAACTACACTACTTACTTCTTTCTCGTTTAATTTGATGTAATTTAAAGTCTTCATAATCTTTTGTTTTTTATATTGTTATACTGTTTTTATTTCTTTTCTGTGCTACAAAGATAGAGCTTCAAAAGGTAGTTACCAACTCAAAATTTCTATCTGGCCATAGACAGCATCTATCAGTACTTCAACTGAAAATCACTAACTAAAGACTACTTGCCTAATTTACTTTCAACCTCTTCTTTAGAAAGTTTACGAGTACAGAAGAACCAGTCATAACAAATCAACTCACCGGTTTTGTTATCCATCCTCTCTTTGGCAACACCACAAGAACCGGCAGTAGGTACAATCACGTCATCGCCCGGACGCCAGTCGGCCGGCAACGCTACTCCAAAGTTGTCTGCTGTTTGCAATCCCATCAATACACGCTTTATCTCATCAAAGTTACGACCCAATGAAAGCGGATAGTACAAAATAGTTCTAATAATTCCTTTAGGGTCAATAAAGAAAACAGCCCGTACGGCTTGCGTTTCACTTTCGCCCGGCTGAACCATTCCATATAGTTTAGCCACATGCATGGAAACATCTTCAATCAAAGGAAATTTAATTTCAATATCTTTCATTCCCTTGTAATCTATTTTATCTTTGATTGTTCTTAGCCATGCAATGTGGCTATATAAACCATCAATAGATAAACCCACAAGCTGGCAATTCAAAGCTTCATACTCAGCTGCCATTTTACCAAAAGTCATAAATTCTGTGGTACAAACCGGTGTAAAATCCGCCGGATGACTAAACAAAATGACCCATTTACCTCTATAATCTACCGGGAAATTAATTTTACCCTGTGTAGTTACTGCCTCAAAAGAGGGAGCTTGTTCGCCAATTCTTGGCATGACATTCATTTCTTCCATCATTTATTTCTTTATTATTAGTTGGTTATAAAATCGAAACAAATCTACGCTTAAAAGGTTGGTTGTCAAACAGATAAAATCTATCACTAAATAGATTTTATTTATATCTAGTCATTAAGCAGTTATCAACTGCTTAAAACTTCAACTGCATTCCGCTGTGAAACAAAGCAAAACGGTTCTGCAAGACCTCTGAAAAAACATCAACAGCAGCACTTCCGGTGCAATGACCTGTATAAAGGCACATTTCGGGATATTTATCCGCCAAGACACGGGCGATGGATGCAACATCATCTTTCTCCTCCATATCAGTATCTACTAAATGAGTACCGCCAACAAATGCCAGAACCTTAGAACAACCGGTTATTTCAACACTCGACTGAATAATATTCAGCACACCGCTGTGCGAACATGCAGAAAGTATTACGATACCATCATCTATACGGATAACTAAAGCTACTTCATCATTAGGTATATAAGGCTTTTCCTGTCCATCGGCTACAATTCTCAGGAATTGATTGCCAACAGGCAAGCGATGTTCAAAAACACGATTATGTATTAAATAAACGTGGGGCGACAAAAGACAATCTTCTGTTAGCAGTACAAAGCGATCGGCATATTTTGCAAATAAAGAACTGTCCGAGCTAATATCTCTGGGCTTCTCATGCCTGTAAGTCAGATACTTATACTTAAAGGCCTTATCAGAGACAAAAATCTTTGCAGATTTATTTACTTGCAAGAAAGTGCTTAATCCACCAGTATGATCTTTATGTCCGTGAGATAAAATCAGGTGATCAACCTCTTCGGCATGAATACCCAATTTATTAGCATTATTGAGCCATTTGTCAGAAGCCCCCAAATCATATAAACAGGCTAAACCGTCAACTTTAAAATAAAAAGACAGTCCATGTTCCGTCAGCAATTCTTTATCAAGAAAGGCTGCATTATTATCAATCAAAACCGTAAGATCAAGCATGATCAATTAATTTTTGTTCTTCTAAATATTCCACCCAAATACGAGCTGCCTCCTCAACCATTTTGACACAAGGTCTTTTTTTATAATACGTTGCAGTACGTTCTTCAGGCATTGAAGATATGGGGTGATTTTTCTTCAGGCCCAATAATTCACCACAATTCAAGGAGCCATTTCTCGCTACAAAAACTTGCGCCAGGTCCTGCACTAGTTTATAATTGGCTCCTTTCGCTTTTGCATCGGGGACTACACTTCCCGTTTGCAAACCCGCCAGTATAAACATTCCGCAGGCTGCACCGCATGTTTCACGCATACGCCCAATTCCGGCACCAAAAGAAGCTGAAATTCGCAATGCTTGCTCTTCTGTCAAATCATATAAGTCAGCAAAAGCTGTTACAACAGACTGCGAACAGTTGTATCCGCTTTTAAACAATTCAACAGCCCTATCAATTCTTTCTTCCATAAAAACTATCCTAAAAAACTATTCCTTTAATCATTATTAGAACTTTTGTCTCTTCTAAGCTGCCTCTTTTGATTTAAAGAATAGCCTGAACCATCGCAACGATCAGCTTTCCTTTTAGGATCTTTTTCATTAAAATCAGCTTTCCTGCAAGTGCGTTTTTCGTAATTATCACAAATACCATTATGATTAGAATCAAAGAAACAACCTCTTTTTCTAATCGTCGTATTTTCAATATTATTGTTATCATTCCGGGCCAAAGAATAAGCAAGTCCTACCGCCCCTAAAAACAATACACCAATTATAATTCGTTTCATCATAACCTTCCTATATTATTTTTTCTCCTCACAAAAAGCTACTACCACCTCAGCCAATTGTTCAAAAACAAGTTTTAAATCTTTATTATCAAGAGCAGAAAAAGCCTTCCCTTGTTCAGCCAACTCTCCAACTTCTTTTATTAAAGGAATCTGGGCCAACAAAGGAACACTGAATTCATCAGCTAAAGTTTGCCCACCGTTCTTTCCAAAAATAAAATACTTCTCATCAGGATGTTGTAACGGGGTAAACCAAGACATATTTTCAACAACTCCTATCAGTGGAATATGGATATTTTCGTTAGTTAACATCTCGGTTCCTTTACGTGCGTCATTTAACGATAACTCCTGAGGGGTAGTTACCACTATAGCACCATCAATTTCAAATTTCTGCACAGCAGTAATCTGAATATCACCCGTACCCGGAGGAAAATCAATAATCATATAATCAATATCGTCCCAATAGGTCTGAGTAAACAACTGAGTAATTGCATTAGAGGCCATAGGACCTCGCCAGACAATTGATTTTCCCTTATCAGCAAAAAAACCTAAAGAATTAATCTTCACTCCATATTTTTGTATGGGGTCCATCATCCCATCTTTATCTGCTTTGACAGATAAACAAGGACGTTCATTCTCTACATCAAAGATTTTGGGAATAGACGGTCCATAGATATCAGCATCAACCAAAGCGACTTTATAGCCTTTATCGGCCAAAGTCATTGCCAAATTAGCAGAAACAGTAGATTTTCCTACGCCTCCTTTACCGGAAGCAACAACAATTGTATGTTTCACCCCTTCTAAAGGGGTTTTATCAAAAACTTTCATATATAATATAAATTACCTAGTTATGAAATTGCATCCATGGGACAAGCCTGAATACATAGTCTGCATTTCTTGCACTTACTGTTATCAATAACTGCAACTCCATCAATTATATCAATAGCACCTTTGGGACAAATATCTACACAAGTACCACAACCCGTGCACAAATCTTTGTTCACAACCGGAAAAGCCGACACCCCTCTACGCGGTAAAACAGAAGAATCTTTGCTATAACCCGAACCTAAAATGGTAGCTTCCACTAAATCATCAGGCACTAAAGGCACATTGCATTTTGGGCATAATAGCGAACGACAAGGAACTCCTCTTTCATGTTGAACACTATAACCACATACCGGACAAACACATGATTGAACATGATTCATTTGGTTACGGCCACGACCGGCACCCAAATTTCTAAACATACGTAATCTTCTTCCAAACATCCTATTTAAAATTTATTATTTTTTCATCCAACACTACTGTCTAAAGATAATTCCAAAAGCTTTTGAGCCTCAACCGCATATTCCAGAGGTAGTTTTTCTATTACGTCACGCACATACCCGTTCACAATAAGTCCAACAGCCGTCTCTGTAGGTATGCCTCGTTGATTACAATAAAAAATCTGCTCCTCACTGATTTTTGAAGTAGTAGCTTCATGTTCAACGGTTGAAGAGTCATTTCTATTCTCAATACAAGGAAAAGTATGTGCTCCACAAGAAGAACCAATTAGCAAGCTGTCACACTGACTATAGTTACGCGAGTAATCGGCCTTTGGGTCAACATAAATTAAGCCGCGATATGTATTCTGACTCTCACCTGATGAGATACCTTTACTGACTACACGGCTACTAGTATGTTTACCATAGTGCAACATTTTAGCTCCGGTATCAGCCTGTTGATGATTATTCGTCACTGCTACTGAATAAAACTCAGCCGAAGAATAATCGCCCATTAGCAAGCAAGAAGGGTATTTCGAAGTAATAGCAGAGCCAGTTTCCACCTGAGTCCATGACAAACGACTATGCTCACCCAAGCAAAGACCTCTTTTAGTCACCAGATTATATATCCCGCCTATTCCATTTTTATCACCGGGATACCAATTCTGAATGGTACTGAATTTTACCTCTGCACGATTCATCACCACAACTTCAACTACAGCGGCATTCAGTTGGCACTTGGTTCGTACGGGTGCAGTACATCCTTCCAAATAAGAAAGATAACTATCATCTTCTGCTATAATCAAGGTCCTTGAGAACTGTCCGGTTTCACCGCTGTTGATACGGAAATAAGCAGAAAGCTCCATTGGACACCTCACTCCACGAGGAATAAAAACAAAAGATCCTTCAGTAAAAACGGCAGTATTAAGCGCAGCAAAAAAATTATCTTTATAAGAAATCACACTTCCAAGGTATTGCCTCACCAGCTCAGGATAAAGCTTCACCGCTTCGCTAATAGAGCAAAAAAGAATTCCTTTACTTTTTAAGACTTCACTAAAAGTGGTTTTCACTGATACAGAATCCATAATTGCTTCCACTGCCACTCCGGTAGATTGGCCGGCAGAAAGCGGTACACCCAATTTATCAAATGTATCAATCAGTTGAGCATCAAAAGCACTCTGGTTATCATTAGCGGATGAAGGGCAAGGTTCTGCATAATAGCTTATTGACTGAAAATCAATATCAGGAATGTGCAAATTTCCCCATTGAGGCATTGACAACGTTTTCCAATATCGATATGCTTCCAGTCTAAATTCAAGCATCCACGAAGGCTCCTGCTTGCGTGAAGAAATATAATATAGGGTTTCTTCGCTCAAACCCTCCTTTAAAACAGAAGTGTCTACATCCGTTTGAAATCCGTATTTATATTCCTGAGATCTATTTTTCTTAAATAAATTATCAAACATGATAAACTATAAAACAGAATCATTTAAAGAATAGCTTGCACCGGCAAACTATTTCATCTGTATCTTTCCTTATTTCAACATAAAAAGAATTACAGCCCATGTCTTCCTTATATAAGAGAAGACGATCTCCATAAGAAGTTTCCTCAACGTAAGCAATTTCCAGCTTATATAATCCGCCGTGATTATAAACATCCAACGAAAAAGAGTTAAGTATACATTCTATATACTTTATGCTATTAACATGACCATTGATGTCTAAGTCGCCATAGGTCACTTTATGTTCAAAACAAGGAATCGTTTCTTTTAATTTAAAACGTTCTTTCGATGTAGAAAGCGCATGGATTTCATCGCAAACAGAATCAGTAATAATTCGATCAAAAAAACGATTCAGATTAACCGGAGTACGATCGGCTTCATGAATTAAAGCCCAAACGGCATGGGCTTTTCCAACCAATCGGTTATCGCTATTAATCAAAGTATACTCCCTATTAATAAAATAATGGTAAACCTTACTAACCCATGTGTGCAAAGTAAAAGGCTCGTTTTTATAAAGGGGCTCCTCTAATTGAATCACTAATCTTGAAATAACCCATGTATATGCCTCCTGATTGTAGTGCCCCATGCCGAATCCAAACTGTCGGGCATGCAAATTAGAGCAGTTCAGAAGGTGATTACCTAACACACTAAAAGACAGCTTGCCCGTATAATCCGCGTGAAAATCCTCTACAATAAAAGGATAGCTACCTATTTTTATATTCTCATTCATAAATATTAATCAATACTGGAGATAAATCCTCCAGACAAAAAAAATCATTTTTCAGTCTGGAGGATATTCAAAAGAAACAAGCAAAAAACACTAAAACACAAATTATATTTTAAAAAAGTATCTCCGAAAGAGCCTTCTTAAGCAAGTTTGTCATATCAGACTGAGGACGATACTCCACAATTGTTTTTCCCTCAACCAAAGCCTCAACCATTTCAGGGGAAAAAGGCAATAGTGCAACTACCGGTACATTTTTTTCTGCACACCAATCTTCCACTTGTCGTGCAACTGTTTGATTCAGAGTACACTTATTAATAATCACATACGTAGGAAGTGAATACTGCCGAACTAACTCTACCGCGCGCTTTAAGTCTGAGAATCCCGACAAAGTGGGTTCAGTTACAATAACAACCTTATCAACTCCTGTTATTGTTGACAGAACAGGGCAACCAATTCCGGGAGGTCCATCTAGTATTGTTACGGGACAAAGTTTCTCCTTCGCTATATTCTTACTGATCTCCCGAATTTGATTCACCATTTTACCGGAATTTTCCTCGCCGGGAGCCAAACGACCGTATACCATATTTCCATGACGAAAAGTACCTATATACATTCGGCTTTTATCAACAGGAATCATAGTTATCGCGTCTACGGGGCAAATCCGGTAACATAACGCACAACCATCACAACTAATTTCATCAATAACGGCTTTACCCTGTGTCATTTCTATAGCATCAAAACGACATAACTCTTCACATCGCCCACAGCCAATGCAGACTTCATTATCGACTTTTGCATGCTTACCGGAAACAAACACAAGTTCCTTATCATGAAAAGGATGAAACAGTAAATACAAGTTTGAGGCATCAACATCACAATCCACCGCCATCACATTTGACACCAATGACATAAATGCTGCACTTATACTTGACTTTCCGGTCCCTCCTTTTCCACTAATTACTGCTATTTCCATATGCTATCAATTTATCGGCAAGACTGTGAAATACTCTATTAGCACCTTCGTGATGTTCAGATACAACTTTTCCTTCGGAATACAAACGGGCTATCTCTTCCTCAAAAGGAATCTCAGCCAACAAAGTATAACCATTCCTTTCTAAATAATCATAAACCTCCCTATCGCCCAAACCAGCTCGATTAATAACAACTCCAAAGGCTTTACCCATTGTCAGAAGAGTATCAATAGCTTGTTTCAAATCGCTCAGTCCAAAAGGAGTTGGTTCTGTTACCAAAATAACAAAATCAGATTTTGCAACCGTTTGAATAAAAGGACAAGATGTACCGGGAGGCGAATCATAAAGTTCATATTCAGATTGATCTTGAAATGCATTCTTCATGGTTGCTTTAATGAGCGGAACCGGTGAAGGATGCCCGGTTGTCATTCTTCCCTCTGCTAAACAAACACTATTCTGATACTTATAAGAAGAGACAGTCCCGACTACAGTACTTGAATTTTCAATTGCACCCGACTCACAAGCAACGCTGCATGCAGCACATCCATGACATAAATCATTGAGCAACCTGATGTAGCGAGAAGAAGGCATATAAAAAATAGCATGATATTCACAATATTCCACACATTTTCCACAAAAGACACATTGATCGTTATGAATAATAGGCCTGAATTCAGTAACTTCTATTTCATTACACAAATCAGCTTCAAAGAAAGCCAAAGCATTAGGGACCTCAACATCACAGTCAGCCAACGCTACACACTTACCTTTATTTTTTAAAGAATGAAACAAGTTAACCGCAACAAACGTTTTTCCTGTTCCACCCTTACCACTAGCAACTGCAATCTTCATTAATGATCGTGATTACAGCTATTCTCTCCCGTAACTAGCGAATTCTTTAAAAAGTCTTCAACCAATTCCCTAGGAGTTTTAGCATCTGCACCTACAAAAACCTGAATATTCTCTTGACGGAACAGTTCTTTAGCCTTTTCACCCATACCTCCTGCTATTACTGTTCCAACGCCCTGTTGACCAACCCATGCCGGATACAATCCGGGTTCATGCGCCGGTGGTGTAACCATTGTTTCTTCAACAATTAAACCTTCTTGAATGGTTGCCATATAAAATGATTCACAATGACCAAAGTGAGCACATAATTTCCCCCCTTCTGTGGGGATCGCAATTTTTTTATTCATTTTTCTATCCAATTATATATCAGTACTATACTTGTTGATTCAGCAAATCAATAATCTCTTTAATCGTTTTTTCCTGCTTCATCACTATCATCTGAATCTTAAGATCAGTCAAAAGCGACTTAATCTTAACTCCAAAATCACCCGATACAATCTTCACGACTTGATGAGGAGCTACTATTTGCACGGCAGCCGGACCAGCTCCTTCTTCTGCGGTCTTGGCCGTGTTCAATATAAATTCAACTTTCTTGGTCTCCGTATCATACAATGCAAAAAAAGCACATCTTCCAAAGCGAGGATCCATCGCACTGTCTAATGAATCACCTGTACTAGTTATAGCTACTTTCATAATTATATATTATTTAAAAAATATCTTCATTACCACCACATCTCTGTCGTCTTCTCCCTCTGCATTTACCTCTTCCACAATACAAATGCCTTGTTCCGCCTTCTACCTGTAGAGTCATCTCTTCACTCGAGAACGGCTTTATATTTGGTGATCCGCATAACGCGCAACCCAATATCGTTTCAGTACCTTCATTACGCACAAAATAACAACCACAAGAAGAGCAGTACATCCATTCATTATCTAGTTCAACTTTTCCCCCCTCAATGATAATCTTTCTCCCTTCGACCATCGCCATCGCAATCTTCTCACGAGCCGACATGCAGATACGAGTTAATGTAGGTCTTGAAACTCCCATAAAAAGTGCAGCATCTTGCTGATTATATTTTTCGTAATCACAAAGTCGCAATGCTTCATACTCTTCATACAACAAAAAGACAGCTTCACTCCTTTTCACTGAGCCTGATAGCCCGTAGGGTTTAAAACCCGAAATGGTAGGTACACCTGCAATCTTCCTAACTGACTTTGGTCTTGGCATATTTATTTAATTAAGAATTTTCAGCAAATATAATGAACTATAGTTCATAACTAAAAGCAAAATATCATCTTTAACATTTATAAAGAGAAAAGTGAGGCATATACATGAAGTAACAGTTAGAAAGTAAAACGCGCATCAAAATGCATTTTATTCATCAAAAATTGCGGTGCAATAAATAATTAGTTATTTTTGCCGCAAATCAATTATAATAAGGAAGGAATCAAGACATGGAAAATACAGTCAACATGGATACAACGAAAATTGTAGGAGAAAAAATCAGAACTCTTCGTGAAAGTCTTTCAATCAGCATGGAAGAATTGGCCGAACGTTCCGGACTGGCAGTGGAACAGATAGAACGTATTGAAAATAATGTAGATATTCCTTCATTGGCTCCCCTTATCAAATTGGCCCGCGTGCTAGGAGTGCGACTAGGTACTTTCCTGGATGATCAGGACGAAACGGGTCCCGTTATCTGCCGAAAAAAAGAAGCAAAGGAGACCATTAGCTTTTCAAATAACGCCATACATTCACGCAGACACATGGAGTACCGTTCTTTGTCAAAATCAAAAGCGGACAGGCACATGGAACCTTTCATGATAGATATTGCGCCGACAAAAGACAGCGATTTTATTCTTTCCTCACACGAAGGTGAGGAGTTCATCATGGTCATGGAAGGCACTCTGGAAATAAGTTACGGAAAATATACGTATATACTCGAGGAAGGTGACAGTATCTACTACGACTCCATCGTTCCTCACCACGTTCATGCCTTTGAAGGCCAGGCAGCCCGAATCCTCGCAGTCATCTATACCCCGGTATAAAAAACAGAAAGTTAGTATGCAATTATCAAATAGAACTTTGGGGCAATGGCTGGAACATTGGGCAGAAACGACCCCTGACAAAGAGTACATCGTGTACTCTGACAGAAACTTACGCTTTACGTGGCGAGAGTTTAACAAGCGTGTAGATGATATGGCCAAAGGGCTCATAGCCATTGGAGTGGAACGAAATAGTCACGTAGGCATATGGGCGGCTAATGTGCCCGACTGGCTCACCTTATTATATGCATGCGCCAAAATCGGTGCGGTTTATGTTACCGTTAACACCAACTACAAGCAAGCCGAGCTGGAGTATCTGTGCGAGAACTCGGATATGCACACGCTTTGTATTGTCAACGGAGAAAAAGACAGTGATTTCGTGCAAATGACTTATCAGATGTTGCCCGAACTGAAAACCTGCGAAAGAGGACATCTCAGCAGCAGCCGTTTTCCTTTCATGAAAAACGTTGTATACATTGGGCAGGAAAAACACAGAGGCATGTACAACACGCCGGAGTTATTATTGTTGGGCAGTATGGTCGACAACAGCGAACTAACCAAGCTCAAAGAACAGGTCGACTGTCACGATGTGGTCAATATGCAGTACACATCGGGTACCACAGGTTTTCCCAAAGGGGTTATGTTATCACACCATAACATTGCAAACAACGGCTATCTTACAGGAGAACACATGGAGTTTACTTCTGAAGACAAACTCTGCTGCTGTGTTCCTCTTTTCCATTGTTTCGGAGTGGTATTGGCCACCATGAATTGCCTCACGCACGGGTGCACACAGGTTATGGTGGAACGGTTCGATCCGCTCTTGGTACTAGCTTCTATTCACAAAGAAAGGTGTACCGCAGTCTATGGCGTACCCACCATGTTTATAGCCGAGCTACATCACCCCATGTTTGACCTATTTGACCTATCAAGTTTGCGAACCGGAATCATGGCCGGGTCTCTTTGCCCGGTTGAATTAATGAAACAGGTGCAGGAAAAGATGTTTATGAGAGTAACCAGCGTTTATGGACTCACAGAAACTTCGCCGGGAATGACGGCAACACGTATTGATGATGACTTTGAAGTCAGATGCCACACGGTAGGTCGCGACTTTGAATTCACTGAGGTCAAAGTGCTAGATCCCGAAACAGGCCAAGAATGTCCTGTAGGCGTACAAGGTGAAATGTGCAACCGCGGATATAACAATATGAAAGGTTATTATAAAAACCCGGAAGCTACAGCTTCGGTTATTGACAAGAACGGCTTTCTGCATTCGGGAGATCTTGGTACAAAAGATGAAAACGGAAATTACCGCATCACGGGAAGAATCAAAGACATGATTATTCGAGGAGGAGAAAACATCTATCCAAGAGAAATTGAGGAATTCCTTTATAAGTTGAAAGGCATAAAGGATGTTCAGGTAGCCGGCATTCCTTCACCCAAATACGGAGAAGCGGTTGGGGCATTCATCATTCTGCAAGAAGGGGCCCAGATTACAGATGCCGACGTTCGCGATTTTTGCAGAAACAAAATTTCGAGATATAAAATCCCTAAATACATCTTCTTTGTAAACAGCTTCCCGATGACGGGTAGTGGAAAAATACAAAAGTTCAAACTAAAAGAGTTAGGCGTGGAACTTTGCAAAAAGCAAGGCATTGAGATTATATAACGTGCAAATGGGGCTATCGTAAAGATGAGCCCCATTTTTTATCTATTCAGTAACAGGCAGAGTAAAATAAAAAATAGAACCTTCGTTCTCTTTGGAACGTACCCATATCTGTCCTCCCATTTTTTGGACTAACAATCTACAAAGAGTTAAACCAAGTCCGGAGCCTTGAATAAAAGGATCCACTTTCTCAAAACTTTTAAAAATGGTAGCTACCAAATGAGTCGGAATACCTATTCCGGTGTCTTTCACATAAAACTTAATGATATTGTGATGCGTCGTGAAACCAAAATGAATAGATCCGGCAGAGGTAAATTTAACGGCATTGTTTAACAAACTGGCTAAAACCTGAGATATACGGCTCCAATCATTCATCACAATCAATGACTCATCAACGTTATCTAGCACAAGCTTCACACCGGAATTAGTCATCAATACATACTTTTCAAATAAATGCCGGCATAAGTCACTGAGCTTAACCGCCTGGCATTGCAAAGTAAGCGTTCCGGATTCAAGTGCTGATAAGTCGAGCACCTCATCAAACATAGAAAGCAATAACCCCGAATTAAATTCAATGATACGTGCATACTCATCTCGGTCGGACTTCTCCGAAGCGTCGGCTACCAATTTGGAAAAGCCAACAATCGCATTCAGTGGCGTACGAATTTCATGATTCATATTTGCTAAAAAAGAATTCTTCAATTTGTCGGCAACCTGAGCCTTGCATCGTGCCTCCTCCAACTCTTTTTGTGTTTTATACGCATCGGTAACATCCCAACTCATACCCATTATTAAAACACTACCAGTACCCGATGGTATTGTTTTTTTTAATGTTTTGATCAGTTTTATGGAACCGTCGGGCATTTTACATTCTTCCTGATACTCCAGCAGATTGTGTTGCAAAACATAATAGTCATCTTCGCGAAATCGGTTTATATCCGTTTTACCAAGGAATATTTCATAGTCATTTTTACCAATAATATCATTAACCTTAACTTTTGCCAGTACACTAAAAGCTTCGTTGCAATATATATATTTGAAATTATTTGCCGGGTCCTTAACAAAACAGCTAAAGGGAATATTATTGAGCAAATTAAACATCGTTTTATTTTGCTCAACCACAGCTTCTACAGAAGTCGAAAAGACATCATTTGCATGAAACTGGCACTGAAAATGAGAGCACAACAGTTTCTTCTTAAGATGAGACAGTTCCTCGTTCAGGCTTTCTACCTTATTTTGAAGAAATGTAACTTTATCAACAAGTTCTTTCTCCCTGACATCGGGGCACACTTCCATTCCTATTTATTTTTTTCTTTGTTACAAGTGAACTAATTCAATCACACCATCACAAATATACAACTTTCATACAGATTTATCAACTATCTCCGGAAGTTATAAATTATAAAAAGTATAGTGGCTTTTTGTTGAGACGACTAGAATGTTCTATCTTTGTACCAGTTATTATTAAAACAATTTTTAATTATGTCTTTAGAATTATTCTCTACCCTGCCCTACAAAGTGGCAGACATAACGCTTGCTGACTTCGGTCGCAAGGAAATCGATTTGGCAGAAAAGGAAATGCCCGGCCTGATGGCTCTTCGCGAAAAGTATGGAGAATCAAAACCATTAAAAGGTGCCCGTATTATGGGATCACTTCACATGACCATACAAACGGCTGTGCTCATCGAAACATTAGTATCATTAGGAGCAGAGGTACGTTGGTGTTCATGTAATATATATTCTACACAAGACCACGCTGCGGCTGCCATAGCTGCTGCCGGAGTTCCTGTTTTCGCCTGGAAAGGTGAAACACTCGCCGACTATTGGTGGTGCACACTTCAGGCTTTGAGCTTCGAAGGTGGCAAGGGACCCAATGTAATTGTTGACGACGGAGGCGACGCAACCATGATGATTCATGTGGGATACGAAGCTGAAAGCAATGCTGCCATTCTTGACAAAGAAGTTCATGCCGAGGATGAAATTGAACTGAATGCCATCTTAAAACAAGTATTGGCTCAGGACAACGATCGCTGGCATCGCGTAGCAAAAGAGGTTAAAGGCGTTTCAGAAGAAACCACGACCGGAGTTCATCGCCTGTATCAGATGAAAGAGGAAGGCAAATTGCTTTTCCCTGCTTTCAACGTAAATGATTCGGTTACCAAATCAAAATTCGATAATCTCTATGGTTGTCGTGAATCATTGGCCGACGGTATTAAACGGGCAACAGACGTAATGATTGCCGGTAAAGTAGTGGTGGTTTGCGGATATGGTGACGTAGGAAAAGGCTGCGCACACTCTATGCGTTCATACGGTGCTCGTGTTCTCGTAACAGAGATTGATCCAATTTGTGCTTTACAGGCTGCAATGGAAGGTTTTGAAGTGGTAACCATGGAAGAGGCTTGCAAAGAAGGCAATATTTTTGTGACCACAACCGGTAACATTGATATTATACGTATTGACCACATGGAGCAGATGAAAGATCAGTCAATCGTTTGTAACATTGGCCATTTCGATAACGAAATTCAGGTTGACGCCTTGAAAAAGTACAACGGCATCAAACAGGTAAACATCAAACCTCAAGTTGACCGTTACTTCTTCCCCGACGGACACAGCATTATTCTGCTGGCCGATGGCCGTTTGGTAAACTTAGGTTGTGCCACTGGGCACCCCTCATTCGTAATGAGCAAC
The DNA here is from genome assembly GCF_000428125.1 of Bacteroides graminisolvens DSM 19988 = JCM 15093. Lineage (GTDB taxonomy): Bacteria > Bacteroidota > Bacteroidia > Bacteroidales > Bacteroidaceae > Bacteroides > Bacteroides graminisolvens. The sequence goes on from NZ_ATZI01000001.1 coordinate 46,427, forward strand.
TCTTTCACTAACCAAACTTTGGCGCAAATCGAGTTATTCAATAAAGAATATGCCATTGATGTATACAGATTGCCAAAACATTTGGATGAGGAAGTAGCTCGTTTACACCTTGAAAAGATTGGAGTGAAGCTAACTAAGCTTACACCAGAGCAAGCTGCTTACATCGGAGTATCGGCCGAAGGACCTTTCAAAGCCGATCATTACAGATATTAATCTGAAACCGAAGAGCGGTTTGTTGCCTTTGCAAAGGCAACAAACCGCTCTTTATAATACTAAACACAAATGAAAAAGTTCCTCCCTGATTTAATCGCCATCTTAGCTTTTGTAGTCATTTCGTTTGTTTACTTCTTCCCGGCAGTAACGGAAGATCGTATCTTGTTTCAACATGATACTGCCGCCGGAGCTGGAGCCGGACAGGAAGCCAAAGAGTATTACGAACGTACCGGTGAGCGTACTCGTTGGACAAACTCTATATTCGGTGGCATGCCAACCTATCAGATGGCTCCTAGTTACGACTCAACAGACACACTGAAAGTAGCCGAAAAAGCATACCATTTATTCTTGCCAAGCTACGTATGGCTAACCTTTATTATGATGCTGGGATTCTACATTCTGCTTAGATGCATGGGCGTTTCGGCATGGCTTTCGGCATTAGGAGGCATTATCTGGGCTTTTTCTTCCTATTTCTTTATACTGATATCAGCCGGACATATCTGGAAGTTTATCACTTTGGCATACATTCCGCCAACAATTGCAGGAATTGTACTTACATACAGAAAGAAATATCTATTGGGAGGAGTACTTACAGCTTTATTCCTGGCTCTTCAGGTCCTTTCAAACCACGTGCAGATGAGCTACTACTTCCTGTTTGTCATATTGCTCATAGCCGGTGCCTTTTTTGAAGATGCCTGGAGGAACAAAGAACTTCCTCATTTCTTCAAGGCCAGCGGCATTCTCATTGTAGCTGCAATTGTGGGCATCTCTGTCAATCTCTCTAATTTATACCATACTTATGAGTATAGTAAGGAGACCATGCGTGGAAAAAGTGAACTAAAGAGCGAAACAAACAGTGCCCAACAAACCAGTAGTGGATTAGACCGTAATTACATTACACAATGGAGCTACGGAATTGGAGAGACTTTTTCATTAATGATTCCCAATATTAAAGGAGGAGCGTCTGTTCCCATTGTGCAAAATGAAAAAGCAATGGAAAAGGCTAATCCAATGTATGGCAGCATTTACTCACAGCTTACTCAATATTTTGGCGATCAGCCTATGACTGCCGGTCCGGTTTACGTAGGTGCCTTTGTTGTGCTCTTATTTATTCTAGGACTATTTATCGTTGACGGTCCGCTTAAATGGGCATTGGGAGGTGCTACTCTTTTATCCATTTTACTCTCGTGGGGACATAATTTCATGGGCTTTACAGACTTCTTTATTGACTATGTGCCTATGTACAGCAAATTCAGAGCTGTTTCTTCCGCTCTGGTTATTGCCGAATTCACCATTCCTTTACTAGCCATCTTGGCTTTAAAGCAACTATTTGATAAGCCTGAATTACTAAAAGAAAAAATCAAATACCTATATATCAGCTTTGGCATCACAGCCGGGTTCAGCCTGCTGTTCGCTCTGGCTCCTCGATTGTTCTTCAGCAACTTTATCCCGACACAGGAAATGGAAGCCCTGAAACAAGGCATTCCCGGAGATCAGCTTTCACCCATCCTAGCAAACTTGGAAGAAATACGCGTTTACTTACTGACATCAGACGCATGGAGAAGTTTCTTCATCATTATAATAGGTACGGCTTTACTCTTGGCATACAATGCCAAAAAGCTCAAACCCACTATGACTATATTGGCAATAGCGGTTCTCTGCTTGGGAGATATGTGGATTGTGAACAAGCGTTACCTGAACGATGAACAGTTTGTTCCCGCCAGTCAGCAAACAGAAAGTTTCCAGCAGACAGAAACAGACAAAATCATTCTGCAAGATAGTGCCTTGAATTATCGTGTACTTAATTTTGCAACCAACACATTCAACGAGAATAATACAGCTTATTGGCATAAGAGTGTTGGCGGGTACCATGCAGCCAAACTGAGACGCTACCAAGAAATGATTGATCATCACATTGGCAAAGAGATGCAAGCCACTTACAGTGCGATAGCCAATGCACAAGGAAATATGGATAGCGTAAATGCCAATGCATTCCGTGTGTTGAACATGCTCAATACTAAATATTTCATATTCCCCGTTTCACAAGGCAAGACAGCACCGTTGCTGAATCCTTACGCCTATGGCAATGCCTGGTTTGTAAACGAAATACGGTATGTAGCTAACGCCAACGAAGAAATGAACGCTTTGGATTCCATACAACCTACGCAGACAGCCGTAGTTGATTCACGATTTAAACAATGTTTAAATGGCGTTCAAACAGCATTTAAAGATTCAACATCAAGCATTATGCTTACCAGTTATGCACCTAACAAGCTGGTGTATCAAAGTCAATCGCCACAAGCTGGAATCGTCGTATTTTCTGAAGTCTATTACCCGGGATGGAAAGCCACCATTGACGGTCAGCCGGTAGAGATTGCCCGTGCCAATTACATATTGAGAGCCATCAGTGTTCCTGCCGGGAAACACACCATAACAATGACTTTCGACCCTGAAAGTTTACATATCACGGAACGGATTGCTTATGGTGGACTAATCGTATTACTTTTAGGAATTATAATCTTGTTGTACAACTGCCGCAAGTCCTTACCGACTAGTCGTAAGAAGTAGAAAGAAGAGACTAAAACAGTAACTATACACGAACGGGAAGTCGGCCACTAAAGCCACTTCCCGTTCGGTCGTTTAAATCAAATCAGAATACAGATAAACTGCAAGTAATCTTGTCGTCTATAAAAAAACTCACTATCTAAGCATTATTTATTGATTGGCCTTTATTTTACCATCTTTGGGTTTATCCTTTTTCTTATCCAGCTTCAGCCATTTCTCATACTGTTCCGGATTTAAGATTTTCTTCATACTCTGCTCTTTCTTTTTCTGAGCAGCCATCATCTCTTCTTTAGAAACGTTACCGTTACCAGGTCGTTGTCCAAAATCAGGTCTTTCACCTCCCATAGCCGGGGGAAAACCATCACCTCCTTCAAAGTCGGCATTACCCTCCTTCATCGGAGGACGCATTCCAGATGCTCCATCAGCTTGCTGGCTGGAGAAGCGCGCTTTTTGTTCTTTCAGATAAAGTTTATAGACCTTCTTATACTGTTTGTCAGTCAGTTGCAACTCACTTTGCAGTTCGTCACACATCTTTTTAGCAATCTTCTCGGGAGAAGGAACTTCACGTGGCAATTTGGCATCTGTTTTTTGTTGAGCCATCACCGAAACATTCCATGCAAAGCATGAAAACATAAGAATCAAACTTGTTTTAAGCAATCTATTCATAAGGCATATCCATTTAAAAACAATTCAAATATGCCGGCTTTGAACGAGATAAAAAAAAGGAATCGACAAAAAGACTTTTTATCTCTACAGATTGCTACTTTTTCAACAAACGTTTGCTCAGATAGCGGACGGGATACCACACAGAAAGGAAGCCTACCGTAATAACAGTAAAGAAAATAAGAATCACATCGGTAGCATGAACGCTCACCGGATAAGCATCAATTACAAAACTGCCACTCGCCCCACCTAGGGAAATGAGTCCGAATCGTTGCTGTATGTAGCAGAGACCCAAACCCAGAATAATGCCAACGAAAGCCCCAAAAGCTGATATAAGACGCCCTTCAAAAAGAAAGATACGACCAATTAACTGATCATCCGCCCCAAGAGAACGCAACGTTTGCACATCCTCTTTTTTATCGAGAATCAGCATAGAAAGAGAACCGATTACATTGAAACAGGCAATCATTAAAATAAAGGTAAGAAACAGATAAGAGATTAACTTTTCAATCTCCATGATTCGAAACACATCGGCTTGTTGTTCATACCTGTCCTGCACACGGAAGCGTTCTCCCAACAGCCTTTCTATTTTCTTTTTTGCAGAAGAAACATCAACACCCGGTTTCAGCTTCAACTCAATGGCAGAAACCTCCGAGTCATAATCAAACAATTTTCTGGCAAAGGCCAGTGAGGTAAGAATATAATGCCCGTCGTACTTCTGTTGATTAACAACAAACACCGCTCCCGGTGAATAAAGATACTCCATGTTAAAAGAAGAAGCCGGGTTGGCCATGTTCACTTTCATGTTGCGTTTGGGTGCATACACCTGAAGCGGGTCTACAAACTGAATGCCCGTGCCCAAATTCGACACAAGTTCCACTCCCATCACACCATAATCAACAATCGAGTCATGCAGCACAAACTCACCCGTACCATACAAAATACTGTCTATCGAGGTAAGTTCCTCGAAATTATCCTGCACCCCTTTGATAACAGCCATGACCTGACGATCCTTGTACTGCACCATAGCGCTCTCTTCGAGGGTTTCTGTAAAAACAGCAACTTCAGGCATCGCACGAAGTTGCTGTATGTTTTTGTTTTTAGAATCGAAGACCTTTCCTTCGGTAACAGTAATCTTCAACTCGGGATCGAATGCCGTAAAAAAGCTGGCTACCATATCCTGAAAGCCGTTGAAGACCGACAGGGTACAAACCAGCGCTAAAGTAGCCAAGGCAACTCCACACACCGATACACCCGAGATGATATTGATAGCGTTATGCTTTTTTTTCGAGAAAAGGTAACGTTTTGCTATGTAAAAGGGAAAGTTCACTTCAACAACGAATCTATCTTTTGAAGATAATCTAGTGAATCATCAATAAAGAACTTCAACTCCGGTATGATGCGCAACTGATGTCTTACGCGCGTACCTAGTTCAAAACGAATCGATTTCATATTCTCATTGATGTTCTTCACCAACTCCTCTCCTTTTTCCGAAGGGAAGATACTCAGATAAACTCTGGCAATACTCATATCAGGGCTGATCCTTACTACACTCACCGATACCAATGTTCCTTGCATTGCCTTCGTCTGCAGCAGGAAAATTTCACTTAATTCCTTTTGTAACAGGCGTGAAATCTTATTTTGTCTGGTCGTTTCCATTTTCTACTATTTTAATTGTTCTTGCTTATTCATTCTTCTTTCGAATAATCGTTAATCCGTCTCTCAACGGAAGAATAACTTTCTCAACCCTGTTATCTTTTGCCACGAATTCATTAAAAGCCTGAATACCGATTGTCTGCGCATCATTGGGATTGGGAGTTTCAGTTACATGCCCGTCCCACAACGTGTTATCAGCAATAATGTAGCCTCCCGGCGACAGATGTGCCAAAGACATCTCGTAGTATTCCATATACTTTCTTTTGTCTCCGTCAACGAAGACCAAATCAAAAGTAATGCCCAATTGCGGCACGCGCTCCAGGGCATCACCAATATAGAACTTTATTTTATCCGCATAGGGGGATTGCTCCAACCAAGGGCGGGTAAAATCTTCCTGTTCATCATTTATTTCAAAAGTATGCAAAACAGATCCTTCATCCAGGCCTTCCGCCATACAAAGAGCCGAATAGCCACTGTATGTTCCTATCTCAAGAATCTGTTTCGGACGTATCATGCGGACAAACATTTTGAGCATCCGCCCCTGCAGATGTCCCGAAGCCATCCGCGGACGTAACAATTTCACATGCGTATCACGATATAGAGCTTTTAAATAGTCGTCTTCCTCATCAATATGCCTGAGAATATACTCCTCCAATACGTCCGAATTCAGCATTATCTTTCAATAAATGTAGGCAACAGATAATCTTTCGCTTTCGAAAGAATTGTTTTCACCTTATTAATTTCCAAGAAAGATGTTCCACCACCTTCTCCGAAGCTACCACTAAGGTAAGCCACCATATCTTCTTCCACCAAGCGACCCTCTTTCAACAACAAATCGAGTGCTGAAAAGAAATAAGCCTGAGCGTTGTCTTTTTCTTCCAGGTAAATAGGCAATACCCCGTAAGAAAGAGAAAGAAGTCTCATTGTTTTCTCCTTGTAGCACATGGCTAAAACAGGATATTTGCCTCTGAAGGCAGCCAGAAAACGAGCCGTGCGTCCGGTATAACTATCTGTAATGATAGCACGGATATGCATCTTTGAAGTAGCCTTCACAGCTTGTTTTGCCAAGAAAGCCGTTACATCGATATTATCTGAACTCAACGGAATGCGAATATCATTTTCTTCGATCTTATCCTTTTCAGCCTGCGCAGCAATTTTAGCCATTGTTTGCACAGCTTCAACAGGATATTTACCGTAAGCCGTTTCACCGCTGAGCATCAAAGCATCCGTACGATAATAAATTGCATTGGCAATATCCGTCACTTCGGCACGAGTAGGACGCGGATTATTAATCATGGTGTGCAACATTTGCGTAGCAACGATTACCGGCTTCTTGGCCAAAACACATTTACGAATAATCATGCGCTGAATTCCCGGAATTTTTTCCTGTGCCACCTCAATACCTAAATCGCCACGAGCTACCATCACTCCGTAAGCTACTTCCAGAATTTCGTCGATGTTATCAACACCTTCCTGGTTTTCTATTTTGGCAATAATCTTAATCTCACTGTTGTGCGCATCAAGAATCTCCTGAATATCAAGAACATCCTGTTTGTTACGAACAAAAGAGTGAGCAATGAAATCTATATCCTTTTCAATAGCGAACAGAATGTTGTTTCTGTCTTTTTCAGTCAGCGAAGGCAAGTTAATACGAACCCCCGGAACATTCACGCTCTTGCGGCTTCCCAGTGTAGCTTCGTTTTGCACTTCACATAAAAGTTCGCAATCAGTTTTTTCTATTACTTTCAAGGCAAGATCTCCATCGTCTATCAGAACATCACCGCCTACGCGCACATCATTTACAAAACCCGTATAAGAAACGGAGATGCAATCGCGAGTAGTTTCCTGATCCGGATTTCCTACCACTTTCACTTTGTCGCCGATTGAATAAGGGATGGGTTCTGCGCATGCTGTAGTTCTAACCTCAGGACCTTTGGTATCCATAAGAATCGCTATCTTATTAGATACGGTACGCACGTTATCGATAATACGTTCCGAGCCTTCTCTGTCGGCATGAGCTGTGTTCATACGAACCACATTCATACCGGCTTCATACAGCTTGGCTATAAAATCAACGTCGCAGCGACGATCTGAAATAGACGCAACTATTTTAGTATGCTTTTTCATAAATTCAAAAAAATGTAATAGTTAATATTATTTTCCCGTTAGTGCTTCTAATGCTAATTGATAAGATTTAAGTCCGAAACCACAGATTACACCTTTGCAGGCCGCTGCAATCATGGACTTGTGTCTGAAAGATTCCCTTGCATGAACATTAGATATGTGTACTTCCACCACCGGAGATGTTACTGCCCGTATGGCATCTTGCAATGCAATAGAAGTATGAGTATAAGCTCCGGCATTCAGAATGATGCCGTCCACATCAAAACCTGTCTCCTGTATCTTATCAATCAGCTCACCCTCTGTGTTAGATTGATAATAAGAGATCTCCACATCCGGATAATTGGCCCGGAGTTCTATCAAAAAGTCCTCAAAAGTAACGCTTCCGTAGATAGAAGGTTCACGTTTTCCAAGCAGATTGATATTAGGCCCGTTAATAATTTGTATCCTCATAACACAATCATAATGTTTTTAATACCTTTGTTGTTCAAGAACAATATTTCAAGGTGCAAATATACGAAAAAGAAATGATATTAAATGAAAAAACAGGCAATAAGCAGAGTCGGGTAGATATAATTAAGAAGTATAACCAATACCTGAAACTCGAAAAGGGTCTTTCGCTTAATACGTTGGAGGCTTACAACGCTGATATCACCAAATTACTGGCGTTTTTAGAGGGTGAAAGCATAGAGCTTCTGAACACTACGCCCGAAGATCTGGAACAATTTATTGCCGGACTACATGACATCGGGATTACAGCTCGTTCCCAAGCTCGCATCATGTCGGGAATTAAATCGCTTTTCGGCTTTCTGATGTTAGAAAAGATCATAGAAAAAGATCCGTCCGAGTTGATTGACAATCCGAGAATAGGTTTTAAAATACCCGAAGTCCTGAGCATTCAAGAAATTGACAGCATTATTGCCGCTGTTGACCTCAGCAAGAAAGAAGGACAACGTAACCGGGCCATACTAGAAACCCTTTATAGTTGCGGATTGCGGGTGTCGGAACTGATTACACTGAAATTATCGGACTTGTATTTAGATGATGAATTTATTCGGGTAGAAGGAAAAGGACAGAAACAAAGACTAGTTCCTATTTCAAAAAAAGCAATCAAGGAAATTCAGTTTTATATGGCAGACCGTCATTTGGTTACCGCCAAGAAAGGACACGAAGATTTCCTGTTCCTCAGCAGAAGAGGCACACACCTATCACGCATCATGATCTTTCATATTATTAAAGAGCTTGCAGATGAGGTTGGTATTATAAAAATAATCAGTCCGCACACTTTCAGGCATTCTTTTGCCACACACTTGCTTGAAGGCGGCGCCAATCTTCGTGCCATTCAAATGATGCTGGGACACGAATCCATAACGACAACCGAAATTTACACACACATAGATCGCAGTCGTTTGAGGAGTGAAATCATAGAACATCACCCCAGAAACATCAAAGCAAGAGAGAAAAAAGAGAACATATAAACAAACAGAAGCAGTAATACGTTTATTAGTTGTTAACCACAATGTGAATCAATACAAGAATGATTATATTAAATTTTGATAAAAACAAATGGGTAATTGCCAAAATAGACATAATTTAATATCTTTGCGTAGCTTTCATAACTGTTTCATTGAGAGCAAACGAATAGACGAAATTTCAATTACAAACATTTAATTTATACCTAAAATGATTAAGAAGTTGTATTTGCCGTTATTAATGGCTATGATTGTTGCACTGTCATCGTGCAGCAAAAAGATGGGTGAATTGTCATCGGACTATTTCACAACGACTCCTCAGGTTCTTGAAGCCGTAGGAGGTAAAGTTCCTGTTACTATTAACGGAAAGTTCCCAGAAAAGTATTTTAATAAGAAGGCTGTAGTAGAAGTTACTCCGGTTCTGAAATGGGATGGCGGACAAGTAAAAGGTCAGCCTGCTGTGTTCCAGGGCGAAAAAGTAGAAGGCAACGACCAGACCATTTCTTATAAGATGGGTGGTAACTACACAATGAAAACTTCTTTCGACTATGTTCCTGAAATGGCTAAGTCTGAACTTTACCTGGAATTCAACGCTAAGATTGGTGACAAAACAGTAGCTATTCCTGCTGTGAAGATTGCCGATGGTGTTATTTCTACTTCAGAACTGATCAACAACACATTGAACAATGCAAACACTGCATTGGGAGAAGATGCTTTCCAACGCATCATCAAAGATGCTCACCAAGCTAACATCATGTTCCTTATCCAACAAGCTAATCTTCGTGCAAGCGAATTGAAGTCAGCTGGCATGAAGGATTTCCACAATCAAGTGGCAGAAGTGAACGCTGCTGAAAACAAAAAGATCAGCAACATCGAGATCTCAGCTTACGCTTCTCCTGATGGAGCTACTGATTTGAATACCGATTTGGCTGAAAAACGTGAAGCTAACACCAACAAATACCTTAGCAAAGAGTTGAAGAAAGCTAAAGTTAATGCTGTTGTTGATGCAAAATACACTGCTGAAGACTGGGAAGGTTTCCAAGAATTGGTTTCTAAATCAAACATCCAAGACAAAGAGTTGATTCTTCGCGTACTTTCAATGTACCAAGATCCTGAACAAAGAGAAAGAGAAATCAAAAACATCTCTTCAGTTTACAAGAACCTGGCTGACGATATCCTTCCTCAGTTGAGACGTTCACGTTTGACTTTGAACTACGAAATCATCGGAAAATCTGATGAAGAGATCGCAAAATTGGCTGATGCTGATGCAAGCAAATTGAGTCTTGAAGAGATTCTTTACGCTGCAACATTGACAAATGATAACGCTAAGAAGGCAGCTATCTATACGAAAGCTACTCAACAATTCCCTAACGATTACCGTGCATACAACAATCTTGGTGCATTAGCATTCCAAGCCGGTGATATTACTAAAGCTGAATCATTCCTGAGCAAAGCTGCCAGCTTGAAAGCTGCTCCTGAAGTGAGCATGAACCAAGGTCTTCTTGCTTTGGCAAAAGGCGACAAGACTGCTGCTGAAACTTACTTGGGCAAAGCTGCCGGTGCAAAACAAATCAATGAAACACTTGGTAACTTGTATGTAGCTCAAGGTCAGTATGACAGAGCCGTAAATGCTTTTGGCGACAGCAAAACAAACAGTGCTGCTTTGGCACAAATCCTTGCTAAGGATTACAACAAAGCAAAGAACACATTGGCTAACGTTGCTAAACCCGATGCTTACACAGATTATTTGATGGCTATTCTGGGCGCCAGAACCAACAATGTATCTATGCTTACAAGCAGCTTGAAGAGCGCAATTCAAAAAGATAGCTCTTTAGCTAAGAAAGCAGCTAAGGATCTTGAATTCGCTAAATATGTAACTAATGCTGATTTCTTAAGCATTATCAAATAAGAAGAGATTCTTTTCTAACATAGATAAGAGTTGCCTGCTACATTAAATGCGGGCAACTCTTTTTTATTTCCCGTAAAAGGCTTACATTCGCAAAAAAAAGAATGAACAAGCTATCTTTACTTATTATATTACTTGCTGCATTGTGGGGCTGCCAATCCAAATCGGGCAAGGCAAAAATCAGCGGCGAGCTGACAAACGCAGGTAACGACACCATCTACCTTTATGGAACCGATGAGCTAACCAACCTGATGGATACGGTTTACGTAACCAACAATGAGTTTTCGCACTCACTGGAAACAGACACGCTTGCTTCGGGGGTACTCCTCTTCACGAAAAGTAATAAAAAGATTCCTTTCTATTTCAATAAAGGCGACAAGGTTACCCTGTCGGGCGATCTGGAGCATCCTGTCATTCAGGGAAATGTTCCAAACGAACAGCTCACTGCTTTCCTGCAATCCATCCGTTACGGTTCGGCGCCGCAAAGTGAACAGTTAAAGCAGGCCGAAGCCTTCATTCGTTCTAACACCGACTCCAAAGTCTGCGTTTATATCATCAAAAACTATTTCTTAAAAGCAGAAAATCCTGATTACAAAAAGATAAAAGAGCTGATTAACGTACTGACCGGTCCAATGAGAGACGATCCGTACATCTATTCATTGTCCGAACAGATCGACAAACAAAGTCAGCTGGCCGTAGGCAACGTGGCACCTTACTTCAGTCTGCCCGATGTAAACGGAAAAAGAGTAGCGAGATCGGACATCAAGGACAAGTATATTCTGCTCAACTTCTGGGCATCTTGGAGTGGTCACAGCCGCAAAGAGTATGCTTCCCTCAGGAAGCTGCACAAAACATACGGTTCCAAAAGCAACTTTACACAAATAGGAATCTCGGTCGATGTGGATAAAGAAACCTGGAAGCTGGCCGTGAAAGCCGACACGCTCAACTGGCAACAACTGTGCGACTTGGGCGGATGGGAGTCGCCCACGGTTAAACAATTCATGGTACGGGCATTACCCACTTACTACCTCCTTGCTCCCGATGGCAAGATTGTGCTGCAAAGCAATAAAAGCAGTGCGGTAGAGGCCAAACTGAAAGAGCTACTTACCAAGTAATTATTTCAAAACACTTGAATCTAATCATCAAAAACGACAAATCATGCTAGTAAAACTATTCGGGGCCGCTGTTCAAGGGATAGATGCCACCATCATAACCATCGAAGTGAACAGTAGCCGAGGCTGCATGTTCTATTTAGTGGGATTGCCCGACTCGGCAGTGAAGGAGAGTCACCAGCGCATCATCTCGGCTTTGCAAGTAAGCGGTTACAAAATGCCCACCAGCAATATCGTTATCAACATGGCACCGGCCGACATCCGCAAGGAAGGTTCTGCTTACGATTTGCCCTTGGCCGTGGGCATGCTTGCAGCCAGTGAAACCATTTCGGACGAGAAACTTTCTCGTTTTCTCATCATGGGCGAGCTCAGTCTGGACGGAAGCATCCAGCCCATGAAAGGAGCATTGCCCATTGCCATCAAAGCACGCGAGGAATCTTTCGAAGGACTTATTGTTCCGGCACAAAACGCCCGCGAAGCGGCAGTGGTGAACAACCTCAACGTGTACGGCGTAACGCATATCAAAGAAGTCATTGAATTTTTCAGCGGAAAACGAGAGCTCACGCCTACCATGGTAGATACCCGCACCGAGTTCTACAACCAGCAGGAAATTTACGAAGCCGATTTTGCCGATGTGAAAGGACAAGAGAACGTAAAACGCGCCCTCGAAGTAGCATCGGCGGGCGGTCACAACGCCATTATGATCGGTGCTCCGGGCAGTGGTAAGTCCATGATGGCCAAATGTTTACCATCCATACTACCCGCCCTCACGCTAAAAGAAAGTTTAGAAACGACCAAGATACATTCGGTAGCCGGGAAGTTAAGCAAAAACTCGTCGCTCATTTCGTGCAGACCGTTTCGCGCGCCTCACCACACCATTTCGCAGGTAGCCCTCGTAGGCGGCGGAAGCACCCCACAACCGGGAGAAATCAGTCTGGCGCACCACGGAATTTTGTTCCTCGACGAGCTTCCTGAATTCAGCAGGAACGCACTTGAGGTACTCCGACAACCGCTGGAAGACAGGAAGATCAGCATCTCGCGCATCAAATGGAGTGTAGAATATCCGGCAAGTTTCATGCTGATTGCCTCCATGAACCCCTGCCCTTGCGGCTACTATAACCACCCCACGAAAGCGTGCGTCTGTAACCCCGGACAAGTACAAAAGTACTTGAACCGCATTTCCGGCCCGTTGCTCGATCGCATTGACATTCAAATCGAAATAGTCCCCGTACCTTTTGATAAAATATCAAGCAGTCAGGCAGCCGAGCCCAGCCACGTTATTCGCCAGCGCGTAAAAAACGCCCGAAAAGTTCAGGAAGATCGGTTCAAAGAACACCCGGGCGTGCATTGCAATGCCCAAATGAACAGTCGGCTACTAGCCCGATACGCTCGTCCCGACGACAAAGGATTGGAATTACTCAAGCACGCCATGCACCGACTGAACCTGTCGGCCCGCGCCTACGACCGCATACTCAAAGTAGCCCGTACCATTGCCGATTTGGAAGGAAGCCCAACCATACAGTCGCCTCACCTGGCCGAAGCCATCGGTTACCGTAACCTCGACAGAGAGAACTGGGCAGGCTAATTGCACGTAACACACTCATTAACTCATTTACCAATGGAGACTAAGCACTTTTGTAAGCAGAAACAGTTCGTCACAGCATACGATGCCATTCGTCCCCGCATGCGGAGACTGATGGCACAGCATGCGGGGCCATTCGTCACCGCTACCCGGGACGAACTGTAATTAAAGAAGAAATGGCTTAGTTTGTAGCATACATTCCATTAAGTTGCACACAGTTTGAAACTAACATATATACCAAAATCAAGAAACCAATATATAAATTATGTCAGCACAGTACGATCTAGTAAAAGTTCCTACAGGGAGCAATGAAGAAAAAGAAGAGTTACTTTACCCCCGCATCGTGTCGAGCGGAACCATCGACACAGAAACACTTATTGAACGTATATCGCAATCGTCCACATTCACGCCGGGCGACCTGAAAGGGGCCTTGCAGGAGTTTACTCATTCGTTGACGGAATACCTGAAAGACGGTTATACGGTTGAGCTGGGAGAAATAGGATATTTCTCACCTTCCATCAAGGGACGAGGAGTTAAAAACAAGAAAGACATTCGTTCTACGTCTATTACTTTTAAAAGCGTCAACTTCCGTGCCAACAAGAAACTGAGGAGAAACCTGCGGGGAGACCTGCAGCGCAGCACCAACGGCTTCCGGCAGTCGGCACAAGTAGGTGAAGAAGAACGTCTGCGGCGCTTACTTCATTATCTGGAAGCCAACTTTTTCATTACTCGAGTGCAATACACACATCTCACCGGCTTATTAAAAAATAGAGCATTGGCAGAGTTGCGTAAGTTTGTAACCGATGGCTTGCTGGAAATAAAAGGAACCGGTAACCGGCTTGTGTTTATCAGAAACTCTTCTTTATAAGAAGAGTTTCTGCATTGGTGCTGACAATACAGAAAAATATCTGACGAAATAGAATCTATTTCACCATCCGCTGATAATGGCAAACCAGTAACTTGCCTGTTTCATCGTGCAGATGCATGCCGTTGCCCTCACAATAACGGAAAAGAGAGCATTGCGCGCACTGTCCCGAACGCAGCCACTCACGTTTTCTAAACGTCCGATAACCGTTTTCCCATACATCCATGAAATTATCTTTGTAGATGTTTCCCTGCGAAAAGTTACTGCGAATACTGGGACAAGCACTGATAGAGCCGTCGACTAATACCGAGGCCACGCTAATACCGGCATTGCAGCTATAAAAAGAATCGCGTACTTCGGCTTCGTAACCGCCTAGAAATCCTTCGCAGGCGAAGTTCAGTCGAATGGTTTTCTCCTGACGTGTTTGTTTTATAAATTCCAGCAAAGCTGTAAAGTCGGCATCGCTCAATTGAAGTTCCGGGTGCTCGGCCGCCCGTCCAACAGGGAAGATGGTGAATATTCTCCATTCTTTTACGCCCAACTCTATGAGGTATTCTTTAAAGCGAGGCAAGTCTTTGAAGTTACGCCCGTTCACACAAGTCACCACATCCCAACGCAATTCCTTTTCTCCGGACAACATACGGATGGCTTCACTGGCGCGAGTGAAACTTTGCGGATGTCCGCGAAGCCAATTGTGCGCCTCTTCAAAACCGTCCAAACTAATCGTGATGGCGTGCATGCCCGCAGCCAACAGAGAGTCTAGCCGCCGGCGAGTGAGAAGTAGCCCGTTAGACACAATGCCCCACGGGAACTCACGTTTGTAAAGTTCCATCCCCACAGTCTCCAAATCTTGACGAACCAATGGTTCGCCGCCGGTAATAATGATACTGACTTTGTGCATCTCTACAAACGGAGCGATGGAATCAATGACAGCAAGGAAATCTTCCGCCGGCATATCTTTGTGAACAGCACTTTGTTTGCAGTCGCTTCCGCAATGCTTGCACGACAAATTGCAACGGTGCGTACACTCCCAGAACAATTGCCGCAATGCATGCTGTTTCTTACGATTTTCTCTGATCTTTCGGGCCAGTTCCAGTCCGATGCGTTTTCTTAGTGATATAGAAACCCCACTCATTTAGCCTCATCCTTTTGAAGAGTGATTACAATATCTTCCTTCGAAGCGGAACCTTGAAACCAACTTCCATCTCCACCAGATGGCTTGTCCATTGTTATTTCTATCGAGTCTGATTTGAAAGAACCATTTGCGGCACCGTCTGCATCACGAGCTACCAGTCTGAACTTTCCTTCAGAGGTAAGGTTCTCTTTAAAAGAGAACTCTCCTGAAGAATTTGTTTTCAATGGGGCAATTTGATTATAGTAAACGTTGCCGTTACCTATCTTTATTTTCACTTCTATATCCGGAATAGGTTGTTTTTGTGCATCAACCACCTTTCCTTTCAGGCTGTAAGTAGCGTAAGGCATGCCGTACATCAACAACTGCTCGCCTACGTTGCCATTGTCATCACCATCGCAAGAAGAAAAGCCCAGCAACAAAAGGATAGAATTCAGCAGCCAAGCCGAACAACGAAGCCATACATTTTTCACTTTTTTCATACTAAAAAGATTAGAGTTCAGTTATATACTTTAATAAATACAACATCCCTCAGAATATTGCACGTTTTTATTTATTTTTTTATCCGTATACGGGCATCAACAGCAATAACCGACTTTTCCGTGGCCAACAAAGGGTTGATATCCATTTCTTTAATCTCGGTAGCGAAACGTAACAAGGTAGAAAGGCGGACAATGATTTCGGCAAACTTGTCTTCGTTCACTCCTTTTTGTCCGCGTGTGCCTTGAATAATTTTATATGCCCGAAGCGAATGAATCATAGAGTATGCCTCTTCGTAAGATAACGGCGCCAGTCCGGACGACACATCCTTCAACACTTCCACAAAGATACCGCCCAGTCCGCAAAGCACCACATGGCCGAATTTCTCTTCGTATTTGGCTCCGATAAAAAGTTCAGTACCTTTCAACATGGGCTGCACCATCACGGCTGTCGCATCGGGAAGGCGCATCATTCGTTCAAACTCCAAAGCCAGGTGTTGTTCTCCTTTGATGTTAAGCGTAACACCGCCTACATCCGACTTATGCACCGGTCCCACTACTTTGGCCACCACCGGAAAACTTGTTCGGCGTGCAAATGCAAGCACTTCCTCTTTATTGCCGGACACAAATTCGTCGACCACAGAAATGCCTGCCGCATGCAAAAGTGCTTGTACAAAGTGAGGAGCAATGTAACCATCGTGGGGAATGGAATCAATAATCCGGCGGATAGCCGGTACGTCGACCCCATAAAGTTCCACCTTATTGCCCGCAGGACGGGGAGCATTCATGATCCGTGAAAGAGCCGTGCCTAGCGTTACTTCATCGGAGAAGTTTACGTGACCTTTCGCCAGGAACTGTTCCACTTCTTTTCCTGCCGTATGTATGGAAGGTAACACAGGGAACAGGGGTTTACGGCAATGTCTTATCTTTTGATGCAGCATTTCGTACATATCGAACATGGTAACCAGTCCGGGTGTTCCGAAAATAGCCATAATAGCATCAATGTTTTCAAATTCTTTTTCGCAATAATCAATGGCAATATCCAAGTGCTCCGGTGTGCCGGTGGCCAATACATCAATAGGATTGGCAATAGAAGCGCCGGGAAGTAGCTTTTCTTTCAACTCATCCAACTTCGGACCTTCCAGTTTCGGGACATTCAATCCGCCTTTACAAAGAGCATCTGTCAACATAACTCCGGGACCTCCGGCGTGGGTTACAATGGCGAAATTACGTCCTTTCAGTTCGGGAAGCGTAAAGACACAGCCTACTGTGGTGAGTTCTTCACGGGAGTAACACCGCACAATGCCTGCTTTTCTAAAAAGAGCTTCGACAGCGGAATCGGGACTGGCCATGGCTCCTGTATGCGAAGAGGCAGCGCGACTGCCGCTTTCGGAACTTCCTGCTTTAATGGCGGCAATGCGGCACCCCTTTTCTATTAACGAAGAAGCATGAAGCAACAAACGATCGGGGTCTTTGATGCTTTCCATGTAAAGGAGCTTGATGCGGGAATCTCTGTCTGAATCAAAGTTCTCATCCATATATTGCAACACATCTTCTACCCCTATCTGTTTGGCATTACCTACCGACCAAGCCGAGTTAAACTGCAACCCTTTTACCAAGGCAGACTCCATGATGAAGACCGCCGTAGCTCCCGAACTAGAAATAAGGTCTACTCCTTGGGGATTCAAATTCGGAATAGGTTGAGTGAAAACACTGTGGTGACAAGTGTTGAGCAAACCGATGCAGTTAGGCCCAATCAGTGAAGCACCGTACTGATTCACTGTTTCTAATATTTTATTTTCGAGTAAAGCGCCTTCGTGTGTCTCCTCGCCAAAGCCGGCAGAAAGAATGATGAATGCACGGGTTTCTTTCTGAGAAGCCAATATCTCAACCGCCTCGGGACATAAATTGGCCGGGATGGCCAGAACAGCCAGGTCGGTTGGTGGGACATCGGCTACTGATGCGAAACAAGCAACACCCAATACTTCTTTTTCTTTGGGGTTCACTGCGCGTAATTCTCCTTTGAAACTTCCTTCAATGAGGTTGCGCAGAATAGCCCCACCCGGTTTATGTACATTGTTCGAAGCACCGACAACTACGATACTCTTCGGACAGATCAATTGTTTTGTTATCATACTTCAACTTTTTGGTCTCAGGCTTTGCCCTTCTGGTAAACGGAAGGTGCAACGCCAAACTGTGATTTAAAACACTTACTGAAGTAAAAAGGATCATCAATCCCCACTTTATATGACACTTCGGCCACAGTGAATTTACCGCCTAATAGTAACTCAGCTGCCTTTTTCATGCGCATAATACGTATATATTCATTGGGAGAGTAGCCCGTAACTCCTTTCACCTTTTTATAAAAAACGGTGCGGCCTACATTCATCTGTGCGGCAAAATCATCAACTGAAAAGCGGGCATTAGCCAAGTTTTCTTCCAATACGCGGTGAAGTTCGTCCACAAATTCCTTGTCGCGCTCCGACGCATAAATAGCCGAGCGGACAATTCCCGGTTCTTCTGAGAACTTGGCTTTCAACTTCTCACGTTGCTCCAGCAATTTAATAATACGAGCCAACAGCAGTTTAATGCTAAATGGTTTGGACAGATACGCATCTGCTCCGCTCTCAATTCCTTCTAAATGATTTTCGGGAAGCGTAAGCGCTGTAAGCAAAATCACCGGAATGTGACTCGTGTCAAACTCAGACTTCAATTTGCGGGTTACTTCAAAGCCGTTCATGCCGGGCATCAGTACGTCGCACACTATCAGGCAAGGGTCCTCGCTGCTCGCCATCTCAAATCCCGTCACTCCGTTGTCGGCCGTTACAACTTGGAAATAAGCGCCCAGCTCCTCTTTCAGGTATTTGCGCACATCTACATCGTCTTCAATCACTAATATTTTTTGTTGGTTCAATGGCAACGTAGTCGATGCAACGGCTTCGGCAACTGCCTGCTCACCATCATCGGGTAAAACAGCCGTGTGCTGTTCACGCATCAAAGCATTATTGGGAATCAAGAAGTCTTTCTCCTCGTAAGAATCCGTCTTCAGGGGCAGACTGATCACAAACACCGAACCACCTCCTTCATTCTCTTCATACCAAATGCTACCCTTGTGCACTTGTACCAATTCATGAGTCAGATGAAGCCCTATGCCCACACTGTCTCCCGAGAAGTTGCTTTGCATAAACCGGTTAAACAGCTGATTCCGCTTCTCTTTCGGAATGCCGACTCCCGTATCACTTACTTTAATACGAAGTAGTCCGCTCTCTTCGTCAACCATCACATGCAACGTAACCTTGCCCCTTTGAGGAGTATATTTAAATGCATTCGACAAGAGGTTGTACACCATCTTATCCAGTTTTCCTTTGTCGACAAACATTTTGTATCGGCTCACCGAGGGCGCAAATTGAAAGTCCATGTTCTTCGACTCTGCCATATCTCCAAAGCTCAGAAATATCTCATAAATCATGGCAACCACATCTGTCTCTTCCAACGAAAGTGCCAACTTATCATTCTGCATCTTCCTGAATTCAAGTAGTTGGTCAATAAGCCTCAACAAGCGGTTGGTACTTTTTTGCATGGTTTGCAACGGATGCGCCAACTCTTTGGTATTCACATCCAGCCGTTGAACACGCTCCAACGCACCTTGAATAAGGGTAAGCGGGGTACGAAACTCATGCGAAATATTGGTAAAAAACACCAGCTTGTATTCAGTCAGCTGTTTTTCAATCTCTATTTTATTGTGCAAACGGTTGAAGTTACGAGCAATGCGGAAAGCAAAGTAGGCAATGGTAATCAGCAAAATAGCATAAATAAGAAAAGCCCATGCGGAAAGATAAAAAGGCGGATCAACCACTATGTGCAAAGTGGCTATATCTTCATCCCAGATACCCGAACTGTTGCACGCTTTCACCTGAAGTTCGTACTCGCCGTAAGGCAGCTGTTTATAAGCAGCAAAGTTCAGTGAAGAGGGTGCGCTCCAATCTTTATCATAATTCACCAAGCGATAGGAATATTTGGTTTGTCCGGCATCCGAATAATTGAAAGATGAAAATTCAACGACAAAGGAATTCTGGCTGTGACTCAGTCTTATCTCCTTAGAATAAGGCATGGAAACAGTCAACGGAGAGTCTTTATCACTAGGCATCATGTTAATACCGTTCACACTCAGGTTGGTAAACACCGGAGGGAACGAGGCATTACTGCGTTTCACAACGTTGGGATCAATAATAACAAAGCCGTGATTAGACCCAAAAAGTATGTTCCCGTTGCGACACACACAACTTGAATTCTCCGTATACACGTTTCCCTGCGAATAAGCAGAGAAGAAATAATTCTCAAATGTGCTCGATTCTGTTACAAACTTAGATACTCCATACTCCGTAGCCAACCATATATTTCCTTTTTTATCTTCTGCCATGGACTGTACCATGTCGTTCGACAGTCCGTCATGTGTTGAGTAGCACTTAAAGTTTAACGAACGATAATCACCTTTGACCTCACACATGCTGAAACCGGCACCGGCTGTACCGATCCACATACGACCTTTTGAACCCGGAAGGATACACCTTACTTCGTTACTCTTCAGCTTTCGGTTTACGTAATTATACAAATAATATTTCCCTGGATTTTGAATTAATAAATCGGGGTTAAACACATACACACCCTCACTGGTGCCCACCCACATCATTCCGTTCTTATCTTCGCAAATCACACGTATCTGCCGCTGTCCGTACGAACCGTTTAAGAAGTGTTTAAACCGATAACCCTTATCTGTTTTGATAGCCAAATCAAGTCCGCCGCCGAAAGTTCCTATCCACATACGGTCTTTTTTGTCCCTGTAGATACAGAATATATTGTCATTAGCCAAAGAAGAAGCATCACCATCCTGATGTTTGTACCACACATTGTCAATCATCAGTCCGTCGCCGCGGGTTCCCATCCATATCTTACCTTCGGCATCTTTGCGCATGGCATAAATGTTTGAGTGAAAATCTTTCTTCACGTATTTCAACTGAAAGTTTTCATCGTATAAATAGAGTCCACCTTTACGGGTACCCATCCAAATAGTCCCATCGTCGAGCCGCGAAACCATGCGGATCGTATTAGAGCGGTCGAGTAACGACTTGTCTTCGGGGAAATAACGGTAAGAGCCTTCATTGATAACCGATATGCGTGATATGCCCGAGAATTCGGAACTTACCCAAACCTCGCCCGAACGATCTTCGGTAATATTAAGCAGGTAATCAGAAGCAATGTGGCTGAGCCCACCCATACCTGCCGTGAAATGATTCAACTCATCTTTGGTCGTGTCATAAGCGTACAGTCCGTTGCCGTAAGTTGAAATCCAAATAATGTTACGGGAGTCATGCACCACGTGATACCTTTCAAAGTCGATGTATCCCATCTTCTCGGCAGGAATAAGACGGAACTCTTTTGTTGCCCCGTTTTCTGCCCGGATATACCAAACCCGACCACTGTGGTTGTAAACCCAAAAGTTGTTTTTATTATCGAGTAACACATTACCTAACTGAATGTCTTCACCGAAAAGTGCAGCGGCCGACTCCATCTTTTTGTTTTGTAAATGGAACGAGAAACAACCGGCCGAAGTCAGGATGATCCATTGGTTATTGAGTTGAAAAGTACCCGAAATTACTATACCGGGAATCATTCCATTAGCCAGAAGTTTAAGTCCTGCGCCATTTTTCTGAACAGTATACACCTTATTATCGGAAGTCAGGAAGTAAGGTTGTCCACCCGCATAAATCATTTGATAAAAAGCAATATCCCTATTCACGATTGTAGCACGATTACCCGTTACACGAGTCAGCCCTTTCTTGCTACCTATCCATAAAGTTCCCGGCTCTGCTTCATTTACAAATTGAACATCATCATCGGGTAATTTGCCGTTTGCCTTCGTAAAAGTCACCGAAGAAAAACCATTGTTGTAGGTAATATGCCTACAGCCGTTACCTTCATGCCACAGCCACACATCACCATTGCTTGCAAACATTCTTTTGGAGTACTGCTGTTTATATTCCCCGTTTCCGGTAAAGTCTACGAAACAAGCTCTTTTCAAGTCGTAGCAACTAAACTGCTCCGAGGAAAAAGAAATCCAAAGAAAGCCTTTATTATCTTCGGCCATATCGAAAACCCGCCTGTCTAATAAAGAGACCGTATTGAAAGAGGAGGAAGGATAAAAAGAAAGAAAAGAATTTCCGTCGTAACGACTTAGTCCGTTGAGTGTGCCCAACCACATAAAGCCCTTGCTGTCTTGTAACAAATATCGAACGGAATTATTGGGTAATCCATCGGCAATAGTCAATTGCTTAGATCGAATTTCAATAGATGCGGAAATAGTAGCCGCGAAAAGTGATAAGAAGAGAAGAGTTATCAGACTTTTTCTCATGTTCTCCAGGGTTTACAGATTACAATTACGAGGCAAAAATAGCAGAAAGTATGCTTATTCTTGCCTCGTAAGGGGAATTTTTCCGTAAACAAGCCCTAAAAACAGTCTACTCCATCCTAAAAACTTCTTTTAGCGGAATTGAGACGGGGGAATTATCGGGATTTGTCTCCATGATGTCTGCCATGTAAGCCCACCATTTTTGCACGATGGGGTTACTTCCCATGTCTTGCGAGGACTCTTCACCTTGTACCTTTTGACTGGCAAATAAGATATTAGTGTCTTTATCCCAATAGATGGAATAATCGCAAACTCCATTTTCCGACAAAAGTTTTTTCAGTTCCGGCCAGATGGCGTTGTGCCTTTTTTCGTATTCGGCTTCACAACCCGGTTTCAAGAACATTTTAAATGCTTCTCTTTTCATTGTGTTTTTCTTTTTGTTAAGTAATTTATTTAACTTGATAATATAATCTGGATCCTATTCGACCGGCACACTGAAAATCGGTTCGTTCGTGGTTTGCTCCGTATGATAATACTGAACGGCACTATCGTTCATTTTAGGATGCTGCGTTCTTAATAAGTTTATCATTTCGGCTCCTGCCCAGAGTACCGGACCATAACCGTGCGCAGCGTACACATTGACCGGACGGTAATAATAGAAAGCCGGATCGAATCCCATGCCTGTTCCCACACAAGTACCTTCCACTTCTCCTTTGGTGTTGATCTTTGTAGAAACAGCATGCCAGCCTAGCTGTACAACCGGGCCATACGCCAGCGCATCAATCCAACCTTTGTTGATGGCGTGAGCCAGGCAGTAAACATAAATAGCGGTAGCCGATGTCTCTTCATAAGAGTCATTGCGATCGAGCAGCTGATGCCAAAAACCATCGCCGCCCTGGCAGGCAGCCAGTCCGCGTATGTGTGCCTTGTATTGATTCATCACTTGTTCATAACCGGGGTGGTTAAGGGGCAATACATCCAATACTTCCGTCATGGTGAGTATCGCCCAGCCATTGGCTCTACCCCAGTGAAAGGCAGGATGATCACTCATCCCTTCAACCCAGCCGTGGCGATAGAGGCCCTTTTCGGGTACAAACATTCTTTTAGAGAATTGAAGAATTTGGCGAACAGCCTCATCGTAATACTTACTGTCTCCCGTTAACTTCCCCATTTGGGCAATAGCGGGAACAGACATAAACATGTCGTCGAGCCAAAGTGTGTTATGTTGTGGGCGGTTTCTTGCAAAAGTTCCATCGGAAAGGCGGTATTCCTTATTCATGATATAGTCCATGTAATTATCGATCATGGGACGAAGATTTAACTTTTCATCGGTAAGTTCTGCTTTAATCATAGCTGCACACATGGCACCCGCATCGTCTAGCGCATGTGGAGTTAGCATCTGTTTCATTTGTGCATCAATCACTCCGTAGTTACTCATCAACCGTTTAAAGTGGGGCACAATTTCAGTGAAGAAACGAAAACGGCTCAATGTATAGTCTTTGTAACGGGCATCACCCGTTGCATCACCGGCAGCCAACATCGCCGCATAGGTTACTCCCCATTCATAGCTGGCCAGTCGGAACAGTCCTCTTTCCAACGTAGCATCGCCATCCATTTCCTTGTAATCGGTTATCTGCTTACCCGTTTGTTTGTTAATGACTTTGGCCGGTGTTGACTCTTCTAAAAACTGCAATACGCGATCCATATCAGACTTAACCTCCTGAATAGAGAGTTCTCCGTAAGGCACTTTGTATTCAGGTGCTAATAAATGCAACGGAGAGTTCATGTCATTGGCTGCTTCTTTCTCTTTAAACTGATACCCGCGAAACAGCCCTTTCTTTATGTCGGGACCGAAATAAAATCCGGGTTGTGTGGGCTGGTTGTAAGCCACATTCTGTGTCGCTATGCTGATGCGGTAAACAGGATCTTCGAGGAAAGTATGGAACCGGTAATCGGTTGGCAAGGTTGACACGTAGAGGCGTAACGCCGAATTATCCTCTGTTCTGAGTAATACCTCCTCACGCCAGTCGCCCACCAAGTCGCCTTGAAGGCAAGGAGTCGATTTGGTTCCGTTGTTTGACATCGCTCCCTCGAAAATAACCAAAGGAGAACACTTTTTAGTTTTCCAGTCATACTTACTCACTACATTTTTATTCAGCATCTCACGAAGTAAATCACCGTCCCACCACACAGCCATATTAACCGGAAGCGTACGAATATCGGGATTTATGACCTCACCTTTGAAGTTACGGATACCGCCCGAAGCAAGAGACCACATCTCCACTCCCGGATTGGTTGGATCAATATCGGCTGCCATGGCACGTCCCACATCAATAGAGCTCTTCACTTGCCACAAGACTTTTCCAGTAGCTGCGTCACGGAAGGAAGATCCATCCCGTTTGTTCTCGTGACAATCCCATACTTGTAATTTAGGATTGGACGGATCAAACTGAGTAAGGTGCATAGCGTCGCCGTGTCCCATGCCTGTAGAATAAAGCCCTTTACCGTTATGATCAATGGCACACGAGCCATACATAATTTCATCACAACCATCTCCATCCACATCGCCCACGCGCAAATTGTGGTTTCCTTGGCCCGCGTAGTTACTCCATTCGGGTTGATTGCTGTCGAACACCCATCGTTGCTTAAGTTCCTTACCATTCCAGTCGAATGCAGCCAACACCGTTCTGGTGTAATATCCTCTGCACATTACAACACTGGGATGAACACCATCCAGGTAAGCGACACAAGCCAGATAACGATCGCTTCGGTTGGCATGATCATCGCCCCAACCCATCAAATCGCCTCTTTCAGGAACATAGTTTGTGGTATAAAGCGCCTCGCCAGTCGCCCCACTGAACACAGTAAGATACTCATTGCCCGTTAATATTCTACCGCTTTCTGCCCGATAATCGGCCGCAGCATCTCCTATAACCTTTCCTTTCCCATCAACGGTACCGTCTGATGTTTTCATTACCACTTCAGCACGATGATCACCGTCGAAGTCAAATACCATAAATTGTGTGTAATGTGCTCCCGCCCGTATGTTTCGTCCCAGGTTTATACGCCATAAATGTTTGCCGTCCAAACGATAACAGTCGAACAATACCGGACCTGTATAGCCGTTGTGAGCATTATCATGCGCATTGGAAGGATCCCACTTCAAAATAATTTCGTATTCGCCATCGCCATCAACGTCACCTATGCTTGCATCATTAGGTATATACGTATAGGTTTCTCCGGAAGGAGTAACCCCGCCTTGAGGACGATTCAGAGGAATATTCAGGTATCCTGCCGGTGCATTGGCGGACAACTTGTAACGTCCTTCGGGCAATGCCGTTTTAGTACTTTGAGAAATAGCTTTTATCGTGTAAACAGCCTCTGTAGTTTCTTCCCGATGATCATAAAAGCAAGTGCTTTCACTCACCGGTTTCTGATTAATTTTCTTGCCGTTGCGATAAACATTAAAAGAAACATCGAGCGGATCGGCCGACAGATAACGCCAGCTTATAAAAACCGTTTGAGCATCTTGTCGAAGCGCCACTACGCCTCTACCCAATTTTTCACGTTGCATTTTGCTGAAGTCGTAAGCCGGCTGTGCAAATCCAAGCCAGCAAACAAACAAAGCCAAAGTAGTTCCTATTAGTTTTTTCATTCTTATATATTATCAGTAAGATTAATTTGCTCAACAAAATTAGCCTTTTCAGTTGTACTTCTACCTATACGTCTGTACAATTGCATGTAAAAACGTGCAAGAGAAGGGTTGCAAGTTGGCTTAAAGATTATTTTTATCTACTTTTGGTCAACGTACCATTCAGTGAAAAACAATTATTTATATACTAATATCATTAAACCATGAGAATCCTTACATTATTGTTCACTACGCTTCTATGCGTTCAACTCTTCGGCCAAGAAAAATTCCCCGATGGTACACCGATACCCGAATGGTTTCGTAAAAATGAAACAGTCAGAATAGACGCATTAGGAAAAAAGTATGTTCTTACCGATTATCGTGTATTGAACGACAGTACCTTGCTTCAGACTGAGAAAATCCAAGCAGTTATCGATCTGGCTCATCAAAATGGTGGCGGAGTGGTAGTGGTTCCCAAAGGTACCTTTCTAAGCGGAGCACTCTTCTTTAAACCTCAAACACACCTTTACCTGGAAGAAGGAGGAGTTATTAAAGGAAGTGATGACATAAACAATTTTCCAATTCAAATGACCCGGATGGAGGGTCAGACATTGAAATATTTCACTGCATTAATCAATGCTGATAACTTGAAGGGATTTACCATATCGGGCAAAGGTACAATCAACGGTAACGGTTTACGTTATTGGAAATCATTCTGGTTACGCCGGGCTGTAAACCCAAAATGTACCAATATGGATGAACTGCGCCCCCGACTGGTTTACATTTCCAATTGCGACAATGTACAAATTGAAGGGGTACACTTAATGAATTCTCCATTTTGGACAACGCATTTATATAAAAGCAATCATGTAAAATTACTAAACCTGCGAATCACTTCACCCGAAGCACCGGTAAAGGCTCCTAGCACAGACGGCGTTGACATCGACGTATGCGCCAATGTGCTCATTAAGAACTGTTACATCTCAGTAAATGATGACGCTGTAGCATTAAAAGGTGGCAAAGGACCTTGGGCGGATAAAGATGAAAGCAACGGAGGCAATTATAACATCATCATCGAAGATTGCAATTATGGCTTCTGTCACAGCGCACTAACATTTGGTAGCGAATCAATATACGACCGTAACATTATTCTTCGTCGTTGCAAAGTGAACGAAGCGAATCGTTTGCTCTGGCTTAAGATGCGTCCTGATACACCACAAAAATATGAATACATTTTAGTGGAAGACATTACCGGCAATGCCAACCATTTCTTATACATCAAGCCTTGGACACAATTCTTCGACCTGAAGGATCGTAAGGATATTCCTCTTTCATATTCTGATCACCTAACTATGCGTAACATTGATTTTGAATGCGAAACATTCTTTAATGTCAGTCCATCCGATCAATATGTGCTTACAAACTTCACTTTTGAAAACTTAACGATCAAAGCCCGAAAAGGCGACTATGACGCCCACTTTATCAAGCCTTTTACATGTAAGAATGTGAAGATAAACAAATAACAAAAAAAGAGCTGTCTGATAGCGAAAGTACAGACAGCTCTTTTCTTTAAAGTTATACTAAACTCTGTGGTAATTAGAAGTCACCAGCCTGCTCTACCCAACGTTCAGCCATCTTTTGATGACCTGCAGGAGTCGGATGAATACCGTCCCACAACCAATATGTATCCGGTAATGCAGGATATTTATAATAAAGTTCATCAAATAACTGCTGATAATTAATAAATACTGCTCCGCAATCAGCCGCTATTTTTTCAACCACCTGACCTGCCTCCCGTATCAAACTATCACGTAGTGCAAAATCGGCCTTCGACTTCATGCCGCCCGAGTTAACAACAAAAGGAGAACAAAGAATCAGTTTTAAATGTGGGTTCTGCTTCAGTGAGGCATCAATCAACGCCTTGTAATTGTTTGCCCAGCGTTCAAAATCAAAAGTTTTCTCCTTACTGCTCATAAACTGATCAATATCATTTGTCCCAATTAGAACAGATAACACATCGGGCGATTCTTTCAAAACATCTACTTCCCAACGTCCCTTCAGGTCTTCCAGCTTATGCCCACTAATACCACGATTCAAAAAGCGATACTCTCTTTCGGGATATAGTCCCTGATAATGCGCTGCACAGAGATACATGTAACCACTCCCAAAAATATGGTTCTGATCCCAATGATTACGTTCTGACGAAGGTTTTGCTCCTCCACCACCCCAATTCCCGTCAGTAATAGAGTCACCTATAAAGAGGATACGACTACCAGTTTTTTTCTTTGTGATAGCCTTATAAACTTCATTGGCCAAGATAGCTGCACCTTCGGGATTAGGATGTATATCATCAGGAAATAACTCTTTTTTATTAGCCGTAGGCGAATGCAAATCAATCACTTCCAGACTTAATTTGCGAGCTACAGCATCAATCATAGGTATCACATCATGCACTATTATACTGTCATTTATACCCCATTTAATTGAATAAGCAGTGGCCGGGTAACACAGATACACTCGCGGATGAGAAGGAAGAGAGTGGAAAGCGTTTACCATCTGCTCCATATCAGATTGATACTCATTTTTATATTCCCAATTCTGAGGTTTGGTGTCATTCGTTCCCAGTTTTATGACCACTATATCGGGTTGATAATTCAGGGCATCTTGAAACTGCACTTCTTTCATATAGGGATGGTCACCCTTGTTTAAAAGCGTTCGAGCGCTGACACCAAAATTTTGTACCTCATAATCCTTGCCCAACATTCTTCCCAAAATACTGGGATAACTATGGTTGGCCCGATCTTTAATACCAGCCCCGAAAGTAATGCTATTGCCTATACAAGCAACT
Source organism: Bacteroides graminisolvens DSM 19988 = JCM 15093 (assembly GCF_000428125.1). GTDB lineage: Bacteria > Bacteroidota > Bacteroidia > Bacteroidales > Bacteroidaceae > Bacteroides > Bacteroides graminisolvens. The sequence continues at coordinate 75,078 of NZ_ATZI01000001.1, forward strand.
TTAATCTTCGTTTCCTGCGCCGATAGCCTCGTTAGGACAAACAATAAAAATAATAAAAGCGATAAAACCTTTTTCATAGTATAATAACTTTAGTGATTTTGCAAAAATACAAAAGAAGCAGATTAGCTTTACCTCATTATTAAATATTTTAATTCAGCGTACTATTCATTTAATGCTAGTCCCACATAATAGCCCAAATGAGTAGGTTGATTATAGCCGACATTCTGCATCGCTTGAGACATATCATAAGTGTGATCTTCCATCAAATGTACCAATCGGTGTTCAGTCGGATGGTTAGTTGAGAACAGATAGATTGAAGCATTATCTTTACTACGATAAATTACTTCTTCTCTATAATCTCCTAAAAAGTCTCCGTAATAGCAGGGATTCGATTTTGTTCCATTATTAGAAGAAACACCGCCGCCATAGTAAGATAAAGTAAGTACACGAGTCCAACTGGCACTAAGCTCTGGACACCAAGGAGCGGAAGGTTCATAACTCTGAATCATCACATCATCAAGCATTTGACGAGTTAAGACACCTGTCCAAAAAATCGCATTGTTATAGCTATTGCCTCCACCTTTATATGTTGGTAGCACGGTGCTAACCAAAGTTCCCGTTTCACAACTGTAAATTCCTGTCCCCAAAGATGACCAATATTCACAACCAGGGCTATCAGAAGCAATGTCAGCGACCAAACATCTGCCAACATCTCCATTCTTACCAGCACCATGTCCAAAAAGATGTTGACCTGTTGCGGCATCGAACATCTCACAAGCATATCCGTGACCTGTTCCTGTATAAGTATCCTCCTCCTCAAAACAAGCAACAACTTGTAAGCCACTACGATTAGGAGCAAATTTTCCGACATGCAAGGCATCACCGTGCCCATTGCCCGTACAATACAAAAGTTTACCTCCAGAACTTATCGCTGCAGATCCATATAATATTTCATCCTTATGATCACCATTTAAATCAGCCACACGAAAGCTATGAGATCCCATTGCCACACAAGCAATATTTCCGGTTTCTTTAGTATCAAATTTCCAACGAATATTCAAATTACCTCCTTTTAAATCAAGCGCCCATACCTGCCAATTCTTATATATTCCTCTAGTAATAATCAAACTAGGGTTTGCTTTACGAATGCCATTTTCCGGGATGGCGTCTAAATAGGCTACCCCTATAAAGAACCTATCCATTCTATTTCCATAATCATCTCCCCAATAATCGAACCAAAATTTTGCTCTTTCATAATTACTACCAGTTCCTCCTCGTGGAATATTATTTGTACGCGCCATCTCAGAACCATTAACTCCATTTACAACTGAGATATACTCTGGTCCATCAAATATCAAGCCAGTTGTAGAATATAATGATTTGCCCGAATACCAGCCTTTACCATCAGAATCTTTCTGTCGGTAATCATTTACTTTCCCTGTAACATCAGTAATTTGTTTTCCATCTCCGAAACGAGTACCTTCAGACGTACGGAAAGCAATCTCACACTTACCATCTCCATCAAAATCATAAACGACAAATGAGGTGTAATGAGAGCCTGACCGAATATTAATTCCCATATCAATCTGCCATAAAAACGTACCATCAAGTTCGTACGCTTCCAATAAAGTTGTACCATCATGCCAGCCACCCTGATTAGCTCCATCGTAAGGTTGTCTTTTTAGTATAATTTCCATTTCTCCGTCTCCATCGAGATCAGCGACTTGCGCATCGTTCGCTTCATACGTCAATGAAGCATCTGGAACATTTTTATTCAATAAAATAGCTCTATAAAATGTTTTGCCCATTTCCGGAGTAAAGTTATATTCACACAGCGTTTCTCGCTTTCCAGAGATAGTAACCCGATAAACCGTTGAAATATTAGGATTAATTTGTGAATCAGCCCAATTTGAGGAATTAAGTATTGGTTCTGTATTCAATTTTACTTCTGTTGATCCATCTTCACTCTTATATATGTCAAAAGCTATTCCGGCAGGATCTGTTGGTAATATTCTCCAACTAATAAGCGCATGTTTATAACCTGAAGTATGTCCTTTTGATGATCGTGCAATAGGATCATAACTAACCCACATTGCTCTACTTTTATTCACCGTAACAACAACTGGATCCGAGTCAGGTTTTAGTTCTTCGTGTGTTGTTATATTTTTATCAGAGCAGGAAGTAAACAAGTACATCCAAATTACAATTGCAAAATAAAAAAGGTTTTTCATAAATAATCTTTTAAAGTTTTTATTCAAGTAATTCTATTCATTCGGCAGAGGCCAGTTTGGTGAAGGAGTACGCATTTTATTCATTTCTTGTTCAAACTCCTTTACTATTTCAGGATGATCCTGAGCTAAATTCGTTGATTCTGTCATATCCTTGCTTATATGATAAAGCTCCAAAGGTGCGTCTTTCTTGACGGAGACAACCTTCCAGTCACCTCTTCTTGCCGCCCGTTGCTTTCCGGTAAACTCCCAATACAACAACCTATTATTCGTTTCAACCTGATGCCCATAGAATAAAGGAAGTATGTTCATTCCATTTATTTTTTGAGGAAGCTTATCCGTTGCCCGGGCTAAATTAGCCAATGTAGGCATCACATCCGGAAAATAAATCAGGTTATCAAGTTCCTGCACTTTTACCTTACCGGGTTGATTCACAATGAAGGGAACTCTAATGCCACCCTCGTACAGCTGTCCTTTCCTTCCTCTTAATGAACCGTTGCATTTGAGTTCTGCCAGAGGAGCTTGTACAGCTGCGCCATTGTCGGATGCAAAAACAATTAGCGTATTATCGCGTATTCCCAATTGCTCCAGTTCATTAATTAACCTGCCGATGGCTCTATCCATGTGTGTAATAAGTGAAGCGTAACGTTTGGTATTGCCTTCCCATGCTTTGTCATCATACCAGCTTGTCTCATCAATCACATAAGGTTCGTGAGGTGCATCATAGGCAAGATACAGAAAGAAAGGGTTTTCTTTATTCCGGCGAATAAAACGAATAGCATCTTCTGTAGATATATCAGTATTGTGCTTAATATGCTGATCATTTTTATTTTCCTCAATATTCTCCAATTGCGAATTATTGAAGCGCCAATAAGGATAATAATAAGGATCGTTCGAGTAAGGTGTACTTATCAACCACCCGTAAAACTCTTGAAAGCCTCTGTTTAGAGGAGTCGCTTCTGGGTTAAAGCCATCCAGATGCCATTTGTTCACTAAACAGGTTTTATATCCTGCCGCGCTAAGCACGGTAGCGATGGTAGTGTCATTGGGCAACAGATGCATTCTGCGAATCATATTTTGTCCCTTTAAACCTTCTATGCCACCTGCTTCACAAAAATTATCACGGATAGTTGTATTACCCGTATTCTTACCGGTCATCAATGCACATCGGGAAGGAGAGCTAATAGCTGAACCGGCATAGCACTGTGTAAAACGAGTTCCTGTCTGAGCCAACTTGTCAATATGGGGCGTTTCAATGTCTTTATTGCCATAGCATGATAAATCCCCATAACCCATGTCGTCTGCCAAAATAAAAATAATATTAGGACGCTCAGCTTCTTTCTTCTCATTTGCATCATGTGCCTCAGCATTTACAGAGGCAGAGCCTAATAATGTAAATGAAAAAGCGCTCCATATATAACTATGTTTCATATTATTACTTAGTGTTTATATAAAAAGGAGTTAAAACAGATTCATTTTAACTCCTTTTATTCATTTAAATAAATCTAACTACTCCCAGCCAGGGTTTTGAGTTAAATTGGGATTCTTCATTCTCTCTGATTGTGGAATTGGGAATAAGTACATCTTATCATCCCAGCTCCTGTTTACAATTTTACGAGTATAAGTAAACGTCCCATCATCGTTCTTTGTAATCTTCATTTGAACGATACTCTTCAGCTTATCACCTTCTTTCCATCTTCTAATATCCCAAAAGCGATGTCCTTCGAATGCAAGCTCTACCATGCGTTCATTTTCATATTTTTTCCAAAAGTCCTCACTACTAAGACCTGCTGATAGTAACGGCATTTTCACATCAGCACGATTACGAATCATATTTACCGCCTCACGGGCAGACAGAGGAAACTCTGGAGATGTAGCATCTGCCGAACCCAAATATTTGAATACAGCCTCCGCATAATTTAAATAAAATTCTCCTAAACGATAAGTGATCCAAGTGTGACGTTTGGTATTAGTTTTACCAGCTGTTAAGTTAACAGAAGCATCACAATATTTCTTCAAGTAATATCCTGTGGGCGTTGCTCCAGTAATAGGCTCACCATTGGCTCCTCCATAGTAAGTTTGTAGTGCCAGTGTATTATAAGTAGGCCATTTGGTATCACCATTTTTAGCAATAGTCAGTTCAAAACGAGGATCACGCCCTACGTATGGTTTGGTGGGATCATAACCGCTACCTGTTTCGTTCCACAATTTGCCTGTCGCTTTCATTTCATAAGCGTCAACTAAAGTTTGAGTAGGGCAATTTCCTGATTTTCCTCCTTCAACACCAATTGGAAAGTTATATCCTTCCAATGTATTTGTTGCATCCGGATACATTCTACGCATAAAGATCATTTCATCTTTTGTCCAGTTTGTTTCACCCCACAGCTCTGAATATTTAACAAGATATTTTTTATAAACTACGGCAGAGTCCAAGACTGCTTTATTTGCCAACGCAGCTTTTTTCCATAGTTCTTTAGAATCAGTTGTATTAAATAGGGGGCTGGCAGCATAAAGAGCTGCACGAGCTTTCAATGCTAAAACGGTTAATCGATTTGCTCTGGCTGTTTCAGGAGTACTCAATGCCAATGATCCCAATGCCGTATAGTCAGCAATAATTTTATTTGTTATATCATCACATTCCGTTTCAATAAATTTAAAAATATCTTCAGAAGAAGCACGAGTTAGTTTATTCACTTCCTGAGTAGTCGGTACATGAGTAACCAGAGGAACACCTCCATATTGACGTACCAGATTAAAATAGAAATAGGCTCTTAAAAACCTTGCTTCATGAGCATAGTTATTATAGCTATTCATTTTAGCATCATAATCTTGATTCAATTCCAACTCAGGGAAAGTCAGCCCTTGGAATCCATCAAGATAATGATTACACATTTGAATGGCGGCATAACTGTTTGTCCAAGTGCTTTCTTTGGCATTTGCAGGACTCCATGAACCATTGTAAAAATCACACACTGCGTTTGAATTGTATGCGTATTCGGCCTCATCACAAGCAGATGCTAGCATTCCTCCTGAGTAGCTTTGGCCAAAATCATAATCTAATTTGGTATAAATGTTCGTTATCAGCCCACTAACATTATCATAGGAAAGTTCCATATAATCTTTGCCATAATTTGTGTATTCGCGATAATCCATTTTATCACAAGAGGCTACTGTTAACACACAAACGGCACAGCTAATTATCGTTTTAAATTTCATAATTCATTCAAATTAATTTGTTCTACAAATTAAAACTCCACGGCCAGTCCAGCCAACACACTTCTTGTTAAAGGGCTAGTAGCTCCATAAGATTCAGGATCGGCAATTTTTATATGATCAAAGCAAAGTAAATCAGTACCTCTCACATATACTTTTGCACCTTTCATAATCTTTGTCTTACTCAACAATGACGCTGGCAAATTATAATAAAGTTCAACCGTACGTAGTTTCAGAAAAGAACGATCTTCTACCCAAACACTGTTATTTTGGTAGTTATTCTCGTTGCTCTGAGATGTCAGACGAGGATATTTTGCATTCATATTATTCTCCGTCCATCTGTTATCATAATAATGCTGAGAAATAGTTGTATTATTAATCAAGGGCCAATAGACACTTTTTGTGTTCAGGATAGCAGAATAATTACCTGTTCCTTGGAACAAAGCGTTAAAGCCAACACCTTTCCACTCAGCGCCCAATCGGAATGAATAATAAATTTCAGGAACCACATTACTGTAAGCTAAATCACATTTATCATTTTCATCAATCTTTTGGTCTCCATTAATATCTTGGTATTTAATATCTCCGGGCTTAACCGTTCCAAACTGTTGAACCGGACTGGCATCAATATCGGCCTGATCTTTAAAGAAACCAATAGCTTTCAATCCATAAATTTGATTTAGAGCGTTACCCGTTTGCTTCAAGTTTGAATAGAGACGAGGTTCCTCCATCATTTCTATTACCTTGTTTTTGTTATATGTAAAATTTGCACCTATATTAAAAGCTACTTCACCAATATTTTTAGTATAATCGGCACCCACTTCAACTCCCCAGCTATCAACAACTCCTCCATTTTCAAAAGGAGCAGTAAACCCTAATACAGAAGAATATTGTCCACTTGAAGATACCCAAATATCACTACGACGTTGGTAATAGCCATCAATCATCAGATTTAATCCATTAAAGAGGGTGGCATCAACACCAAAGTTATATTTATAGGCCTTTTCATGCGTAGAATTTAATGAGGCCAAACGGCCTAGAGTCCAACTGCTTGTTCCTACAGAATAACCGGTATCAAAGGGGTAGTATGATCCTCCTGTATAAACTTGTTCCCAATAACCTTCCTGTTCTGTATCATCGCTAATAGGAAGTTTGTCAACATTGATAATACCAAATGATGCCCTAACTTTCAAGAAATCAATGAAAGAAATATCCTTCATAAAATCTTCCTTGCTCATTACCCATGCCGCAGATATGGTGGGAGAGTAAGCCCATTTATGTCCGGGAGCCAATTTATTGGACTGCGAAGCAACCAAAGTCACGTCAGCATAATAACGAGCTTTGTATCCATAATGGGCATACAAAGATGCATTCTGACGATACCAAGTGTGATTTAATCCTTTGGTGTTTCTATATTCGTAATCCCACTTCAGTTGAGAGTAAAGACTGTGATCACCAAAATTATTTGTGTAATCCACGCTACCGGCCAAATTAAGAGCTCTATTCCATCCAATGATGTTAGATTCTGTTCCCATACCCGTATCTGCTCCACCTTTATAGTATTGAGTAGTAGTGGGTTCACCGTTCGCCCAACCTGTTACCGCATTACTGCCATAGACAAAAGTTTTTGAATGATTTTCCCAATAATTGGAAATATTATCATAAGCCATAAGAACATGTGCTCTCAAGCCTGGAGTAATAGAAGATAAATCTTGAGACAGTTTCATATCAGCAAACAAAGAATAGTTATGCCCTTTTGAGTAAGCAGCAGCTTGCGACATCGCTACCGGATTACTAGTTCCGGGCCAGATAGAGCTACCGCCCCATGTTCCATCTTCTAATCTAGCAGGTATTGCCGCTGAAGGTAAGGAATAGATCATATTCCATAAGTCTGTATTTTTTTTCGAATCGCTATCCTCGTTATGCCCAGGAACTCTTGATTCGCTTAAAGTACCCAACAGATTAACAATCAGCTTCGTTTTAGGGGTCAAATCAATATCCAAATTTGTTCTCAAATTAGCTTTTGAGTACATATCTTGGGTAGAGTATCCATCATTCATATTAGGATTAGCAATAAAACCGCTGTTATTAGTGAGATTTGCCAAAGCATAGTAACGGAATTTACTACCTCCCCCACGAAAGCTTACATTGTAGATGTTAGAAGCGCCGGTATCTTTAAAAGTCTCCTTTACCCAATCAACATTAGGATACAGATAAGGATATTTACCTGAACGAAAGGCGTTTAATTCATCATCAGAATAACGAATAGCCTGTCCATCATTCTTCAAAGCCTCATTTATTGCACTCCCATACGTGTATGCGTCAGCAAATTTGGGGCGTCTGGCTTGCCAGTTGATTACATGATCATAAGAAACATTTATTTCTTTTGAATTGTATTTTCCACGTTTTGTAACTACATGCAAAACACCATTGATACCTTTGTAACCATACAGAGCAACTGCTGCCGCATCTTTCAATATAGTAACTGATTCAACCTCCTCAGGGGTAATAAAATCAAGGTCACGTTCAATACCATCAACCAAAATAAGAGGAGTGCTACCCGACAAGCTTTGAAGGCCTCTAATATACAATGCCGAACTTTGCTTGGTGTATGAACCCGACTCTTGCAAAGCAGTAAGCCCCAAGCCTTGGCCATACAGAGAAGTGGTCACGTTTTTGGCCCCTCTTTTATTAATCTGATCTCCATAAATGATGGAAGCAGATGAAGTTGATTCTTCTAATCTTTGGGTACTATTATAACCAACGTGAACAGGTTGATTGGAAAAAGATGTTGATTTCCCCAAAATACTATCATTAGCTTCCTGTGCAAATCCTTGCAAACTAACAACAGCAAGAAATGCTGGAATAATTATATTCTTTTTTTTCATAATAACTTTCAATTTACAAATTGAATACAGTTTTCTCATCACCATCCGGGATTTTGTATCAACCCGTATCCTTTATTTACTTCTGTCTGAGGGAATGGTGACAGATACCACTTCGGATCAAATCCGTTGGTCCACCAATAACGTGTTGGAGCTGAAATTTCAAATCTTTCGTATTCAAACGTAGTAGGCATTTCAACACCATTTTTCCTATCTCCATTATACCAAGCTGTTTTAACTCTGTTGCCAGATGCATCCAAACGGTAAATGCGAAGTCCATGCAATTGCTTTTCAAAACGATCCTTCATTTTATAGCGAATCATATCAAAGAAACGACAGTCCTCCATGCCTAATTCACAAACACGCTCCCGAAGTATTTCCTGAAGTAATGCACTCTTATCTGACTTCAAATTCTTGGTAGGGTTGCATTCTGCAAGCCCACCTAAGCCAACACGCGAACGTACAACATCTACTTGTTTGATTGCACCAGCCAAATCACCAGTCTGCAAAAGAGCTTCAGCATAAGTAAGATACATTTCCGAGAGTCTCAGATAAGGCCATTCCGTATATTGACGGAGCATATCATCTCCCATCAGGAACTTAATAGGTGCATAACCTGTTCCATAAGCGCCCGATTGAGTTTCAGGTCTCAACTGAGCATCTGTACCGCCAACCCACATTTCAAAACTTTGACCACTCATGTTACCAGTTGTCCAATCGAGTGTTTTCTGTTGTCCATTAACAATGGCTTCTTCATACAAACGAGGGTCGCGAGTAAGTGTTATGTTTCCTTTTGCAACGGTACCAGTAAGAAACATTTGGTCCAATTTGCCATCAGCTGCCGTTTTATCCCAATCAAAAGGAGTACCATCAGCCCACGGGAACATTTCAACATATTCCTGAGTTGGACAATAAGAAGTTCGCTGCACACTCATCAAAGGATCACTCCATTGGTGCCAGCTATAATAACCCGATTTGAAAGCATCAGTAGTTGTGACACTAACTCTCAATAAAATCTCGCTACTACCCATAGTCGCATACCCTTTACGATATGCCAATCTGTAATCTTGCGGACGAACTCCCGTAGCCTGAACTAACTCATAGTGCCCATTCTTGTTCAGTTCAGTAAAGAATTCAGCACATGCATCTTTACAGCGCGTCCAAAGCTCAGGCTTATAAGCACCATACCACACTGCCGGATTATTGGTTCCATCTGTATGATAGGGTTCTGTATCATTAAAAAGTGGAGAAGCAGCAAACAGTAATATTCTACATTTCAGAGCCATTGCTGCTGCCTTGGTCCAGTGACCTTCTTCATTAGATGCTTCACTCTCATCTACATTCCAAGGTAAAGAAGCTGCTGCTTCATCAAGTAAACCTACCATAAAATTAACAGTTTCCTCCACGCTTCCTCGCGGCATATCGTAAGAAGCATCTGTCCCACTGAAAGAAGCTTTAATAATAGGTATTCCACCGTAATGCCTGAACGTATCAAAATAGCGGGCTGCAATGATACATTTTGCTTCAGCTTTAATTGATAGTTTTTCTTCGTTGCTTAATCCGGGAACGCCGTCAACGTTCTCTATCAATAACCATCCTGCACGAACTGCCTGCCAAACTCTATTGGTTATATAATGCCATTTGTCGGCAAGACGACCATAACCTGCTGTGTGAGAACCTGAATAATAACGGTTATACATAGCTGAACCCGACCAATTGGCATGCCAACAATCAGATAAGACTTCACATTTTCCCACATAAGGGTTATTTGCTTCCGGAAAATCTCCCGAACCATTATAATAAGGTAGTCCATAATATTGGTAAGAATACAAACTCGTTAAGAATTGACGAGTATATTCTGCATTATTGAAGACAGTATCTTTTGTTACGCTACCTCCGGGAGCTTTCTCAAGGAAAGCATCACCAAATTTCACATCATCCACGCATGAAAACAAAGCGCTTATTGACATGCAGGTAGCCATTACGAGTATCGATTTATTTCTTATTTTCATCGTCATAGCATTTTAAATTAAAAACCAAGCTTCAGACTTAAGGAATAGGTCTTGGTCAACGGATAAGTAGGTGAGCCAGTAGCTCTCGATTCCGGATCGCCCCACATATAATCTGAGATAGTAAGAAGATTATAACCACTAAGTGCCAACTGGCAAGTATTTAGTTTTATCTTCTTCATGAAAGGGAAGTTGAAATTATAGGCAACTTGCAAGCTCTTCAAGCGAAGATAACTAGCATCTTTTTCATATAAAGTTGATGCTGCATAATTGTTTGTGGCATTAACCCAAGTTGCTCTGGGATAAGCTGCACTCTGAGAAGGATTCTCAGCATTCCACGTATTGTCTACATGATACTGCAACAAACCTCCTTGGTTATTTGTGCTGCCACTTACAAACGGACGACGGAACAAATCATCAATTACCCGAGATACATTCCATGCACCCGTCCATTGAAGTGTTACGTCAAAGTTCTTCCAGCTGAATCCCATATTGATACCGGCAAGATATTCAGGGTCATCGGTATAACCAAACTCTCTTGACATATCATTCGTATCAATCTTTCCGTTGTTATCAAGATCCACATACACGCAATCTCCATTTTGCAATGTTTGCAGCTGAGTTGGGAATTCTTGTCCAAAGACCTCTTTATAACGCTGAGGCGTATTCTCATTATAATACTCAAAGAATTTATACAACGAACGCGCGCCGATGCGATGTCCTTTTGCATATTGATATGCGTTATTCAGTGGAGCCTCTTTTTGTTCCACAATTTCGTTTTGGTTATAAGAAAGGTTTAATCCCAAATAATATCTAAAATCTTTCCCTATATTATCGTTCCATTTCAAAGACACTTCCCATCCCCAACTGTCAACAATACCAAGATTTGCAGGAGGTAAAGTGAATCCTAATACGCTTGGAGCTGTACCATCTGACAACAAGATGTCTTTACGATGTTCTTTATAATAATCGAATCCTGTTTTTAGGCGGTCATTCAAAAGGCTAAAATCAACACCATAGTTCTGCTTGAAGGCTTTCTCCCAGGTAACATCGGCATTGTTTCTTGCTTGTTCATAGGCACCTTTGCTAATAGTTCCGTTATTAATACCAAAGAAATAGCCATATCCCAATCGGTTAGGAGCTGTTTCATTGTTTATACCATAGGGATCCGGTTGATACATAAATCGAGAACCACCTATTTTATCATTACCAACAAGTCCCATTGATACACGGAACTTCATATAGTTAATAATGGGTTTTATTGGTTTCCAAAAATCTTCTTCACTGATAACCCATCCAATAGAGCCAGCGGGGAACGTACCAAAACGTTTATCGGGTGCAAAATTTTCAGATCCGTTATATCCAATGTTGAATTCAACCATATAACGGCTTTTCCAATCATAGGTAGCACGGCCTACTAAACCTACATATCCTGCGGGAATATCTGAGTATGTACTAGGATAATATATTTTTGATTGGTTATAAAGTACAAGCCCGGAAACATGGTGTTCACCAAACGTACGATCGTAATTGAATCCGGTCTCCATGTACCAGTTACGAGCTTTGCCACTCTCCTCTTCTTTGTAACTAACCTGAGAGTTTTCTCCACTCTTTTTATAAGCAATAGAGCCGTCACTTCTCAAAACAGGAGTATAGGTAGCAATACTTGCTACACCATTTTTATAATTTGTAAAGCTACCATTATAAGAGCCTTTCACTTTAAATGAAAGTCCTTTGGTTACAAAATCGAGTTTTTGGTTCAGAATAATATCCGAAGTCAACTTGTTTACGCTTGTACTCATAAAGCCGCCACCGTAATAAGTCATACCCGATCCTCCTACGAAAGGCAAACCATATTCTGTAGTAGCATAAACCATCTTTCCGTCCACTAACCCCGGACTTGAGAAAGGAGTAGCCCAATACATATTTTTCAGCATACCTTCGGAACCTTGTCCGGTATAAGGTTTATAAGAGTTATCAACACTACCTCCTAAGTTCAAAGAGATAGTAGTCGACTTAGTAACATCAATATCTAAGTTTGAACGATAGTTAAACCTATTATACTGATAACTTAAGTCGTATGGCAGATCAAATTGCTTAAACAAGCCATTCTGAGTGTATGCACCAGCCGAGATAAAATAACGCACAGACTGTGTTCCACCAGTTATATTAATATTGTGCTGTGTTTGAATAGCAGCATCTTTCAAACAGTATTCTACCCAGTCAGTATCAGGAAAACGAATAGGGTCCGAATGATCTTTGAATTTCTGAATCACCTCATCAGAAAACATAGGAGCTGCATTGGGATCATCATTCTTCTGCATTTTATTGTAGAATAACGCATAATCATAAGCATTTGCCTTATCAATAGTCTCGGTAGGAGTTATAATACTAGCTGAAGTTGTAATTGATATTTTTGCTTTCCCTTCCTGACCACGTTTGGTTGTAATTAAAACAACTCCATTAGCTCCACGTACACCAAAAACAGCCGTAGCTGAAGCATCTTTCAATACAGTGATACTCTCAATTTCATTAGGGTCAATTTCATTAAAGCTTCTTTCCACTCCGTCAACCTGAATTAAAGGCCCTGAATCTCTCCATGTTGCTTGCCCACGTACAAAAATAGTAGCAGCATCTTTACCCGGTTCACCAGAGTACTGTACTGTAGTAAGCCCTGTCAACTGACCCGACAGCATATTTGATACGGAGCCGGTAGGTGTCTTTGTTAGTTCGCCTCCTTTTACACTGGAAATGGCTCCCGTTACAGTAACCTTTTTCTGAGCACCGTAAGCAACGATTTCTACTTCGCCTAATGCTAGAGCACTTTCTTCCAGAATAACTTTCATGTTGTTCTTTGCCTCAACCGTCTTTGTGTCGTAACCGATAAAAGAGATTACTAATTTGCTTCCGGCAGGAACTGTTAGTTTAAAGACTCCATCCAAATCAGTTATCGTACCAATGGTTCCACCGCTCACCTTTACGTTAGCTCCGATGATAGGTTCTCCTTTTGAGTCCTCAACAACACCACTAATGCTAATATTTCTTTGTTGCTGAACAGCATCTACTGAAGCCTTCACCGCTTGAGGAAACCCAAACAGCGAAAAGAAAAGAATAAAGCAGAATAAGGAAGCTGGAAATTGATGCATTCCTTTTAATAGCCACCGAGGCATCCCGGGGTAACACAACAGACTTAGTTTTCTTCTGTCTTTCATACCATAGTTATTAAGTTAAACAATGTTTTTAATATGATTTATGCAAATATTTATTTGTCGGTTTGTTCACACATCCTTGTATGTAACGCCATATTAAATAGTGTTGCAAAGTTCCCTCTTTTCTAAATAAAAGCAAATGGAGAAATGTACAGATGCATAGAAATTCCTATTTGTACATCAAATAATACTATTCAATTTGACTGAATACTATTTAATTTGATTTTTATATAGCATAAGCATATAAATAAAATAAGCATTCTACTTTAAATCCCAAACATCAATTATATTTTCCTCCTATTAAAATCTTTCGTATACCCGGGTGTAGGGTATTCGTACACCCGGATCTACAGATCGTGTACATGGGGGTGTACAAACTGTGTACATCCGGGTGGAGACGAAATTTGCTCACCTGCAAAATAAATCGCATAAGGGTACTGATGAAAATCCTTATAAATAAGTAATAAACAGCTATAAACTTGTAAGGAATCACTGCGAAAAAGTTGGTGATACTTGGTGATACTTGGTGAGGCTTTTTTTGAGGCAAGTATCACACAGAAGATTCTGTATATCAACCGATTAAGGCGTTGGTGATACTTGGTGATACTTTTTTTCATACTTTTTATGAAGAGCTACAGCTCAATTTGAACCAAATTAAATGCAAACGTATGATTTTCCATTCTCCCTATCGCCCGCTAAACATTATCTTTGCCCTCAAGGACATTGATAAACGAATAAAGCCTCAAAATATAACTAGTAAACAATAAAATCATGAAGAACAAAATTCTATTTTCATTCATCGTATTGGCAGGCATGGCTATATCGAGCGCAATGGCTCAGGTATTGCCTAGCAAACAGGAGACTTTAAAAACGCTCACGCTTGTAAATGGCTATTTTATGAAGAAATACGCTGATTACACCTTGCCTTCTAAAACAGACAGAGTACGCCCCAGTAATATATGGACCAGAGGAGTGTATTACGAAGGATTGATGGAACTATATAAAATATTCCCCAAAGAGGAGTACTATCAGTATGCCTACGGATGGTCTGATTTTCATAAATGGGGCATGCGCAACGGAACTACTACCCGCAATGCAGATGACCAATGTTGCGGACAAACGTATATTGATCTTTATAACATTTGCCCAACTTCACCTGCTATGTTGAAAGACATCAAGGCTTGTATGGATATGCTGGTAAATACACCTCAGGTAGATGACTGGACATGGATTGATGCCATACAGATGGGAATGCCTGTGCTTGCCAAACTAGGAAAGCTAACCGGTAATACAGCCTATTTCGACAAGATGTGGGATATGTACGCCTACAGTCGTAATACGCACGGAGGCGGACTTTTTAACCTGAAAGATGGTTTGTGGTGGAGAGATGCCGATTTTGTGGCACCTTACAAAGAGCCAAACGGTGAAGATTGTTATTGGTCAAGAGGAAACGGTTGGGTATATGCTGCTTTAGTCAGGGTAGTAAATGAGATTCCAAAGAATGAAAAGCACCGGGCAGATTACATCAAGGATTTCATTACCATGAGCAAAGCATTAAAAGCTTGCCAGCGCTCAGATGGTTTCTGGAACGTTAGTCTGCACGATCCTTCCAACTTTGGAGGGAAAGAGACAAGCGGAACGGCCTTGTTTGTGTATGGAATGGCTTGGGGCATCAACAACGGTATATTAAATAAGGCAGAATATCTGCCGATCGCACTAAAGGCATGGGATGCGATGGTGAAAGAAGCAGTTCACGAAAACGGCTTTTTGGGATACGTTCAAGGAACGGGAAAGGAGCCTAAAGACGGCCAGCCTGTTACCTATACAAACATTCCCGATTTTGAAGATTACGGTATAGGTTGTTTCCTGCTGGCAGGAACAGAGATATACAAGCTCAAATAGTTATGTTTTAACTGGTTAAAGAAACGCAGGTGAGCTATGGCATTGGTCCATCAGTTCACCTGCGTACTTTTTTAATTGTTTAGTTTAAAAACCAAAACACCTGCGGTTGATATCAAGGTATTGCCAATCAAGACTTTGGCTCCTTTAGGCAGAGTAAACTGATAAGGCTGGTCTGAATAATTAAGCACTATCCCCAAGCCATTTCTATATTCCATCGTTACTCCATAAGGTAAACTCTGAACGCCAATTCCCAAACGGGCGTATAATTTCTTAAGTATCTCGGCTTCCAATTTACCATCAAAAGAATCAACTCCTACATAGGTGACTGAACCTTTTCCTAATTTATAGTGTGTTACAGCCGGTTTGCCATCGTAGAATTCTTTCTGGTAGGTAGCCCATACTTCTGATGTTTCTCCGGGAATGAGTATCTCACCCCATGTATTCCATTGGTATTCTTTACCGTCCATCTTTACCAGACCGGGGTCACCGGGAAGCAGCAAATCATAAAAGTCCATCTTGTTTCCCGTCAGACCATTAATCAAAGAGCCAAACGCAGCTTCCGGCAAACGACCGTAGCGGTCTTTCTGGGCTGTGCGACATGTCACCACTAAATTTCCGCCCTTACGAACATAGTCTACCCAGCGACTAACGAGTGGCTCGTCGGCCAACTGATAGGCCGGTACAATCATGACCGGATAGCGGTTAAAATTTTTCTCTTCTGTTATAAAATCAACCGGTGCACCAAACGATTTCAATGTACGGTAGTACTTTTCAATGTGAGCCATGGTATTCCATGTGGCATTCTGCTTTTGCCTTTCAATGCTCCATGCATTTTCGTGATTGAACAAGATAGCTGTGCTACGTGCCACATAATCCGACGGTTTATTATTATACGCTGTAGCTTCTTTACGAAGCAACCTGATTTCATTGATAAATTGCTCGTATTCTCTTCCACCGGGAGTCACCGTTACCCCATCTGTACCTACTATGCCATAATGATATTGCTCCGTCCCATACAACGGCTGACGGTAACGATAGGTGCACACAAAGTCACTGCCACCGGCAAAAACACTCCACAACCAAAGCCGCACAGCTCCGGGTAGAGGTTGCGGGTTAATACTTCCCCAGTTCACTTGTCCGGGTTGAAGTTCCATTACTCCATAGGTACCATTAAGCGGACGGAAAAAGTCATTTGCCCAAGCTATTCTCAACGGATTACCCACCCGATAGCCTCTGCGGCCGATGCCTTCATTATCTCCATAAACCATGTATCGGGTGTATGAAACAAAATCCAGATCTTTGCTGCCGCCAATATGCCCTTCATCGTAATTGGGAATGTAGTTGGTGGTTACCCACTGGTTTTGAGCATATTTCTTAATCAACCGACATTGTTGATTCAGGAAATCATTGGTTTGGAAAGCTGCAAAGCGTCTGTAATCCAAAATCTGATGGTGATTCATAAACATCTGGCTCATTTTAGGCAGTGTTATTTCATCAAAAGATTTATAATTCTGACTCCAGAATGAAGTACCCCAGGCCTCGTTCAGTCTTCGGATGGAGTTCTGATACTTTTGTCGGAGGAAATCACGAAAAGCAATTTCAGCCTTCAGGTTATAATCAAACTGCACCGCAGGCTCGTTATCGAGTTGCCAACCTACTATCCGAGAGTCGTTTCCGTAATGCTTAGCCAATTGCTCAATCATTTTGTAGGCTAACTCTCTGTATATGGGAGACGCAAAAGAGGCGTGTTGACGAGCACCATGATCGAGTATCATGCCGTTTTCCTGCTTTAACAGAATTTCCGGGTACTTACGGCTCAGCCATACCGGAGGAGTAGCGGTTGAGGTACACATAATAACCTTCAAGTCATATTTGGCTGCCAAAGCCACAGCTTTATCCAACCAGGCAAAGTCATACTTACCTTCTTCAGGTTCTAACTGGGCCCAAGCAAATTCAGCAAAATGAGTAAATTCAAACCCCAGTTCGTGCATTTGTTTGAAGTCACGTTCCCATTGTTCCGGGTTCCAATGCTCCGGGTAATAATACACGCCGGTCAAAGTAAGATCTTTCTCTTTGAACCATTTACCCCCTGCCTGCCTCGCTGCCTGGCACAGGGAAGTGCCAACGAGTAGTGCTACGAAGGATGACAATAAAAAATGTTTCATACGTATTATTTTTGAGATTATTTATTCACTTTGGTAGCTCTTCAATTTCTTTAAAACACTCTTCTTTACCTTGAAAGCTGTTCCGTGTCGGGTACCTTTGGGAAAGGTAACCAAGTCTGAAATGTCTTCCCAGTTTTGACGGTCTTTTGAGCGTACCGCTCCATACTTATGTTCACGGTACTTATCAAAATACACATACACATCGTTGCCTACAAGTAAAGGAGCCGGACCTTCAGCCCAGTATTTACCGGTAATGGGTGCGGACACTTCTATTGGGAAACCGTCTTCTATTTTACTACAAGTAGTAATACGCAAATTCTTTTCCGGAGGATTGGAATTTTCATTCTTCACAACCATAAGTAGTTCACCGTTCTTATCTTTAAGAATAGCAGCATCAATAACACTGAAGTCGGGATTGAAAAACATTTTGGTTTCGGAAAATTCCCTGAAGTCTTTCGTTGTAACATAATAGATGCGGTGATTCAGTCCCTTTTCACTTTCACTGGTAGGTATTTCCTTGTGTCTTCCCGGCAAGGTGGTTGCCCAGAATATATAAAAGGTTTTGGAAGGCTTATCGTAAAACAGTTCGGGAGCCCAGCAATTGTGAGCACCCGGTTCATGCATCATAACGGGTATTGCTCGCTGTTCAGACCAATGTATCAGGTCTTTGGAAGAAGCATATCCAATGATACGATCTGTCCAGCTCGAAGTCCAAACCATGTGGAAGGTTCCATCGGGTGCTTCACAGATACTCGGGTCTCTCATCAGTTTATCTTTTCCCACCTGAGGTGTCAAAAAAGACTTCCCGTTATTCAAGGCTGTCCACTTCAACCCGTCATTGCTATAAGCCAAATGCAGTCCGTCTTTACTATCATTAATAAAATAGGAAAACAAATAAGCATTCTTCTGTCCCCACATAGAGATCCCGCATAAAAACAAAAAACACAATAAAACACTCTTCCTTTTCATAATATGGTCATTAAAATTTATACATACATCAACCATACAAATATAGCTTAATCTGTTAGAAAGCAAAAATACGGACTCCTTAAAAGCCATTCATATTGATTGAAAATACTGTAATATCGTACAAATGAATATAATAACATCCCTTTTCATACGAATTTCTATCATTATGTACATCTTTCTATTAGCGCAAAGAGTAAAACTGCATATTTTAGCATTCCGTTAATTTCAAATGCGCTTATTATGCAAAAAATCTTTTTTACAGCTTTATTGCTTTTCGCAATCATAACAAACATCGTTGCCCAAAATGCCACCGATATTAGTGGCAAATGGAAGTTCCAAATAGACAGAAATGATATGGGGATAAGAGAAAAGTGGTTTGCAAAAACGTTGCAGGATGAAATCAACCTGCCCGGCTCTATGCCCGAAAAATTAAAAGGAGACGATGTGACCGTTCACACCAAGTGGACAGGTAGTTTGTATGATAGCTCATACTACTACAACCCTTACATGGAAAAATACCGTGTTGAAGGAAACGTAAAGCTGCCTTTCTTTCTAACACCCGATAAGCACTATGTGGGCGTAGCTTGGTATCAGAAAGAAGTGACCATTCCTTCAAACTGGAAAAACAAACGAATACTCTTGTTCTTGGAGCGTCCGCATATTGAAACCACCTTATGGATCAATAATAAGGAAGTGGGCACACAAAACAGTCTCTGTGTGCCTCATGTTTATGACATCACCCAATGGGTATCTAAGGGGAAATGTCGCGTTTCCATCAGGATTGACAACCGCATTAAAGAAATCAATGTGGGACCGGATTCTCACAGTATAACCGACCAGACACAAGGCAACTGGAATGGAATTGTGGGGAGAATGGAGCTACAAGCTACCCCAGTGACTCACTTTGATGACATTCAAATATACCCCGACCTCCAAAACAAAAAAGCAAACGTAAAGATTAAACTGGTAACTGGATTTAATCAGGATAACGTTCAAATAAGACTCTCGGCTAAAAGTTTCAATACAGGAAAACAGCATGTTGTTCCGTCCGTATCAAAGGATTTCATCATCAAAGAAGGAGTTCTTGAATGCCAGATGGATCTGCCCATGGGCGAGAATATGCTAACTTGGGATGAGTTTGATCCGGCGTTATATAAATTACAAGCCGAATTGATCAGCAAGCACGGAAAAGAGAGTAAAACAGTACAGTTTGGTATGCGTGAGTTTAAGATTGAAGGTAAATGGTTTTATGTAAACGGTAATAAAACAATGCTTCGGGGTACTGTAGAAAACTGTGATTTCCCACTAACCGGGTATGCACCGATGAGTATCAAAGAATGGGAACGGGTATTCAGGATCTGTCGCAAATACGGTTTAAACCACATGAGATTCCACTCATTCTGTCCTCCGGAAGCAGCATTCATTGCTGCAGATCTGGTAGGATTTTACCTACAACCTGAAGGACCTAGCTGGCCCAATCACGGTCCGAAGCTGGGACTGGGACAACCCATTGATAAGTATCTGATGGAAGAGACGATCAGACTCACCAAAGAATACGGTAATTATGCCTCATACTGCATGCTGGCGTGTGGAAACGAACCTTCGGGAAGATGGGTAGCTTGGGTTAGTGACTTTGTTGATTACTGGAAAAAAGCAGATTCAAGAAGAGTTTATACAGGTGCTTCTGTAGGCGGAAGCTGGCAATGGCAACCGCGTAACGAATACCATGTAAAAGCAGGAGCCAGGGGATTAAGCTGGGTGGGTTCCATGCCTGAATCGAATTCGGATTACAGGCAGCGAATTGACTCCGTGAAACAGCCTTATGTTTCTCATGAAACGGGGCAGTGGTGTGCTTTCCCCAATTTCAATGAAATAAAGAAATATACGGGAGTCAACAAAGCCAAAAACTTTGAAATATTTCGTGATCTGTTGAATGACGGCAAAATGGGTGATAAAGCACATGACTTTATGATGGCATCTGGAAAGTTGCAAGCGTTGTGTTATAAACACGAAATTGAGAAGACGCTCCGTACACCCGATTATGCAGGTTTTCAGTTATTAGCCCTGAATGATTATTCCGGACAAGGTACTGCTTTGGTAGGACTACTGGATGTTTTCTTTGAAGAGAAGGGCTACGTAACATCCGAACAGGTTCGTCGTTTTTGCAGTTCCACTGTTCCATTGGCTCGAATCGATAAATTCGTTTACACCAACAATGAAATTTTCAAGGCTAACATAGAAGTGGCTCATTTTCATAAGAATCCCCTCAAAAATGCGCTGGTTACGTATACAATCAAAGATAAGTGGGGCAAATTATTTAGCAACGGAACCGTATGTACCAAAGACATCCCAGTTGGGAATTGCTTTGAACTGGGACTAGTTAGCTGCGATTTAAAAGACATTACTGAGCCTGTACAACTAAATCTGGAGGTAAGGATAGAAGGTACAGATGCTGTTAATGACTGGGACTTCTGGGTATACCCCGAAAAGGTAGAAATGAATCAGGGAGAGGTTTATGTAACAGACTCTCTAGATAGTAAAGCACAACAGATACTTGAACAGGGCGGCAATGTATTGATAACAGCAGCGGGAAAAATTTCATACGGTAAAGAGGTGGTTCAATACTTCACTCCTGTGTTCTGGAATACTTCTTGGTTTAAGATGCGTCCTCCGCATACCACCGGTATATTGGTAAACGACAAACATCCGTTGTTCAAGAACTTCCCCACTGAGTTTCACAGCAACTTACAATGGTGGGAATTACTCAATAAAGCTCAGGTAATGCAGTTTACAGAATTTCCGGATCATTTCCAGCCATTGATACAAAGCATTGATACCTGGTTTGTGAGCCGAAAAATAGGAATGTTGTTCGAAGCTAACGTTCTGAAAGGGAAATTGATAATGACAAGTATGGATCTGACCAGTCGCCTTGACCAAAGAGTGGTTGCCCGACAGATGTACAAGTCTGTTCTGGATTACATGAACTCAGATAGTTTCCGTCCGGCAGAACAAGTCGACATCGAAATCATTCGGAATTTATTCATAAAAAAAGCGCCTAAAATTGACTCTTTTACAAAAGATTCACCCGATGAGCTGAAACCGGTGAAAGGCAATAAAGGCATATAAATAATCTACTAATTATGAACAGATACACATTACTGGCTGCATTATGGCTTAGTGTTACCGGCTACGCCCAGCAAACAAGTTTTTCATTTTGTTTTGATGGAAACAAGAAAGATGAAAAGGCATTGCAAATTACTAAACAACAAGTGTTTAGTGAACAAACGGGGTACGGATACGACTTACAGTCGGCACCTGATTTGAAAGCAAACAAGCCTTTCTATTTTTCCGTGGCGGTTCCCGATGGCAATTACCGTGTAACAGTTACGTTAGGTTCAAAGAAGTCGGCCGGAGTAACCACAGTGCGAGCAGAATCACGCAGGTTATTCATTGAAAATCTGCCTACACGAAAAGGAGAATTCGTGCAACAGTCATTTGTAGTCAATAAACGCAATACAGAAATTGCTCCGGGTGAATACGTGAAAATAAAAGTTCGCGAAAAGAGCAAGTTGAATTGGGATAATAAACTAACGCTGGAGTTCAACGGAGATGCTCCCCTGCTTTCCGCTCTTACCATCGAGAAAGTCAGTGATGTACCCACTATCTTTTTGTGTGGCAACTCTACTGTAGTAGATCAGGACAACGAGCCTTGGGCTAGCTGGGGACAAATGATCACTCGTTTCTTTGACGACCAGGTTTGTGTTGCCAATTACGCCGAATCGGGTGAATCGGCCAATACATTTATTGCTGCCGGACGATTGAAGAAAGCACTCAGCCAAATGAAAGCGGGTGATTACCTTTTTATGGAATTCGGACACAATGATCAAAAACAAAAAGGGCCCGGAAAAGGTGCGTACTATTCCTTTATGACCAGTCTGAAAACCTTTATTGACGAAGCTAGAGCACGTGGTGCACACCCCATTCTGGTAACCCCAACCCAAAGGAGAAGTTTCGATGAGAGAGGAAAGATTAAAGATACACACGAAGATTATCCCGAAGCCATGAAGTGGCTGGCACACAAAGAAAACGTGCCTCTCATTGATCTCAATTCAATGACCCGTGTACTTTATGAAGCAATGGGTGTTGAAAATTCCAAGAAAGCATTCGTTCATTATCCTGCCAATACGTATCCGGGGCAAACAAAAGCATTGGAAGACAATACACACTTTAATCCTTACGGAGCATATCAAATCGCACAATGCATCTTGCAGGGTATAATTGATCAGAAAATGCCTTTGCAGAAATACATAAGAAAGGATTTTAAAAGGTACGACCCTCATCATCCCGACGACATCCATTTATTTCACTGGAACCTGAGTCCTTTTGCTGAAATAGAGAAACCTGACGGCAACTAAGTAAATATAAAGCATAACGATTACATTTATGAGGAAAATTATTATAAATACTCTTGCGATCTTTGTCACAATAAGCCTACACACACATGCCCAGAAAAGAGGTGAAGTACCAACATTTCAATGGGGAACCACGGGCAAACAAATAGATCTGTCGTGGGCAGCGGAAGTGGGTAGCAGAGTAGAGGATAACCAAAGTACAAACACATTTAAGGTAAAAGATTTCGGAGCACAGAACGACAGCAATTACCTGAGTACGCAGGCTATACAGAAAGCAATTGATGCCTGTAGCAATGCAGGAGGAGGTAAAGTGCTTTTTGAGCCGGGATATTATCAGACCGGAGCATTGTTCGTCAAAAAAGGTGTTTACTTACACATTGACACCGGAACCACTTTACTGGCAAGCACAGACATCAATCAGTATCCCGAATTCAGGTCTAGAATTGCAGGTATCGAAATGGTATGGCCATCGGCTGTAATCAATATCATTGATACGCAGCATGCTGGTATAACGGGAGCAGGTACAATTGACTGCAGAGGTAAAGTCTTTTGGGACAAGTATTGGGAGATGCGGAAAGAGTACGTCCAAAAAGGTCTTAGGTGGATTGTTGACTATGACTGCAAACGGGTTCGGGGCATTCTTGTTTCAGGATGTTCTGATATCACGTTAAAGGATTTTACGCTGATGCGAACAGGCTTTTGGGGAATACAAATATTGTACTCCAACCATTGTACATTGCACAAACTCACTGTAAACAACAATATTGGCGGGCACGGACCTAGTACCGACGGCATTGATATCGATTCTTCTACTTACGTGCTTATTGATGGTTGTGACATTGACTGTAATGACGATAACATCTGTCTGAAGGCAGGAAGGGATGCCGACGGATTACGGGTTAACCGCCCCACCGAATATGTAGTGGTTCGTAATTGCATTGCACGAAAAGGAGCCGGACTGATTACTTGCGGAAGCGAAACATCCGGAGATATCAGGTATGTATTGGGGTATAATCTTCAGGCATACGGTACTTCTTCTACACTCAGGCTGAAATCGGCTTTGAATCGGGGAGGAACTGTTGAATACATATACATGACCGACGTGATTGCCGATGGCGTACAAAATGTGCTGGCTGCTGATTTGAACTGGAACCCCAGCTACAGTTACTCCGAACTGCCGGCAGAATATGAAGGAAAGGAAGTACCTGAGCATTGGAACGTAATGCTGCAAAAAGTTGAGCCCGTTGAAAAAGGGTATCCTCATTTTAATCATGTATATTTGGCCAATGTAAAAGCCACCAATGCCAAACAGTTTATTTCTGCATCGGGATGGAATGATTCACTCACGTTGAATGATTTTACGTTATACAACCTCGATGTTGAGGCAGAAAAGGCCGGTATCGTAGCTCATACAAAGAAATTCAGGTTAACAGATATCAAGCTAAAGATTAGCGACAATAGCCAAATTGAATTTAACAAGAACAGTCAGCTAAAAAAGAACATTCGTTATGAGTAAATTGCTTACTATCAGTTATTTACTGGGCGTATTCTTAATTTCCGTACCGGTTTTTGCTCAAGACAAGAAGGATTTTCAAAGAGTAATAGGTGGTGATGTTAAGAGCTCCAGAATTTTAGCTTGTGATCATCCTGAGTTTTCATTTCACTTACCTGAAATGGCCGGAAATCTTCATTTCGGTATAGAAAACCAAGGCAAAAATAAATGGCTGAAAGATTTTACTCAAATAAAGACGAAAGAGAGCAAGCAGAAGATTATTTATAAGATCAAAGATGAGTTTATAGCAAAGGCAGAACTGATTATTCGTGTCACAAACCTATCTCACACAGATGGAATTATATTAGAAGCGGAAATCATTAACTTACCTGCCGAAACTTATTTAACTTGGTCTTTCGGAGGGTGTTACGGCGTAGAACTGGCCGATAAAACAGACAGTCATTTAAAACCCTCGTATTGCAAAGACAATGTGTTCAGCATAGAAGGGAATGCATTTACCTGTTACTACGGAGAAAGCATGAAGCTACGAGTTATTCAGGGAATAGCTCCTCTCAGTTCTGAACTAAAGCTATCAGAGACATACCGGCAAGGTGCGCCGGCCTTATCGGGACGCACGCCTCTGAAAAACGGAGAAAAACTTTATCTCTGTATTTACAAACAGAACAAGCAAGCCGATTATAATTATTACATGCTGCGAGATCTCTTTGAATACGAATACAATAAATAGCAATACCAATGAAGGCTTATTTAAAAAAATGGTGGTTGTTCATTCTGATTCTGGCTATGCCGGTTAACAGCATGGCTCAAGAGTATAAGATATGGCAGTTTACCCCCGAACAATTGCCTAAAATAGACGGCAACGCAGCAGATTGGGAAGCTGTTCCCGACTCATTCGTGATCAGCATTGATCGGATGAAAGAAGATGAAGGGAGATACACCAGCGCCAAGAAGTCAACTTTGGATGTTCGGGTCAAGGTGGCTTGGTGCGCCGGAATCAATCGGTTGTATTTTCTTTACGAAGCCTATGATAATTATTGGCGATTTAGCGAGAACAGTTTAAATACTGACATATTTGAGGTGGTAGTAGATGGCAACTGCTCAGGCGGCCCTTTTATAGACAGATTCTTTCCCGGCAAAAAGACTGACGTATGGCAAAGTTGGTTTAATTTTCACGGTTGTCATGCACAAAACTACCACATTTTCACCCCGCCGCACAAAGAAGACTGGTGTATGTTGTGGGGACCACAGGTTTGGCTCAAAGAAAAACCTTACGCAGATTACGCATATAAATACCATTTCAAAGAGGGCAAACCCGGAAAGTTGACACTGGAGTTTTACATTACTCCCTTTGATCATGCAGATGCTGCCGGTCCGCAAAAGTCAAAGCCAACGATTCTACAAGAGAACAAATACGTAGGTTTGTGCTGGGCCGTCATTGATTATGATGCCGATCCGCAAAATAAAGACGGGTTCTGGAACCTCTCGTCGGAGCATACCATGTATGGCAATGCCGATTATCTTTTGAAAATGCGTTTAATGCCTCTCATTAAAAATAAAAAGCCATGAAACACATCCTCTGTTTGCTGTTTTTTCTTAGCCTGACAACTGTCGATCTTGTTGCAGCCACACACAATATCAAAGAATATGGCGCCACAGGAGATGGCAAGCACATCGATTCTCCGGCCATAAATGCTGCTATTGAAGCAGCAGCTCAAAACGGCGGAGGCACCGTCTATATTCCAACAGGAAAATACGCTTGCTACTCCATTCGGTTAAAAAGCCACCTGACCATTTATCTGGAAGCAGGTGCTGAAATTATAGCAGCATTCCCTACGCAGACAGAAGGTTATGACGAAGCAGAGGAAAACCCTCATAACCTGTATCAGGATTTCGGACATAGTCATTGGAAGAATTCACTGATGTGGGGCATCGGTCTGGAAGACGTCACCATCTGCGGACCGGGGCTTATCAATGGTAAAGGATTAACCCGTGAAGAAAGCAGATTACCCGGTGTGGGCAATAAGGCCATCAGTCTCAAATTATGTAAGAATGTAATTCTAAAAGATTTCTCCATGTTACACTGCGGGCATTTCGCTTTGTTGGCTACCGGTGTAGATAATCTGACCATTCATAATCTTAAAGTAGATACCAATCGCGACGGATTTGATATTGATTGCTGTCGGAACGTACGAATATCCGATTGTAGTGTGAACTCTCCCTGGGACGATGCCATCGTGCTCAAAGCATCGTATGCACTAGGTTTTTTTCGTGACACCGAAAACGTTACCATTAACGGTTGTTACGTATCCGGATTTGATAAAGGCACCATGATATCGGGTACATACGAACGGCTGCATCCGCAGGCACCCGACCATGGATTTGTAACCGGAAGAATTAAGTTGGGAACCGAATCAAGTGGAGGCCTTAAGAATATAGCCATTAGTAATTGTATTTTTGAACGTTGTAGGGGACTGGCATTGGAGACCGTTGACGGTGGTCATCTGGAAGATGTTGTTATATCCAACATTACCATGCGCGATATAGTGAATGCCCCTATTTTCTTAAGATTAGGAGCCCGTATGCGTAGTCCGGAAGGAACGGCAATAGGAACGATGAAGCGCATACGGATAAGCCATGTGAATGTTTTTAATGCCGATTCGAGGTACTCGTGTATCATAAGCGGCATTCCCGGGGCACGGATAGAGGATGTCTCTTTTCAAGACATTCATATCTATTTTCAAGGGGGTTATACGGAAGAAGACGCCAAGAGAACGCCACCCGAACAGGAAAAAGCGTATCCGGAGCCTTGGATGTTTGGCACGATTCCCGCTTCAGGTTTTTACGTTAGACATGCTAGGAACATTCATTTTGAGAATGTCAACTTCCATTTTGAAAAGCCCGACGGCAGACCCCTTTATGTAACCGATGATGCCGAGATAACCAGAAAATAAGTCTACATAGATGTTTTTATTGTCTTTTTGCAATAAAATAACGGTATAAAACCATTATCTTTGCACGTTGCAAAAAGATAATAAAAACTCAAGATATGGATAAAAAGTTCAAAAGAACAACCGTGACCTCAGCACTTCCTTACGCAAATGGTCCGGTTCATATTGGCCACTTGGCAGGTGTTTATGTACCCGCAGATATTTACGTGCGCTATTTAAGGTTGAAAAAACAAGACGTTTTGTTTGTCGGTGGATCTGATGAACACGGAGTACCCATTACCATCCGTGCTAAAAAAGAAGGAATCACCCCTCAAGACGTAGTTGATCGTTATCACTCAATCATTAAAAAATCATTTGAAGACTTTGGTATTTCATTTGATATTTATTCGCGTACATCATCTGAGACACATCACAAACTGGCTTCAGACTTTTTCCGTACCTTGTACGACAAAGGAGAGTTTGTAGAAAAAACGTCCGAACAATATTACGACGAAACGGCACATCAGTTTCTGGCCGACCGTTACATTACCGGTGAATGTCCGCATTGCCACTCCGAAGGAGCTTACGGCGATCAATGTGAAAAGTGCGGAACCTCACTTTCTCCCACTGATCTGATTAACCCCAAAAGCGCTATTAGCGGAAGCAAACCCGTGGTGAAAGAGACAAAGCATTGGTACTTGCCTTTGGACAAGCATGAAGGGTGGTTGCGCCAATGGATTCTGGAGGATCATAAAGAGTGGCGTCCCAATGTGTACGGACAGTGTAAAAGCTGGCTCGACATGGGCTTACAGCCTCGTGCGGTGAGCCGTGACCTTGATTGGGGAATCCCTGTACCGGTTGAAGGTGCAGAAGGAAAAGTACTTTATGTATGGTTCGATGCACCCATCGGATATATTTCAAATACCAAAGAGCTACTGCCTGATACGTGGGAAACCTGGTGGAAGGATGAAGAAACCCGTTTGGTACACTTCATCGGAAAAGACAACATTGTATTCCATTGCATCGTATTCCCTGCTATGTTGAAAGCAGAAGGAAGCTATATATTGCCCGATAATGTACCTAGTAATGAATTCCTGAATTTGGAAGGTGATAAAATATCAACTTCGCGCAATTGGGCAGTATGGTTACATGAATATCTGGAAGAATTTCCCGGAAAACAAGACGTTCTTCGCTATGTGTTGACCGCCAATGCTCCGGAAACGAAAGACAATGATTTCACATGGAAAGATTTTCAGGCGCGCAATAATAATGAATTAGTAGCTGTTTACGGTAACTTTGTTAACCGCGCTCTGGTACTTACTCAAAAGTATTTTGAAGGAAAGGTTCCGCAAGCAGGCGAACTGACTGAATACGACAAAGAAACATTGAAGGAATTTGCTGATGTTAAAACGGAAGTTGAAAAACTACTCAATGTATTCAAATTCCGCGATGCACAAAAAGAAGCAATGAACCTTGCCCGTATCGGAAACAAATACCTGGCCGACACTGAGCCCTGGAAACTGGCTAAAACAGATATGGACAGAGTAGCTACCATCCTGAACATCAGCTTGCAGTTAGTGGCCAACTTAGCTATAGCCTTTGAGCCTTTCTTGCCGTTCAGCTCTGAGAAATTACGTAGAATGCTCAATATGGAGAGTTTTGACTGGGCCAATCTGGGACAAACAGATCTATTACAAGCCGGTCATGCACTCAACACACCCGAATTACTATTCGAGAAGATTGAAGACAGCACCATTGAAGCTCAGGTGCAAAAATTACTCGATACCAAAAAAGCAAACGAAGAAGCCAACTACAAGGCCAACCCCATCCGTGCTAATATTGAATTCGACGATTTCATGAAGCTCGACATACGCGTTGGTACCGTTTTGGAATGCCAGAAAGTGCCCAAAGCAGATAAACTGTTGCAATTCCGTATTGACGACGGCTTGGAACAAAGAACCATTGTATCGGGCATCGCCCAGCATTACCAACCCGAAGAATTGGTAGGGAAACAAGTTTGCTTCATAGCCAACTTAGCTCCACGTAAGCTCAAAGGGATTGTTAGTGAAGGAATGATTCTTTCTGCGGAAAACAATGATGGAAGCTTGGCTGTTATCATGCCCCAAAAAGAGGTTAAGCCGGGAAGCGAAGTTAAATAGACGCTTTTTTTTAAGCTATTAGCATAATGAAAGAGCAATCGCTAAAACAAAAAACAGTCGGAGCTCTGCTCTGGAACTTGTTGGACCGTATGGGACAACAAGTTCTGTTGTTTATTGTAGGCATCATCGTTGCCAACATCCTCTCCGTAGAGGATTACTCATTGGTGGGGATGCTTGCTATCTTTACCGCTATTGCCAATATTGTGCTCGACAGTGGTTTCAGCTCCGCTTTAATTCGGAAGCAAGACGCTACCGAAGAAGATTATAGTTCCGTTTTTTACTTCAATCTTTCTATTAGCGTAGTACTATATGCCATCCTTTTCTTTGCCGCCCCTTACATTGCTCAGTTCTATAATCAACCGTTATTGACAGATCTTACCCGGATCATCTTTCTAAGCCTGCCGTTCAACTCGCTAAGCTTAATACAAAACACCCTTCTGAACAAGAAGATAGAGTTCAAAAGGCTTGCAAAGATAAACTTTATATCCTTGTTGATATCAGGTGGCTGCTCACTGGCTATGGCCTATAACGGAATGGGTGTATGGACATTGGCATGGCAGCCGGTTATCTTGTCGTTTAGCAAATCTGCCCTGCTTTGGATGTCAAACAAATGGCGACCGAAGCTGATCTTTAAACTCTCTAACATCCAGAGTTTGTTTGGTTTTGCTTCATCTCTGTTGCTTGCCAGCCTCATCAATTCTATTTTTACAAACATCTATTCAGTAGCCATCGGTAAGTTGTATCCTACCAAAGATCTGGGCTATTATTCTCAGGGTAACAAGATCAGCCTGATGGTTATCAGTTCCATCTATTCCAGTCTGCAAGCTGCCACATATCCTATTTTTTCGAGCATTCAAGACGACAAAGAAAGAAGCATCCGGTCTTACAGAAAAACCATACGTTTTACTGCATTCCTTACCTTTCCGTTAATGATTGGACTTGTTTCCATAGCCGAACCGTTGATTTCTATTCTTCTGAAAAAGGAATGGGCGGGCTGTATACCCTTCTTTCAGCTCACCTGTATAGCCGGTATCTTTACCATACTAACATCCATCAACCAAAATTTCATTAAAGTATATGGTCGGTCTGACGTTATATTCAAATTAGAAATAGTCCGTACCGTTCTTATTATTCTTGGCCTCTTGGTTTCATTAAAAGAAAGCGCCTTAGTCATGATTGGCATTCAAACACTCATTCAGGCAATTATCTACCTGATCAGCATAATCTATATTGGCCACTCTATTGAATATTCATGGACGAAACAACTCAAGGACATACTTCCCTATACAGTGATTTCAGTTTTGATGTGGGGACTGCTAGTGATACCTGAATATTACATAGGTTCCTATTACGCGTTGCTTCTGACTAAAATGACGATTGGCATCCTTTTCTATTACATAACCAATAAGTACTTAGGATCACAAATACTTCGGGAAGCCGTTGAAATACTCTTTAAACAAAAATCCAAATAACATGAACTCTCCATCAGTAAAAGTAAGTATCATTATGTTGGCATACAACATAGGTCGGTATATTGAAACTGCCATAAAAGGAGTTGTGCAACAAAAAACCAATTACCAGATACAACTCGTAATTGCCGAAGATTGCAGCACAGACAACACATTGGAAATATGTACCCGTTACAAAGAATTGTATCCTGATATAATTACATTGGTAGCACACGAAAAAAACAGGGGATTACAACGGAATTTCATGTCGGCACACGAACATTGCACCGGTGAATACATCGCAATTTGTGATGGAGATGATTATTGGATAGACCGGAAGAAACTACAACGCATGACCGATTTCATGGACAAACATCCTGATTTCGCCATCTGTTTCCATCGTGTCATTAATTACTACGAAGAAGACGGAAGTAAAAGTTTATCAAACGGTGGGCAGAAACAAATTACAGATATCAGAGACCTTGCCAGAGGGAATTACATAACCAACTCATCTTCACTTTTCAGGCGGAGTTACTACCCACAAGTGCCCGAATGGTTTGGTCAGATTAACCTATGTGATTATGCCATGCACATGCTGAACGCACAACATGGAAAGATATACTATTTCAAACGTCCCATGGCAGTATACCGCAAACACAGCAAAGGAATATGGAGCGAGAGAGATACCGATAAAAAGCTAGCCATAACATTACATGTCAGAGAGCTCTTAATGGATTACTTCAAAGATCAAGTAGAAATTCTTCAAGGGCTCAGACAGTCCCATAAATCCATCTCATTAAACCTGATCAGGTATTATATGCAGAAAGGAGATACCAACATGGTAACAGTTGTAGAAGACAGAATTCTCACATACAACCCGGGAATAGAGAGACAACAACTGCAAAAAGAAGCCGCAGATACCTCATTAACTCTGAAACAACGCTTGCGACAGTCGGTTATGCACTGCATGAAACAGGGCAGAGTTTTGGTATCACGATTAATGCCTCTGCCCGGAGTTCGATAAAAGCTACATGACACGACGTAAGGCCTCTTCCAGCATGCCATTATTGACCAATATCTTCTCTACAAATTCCCTAAAGGCACCAAAGCCACCGTGAGCAGACGTGACATAATGAACTTCCTTTTTGATATAAACTGGAGTATTAGCCGGAGAGGCACTAAAGCCAACCTCTCTGAGAAGACGGATGTCATTGATATCATCACCAATAAAAGCCACATCGGCGAGAGTAATACCCATTTCCTCGCATAATTCACGCGCCTTAGCCAATTTATCATTAACTCCCAGATAACAACGTTCTATCTTCAATTTAGCCGCACGTTTCTGTACAATCTGCGTATTCTCGCCGGTCATAATGGCAACCGGAATACCAAATTCACGGAGGAAAAGCACACCCCAGCCATCTTTAACTGAAAAACGTTTCATGACATCACCATCGGCCGTATAATACATGCCACCGTCTGTCCACACACCATCAATATCTGTAATCACCAATTTGGGTAAAGCCATATCTTCTATTCTATATCTTTGGGATAAATTATTTCGTTACGCTTAATGGTTGCCTTCACCTTTTTACCGACAACCCTATCTTTGTCGACCCATTTGTAGCCATCGCCCGGACTTAACAAATGAATATCATCTTCCGTAATAACATGACCGGGTAATAATTCCTGCCTAGTAGCTATTGAGCGTTCAAGTTTTACTTTGGCACCAGCCACACTCTCATCAATATAAAGTTCCTCTTCGCCTAACCACCTCTCGGCTATTCGTATATCTCTAATCATGCGGTTTACCCCCTCAGGCCCTAAAGAGCCCAATTGGTCGGTTCCTTTCATGTGCCGATCAATCGTGATGTGCTTTTCAATGATTTCAGCACCCATACCTACAGCCACAACCGGAGCAGAAATGCCAATGGTATGATCCGAGAAACCAATACGATATTGTCCGTAATGCTTTTTCAGATAAGTAATGGTTTTCAAATTCAGGTTATCCGGATAAGTAGGATATTGAGAGACACAGTGCAAAATGGATATCTCAGAATGATATCGCGTAATCACAGCCAGTGCCTCATCCAACTCTTTTTTACCCGCCATACCCGTTGATAAGATGATGGGTATTTTCGTTTCCGCCATAATTTCCAACAAAGGCAAGTTCGTCAAGTCACGGCTCGCCACCTTTAAGAAGTCAGGAGTAAACAGTTTGAGCAAAGACATGCAACCTCTTGAACAAAGAGTCTCCACAAAATCGAGCCCTAAAGACTTAGCGTGTTTATATACTTCAAAGTGTTCTTCATCGGTAAGCTCTAAGAAAGCACGATGCTCTCCATAAGTCCGTCCAAAAGAATGCGGAGAGTCATACAACCTATTCATCTGAGAATCAGTAAGTTCCTCATTCAAATCACGTTTAGTCATTTTCACCGCATCCATAGGACACAAGTCCAAACCAAAGACCTCCTCCTTTACAGGACGCGATACTAAATCAACAATAAGTTTAGCGATGTCAACCGATCCATTATGATTCTGTCCTATTTCACCTATTATATAAGTACTCTTCATCACCTATTATTTTTCATTTTTTGCAATATTCTCCAGCATCTTCGCACGATAGTCCGGATGCTGCTTTACTAACTGTAGCAATTCACTCACTCCGCCTCCATTGATAGCCTTAAAATCAGCATACAAATTCTGGAGCAACATAAAATCGTCCATTGTATCGAGCGTGAAACGCAGATCAAACCTTCCTTCCAGATAATCGGGTAACGGCAACAATCGAACGGAAAACTCTTCGGGATGAGTGTACATGTAAATTGTAACATGCTCCACATAAAGTTTCTGCTGCGTAACCTTTGCTATTCGTTTCAAGGCATCCAGCGTAGTGACTTCCGCAAACAATCCCAGATGCGATTTAATGGTAGGCCTTCCGTCTTCAAAGCCAAACGCCACGTAATCAGCCGGCAATTCATCATGTGCATTTAGCAATGTTTTAAAGCTGTCCGGCTGCAGAAACGGATTATCCGAACACACACGCACCATTCTGTCCAGTCCAAAAGCTTCTCCCGCTTTAATAAAGCGATCTAACACATTATCCTCATCGCCACGAAAACAATGAATGCCCAGTTTACGGGCAGTCTCTTCCAGCGCATCATCATGCTTTCTTACCGTAGTAGCCAGTACAATACACATTTCCGGAAAAGCCGCCTTTATATTTCCTATCAAAATATCAAGAATGCATCTTTCTCCATCAAACGGCAGCAAAATCTTGTTATGCAACCGAGTAGAGCCCGTACGAGCCTGAATAACTATTCCATCTTTCATATTTTCATCCTCCTGAAAGCATCAATGTATGATCCGGGCGTGACGTTAATCACTTCCTTCCCTTTTTTACGAGCATAAGCATCCAATACAAAATAAGACTTGAAAGCCACATACATGTGATACAGAATCGTATAAAGATGAGCCGAGTTCAAATCTTCTTTCTGTACTTTGGCCGCCTGAGACTGATTCTGATCATAAAAATGCTTTTGATGCATTAATACTTCATTGTCATCGGTCACCGTAATCTCGGGCAACCACGAATGATCGGCTCCCGCCAGATATATCTTCTTAAAAGGAAGTCGCAACCCCATTGCAATAGAAGGAATCAATACATTGTGAGGACGCGGCACTCCCCATCCCCTATCAAAAATAAAGTCACATATATTCTGAAATCCCTCTATCGGCGTTGTGTTATATGCATACACTTTAATATGGGGATTTGCAGCAAGCATGGGTTGCCAATCTTTATTTTTGTAAGCCCTTACAGGAATAAAGAGGCACATGGGCCACACTGTTTTCCGAGCCATTGTTTCAAAAAGTTGAACACGTTTCTCGGGCACTATCCAGAAAAGAGGATCTGCAATCAGATACAACTCCGGTTTCAATTCCTCAAACATAGGAGAAGAAACACAAAAGTTCACTGCCAACAATGTTTTTCCTTTTATAAACCCGGCTGCTTCTTGCACCGTTTTGTTAAGTGAAGGTCCGTTAGCCAGAATCAGTAACTCATCTGCATTACAGAAAGAGGTAGGCAACGTAGTGTTTAAGCGCGACTGAAGTACTATTTTCACTACGCTTAACAAGCTTTGCCAACCTTGTTCCATCCGTTTCATCCATTTATCTCCCATATACTATTTTGCTTATATCCGGCAAAGATAGATACTTTACCGTTTTTTACACTAAAAAATAAACGAATTTATAGATAGAAAGCGGTAAAAGCACTACTTTTGTCAAAACATTCAGCTTATGAGAGTACTATTAATCAACACTTCCGAACGAATTGGCGGGGCCGCCGTTGCCGCAAGCCGCCTCATGGAATCATTGAAGAATAACGGCATAAAAGCCAAACTATTGGTACGCGATAAGCAAACCGAACAAATCAGTGTGGTAGGGCTGGAACGTTCCTGGCTGCATATTTGGAAATTTGTACGGGAGCGTATCACCATTTGGCGAGCCAATCATTTTAAGAAACACAATCTGTTCGCGGTCGACATAGCCAATACCGGGACAGACATTACTTCACTGCCCGAATTCAATGAAGCAGATGTCATTCACTTGCATTGGATCAATCAAGGAATGCTTTCATTAAAAGGAATTGATAAAATTCTAAGATCAGGCAAACCGGTTGTGTGGACTATGCATGACATGTGGCCATGCACTGGCATTTGCCACCACGCACGTGAATGCACCAATTATGAGGAAGGTTGCCACGATTGTCCGTTCATCTACGGAGGTGGAAGCAAGAAAGACCTTTCGTACCGCACCTATCGCAAAAAACAAAAGATATACAAAGACCATTCCATGGCATTTGTTACTTGCAGCCATTGGCTAGAAGAGAGGGCACGGAAAAGCAACTTGTTGACAGGCAAAAAGATTTTAAGCATACCCAACCCTATTAACACCAATCTATTCAAACCCGCTGATAAGGAAGAAGCAAGAGAACGGTGCATGCTACCGCAAGACAAACAGTTGATTCTATTCGGTTCGGTTAAAATAACTGATAAAAGAAAAGGCATTGACTACCTGATTGAAGCATGCAAAATACTTGCCGAAAAACATCCCGATTATGTTGACAAGCTGGGCGTGGTCGTATTTGGTAACCAGTCGGGCCACCTTGAAAACCTGTTGCCTTTTAAAGTATATCCGCTCAATTATGTCAGAGATGAACATCGCTTAGTAGATATATACAATGCGGTTGATATATTTGTGACCCCTTCCTTAGAAGAAAATCTGCCCAACACCATCATGGAAGCCATGGCTTGCGGAACACCCTGTGTAGGCTTTCACGTGGGTGGAATACCCGAAATGATAGATCATTTGCACAACGGCTATGTGGCACAATACAAATCGTCGGCCGATTTTGCCAACGGTATTCATTGGGTGCTGAGCGATCCGGAGGAATACCACAGATTATCGGAAGAAGCTTGCCGAAAGGTTGTTGCTAACTACTCAGAAAGTATTATTGCCAAGAAATACATTGATTTATATAACAAGATAACAGGAAAAAATGCATAGCCATATCACCCCTTTGTTTTCAATAATAACCGTTACCTACCATGCAGAAAGCGTGTTGGAAGAAACGATATTGAGTGTTGTGTCGCAAACCTACCACAACATAGAATATATTATTGTTGACGGAGCATCCAAAGATCGCACTCTTTCTATCGTGAACAAATACAGAGATAAAATTCAAGCAGTAGTGAGTGAGCCCGACAAAGGGTTATACGATGCCATGAACAAAGGATTAAAAATGGCAAAAGGAGAGTACGTATGTTTTCTCAATGCCGGCGACACTTTTCACGAAGATGATACCCTGCAGCTCATTGTTCATCAGCTGAACAAAAGCAACGTACTGCCCGATGTCATATATGGTGAAACCGCATTGGTCGATGCACAAAGACACTTTGTTCGGATGCGCCGCCTGCAAACACCCGATACATTAAACTGGAAAAGTTTCCGTCAAGGAATGCTGGTGTGCCATCAGGCGTTTATTGCCAAACGCGCCCTTGCCGAAACTTACGACTTGAATTATCGGTTTTCGGCAGACTTCGACTGGTGCATTCGGGTAATGAAAAAAGCATCTCTCCTGCACAACACACGCCTCAACCTGATTGATTATCTGGATGAAGGCATGACAACTAAAAACCGGAAAGCATCCTTAAAAGAACGTTTCCGGATTATGGCCAAACATTACGGATACATAAGCACCGTTCTTCATCATATATGGTTTGTTCTACGCCTTTTGCTTAAGCCGGGACAATAATTCGACAACCCCTTCAGAAGCACCTTTTCGGATCACTTCAATGTGTCTGTACGAATTAACCTGTACCTCATGAGGGTCAATCAGGTAAACAGCAGCCTGTTTCGGCACATAGTTGAGCAAGCCCGCCGCCGGATACACATTCATCGAAGTGCCTATAATCACAAACACATCAGCCTGTTCCACAAATGTTACCGCTGTTTCAATTTGAGGAACCGCTTCACCAAACCAAACGATAAAGGGGCGTAATTGCGAGCCGTCGCCTGCCAAGTCACCCAGTTTAACTTCGTACTCATCCGGTTTAAGCTCTTTCACATAACGTAAATCGTAAGGCGCATAACTGGAACAAACCTTTGTAAGCTCACCGTGCAGATGAATAATCCGATTGCTACCTGCCCGCTCGTGCAAGTTATCCACATTCTGTGTAACGATTGTCACATCAAACTCTTTCTCCATTTCTGCCAATAACTCATGCCCCCTGTTGGGCGCTACAGTTAGCAGTTGCTTTCTTCTTTCATTGTAGAATTGAGTCACCAGAGCCGGATTTTCGCGATAACCCTCCGGTGTAGCGACTTGTTCAACCGGGTATTTATCCCATAAACCACCGGCATCACGAAAAGTGCTTAAGCCACTTTCGGCACTCATTCCCGCACCCGACAATACAACCAATTTCTTCATAAGTAATCTCCCGATATTTGTTTAAATCTGTCAATGATCTAACAAAGGTAGCAACAATTGGCTAAATAATTAATCATAAAGATATAAGAATAAGAAAAATTAAATACTCAAAAACATAATGATTCAAATAAAACACGTACTTTTGCCTCCATTATTTGCTTAACAGCCTAAAGATGTTATAAAGAAAAGACACTGACGGCTAACAACAAAAAAATTATGGATAAATTTAGCTATGCAATTGGCCTGGGAATTGGTCAAAACTTATTGGGAATGGGTGCCAAAAGCATCTCAGTAGAAGATTTCGCACAAGCCATCAAAGACGTGCTCGAAGGTAACGAAACAGCCATTAGTCACAATGAAGCACGCGATATAGTGAATACCTATTTTGCTGAATTAGAGGCTAAAATGAACGCTGCCAGCATAGAACAAGGAAATAGCTTTTTGGAAGAGAATAAGAAGAAAGAAGGAGTTATCACTCTTCCTAGCGGACTACAATATGAAGTAATAACCGAAGGTACAGGCAAGAAAGCACAGGCTACGGATCAAGTTAAATGTCACTACGAAGGCACATTGATTGACGGAACGCTTTTTGACAGTTCTGTTAAGCGCGGACAGCCCGCCGTTTTCGGTGTAAACCAAGTTATTCCGGGATGGGTAGAAGCGCTTCAGCTAATGTCCGAAGGAGCCAAATGGAAACTATATATTCCTTCTGACTTGGCATACGGTGCACAAGGAGCAGGAGAACTGATTCCTCCACACAGCGCACTTATCTTTGAAGTTGAATTAATTCAAGTACTATAATAAAAAACAAAGTAAAATGAAAAAAGTTAGTTTATTTATGGCTATTGCAGCCGCAACCAGCCTTGCTTCTTGTACAGCACAAAGCCCAAAGGCAGATCTTAAAACAGACATCGATTCTTTATCATACTCTATCGGTATGGCTCAAACTCAAGGTTTGAAAGACTATTTGGTAGGAAGAATGGACGTTGATACTGCATACATGGATGAATTCATCAAAGGTTTGAATGAAGGTGCAACTAAAACCAGCAAAAAAGATATCGCTTACTTAGCAGGTCTTCAAATTGGTCAGCAAATCAGCAACCAAATGGTGAAGGGCATCAACCAAGAACTTTTCGGTGAAGACTCAACTAAAACCATCAGCAAAGAAAACTTCTTAGCAGGTTTCGTTTCAGGAACTCTTCAGAAAGGTGGTGTGATGACTATGGAGCAAGCACAGCAATTTACTCAAACCAGAATGGAAGCTATCAAAGCTAAATTGATGGAATCTAAATTCGCTGAAAACAAAGCTGCCGGAGTTAAATTCCTTGAAGAAAACAAGAAAAAAGCAGGTGTAGTTACTACTCCTAGCGGATTGCAATACAAAGTTATCACTAAAGGAACCGGTGCTATTCCTGCTGATACAAGCAGCGTGAAGGTTAACTACAAAGGTACTTTGATTGACGGAACAGAGTTTGATAGCTCATACAAACGTAACGAGCCTACTACTTTCCGCGCTAACCAAGTAATTAAAGGTTGGACAGAAGCTCTTACTATGATGCCTGTAGGTTCAAAATGGGAAATCTATGTTCCTCAAGAACTTGCTTACGGTGCAAGAGAAGCCGGACAAATCAAACCTTACTCAACATTGATTTTCGAGGTTGAACTTCTTGGCATTGAAAAATAAAGAATTACTTTTTCTCAATGTATAATAAAAAGAGAGGTGAAGTATCATATTTCACCTCTCTTTTTATTTGTATATACAGAAACGAAGAGCAAAAAGTACACTAAATGAATGATTTTACATCCTTTTTTCCATTGAAATAAAAATAATTCTCTATATTTGCTTACTTTTTGATAAGAAGTGGAATTAATAACTCATAATTATGGAGAAAATCGACAATTTAGACAAGCAGATTCTGGAGATCATTTCGCAGAATGCGCGTATTCCATTCAAAGACGTTGCCGCCCAATGTGGTGTTTCAAGAGCAGCCATTCATCAGCGTGTGCAAAGACTCATTGATATGGGAGTAATTGTAGGCTCGGGCTATCATGTAAACCCTAAAAGCTTAGGTTACAGAACATGCACCTATGTCGGTATTAAACTGGAAAGAGGTTCAATGTATAAAACCGTAGTGGCCGAACTTCAAAAGATTCCTGAAATAGTGGAATGTCACTTTACCACCGGTCCGTATACCATGTTAACCAAAGTATATGCTTGTGACAACGAACATTTAATGGAATTGCTCAATAACAGAATGCAGGAAATTCCGGGAGTAACTGCTACCGAAACTTTGATTTCTCTGGAACAAAGCATCAAGAAAGAGATTCCTATCCGCATAGATAAATAATAAAGCATGGATTTTCTGAATGAATACCATCTTGCGGGACTTTTTATAGGTATCTGCACCTTTCTTATCATCGGGTTGTTTCATCCGGTGGTAGTAAAGGCAGAATATTATTGGGGTACCAAATCCTGGTGGATATTTCTAGTGCTGGGAATTGCAGGCACTATTGCCTCATTATACGTAGAGAACATTCTTATATCTTCTTTATTGGGGGTATTTGCCTTTTCTTCGTTCTGGACAATCAAAGAAGTATTCGAGCAGGAAGACCGGGTGAAGAAGGGTTGGTTCCCTAAAAACCCCAAGCGTACTTACAAATTTTAAGGTTCCCGATAAACTTACTGCGTGTAACTCTTGCATATATCGGCAAAATGCATTAATTTTGCCCCACAATTCAAGAGAATTGTACTAGTGCGGGCTTTTAGCTCAGTTGGTTAGAGCAACAGACTCATAATCTGGAGGTCCTAGGTTCAAGCCCTAGATGGCCCACCGCAATGAAAGTAGGAGAAAGCCGTAATGGCTTTCTCCTACTTTTTTTTAGCTCTTTACTCTATTTTTTCTCATTTTTATTGTTAAAAGACTATATAATCAAAGATTTAATTTCAATTACATTTATCAATTCAAGGAAAAACCTTATATTTGCAAGCAATATGACCTCCCACGCTTCCCATTTGAACAGCGCACCCGGGGAGGTCTTCGAGTTTATATACCTTATAAAGCATTATAAAAGCAAATACCTTATTCCCAAAACGCCTCCAGCATGTATGGCTTTGGAAGTGATTTCTCTTGGTACATTGAGTCCTTTATATGAGTTATTGAATAAAGACGACAAAAAAAACTATAGCAAAACAAATTCTTTGCTTATTTATGTTGTGTCAAATACATATTAGATATTATTAGCCCCAATAATGATTTTCATAAGAATCTAAAGGCTTTGATTGCAGATGGAGGAAGATTATTATCTCTAAAAGATATGGGATTTCCTGATAATTGGAATTACCTTGGAGTGTGGAGGGGATAATTTCAATTGACACCAAATAAAACTCATAACTTGATACTATTCATGTGTTACCTTACTATTCAATCTTTTCTTTTTTTGTAACTGCACCATATTACAGCCATCCTTAAGATTTGTTATTCAAGAAGCGAATTTACAAATTCCCCAAACCTCAATATCTTTTCACTATTTGCTTTATTGGAAAGCTTTAATAAAATCAAGAGAATTTATGCAAAAAATATGTGCACAATATTACAAACGTCATATCTTTTTCGTTGCGCAGGCGTGGCAGTAAGTTCTGAACGGCAGGTGTGATATTTCCCTGTGTCCTTTCGACTTCCTTATGGTAGCTTTGGGTAGAGTCCCGTAAGAGCAAGGTATGCCCTGTGGGTGCGGTGTCTATTGCCACGACTTGGTTATCGGCTTTTGCTACAATTTCGGCAAAGGCGTTAGATGCGGCAATTTCCTGTGTACAGGGTGAGCGTATATCTTCCTCTATGTAGCTTAAATCGGCATCGCCAATTGTTTATCGAAACAAAAGTAGAGGGCATCACCGTTAGCCATATAGACGAAAAATCGGTACTGGCAGCCTATCAGAAGAACGTACTGGATAAGGCAAGGGAAACGATAAATGGTGGCGGGGTCG
Source organism: Bacteroides graminisolvens DSM 19988 = JCM 15093 (assembly GCF_000428125.1). GTDB lineage: Bacteria > Bacteroidota > Bacteroidia > Bacteroidales > Bacteroidaceae > Bacteroides > Bacteroides graminisolvens. Next base: position 117,093 of record NZ_ATZI01000001.1, read on the forward strand.
GTTCTTTGCCAGCCCTCTGGCGATGCTGTCTGCAATGGTAGCTCAATAGCAATATTCAGGGACAGACAAAGCCAAAAGGAAATCAATACGAACGTTCCGCTTCGTTCCTACAACATGACGGGTATTGATAATATCCGATTTTCAGGCCGTAGATAATATCATTGATGATTTACCTTTTCCACCCGTTACAGACGGAATACATAGAAGCAAATAAAGGATGTTATCGGTTTACTTTTTAGGGTAAGTTCTTCCTCTTTTACGTTCATCCATTCGGCTATCTGTGCGTTCGACGGATATTGCTTTTTAAATACCACTTCATCGTCCAACGTAGTGATAGGCAGGACTTGGACTGATTCTTTCATCAGGTATTCATTAATTATCTTGTTATCTACATATACCTATGGATGGTCGCGCAGGTTAAAGCGTTCGATAGCGATTCCTTTCTTTTTCAGGGTTTCATCACTACGGCGATGCGCATGAGTTCGGGGGCTATGTTTACACCGCACAATCCTGTGGGGCAACATAGTCCAGGGTCGTATATCTTTACTTTTTTCGGGTATCTAACTTTAAATCTAACATGTCTTTATTTAATTTGAAATTTGAAATTAAGAATTAGGAATTGTTTTAAAATCCCTAATTCCTAATTTGTAATTATTAATTGAATTAATTCTTCGCTAATTTCAAAATACGTAAAGCACCCCTTACAACAATGGCAAATACGATGCTACCTATCACAAGATCAGGTATCTGATTATCCAATTGCCATACTAAGAATCCGGCAAGAATAACACCTGCATTTATTATCACATCGTTGGATGAGAATATAATACTTGCCTGAATGTGGGCATCATTGCTTTTTGTCCGTTGAAGCAAAAGTAAACATATAACATTCGCTATTAAAGCCAGTATGGATATACTTATCATCGTCTGAAAAACAGGCATTTCTTCTGCCCCTATAAAACGCCTGATTACTTCAATAAAGCCAATGGCAGCTAATAGAATCTGGAAATATCCACAAATCAAAGCAACACGTTTTTTCCGGCTAACGGCTGCTCCCACCGCAAACAGGCTTAATCCATACACAAAAGCATCAGCAAGCATATCAAGGCTATCGGCAACCAGTCCCATAGATTTAGATAGGATACCTGTTGACATTTCAATCAGGAAAAAGCCGAAATTGATAGCCAATACAATCCATAGCACTTTTCGCTGTCTATTATCTTCTTCGGCGTGAAAATCTCCTGCTGCCAAACTTTCTATAAAGCGAGAACCGAGATTTAAAGTAGCAAGCTGATGCTCTATTACCTTGTAATCCCCCGTGTGGTAAACGGTTAAAACCCTGCCTTTAAGGTCAAACTCTTGCTTTGCAATGCCCTCTATGTTCTGGAGTTTCATCCGAATGAGGTTTTCCTCACTCGGACAATCCATTTGCTCAATTTTAAATATTGTCTTTTTCATTTTATAATTTAATTATGATACCCGTATTCAATACAAAACCGTCCAACGGTGCGTAAATATCCCTAAATTCGGGATTCGTCATCGAACCTGTATGAATGGTATCGAATCTTGTTTGCCTTCTGTCGGTAAAGTTCTCAAAATTAGCATATATTGAGAATTTTTCCCAAATCCGTTGCATCATTAACCCGCAGATCAGATAATCTTTCCCTGTTCTGCCGTCATTGAGTTTTTGTTTTCCCGTATAATAGGCTTCCAGTCCTATTTTCCATTTGTCTTCAACCTCATACATCAGTACGGAGTTTACTTTATGTTTGGGGGTAAGTGTTTTGCGGTAGCTTCTGCCGTCTTCCTTTACGTTAGCGTCTGTATAGGTATATCCAACGAATAAACCGAAGTCTTTATATTTTATTTTCATATTGGTTTCAGCACCTTTACTGTCTACGTGTCCGTCTATGTTATTAAATTGCCAACGATTATTATCGGCACTTTGCAGTTCAAGAGGATTTTTCAGGTAAGTGTAAAAGAATAACTGATTTATGCTTAAAAATACCTGATCGTTGAATAAACCTGTTTTGTAAGTAAAATCCACATTTGCCCCGTAGCTTCTTTCCAGCTTGTTTATATCATCATCTATCGGCAGAACATTTTGAAACTGGATGCGTTCACTGTCTTCGGAGAAAATCGTAGGTGCTTTATAACCGAATCCGCCACCGATGCGTGATGAAAACTTTTCTGTTATCTTAAAATGTGAGGATATACGGGGGAGAACGGCAAAACCGTAGTCGGTAATATAGTCAGTACGCAGCCCGGTTTCAAGATTCATCCAATCTGTTATCTTCGTATTGTTTTGTACAAACAAGCCGAAAGTAGTCATATTGTAATCACGCACAGGAAAGTCGGTCAGTTTCTTTTCAGTAAACTTATCCGTCCACACATTCGCACCTGTTACCCATTCGGTTTTTTCTTTGGTATGAATATAAGACACTTCCGAGAAAGATGATAACTGATTGCCGTCAAATTCAAAGTCGGGAATTTCAATCTTACGGCTGAAATAAGTAATGCTGTTTTTAACATTTAATCGGTTTTGATTATCAAAACGGTGTTCAAATGTAAGTTGGCTTGAATGCCTTTGCGTCTTATTTCTTTCAAAATAAGAATGTTCTTCATCTCCTTTACCCTCTACATACTTCATATCGCCGCCCAAACGGTTTTCAATCATAGAGTTTATACCAAAGCTGAAATCAGTATTTTCAGATAAATAAAGGAATAGCTTGGGATTGAAAACAAACCTGTCAAATTTCGGTATGACGGTGAAGCCCACGTCAGACGGATCATAAGCCCAGTTGCGGTTATAAGATGCAAATACGGTAGTACCCACATTGCCGAATTTCTGCCCGAAAAAGCTGTTTATATCAAGTTCCTTGCCTGTTGTTCCGTTCAGGTGGATTGAGAAATCCCTTTCGTTTTCGGGTGTTTTGGATATGAGGTTAACCAATCCCGCAATCGCACCACCGCCGTATAAGGTAGATGAAGAACCTTTTATTATTTCTACCTGCTTTAAGTCGAGCGGAGGTGTCTGTAATAAACCCAAACCGCTTGCAGCACCCGAAAACACGGGAAAACCGTCTTTTAATATTTGGGTATATCTACCGTCCAAACCTTGTATGCGGATAGATGAATTACCCGATATGGCAGAGGTTTGTTGTGTCATAATACCTGTACTTTCGTTTAGTAACATACGTATATCACCGGGCTTCATTACTCCCTTTTCACCTAATTCTTCGGCATTTATAAATTCAATACGGGTAGGTATGTCTTTAAATGTACGTGTTCCCCTTGTCGAAGAAACAACTACTTCCTGCAATGTTTCTTCATCGGCTTCCACCCTGATTACAACAGGTTCATCCGAAGAGAGTGGAAATGTAAATTCTTTTATGGTCTTTTCATAACCCACATAAGTAATTTCAAATCTTTGTTTTCCGTCGGGAATATCGGAGAGTACCGCCAATCCTTCGGTATCAGTAGATGCACCGTTTGTCGTATTTTGCAGCACGATATTAGCGCCGATTAAAGGCTCTTTTGTATCACAATCTATAAGTTTGACAGTTAATGTATTTTGTGCGAAAATTGTTGAAATGCTGAATGCCAGAAATAGCACGAGTATAAATTTTGTTTTCATTTTAATTCTTGTTTTAAATCTTCAATTTGATAAAATATAGTTATTACGGCATTACATCAATGTAGTACCATAGAGATGAAGGACATACTGATTATGACCTATATAAACTAACTAAGATTTATACTCGTGGGGGGTGCCAGATTGAAGATATAAAATCAGGAATATTTCCTGAACAATTGTATTCCGACTTGCATTCAGAAATTAAGTCGATAGATACCCTGATAAGGTTAACGACACGGGCTTCCGGAAACCCGGCACAGGTATTACAGTGAAGAAAAGGGGAACAACAATTGTTATCTGAACAGTCATCGCAACTATTAGGAATATCATCACCTACTTCTACAGTTTCAATGTTAGAAAATAAACATTTATCCTCTAAACAGCCAGGTATTACCGATAGCAGTAATACATATACAGAAAATATGAAGGATAGATATTTCATGTTGTAAAATTAAATAAAATGAATGATTAAATTATGAATTACTGTTTGTAATATTTCCGTTTCAGCCAAAAGGCTAAGTTTACCAACAGGATTAATACCGGGACTTCGACCAATGGTCCGACTACTCCGGCAAAGGCTTGTCCGCTATGCAATCCGAATACACCGATAGCAACAGCAATAGCCAGTTCAAAATTGTTTCCGGTTGCAGTGAATGCTATCGAAGCATTTTTGTCATAAGAAGCCCCCATCCACCTGCCGGCAAAGAAACTAAGCAGGAACATGACTACGAAATAGATAAATAGCGGTATAGCTATACGAACCACATCAAAAGGTATCTGCACAATCAGTTCACCTTTCAAGCTGAACATAAGGACTATTGTAAATAATAGTGCAATTAAGGTGATAGGGGATATTTTGGGGATGAACTTTTCCTTATACCATTGTTCACCTTTCAATTTCACTAATATAAGCCGGCTTAATATTCCCATCAAGAAAGGAATACCTAAGTAGATGGCGACTGTTTTGGCAATCGTTCCGATGGATATATCAATGATAGCCCCTTCAAATCCAAATAAAGGCGGAAGTTTCGTAACAAACAGCCAAGCATAGAAACTGTAAAAGAACACCTGAAAGATACTGTTCAAGGCGACAAGTCCTGCGCCGTATTCGGTATTACCCTTTGCCAGGTCGTTCCACACAAGAACCATCGCTATGCACCGCGCCAACCCAATAAGGATTACGCCGACCATGTATTCCGGGTAATCGTGCAAAAAGAGTATAGCGAGTAAAAACATTAATATCGGTCCGATAATCCAATTCAGGATTAACGAAACTGATAATATTTTTACGTCCTTGAAAACCTTCGGCAGTTGCTTATAATCTACTTTTGCCAATGGAGGGTACATCATCAGGATTAGACCGATAGCCAGTGGCATGTTTGTTGTTCCGCTCGACATGGAATCGATATGGCTACTGAAAGAGGGGATAAAGTATCCCAATCCCACACCGATTGCCATTGCAAGGAATATCCAGAGGGTTAAGTTCTTATCTAAGAACCTCATTTTCCTTTTATTCATAGCCTTTTATCTTATTTGTATATAGTTCGTAAAATGCTTTTTTAATCTCATCCCTTACGCGGATATACTCGGATTGAACATATTCGGGCGTTCCTGTGGCTTCGGAAGGATCATCGAATCCAATATGCAAACGGTTCTTTACGTTTCCCGAAAATGTAGGACAGCTTTCGTTTGCGCCACCGCAAACGGTAATCACATAATCCCAATCATCACCTATATATTGCCCAATGCTGTCGGACGTATGGTGCGAAATATCCACCCCTGCATCCTGCATTACCTCTATTGCTTTGGGGTTTACCTCTCCGCTTGCTTTTGTTCCTGCGGAATAGACTAATAGTTTAGGATCGAAAGATTGTAAGAAACCGTGTGCCATTTGGCTACGACAGCTATTGCCTGTGCAAAGGATCAGGATTTTAGGTGGTATTTGTTTAATAATAAGTTGCCAATGTTCTACGTCACGCCATTGGTCGAACTTCCAACCTATTTCTTTCATGTGCGATGCCTGTTTGAATCCGAATTTTTCATGCAGGTGGACACTGCTTTCGTTGGAAATACATATTCCAGCTATCAGGGCGTGTATATCGTTTTTATATATTTCTTTGAAAAGATGCTGATACAAGATTGTACCAAGTCCTTTTCCTTTTTGGTGTTTACCCAGATATATAGTCACTTCTTTTGTGGATGAATAGGCGCAACGGTTATTCCAGTTATGCAGGTAACAATAGCCTGCGATCTTACCGTTTATCTCTACAACATAGTAAGGAAAGCCTGCGTCTAAAAAGCCTTTAATCCGTTGTTGCATTTCGCTTTCGCTTACGGCTACGGTTTCAAAGGTGACGGCTGTATTTTCTACATAGTAATTATAAATATCACAGATGCCTTTGGCATCATCCAATGTTACTGTTCTTATTATCATATTTATCTGTTCGTAGTTCGTGAATTAACGAATATATAAATCAAAATTTTTAACTGACCGTACATGAATCCTGCAATATGTTCATTTTAAACATAGCTGTGAAAAGTTCTTTTGCTTTTTCCCAATTCTCTTTATGGATGCAATATTTTACAGTTGGGGGTGTAATTGTGCCTTGTATCAGCCCTGCATCTTTCAATTCATTTAAGTGTTGTGAAAGAGTGCTTTTAGCAATAGGCAGTATCTCCGACATATCGCCATGATAACAACATGATTGATTGGCAAGCATTTTAAGTATCGCTATACGAATAGGATGCCCCAATGCTTTAGCGAAGCGTGCAAGCTGTTCTTGTTCGGCTGTAAGTTCTTTCTTTGACATATCTATATGTTTTTATCGTTCGCAAATATACGAATAGTTTTTCAATTCGCAAGTTTACGAATGATATTTAATTTGTATATTGACTTATGTGATTGAGATCATACGATTGGTCATTCTTAATGACGGCAAATATGCGATATATAAGTTTGGCTCTTATAGCATTTAAAACAGACATTTTATTTTTCCCATCGGCAATTTTTCTTTCATAATAGACCCTCAATTCACTATTCTTTTTCTGAATGGCTGATAAGGCTGCCAGATGAAGAAGTGTTTTGATACTTTTATTAGCTCTTTGAGAAACTTTGTTTTTTGAATGTTGGCTACTTCCGGAGACGTAACTGAACGGAGCAACTCCTGCATGACAACAAAATTTTCTACTATCGGTAAATTTCGTAAAAGCTTGCGTTTCTAATATCATTTTTAGAGAAGTCTTTTTACCAACTCCCTCAATACTAAGCAATAGCTCCATTTGGCGGGACAACAAAACATCATTCTTTACAATATTTTCAATCTCGTTTTCAATCTCATTTATAGCTTTATCCAACTCCTTTATCAATAGAGTTAGCCGTTTTGATTTGATTTTATACATGTCATTAGGCATATATTCCTTTTGGTCGGATATCTGTGCTTGATATTTAGCTTTATCTACGCACAACATATTTAATTCAGCAGATAATAATTTGATTGATTCAATGCCTACTGAGGGTTTCTTATATATTTTGATCCGGTCTATATAGCGAGAAGCATACAGTGCTATTCGCTTCGCATCTATTGCATCGTTTTTACCTCGTTGCAACCCAGAGCTATATTTTATTTGAGTTGGGTCTTCTAACCATAGTTTATAGCTATTGTTTTGACAAGCAATAACTAAAGGATAAATATACAATCCAGTATATTCGGCACATATCACAATTTGTTCTATATCAATATTTTCTTCAGAACAAAGTATTGATAAATAATTCTCGATACTCTTTTGATGATTTGAAATTACATCTTGTCTGACAACTGAACTGTTAAATAACAAACAGCAATCCAAGTGCTTTTTACTCACATCAATCCCAATAAAATAAAAGTCTTTCATGGTAAAAAATGATTTAAAATTTAATTTGGAAAGGCACTTGAACATATCCTAAAAACCTTAAATATCTTTCAGATCAAATTCTTATATAGGCTTCATTCAAGATAAATGCAGGTTACAGTTATAATCATATTAGGAATTGTTCTCCCGCTAGTTTTTTAATGAGACAAAACCCACTCCCAACAAACATCTGCACCGCTTACTACATCCTTCCAAGTTGACTCTAACTGTACAGTAGGGAGTAAAGTCGTCTCCCCACACTTAGCAGCATCCGGGCGAATAAATATTTTATGACTAATGCAGCCTTTTACATTGGTATTGGGCAACATCCAGTATAACAAGTCACCGTAGTTACAAGGCTTATACGAGCTTTTTTCTCCTATAACAATGCCCAAGTTATTATCAACAATAGTCGAGACCAATAGTCCGGCGCTACTGTAGGTCTTCGCGTTTTGAATAACAATCAAGTTGCCGTTAAAGACCAAAGCGGTATCTTTGTTTAACCGGAAATACCCTTTCGTTTTTTCATCCCTCTGAGTTCCTTTATCTAATGAAGGCAGAAAGGAGCTTTGATATAGTTTCCCCCATTCAAACGATTGATGGTTATCTAAAAAGGCCTGTTTATATTTATCTGCCAATAAGGGATAAGTAACTTCCCATAATTTTGAAAAACGAATAGCAGAGCTATATCTTTTAATCTGTTGATATGGCTTTATCCAAGAAAGTAAGACATCGCAAAGCCTACTATTTCCTCCTGAATTATTCCTAACATCAACAACTAGCGTCTGTATCTTGGCATTTCTCATTTCTTGAAACATTAGTTCTAAAAACTCATCAAATCTTGGAATCTGAGACAGTCGCTTCTCCAAAGATTCAGGAGATAATCCAGCACTAGATTTCGTCATGTCGTATTGAGAACGCAAAGAACATTGATCAACACAAGTATTAAATTGAAGATAACAAATACTTTTTTCAGGCAATATCTTATAAAGAAAAGGAGACTTACTGTTTTTCCTGATTGAATTAGTTGTAAGGTTATTAGGCATAAAAGCCATATTGATTTCTTGTTTAAAAGTAGGACGAAGAGAAATGGATGTTCCGTCAGAAAACCTAAACTTCAGCATTGAATCGGGCAAGCAGTACGCATTATTTTCCCAAACAGAATATAATTGCATAAAGCCACCCACCTTATCGTAAAAATAGATTTCATTATCAGAACTAATAGACGCTTTAAAACTATCAATAACTTTAAATGCTGGTTGATTATTTATTTCTAAGATTTCATTGCCCAAAGCTCCTTCGTATTCTTTGTTAACGCCTCTCAAGTACACTTTATCAGTATCCATATAAAGCATGAATGGGTAGATCAAGGATTCATTTACAACGGGCAACAGCGCTGTATGCCCATCATTTAATCGACTTAAAATGGCCTGTAAATAACTTCTAAACGCTGTAATTGAGGTACACGTTCGCATTTCTCTATATCCTACTATCCTTAAACTATCCATATTAAACGGAGCTGGTAGGCCAGACGAGAAAGCCGGATGCACCTCTCTTAACAGTTCAGTCATTAAAAGAAAATCTTTTTGATAGTTGTTACCATCTTGATAATCACTTGAATTCATGATGGCACTGTTTTCATATTTTTGTGCCATCTGAGCATGAGATGACAATACATTAAAAGCTACTATTTGAACAAACAATAATATAAATTTTCGCATCATCATCGTCAACAAGTTAATTCATTGTAATTACACATTTACATTTACAAATATAATATATTTTCCTAAAAGCATAAATTAGAATAACGATTATAAGAGTATGATGTAAAAACGAAACAATTAAAACAATCGGTCATTCACCATAACGCTTTACCTTTTTGTGATAGGAAACAATCAATTGAGTAAAGCGTTTAGTCAACCTATATTAGGTTATTACAGTTAGCCATATAGCAGAACTAATTTTACAAATCCCTCCCTTTATCTCTTTAATTAGCCAAATCTTGTCAAGAGCAGATTTATGCATTATTAACTAACGAGAAGTGTCGCATTGGCCACCAGGAAGAATCAAGCAAAACATAACCAACTTTTTGAAAAACATAACCGCCGATTTTAAAAAGATAACGAGCAATTTGAAAAGATAAACCGTCTTTTGGGTCATGAGAAACCGTCTCTTGGCCGTAAGACGGTTTCTCGCGGACCTTTTGCTACCGTGCAAATGGCAATAAGCAACCGTCTCAGCGAAAAAATGAACGGCACATAACGAAAAAAGGCAGGAGTTTGAGCTCCTGCCTTTGCGCCTATAATAATTTGAATATACTATAAGATTATAGGTACAAAGATAATACATTATACTGTCAATTCCAAGTAATTCGGTCTTTTATTTGTTTGCAACAATCACACAATTAGCTGTTATCCAATCCATGCTATTCAAACCAACAGAGACTGAACGTGTTTTTGCCTTTTTTCATCAAAAAGCACTCAAAATAGCCTAAACGTCGTCGTCTTTTTAGTTAAATTGGAGTTAATGAATCTATAGTCTTAGTTAAAAGTGATAGATAGTGAGGGTAAAACAGTCGTTTTAGTGGTAGACATCTTTTACCATCACTGCCCTGAAACGCCTTTCAGCAAGTGGTTTTAGCAAGTTAGTGAGGGTAAGTGATGGTAAACCACACTTTTTTTTCTCTGGGAGAGTGAGGAACAACCAAAATACAAGTCTAATGGACTATATTTGTAAACGCTAAATGGATATATGATGTACAAGCTGTTATTAATATACGTATTTCTTTTGCCAAGTCTCACAGAGCCTCCTACTCGCTCTCTGCCGGTATTGCAGACTGATACTCTTCCGGCTAAGAGCGCCACGGCCATGCACTTCGATTCGTTGGGGCTGACTAATATTGCGGATGTTGACTCTACCATACGGGTAGATTTAATGTATGCCTCGCCTCACAACTTTACGGGTCGGGTATTATACGATAATCTCAAAGAGGGCTATCTGCATCCGGATGCCGCTAAGGCACTGGCTGCGGCACAGAAGGAGTTACGGAAAAGAAAGCCGGGCTATAGCCTCATCGTTTACGATGCAACAAGACCGATGTCGGTTCAGCAAAAAATGTGGGACGTGGTGAAGGGTACAGCCAAGAACATCTATGTTTCTAATCCGGCACGTGGCGGCGGACTGCACAATTACGGTCTGGCAGTCGATGTCAGTCTGGTTGATCCTACCGGAAAGCCTTTGCCAATGGGAACTGAGGTTGACCATCTGGGTTATGCCGCACACATCAACGCCGAAGATGCTTTGATTCAAAAAGGGGTGATAACAGCTCAGCAGAGGGCCAACAGGGTATTGCTGCGCACCGTGATGAAGCATGCGGGATTCAGAACCTTGCCCACTGAATGGTGGCACTTCAATTTCTGCAGCCGGCAGGTGGCCAAACAAAAATATAAATTGATTAAATAGGCGTATGCAACTCAACAGGGAAACCATCGCATTTATAGAAGAGCATCTGAATGATGATGTACGAGCACTTGCTTTAAAAGCCGGAAAGTTGCCGCAAGTTGATCTTACGGCGGCTCTGACACAAATTGCAGGCAGACAAATAGCAGCCATCAAGATACCGTCATGGCAGTTGGTCAAGGAGATTCTCTATCCGCAACATTTGTCTATGGAGCAGTGTTCATCGGAGGTAACTGCTCGCTACAAGGCGGAGCTACTGAGTGGAGACACTTTGTGTGACCTGACCGGCGGGTTCGGTGTAGACTGTGCTTTTCTCTCGGCCGGTTTCAAGCAGGTTACATACGTGGAACAACAGTCTTCGTTGTGTGAACTGGCGGCAAACAATTATGGGGTGCTGGGGTTGAATCACATTAAGGTGGTCAATGAAGACGGGGTTGCTTATCTGGAAAAGATGGAGCCGGTTGATTGTATTTTCATGGATCCTGCCAGGCGTAATGAACACGGCGGTAAGACGGTTGCAATTGCCGACTGCACACCGGACGTAGGGGCTTTGCAGTGTTTATTGACCCACAAAGCTCAGCGTGTAATGATTAAGCTGTCGCCCATGCTCGACTTGGCGCTCACTTTGCAAACCATGCACAGTACTTGTGAAGTGCATATTGTGTCTGTCAACAACGAATGCAAGGAGTTGCTACTCATTCTTGCCGCAGGGGTACAAACAGCAGAACCTGAAATTCATTGCGTGAACCTTACCCATAACGGGAAACAATGTTTTTCCTTTACCCGTTCGCAAGAGCAGGAGGCTACATGCACCTACGCCGATGACACAGCGTTGTATTTGTATGAACCCAATGCTTCCATCTTAAAAGCAGGCGGGTTTAAAGTGCTTTCTGCTGCCTACTGCATGAAGAAGTTGCACCCAAATAGTCACCTGTACACGTCGGACGAGCTGGTAGCTGATTTCCCCGGACGGGTGTTCCGCATCGAAAAGTCTTACTCCTTTAATAAGAAGGAGATGAAGGACTTGCTCGGCAACATAAGCAAGGCCAACATCAGCATACGCAATTTCCCGTCGACGGTTGATGAGTTAAGGAAACGTACCAAACTAAAAGACGGGGGCGATGTGTATCTGTTTGCCACCACACTAAACTCGGGCGATAAGGTTTTGCTGGAGTGTTACAAAGTGTAAGCCGTAACAGAATCGTATCATATTTGTCATTCAACGTTAAAACAATTGTAAAGTGACCGCAACGAAGCGTGTCTACTTTTGCAATTATTATTAACGCAAGATAAAAAATATGAAACGAGTAATCAGACTGGTGTCATTTATCCTTTTATTTTCAAGTGCCACAGGCAGCATCTTGGCCGAACAAAAAGTGGTTATCAACAAACAAGGAACCGTTCGCGGACGTATAGTCGACGGCTCCAAACAGATTCTTCCCGGAGCTTCTATCTACATTGACAAGTTGCACACCGGGGTGACCAGTGACATTAACGGGTTCTATACATTACCCAATCTGGATCCGGGCACGTATACGCTGAAGGTAAGTTATGTGGGCTATGATCCGGTTCTGATTAACATCACCATTCCCGAAGGGAAAACGTTGGAAAAAGACGTTGTCATGAAAGAGGGGGTTGAGTTGCAGGAGGTTGTTATAGGTGGCGCTTTGCAAGGACAAAACCGTGCTATCAATGCACAAAAGAGTAATCTGGGAATTACCAACATTGTCTCTGCCGATCAGGTGGGTAAATTTCCCGATTCAAACATAGGTGATGCGTTGAAACGCATATCGGGCATTAACGTACAATACGATCAGGGCGAAGCGCGTTTCGGACAGGTGCGTGGTACTTCGGCCGATTTGAGTTCGGTAACCATCAACGGAAACCGTGTACCTTCAGCGGAAGGAGATACGCGTAATGTGCAGCTCGATTTGATTCCGGCCGATATGGTTCAAACCATTGAGGTCAACAAGGTAATCACTCCTGATATGGATGCCGATGCCATAGGCGGTTCCATCAATTTAGTAACCAAAAACTCTCCTTACAAACGCCTCATATCGGCCACGGCAGGTTCGGGTTGGAACAAGGTCAGCGAAAAGGCGCAAACAAACTTGGGCTTTACGTATGGCGACAAGTTTTTCAACGACAAGCTGGGACTGATTGTCTCTGCTTCTTATCAATATGCACCTTCGGGTTCTGATAACACGGAATTTGAATGGAAACAAACGGATGCAGGCGAGCTGTATCTTAAGAATTACGAAATAAGGCAGTACTACGTAACTCGCGAACGACAGAGTTATTCAGCGGCACTGAACTGGGATATTACTTCTAACCATAAGTTATTTTTCAAAGGTATATTTAATAACCGCAATGACTGGGAAAACAGATACCGCACAACTTTGAAGGATTTGAATAAAGAATCTGTTAATAACACGGCCGACGTGCGCATACAAACCAAAGGAGGTACGCCCGACAACAAAAATGCGCGTTTAGAACAACAGCGTACCATGGACTTTACCTTAGGTGGTGAGCATCTTTTGGGAAAAGTGTCTGTCGACTGGAATGTTTCTTATGCCAAAGCCAGCGAGGAAAGACCCAACGAACGCTACATTGACTATGTTTTGAAGAAACAAAAGTTTACCCCTGATTTGAGCGACTTACGCAAGCCTTATTATTCGCCTCAAAGCGGATACAGCATGACACTCGACAACACCTTCAGCCTCAAAGAAGTAACTGAGGAACAAGAGGACATTCAAGAGAAAGATTTCAAACTGAACTTGAATTTGGAACTTCCGCTCCGAAAAGGAGAATTCGGCAACAAGCTGAAGTTTGGCGGAAAATTAGTAGCCAAAAGCAAAGATAAAGAAAAAGACCACTACGGATACGAGCCGCTTAATGAAGACGGCTTTGACAGCAGTTCTTTTACGAATATTGTGAGCCAGAACCGTGATGGGTTCATGCCCGGCGATAAGTACAAAGCGGGTAGTTTCATCAGCAAGGATTATTTAGGAAACTTAGATCTGAATAACAGTTCGCTATTTAAGAAGACGCAGAATTTAGATGAAATAGCAGTCGGCTTCAACGCCAAAGAAACAGTAACAGCGGGATACTTGCGTTTTGATCAAAACTTGGGCAAGAAATGGAAGATGATGGCGGGTGTTCGTTTGGAGAACACGCACATTAAGTATTCGGGAATGAATTATGATGCCAATAAAGATGAACTGACTCACACGGCAGAATCAAAGAAGTCATACCTGAATGTGCTTCCTTCTTTACTCGTTAAATATGATGCCAACGATGAATTGAAAGTTCGTGCTTCTTTCACCAACACCATTTCACGCCCTAAATACTCGGCATTGATTCCCAATGTGAACATCACCAAAGACGATGAAATTTCAATGGGTAACCCCGACCTGGATGCTACCATCTCTTACAACCTCGACTTAAGCGCTGATTATTACTTCAAAAGCATCGGTTTGGTAAGTGCAGGTGTGTTTTACAAAAGAATCAATGATTTTATTGTTGACCAGCGCATCAGCGACTATGTATACAACGGTGAAACGTACCAGAAATTCACACAGCCTAAAAATGCGGGTAACGCCGACTTGTTAGGCGTAGAGTTAGGCTATCAACGTGATTTTGGGTTTATTGCTCCGGCTCTTAAGCACTTTGGTTTTTATGGTAACTATACTTATACATACACTCGCGTAAGTGATTTCAATTTTGAAGGACGCGAAAACGAAAGCGGCCTCAGACTGCCCGGCTCGCCTAAAAATACGGCCAACGCTTCTCTTTATTATGAACGTAACGGACTAAACGTGAGGTTGTCTTACAATTATGCTTCTGCCTTTATTGATGAAATGGGTAAAACAAAGTTTGAAGATCGTTACTATGATGCTGTTAATTACCTCGACCTGAATGCGAGCTATACGTTTGCCAAGCATTATACTTTCTATGTTGAAGCAAACAATTTATTGAATCAGCCGTTACGCTATTATCAGGGTTCCAAGGACTTGACTGCCCAGGTTGAATACTACGGGGTTAAGATGAACGCCGGATTTAAAATAAACTTCTAACAAAGTAAGTACAAATGAGAAAGATAAATTTTCTACTGCTGTTTCTGACACTGGCGCTCACTAGCGCAAGAGCGCAGATTACAGACTATTCCATATTTGAAGATAAATTCAACTTCTACATTGCCAATGATTTGGGGCGAAACGGTTATTACGACCAGAAACCCATAGCAGAGTTAATGGGGAAGATGGGCGAGGAAATAGGACCGGAGTTTGTGGTTGCAGCCGGTGACATCCATCATTTTGAGGGTGTACGCAGCGTGAACGACCCTTTGTGGATGACAAACTATGAATTAATTTATAGTCACCCCGAATTAATGATTGACTGGTACCCTATTCTGGGTAACCACGAATACCGCGGTAATACACAAGCTGTGTTAGATTATACAAACGTGAGCCGACGCTGGAGTATGCCGGCGCGATACTACACCAAAAGCTTCAACGAAGAAGGAGTTACGGTGCGCATTGTCTGGATAGATACGGCTCCGCTCATAGACAAGTACCGTAACGACACGCAAACGTATCCGGATGCTTGCAAACAAGACATGAAGAAGCAACTGGCCTGGATAGATGACGTGCTGACTAAAGCGAAAGAGGATTGGATTATTGTTGTGGGACATCATCCCATCTACGCTGAAACATCCAAAGATGACTCGGAGCGGAGTGACCTGCAAAACCGTTTGGACCCGATTCTCAGGAAACATAAAGTTGACATGTATGTATGCGGACACATCCATAACTTTCAGCACATACGAATGAATGGAAGCAACATCGATTATGTGGTGAATTCGGCCGGTTCTCTGGCCCGCAAAGTTAAACCTGTGGAAGGTACGCTTTTCTGCAGTCCGGAACCGGGTTTTGCCGTATGCACTGCAACCAAAAACACATTGGATCTCCGAATGATTGATAAAAAAGGCAACATACTTCACACCGTAAGCCGACAAAAATAACTCAACTCTTGAATTTAACTCAATAAAGGGGCATCTCTTCGAGACGGAAGGGGTGCCCTTGTCTTTTTAAAACAAATTGCAATTTGCCGCTTTTGTTTTTAAGAATCATTATATTTGCACACAAAATAAAGAAACTATGAACATACTACTTCTTATTGGAGGACTGGTACTCATTTTATTGGGTGCCAACGGATTAACGGATGGTGCTTCGTCAATTGCCAAACGGTTTAACATTCCCTCAATTGTTATCGGGCTCACAATAGTGGCTTTCGGGACTTCAACACCCGAACTTACCGTCAGCGTTTCTTCGGCTTTAAAGGGAAGTGCCGATATATCAATCGGTAATGTGGTGGGTAGCAACATATTCAACACGCTGATGATAGTAGGCTGCACTGCCTTGTTTGCTCCGATAGTTATCACCCGAAATACACTGAGAAAGGAAATACCATTGTGTGTTTTGGCATCTGTAGCACTATTTATTTGTGCCAATGATATGTTGTTTGATAAAGCAGACGCAAATACGCTAAGCATAACCGATGGTTTGTTATTACTCTGCTTCTTTGTTATTTTCTTGGGCTATACGTTTGCCATTGCTTCCAACAAAAGCGGAGAAAACAGTGAGGAGACAGAAGAGATTAAAACATTACCGGTATGGAAATCGGTTTTATACATTGTTGGCGGATTGTGCGGACTCATATTCGGCGGACAGTGGTTTGTTGAAGGTGCCAGTGGCATAGCACGAAATCTGGGCGTAAGCGAATCAATTATCGGATTGACTTTGGTGGCAGGCGGAACTTCGTTGCCCGAGTTAGCGACTTCTGTCGTTGCGGCATTGAAAAAGAATCCCGAAATAGCCATCGGAAATGTAATAGGCAGCAATCTCTTCAACATATTCTTCGTATTGGGTTGTAGTGCAAGCATTACGCCTTTACGCATGAGTGGAATCACGAACTTTGACCTGGCAGTAATGGTTGCCTCGGGAATATTGCTTTGGCTTTTTGGCTTGTTCTTTGCCAAACGAACCATAACACGTATCGAGGGAAGCATACTTATTTTATGCTACATCGCATACACGTCGGTACTCATTTACATGGCGTAAACAAAAAAAGCGTAACTTTGCGCCCCTACTACAATAGAATACAATTATGGCAATAACAATCAAGAAAGTAACGAATAAAAGTGAATTAAAGAAATTCATCCGTTTAAATTACGAGCTTTATAAAAACAACCCATACTCCGTACCCGACCTGTATGACGATATGTTGAATACCTTCAACAAGAAGAAAAATGCAGCATTCGAGTTCTGTGATGCCGATTATTTCCTGGCGTACAAAGACAACGAACTAGTTGGCAGAGTAGCCGCCATCATCAACCACAAAGCGAACAGTGTGTGGAACAAGAAGGAGGTGCGTTTCGGATGGATTGATTTTATTGACGATCAGGAGGTTTCTGGCGCTTTAATAAAGGCTGTAGAAGAGTGGGGAAAAGAAAGAGGCATGGAATATATTCAGGGACCGCTGGGGTTTACTGATTTCGATGCGGAAGGGATGTTGGTTGAAGGCTTTGATCAGCTTAGTACCATGGCTACCACTTATAACTATCCGTATTATCCGGAGCACATGGAGCGGTTAGGTTTTGGGAAGGATGCCGACTGGGTTGAATTCAAGATATACATACCCGATGCCATTCCCGAGAAGCATCAACGTATTTCGGAACTGATACAGCGCAAATACAACCTGAAGGTTAAGAAATATACCTCTGCCAAGAAAATAGCACGAGATTACGGACAGGCTATTTTTGAATTGATGAACGAGGCTTACAGTCCGTTATACGGTTACTCACCTTTGTCGCAAGGACAGATTGATCAATACGTAAAAATGTATTTGCCCATTGTTGATTTAAGAATGGTGACATTGATTACAGATGCCGACGATAAGTTGATTGCCGTAGGTATTTCTATGCCCTCATTATCAGAGGCTTTGCAAAAAGCAAAAGGAAGAATGCTCCCCTTTGGATGGTACTATTTGCTGAAGGCTCTTTTCATGAAGAGACGTGCCAAAATGCTCGATCTGTTGCTGGTTGCCGTGAAACCTGAATATCAGAATAAAGGTGTTAACGCCTTGTTATTTTCTGATTTAATTCCCATTTATCAGAAATTAGGTTTTATATTTGCAGAAAGCAACCCCGAACTTGAGATGAACGGAAAGGTACAAGCTCAATGGGAATACTTCAAAACAGAACAACACAAACGCCGACGCGCGTTCGTGAAAAAGATTGATTAATTTTGAATATGGAAGAAATCTACGAAGAAAAGCAACAAGAAATTTCTTATACCGAGGACAATATCAGAACGCTCGACTGGAAAGAACACATCCGTCGCCGTCCCGGTATGTACATTGGTAAGTTGGGTGACGGTTCGCATTCCGATGATGGTATTTATGTTCTCCTGAAAGAAGCGATGGATAACTCCATCGATGAATACATGATGGGATACGGCAAAACCATAGAGGTTACTGTTGTTGACGGAAAAGTATCTGTACGAGACCACGGACGAGGTATTCCGTTAGGAAAAGTAGTGGATGTTTCTTCTAAAATGAACACCGGCGGAAAATATGATTCCAAAGCGTTTAAAAAGTCAGTGGGCTTAAACGGTGTGGGTATTAAAGCTGTCAACGCTCTATCCAGTTACTTTAAAGTATGCAGTTTCCGTGATGGAGAGATGAAATGTGCCGAGTTTGAACAAGGCAATATAGTAGTTGATTGTCCCATTTCAAAAACAAATGAGGATAATGGTACGCTGACCGAGTTCATTCCGGATAAAAGCATTTTCAAGGACTATCAATACCTTAAAGAACATATAGAACCGTTGTTAAAGAACTACGTGTTCCTTAACTCAGGACTTACCATTGTATTCAACGGAAAGAAGTTTCATTCTCGCAACGGATTGGTTGATTTGCTGAATGAAAACATGACTACGGATCCTCTTTACCCCATCATTCATCTTAAAGGAGAGGATATTGAAGTCGTTATTACGCATAGCAACCAATACGGCGAAGAGTATTATTCTTTCGTAAACGGTCAGCATACCACTCAGGGGGGTACGCACCTCACCGCTTTTCGTGAAGCACTGGGAAGAACAATCAAGGAGTATTATAACAAGAACTTTGACTATGCCGATATAAGAAGCGGGATGGTTGGAGCAATCAGCATTAAAGTAGAAGAACCTGTTTTCGAATCACAAACAAAGACCAAGCTAGGCTCCAAAGACATGGGCCCGGATGGTCCTTCTGTTAGTAAATTCATCGGCGATTTCGTGAAAAAGGAGCTGGATAACTTCCTGCACATCAATCACGAAACATCCGAAATCATGCTTCAAAAGATTCAGGATTCCGAGAAAGAACGCAAGGCAATAGCCGGAGTAACCAAACTGGCACGAGAAAGAGCCAAAAAAGCCAATCTGCATAACCGTAAACTGCGCGATTGCAGAGTGCATTTAAACGATACCAAAGGAAAAGACCTGGAGGAATCGAGCATTTTCATTACCGAGGGTGATTCTGCCAGCGGGTCTATCACCAAAAGTCGGGATGTAAATACGCAAGCGGTATTCAGCTTACGCGGTAAGCCGCTTAACTCTTACGGATTGACTAAAAAAATTGTATACGAGAACGAAGAGTTCAACCTGCTTCAGGCAGCACTGAACATAGAAGATGGTATCGAAGGACTCCGTTACAACAAGGTAATTGTTGCCACCGATGCCGATGTGGATGGCATGCATATCCGCTTATTGCTCATCACTTTCTTTTTGCAGTTCTTCCCTGATTTAATTAAAAAAGGACATGTGTACATTCTGCAAACTCCTTTGTTCAGAGTAAGAAACAAGAAGAAAACCATTTATTGCTACAACGAAGAAGAACGACTGAATGCGGTCAATGAATTAGGTCCCAATCCTGAAATTACTCGTTTTAAGGGACTTGGTGAAATTTCGCCCGACGAGTTTCAGCATTTTATCGGCAAAGACATTCGTTTGGAGCAGGTTTCGTTGCGTAAAAATGACTTAGTAAAAGAACTGCTGGAGTTTTATATGGGTAAGAATACGATGGAAAGACAAAACTTTATCATCGATAATCTGGTTATTGAAGAAGATATAGCATAAGAATGAACAGAGCCATATTTCCGGGAACATTTGATCCCTTTACTATCGGACATTATTCCGTTGTGAGAAGAGCGCTTACCTTTATGGATGAAGTGGTTATTGGCATTGGTATCAATGAAAATAAAAACACTTATTTCCCCATACAAAAAAGGTTAGACATGATTCAGAAATTCTATAAAGCAGAACCTCGAATCAAAGTAATGACATACGACTGCCTGACCATTGACTTCGCCCAGAAAGTGGAAGCTAAATTTATTGTGAGAGGTATACGAACGGTAAAAGATTTCGAATACGAAGAGACCATAGCCGACATCAACAGAAAACTGGCAGGCATTGAAACAATCTTATTATTTACCGAACCGGAACTGACTTGTATAAGCTCAACCATTGTACGCGAATTATTAAGTTATGACAAAGATATAAGCGCCTTCATTCCCGAAGGACTGGAATTGTAAATTGTAGGACATGAAACAGAAAAACATCATAAAGAGCCTTGCGCTTGATAAGGCTCTTTTTTTTATTGCTATCATTGGGGGAGTTATCTCTGCTCAAACGGCCAGTGGCCAGAACTTTGGGACGGATGCATCGCGCAAATTGCAAATGGCGCAATTTGCCATCACCAATCTTTATGTAGATAAAGTCGATGAAAACAAGCTGGTTGAAGAGGCAATTATTAAAATGCTGGCTCAACTGGATCCGCATTCAACCTATTCTGACGCGCAAGAAGTGAAGAAGATGAACGAACCGCTCGTTGGAAATTTTGAAGGAATAGGCGTTCAGTTTAACATGGTAGAAGATACGTTATTCGTCATTCAACCGGTGAGTAACGGACCGTCCGAGAAAGTAGGTATCTTAGCTGGAGACCGTATTGTAGCTGTTAACGATACGGCTATAGCAGGAGTTAAAATGAGTACGGAGGATATTATGAGTCGTTTGCGTGGTCCTAAAGATTCAAAAGTCAACCTGACCATTGTTAGAAGAGGCATCAAAGATCCCTTGCATTTCAAGGTAGTACGAGATAAAATTCCTATTTACAGTTTGGATGCAAGTTACATGATACAACCTAAAACAGGTTATATACGCATCAATCGTTTTGGAGCTACTACAGCGGAAGAATTCAATAAATCGCTCAAAGAACTTCAGAAGAAAGGGATGAAAGATTTGATTCTTGATTTACAAGGTAATGGCGGTGGTTATCTGAACGCAGCCATTGATTTAGCAAATGAATTCTTGGAACAAAAAGAATTAATAGTGTATACTGAAGGGCGTAACTCCCAACGGAGTGAGTTCTTTGCTAAAGGTACCGGAGATTTCAAGAAAGGAAAACTGATTGTGCTCGTTGACGAGTTCTCAGCCTCAGCCAGTGAGATTGTAACCGGGGCAATCCAAGATTGGGATCGTGGTGTTGTGGTAGGACGCAGGTCATTCGGAAAAGGATTGGTGCAACGCCCCATTGACTTACCCGATGGTTCGATGATACGCCTGACCGTTGCACGGTATTACACTCCGGCCGGACGTTGTATTCAAAAGCCATACAAAGCCGGTGAGAAAGAAAGTGAAGACGGAAGTTTCACGTCTTACAACCAAGACCTGATCCATCGGTATAACAATGGAGAAATGACTAGTGCAGATAGCATTCATTTCCCCGATTCATTGAAGTGCCTGACTAAGAAACTGAAAAGAGTAGTTTACGCAGGCGGAGGAATCATGCCCGATTACTTTGTGCCTGTTGATACCACTCAGTACACGGTGTATCATCAAAACATAGCAGCGAAAGGGGTGATCCTTAAGACAACAATGAAATTCATTGAGAACAATAGGAAATCTCTTTTAGCTAAATACAACAAATTTGAAACCTATGAGAAGGATTTCACAATCAGTGAGGACATACTCAAGGAGATGAGGGAAATGGCCGATAAAGAGAAGATAACATTTGATGAGAAACAATATCAGCAATCACTCCCATTAATCAAGGCACAGCTCAAAGCACTTATTGCCCGTGACTTATGGGATATGACTGAGTATTTCAGGGTCATCAACCAAAGCAACCCAAGTGTTCAGCGTGCGCTGGAAATTCTGAGCTCAACAGAATATGAGAATATATTAAAATCCGGAAAGAGACTCTGATTTCCTTTGTCATCTGCGGCTTTAATAACAAATGGTTATTTCCTTCTTCACCGACGGAAGTAACCATTTTTTTAGCCACTTATTGATATACACATTTGCAAAAGCGCAACCCGTACCCAATACTGCCCCCGCTAATACGTCCGACGGATAATGTACTCCTTGATTCATCCGGGAAAAACCCACAGAACAAGCCCATAAGGCAGAAGGTGCAATAACATACCATTTCGGGTATTTTATACTCAACGAGGTGGCCAGTGAGAAAGCCGAAGCTGTATGTATGGAAGGAAATGAAGGATCACCCGGGCGTTCTTGTTCATCCACCCTATCAGGATATTTTTCAAACGGACGTTTCCTGTCAATTAATATTTTACTGCCATAAGAAACAGCGAAAGCCTCTATAACACTTGTCCCGATATACACGGCATCTTCAAACAGACCGCAATCTTTGTTGAGACCCGCATATATAGCCATACAAGTGGGTAATCCAACCACAATATAAGGAGTTGAACCGGCAATAAATTTTGATGAATGACGGATAAATTTGCTATCCAAGCTATTTATCTTATGTAAAGTGTTGATATCCCAGTTCTGAGAACAACTGTTTTCTACACATACAAAGCAGAATAGAAATACAAAAAAAGCTTTCATTTTTATTCTATAATATACGTTTTTGGCAAAGATATGCTAAAATTATGAATTGAACCACGCAAAAAATGTATCTTTGTTTAGAAAGTAAAAGAAACATCAGCGATTTATGCCGACAAATTCGATCTGCGCACGATTATCTAATTGCTCTGCGTGTAAAAAGGCAACCAATGATATACTTGTTCATCGGAGCTTTATCAGAGGAAAACATTTCCCTGCAGAGAAGTGCGTTCAGAATTGTATGATTTTCATTTTAAAAGGCGAACTACTTGTCAACAGCGACGAGTATCCGGGAACAAATCTTAAAAAGGGAGACTTTATACTTCAGGCAATCAACTCAAAAATAGAATTATTAGCGCTCACTGATGTTGAATATATTGTTTTCTGGTTCAATAAACTTCCGGTAGTTTGCGAAGAGCGTTACCATGAAATAATAACCAATTCTGAAGCACCCATAACATATTCTGCATTAAAGATTAACGACAAGTTAACTCGTTTGTTGACCCAAATAACCGAGTACTTGGAAGAACACAATCCCTGCGATCAGATTATCAATTTGAAAAGTCAGGAACTGGTATTTGTCATTACTTGCTACTACCCCATTCATCAATTGAAAGCTTTTTTCTACCCCATCAGTAAATACATTGAGCATTTTCATGTTTTCGTCATGCAAAACTACCACAAAGTTAAAACCGTGGAAGAATTTGCACATTTGGGTGGATATTCTACTACCACGTTCAGACGATTATTTAAGAATATGTACGGCGAACCGGTTTATGAATGGATACTGAACCAAAAGAAAAAAGCCATTTTAGATGAGCTACAGAACACCAATCAAAAGGTTGGCGAAGTAAGCAAAAACTACGGTTTCGATAGCTTGTCGCATTTCGCTCATTTTTGTAAATCTTCCTTTGGTTATTCACCTCGCGAACTAAGAACCCGTACAGCACAGGGCGAAAAGATACAAATCAGGTAACAAGCCCTCATTATTAAGGAATTATTTCTTTAATTGCTTGCTAAATCAAGGTATTTCACGTACTTTTGCGGTTCAAACAGACAGGTAATTATGAATATATAGTTCTAACAATTAAATAATTTAAAATCAATCATTTATGTGGTTAAGTAATTCATCTGTAGGAAGGAAAGTGGTGATGAGTATCACTGGGCTCGCCCTTATCCTGTTTCTGACATTTCACATGGCGATGAATCTCGTTGCAATCATCAGTGGTGATGCTTACAACGTGGTTTGTAAGTTCCTGGGAGCTAATTGGTACGCATTAGTAGCTACTATGGGACTGGCTGCTCTTTTCGTAATCCACATTGTTTATGCATTCTGGTTAACCATTCAGAATCGCAATGCACGTGGTAGTGAACGCTATGCTGTTGTTGAAAAGCCAAAATCAGTAGAATGGGCTTCTCAAAACATGCTTGTTCTGGGTATTATTGTCATTTTGGGCTTAGCACTTCACTTGGCTAACTTCTGGTACAAAATGCAATTTAATGAAATCACAGGTGTGCTACCCGGAGTTGATCCTCACGACGGAGCTGCGCTTATCAAAGAGACATTCAGTTCTCCTGTGTTTGTAGTTCTTTATTTGTTGTGGTTAGGCGCATTGTGGTTCCATCTGACTCATGGTTTCTGGAGCTCACTTCAAACAATGGGTTGGAACAACAAAGTTTGGTTTGAACGCTGGAAGCTTGTTTCAAACATCTATTCAACTATCATTGTTGGCGGATTCGCACTTGTTGTTGTGGTGTTTTTCTTGAAATCGCTGATGTGCGGAGCTTGTTAGTAATACAAATTGTAAATCATTAAATTGTTAAAGCATTATGACTAAGATAGATTCAAAAATTCCTGAAGGCCAATTGGCTGAGAAATGGAGTAACTATAAAGCTCATCAAAAACTTGTAAACCCGGCTAACAAGCGTCGTCTGGACATTATCGTTGTTGGTACAGGACTTGCAGGTGCATCGGCAGCAGCTTCTTTAGGCGAAATGGGATTCAAGGTTTTCAACTTTTGCATTCAAGATTCACCACGTCGTGCTCACTCAATTGCAGCGCAAGGTGGTATCAATGCTGCTAAGAATTATCAGAACGACGGTGACTCTGTTTACCGTTTATTTTACGATACGATAAAAGGAGGTGATTACCGCGCTCGCGAAGCTAACGTTTACCGTCTGGCAGAGGTTTCGAATGCCATCATTGACCAATGTGTGGCTCAAGGAGTTCCCTTTGCACGTGATTACGGTGGCACACTTGACAACCGCTCTTTCGGTGGAGCTCAGGTTTCGCGTACGTTTTATGCAAAAGGTCAGACCGGACAACAGTTGTTGTTAGGTGCTTATTCTGCATTAAGCCGTCAGGTACACAAAGGCAACGTGAAGCTTTTCACCCGCTATGAAATGCTTGATTTGGTAGTTATTGAGGGTCGTGCCCGCGGAATCATAGCTCGTAACTTGGTTACGGGAGAGATTGAAAGATTCTCTGCTCACGCTGTTGTTATTGGCACCGGAGGTTATGGAAACGCTTTCTTCCTTTCAACAAATGCGATGGGATCTAACGGTTCGGTTGCCATTCAATGTTACAAAAAGGGAGCTTACTTTGCTAACCCTTGTTACGCACAGATTCACCCTACTTGTATCCCCGTACACGGCGACAAACAATCAAAGCTGACGTTAATGTCAGAATCACTTCGTAACGACGGACGTATCTGGGTTCCCAAAAAGCTGGAAGATGCCAAAGCTCTTCAGGCTGGAACCAAAAAAGCAACAGATATTCCTGACGAAGACCGCGATTTCTATTTGGAACGTCGTTATCCCGCATTCGGAAACTTGGTTCCACGTGATGTAGCTTCCCGTGCTGCCAAAGAACGTTGTGACGCTGGTTTCGGTGTAAACAATACAGGCTTGGCTGTATACCTTGATTTCAAGTATGCTATTGACCGTTTGGGTGAAGACGTGGTTCGTGCTCGTTATGGTAATCTTTTCGATATGTATGAAGAAATCACTGACGAGAACCCATATAAAACTCCGATGATGATTTTCCCTGCTATTCACTATACAATGGGTGGTATCTGGGTTGATTACGAATTAATGACTTCTATTCCCGGACTTTTCGCTATCGGTGAATGTAACTTCTCAGATCACGGTGCAAACCGTTTGGGAGCTTCTGCATTAATGCAAGGTTTGGCTGATGGTTATTTTGTACTTCCATATACTATACAGAACTATTTGGCAGATCAGATTCAGGTTCCACGTTTCTCTACTGATCTTCCTGAGTTTGTTGAAACAGAAAAAGCTGTTGTTGAGAAAATCAATAAGATTAAAGCTGTTAACGGCAAGCATTCTGTTGACTCAATCCACAAGAAACTAGGTCACATTATGTGGGATTTCGTAGGTATGGCTCGTACAAAAGAATCTTTGCAGAAAGCATTGGACGGAATCAAAGAGGTTAAAAAAGACTTCTGGGCTAACGTACGCATCCCCGGAGATGTAAATGAGTTAAACATTGAACTTGAAAAAGCTCTCCGCCTGTCAGACTTTATAGAAGTTGGAATGCTGATGGCTACAGACGCCTTGAATCGTGAAGAATCTTGCGGTGGTCACTTCCGTGAAGAATTCCAAACACCCGAAGGTGAGGCTCTTCGTGATGACGCAAACTTCTCTTATGTATCTTGCTGGAAATACACCGGCGAAGATTCTGCTCCTGAATTAATCAAGGAAGATCTTAACTATCAGTTTGTGAAGGTACAAACCCGTAACTATAAAGCATAACATACAATGGAAAAAAATATATCATTTACGCTCAAGGTATGGCGTCAGAAAGGCCCTAAAGCAAAAGGTGCTTTTGAAACATATCAAATGAAAGATATCCCGGGAGATACTTCATTTCTTGAAATGCTAGATATCTTAAATGAAGACCTGATTAACGAGGGAAAAGAACCTATTGTATTTGATCACGACTGTCGCGAAGGTATTTGCGGTATGTGTTCTTTATACATCAACGGACATCCTCACGGTCCTGCAACCGGTGCTACCACTTGTCAGATGTACATGCGTCGTTTCGAAGACGGAGACACAATCACTGTTGAACCTTGGCGTTCTGCAGGATTCCCTGTTATCCGTGATTTGATGGTTGACCGCACAGCGTTCGACAAAATTATGCAAGCCGGAGGATATGTGAATATCAATACCGGTGCTCCTCAAGATGCCAATGCTATACTTATATCAAAGGAAATAGCCGACGAAGCGATGGATTCTGCTTCATGTATAGGTTGTGGTGCTTGCGTTGCTGCTTGCAAGAATGGTTCGGCCATGCTGTTCCTTTCGGCTAAGGTAAGTCAGCTGGCTTTACTTCCTCAAGGAAAAGTAGAAGCAGCTCGCCGTGCAAAAGCCATGGTTTCTAAAATGGATGAATTAGGATTTGGTAACTGCACAAACACGCGTGCTTGTGAGGCTGAATGCCCGAAAAACATCTCTATCAGTAATATTGCACGGTTGAATCGTGAATTTATTTCTGCCAAACTTAAGGATTAAGCTCTAGTAGCGAAATCATAAATGATAATAGGAAGAGAGCTTGAATGTTCTCTTCCTATTTTTTTATAATCATGTGAGCAGTTTATATATTCCACCGGCTTGGAGCGAGATAATCCCTTTCATTTCCATTTCAAATAAAAGAGAATTCATTCGATTAACCGGAATATCGGTGGCTACAACAAGCGAGTTGATTTGCTGGCTTCCCTCTTCCAGCTTAGACACAATAGCACATTCATCAGCGGAAAGATCGGGAAACAAAGTACGCTGAATAGCTTCCGGACTGGGAGTAGCTTTCACATCCCAACACATGGCACGTACAAAGTCCTCGGCAGATTGTATCAAAGTAGCCTTATTATCTCGAATCAGCTGATTACAACCTTTTGAATATTCATCTTCACTTCTTCCCGGAAAAGCAAAACAATCACGGTGATAACTTTCGGCTATGTCTGCCGTGATCAGCGATCCACCTTTTGCTGCCGACTCAACCACGATGGTTGCATCACAAATCCCTGCAACAATTCGGTTGCGACTAACAAAATTATATCGGTCGGGAGTCGTTCCACTCATAAACTCAGTGAGCAGTCCGCCCCGAGCAATCATATCGACAGCTGTTTTGCGGTGCACCGACGGATAGATACGATCTAATCCGTGAGCCAAGACCCCAATGGTAGACAAGTTGTATTCCAGCGCTGCTCGGTGAGCATGAATATCAATGCCATAAGCCAATCCGCTTACAATCAGTACATCGGGAACCATCTCCACCAAATCACGCATGAAACGCAAACATAGATTTTTACCATAATCTGTTGCATGCCGGGTACCAACCAAGCTAACAGCATGCGCCGGATTCAACGAGGCATTTCCTTTATAATAAAGTACAATAGGAGCATCATCGCACTCACGCAAGCGAGACGGATACTCTTCTTCCCCCATTGTGATACACTTCAAGTGGTTTTTCACCACGAACTCATATTCCGCTTCAGCCCTAGTCAGCGCTTGCGGACAATTCAAGGCTTCAACCACCCGGGCACCTGCAACCCCTTTCATGACTTCGGGAACCTCTTTGCGGCGGTCAAAAACATCAACCGCACTTCCCATTGCCTGAATCAGGTTACGCGCCCAAACAGGTCCGATGCCTGCTATCTGAGTCAAAGCGATGCTACAAATCCGTTCCTGATCAGTCATCGTTCCTCAAATAAGGAGCAAATAACTTATCGAACACCTCACTCTGTGTGAGACGACCATTCACCACACAAACCGTATCGACTACGGCTTTTACGACTATTTTGTTATCTTCTTTTCGAAATATATCCTGATAAAAGACGTATTTGATTCCTTCTTTCTTCAGATAGAGTTTAGAAACAAACTGATCGCCACTCTTCAATGGAGTTTTAAAAGAAATCGTAATGCGCGCTACAACCGGATCGATGCCTTGAGTATGCAAATCGGCAAATGACACACCAGCCGACAAGAGAAACTCATGACGGGTATGCTCTAAGTAATGCTGATAATTTGCATTATTCACAATACCTTGTAAATCGCACTCGTAATCACGCACCTTCAAAGTCAGTTCATAAATGTATTTGTTCATAGTATTGAGATTCTGATTGATGAGAATTATTGTTCCTTTCTTTTCTTAGCAGCCTTCAGCTCCTCCGTCGGAATTAATTTGAAAAGCTTATCACTCGGTCTTATTTTATCGGCAATCTTAAATGAGAAACGCTCGCCCTGCTTCACCGTATCAACAGGTTTCAAATCCACTCTGGCCTCATCAAGCATGGCATAAACCGCACCGGTTGTTGGACCGGTAATCAAGATTTTATCTCCCACTTTCAATTCGGCAGCTTCAACCTGAAACTCGGCAACGCCTATGTTACTAAAATATTTAATACCCTTACCTACGTAGACTTTCTTCTCGGTAGCTTCGGACCCATAATTTTTGCTCCATTCGCCTAACCTTTGCCCCAAGTAGTATCCGTCCCAGAACCCACGGTTAAACACTGTGCGTAAACGTTCGTCCCAAGCCGCGATTTTCTCGTCGGTAAATTGCCCGTCAACACATGCCTGAATGGCCTCTTTATAACATTCAACTACCGTTTTAACGTATTCGGGACCGCGCGCCCTGCCCTCAATCTTAAACACCTTCACCCCCGCATCCATCATCTTGTTCATGAAATGAATCGTTTTAAGATCTTTGGGCGACATGATGTATTCGTTATCTATTTCCAGCTCCACATCAGTATCTTTGTCGCGCACCGTGTAGCCTCTGCGACACACCTGCATGCAAGCACCCCGATTGGCAGAACTGTTCATCTCATGCAAAGAAAGATAACATTTACCAGACACAGCCATGCACAAAGCGCCGTGACAGAACATTTCAATACGAATCAGCTCCCCGTTGGGGCCACATATATTCTCCTCCTTTATCTGACGATAAATTTCGGCAACCTGATCCAGATTCAACTCACGAGCCAAGACAACAACATCCGCAAATAAAGCATAGAATTTCAGCGACTCAATATTCGTAATGTTAAGCTGAGTAGATAAATGCACCTCCTGACCGATGCTTCTGGCAAAGTTCATGACAGATACATCACTGGCAATGACAGCCGAAATGCCCGCTTCTTTGGCCGCCCGCACAATGGTGCGCATCTGCTCCATATCATTATCATAAATAATCACGTTCACCGTCAGGTAACTCTTCATGCCATGATCGTTGCACACACCGGCTATTTCACGCAAATCATCAATCGTAAAAGCGCTGGCCGAGCGCGAACGCATATTCAGGTTCTCTATACCGAAGTAAATAGAATCTGCTCCTGCCTGAATGGCAGCGGAAAGAGACTCCCGTGATCCTACAGGAGCCATTATTTCGAAGTCTTTTATCATTTTAATATCATTAAATTACTATGCACCCAAGTCCTATTAAGTCGTTTGCAGCTTGTTAGAGGTAGTTAAACAGCCCCTCACTCATATAAAACTTAAAGGTTAAGGGCACAAAGGTAGCCTTTTTTTCCTTATTTTTGCAGCCTAAACAATAGTAGATTATGAAAATTGGAAACATAGAACTAGGCGACCGTCCCATATTTCTTGCTCCGATGGAAGATGTTACCGATCCGGCCTTCCGTTTGATGTGCAAAAAATTTGGTGCAGATATGGTGTATACCGAGTTCATATCAAGCGATGCATTGATACGATTAGTCAACAAAACCACTCAAAAGCTCTCCATTTGTGATGAAGAGAGACCGGTGGCTATACAAATATACGGTAGAGAAACGGACGCAATGGTTGGCGCAGCCCAAATTGCCGAAGCGGCTTGTCCCGATATTCTGGATATTAACTTTGGCTGTCCGGTCAAAAAGGTAGCCGGAAAGGGAGCCGGATCGGGCATGTTGCAAAACGTACCTAAAATGTTGGAAATAACCCGCGCTGTAGTCGAATCCGTTAAGGTTCCGGTTACCGTAAAAACGCGTTTGGGATGGGATGCCAACAGTAAGATCATTGTTGATCTTGCCGAAAGACTTCAAGATTGTGGCATTGCAGCCTTAACCATTCACGGACGCACGCGGGCACAGATGTATACGGGTGAGGCCGACTGGACCTTGATAGGTGACGTGAAGAACAACCCTCGTATGCACATTCCCATTATAGGAAATGGTGACGTAACCACGCCGCAACGTGCCAAGGAATGCTTCGATAAATATGGAGTAGATGCCGTCATGATTGGTCGTGGCAGCATTGGGCGTCCGTGGATATTCAAGGAAATAAAGCATTACCTGGAAACCGGCGAAGAGCTCACGTCTTTATCTTTCGAATGGAAAATGCAGGTTTTGCGTGAAGAAGTATTAAACAGCGTGGAACGTTTGGATGAAAGAAGAGGCATTGTTCACATTCGTCGACACCTGGCAGCGACTCCTTTATTTAAAGGCATACCCAACTTCAGGGAAACACGCATTGCCATGCTACGCACCGAATCGGTAAAAGAACTTTTCGAGATCTTTGAAACGATAAAACCCGCCGAAGTAAGCGAGTAAACGATGTATTGAAGTCCCCATAACCTATATTCTTATGCAAGATAGAATATAGGTTATGGGGCTTTACATCTATTGTTATTGAGGTTCAGGTGCTATGTGGCGCGGCTGATACTTGAACATTGGAACGGCAAACCACTTCTTAAACATCTTGGTTACCAATATATATAGCATAAAGGCAGAAACGAAACCTGCTATAGAATCGATGAGATAATGAGCCTGAATATACACTGTAGCTCCGCAAAGTAATACATAGAAAGGCAACAGGAAGCCAAATAGTTTCTTGCTGGCACGCCAGGACATAATCATCAGGATGGTAGAAATTCCCACATGCGAACTGGGAAAGGCCGCTGTTGGACGCTCGCCCACTTGCTGAGAAGCTTCAACCAGATTATAGAAAAAGCCGTGTTCATAGCCCGGTCCCGGAAGCAACTCTACGTGATGATTAAAATAGTCGCCAATGGAAGGGAAAATGCCTTTAGCTACATTGTCGGCACCAATAGCCGGGAAATAAAATTGCGGACCGGCCACCGGCACAAATATATAAATAAGGTAATAGACAAAAAACGATGTCACCAGAACAAACGAAAGCTTTTCGAATAACTCAAAACGAAAAACAAAATAGTACATCGCTACAATTAAAATCATGGGATAATAAGCGAAGTATCCCATATTAAAAGGTTCGCTCACCCACATCTGGGGCAGGTAATAATTAAACATCACAGCCGGCTGACAACCAAACAACCATTGTTCTGCAGAGGCAAACAGATGATCCAGGTTAGGAAACACCCTGTTGAACTCAAAGGTATCAGGATACCAATAAGACAGCAAGCTCATTTGTACAGCCATTCGGATGAAAGCTGTCATCTTACAAGGAGCCAGCCTGTAAAGATACATCAGCAAAAAGGTTACTCCTGCTATGACAGCTCTTTCGGTTAACATAACAAGCGGGTGGTCCATTCTTTGGAAGATGAAAAGTATCAAAACGGAGGTTAGCAGATTATAGATCAGTGTAACCTTCTCAACAGCAAACAACCCTTTGCGGGAGTTTACCCTAGTAAATAAGTTTAAAGCCATCCTTCTTTCTTATACCAAGCAATTGTCTCTTTGACACCTTTCTGTAAATCGAACTCGGGTTTGTAACCCAGTTCATTAACCAGCGGAGTAATATCACATTGCCAGTTCCTTTGTTTCATTATTTTAAATTTGTCCGAATTAAGCGTACTACTCTTGCCAGAGATGCCTGCAAAAAATTCAGCGAGCAAAGATATAACTTTTAAAATTATTAATGGACATTTAATACGTATTACAAAAGAAATACATAATTCTTTCTGAATTAATTCGGAAAAAGTGCGACTACTGTACACCTTGCCGTCCGATAAAAAATAGCTTCGTTGCTTAACACCCTTCTCAATAGTCAGAAAAACAGCCTGCACTATGTCTTTCACATATATAAAAGTCAGATCCTGCTTCTTATAGCCCACCGAAAAGTCAAGATGTTTTTTAATGGATTGGGCCATCATGAAATAATCTCTCTCGCGCGGACCGTACACACCCGTTGGGCGTAAAATGACGTAAGGAAAATCGGGTAATTGCTGCAAGTGTTGTTCCGCCTTCAGCTTACTCATTCCGTAAGCCGTATTGGGTTGGGGCCTATCTTGTTCCACAATAGGCTGGTACGTTTCTTCGTGAATAGGACCAAATACACTCAGCGTACTGATATGTATGAACTGTGTAGGAACCATTTGCAGCTCACAAAGCAAATCAACAAACCGCTTGGTTTGCCAATAATTCACCCGGTCAAAGTCAGACTGATGAACACATTTGGTTACACCGGCACAATGAACAATATAATCAAATCCGCCTTCCTGTTGCTTAAACAAAAGAAGCTGCTCTCTGAGCTTGTCAGAATCATCAAAATCAAACGAGATAAAATGCAATTCCTCCTGTTTCAAATAGGCCTTACTGCTTGTGGGTCTCACACCTGCCCATACAGACAAGCCTTTTTTCAGAGCTTCTTCCACAATAAAACTACCGATGAAACCGCTCGCTCCTGTAATCAAAATATTCTTCATCAACCGATTCTTTTAATAAAAACGCTTACAAAGATAAACATTAATCAAATTATTGGGCCGTTTTCCCCCTATTTTGAGAGAAAACGGCAAGTTTTAGTTCAATTCAGAACCATCGAAAACAATATTTTGTTTACTTTGTACAAGCAAGTTATTTAAAAGATTTACACATGGCAAAAAATAAAGAGAAAAAAGCCGGTAAACGAATGAAGAAAAAAGATCTGGTGAACATACTGATGAACTTTTTTCATAGCAAACCGACGGAAGCACTGAGTCTGAAATTTATTTTCTCAGAGCTTAAAATGACTACTCATCCCCTTAAAATGCTCTGCATTGATATATTAAACGAGTTGAAAGACGGCGACTACATAACCGAGGTTGACAAAAACAAATTCCGGCTAAATGATCACGGCAAAGAACTGACCGGTACTTTTCAACGCAAAAGCAATGGTAAGAACTCGTTCATACCCGATGAAGGAGGCGATCCGATATTCATAGCCGAACGAAATTCGGCCCACGCCATGAATAACGACAAAGTAAAAATCGTTTTTTATGCCAAGCGCAAAAACCATGACGCAGAGGGTGAGGTGGTTGAAATACTCGAACGTGCCAACGATACATTTGTAGGAACATTGGAGGTTGCCAACTCTTATGCATTCCTTGTTACCGAAAACCGCACATTAGCCAACGACATCTTCATTCCGAAAGAAAAGTTGAAAGGCGGAAAGACCGGCGACAAAGCTGTTGTTAAGATAGTTGAGTGGCCAGACAAAGCCAAGAACCCCATAGGACAAGTCATTGACATCTTGGGAAAAGCCGGTGATAATACCACCGAGATGCACGCCATCTTAGCTGAATTCGGACTGCCATACGTATATCCGGAGGCTGTTGAAAAAGCAGCAGACAAAATTCCTGCCGAAATCTCGGAAGAAGAAATTGCCCGAAGAGAAGATTTCAGGAAGGTAACTACCTTCACCATAGACCCCAAAGACGCCAAAGACTTTGACGATGCACTATCCATACGCTCCATCAAAGAGGGATTATGGGAAGTGGGAGTGCACATTGCCGATGTAACCCATTATGTTCAGGAAGGAAGCATCATCGACAAAGAAGCAGAAAAAAGAGCCACTTCGGTGTATTTGGTTGACCGCACAATTCCCATGTTACCGGAGCGTCTTTGTAACTTCATCTGCTCGTTGAGACCTAACGAAGAAAAGTTATCGTATTCTGTTATATTCGATATCACCGAAAAAGGCGAGGTGAAGAACTCCAGAATCGTTCACACCGTTATTAACTCTGACCGCCGCTTTACGTACGAAGAGGCACAGCAAATTATCGAAACCAAAGAGGGCGATTTTAAAGAAGAAGTGCTGATGCTCGACAAGATTGCCAAAGCGCTGAGGGATAAACGATTCTCATCGGGAGCTATTAATTTTGACCGTTATGAGGTTAAATTCGAAATAGATGATAAAGGAAAACCGGTAAGCGTTTACTTCAAAGAGTCAAAAGATGCCAATAAACTGGTTGAGGAGTTCATGTTGCTCGCCAACAAAACCGTAGCAGAAGAAATAGGAAAAGTACCCAGAAATAAAAAAGCAAAAGTCTTTCCCTATCGAATTCACGATCTTCCCGACCCTGAAAAGCTGGACAACCTAGCACAGTTTATCGCCCGTTTTGGTTACAAACTACGCACATCAGGAAGCAAAAGCGATGTGTCGAAATCAATTAATCATCTGTTGGATGACATTCAAGGAAAAAAGGAGGAGAACTTAATAGAGACAGTTTCTATCAGAGCCATGCAGAAGGCTCGCTATTCTACCCATAACATTGGGCATTACGGACTGGCATTTGAATACTATACTCATTTCACCTCTCCCATCCGTCGTTTTCCGGATATGATGGTGCACCGCCTGTTAACGAAATATGCAGAAGGTGGAAGAAGCGTATTAGAA
This sequence comes from Bacteroides graminisolvens DSM 19988 = JCM 15093, assembly GCF_000428125.1. Lineage (GTDB taxonomy): Bacteria > Bacteroidota > Bacteroidia > Bacteroidales > Bacteroidaceae > Bacteroides > Bacteroides graminisolvens. Next base: position 152,616 of record NZ_ATZI01000001.1, read on the forward strand.
AGCAAATACGAAGATCTGTGTGAACATAGTTCAAACATGGAACAAATTGCTGCCAATGCCGAACGAGCATCTATTAAATACAAACAAGTAGAGTTCATGAGTGAACGTTTGGGACAAATCTTCGACGGAGTTATTTCGGGAGTTACCGAATGGGGACTCTACGTGGAACTCAACGAAAACAAATGCGAAGGAATGATCCCTATGCGCGATCTGGACGATGATTACTATGAGTTTGATGAAAAGAACTACTGTTTGCGAGGAAGAAGGAAGAACCGTATGTACAGCTTGGGCGATGCCATAACAGTGAAAGTTGCCCGTGCCAATTTGGAGAAAAAGCAGTTGGATTTTGCATTGGTAGAAGAAAAGAGATAATGAAGACAATTATTATTGAAGACAAAGAAAGAGTTGAAGAGATTATTTCACGCTGTGACATTTGCTATGTGGGTATTACCGACCTGGAAGGTGATCCGTACGTTATCCCGATGAATTTCGGGTATCAGGATGGGGTTATCTATCTCCATTCGGGGCCTACCGGCAGCTCCATTGATATGCTCAACAAAAATAATAAGGTATGTATCACTTTCAGCATTGATCACGAATTGGTATTTCAACATCCGCAAGTAGCTTGTAGCTACCGGATGAAAGCAAAGAGTGTGATATGCAGAGGAAAGGTGGGCTTTATTGAAGACCTAGATGAAAAGCGACAGGCGTTGGATATCATCATGAAGCATTACATAGACCGTGAGTTCATCTACTCCGATCCTGCCGTTAAAAACGTCAAAATATGGGAGATTCCTATTGATCAGGTCAGTGCTAAAGAATATGCGGTTCCGCATTATAAGCAATAGCAAACCGGCTTTATTTTATTTTGCTCGTTGCAAAACTTCATATACACCCGGGTGTACAGATGTTGTACACCCGGATGTATAGTATCTGTACATGGGGGTGTACAAAGTGTGTACACCCGGGTGGAGACGAGAATTGTTCACCAGCAAAATAAATCGCATAAGCAGGCTGGTTGGACGTACCCCGCTCAAATTAAAATACGAGCCTCTCTTCAAACAGAGGGGCTCGTAAAACCAACAAACAAATAAAGAGGAAAAAAGAACTAAATACTATAATGGATATTCCTCGAATGCGTAAAGAATAGTTGATAAGTAACGTTCGCCAGTATCAGGCAATAAAGCAACAATCGTTTTACCTTCATATTCAGGCAGTTTAGCCAACTCGGCTGCCGCCCATACAGCAGCTCCGGAAGAGATTCCAACTAATAATCCTTCTTTTGCAGCTAGCTCGCGACTGGTACGAATGGCATCATCATTCTGAACTTGTTTGATTAAATCAACCACTGCCGGGTTATAAGTCTTGGGAACAAAGCCCGCACCTATTCCCTGTATTTTATGCGGTCCGGGATTTCCTCCTGAAAGCACAGGAGAGTCGGCCGGTTCAACAGCAACAATCTGCACAGCCGGGTTGTGTCGCTTCAAAGCCGCTCCTACGCCGCTAACAGTACCTCCTGTACCTACACCAGCCACAAACACATCAACCAGACCGTCGGTATCATTCCATATCTCTTCACCGGTTGTTTTTTCATGAATGGCGGGGTTGGCAGGGTTCTCAAACTGTTGCAGAATAATTGAATCGGGAGTTTCCTCACGAAGTTCTTCTGCCCTGGCAATAGCACCTTTCATGCCATTGGCACCGGGCGTGAGCACTAAATGGGCGCCAAATGCTTTTAGAAGATTACGTCGCTCCACGCTCATGGTATCGGGCATCGTCAAGATAAGCTTGTATCCTTTTGCAGCCGATGCAAAAGCCAGTCCGATTCCGGTATTGCCACTGGTAGGTTCAATGATTGTCACGCCGGGTTTTAAAATACCTTTGGCTTCAGCATCTTCAATCATGGCCAAAGCAATACGTTCTTTCACACAGCCTACCGGATTGAAGCTCTCGAGTTTCACTACTAACTTGGCCTTCAGACCTTTACTGGCACTGTAATTTCCAATCTCTAACAAAGGAGTATTTCCTACTAAGTCAGTCAATTTTTTCGCAATCTTTCCCATATCTATCATTATTTAAATTTTTATCTTTTAATGTTGATACAAAGATATGAGTTATTTAATACATCATAAATACCACAAGTATGGTAAATTTATACTATAAAAATGCGATAAGAAACAGCTCGCTATAAATATATGCACATAGTTTAATTGTAATATCCCCAATAATTCTTACCTTTGCCGATAACATTAACCGAGGATATCATAATGAGTCCATTAAACTTCACCCACATCCTGACACAGGCAGTCGATGAGCTTTCGGAAAGCGAGTCATACCAAGGACTGTTTCACCAGCACAAGGACGGCGAGCCATTGCCTTCAGCACGCGTATTGTGTGATATCATTGAATTGGCCCGCTCCATCCTTTTTCCGGGTTATTATGGAAATTCTACAGTAAATAGCCGCACTTTAAAGTACCACATCGGGGTAAACACAGAAAAGCTTTTTGATCTTCTATCGGAGCAAATTCTGGCTGGATTATGCTTTGAGGGAGGGGATGATTGTCATGGATGCACAACTAAACAACGTGAAGACGCATCGCGCATGGCGGCCAAATTCATAAGCAGACTACCTTACTTGAGGAAGAAACTGGCAACGGATGTTGAAGCAGCGTACAACGGCGACCCTGCTGCGCATAGTTTTGGTGAAGTTATTTTCTGCTATCCGGCCATTAAAGCAATCAGCAATTACCGCATTGCTCATGAACTGTTGCTCTTAGGGGTTCCTTTAATTCCCCGAATCATAACTGAAATGGCTCATAGCGAAACCGGAATAGACATTCATCCGGCTGCCGAAATTGGTGACCATTTTGCCATAGATCACGGCACCGGTGTTGTGATAGGGGCAACTAGTATCATCGGAAACAATGTAAAACTATACCAAGGGGTGACTTTAGGTGCCAAAAGCTTTCCGCTGGATGAAGAGGGAAAGCCCATCAAGGGAATCCCCCGCCATCCGATTCTGGAAGACAATGTTATTGTTTATTCCAACGCAACAATATTAGGGCGTATTACCGTGGGACGTGATGCTACCGTGGGAGGAAATATATGGGTAACGGAAGATGTACCTCCCAGATCAAGAATCGTACAAACAAAAGCAAAAAAGTAATTGTTCGCTGACGAACAGTTCTTATATTTATAATTTTAGTAACAACGTAAATATCACTAATGAGCGAATCCTTTGAAATGATTGCTAAAACTTTCCAGGGTCTGGAAGAGGTACTGGCAGAAGAGTTAACAGCACTAGGAGCAAACGACGTAGCAATCGGACGACGTATGGTGTCTTTCAGCGGTAACAAAGAAATGCTTTATAAAGCTAATTTTTGCTTACGTACAGCCATCCGAATTTTAAAACCTATCAAAAGCTTCACCGCCAAGAATGCAGACGAGGTGTACGAACAGGTTAAGGGCTTCCCTTGGAAAGATATTTTAGATGAAAACAAAACCTTTGCTGTTGATGCAGTAGTCTTCAGCGATGAGTTTCGCCATTCTAAATTCGTTTCCTATAAGGTAAAAGATGCAATAGTAGATTATTTCCGTGACTTAAACGGAAAGAGACCTTCTGTACGTATTAACAAACCCGACGTATTGATTAACATTCATATTGCACAATCACATTGCACGCTTTCTCTTGACTCATCGGGCGAATCGCTTCACAGAAGAGGATACCGCCAAGAGGCTGTTGAAGCTCCGTTGAATGAGGTATTGGCTGCCGGAATGGTATTGATGAGTGGTTGGAAAGGGGAATGCGATTTAATAGACCCTATGTGCGGCTCGGGCACCATTCCCATTGAAGCTGCACTAATAGCCCGTAACATTGCACCGGGCGTTTTTAGAAAAGAGTTTGCCTTTGAAAAATGGGTGGATTTCGATCAGGATTTGTTTGACTCAATATACAACGATGATAGCCAGGAGCGTGAGTTCAACCATAAGATATATGGATATGATAACAATCCGAATGCTCATGACATAGCGATACACAACGTAAAGGCTGCGGGAGTTTCGAAAGACGTGGTATTAAAGCTACAGCCTTTTCAGCAGTTTGAGCAACCTAAAGAGAAGTCGATGATCATAATGAACCCTCCTTATGGTGAACGTATCTCAACCAAGGATTTATTAGGGTTGTATCAAATGATTGGCGAACGTCTGAAACATGCTTTCTGTGACAACGACGCATGGATATTAAGTTACCGTGAAGAGTGTTTCGACCAAATCGGGTTAAAACCCAGTCGTAAAGTACCTCTTTTCAATGGAGCATTAGAATGCGAATTCAGAAAATACCAGATATTTGGAGGTAAATACAAGGAGTTCAAGAAGGAAAGCAATGAGAAACAAGGCTCACATACTTTCCGTAGAAACAAAGAAAGATAAGATTATATGGCCTGTTTATTGAAAAATGCCGGTACGTATGTAAGGTTACTACTGGTTTTGCAAACTTTATTTTTTACTTCTTTCATGACGGCACAAAATAATCCGAAACCTACTTTAGAGGATTTAATTCCGGGAGGAGCAACTTACCGCTACCCGGAAAATATTTACGGTGTGCAATGGAAGGGTGACCTTTGTGTTCTACCGGATATTGAAAACCTGAAAGTGGTTTCACCCAATAACGGAAAGGAAGTTGTAATTGCTACTAAAACAGAAGTCAACCAACTGCTTGAATCAATGCAGTTGGGAAAGATTCAACATTTTTATAACATTGAATTTCCTTATTCCGATCATAAAGAGTTGAGTTCCTATATGCTGGTTACAACCTCCGGTTATCGTGTTTTAGTAGACATAAATAGCAAGGAAATTAAATGGAGCCAGCCACGAAAGGAAAATGCAAGTAACGAGGATTGGGAGAAACAAAGCAGGTCACTTGCCTATACTTTAGACAACAATCTGTACGTTACTACTGCCGATGGCAGCACCAGAGCTGTAACTAAAGAAGAAAAAGGAATTGTTTGCGGACAGTCTGTACACCGCAATGAGTTTGGCATCAGCAAAGGAACGTTTTGGAGTCCTAAAGGTAGTCTGCTGGCATTTTACCGCATGGATGAACGCATGGTGACAGAGTATCCGCTGGTCGACATTACCGCACGAGTGGGTACAGTCAACAACGTACGTTATCCCATGGCAGGAATGACCAGCCATCAGGTAACCGTTGGTATTTACAATCCTCAAACGGATAAAAGTATTTACCTCCAGACAGGCGACCCTACTAATCGATATTTCACAAACATCAGTTGGTCGCCCGACGAAAAAAGTCTTTATTTAATTGAGCTTAACCGGGATCAAAACCACGCCAAACTTTGCGAGTACAACGCACAAACGGGCGCGCTCATTCAAACGCTTTTCGAAGAGAGACATCCTAAGTACGTTGAGCCTCAGCATCCCATTGTTTTTCTGCCTTGGAATAGCAACGAGTTTATTTATCAAAGTCAAAAAGACGGCTTTAACCACTTGTATTTGTACAACAGACAAGGGAAACAGCTAAAACAACTCACTTCCGGTAAATGGCTGGTTAAAGAACTGATAGGATTTGATGAGACAAATAAATATGTATTCTTCACCAGTACTGAACTATCTCCGCTACAAGAAAACATTTATCGTTTGGACGTCAAAAGCGGAAAGCGCATACTGATTGGCAATAAAGAAGGAGTGCATGCTGCCACAGTCAGTCGCTCGGGCAAGTACTTGATTGACCGCTATTCATCAACATCGGTTCCAAGAAGCATCAACCTGATCGATATCAAAACTAATAAAAGCATCAACCTGCTTACAGCGGCCAATCCATTCGAAGGATTTGTGATGCCAACCATTGAAGTCGGTACTATTAAAGCTGCTGACGAGCAGACTGATTTGTATTACCGCATGGTCAAACCAAGTAATTTTGATCCGTCATTAAAATATCCGGTAATTGTATATGTGTACGGAGGACCGCATGCGCAAATGATCACTAATGCTTGGCAAAACAGTGCCAGGGGATGGGATATTTATATGGCAAACAAAGGCTACATTGTGTTCACGCTTGATAACCGAGGCAGTGATAACCGGGGACTGGAATTTGAAAATTGTACATTCCGCCACTTAGGCATTGAAGAGGGAAAAGATCAGGTGAAAGGAGTTCAATTCCTGAAAAGCCTGCCCTATATAGACGGTAACCGCATTGGAGCGCATGGGTGGAGTTTCGGAGGACACATGACTACCGCCCTGCTCCTTCGTTACCCAGATATATTCAAAACAGGCGTGGCCGGTGGTCCCGTTATTGATTGGTCGTATTACGAAGTAATGTACGGTGAAAGATATATGGATACGCCCGACAGCAATCCTGAGGGTTACCAAACTTGCAACTTGAAAAATCTGGCAGGCAATCTGAAAGGACATTTATTGATTATACACGATGACCATGATGATACTTGCGTGCCGCAGCATACCCTTTCATTCATGAAAGCATGCATCGACGCACGTACTTATCCGGATTTGTTTATTTATCCCGGCCACAAACATAATGTTGCCGGTAGAGATCGCGTTCACTTACATGAGAAAATTACACGATATTTTGAAGACAACCTGTAAAATTAACAACAAATAAACAGCTAATTATGAAAGTGTTATTATTAGGTTCAGGAGGTAGGGAACATGCAATGGCATGGAAAATAGCCCAAAGCCCCAGAGTGAAGAAGCTCTACATTGCACCTGGAAACGCGGGAACAGCAACGGTTGGAGAAAACGTTAACATTAAAGCAACCGACTTCGAAGCATTGAAGGTTTTTGCCCTTGAAAGGGAGGTCAATATGATTGTAGTGGGTCCCGAAGATCCGTTGGTACAAGGAATATTTGATTTCTTTAAAGGAGACATAGCCTTGCAACACATTGCGATAATAGGTCCTTCTATGAAGGGAGCACAACTAGAAGGCAGCAAAGAGTTTGCCAAAGGATTCATGGAACGTCATAACATCCCTACGGCCCGTTATAAAAGTATTACTACAGAAACGCTTGAAGAAGGATTCGAGTTTCTGGAAACATTGACTGCTCCGTATGTACTCAAAGCAGACGGACTTTGCGCCGGCAAGGGGGTACTTATCCTGTCAACACTGGAGGAAGCTAAAAGTGAACTACAAAACATGTTAAGTGGCATGTTTGGACAAGCAAGTAATACCGTTGTTATTGAGGAATTTTTAAGTGGCATCGAGTGTTCTGTATTTGTTCTGACTGATAGTGAACATTATAAAATATTACCCGTAGCTAAAGACTACAAACGAATTGGCGAAGGAGACAAAGGACTTAATACCGGAGGCATGGGCAGTGTTTCTCCTGTACCATTTGCCGATGAAGTCTTCATGGAGAAAGTTCGCGAACGCATCATCGAACCTACTATTGATGGTCTGAGGGAAGAAGGCATTCTTTATAAAGGCTTCATCTTTATCGGACTGATCAACGTGGAAGGCGAACCCATGGTGATAGAATATAATGTTCGCATGGGTGATCCTGAAACAGAGAGTGTCATGTTAAGAATACAAAGTGACATCATTGACTTGTTCGAAGGCGTATACCGGGTAAATCTTGATACGAAAGAACTAATTATTGACCCTCGCACAGCGGCTTGTGTTATGCTGGTAAGTGGTGGATATCCCGAAGAGTACCGCAAAGGATACCCGATAACTGGATTCAACTTGGCCGAAACAACAGACAGCTTACTTTTCCATGCTGGAACAACTGTAAAAGAGGGACGCATTGTAACTGATGGTGGTCGTGTTATTGCTATCTCTTCTTATGGGGATTCAAAAGAAGAAGCCTTGGAAAAATGCTACAAAGTAGCTGATATGATTAGTTTTGAAAAGAAAAACTACCGACGCGACATCGGATTCGATTTATAGTGAGAAAAAACTATCTACAAAAAAGAGTGACGGCGGGAAGGTTTACCTTACCCGTCGCCATTATTATATCCATTGTCTGCTGGACAATGACATCTATTCTGTTGCCTGATTTACCAAAACCAGAAGCTGAATACTCCTTATTAAGTTATCTGAAGGTTAACCACCTTTCTGAAAACATAGCTTTGGCTTTAAGCTTATTTATTTTTGCTTTTATAGGATATTCGCTGATTATTCTTAATAATGCATTTGGTATTATACGCATGCGGGCCTCTGTGCAAACTTCATTTTATTTCTTATTTACAGCTGTTATACCAGGCTTACATCAATTTCATGCCGGCGATATAGCAGCTCTTGCAACACTCATTTCTATTTATTTTTTGTTTAAGAGCTACCAGAATCACTATTCATCGGCACAGATCTTTCATTCATTCGCATTTCTTGGAATAGGAAGTCTTGCTTTCCCACAACTCACATTCTTTATTCCCGTTTGGTTCATTAGTGCATACAACTTTCAGTCTTTGAATATAAGAAGCTTTTTTGCCGCTATCATTGGCTGGAGTCTTCCTTTCTGGTTTCTATTAGGGCATGCTTACTACCATAATGAAATGAGCCTGTTTTACAAACCATTTCATGACATGATTACTTTTCAGCCAGTAAATTATAAAGAAGTTCCACTTACCAACGTGATTGTTACAGGTTTTATGTTTCTGCTTTATGTGGTAAGCTCTATTAATAGTTTTGCCACTAGTTACCAAGATAAAATACGCACTCGATCATATTTGCGTTTCTTTATTCTTCTGAATTTTTTTATTTTCATATTTATTCTTCTCCAGCCATCGCATTTCTTGTGCCTATTATCCTTGTTACTTACGGGGTCAAGCATATTAGCCGGACATTTGTTCGCATTGACAAACAACAGACTTTCAAATCTGTTTTTCATCTTTACATCAATAGCAATGGTTGCACTATACATTTTGAATACATGGATGCTATTATAGACAGTGTTACACAAATACTAATCGATTGGGGGTACAGCGGGTTATTTATATCTGCTCTGTTAGCCGGTAGCGTTTTACCATTCAGTTCTGAGCTTGTTCTTTTTGCAGTAATTCACGCTGGTCTTAACCCTATAGGCTGTATCATTGCCGCAACAACAGGAAATACAGTCGGTGGAATGACGTGTTATCTGTTAGGCCATTTAGGTAAAATTGAATGGATAGAGAAATATATGAAAGTTAAAAAAGAAAAGATTGACAAGATGCAGCAATTCCTTCATGGAAAAGGTGCACTGATGGCATTCTTTGCCTTTTTACCCTTTTTCGGAGAAGTTATATCAATCGCATTGGGCTATATGCGAAGCAATGTATGGCTGACCGTTGCTTCAATGTTTATTGGTAAACTTGTACGTTACCTCGTTATATTATATATCCTGAATAGTGCATACGAAATGTTTATTTAGCTTGGTGAACAATAATGTGTAAAGATCAAATAACATATCAAAGAAAAACCGAAGTTACTGCCGACGGAAGTAAGACTTTATATATAACCGAGATGGATGAACATTATCATTCTATTAAAGGTGCGGAGACTGAATCCCGGCACATTTTCCTTGAGATGGGATTCAATCAATGCAAACAAGATACTATTAAAGTCTTGGAAATAGGATTTGGCACAGGATTGAATGCTTATCTTACACTGCGTACGGCTGAAGAAAAGCAAAAAAAGGTAAACTATTATAGCATAGAACTTTACCCTCTTTCGTGGGAAACGGTAAAAGCACTTAATTACAGCGAAGAGGCCGATTTTCGAGCCTTGCATATCTGTGAGTGGAACAAACAAGTTGCGATAAAAGAAAAATTCCACTTATACAAATGGGAGGTTGATTTTACCAAGGATGATTTTGTTATCGGACTTAAAGAAAAGGGGCCGTTCGACTTAATTTATTTTGATGCATTTGCTCCAGAAAAACAACCTGAAATGTGGAACGATCAACTATTCAAGCTTTTATATGTTAATATGAACAAAGGGGGAGTTCTAACTACGTATTGTGCAAAAGGGATGGTGCGTCGTATGTTACAGTCGGTTGGTTTTATAGTTGAGCGTCTGCCTGGCCCCCCCGAGGGAAAACGAGAAATATTAAGAGCTACAAAATTTTAGTAGCCTCAGAATAATAACAACTAAAGTGATGAAAAGATATCTAACACTTTTTTATGTATTGTTGCTGGTTCTTTTATCGGCATGCAACGGTAAGTCTTCACAAAAAGAAGAAAATAAACGTTTAATCATGGTAACAATGGAGCCTCAACGTTACTTCACAGAAGCCATAGCCGGAGATAAATTTCTGGTAGAGAGTATGGTGCCCAAAGGAAGTAGCCCGGAAACTTACGACCCTGCTCCACAGCAGCTTACCCGGTTGAGTAAAAGTGAAGCTTACCTAAGGATAGGGCATATTGGATTTGAGCAATCGTGGATGGATAGACTTACCGACAATGCGCCACACATGCAAATTTTTGACACTTCGAAAGGAGTAGAACTGATTCATGGAGAAGGTCATAATCACGGTGATCATTTCCATGCAGGAGGAGTAGATCCTCATATTTGGAATTCTATTTCAAATGCCCGCATTATTGCAAAGAATACTTTTCAAGCGCTAATAACACTCGATAAGACAAATGAAAATTACTACTTGCATCGTTATGACTCATTATGCAAAGTAATCAACCGTACTGATAGTGTTATTAATAACATCTTCCAAACACGTAAAGCCGATCATGCTTTCATGATTTATCATCCGGCTCTTTCCTACTTTGCACGTGACTACGGGTTGCATCAAATCTGCATCGAAGAAGAAGGTAAAGAACCCTCACCTGCACATCTACGTGATTTAATAGAAATTTGCAAGGAAGAAGAGGTGCGAATTATATTTGTACAGCCAGAGTTTGACCGTCGCAATGCTGAAATAATTGCCAAACAGACAAATACCAACATCGTAGATGTTAATCCTTTGTCGTACAATTGGGAAAAAGAAATGATTCACATTGCTAATTCATTATGCAAATGAACGAAAATCAGCCAATCATGATTCAGATTGAGTCGTTGTCTGCTGCTTACGAGAATCGGACAGTATTACGCGATGTCAATCTATCAATCTATGAGAAAGATTTTTTGGGTATCATTGGCCCCAATGGTGGTGGTAAAACAACTTTAATAAAAACCATATTGGGACTGATCAAACCTGTTATGGGAAATATACAGTTTTACAGAAATGGCCAGCCTGCAGAATCAATTACCATGGGGTATCTACCTCAGTATAACAGCATTGACCGAAAGTTCCCCATTTCCGTAGAAGAGGTTATATTATCAGGTTTAAGTGGAAAAAAAGCACTTATCGGTAAATTTAGCCGTGAACATCATGCCAAAGTACACACAGTCGTTAAACGAATGGGATTACAAGGTCTTGAAAAAAGAGCCATCGGTCAATTAAGTGGTGGACAGTTACAACGTGCATTATTAGGCAGAGCCATTGTCTCAGATCCCCAGTTAGTTATCTTAGATGAGCCCAGTACATATATTGATAAACAGTTTGAAGCCCGTCTATATGAATTGCTCAATGAAATTAATCAAGAATGTGCTATCATTCTGGTAAGCCATGATATTGGTACCGTTCTTCAGAATGTAAAGTCTATTGCTTGTGTGAATGAAACAGTAGATTATCATCCCGATACCGGAATTACAACCGAGTGGCTAGAACGTAATTTTCATTGTCCGATAGAGATTGTGGGACATGGCACATTACCGCATCGAGTGCTTGGAAAACACGAACACTGAGAAGTTAGAGTTTCTTAATTAGACAATGAAACACCTAATTCTTTACGCATCATTGTTCATTGTTCACTTAAATCACTATCTTTGCCACTTGTAACATGTTAATTAACAAACATCTTCAGTTTAATGAAACAGTACAAAACCGTCAATAACCTAGCGGGATGGATTACATTCTTGATCGCTGCAACTGTCTATTGCCTAACAATAGAGCCAACTGCAAGTTTTTGGGATTGTCCCGAGTTTATTACTACAGGCTACAAGCTTGAAGTGGGACACCCGCCCGGCGCCCCCTTTTTCATGCTCACAGCCAACTTATTCACTCAGTTTGTCAGTGATCCTGCCCAAGTAGCCAAGATGGTTAATTACATGAGTGCTCTTATGAGCGCTGCCTGTATACTTTTCCTTTTTTGGAGTATTACCCATCTGGTTCGTAAACTAGTAGTTAAAGACGAAGAAAATATTACTACCAGCCAATTAATAACAATCATAGGTTCAGGGTTAGTAGGAGCATTGGTATACACATTCAGCGACACGTTTTGGTTTAGTGCCGTAGAAGGTGAAGTGTATGCTTTTTCATCTCTGTTCACAGCCCTGGTCTTCTGGCTTATTTTGAAATGGGAAGATGTGGCCGACCAACCTCATTCTGATCGTTGGATTATATTAATAGCTTATCTCACTGGTTTAAGCATTGGTGTGCACTTACTTAATTTACTTTGCTTACCTGCCATTGTACTAGTATATTATTACAAAAAGAATCCTCAAGCCAATGCCAAAGGAAGTCTTTTAGCATTACTTGGATCTGGCCTATTGGTAGCTGCAGTTCTTTATGGAATTGTACCCGGAGTAGTAAAAGTGGGTGGATGGTTTGAATTGCTTTTTGTCAATAGCATGGGAATGCCATTTAACACAGGCGTTATTTTCTATATCATAATTCTCGCAGCAGCAATTATATGGGGTGTTTACGAAAGTTACACTGAAAGAAGTCGTAAACGCATGAATCTTTCTTTTCTCTTAACCGTAGCACTGCTTGGCATTCCTTTTTACGGGCATGGAATTAGTAGCATTCTCATTGGATTGGTAGTTCTTGCAGCCTTAGCAGCCTATTTGTTTGCCAGCAAGCTCAATACAAAATATCAGATTAGCTCACGAACCATGAATACCGCTTTGTTAAGCATCATGATGATCATGATTGGATATTCATCGTATGCACTGATTGTTATACGTTCTACAGCCAACACGCCGATGGATCAGAATTCTCCTGAAGACATTTTTACGTTAGGAGAATACCTGGGACGTGAACAATACGGTACCCGGCCATTATTTTACGGACCAGCTTTCTCTTCACGCGTAGCTCTTGACAAAGAGGATGGTTATTGTGTTCCCCGCGAAGCTGAAAGCACAACCAAATATGTACGAAAAGAAAAGAAATCAGCTGAAGAAAAAGACTCATACGTTGAGATTCCCGGCCGCGTGGAATATGAGTATGCACAGAACATGATATTTCCACGTATGTATAGCAGCCAACATGCCAATCAATACAAACAATGGATGGATATCAAGGGCTATGATGTAGCCTATGATCAATGTGGAGAGATGGTGATGGTCAATATGCCCAATCAGTGGGAAAATATAAAGTTCTTCTTCTCCTATCAACTTAATTTCATGTATTGGCGCTATTTCATGTGGAATTTTGCCGGTAGACAAAATGACATTCAGGGAAGTGGCGAGATTGAGCATGGTAACTGGATTACAGGTTTTAAATTTATAGACAACTTGCTTGTTGGCAACCAAGACTTAATGCCACAAGATTTGAAAAATAACAAAGGGCACAATGTATTTTATTGTCTTCCTCTTCTGCTAGGTATCATTGGTCTTTTGTGGCAGGCGTATCGTGGCCAGAGAGGCGTTCAGCAATTCTGGGTTGTATTTTTCTTATTCTTTATGACAGGTATTGCTATTGTTCTTTACCTGAACCAAACGCCTAGTCAGCCTCGTGAACGCGACTATGCATATGCCGCCTCCTTCTATGCCTTCGCTATTTGGGTAGGTATGGGAGTTGCCGGTATAGTGCGTCTACTACAAGAATATGGAAAGATGAAGGAGCTTCCGGCAGCCATTATAACTTCTGTTGCATGTTTAATGGTTCCCATTCAGATGGCAGGACAAACATGGGATGATCACGATCGGTCAGACAGATACGTTTGTCGCGATTTTGGACAAAACTATTTGATGTCATTACAGGAAAGCGGTAATCCTATCATATTTACAAATGGAGATAACGATACATTCCCGTTATGGTACAATCAAGAAACGGAAGGATTCCGTACAGATGCACGAACATGTAATTTGAGTTACTTGCAAACAGATTGGTATATTGACCAAATGAAACGACCCGCTTATGATTCTCCGTCTTTACCAATTACCTGGGATCGAGTTGAATATGTAGAAGGAACCAACGAATACATTTCTATTCGTCCGGAAATAAAAAATCAGATTGACGCATTGTACGCTCAAGCTGATTCCAGCAGTAATCCTGAATCAAAAATAGACGTCCGCAAAGAGTTTGGCGACAACCCTTACGAACTAAAAAACATCCTTAAATATTGGGTGCGTTCTGATAAAGAAGGACTGCGTGTTATACCAACTGATAGTATTGTTGTTAAAATTGACAAGGAAGCAGTAAAACGTTCAGGAATGACAATACCTGAAGCATTGGGAGATTCAATACCCGAATACATGCACATCTCATTAAAAGGTAAACGCGCACTTTATAAAAGTGAATTAATGATGCTCGAAATGCTTGCCAACGCCAATTGGGAACGTCCTATATATATGGCTATCACTGTTGGAGGAGAAAATCGCTTGAATATGGATAATCATTTTGTTCAAGAAGGTTTGGCATATCGTTTCACCCCCTTTGATGCACAAGCATTGGGAGCAACTATTGACAGTGAAAAGATGTACGACAACCTAATGAATAAGTTTAAATTCGGTGGAATAAACAAAGCAGGTATTTATATTGATGAGAACACCATGCGTATGTGTTACACACACCGTCGTATCTTTACTCAGTTAATAACACAATTGCTGAAAGAAGGTAAAAAAGACAAAGCACTCAAAGCATTAGAATATTGCGAAAAAATGATTCCTGCATCTAATGTTCCTTATGATTACCAAAACAGTGCTCAAAGTATGGCTGAAGCCTATTATTTGTTGGGGCAAAAAGCAAAAGGAGATAAGATTATGGATGCATTGGCAAATAAGTCAATGGAATATCTTATATGGTATCTAAGTATGAGTAATCAGCAACTGACTATATCAGGTCAAGAGTTTATGTATCATATTTATTTGCTTGATGAGGAAATTAAGATAATGGAGAAATATAAGTCAAAACAAGCGTCTCACTACGCTGGCAAGCTTGAAGAGCTCTATAGTATGTACGCTTCCAGAACCAAAGCACAACAATAAAATGTTTATAGAACAACCACCCCGATTTATCCGGGCATTGTATCCTCAAGCATTATGGCGAATGGACCCAAACGAGAAGGCGGTATATCTGACCTTCGATGATGGGCCCATTCCCGAAATAACTCCTTGGGTGCTTGACTTGCTGGATAAATACCAGATAAAAGCAACCTTTTTTATGGTGGGCGACAACGTACGAAAACATCCGGAAGAATATAAAATGGTAGTTGAAAGAGGCCATCGTATTGGAAATCACACATTTAACCATATCCGTGGATTCGAATTTCTGACTCCAAATTATATGGCTAATGCTGAGAAAGCAAACGAATTATTGAAGACAGATTTGTTTCGTCCTCCTCATGGTCACATGCGCTGGATGCAATACATGGCTCTGAAGCATCGTTATAAAATAGTAATGTGGGATTTGGTAACACGTGATTATAGTAAGAAACTACGCGGTCCGCAAGTACTAGCTAATGTAATGCGATACGCACGTAATGGCTCCATTATTACATTCCACGATTCAATTAAGTCTTGGGAAAACATACAGTATGCATTACCCAGATCTATAGAGTTTTTGTTAGAAGAAGGCTATGAATTCAAGCTTTTATGACGCATAATAATTTCAATCAAAAACAATCATTTTCTGTAGAAGCAAAGATCAGTTACAGCAACATGATAAAAGCCGAAGCCTTGCGCCTCGGCTTTTCTGCTTGCGGCATTGCCCCCGCTGAAGAAATAAATGCAGAAAACAAAATGTTCCTCAAAGAATGGCTAGTTAACGGTTATCAAGGTAGTATGGATTATATGGCCAATAACCTTGAGAAGCGCAGTGATCCTAACTTACTCGTTGAAGGTACAAAAAGCATTGTTTCGGTAGCACTGAATTATTATCCGCAACAACTACTTGATGACTCTCAGTACCAGTTTGCATGGTATGCCTACGGTAAAGACTACCACGATATCATGCGTAAAAAGATGAATGAATTAATGGAGTACATTAACCGAGAAATAGCCATTGTCAATGGAAGAGTATTCTGTGATACTGCGCCGGTTTTGGACCGCTACTGGGCATGGCGCGCCGGACTAGGATGGATCGGAAAGAATACTCAACTTATTATTCCTAAAGCCGGATCATCATTCTTTTTGGGAGAACTTTTCATCGATATTGAATTGGCATATGATACTCCACTGAAAGATCGTTGCGGAAACTGCAACCGCTGCCAACAAGCTTGTCCGACTCAGGCTTTTGAAGCTCCTCATAAACTAGATGCAAGAAAATGCCTTTCCTATGTTACTATCGAAAGTAGAGAAGACATCCCTATTGAATTGCGTAAAAAAATGGGAAATCGAATCTATGGTTGCGATGAATGTCAGCGTGTTTGTCCATGGACACGTTTCGCAATTCCTTGTCAAACAACCGAATTACAACCAGCACCAGAATTCATGCAAATGACTAGAGAAGAATGGCACAACCTAAGTGAAGAAACATATCGCAAATTATTCAAAGGAAGTGCAGTTAAAAGAGCCAAATATAGTGGACTAGTTAGGAATATTGAAGCAGCTGGATATCCTAATAATTCAGGAGCTAATCCTGATTAATCTAGAAAAATTAATTTCTTTTAAGTAGTATAGCACAACAATTTCAATGATCTACTTTGTTATTAGTAATAACTAGCAGATAGAAATATGAATAAATGCATAACTTTTTATTTGAAGGTATTAATATGCTGTATCTTCTTAATTCCTATATCAGCACAAGCTCAGCAGGTTGTTCATCATCATGATATAAGCATTCCCGTTTACAACTATACTCAGCTAGAGCCAATGCTTCATCCTGCAGAGTCAAATGACACAACTTACATTTTTAATTTTTGGGCTACATACTGCGTACCCTGTATTAAGGAACTCCCCCACTTTGAACAGATTGGGAAAGATTTTGCTGATCAAAAAGTAAAAGTGATACTTATCAGCATGGACTTTAAATCAAAAATAACCACACAAGTTATACCATTCATAAAAAAACATCAGTTAAAATCATCAGTCATTCTACTAAGCGACCCTGATGCAAATAGCTGGATAAACAAAATAAATCCCCAATGGAGCGGCTCCTTGCCGGCTACACTTATTGTTAAGGGCAATAAAAGGGAATTCAACGAAAAAACATTTACTTACAATGAACTTGAATTATTAACAACTAAATTTTTAACCCCATGAAACGTAATATTCTTTTTATCGTATTCATATTGTGTGCTTTAGCAGGTTTGCAGGCACAAGGATATAAGGTTGGTGATTCTGCCACTGATTTCAAACTAAAGAATGTAGATAACAAATATGTATCTTTATCTGATTTTTCAAATGCAAAAGGATTTATCATTGTGTTTACCTGCAATCATTGCCCTTATGCGAAAGCCTATGAGGAAAGGTTAGTTGCACTTGACAAAAAGTATAAAACCAAAGGCTACCCAGTTATAGCAATTAATCCCAATGATCCAGTTGCAGTTCCTGCTGATGGCTTCGAAGAGATGCAAAAGCGTGCCCAAGAAGCCGGCTTTACTTTCCCATATTTACTTGACGAGGGACAGAAAATATACCCACTTTATGGAGCGACACGCACACCTCACGTTTATGTCCTTCAAAAAACAGCAAAAGGCAACATTGTTAAATACATAGGTGCTATTGATGACAACTACGAGGACTCTTCAGCTGTTAAAACCCATTATGTCGCTAATGTTGTTGAGGCTTTGCTATCAGGGCAAAAAGTTCCTGTAGATTTCACCAAGGCCATTGGCTGTAGCATCAAAGTTAAATAAAATCAGATTTAGCGACGCTGCATCATTCCTCCTTTTAGCTATAATACTAAAGCTAAAAGGAGGATTATTTATTAGAAATAGTGGCATTTTTTTGTCTGTAACAAGATGGTATTCTTTGGTAAAATTAAAAAGTGTACCTTGCACTTTAAATCAATATCACAAAAAGAATATGAATAAAAAATGGAATTTCGCAGGATTACTACTGCTAGTATGTACATTCATACAAGCACAAAAAAATGAGAACGAATGGAAACTATGGTATAATCAGCCCGCTACCCGTTGGGTAGAGGCATTACCACTAGGTAATGGTCGCCTAGGTGCCATGGTATTTGGAGATCCTTCAAGGGAAGAATTTCAACTAAACGAAGAAACAATTTGGGGAGGATCACCACACAACAATACGAATCCAAAAGCCAAAGAGGCTTTGCCAAAAATACGTCAACTTATATTTGAAGGAAAGAATAAAGAAGCCCAAGAATTGTGTGGACCAACCATTTGTTCGCAATCAGCTAACGGAATGCCTTATCAAACAGTAGGGTCATTACACTTAGACTTTGAAGGCATGGAAAACGCTACAAATTATTATCGCGATCTTGATATTGAACAGGCAATAGCTACTACTCGCTTCACAGTAAATCATGTGACCTATACCCGCGAAGCTTTTACTTCTTTCACTGATCAACTGCTTGTCATCAAGTTAAACGCCTCTCAAAAAGGAAAAATCTCTTTTTCGGCACGATATACAAGTCCATACAAACCAATGGACATAAAGAAAAGTATTTCATCAAATCAAGAGTTACAACTTGACGGAAAAGCAAATGACCACGAAGGCATAGAAGGTAAAGTGCGATTCACTGCTCTCACTCGAATAGAACACGATGGAGGAAAGAAAACAATGGTTGGAGATTCGTTAGTTACCATCAAAAATGCTAATAGCGTAATCTTATATGTCTCAATCGGAACAAACTTTGTTAATTACAAAGATGTATCGGGTAATTCACTTATTTCTGCCCGAAACTATATGCAAAATTCGTACAAGCCATTTGAAAAAGCGAAAAAAGAACATACTCGCTTTTACTCTAATTTGTTCAACAGAGTATCTCTTGATTTAGGGAACAATGAACAAGCATTGAAGCCCACCGATGTGAGAGTGAAAGAGTTCAGTACTCAATTTGATCCTCAAATGAGCGCACTGTATTTCCAATTTGGACGTTATCTGCTGATTTGCAGCTCACAACCAGGAGGGCAAGCTGCTAATTTACAAGGAATTTGGAATTATAAACTCAGAGCGCCATGGGATGGAAAATACACTACTGATATCAATGTTGAAATGAACTATTGGCCGGCTGAGGTAACCAATTTATCAGAAATGCATGAACCATTTATAAAGCTAATCAAAGAAACAGCTGATAAAGGAAAAGAGAGTGCAGCCATGTATGGCTGTAGAGGATGGACATTACATCATAACACTGATATCTGGCGTTCAACAGGAGCTGTCGATGGTCCAGCATACGGAATATGGCCAACCTGTAATGCTTGGTTTTGCCAGCATCTATGGGACCGATATTTATTCTCAGGAGATAGCGACTACCTCAAAGAAGCATATCCCATAATGAAAGGAGCATGTGAATTTTTCCTCGATTTTCTTATCAGAGAACCTCGAAATAATTGGCTTGTAGTAGCGCCTTCATATTCACCCGAAAACAAACCTACTGTAAATGGGAAAAGGGATTTCGTTATTGTAGCAGGGGCTACTATGGACAATCAAATGATACATGACCTATTCAGTAACACACTAGAAGCCGCCAACTTACTCAAAGAAACAACAACTTTTACAGATAGTCTAAAAAACATACTAACTAATCTTGCTCCCATGCAAATTGGACGCTGGGGACAATTACAAGAATGGATGGACGATTGGGATAGCCCATCCGACAAACATCGGCATACGTCACATTTATGGGGATTATATCCAGGCAGACAAATCACTTATTATCAGTATCCAGAGTTGATTAATGCAGCTAAAGAGACGCTAAAGGCCCGTGGAGATCATTCAACAGGATGGTCTATGGGATGGAAAGTATGTTTCTGGGCACGATTGGAAGATGGTAATCACGCCTATAAATTGATTACCGAACAATTACATCCAACAACAGAGGAATCGGGTCAAAACGGTGGTACTTATCCCAATCTTTTCGATGCACACCCACCCTTTCAAATTGACGGTAATTTTGGATGTACAGCAGGTATAGCTGAAATGTTGGTACAAAGTCATGCTGGTGCTGTACACTTATTACCTGCTTTACCCGATGCTTGGGACAAAGGGATAGTCAAAGGGTTACGATGCAGAGGAGGGTTTATTTTGAACGAGCTGAATTGGAAAAATGGTAGTCTGCACAAAGCAGAAATATATTCTTCCATAGGAGGCATACTCCATTTAAGAACTGCAGTACCCTTATTATTGAATGGAAGGGAGCTAAATCAAGTAACCCATACTACATCGGAGAATATCTTGCTTAAGCCACAAACAATAAAAGAGCCTCTTGCAAACAAAGAAAATTGTATAGGTCGGCCAGAAACTAAAAAGCTATACGTTTACGATATAGAAACAAAAGCAGGAGAAAGGTACTTTTTTACAGCTAAATAATCATCTAGTCAGAATAAGGCATAAAAAATGCAGGCACTTTCCATAAAAGAAATGTGCCTGCATTACCATATAAATGTAGATTCTAATTACATTCAAAATTATTTAATAGTAACAGTTAACGGATTACGTATTTTTACAGTAAAGTTTGCTAAATATTCATTCCATTGAGCAGCATCTTTGATATTTGCCTTACTCCATGCAGCTCCCCAGTAGTAAGTATAATCTGAACCAGGGATGTAATCACTAATAGCAAGTACATGACCATCGGCTCCGCCTCTCTGCTCTTTTTCTTTAGCAGAAAAAAGAACTGATTTAGCTTCTTTTACATTAGCAGGAAAAGCAGCACCCACAAATATCTTACCGTTGTTATTATTTATATTATCAGTAGGATCAACATAAGTGATGTATCCTTTTTGTGCATTAGCTAACACTTCACCATTTGGTTCGTGCAACACGATACCTACTGCTACCGAAATTGATTCTTTCAGATTTGAATAAGAAACAACTGTTTTATTCATATGAGAACCTGAATCCAAAGTAATAACACGCGTTTCAACAACAGATGCATCACCTTTTACTGTAAGCGGATTATAAACTAATTTCACAGTAAAACGCAAGGGGCCATTGTCAAGGATTTCTTGTGTTTTATAGCAATACGGGTAAATAATAGTATCTCCTACCATTAAAGCGGCAGTTCCACCACCTAAAGTAGGACCTACTTTATAACAATCAAGACCGTTACCATGATCTACGTGATAAGAAGTCGCAGCACGAAGCTCCTTAGCAGCTTCAGGATTCGTTTTGGTAAGGCTATCAATCTTTGCAAGAGTCTCCGGATTTAACTCCATAGCATAACGAGCTTCTACAACCGGATCAGTTGTATCGCGTTTAGTCCACACATCATAGCCAAATGCTTGTTCACCTTTCGCTTGCAGTGCGGGTCCATAAGTACGAAACGCCACTAAATCATTTTCCCAAGCTACATCATCCAAACGTTCAGGATAATATTTACCGCAAGCCTTAACATTAAACACATCGGGAGTACCAGATTGTATGGTGTAGGCAGCCGTCCCATTGCCCTTTACGCTGACTTGAAAAATAATTTTCTCATCATAAGTAATTTGATACGGTACTTGTTGTCCATCCGCATCAAGTACTACAATTTGAGCCGTATCTGCCAGTTTCAACTTACTTGCTACCTCATTCATAGCTACTTCAACCATCTCGTTCATGCGATCGGAAGAAGTTGAATTTGTTACCGTCACCGTTACCGTTTTACTCTCGGCACACGATGCAATAAGAAATCCTGCAACTAGTAAATATATAAGTTTTTTCATGCTCAACTTGTTGTGATTATTTAGGCTGTTTACCAATATAAGCTAAAATACCACCGTCAACATAGAGCACATGACCGTTTACAAAGTTTGAAGCGTCTGATGCAAGGAACACAGCTGGTCCCATCAAATCTTCAGGAGTACCCCAACGGGCAGCCGGCGTTTTGGCAATAATAAACGAATCGAACGGATGACGAGAACCATCAGCCTGTACCTCCCTCAAAGGAGCCGTTTGTGGTGTAGCAATATAACCCGGGCCAATACCGTTACACTGAATATTATATTCACCATATTCTGACGCAATATTACGTGTTAACATTTTCAAACCACCTTTAGCCGCAGCATAGGCAGAAACAGTTTCACGACCAAGTTCACTCATCATTGAGCAAATATTGATAATCTTGCCATGGCCTTTTTTGATCATTGAAGGAAGTACTGCTTTTGATACGATGAAAGGACCATTAAGATCAATATCAATTACCTGACGGAAATCGGCCGCACTCATTTCAATCATTGGAATACGTTTGATAATACCTGCGTTATTAACTAAGATATCAATAACACCAACTTCCTTCTCAATTTGAGCTACCATGGTGTTAACTCCGGCTTCATCAGTTACGTCACAAACGTAACCGTGTGCTTTGATTCCTTCTGCCGCATAAGCCGCAACACCTTTGTCTACCAATTCTTGTTTAATATCATTAAACACAATTGTTGCCCCTGCTTTAGCAAATCCGGTTGCAATAGAAAAACCAATGCCGTAAGAAGCACCTGTTACAAGTGCGATCTTACCTTCTAATGAAAAATTTACCATTTCGTTTTATCTGTTTACTTATTTAAGACCCAATGTTATTTCAAATCAGTAATCAAAGAGAAGTCCTGATCACCGTAATCGAGATTCTCACCACCCATACCCCAAATGAAAGTATAGTTATGAGTTGCTGCAGCAGAGTGGATTGACCATTCTGGTGATAGTACCGCCTGATCACCTTTCATCCATAGGTGACGAGTTTCATCAACTTCTCCCATGAAGTGACAAACGGAGTGGTCAGCAGGCACTTCAAAATAAAAATAGGCTTCCATTCTGCGAGAATGTACATGGGCTGGCATTGTATTCCACACGCTACCGGGAGCCAGTTCGGTCATTCCCATCTGTAACTGGCAGGTAGGCAATACCTGATTCACCAACATTTTATTAATATTGCGATGATTAGAGCCCTCTAATGAACCCATTTCAGCTACTACTGCATCTTTTTTAGTGACTTTCTTATCTGGGTAATTTCTATGTGCAGTTGTTGAGTTGAAGTAAAATTTAGCTGGATTTTGTGCGTTTTTACTTTCAAAAGTAACCTCTCTATTACCCGATCCAATGTAAAGTGCTTCTTTATAATCAAGTTCAAAAACCGCGTCTCCCACTTTTACTACACCGGGGCCTCCGACATTAAATATACCGATTTCACGGCGAGTAAGAAAAAACGGAGCTTTCAAAGGATCAATAGCTTCAAGCATCAGCACTTCTCCAACGGGCATAGCACCACCTACTACCATACGGTCGTACATGGAATAAACCATATTTACTTCATTAACTGAAAAGACTGTTTCAATGAGAAAGTCTCTGCGAATTCTCTTGGTGTCATAGCTTTTTGCATCCTCTGGATGCGCAGCATAACGGATCTCATAGTTCGTTTTCATACTACTTTATATTATTAATTGTTGTATCGTTTGCGCACACAATGCAAAGATAACAAAAGAAACCATCAAAAAAGAATAATCTAATTCCTATTATGTGTCTTTTTTGACTGTAATGGGGTAGGATTTGATTTGTTTAACAAACTCATGATAAGGAATCGCAAGTTCCGAGACATTAAGAAACTAACTAAAACCAAATAAGCCTCGAAAGATTTCTCTTTCAAGGCTTATTTGGTTGTCCTACCAAGATTCGAACTTAGACAAACAGAACCAAAAACTGTTGTGCTACCATTACACCATAGGACAAGCAATGGGCTTTCTTTCAAAAAGCGATGCAAAGATAAGACAATGCGGCTAAATATGCAAATATTCAGCCGCATTTTTTTATTTTGCTATGATAAGGAAATAGTTTTTCTTACCACGTTGCACTAGTAAGTATTTGCTATCCAACAGGTCTGCAGAAGTAATTACCTGATCGAAAGCTGACAGTTTTTCTTTATTCAAAGATACTCCACCACCTTGCACCAGCTTTCTCATTTCTCCTTTCGACGCAAACACGGCTGCATTGTCAACAAAAAGGTCAACCGCTTTAACGCCTTCGTCTAATACTGATTTGGCTACTTCAAAACGGGGTACACCTTCAAACACAGCCAATAAAGTATCCTCATCAAGTTTCTTCAAAGCAGCTGAGGTTGCATTGCCAAACAAAATATCCGAAGCTTCCACGGCTGCATTGTAGTCTTCTTCAGAATGAACCATGATGGTTACTTCTTTAGCCAAACGTTTTTGCAATGTACGCAAATGGGGAGCTTCAGCATGTTCAGTAATCAATTGGTCTATTTCATCTTTACTAAGCGAAGTGAAAATCTTGATGTACCGCGCCGCATCATCATCACTTACATTGAGCCAGAACTGATAAAATTTATAAGGAGATGTATATCGTGCATCGAGCCACACATTACCCGATTCTGTTTTACCAAACTTCCCTCCATCTGCTTTAGTTATAAGCGGACAGGTCAGCGCATAAGCCTCACCACCATTTGTACGACGAATCAATTCAGTCCCCGTAGTAATGTTACCCC
Organism: Bacteroides graminisolvens DSM 19988 = JCM 15093; assembly: GCF_000428125.1. GTDB lineage: Bacteria > Bacteroidota > Bacteroidia > Bacteroidales > Bacteroidaceae > Bacteroides > Bacteroides graminisolvens. The sequence continues at coordinate 177,391 of NZ_ATZI01000001.1, forward strand.
ATTGATCAGAGCCACCCATCTGCAACTTACAACCTTTAGTTTCATTCAAATGAAGAAAATCATACCCTTGCAACAGTTGATAAGTAAATTCAGTGAATGAAAGTCCGTCTCTCGATTCACCGTTTAGTCTTTTCTTAACAGAATCTTTAGCCATCATGTAGTTTACCGTAATATGCTTACCTACTTCTCTGGCAAAATCAAGAAATGTAAAATCTTTCATCCAATCGTAGTTATTCACCAACTCGGCTTTATTGGTAGCATCCGACTCAAAATCGAGAAACTTAGCCAACTGCTTTTTAATGCATGCCTGATTGTGACGCAAGGTCTCTTCATCCAGCAAATTTCTTTCTGCCGATTTACCCGATGGATCACCAATCATCCCGGTTGCGCCTCCAATGAGAGCTAACGGCTTATGACCGCAACGTTGGAAGTGTCGTAACATCATCACGCCGCATAAGTGTCCAATGTGTAACGAATCGGCTGTTGGGTCAATTCCCAAGTACGCAGTAACCTGCTCTTTAGCCAATAACTCTTCCGTGCCGGGCATCATATCGTGCACCATTCCACGCCATTTTAATTCTTCTACAAAATTCATCGAATGATAGTATGTTAATGATTATGCCTACAAAAGTACGACTCTTTATTTGAAGAAACAACTCTTCTTATCTAAAAAAGAGCCTTCCAGAAGTAAACGGAAGGATTAGTGATCGAAAAAAACACGGTTTATATTTTGTTGTATCTGTAGCTTGAGATCATCTGCAGATAGGGAAAGTAACTTAGCTGCCTTTTCGTATAAACAAGTGATATCTGCCTTACTTTCATCTGTCTCCATCAGGATAGAAGATAGTGGAATACCTTTTAATGCTTCTTCGTTATATTTCTCACCAAAAGAGAGAAATATATGGTGATTAACGCATTGCAAAGCCAACTCTTTCTTTCCCCGAAAGCCATGTATCACCCAAGGCATACGCGGAGCATATTTCTTTTTAAGCTGAATAATTTCATTCACAGCGTGAACACAATGTATAATAAGCGGAAGCTGTTTTTCTTCAGAAAGTACTATCTGCTTTTCAAAAACAGCAAGCTGTTTGACAAGAGAAACTGAAATCAATTTATCAATGCCAGCCTCACCTATAGCTATAACACAAGGATCTTTCAAAGACAGTAAGAGTTGCTCCCAGATCACTTCTTCTTCATACTCGTCAATCTGCCATGGATGAATACCCACAGAACAATACACTTCTCCTGTCGGACACAAATCACCTGGCATAAGATTAAGAATACTCCGACCGGGATACGTGGACAAATGATGCGTATGTACATCGAGCAATTCCATCAGATAAAATATCAAGGAACAGGATCATAACCAGATCCACCCCATGGATGACAACGCAATATTCGACGAACAGACAGATACAAACCATAAAATGGTCCATGCTTCTTGATGGCCTCAATAGCATATTGAGAGCAAGTAGGAGTAAACCTGCATGAAGGAGGTTTTAGCGGAGAGATACACGCCCGATAGAAGTAAATAGGGATGAGTAATATGTATGACAACAGCCGTTTCATTCTTTGTTATCTAATATACGAACCAACAGCGAGGCAAGTTTCTCTTCTATTTCAGAAGAGTCAACCAAGCGATCCGACAAATAGATAACAGCGAGCATTAAATTTTGTTCTTCATTTTGGTACACGTTCAACAAAAGCTCTTTGTGCTTGCGATAGGCTTCGCGTATTTGCCGCTTCACCCGATTGCGCTTAACCGCCCGTTTAAATCTTTTTTTGGGAACGCTAATAAGCAAAGATACAGCAGCCATTCCCTCACGCTTTACAATAGGCAAATAAACCACACGAAGCGGAAATGCAGAAAAGGATTTGGCACCTCCTGCAAACAACTCATCAATTGCAATTTTACTACTTAATCGCTCCGGTTTTGAGAATGTATGTGTACCCATTGTATACAATAAACGGTCGACAATTGACTTCCGGAGAGTGAAACTCTGCCAACAGGGCAACAACTCTCAGGCAACCAATCTGCCGACCGCAATTTTTTGTTTTTATTTTCCCTTATTCGTCTCTTTGATAAACATCTCCAATGCAGCAGTCATAGAAGGCGCCTGCACAGTGGGAGCTTCCAAATCAAGACGCAGGCCGGCATCACGAACGGCCTGTGCTGTTGTTGAACCAAAAGTTCCTATCTTAATCTCTTTCTGATCAAAGTTAGGAAAGTTTTTCTTCAGTGAAGAAACTCCTGCCGGACTAAAGAACAAAAGCATATCGTAATCAAAAGCCTCTCCTTCTTGAAAATCATTGCTCACTGTACGATACATAACCGCCTCAGTATGAGTAATTTTATTTTTATCAAGCAGATTTTTGATTTCGTCAGTATGCACGTCAGACATCGGAACGAAGTATTTCTCACTATTATGCTTCACAATAGAAGGCACCAAGTCTTCTATTTTTCCCGTATTACCAAAGAAAATCTTTCTTTTACGATATTGAATATATTTCTGTATATAAAGAGCTACTGCTTCGGTAACACAGAAATATTTCATTGTTTCAGGAATTGCAATACGCATCTCAGTGCAAAGTCCGAAGAAATGGTCTATTGCATGACGAGAGGTAAAAATTACAGCAGTATGATCTAATATAGACACTTTTTGTAGCCTGAATTCCTTGGCAGAAAGGCTTTCTACTTTAATGAACGGGCGGAAGTCTATTTTCACTCCATACTTCTCTGCAATATCGTAATAAGGAGATTTCTCTGAAGCAGGTTTCGGCTGCGACACAAGTACTTTTTTTATTTTCAACGTCCTAAAATTTTATTAGCAATAAGTTATTAATCTGAACCAACCCCTCATAAGCAATAAAACAGGGGAGGATTTCGAGCGCACAAAAGTACAAAATTAAAAGCAGAAGACCATAAACATTATTAAAAAAAAGCTTTATCCACTTATACAATATCAATATTTTAGCTGAAATTATCAAAAGTAAACTTATTGCTGTCATGTAAACTAGACTAAGATCGAAATAAATAAAGAAAAGAGCATAAAGGAAAAGTGTAAATCCGGCATAATATATAATGGTAAAATACGACTCCAGCCAAATGCTTGTCTTTTTTTTATCAAAGAACACCCAACCCAGAAAAGCATAAATCATCCATTTAAAAATCAGATATGACACACATAATCCTACATATCCGGCAAGTAACAAATGAGGATTTATTTTTTCCGTGAGCAATGGTATATCCGCACTAAAATAATCGAACAAACACACCCCAGACAACACACAGGTTTGTATGCCCAGCATCACCAGATGGCGTACATCTGCAGCCGTTGAAGTATCAAAAAGACTAGAACGATCCCTGTGAGCCATAAACTCTTTTAGCTGTTGTATCAGAAACTTCTTACTCCTTGAGAGCACATAAGCAGAAGCAAAGAAACAAGCCAATATAACCCCAACAATTACATCGTCGGAACGGGTGTTATAAGAAACACGTTCTCCTTCAATGCCACTGGCAAATTCACGCTCCGAATGATAGGTGGTAAGACACGTTGAGTCGGCCGATACAAATTGTTCTTGATAATAAAGAGTTAATGTATCCGCCTTTTCAGCCTCCGAAATACGGGCCGTATCTGGTTTCAACACAAAACACGGCAGAGCCTTCTCCGCATGAACAGTATCAACCGGCAATGGGGTAGTTATTGTATCCCTCACGTTCATATGGCCGCAAATTTCCGAATAGAAGAATCCCAAACAGGCACACTATGTATCTTTTCCAGCGCCATCTGAGGCGTATTGACCACAGTCCATATTTCACCATGACGGGAACGCATAAATCGCTCTTCAATGGCTTTTTGCAGCATTGTCAACAACGGGTCATAAAAGCCATTTATATTCAAAATAACAATCGGATTTAAGTAAAGCCCCAGCTGCTTCCAAGTAATAATCTCAAGGAGCTCCTCCAGCGTTCCGCATCCTCCGGGTAAAGCTATAACAGCATCACTTAAATCCGCCATCAACTGTTTACGCTCATGCATGCTATCAACCTTGATCAACTCTGTGAGTCCGGTGTGATGCCACCCCTGCTCAACCATAAAATTAGGGATAACACCCGTTACAGCCCCTCCGGCCGAAAGCACCGCATCGGCTACCGAGCGCATCAGTCCAATGCTTCCTGCACCATTAACCAAACGGATTTCTTCCTTGGCCAATAAGCGACCAAGTTCTTGAGCCGCTTCAAAGTAAACAGGATCAATCTGAGTACTTGAGGCGCTATACACACAAACGGAATGTATCTTATTCATCAACCAGAGATATTAAGCTAAATCGACTACAAAAATAGAGAAACTTTATTTATTTCCATCATTAAAAAGACGGAAGGTCATCCACACTGTTATATAAAACAACAGGTTGAACAACCTTCCTATAAATAAATAGCTGTAAAGCTACGCTGATTACAATCCGAAAGCGGCTTTGATTTTATCTACGTAATCGAGTTTCTCCCACGTAAACAATTCAACTTCCATTACTTTATCTGACAGATAGCGGGAATGGAAATGTTTGGTAACCATTTGTGGTTCGCGTCCCATGTGCCCATAAGCAGCAGTTTCACTGTAGATAGGGTTACGAAGTTTCAAACGATCTTCAATAGCCTTAGGACGGAGGTCAAATAACTCGTCAACTTTTCTAGCAATATCACCATCGGTCATTTTTACATTACTGCGTCCGTATGTATTGACATAGATATTGATTGGGCGAGCCACACCAATGGCATAAGAAACCTGAACAAGTACCTCATCGGAAACACCGGCAGCCACTAAATTCTTAGCAATGTGACGGGCAGCATAAGCAGCACTGCGATCCACCTTACTTGGGTCTTTACCAGAAAAAGCACCACCACCATGAGCACCTTTACCACCATACGTATCAACGATGATTTTTCTACCTGTCAATCCCGTATCACCGTGAGGGCCACCAATAACAAATTTACCGGTAGGGTTCACATGATACGTAATATCCTCATTGAATAAGGCCAATATCTTTTCGTTGTTGATAGAAGCAATAACACGAGGCATCAGCACCTCAATCACATCTTTACGTATCACAGCAAGCATCTCTTCATCAGCTTTCAACTGAGCTTCAGCAGAAGCATCAACAGGCTGTACAAAGTCGTCATGCTGAGTTGAAACAACAATGGTATCAATCCTAACAGGTTGTCCGTTGTCATTATATTCAATCGTAACCTGGCTCTTAGAATCCGGACGAAGATAAGTCATTTCTTTACCCTCACGACGTACATCAGCCAATACTTGAAGTATGCGATGAGCCAAATCAAGCGACAAAGGCATGTAATTCTCAGTTTCGTTTGTTGCGTAACCAAACATCATTCCTTGGTCACCCGCCCCCTGATTCATTGGGTCTTCGCGTTCTACGCCACGATTTATATCTGCGCTCTGCTCATGAATAGCAGAGAATACACCACATGAGTTTCCTTCAAACATATATTCTCCTTTGGTGTAACCAATGCGATTGATCACATTTCTGGCCACTTCCTGCAGATCCACATATGCTTCAGATTTCACTTCTCCCGCCAGCACTACCTGTCCGGTAGTAACCAAGGTTTCGCAAGCTACTTTTGAACTGGCGTCATAAGCCAACAGCTCATCAAGTACAGCGTCCGATATTTGATCGGCCACTTTGTCGGGGTGCCCTTCAGACACCGATTCGGATGTGAATAAATATCCCATAACAAATTTATGAATTGATAATGATAATCTTTGAAATGGTGACAAGGAAGAGTAGAAGTGCAAAAGCAGAGGAATGTTGTTTAGCATTTTTTTCTGTGGTTGCAAGCTACTCAAATCTTTCCACATTTCATTTCAGGTTGCAAAGATAAAGATTATAACTAAACAATCATATATCTTATTTATAATAAATCCAAAAAAGAAGAATAAATAACAGAGGGATAAGCGTCAGGATATCTTTTTGAGTAATTCCGCCATGGTAGAATGCAGAACAGGATGCTTCAAGTCGGGAGCAATTTGAGCCAAAGGTTCCATTACAAAAACACGCTGATTCATAAGTGGATGCGGAAGTACAAGCTGAGGGGTTTCCATTATTAAAGCGTCATAGAGCAATAAATCAATATCCATAATACGATCACTGTATATGCCGTCTGAAGACTTAGCAGTTCGCCCCATACAGACCTCAATCTGTTTAGTTTGGTGAAGTAAATCGAGTGGCAGCAAATCAGTCTCCACACACAACACCGCATTCAGGAAACTATTGACCGACTCAAACCCCCAAGGTTCAGAATTATAAAAAGCAGACAAGGACACAACACTCCCTATCTGCTTTTCAATGTACAGTATGGCGGAATGAAGATTTTGTTCTTTGTCGCCTAAATTAGTGCCCAAGCCCAAATATACTTTCGCCATAACAAGCTCATATCAATCAATGATAAGCATGGCATCCCCATACGTACCAAAACGATAATCTTCTTTCAATGCTACGTGGTAAGCCTCCATTACCTGATCATAACCTCCAAATGCAGCTACAATCATCAGCAAAGTAGAAAGCGGCATATGAAAATTAGAGACCATACTATTAGCCACAGTAAAATCATAAGGAGGGAAGATGAATTTATTGGTCCAGCCTTCAAAAACCTTCAAGTGTCCATCCGTACTAACAGCACTTTCAACTGCACGCATCACTGTAGTACCGACAGCACAAACTCTTCGACCTTCATCTTTAGCACGATTCACTATGGCAACTGCCTCCTCGCCTACCTGCATCTGTTCAGAATCCATCTTATGTTTGGTAAGATCCTCCACGTCAATGTCACGGAAGTTACCCAGTCCGGCATGCATCGTAACGAACGCAAAATCAATCCCCTTGATTTCAAGGCGTTTCATCAACTCACGACTAAAGTGCAAGTTAGCTGTTGGAGCAGTTACGGCCCCTTCTTTACGTGCAAATATAGACTGAAAACGTTCCGCATCTTCTTCTTCAACGGGACGTTTGATAATGGTGTGCGGAAGCGGAGTTTCTCCTAATGCATAAAGTGCCTTTTTGAACTCCTCGTGGGGACCGTCATACAAAAAGCGAAGCGTACGCCCGCGTGACGTTGTATTATCTATCACCTCAGCCACCATTGAATCATCTTCACCGAAATAAAGTTTGTTACCGATGCGTATTTTACGTGCCGGATCAACCAATACATCCCACAATCTAAGCTCTTCGTTTAGTTCACGCAATAAGAACACTTCAATGCGAGCTCCCGTCTTCTCCTTGTTTCCGTACAACCGGGCCGGGAACACTTTGGTATCATTAAAGATGAACACATCTTTATCATCAAAATAGCCCAAAATATCTTTAAACACTTTGTGCTCAATCTCACCTGTAGTTTTATGTAACACCATCAGGCGTGACTCATCTCTATACTTTGCAGGATACAAAGCAATCTTCTCCTCAGGCAGCTTAAATTTAAATTGTGACAGTTTCATATATACGCTTTTTAGTCATTTTTATTTTCTTCATCAATACTCTGTTGCTCAAGCCATTCTACAAAACACTCAGGGTCCAAACAATGTTCTAGCGTGACCTCACCTACCCGGGTACGAATAAGTCCGGTAAGATGCGCACCGCTCTGAAGCGCTTCTCCTATATCCCTGGCCAAAGCACGAATGTAAGTACCTTTGCTACATACAACCCTGATTTTAATTTCGGGCAAATTACACTCCAGCAACTCAATTTCATCAATAACCAATGTTTTGGGCTTGAGCTCCACTTCTTTCCCTTTTCGCGCCAGTTCGTAAGCTCTGGCCCCATCAACTTTACAAGCCGAGAAAGCCGGTGGTATCTGTTGAATCTCACCCAAAAACCGAGAAAGAGTTTCTGCAACCATCTCCGGAGTTATGTGTTCCGTTGGGTAAGTAGCATCGATTTCTTTCTCTAAATCATACGAAGGCGTTGTTGCTCCCAAGCATATCGTTGCAATATACTCTTTAGTCTGATATTGAAACTCCTCTATTCTTTTGGTCGCCTTCCCGGTACAGATAATCATCACACCCGTTGCCAACGGATCAAGAGTACCGGCGTGCCCCACTTTTAATTTCTTCACTTTTATTTTTCTACTCAACTGAGTGCGTACTCTCGCAACCAGATTGAATGACGTCCACCTTAATGGCTTATTAAAATAAAGTACTTCTCCTTCTGTAAAATTCATCAAACAATTTCTAAATTATAACCAAACATCAACATCACTAAAATAATTCCTCCCACTATAATACGATAGTAGCCAAAAGCTTTGAATCCATATTTGGTTACAAAGCTGATAAAAAACTTGATGGCCAACAATGCCACAACAAATGCCACGATGTTCCCAATAATCAATGCTCCCATATTATCAGCCAGAATCTGCATACCTCCTGTAGTAAATAACTTATAGACCTTGTAAGCAGTGGCGGCAAACATCGTTGGAACGGCCAGAAAGAAAGAGAACTCTGCTGCCGCTTTGCGCGTCATTTTTTGTGTCATCCCTCCCACTATGGTAGCCATGGAACGAGACACTCCCGGTATCATGGCGACACATTGAAACAAACCAATTTTGAAAGCTCGTTTCTCTGTTAGTTCTGTCTGCTCTTCCTGATTCACAAAAATCTGATCGCAGAAAAGCATGAATATTCCACCCAAGACAAGCATTACCGCAACAACAGCCACACTCTCCAACATCTCGTCAATCTTATCACTGAAAAGCAAGCCGAAAAAGGCAGCAGGAAGAAAAGCAACCAGCAGCTTCCAGTAGAAATCAAATTTATACAATATGCGCTTTCCGTAAACCAGCATTTTTTGCGTTGCCGACAGTCCGCTTACTCCCTCATTATCAAAGACAGTACACGTATTCAGTTTGAAAAAACGCTTCCAATAAAGACACACAACTGATAAAATAGCACCAAACTGAATAATTACAGTAAATGCCTTCACAAATTCAGTGCTTTGTACCCCCAGCATATTTTGGGCTATAATCATGTGACCGGTCGACGAAACCGGCAAAAATTCAGTCAATCCTTCTACAATAGCTATAATAATAGTCTGTAAAATAGTCAAATCACCCATTCCTTATTCTTTTATTTTAGGCTTACGCAACACAGCGTAGATCATAAAAATAAAACCCAGGAAGCAGACAACGGGTGCTACCTTAATTCTTCGAACACTAAAAATATCAGGCTCAAAAGCCGATTCTGTGGAAGAAGGACCTGTCATCAACAGAAATCCAAGAATAACAACCACCATGCCGACAGCCAACAGAATGAAATTGGTTTTGTCGAAAGCAAATTTTTGTTTATCCGCCATTTTATTATCGTTTTATTAAATGTAGTACAATGAACCGGCTTTCATTCTCAGGTACTTATTAATAGACAAATAAGCACAGAAGAAAGTGATAAGCACCCCAAAAACCAACACAGAAAGAGCCACCAATACCATCACATTGGGAGTTATGACCCGTATCAATTCGGGCTCATAAGAAACTAACCAATACGCTGTTCCCATTAAAATAGAATCGGCAATGATTGCCGCAAGTATCCCGCTCCAAATGTTTCGAAGCAAAAAGGGTTTACGTATAAATGCCCAGCTTGCTCCTACCAGCTTCATCGTGTGAATAAGGAATCGTTTGGAATAGATAGCCAGACGTATGGTGTTATTGATTAATGCAAAAGATATAAAGGTAAGCACAACAGCCAACGCAAGAAGAACCAGACTTATGTTTTTGATGTTTTCATTCACCGCATCTATCAGATCTTTCTGGTAAAGCACTTCCTGAATATTCGTATTTTTCTTTATCACCTTTTCAATTTTTGCAATACTGTCGGAATTGGCATAATCCGAGTGCAACTTAATCTCGATAGAAGCAGTAAAAGGATTATAGCCCAGAAACTCTTCCGGATTGGTTCCCATCGCTTCGGACTGCTCCTTCAAAGCCTGCTTCTTTGATATATAAACAGACTCCTTCACAAAAGGCTCCTCATTCAAACGCTTCTGCAGTTTCAATATATCCGACTCCTTCATCTCATCGCTTACCAACACAGAAAAGTTTATGTTTTCACGAACATAAACCGATAGATTGTTGGCAGCCAATACAAAGAAAACAACTAACCCTAACAATAACAACACCAACATAGTACTGATGCTGGATGTTACAAACTGCATATCGAAAAATGGAATCGAATTATTTTTGCTTTTACTCTTCATTATCTTTTCTTCCTGAAAATATATATCATGGAACTACTTCTCTCTTTTTTTGCCAACGAACTAAACCAAGCCATGGTACCCGTCAGCAATCCTCTTACAAAAGGCATCGAATTACCTTTGTTCTTTTCACTAAGCATGGACACATAGAAAGCATCGAAAGGCATCGGGTGGCGGGCAGCCAGAATAAAGCCGTTTTTCGCACCCCATTGCTGCATGGTGGCCGGTGTAAAATGCCATAAATGACGCGGAACATCATACGCCGCCCAATGTTCGCCATACTTCTTCGCATCATAAGAATCACAATTGGGAACCGCGACCACAAGTATGCCACGCTCAGAAAGCAAATCAGACAAGCGCTCCCACGTATTTTGTAAATTCTGCAAATGCTCCATGACGTGCCAAAGTGTAATCACATCAAAACTCGCATCCGGAAAATCGAGTAAAGCCTCTTCGCTTTTTACATCCAGATTAAAATGCTCTTTGGCAAATGAACGAGCCGACGGACTTTTTTCAACGGCTTCCACTTGCCAGCCACGCAGATACATGGCATTGGCAAAATAACCGGTACCCGTACCGATATCTAAGATTCGTCCCGAGCGTCGGTGCGATTCTTTCATCACCAGTTGCGCTTTCTTAGAAAGCATATAAGAACGTACATAATGATATATACGGTTCATAAATCCTTTTCGGGTATCTGTATGCGAAATATAATCCGGGGTTTCATAATATCTCCCAATCTCTTTCTCATCGGGAAATTCATGAGTAAAAATAAAACCGCACTGTTCACACCTGCCTAAATCGAACGATTCAGAAGAGGCATAAAAATCAGTACAATTCTTGAAGTGATTTATGTTTGTGCTTCCGCACAGCGGACAAGCATTTATTCTGACTTTATTCATTAGTTTTATATCAAATTTGAAAGTAACCCTTGACTATAAGCTACAATACACCCTAATTTGGTGCAAATAAACAAATAAAATATGACCTTATCGGCATTCGTTAAGGTCTTTTAATATTATAAAGCCTTTAAAAAAGACATTTTATCTATACATTTGGAAATTAACATCACCTAACATACAAATATATCATGAACAAGTCACTAACAAAATCGAGCAACAAGGTTATTGCCGGCGTGTGCGGCGGATTAGCTGAATATTTTGGAATGGATTATACCGTGACACGGCTCATCTATGCTCTGCTTACTATTTTTACAGCCTTTGCAGGAGGAATTATTTACATCATCTTGTGGATTATAATGCCTGAAAATTACCGGAAATAAGACATTACAACGAGGGCTATCTCACTTACAACAAATGAGATAGCCCCGTTTTATGTTATCCAACCGAGTATTACACAGCCAAAGGCTCACCTTTGAGCGTGGCTGAACTGGCTTCTGTTATAACGACTTGAACAAAATCGCCTATTTTATGATTGGCTCTGTCGAACACAACCACCTTGTTTTGTTCCGTACGGCCAAACAACTGTTCGCGCGAACGCTTTGAAACCCCTTCAACCAGTACTTCATACGTTTTGCCTACACACTTTTGATTGGCTTCGAGCGACAAACGGTTTTGCAGAGCAATGATCTCATTCAACCGGGCCACCTTGATTTCCTCAGGTACATCATCGACCAACTTCTTCGAAGCATACGTTCCGGGCCGTTCGGAATATTTAAACATGAAAGCAGAATCGTACCCGCATTCTTCCATCAGTGAAAGAGAAAGCCGGTGATCTTCATCCGTTTCAGAATGGAAACCGGAGAAAATATCGGTAGTCAGTCCACAATCCGGAATGATTCTTTTAATAGCCTGAACACGTTCCAGGTACCACTCGCGCGTATATTTACGATTCATCAGTTTCAGGATGCGTGAACTACCGCTTTGCACAGGCAAATGAATGTGCTTACATACGTTGGGCACATCGGCTATCACCTGTAACGTTTCGTCACTCATATCTTTGGGATGCGAAGTCGTGAAGCGAATGCGCGCACCGGGAGCAGCTTCTGCTACGATACGTAATAACATGGGGAATGTCACGGTGCGCTCACCATCCTCAAACTGATAAGAATTCACATTCTGGCCCAGCAGTGTAATTTCTTTATACCCTTTTGTTATTAAATCCCGAACCTCATTCAAGATACTGGAAACATCCCTGCTTCGTTCGCGACCTCTTGTGTAAGGAACAATGCAATACGTACAAAAATTATTGCAGCCCCTCATAATAGACACAAAGCCGGAGATGTGATTGCCACAAATACGCGAAGGAATAACCTCCCGATAAGTCTCCGTAGTAGAAAGCTCAACATTGATAGCCTTCTCACCCGTTTCAACAGCAGCCACTAAATCGGGCAGGGTTAAATACGCATCAGGACCCACCACCAAATCAACATGATGTTTTTCAATCAGTTCATCCTTCACACGTTCCGCCATACAACCCAAAACACCTACTATCAAGTGCTTTTTTTTCTTCTTCAATGCATAGAAGTGTTCCAGGCGATTTAAAATTTTCTGCTCTGCATTATCGCGAATCGAGCACGTGTTCATAAACACCGCATCGGCCTCATCGAGCGATTCGGCAACCGAATAACCCGCCATCTGCATTACAGAAGCAATCACCTCGCTATCGGCCACATTCATTTGACAGCCATAAGTCTCAATAAACAACTTTTTGTTGTCTTCTACAGTTGCAGATTTAAAGTCTGCTCCCGTCAATTCGTTCATAATTTTATGTATTTTAATGTGAGGCTGCAAAGATAACATATTTTTTGAACGAAACAGACATGCGCAAGCCTACAAAAATTCGCATGATCTATTTGTCTAACGAATAGTAAAAGCCCTATTTCTTGTTACAGATTATAATTAATGTTAATCAAATACTATCTTTTCATTAAAATACTTGCTTTTTATAATTCAAATTTACATTTTTGTGAGATGAAAGAAACATTAGATTTTTTCATAGTTAAGGTTTAGGTTAAAAAAACTAAGGGGAGCTGTGAAGCTGCCCTTTTTTCATGCTAAAACATTGGTAATAATCAGATTAAATGCCTACCTTTGGCGCGTATTTAGAAAAATCGTTATGGAAGATTTCCTACAATTTCTAGTGATCATAGGCGTTATAGTTATTGGAATCATCAGGCAGGCCAACAAAAACAAGGCTGGCAAACAACCTGATGCGACTCCACGTATCCCTTCGGGCCAAGAAAAAGAGACAATGGAAACTCGTCCTATATTCCCCACTAATGGAGAACAGTGGTTCCCCACACAAACATTTCCTGCTCACAGAACAGAATCATCAGAAATAAAAGTGAGCAAAATGAAAAAGCAAAAAACTTTTAAGCAATCCACTTCACCACCTCCTGAAAAAAGAATTGATGAAATTCAAGAAGTCTCCCGGCAACCGGAAATCGGGGAGAACGATTTTAGCCTTAATTCCGCAGAAGATGCGAGAAAAGCTATTATCTGGTCAGAAATACTTCGAAGGAAATATTAAAAAATAATTTAAACAAAGAAAATATACTATTATTTATGTCATTTAACTTTATTAGCGCAGCTGAAGCTGCAAGCCTTGTAAAACATGGCTACAACATCGGGCTAAGCGGATTTACTCCCGCTGGTACGCCCAAAGCCGTTACGGCAGAAATAGCAAAAATAGCAGAAGAGGAACACGCAAAAGGTAATCCCTTTCAAATTGGGATTTTCACAGGAGCATCTACCGGTGATTCTTGTGACGGAGTACTTTCTCGAGTTAAGGCAATTCGTTACCGTGCCCCTTACACAACAAATAAAGATTTTAGAACTGCGGTCAACAACGGTGAGATAGCCTACAACGACATTCACTTGTCGCAGATGGCACAAGAAGTACGTTACGGCTTCATGGGAAAAGTCAACGTGGCTATCATTGAAGCTTGCGAAGTGACTGCCGACGGAAAGATCTACCTTACAGCTGCCGGAGGTATTGCTCCTACAGTTTGTCGCCTGGCCGATCAAATTATTGTTGAATTAAACAGCGCTCACAGCAAAAACATGATGGGCATGCACGACGTTTACGAGCCGCTTGACCCTCCTTACCGTCGTGAAATCCCTATTTATAAACCCAGCGATCGAATCGGACTGCCATACATTCAGGTTGATCCGAAAAAGATTATCGGCGTGGTTGAAGTGAACAAACCCGACGAAGCCAGATCATTCGCGGCAGCCGATCCTTTGACGGACAAAATCGGCCAGAATGTAGCCGACTTCCTGGCAGCCGACATGAAACGTGGCGTGATCCCTTCTACATTCCTTCCTTTACAGTCGGGTGTAGGCAACATCGCAAACGCTGTTTTAGGTGCATTGGGAAGAGACAAAACCATCCCTGCATTCGAAATGTACACAGAAGTTATTCAAGATTCAGTGATTGCACTGATGAGAGAAGGCCGCATCAAATTTGGAAGTACCTGCTCATTGACAGTAACCAACGACTGTCTGCAAGGCATTTATGATGATATCGACTTCTTCCGCGACAAACTGATTCTTCGTCCGTCTGAAATATCAAACAATCCGGAAGTAGTAAGACGTTTGGGACTTATCTCAATCAACACAGCTATCGAAGCCGACATATATGGCAATATCAATTCTACCCATATCGGTGGAACCAAGATGATGAACGGAATTGGCGGTTCGGGCGATTTCACTCGTAACGCCTTCATTTCCATCTTCACATGTCCTTCTGTTGCAAAAGACGGAAAGATCAGCTCCATTGTTCCTATGGTTTCTCACCAAGACCACAGCGAGCACTCAGTAAACATCTTAATTACCGAACAAGGAGTTGCCGACCTCCGCGGTAAGAGCCCTGTTGAAAGAGCTCAAGCCATCATTGAGAACTGTGCTCACCCCGATTACAAAGAAATTCTTTGGGATTACATGAAGCTATCGGGCAAAGGACAAACTCCTCACTGCGTACAGGCCGCTTTGGGCATGCATGCAGCACTCAATCGCACGGGCGATATGAAAAATGTAAATTGGGCTGACTTTGCCAAATAAATAAAAAGTTAAGCACACACACTTCGGGCGGCTCCTTGCTTTGTAACTTCAAAGTAAGAGCCGCCCGAATTTATTTGAGCGAACAAAGCAGCTCACACAGCTTATCCTGGAAGCTCCGCGCAGCCTTTCCATTCAAAACCTGTTGATTCATAATCACGAAAGCTATCTCATGGCCGTTATCGGCTTTCAAATAGCCGGCCAGGGTACTGACACCCGACACCGTTCCCGTTTTAGCACGAACATTACCGTAAGCCTTCCCACCTTTCATTCTGTATTTCAGCGTACCATCCACCCCGGCAATGGGCAGCGCATCAAAGACCTCCTTATATATCTCCGGTTTGGAATGAGCATATTTCAGAAACGCCAGCATTAACTCAGGGCTCACATAATTATACAAAGACACACCCGATCCATCGTGAATTTCATATTGTTCGGGCCGATACCCCAATTCCCTGATCAAATCACGGATAACCTGCACCGACTCTTTCGCTGTGGTACGGCACGTGTCACACCCCTTTTGCCAAGCACCCAGATGATAAAACAAAGCCTCAGCCGCTAAGTTGTCACTCTCCTTGAGAGCCCGGTGCAGCACATCAGTGGTAGCATGCGCTTTCTCAACCAGCAAGAAAGCATCCGGTGGAGTCACTTTAAAGCCACCCAACCGCTTTATAGTCATATCCTGATCATGAGCCCGCTCACGAAACGTGTGCATAAAAAAGTCGGCCGGGCGAGATATCGTCATTTTCTCGTTCAAAGCATTCAGCGAGCCCCCCTGTATGACCAAGTCATTCTTTCCATTCATCCAATCGCGGGAGACAGAGAACTTGCCGGTCTCCGAATTAGTTGTCAGGTTCTCCACCGTGTAGAAAGAAGAACGAGGAACCACAGTAACATGATTCACTCCTTTCTTATAAGGAACAACAGACACATCCACGCATCCCTTGTGAAACATAAGCGGAGAAAGCATCGGCTGAAAGTCATAAGGAGCATCGTCCCAGCACCAACCCTCACCATAGAACAACGAGTCCGAGAAAGAAACATCCCCGTAAAGTTTTCCCTTCACCTTTCTCACCCCCCTGGCTTTGAGCGATGCAACCAGCTCATCCATATCCGCATCCATGAATTCAGAATCAAAGCGCCCCTTCACAAACATATTGCCGTGTAAAACACCATCGTCATCAAGCTCCCCCTGTCCGTACACAGACGTGGCAAAGCGGGCAGACGTATTCATGCGTGCCAGGTGCGTGATGGACGTAATCAGCTTCAGCGTGGAAGCCGGACGAGCCGTTTTCTGTTCCCTATACGTGTAGAGCGACACGCTGTCAGTCAAATCAAACACCGCAATTCCAACATCAGATACCTTCAACAAATCATCCTGAAGCAACTGCTCCATCTGCGCGGTCAGCGTTTGCTGCGCACCCAACGAAGAAAGGCACAGCCAGAAAACAAACACCAAAAAAGACCTCTTTCTTTTCATTCCCTATCAATCAACCAAACAATACCTACATTAAAACCTCCTTAAAGATTTCGCTCACCGTAGGGTGAGGAAACACCACCCTCTTCCATTCATCGGCTTTTAACCCCATTTGAATAGCCATTGCAGCCAACGCAATCAGCTCCGAAGCAGGGTTTCCCAACAAGTGCGCTCCCAACACACTACCGTCGGAGGACAGAATCAGTTTGCACAAACCGCTTACCGCCTCGTTCTCAGCAACAAACCGGCCGGAATACGTCATGGGCATCTTCCTAACCACATAATCAATTCCTGCTTTCATGGCAGCCTCTTCCGTGTAACCCACACCCGCAAATTCAGGATTCGAATACACCACTCCCGGTATGGCCCGGTACGACATGCTGTGCGACTTCCCCAATAAGCTATGAGCAGCCACCTCCGCTTCGCGAACAGCCGTATGCGCCAAAAGAGAAAAGCCGGTTAAGTCGCCACAAACATACACAGAAGGAATGCTCGTCTGCATGCAAGGATTCACCAGCGGATACCCTTGCTTCGTCACCTCCAGATTCAGATTCTCCAAACCGAACCCCTTAACAACAGGCCGCCTGCCCACGCTCAGCAACAGCTTTTCCGAAGCAACCGGCTGAACACCGTCCTCTTCGAACTCAACCACCACTTCCCCGTCGGCCTCTTTCACCGCTACAACCTTACGGCTCAGCAAGAAAGAAACCCCTTTCTTGGAGTACTCTTCCCTCAACAACGCCGCCAGTTCCCGATCCATGCCGCTCAATATTTCATCCATCATTTCAACCACCGTAACCTTCACGCCCAGCGAGTTGAAATAAGAAGCAAACTCCACGCCAATGACCCCACCGCCTAAAATAGTCAGCGAGCGGGGCAGCTCTTTCACCTCCAGCGCCTCCTTGTGGATCCAGTAAGGAACCCGGTCGACACCCGGAATGGGAGGAACGAACGTTTCGGATCCCGTGCAAACAAGCAGATGCTCCGATTCGTACACCACTTCCCCGCACCGCACCCTGTTTTTATCAATAATGAATGCCTCACCGTTTATTACCTCAACACCCGCCTGTGCCAACCTCGACTTGATACCCAGCACCAATTTACGAACCACTTTCGACTTACGCGCCACCATCTTGCCTAAATCAAAAGAAGCCGTGCCGAACTCCACTCCGTACTTGGACGCCTGTCGCCCCGAGTCATACAGCTTTGCCGAATATAACAATGTTTTCGTCGGAATACACCCCTCATTCAAGCATACCCCGCCCAAATTACGCTTCTCAAATAACAGAACCTGCAAACCACCTGCAGCCAGTTTCTCCGCAGCAGTATACCCTGCCGGTCCGCCGCCTATAATAATCACATCATACTTCATAGATTATAAGATTTATGATTGAACAATTCGTTCGCGTATCAGTTGAATAAACTCCTTCTCCTTCACCGGGATCAGCGCCACATACTTATCATACCCCCAACGAATGAGCACAAAATGAGTCACCGAACAGTTGAACACAGTCATGGAACGTTTGCGCTCTATGGAAAGAATCTCCTCGATAGGAATGGTTCTTTTTTTGTAGAACCGCCCCTTTGCTATCACCAACAGCCCCTCCGCCGTAACGGTATAAGTAGTGTGTATCACACATTCAATCAATACCAGCAGCACAAGCGAAAAGAGCAACGCCCCAAGCGCCTGTTTATGCCAAACCAGATAAACCGTACAAACAGATACCAAAACCAGAAAAAGCAGATGATACCAGGTAATGCGGGCATGAAAAACACGATTCATAAGCTTATTTTTGCCGGCAAGTTAACCAAATTATGAATTAATGCCAACGAAAAGCACAATGAATAGACTATTTTAGTAGTTTTGCAACACAATAAACAATTGTTGATGGCTAATGCCGGGCAAAGGCAGATGCTCCGTCTGTCTGCTTCTGATACAATAACCTTCAACCAACAACTTGTAAGATCATGATTAAGAAATTCGATTTTCTGGTAATCGGTTCCGGAATTGCCGGTATGAGTTTTGCGCTGAAAGTGGCGCATAAGGGTAAAGTAGCGCTTATTTGCAAAACCGAGCTGGAAGAAGCTAACACGTACTACGCTCAAGGAGGTGTCGCTTCGGTTACCAATACGTTAGTAGATAATTTTGAGAAACATATTGAAGACACGATGATCGCGGGCGACTGGATCAGTGATCGTGCCGCCGTTGAGAAAGTAGTTCGTGAAGCGCCTGCTCAAATCAACGAGCTCATAAACTGGGGCGTTAACTTCGATAAAAATGATAAAGGAGAGTTCGACTTACACCGAGAAGGCGGCCACTCCGAATTCAGAATACTCCATCACAAAGACAATACCGGTGCCGAGATACAAGATAGTTTGATCAATGCCATTAAAAACCATCCAAACATCACGGTGTTTGAAAATCATTTCGCCATTGAAATATTAACCCAGCACCATCTGGGCATTGAAGTAACCCGGCAAACGCCCGATATTCAATGTTACGGTGCCTACATACTCGATCTGAAGAGCGGCAAAGTAGATACCTATTTATCCAAAATAACCCTCATGGCCACCGGAGGCGTGGGAGCTGTTTACCAAACAACCACCAACCCGCTTGTTGCCACAGGAGACGGTATTGCTATGGTGTATCGTGCCAAAGGTACCGTTAAAGACATGGAATTCGTACAGTTCCACCCTACCGCCCTCTTCCATCCGGGCGACCGTCCGTCGTTCCTGATCACAGAAGCCATGCGCGGTTACGGAGGCATACTACGTACCAAAGACGGCAAAGAATTCATGCAGAAGTACGACTCTCGTTTATCGTTGGCTCCACGCGACATTGTGGCCCGCGCCATAGACAATGAGATGAAGAACCGGGGAGACGACCACGTGTATCTGGACGTGACACACAAGGATGCAGAAGAAACCCGGAAGCACTTCCCCAACATCTATGAAAAGTGCATGAGCCTGGGCATCGATATAACGAAAGAATTTATTCCCGTAGCCCCTGCCGCCCATTACCTTTGCGGAGGAATTCAGGTAGACCTCAACAGCCAGTCATCCATCGAGAGACTTTATGCCGTAGGCGAATGCGCCTGCACCGGCTTGCACGGAGGCAATCGTTTGGCATCCAACTCACTGATTGAAGCCGTAGTCTATGCAGATGCAGCAGCACAGCATAGCCTCAACACGATAGACGAATACACCTACAACACCCGGATTCCCGAATGGAACGACGAAGGTACCCGTTCGCCCGAAGAGATGGTGCTGATCACCCAAAGCATGAAAGAGGTGAATCAAATAATGAGCGCCTACGTGGGCATTGTGCGGTCTGATTTACGTTTAAAACGAGCATGGGACCGACTGGATATCATTTACGAGGAAACCGAAAGCCTTTTTAAACGCAGCTTGGTATCTAAAGAAATTTGCGAGCTAAGAAATGTAATCAATGTAGGCTATTTGATTATGAGACAGGCCATTGAACGCAAAGAAAGCAGGGGATTGCACTACACCATTGATTATCCTCATGCTAAAAAATAAGGGTTAACCCATCAACCACAAGCATATTGAAGCCGTGACGAATGATCACGGCTTCAATACCTTATTCTATTCAAATGATAAGGTATATTACAATCTGTATAGCAAGAATCAATAACAAGTACAAAATGTGCTTTATTCTTCGTTTGATAAATGGCAATTGACCAATAATCAATAACCCAGTTAATATAGCCATTACCATAACCTGGCTATAATTCTTCTCTAGCGGATCCAGCGTAAATAGCAATGCGTAAATAATTGCTAATATGATTATTACGATTACGTATAACAGATCTCGCTTACTCTCATGATCAACATGCTTTTCCATAAATATAACGTTTTTCTATGCCTATAAATTAAATAGCAAGATCAAAAGTAGGTATTTACAAATAAAAAATGCCTTAGTCTTGTTACATGATTTATTACTGATGATACGACAAATGAATGATAAGTGCTAAGTTAAACTATATAACAGGCTTACTTACCAATCACTTGAAGGCAGAATTATGATTAAGAACTAAGGATTATTATTAGAAGATGGCTCCACTCGATATTTATCTAAGAAAAGCTTATTCAATAGATTATCTAAAGCTAAAAGTGTTGATTCTTTTTCGTGAGGTTTGAGTTGACATTCCCAAATTGTTATTACCTTCCAACCCATCGATAACAGTTTCTGTGTATTCTTAAAATCCCTTTCTTTATTATGTTTGATTTTGCTTGCCCAAAACTCCAAAT
This sequence comes from Bacteroides graminisolvens DSM 19988 = JCM 15093, assembly GCF_000428125.1. Lineage (GTDB taxonomy): Bacteria > Bacteroidota > Bacteroidia > Bacteroidales > Bacteroidaceae > Bacteroides > Bacteroides graminisolvens. The sequence continues at coordinate 198,412 of NZ_ATZI01000001.1, forward strand.
TAGAGTGAGGCAAACGTCCATCTACCGCATGTCCATGCCAAAAACAGCCATGCACAAATATTACAACATTATATTTAGGAAGAACAATGTCGGGAGTTCCTGGAAGATGCTTAACATGTATTCGGTATCTATATCCTTTTGAGAACAAAAAACGACGAACCAACAATTCTGGTTTTGTATTCTTGCCTCTAATCTTGGCCATTACCTCTGACCTTTTCCCCTTTGTCCATATATCCATTCTAAATAGTTTTTTAAGGGAAACCCTCCTATGTACTTTTTAGATGCTATATCTATCAGATCTAACCATTGAGAAAATCGATCTGAATTAATAGATGTTTCCCAATAATAAGACAACTCTGCTTCTGTTAATTCGTTCATTAATACATTCGGTATTAAATCCATGAGATCCGCTATTCTTTTCACAACTTGAGGCACTCCGCTATATTCCTTACCTTCAAAATTAAGTAGAACAGTTCCCCCTGCAGAAAAATGATCTCTTAAACTGGCTGAGACATAACCTTTAGAGACCAAATATAGCATTAACCTTTTATATTTATCCCCATTTCCACCCAATAGCTCAGGGAAAAGGCAAAATGACTCACTCATTATTCTTTTCTTTTCATCCACATTTATTTGAGAAAAATCTGTAATGAAAAAATTAGAACGTTCATCTTCTCCTCCTAACCACCACGGTCTTTGACCATCTTTTTGTATTTTGCGATAATAGTCTAATACCTTTTGTATCGGGTTATCAATTCTCATCTCATCATAGGGTATTTTCATTTTATCAAAAATAGTCTCTCCAGCCTCTAATTGCATGTTTATTAGATAACGTGGAGAATGAGTCACAACTACGTCAGACAGGCACTCTTCATAAGGTTTACATATAAAGTCAATAGGATCACATAATTTTCCAAACAACATGAAAATACGTTCAACACCAGCCACTCGAGTACCTTCCGCCACGCTACTACCGGTTGAAGTCCAGTTTGGAGACTTTGATGTTTTTACTTCTATACCGTAGTAGTCTTTAGCGACAATATCCGGAAACCGTCCACCCGACCATTTTACAATGGATCCGTCAAAACATGTACCTCGAGCATGATCTTTAAGAATATCAACCGTCACATCCTCGAGCTTCGTGCCTCCTAAATCAAGGTACTTACAGGGATCTTTTTTAGAATTAGACCTAAGAGTTTCCGTCATTTGAGATATCAAAAACTGAAAATCTTCTATTGGAGGAACCGGATTTTCTAATACTACCATAATCAATCAAAATAAATATTCCATAAAAGCTCTAATCTCTTTGCAATATGATATGCAAGTAAAGGAGGAACAGCATTGCCTATAATTTTATAAGCAGCTGAAGCACTTAACAAAAAACGCAATCTTTTTTTATCGCTAGGTATCACAAAATCATAGTCTAGAGGGAATGTTTGAATAATAGCGCACTCCCTAGGCGTAAGCCTTCTTTCACTAAAACCATTACGCAAATCATCAACATAGACTCCTCCATGCTCCGTAGAAAGTCTTCTGAATTCAATATTTCCGTGATGTTCAGATCTTATTGTTGGTCCCAATCCATTAAGATTAATCTCTTTTTGTCCTTGACAATGTATTCCCATAAATTTCGCTTTAGAAAAAAATCTTTGAGAATAGTCTTTCGTTTTCTCTGGCTCATCCAACAGCCTAAAAACATCCTTCAACTTTACCGGTTGAACTAGATCTGCCCCAACAGCTGTATAAGCATGGGTTGGCTTGGGGTATGGATTGTACTCATCAGGAATAACATCTTGAGTAAGCGCTTTTAAAGCATCCTTGGAGAGAGCATCTTTTCTTATGCCTATAAAAATCACTCTCTCTCTTGTTTGGGGAACACCATAATTAGCCGCATGAAGAACTTTTGGAGAAAGAACAATATATCCATTCCCATCTGCAGAAGAAAAGTCTTTTTGTATGATCTCCTTAACTCCTTCCAGATTGGTTAGTCCTTTTACATTTTCTGCAATAAATATTTTAGGTTTAGTGATTTCAACAACCTCTTTCATCCAATAATATAATTTCCCCCTTGTTTCCTCACTCGCTATTTCATGAGTAATGATTTTACCTTTATGGTCCTTGTGCGAATTGAAGCCATTCCTCTTTCCTGCTACACTAAAATCTTGACATGGGAATCCCCCTGTTACAATATCAACATTTTCAGGAAATATTGGAACCCCTGATTTATGCATTTTCACTAATTCAACAATGCTTTCTTTACGAAAAACATGATTGCTATAACCCTTTTTAGAGAAATATGATGACCATGCAACATATGCCTCATTTAAAATATCATTGGCAAATACAGTATGAAAACGAGTAGATTTTAATTTTACGAAATAATCATCGACCTCTTTTTCTATATAAGACGAACCCGACGGTATCATTTCTTTAAAAACATTGAAGCCACCCTCAAATCCAAGATCCATCCCTCCACAGCCGGAAAAAAGAGACACGACATTCAAATCCTTGCCTTCTATTAATTTCTGACTCGGCATATTAAAAATAATTGGAATTTGTTCCTTCAATTTATTTTCTACGTTATTATCAATCTCAGATATATCGTAATTCATTTTAATGTTTTAAATTTATGTATGGACAAATATACTGGATTAAATCGAATATTCATAATCTGTACTCGCCGAAAAACCAATCCACATTTCAACATTTGCACAAAATATAGCAACAAGGAAATATAGAAGGTATATGAATAAAAGGAAATAAATAAATTATCAATTTAAATTTCTTATTCTCATTCAAAACTTCTATTTTTACACCATCTCATTAACCAAGTGTTAAAGGAGTTACGGGACCGGCAACGGTCCTTGTTTTTTTATAAGTTTGCAAAACTAAGATTTATATTTTCAACAGAACAAATCATTGAAAGGTGATTAATTTGCAAAGCTAAATAAAGGAAACGTAACTAAACTAGCTGCAAATTACAACAAGCTATCAAGACAACAAATCACCATATTATTTCCTCCCCAACAATTAAAAATCCTACACCAACTTTTTAAAATTCTAGGCGTAGAAATAAAAATCGTAGGCGAACAATAAAATATTTATGGTAATTATATAAAACATAAATAACACGTTGCATATATAATGTGTAAAATCATCGTTTTTTGATAAAATATCAGTATAGCAATATTTTTCTTGCTAAAATAAATTGCATTTATAGTATTTATGTCAATTATTATATCTACATTTGCATTAACAAATGAAAAGCGTTATTGTTAATCTCATAAAATACTGTGCATGACTCTAAGAAAAACGGACTCTAAAACTATTTCAGACCGTCCATCTGTTAAGCTTCAAAAAGCATCTCACCTATATCTCAAAAACGCCCTGATCGTCATCAGCGATTGGCGGTACATTGATTCGTAAGAGAAATCATTACAGCGTGATTTGTCGACTCAACCAAAACTCAACCCGAATCTTCTTATCTATATTTTTAATATAATATTAATATATTGTGGCTGAAAGAGAGGCTGAAATGAATTTTAATTACATTCATAAATCACTGATATTCAATTGATTAAAAGCATATTTTGAGGGGCTGAAAGAGAGGCTGAAAATTTTCGGTTATTTATTTCAACAAAATTAGGCATGCGGAAACCCGCTTGTACAGCCTGATTCAGCCCTTAACACATTTAAAATCTCTATCTATGGATTCTATCGACAGCAAAGAGCCCGCCAAGGGCTACCTGCTTTTTCAAAAAGAGTTGCTCGAAGTGCTTAGAAAGCTCAGCGACAAACCGCTCACCGAGCGGGAGGCCTCCTTCGTCATGTTTTTCAAGGCCAACTACAAAGACGAGATCCTCGAGATCAATCGTCAAAAGGTGCTCTGCAGAAGGGGCGAATCGGTCCTCAGCAAAAGCAGTTGGGCCAAAGTATTCAATTGGCCATTGGGCAAAACCCGCTACTTCTTCAAGAAGCTGGTGGATTTGCAACTGATTGCCATTGTGCCCCATCGCAACCTGTTTCACATCCGCTTGCTGCATTATCCTCAGTGGAACAAGCCCGCGGGGATAAGTGCCGAACAAGACGATGCGCAGTTTCAGGAGTTCTGGGACAAGTACCACGAAACCACGCAGATGCGCAAGACCAATGTGGCACGGGCAAAGCGGGAATGGGCGTTGCTCACCCCGCAGGAGAAGGAGCTGGCAGTGGAGGAGATCGACACGTACTTCTACTACCTCACCGACACCCGCTATTGCAAGCAGGCGGTCAATTACCTCAAAGACAAAACGTTTTTAGACGAAGACTAAACAAACGGGCAAGACCCGATGACTTCCTCTGAATCAATATTCATTTTCAATCTAAAAATTTAGTATCATGAATCAACCTCAATCCATTGAAATGGAAGAGGCTGTGCTAAGCGCATGCCTCATTGAAACCACGGCTATGTCGATGGTCAGTAACAAACTCCGTGCAGAGATGTTCTACGATCCCAAACACCAGAAGGTGTTCGAGGCTTTGCAGCACATGTACGCCGCCGGCACGGCCATAGACATTCTCACCGTAACCGAAGAGCTTCGCAAAAGGGGGCAGATTGACGAGATAGGCGGCGCATACTTCGTGGTGCAGCTCAGTTCGCACGTGGCCAGTTCGGCTCACTTGGCCTACCACGTCAACGTGGTGCACGAGAAGTTTGTGAGGCGGCAGATGATTCTGGGCTTCAACAAGCTCTTTGCCCTGGCGGCCGACGACACGATGGATCTGGACGAAACCATGCGGGAAGCGCATGAACTGCTCGACAGCATCGAGAGTGAGTTCGGATGCAAGTCGCATTTGAGGGAGATGGATGTGCTGATGTCCGACACCATGCGGGAGGCGCAAGGGCGTATCAGCAACAACCGGAACGGAATTACGGGAATCCCCACCGGCTTGTCGGAGCTCGACAAGATAACTGCCGGATGGCAAAAGGGGGATCTGAACATCATAGCCGCTCGTCCGTCGGTAGGAAAAACAGCCGTTGCCCTGCACATGGCCAAGGCGGCAGCGCTTTCGGGTTCGCAAACGGTGGTGTATAGCATCGAGATGGCAGGCGAACGATTGGGCGACCGGTTGATTCTATCGCATGCGCAGATCGGGGCCGACCAGTGGAAAACGGGACAGCTCAACGAACAGGAACTGGGTGTGGCGCAAGCGGCGGTCAGCAACTTGTCGCAGTTACCCATGCGGGTGGACGATACCGGTTCGGCGGGCATGGATTACATCCGGACCAGCGCGCGCATGCTGCACAGCAAGGGGTTGTGCGACATTGTGTTCATCGATTATTTGCAGTTGTGCCAGATGAAGGCCGACAAGTACACCCGCAACCGCGAACAGGAGGTGGCGCAGGCGGCTCACAAGGCCAAGATGCTGGCGCGTGAGCTGAACATTCCGGTGGTTTTGCTCAGTCAGCTGAACCGGGAATCGGAGAATCGCCCGGGGCGCAAGCCGATGTTATCGGATCTTCGGGAGAGTGGTGCCATTGAGCAGGATGCGGATTTGGTGATGTTGTTGTTTCGCCCGGCTATGGCGCAGTTACCAACCGATAAAGAGAGCGGTTATCCGTCCGACGGGTTGGGCATTGTCATCGTTGCCAAGCACCGTAACGGGCAAACAGGCAACGTATATTTCGGTCACAACCCCAGCATGACGTGTATCGGTGATTACGTGCCGCCTATTGAATGGATGCAAAGAAACAGTAGGCAGATTGCGAAAAAGGAGTAAAGTAGCACAGCGGGGCTTAAAACAGCTTTAGCGGGCATTTAAAGAAAAGGGATGTATTACATCACAAAAAAGGGGAGCCAATTACGGTTCCCCTAAATGTTCCACAATCAGCTCCACCTGGCGACGGGTGAAATAGTGGTCGTTTTTCCCTTCTCTGCCGCTGTAAAGCGCATCATACAAGTCTTCGTTTTTGCGTATCCAGTTACGCAGTTTGCGCATGGCCGACTCCACGGGCAACCCCGGATTGTACAAATGGGCCAAGATGCCTTTGTGGTAGGCTCGCACCCTGAACGGTTCGTCTTCTTTCATCAGTTTATCTTATTGGTTTACTCCTGTAAATTTACATATTTACGGGCATAAAAACAAGTTTTTGGACTGAAAACTAAGGCTTTTCATCAAATAAAAACAATGCACGGTTTAAGTGGTAAAGTACGGTAAAAAGGCTTTTGAGCAGGTTGTATCTTTGTTGTACCGGAGCGGGAAACAGGGTTGGCAAGCAGCCCGGATCCGCGTTTCGGAAAAGAGTATTAATCATTTAATTTATTACAACATGAGTGTACCTGTTACAGTAGTGGCCCGAAAAAATCCTGCCAAGCAGAACGAGCCCGAAAAGTTTTATGCCATGGCCCAGGCGGCGGGCGAAATGAATTTCCGCAGTTTGTGCAAAGATGCCTCTGAAGGCTGCACGGTGATGCGTGCCGATATCGCAGCAGTGCTCTACGCACTGATCGATAGCATGATGAAGAGCCTGGCCAAAGGAGAGATTGTGCGCTTCGGCGACTTCGGCAGCTTCCAGGTAGGGGTAAGCAGCACGGGAGTGGAAAAGAAGGATGATTTCAGTGCCAATCAGGTGAAGGGCGCGCACATCATTTTCCGTCCGGGTATTGACCTCACGGAGATGATCAAGACGCTGACCTTCAAGAAGAAGACAGTGGGCAAGGTGGTAGCCGAGAATGAGTTGCCGGGTGAGAATACGGGTGGCAATACCGGAGGAAACACCGGAGGCAATACGGGTGATGATGATGATCCTAATGGATAATTTGTTAACCAATAGTAGCGGATGTGCAAACGTCCGTTACTTACTTGTCTGTATTTAAGAATATACGTATTTTGTTTAATCTATAAGGATAATTGAATATGAAAACCATTATTTTTAAAGTTTTGGAGTGTATCAAGGTGATTCTTCCGTTTTTCGTAAAAACGAATAAAAAGGACAGCAAGGAGTTTAGCGACCTCATCAAGGGGCAGTACGAGTTCCTGGTGGCTCAGCTGGAGAAGGTGCTCAAAGATTACTTTGAGACCAGTGAAAAGGTGCGTGAGATGCACACCGAGCTATTCGCCTTGAAAACGCAGCTGGCGGCAGCGCTGGCGCAGCAGTGTGCGGCCAAGGAGTGTTCATCCAGAATGTAGGCGGCATGAGACACATTGACCTGATTGTGATTCACTGTTCGGCCACGCGCGAAGACCGCACCTATTCCGAGCATGATCTGGATACGGATCACCGTCGCCGGGGCTTCAAGGGTGCGGGTTATCACTTTTACGTTCGCAAGGACGGTAAGATAGTCACCACTCGTCCGCTGGAGCAGGTAGGTGCGCATGCGCGGGGTTACAACGCCAACAGCATCGGCATCTGCTACGAGGGAGGGCTCGACAGCCGGGGCATGCCCAAAGACACACGAACCTGTCATCAGAAGCATTCGCTGCGGGTATTGGTGCGCACGTTGTTGATTGATTATCCGCTCAGCCGGGTATGCGGGCATCGGGATTTAAGTCCGGATCTGAACCACAACGGCGAAGTTGAACCGGAGGAGTGGGTGAAGCAGTGCCCTTGTTTTGAGGGGAGCGAGGTTTTGGATAAAGACTAAATAAGGAATGCTGGTTCAATACGAATCAGCATTCCTTATTTGCATACAAAAGAAGTACAAAAAACAGGCTTTATATAGAGCTCACGTTATCAGGAGCCTCCCCCTTTACAAACCGGTTGACAATGAGTGCCAATGCGCCATCACCGGTTACGTTGCAGGCAGTACCAAAGCTATCTTGCAAAGCAAAAATGGTTATCAGCAAGGCGGTGCCCGCTTCATCGAATCCCAGAACGGAAATAACAATGCCCAATGAGGCCAGCACCGTGCCTCCGGGCACACCGGGCGCTCCTATGGCAAAGATGCCCAAAAGCAAAATAAACAGAATCATACTCGAAAGATCGGGTAGCGTGCCGTAAAGAATCTGGGAAACGGTCATCACCAGAAAAACTTCGGTGAGCACGGAACCGCACAGGTGTATGTTGGCAAACAACGGAATGGAGAAGTCGCTGATTTCTTTCCTGACAAGAGAGTTTTTACGCACGCACTGAAGGGCAACGCCCAATGTAGCGGCCGATGACATGGTTCCCAGCGCCGTTACGTATGCCGGACCGTAGTGTTTCAACACTTCCCAACCATTTTTACGGGCATATAGGGAGGCGGCGGTGTACAGAACAAAGAGCCACACGTAGTGACAGACTATCGCAATGAGAATAACGGCTGCGAATACGGGCAACTGGGTGGTGATTGCTCCCTCGTAGCTCAATACGCTGAAGTTGGCGGCAATGAAAAATGGAAGAACGGGCAACAGAATGCGTTGTACCAACAAAATAACCATCTGCTGAAAGGAGTCGAGCAGGTTGACAATTTCCTTGCTTTTGACCCAAGCGGCCGACAAGCCCACAAAGATTGACAAGACCAGGGCAGTCATCACGTCCATCACAGGGGGGATCTTCAAGGTAAACGGAAGCTCGGGTAGTTCACGCAGGTTTTGAAGTTGGGAGGTTATGCTCAACTGGGGCAGGAACTCGTACCCTACGGCCATACCAAAGAATGCCGCTCCAATAGAGGAGATGTAGGCCAGTGCGAAGGTAAACAGCAGTACTTTGGAGGCATTGCTGTTTAAACGGGCAATGGAGAGTGACACAAAACCGAATATAATAAGGGGTACAAGGAAGAAGATGACTTGTCCGCCCACTTGCTTCACGGCCAAAGCAATCTTCATAACCGATGCATCGGCCAACGAACCGATGACGAGACCCGCCACAACTGCCAATAGCAGTTGAAAAATAAGGCTGGAAAGTATTTTCTTTATCATAAGTTTTATAGTGTAATATGTGGGTACAAAAGTAATCTTTTTGAATGAACCTCAACATGACACGTTTAAGTGATTTGCATACCACAAATGAGTGAATGCATAAAGAAGAGAAGGCCGTCTCCACACGGAGATAGCCTTCTCTCTTTTCAAACCTATAATATCAACCTATTAAAAAGAAGTCTGCAATTAAAACGGGTAGTTCACCGCCGAACCTTCAACAAGCCCATTGAGTATCTGTTGATCGGAAACAGCGCCCGTAGCACGGTTAAAGATACCCATGGCGTTATTTCCACTCGGCCCATTGTCCCAATAGAAAGGTACTACACCATATTTCTTGGCAGTAGAAACTACTTGTTTGACATAATAAGCGCGTGACTCCAAATGATGCGTTAAAGCATCGCCTGTGAGGGTAGCACGTTTTATGGCACCAAACTCTCCTAAAATAGCGGGGTAGCCTTTATCAACAAAATTGGTCTTCACCGATGCGAATGCTGCGTCCAAATCGGCTTCTTGTCCCCAACTGCCCACTGCACCATACTGCTTATACGGTTCGCCCCAATAATTGAGTCCGCCTTCTTCTTTGAGTGTAAAATCATACGGATCGTAATAATGCACTTCAACAAACATCCGGTTGGACACGTTATCGGTTGGCATCTTCATGAATTTCACACCGTAACCGATATTGGTGTTGTACGTTTGAACAATCAGGTTTCGATAGGCATTTTTACCGCCCGTAGCACGTACAGCATCTACAAATGTCTGGTTGTAGGACTGTTGCACCGTATTGTTCTCGGTAGTTGGTTCAGTATAGACATTCTCCACGTGAACTTCATTGGTTCCGGCAAACAACAGATGTTCGTCGTAATTGCGGAACTGCACCGCTATTTGTGTCCAGAGAGCAGCCTGCTTCTTGTTTACCACTTCCTGCTTAGCATAAGTCGGATTGGTTTCAAGCCAGCCACCGTCCCAATGGATGTTCAGAATAGCGTACACATCATTCGATACACAATAGTCAACCACCTCTTTGACACGAGCCAGCCAGGAGGCTTTGATGGTATAGTTAGATGGATCTTCAATGTAACTGTCCCACGCACAAGGTATGCGAATGGCATTGAAACCGGCAGCTTTCACCGCTTTAATCAACGCCTCGGTGGTTTTCTCATTTCCCCAACCGGTTTCACCGCCACTGGTGAAAGGCACTTCCAGGGTGTTGCCCAGGTTCCATCCTAATTTCATTTTGGCAGCCAACGTCTTGGCGTCACTCGACATGCCGGTTTGGTCGGCCGGAATATTGTCAACATTTCCTTCCTGAGCAATAATTAACGCTTTTTTTACGCTTCCTGCTATAATAGTCACAACAGCCTGCCGGGTATCATTGGTCGCATTGGCTGTTACATTCACTTCTATCTGATGAGTACCCGATTTTCCCGAAGAGGCAGAAAGAACGCACCAGGATTCAGAAGAGGACATCTGCCAATCGACATTCGATTTAATGGCCAGCTTCTGCATCTCGGCTCCGTTTCCAAATGACAGGGATTCTTTGGCAACAACGAGTTCGGCCTCCACTTTACTATCATCACTGGAACAGGAAAAAAGACTGATGCCGAGAAAGCACACAACAATAGATAATAATTTCAGGTTATTCATCATATCAACATTTATAATCAGTTTTTAGATAACAAATCAAATTTACGTTTTTCCAACGGATTAAGATTTGCTTTTTTCAGTTTTACATATATCTCTCGTACTCGGTCGGAGCGCACTTTCAGTTTTTCGGAGAAGGACGCATCTTGGTAAAGCGATGCGTCCTTTGCTGCTTTTTCAGCATATTCTTTTAGTAATTTGACGGCAGTTTCATATTCTAAGAGCAATTTTTCATTTGCGCGCAGGCCGTTTGTTCTTTTAGAAGCCTCAATAGCAGCCCGCTCCATCTCTTTTCTATATTGATCACTGTGCATAAAATTACTGTCTTCCAATGCTTTCTCCTGAATACGATCCATGGCATCGTAAGCTTCTTCGCACTCCTTTTTCAGTCCTTCTTCCTTGGAAGAAGGACTGTTACAAGCCCAAAGCAAGCACGAAAAGAATACGATGCAATAAATAGGTACTCTCATAAATGACACTGTTGGCTTATTGCTTCAGTATATAATGGAAAGCAAGCACCTCATCTTTTGAATCGCCCGCCGCTGTTGCATTGGCTACAGCTCCCAACCAGAATCCATTGGTATTGATATTGCTCAGGTTAGATCCTCCGTGCGAGACGAAAATCCATTCGTATTCAGACAAGGCCGTCGTCCAATGTGCCCCTTTGGGGTTTGCAGAGTTTAACCATGCACCGGCACCTCCGGTATAGTTAACAAGAGGGAATTCAAACTTCATGGATGGTGCATCCGGATTGATCGTTACTTTACCCGTTACGGTATAGCCATTGGTTACGTTACCTTCGGCATCGGTGAGGTTCTGAATCAACGTTACTTTCATACCGTCGCCGTCGGCCTCAAACTTCAAGGTGGCGCTTTTTGCGATGTTACTTGTTGCTTCATCCCAAACCCAGCTATTAGAGGTGAAATCAGTACCAAAGGTCGATGCGCTTGTCCATCCGCCGGTTAAATCAAAGTTCAACCAATCAATAAACCAGCCCGTATCCGGCGTGAATGTTTTACCTATCAGAGCCGTTTTCCATGCTTTCAGCGGGTCTGCAGTGGCGCTGCCACTTGCGGAAGGTACTAAATGATAACCCGTATATTCGGGTTTAACAGCATCTTTGGCTCCGAGCCACATTCCCGTAACCGCTCCGCTTGCATCTTTTTCAATGCTCATGATTCGGAGCTGTTTGTTACTATCGGCACTGAAATTAGCCCAACCGATTACAGCAAAAGAAGGAATTTCAGTACTGAATGTATAGATACCTTTTTCATCCAGCGTATAGGTACAAGCTGTTTTGGTTCCATCGGGAGCCACAAAATTAGCAGTCAAATCATCTGAATTCAGCGTCATGCTGAAGTTTTTGTAAACCGAAGCATCCAACGTGCCCAACCAGCTAGGATAATCAGCCGGTGAATTCCATCCGTTCATGCGTGTACCATCCAGGTTGCACCAATCGAGCGGATTAGTTTCCGAAAGCTTCCATGTGATCGATTTGTTCACCGTTTGTGAAATGTCATCTTGCCAACCGTCTGGTAAAGCAGGTTCCGGATCGGCAACTTCGCCCGGTACCCAGTTGTCTTTATACTCTTTAGAAATGAAGTTATAACATGCACCGGAAGGTACTACCATGATTTGCATGGCATCATCGGTCAGATACAGAATGCGGAACTCGGTTGCTGCTTTCATTTCGGCATCCCGGTTGCTATCATGCACCGGATAAGCATCAGAGAAGGTGATTGTATGTTTGTCTACATCGAGCATATACGAACCGGTACTTTTACCTAAGCCATAAGCCTCCTGATCTACGGTTATGTTGGCTCCTCCGATTAGATCAAAGGTCATGCTTCCAAAGTCGGCCGCATCACACATCCATGAGTTACCCGGATAATCGGCCAGCCAGTACCAGGTAGCAGTTCCTGTCTCAGACAAGTTGGGAGTAATGGCTTTTGTGGCATCCCAGGCATCAGCATCCAGGTAGTTGTCACCGGCAGCATTGTGAAGGTTATCCCATGTATAGGTATTGGTGAAGAAGTAAATAGGACCGAGGAAATAACGACTGGTGGCATCGGCGTCGAGGTCAAGGTACCAAGTCTTTGATTTACCGGCTCCACCGGCTACCTTGGTCCACATCGGATCGCTCACAAATTCGGCGTACATGTCATCAATCTTGAACGTTGCCGTATCGCCATACACAACACCGCCACGGGTTTCCACTCCGAAAACAACGTTATAAGTGCCGGCAAAAGGCATCTTTAACGTCACGGTTTGCTCCTGGCTTCTTCCTTGCGGGTGACTCCACAACGGGGTATATTTGCTACCCATTAAACTCTTCAGGTAAACAATATTAGGATTCGCAGCATCGTGCTCAATCTTATAAGCAATGCCTTCAACTAGATCACCCGGTTTTACATCCGTATTACCCAGAGCATATTCATCCGGTGAACAAGAAGCAAGCAACATCATTGTTCCGATGAATAAAAACAAAAATATTTTATTTAAATAATTCATAATAATCAAATTAATAGTTTTTACCATCCTGCATTTTGTTTAAGTACATTGTCTGATAATGTAATCTGCGTAGAAGGAATCTGACAGAACCCCTTTGTTGTTTTGATTTTATCGGCTGTTATGGTTATCACATCAGGATTGCCACCGCTTTTAAGCTCAATGCCACTTTCGGCAATGGTCGATGAAGCAACATCTATGCCTTGACGAAGCAAATCCCAGTAGCGTTGTCCTTCAAAAGCGAATTCAACAAAACGTTCTTTCATGATATTTTCTTGTGAGGGTTCTTTGGTGGTTAAACCGGCACGGCTTCTAACCTTATCGAAATAAAGTTGTGCGTTGCTGCTGCCTAGTTCAGCTGCCATCAACAGCACGTCTGCGTATCTCACTACAACAAAGTCTTGGTGCTGAGATGTTTGGAAATCGCCTGAACCGTCGGCTTTCGAAGCAGAAGTTCCGTCAGCAAAAGCCATCGGAGTGTATTTTTTAACCGTGTAGCCGGTATATTCACGCTGATCTTTGAGGTCGAATGACGATTCAATGCCTTCGCCTACCAGATCAATAATTGAAGCTGTTTTACGTTTATCACCCGATTCGAAAGCGTTCCACACTTTAGGATGCACGGTACAAGCTCCCCAACCTTTGCCGTAGGGTGACCAATTGGTATTACGCATACCCATCATCACCAACCAGCGGTTACCGTCCTGATTACCGTTGTAATCTTGAGTCGTATTAAACTTCATGGAGAGCACGGTTTCGATGTTTCCGTCGCCGGCGTAAGTAGAGACGAACTCAAACTTACCCTGAACCGGTGTTGAGGAAGCTGCCGGCCACAGATTCTTGAACTCGGGCACCAAATCATATTCTTTGCTGGAGATAACATCTTCCAACCCTGCCAAGGCCTGTTCTTTTGTAACAACACCAACCAAGTCAGAAGCGCCATAGTAACCTGTGTAAAACAGATAGACCCTTGCCAATAATGCTTTGGCAGCGTAGCAGGTTATGCGGCCGTCATTTGTTGAAGCATTGGCTTTAGGATAAGCATTTGTCGGTATATTATCTGCAGCGAATTTTAAATCTTCCGCAATGAGTTTGTATATCTCAGCGGGTTCTGCCTGTGGCAGATTCTCGGCAGTAGGACCGGTCAGAAGAGGAACGGAACCAAACAGACGGGCCAGGTCAAAGTACATGATGGCACGCAGCGCACGCGTCTCGCCTTCTACCCTTTTACGAATCTGATCATCACCTTTCCAGTCAATCTGGTCGAGCTTCTGCAGCAGTGTATTGCAGCGGAAAATGCCTGCATAATAATCATTCCAGGTGCCATTAAATAAATTAGCATCGGAAGAAGAGACTGATATGTCAAAACGGTCGATAGCCTGATAGCCTTTGCCATCGGTATTTCCGGTTCCTCCAAAACATTCGTCGGACATGACTTGCGAAGCCACATATATGCTAAGACTTCCATTCGAGGTAGTGCATTGCCAACCGTCATAGCAACCGATAAGTGCTCTATCGGCGTCATCAATTGTTTTATAATAATTTTCGGTGGTCACATTGGTCGTAGATTCTACGTCCAGATAGCTCTCCGAACATCCTGTTATTCCGAAACATAACAGTCCGAGAGATAATATATTTAGTTTTAACTTATTCATAGATTCTTATTATTTGCGGGTGAGTTTAAAATTTAATGTTAGCACCTACCAAGAATGTTCTGGGTCGTGGATAATAACCCAAATCAATTCCTGATACCCAACCATTGTCTTCGGTACCATAACCAATTTCAGGATCCATTCCGTCATATTTGGTAAAAGTGAAAGCATTTTGAACCTGAGCGTAAATTCTCAACTGGCTGATGTATTTCCAATTGATCAATTTAGAAAAATCATACCCCAAAGTAATGTTGCTGATTCTGAGGAAATCGCCATCGTGAACGTATAAATCGGAAAATTGCCAATTTATGTTTGTTTCCGTAACACGAGGAATGTGGTTGGAAGTTCCTTCACCTGTCCAACGGGCAAGTATGGCTGATGTGTAATTGGATTTGGAGTTTCCGCCGTGATTACGGTAAGATTGAACGATCTTATTTCCTGCCATTCCGTTGGCATTCACTGAAAAATCAAATCCCTTATAATCGAATCCCAGATTAAAGCCAAAAGTAAAATCGGGCATACCGTTGCCGAGGTCTACTTTGTCGTTTTCATCAATCACACCGTTGTGATCCTGATCAACATACCTCACATCACCGGGCCTCACGTTGGTCTGCAAGATACCATTCTTTGCTGCTTTCCAATCGGCAATCTCTTGTGTGTTTTGGAACAAGCCCGCTGTTTCGTAACCCCAGAAGTATCCGATGGCATGACCGTTCTCTGCTCTGTAAAACTCTTCGGAGTTATCATAAAGCATATTGGTCAAGCCATGAATTATTCCATCTGCATTGGGTATGGCACCTACTTTATTTTTATTATAAGCACCGTTGATACCGATGTTGTAATTCAGTTTGCCAATGCGATCATTCCAAGTAAGAGCCAATTCCACACCGGTATTTTTCACATCACCACCATTAATAAAAGGAGCACCTGTACCAGCTGTTCCCAATATAGGAGCTTTCACCAACCAATCTTTGGTCGTTTTAACGTAAAAATCAAAATTAGCATTCAGCTTACTGAAGAAACGGGCATCAAAACCGATATTAACCTGTTCTGATGTTTCCCATTTAACGTTGGCATTTGCCAAACGGCTCGGATACGCTCCCCATTGGTTGTAATCGGCTCCCAATCCTTGATTACCAAAGATATAATTGGTTGTGGAGGTCTTTATAGGTGCGGCATACTGGAAATTATCTATATTTTGGTTACCTACTTGACCCCAGCTGGCGCGTACCTTCAAATAATCCATTACATTAGCTACAGGCCTCATAAAATCTTCACCCGATACAAGCCATCCGGCAGATACCGATGGGAAATATCCCCAACGATTACCTTTTGCAAATTTCGATGAAGCATCGGCACGTAAAGTAGCATTAAACAAGTATTTCTCTTTATAATTGTAGCCCACACGACCGAAGTAAGACACTCTTCTGTAATTGTCTTCCGGCTTACCCGACAGTGTTTTACCGTCTGAGTCGGTGTTTTCGGTATTATCAATATAAGCGTGTTGCCAATCATTGAATACGGACTTCAAATCCCAGTTGCCTGCGCTGAGGTAAGTTCCCTGGAAGCGAACTGCCTCCATACCAATCATGGTACTAATGGCATGATCGTTGATGTTGAAATCGTAACCGGCTGTATTGGTCCACGTCATGGTATGTCCTTTACTCATGTTTTGAGAAACGGAAGTGTGAGCTTCGTTATACGAGTAAATGGAAAAACGATACAACGGAGTGTAGCTTCTGTACTCTGATGCGTAGTAGTTTATACCAAAAACAGACTTGATCTTTAAGTTTTTAATCGGTTGAAATTCAGCATACACATCTGCAATCCATTTCTGATTGTCACTTAAGTTATTGTTGTTTGTCATCATAACGCCGTAAGGGTTACTGTCCACATTAAACCAGTCAGAGTTTGTGGTGTCATTATAAGGACTGTCGTACTTGTTGTTATCGCTGTAAACCGGTGACAATGGAGAAGTAGAGAAAGCCCCGCGAAGGGTGTTGTTGTATTGGTTTCCAACACCTATTCCTGTATTCTTAACATACACAAAGCTGGCATGCTGACCTACTTTAAGGACGTCTTTATATAACTTATGTTCAGTGTTTATTCTGAAATTATAGCGCTCATAGTTCGACACATCCTTTCCGCCTACAATACCTTCCTGTGAAAGATAACCCAAAGAAATAGAGTAGTTGGAAGTAGCAGAACCTCCGTTGATACCTAAACTGTAACTCTGTGTTTTGGCATTGTCTTTGAACATTTGGTCTATCCAGTCGGTGTCAATAACGGTTCCGTCTGCATTATAAATACCGGGGCGGGCTGTTTTGGAGAAGTCATATACAGAAGAGCCCGAATTCAATGCCTGCTCATTCATGATCGACATATATTCCTGGGCATTAAGCATATCGGCTTTTCTGGCTACATTCTGAATGCCGTAATAAGCATCAAAAGTAACCTGCGCTTTTCCTTCTTTTCCTGATTTAGTGGTGACAAGAACCACACCATTGGCCGATTGAGCTCCGTAAATTGCAGCAGATGCCGCATCTTTCAACACGTCGATTGATTCGATATCGGATGGACTTACCGCAGTAATATCTCCTTCAACACCGTCAATGATATAGAGCGGACCCGATTTACCTACCGTTCCTAAACCACGAACGGTAACTTTCATTTCAGCCCCGGGCTGTCCGGAAGTAGAAGCTATACTAACACCGGGCGTTTGTCCCTGAAGGGCCTGCAGTGCATTCGTGGTGTTCATCTTCTGAAGATTGTCACCCTTCACCTGAACTGTTGCACCCGTAACCAACTTCTTTTTCTGAACGCCGTATCCAATCACCACTACCTCATCGAGAAGTTCTGTGTCTTCCTTTAATACGATATTGATAGTAGTTTGACCGGCATATTTTATTTCCTGACTTACATAACCTATGTAAGAGAAAATAAGAGTCTGACCCTGATTTACTTTCAACGAATACTTTCCATCGAAATCAGTCACGGTACCATTGGTAGTGCCCTTAACGATAACACTTACTCCGATGAGCGGCTCTCCATCCGAAGCGGAGGTGACCATTCCCGATAGGGATCGATCCTGATTGGGATTAGCCCTGAGGCTGTTAGTTGCCGGCAAGATGAGTAAAAGAGCCAGCAGAATACTGAATAAATGCACGGATACGCATTTTTCATAAAATGGTTTTCTCATGGTACATTGTTTAATGGTTAATTATATATCTGATGTTAACCCACCTGCCTCTATATTAGAGAGCATAGTGAATCAGTACAAAATTAGTTTTTACCACCTACCAAGGTACACAAGGATGTTAATGCTATAGGGATAGAGCGTTAACTAAAGGGATAAGAATGTTATCTGAAAGAGTATGGAATGTTTCCTTATGTTAAACGACATAAAAAAAGCTCTTTACTTCTCCATCAAATGAGAGTAAAGAGCCTTTTCTATGAATGTGCCGAATTTAATAATTCTGCTTCATCACCTCGAAGTATGACTGAGGATGCAAGCAAGCAGGACAAGACTTAGGAGCATTCTTGCCTGAGTGAATAAATCCGCAATTACGACATTGCCAAAGAACTTCTCCTTCTTTAGCGAATACCGAAGCTGATTCAATGTTTTTAACGAAGGCCAGGTATCTTTCTTCATGTGCTTTTTCAGCCTTAGCAATGTTGCGATACATATTAGCTATTTCACGGAAGCCTTCTTGTTCTGCAACATCGGCAAAATGAGGATAATCTAACGACCATTCTTCATGTTCGCCGGCTGCGGCTGCCTGAAGATTTTCTAAAGTTGTACCAATTACGCCGGCTGGGAAACTGGCTGTAATTTCAACCATTCCGCCTTCCAGATACTTGAACATTCTTTTCGCATGCTCTTTTTCCTGATCGGCTGTTTCGGTAAAAATAGCCGCAATTTGTTCATAACCTTCTTTTTTAGCCGCACTGGCAAAATAAGTATAACGCATTCTGGCTTGAGATTCGCCGGCAAATGAATGCATTAAATTCTTTTCGGTTTGCGTACCTTTAATACTTTTAGTCATCATATTACTTATATTTTAATTGAGTAAATTATAAATTCCGGCACATTGATTCTGCACAAAAATAATAAAAATATGGATTAATAAAGAATATAAAATGTCTTTTTGAAAGTGAAATATACTAGGAAATGCCACGCAAATATAAATAAAGTGTTCTATAACATGTTTCAACCATTATTTTATGTAATTTTGCAGTCTGTAACAGACTACTATAAAATATTTATTATACAATCAACTCAAAAAGTAAGATTAAAATGAAAGCATTTGAATTCAAGCCAAAGCTGTTCCTTGCTTTGAAGAATTATTCAAAAGAATTGTTCATGGCCGATTTGATGGCCGGTATCATTGTGGGTATCGTTGCTTTACCGCTGGCCATTGCATTTGGTATTGCTTCGGGTGTTTCTCCGGAGAAAGGTATTATTACAGCTATCATAGCAGGATTCATCATTTCAATGATGGGGGGTAGTAAAGTACAAATTGGGGGGCCTACAGGTGCTTTTATCGTTATCGTATATGGAATTATACAACAATACGGTGAAGCCGGACTCATCGTTGCCACTCTCATGGCCGGTGTATTGCTTATCTTATTAGGGGTATTCAAATTGGGTGCTATCATTAAATTTATTCCCTACCCTATCATCGTAGGATTTACCAGTGGTATTGCCGTTACGATATTCACCACGCAGATTGCCGACATATTCGGACTTTCTTTTGGAGGAGAAAAAATTCCGGGCGACTTTATCGGCAAATGGATCATGTATTTCAATCATTTTGATACCATTAACTGGTGGAATACGATAATCAGCATTGCCAGTATCATTATCATTGCAATGACTCCTAAGTTCTCCAAAAAGATTCCGGGATCACTTATAGCAATCATCGCCATCACCTTATTGGTGTATGTGCTTAAAACGTATGTAGGGGTTGACTCCATTGATACTATTGGTGATCGTTTCAGTATAAAAGCGCAATTGCCGGGTGCAGAGGTGCCCACACTGAATTGGGAAGCAATGAAAGGTTTGCTCCCTGCCGCTATTACCATTGCCGTACTGGGGGCAATAGAATCTCTTTTATCTGCTACTGTTGCCGATGGTGTGATAGGCGACAAACACGATTCGAACACGGAGTTGATTGCACAAGGAACGGCCAATATCATTACGCCGCTGTTCGGAGGTATTCCGGCAACAGGAGCCATAGCACGTACAATGACCAACATCAATAACGGGGGAAAAACTCCGGTAGCCGGGCTCATTCATGCCGTGGTATTGTTTCTGATTCTTTTGTTTCTAATGCCGCTGGCACAATACATCCCCATGGCTTGCTTGGCCGGTGTATTGGTCGTTGTGTCTTATAACATGAGTGAATGGCGAACCTTTCGTGCTTTATTAAAAAATCCCAAATCGGATATTACCGTACTGTTGATAACCTTCTTCCTCACCGTTATTTTTGATTTAACCGTAGCCATTGAAGTAGGACTGGTTATTGCTTGTCTGCTTTTTATGCGACGGGTAGCCGAGACAACAGAAATATCTGTTATCACTGATGAGATAAACCCCAACGAAGAGCTTGACATAGCTGTTAATGAAGAAAGTTTGATGGTTCCCAAAGGGGTGGAAGTTTATGAAATTAACGGTCCGTATTTTTTTGGTATTGCCAACAAATTTGAAGAACAGATGGTACAGCTGGGCGACCGTCCCAAAGTGCGTATCATACGCATGAGAAAAGTTCCTTTCATTGACTCAACCGGTATTCATAACCTGACTAACTTGTGTAAGATGTCTAAAAAAGAACGCATTACCATTGTGCTTTCCGGAGTGAACGAAAAAGTACATCATGTGTTAGAGAAATCGGGCTTTTACGAATTACTGGGCGAAGAGAATATTTGTGAGAATATCAATGTAGCAATTGACAGGGCTAATCAGATTATACAGAAATAAATGCCGCTACATATCTAACTAAATAAGGTTCGGGAATTTCCCGAACCTTATTTAGTTAGTAAGATGCTGTTGCGAAAATATGCTCTTTAGATAGCAAGTCAACAATCCGGTCAAGTTCATCGGGTGTTGCTTTCTGCAATTCGTGTCCCGGTGTATCTCTGTCGATCGTATAGATCATGACCTGTCGGGGTGCAATGCTTTTCACAGCTTCAATCCACGGCAGAACATACTCATCGGTGGTATTGTCCATGCTTTTCCCTTTGTAACTGCCTTTAAGGAACATGGTTTGAATAATGCAGTCGCCCTTAAACTCTTTCAGCGTATCGACAATATCGGCAACCGAATAATTCCCCACAGGACGGTCAAGCATACGGATATACGCTTCATCAACCGTATCCAGTTTCATAATGTTGTTGTCGACCTTCTTCAGTGCTTCGAATACATCGGGGCGTTTAATAAAAGTAGAATTACTCAGTACGCTAACCTTGGCATTGGGAAAATAACGATTACGAAGAAGCAGTGTATCATGAATAATCCGGGCAAAATCAGGATGACAAGTAGGCTCACCGTTACCGGCAAAAGTAAGCACATCGGGTTGTGGCCCATTAGCTTTCATATCAATCAATTTCTTCTCAAGAGCTTTGATTACCTTTTCATAAGTAGGCATCGGGGTTTTGGCTCTATAATCGGCATTCAGTCCGCATTCACAATAAACACAATCAAAAGAACAAACTTTTCCGTCGGCAGGCAGAAGGTTGATACCCAAAGAGACTCCCAGTCTGCGAGAATGAACCGGACCAAATATAGGTGATGGATAGATTATAGTCGACATTTCTTTTTTATTTATTTTCCGTTTTGGTTCGCAAAGTTACATAAAAGATGAATAGGTTATAACTTATACCTTACTTGCAATTGAGCGTCTGCCTTTTTATTTCCCCTTATCAGATCAAGTCCGGATCCTATTTCATCACGGTCATGGTAGCGTGTCTGGCCCACTTTAGCCATAATCATCAATCTTTGAGACACATCATATTTCATGTGAAAAGCTATTCGCGTTCCAATACCGTAATATGAAGGTACAGAAAAAGAATACATCATACCCTTTTCGTACGAATACACTCTTGAAAAGTAATCGTCAGTATGAAACCACGAACCTTGCAACTCGCATTTCAAAGGCCATTTGCGAAAAGCATACGTGCAAACTTGTGCCAATTGATAGCCTTCACTCCCTTGAACACCGGGTTGATGAAGATGTGTGTAATCTGCAACGGATTTAAAGGCCAAAAACGCATTTGCTTTGTAGTTGAACTGGTATTTCAATCGATGTTGATGCAAAGGAAGTACCGACTTTACTTTCTCTTCATTCGTGTAATTTTTATCTTTCTTCTTGTATCTGTATCTTATAAACATGGAAAGCTTGGAAGAAGGTGCATAAGTTGATTGAAACTGCACATCCACACCCGATGAAGCTCTGTCGATACCGTACTTTAACCATGGAAATGAAAAGAAATCAAGAGAAACAAAATATTTCCAATACCGGAACGGATTCGCCTCAACAGCCAAATACCATCCGTTTTCATTCTGAACATGTCCGCCTTCAGAAAAGGAACTAGCATACATGGCCCAATAATCATGTGTATACAATCTGTGGACCAACGAAACCGTATAATTATTGGCCTTGGAATAAGAGAGAGTATTCAACAAAGCATAGCCACCCGACTTGCCAATGGCTGCCTCCCCCGAGAGCAAGAAACGATTCCATCTGTATTTATAGTCAACACCCAAATTATAAAAATGATTGCCTCTGATGTTATATTTAGCATACTCTCTGAGTGCAGGTTCATAAGGTTTGTCGAAAAAATAATAAATACCTGTAACGCCCATTTTTAAACGATTGGTTGTATACGCCACATTACCTCCCATGAGTTGTAAGGCAAACAAATTACTTCGTTCCGCCTCCTTTTGAGTACGATGCAGTCCGCTCTTATTAATAGAAGTTATTTGTTCTTCTTTGACAATACCATCAAGCGACCGGTGTGAGTAAAAGGCCGATAAACATATCTTTTTCCAATTAACAGCAACCGCTGCCCCTTGTTGGTAATTAAATTCATCTGTGGAAGCATGTTTTTTAATTCCTTCGGCACGGTTTCCGAGCGTATAAAGCGATGTGCTTTTCCCCATAATAAAATCATTGCTCATAACCAGTCCTTGTCCAAAACTAAGACGATAATTTCCTAATGCCAATGTTTTAATGCGACGAATGTCTTTAAGTAAAAAATAAAATGAATAATGATCATACCCTTTTGTATTATGTAATGCCAGAAAAGGTTCACCGGCATCTTTTTCGGCAGTGATACCGGCATAAACATGGTCTTTGTATCGAAAGCCATACCTCGTTGAGTGATAAACGGGAGGACCCAAATACGAATCTTCGTATCCTTTTCTTTTATAAAACGGAATATCAATACGGGTCATTAACTCGTGTCTTCCCTTGGTCAAGATGTTCTTTAGAGAAGGAAATGTTGGCGACTTTTCAACCGGTTTGACACAAACATAAGGTATTAACAATTCAATGCTCTGCTTGTCCATTGATTCAACCAATTGTAACTCATAAACAGACTGCATGGGACCGTTGATGTAAAGGTAAGCCAATAAATCTTCAATTTGCAATTCAGTGAGGAAAGGAAAGATAAGCAGTTTTTCCTTAGTTACTTCATTTAAATTAAGGGGTTGATCGAGGCGGTTAGTTAATTCTTCCAGTTCATGATCCCAATTAACATCAGTATATTCGTCGGTAACGGCAATTTGTTCCATGACACTTTCCCATTCATTCACTATGGGATCTTGAGAAAAAACAGTCACATTAAAAAAGAGCATAAAAAGAACGAATAGAATAGCTGTGTGTTTGTTCATTGAGATTTCAGATTAAGTATAAATAATTATCGGTTTGCGAAGATAATTTAAATTAGATAAACAGCAACACATTAACAGGAAATAATAGTATTTTTGCTGCATGAAAAAAAGGTTCAATATATTAACCGGGTTCTTGCTGCTTTCTTTGATTGCCATACAAAGCAATGCGCAAGAAAATAAGTCAGCCGGAGGATATCTTGTGCCTGTATGTATTTACAAAGGAGATACGATTCCTTCTATAACACTTCCGGATGTGTACATATTCAAACCACTAAAGTTCAGGAATGACAAAGAGAGGAAAGAATATTACCGGTTGGTTTATAACGTAAAAAAAACCTTTCCTATTTCACAGGAAATTAACCGAACCATTATAGAAACATACGAGTATCTGGAAACACTACCCAATGAGAAAATCCGACAGAAACACATTAAGAGAGTAGAAAAAGGGTTGAAAGAACAATATACCGCACGCATGAAAAAGCTTTCTTTCGCTCAAGGGAAGCTTTTAATTAAGCTGGTTGACAGGCAGTCAAACCAGACTTCTTATGAACTGGTTAAAGCTTTTATGGGACCTTTTAAAGCCGGTTTATACCAAACATTTGCCGGTTTATTCGGTGCCAGTCTTAAAAAACAATATGATCCCGAAGGCGAAGATAGAATGATTGAACGAATTGTTCTACAAGTACAAAACGGTCAGTTATAAGTTATCAGCAAGTTATTAACTTTAAAATGCAGTGAGTTTTTTAAAGAGATCCCAGATCACTATACCTGCAGTAACCGATACATTGAGTGAATGTTTTGTTCCGTATTGCGGAATCTCTATGCAACCGTGAGAATGGTTTATTACCTCCTGCCCTACTCCTTTTACTTCATTACCCAGTACTACGGCATATTTCTGCTGCTTGTCCAGTTGAAGGTCGTCGAGCATAATACTTCCTTCAGCCTGCTCAATAGAATAGACTATATACCCATTGCTTTTTAAGTTATCAACAGCTTCAACAGCGTTATGAACATACGTCCACTCTACTGAAAACTCAGCACCTAAAGCCGTTTTATGTATTTCAGCATGCGGAGGAACAGCCGTAATACCACACAGATAAATATGCTCAATACGAAAAGCATCCGAAGTTCTGAACACAGAACCTATGTTGTGCAAACTACGTATATCATCAAGTACTACTACCAAAGGCAATTTCTTCGCTTCTTTGAATTCTTCCGTACTGATTCTATTTAACTCGGTGATTTTTAACTTTCTCATGCTCATAATGATCTCTTCTAAGTATAATGCTGCAAAATTAATCATTTCTATTTTATGCTCCCATTTATCAGTTAACTAATCGGTTAATACTCGTTTATAAGTTGTCAATACCTCATAAATACTTTTTCAAAAAATAAGTTGCTTTATTCATTAAAACATATATGGATACCCATAAATAAACAATCCAAATAAGTTAATAAAAACTTTCAAAGCTTACATAAACACATTTTTAAACCGTGTTTCTTCAATTTTTCTCTTTTAGTTTTTAACTTTGCAACCTTTCAACAGGTTGTTAATTAAATATATATATCACTTATTATCAAGACTTAAAGCCTGTTTTAGTTGTTAATAAGGATGCAATAAGTCAAGGTCAAAGACTAATAACTTATTATCCAAATAGAAAGTAAACTATTTGCTAACACTATTAACAACCTATTATCACTAACATATATTTTTAAAAGATTAGAGATTAAATAATTAGATTATAATGAATAAAGAGAAATGGTTAATAAAGGGTTTTGCTGATGAACCTGTGGATAAAAGCATTGATCTTAAAAAAGCAATCAACGAACTTAAGAAAGAAAAGAATGCTGTGATATTGGGACACTACTATCAGCAGGGTGAGATACAGGATATAGCCGACTTTGTAGGTGATAGTCTGGCACTCGCTCAATGGGCTGCTAAAACAACAGCCGACATCATTGTGTTGTGTGGAGTTCATTTCATGGGTGAAACAGCCAAGATTCTTTGTCCTGATAAGAAAGTATTGGTACCCGATTTGAATGCCGGTTGTTCGCTGGCCGACAGTTGTCCGGCCGATGACTTTGCACGTTTTGTCAATGAGCATCCCGGTTACACGGTTATATCTTATGTAAACACTACTGCTGCTGTGAAAGCTGTTACTGATGTAGTGGTTACTTCAACGAATGCCAAACAGATTGTTGAAAGTTTCCCTAAAGATGAAAAGATTATCTTCGGTCCCGATAGGAATCTGGGTAATTACATTAATTCAATTACCAATCGCAACATGTTGCTTTGGGATGGTGCATGTCATGTTCATGAACAATTCTCTGTTGAAAAGATTGTGGAGTTAAAAGCACAATACCCTGATGCAGTGGTGTTGGCACATCCTGAATGTAAAAGTGTGGTTTTAAAGCTGGCTGATTTTGTAGGATCAACAGCAGCCTTGCTGAAACATGCGGTTCAAAGTGATGCGCAATGTTTTATTGTGGCAACAGAATCGGGTATCTTACATGAGATGCAAAAGAAATGCCCGCAGAAGACATTTATTCCTGCTCCACCCAATGATAGCACCTGTGCATGTAATGAGTGTAGCTTTATGCGTTTAAATACAATGGAGAAGCTCTATAACTGTTTGAAATATGAGTTTCCGGAGATTGAAGTTGATAGTGAAGTAGCTAAGAAAGCAGTTCTTCCCATTAAACGAATGCTTGATATATCAGAAAAGCTAGGGTTATAAAACCCTAGCTTTTTCTTTCTATGCTAAATTATTTTAGATTAAACGTTTGTAACCCGTCAATGTTCTGACTAAACAGGGTGTCGGCAAAATAAGACGGACGGGTATCTCCCCAACGTACGGTAGAATTCCGGATATTTACATTTGATGCATTATCAAGATAAAATCCGTATGTTTTCCCTTTCACAAAATCATCACCTTTACTTGGACGTTTATCATATATACCGCCTTCGTAATTGGTACGTTTACAAATCATCAGATCTACTTCATCAAAATATATATTCTGAATTTTGTCTTTTGATTCTGCACTGAGGAATACTCCATTTTCACTTTCGCACTTTATGTTATTGAAACTGATATCAGTAACTGTTCCAACTTCATAATCGGCCATTCCTTTTGGAAAGCGCCAGCCTGCATCTTTATGATCACCTGCTTTACGGGTGTAGGCTGTTACATAAATAGGTTCGGCTTTTCCCCACCAAACGTTAGAGAAGAACTTACAATCAATTACAATGTTAGAAAAGATAATATTTTCTACTGTGCCTTCGTCACGGTTTTGAATACCAATGCCGCGGTTACTGTCTCTGATAATACAGTTGTTTACAACGACGTGACTGATACGGTCCATATTTTCGGAACCTATTTTAATAGCGCATGAACGAGAAGTCATGGTACAATTAGTTACCAGGATGTTTTCACAGGGTCCTAAATCTTGATATTCACGACGATTTTTCAAACAGATACAATCGTCTCCTGATTCAATGAAACAGTTGCTGATACGCACATTTTTTGAATGATCCACATCGATACCGTCTCCATTGCGAATTTTCAGGTTATTTAGAATACTTATTCCATCAATAACAACATCATTACAACCTACGAGGTGCACTGTCCAGTAAGCCGAATTGCCTATAATAACATCTTTGATACGGATTTCTTTACCATTAATTAAAGTAAGTACATGCGGACGGGGATCAAATTCGTGTACAGGTTTTAATTCATAAGAATCTTCTAATTCTTTACCCATAAACGAAACGCCATTGCCATCAATTTTACCTTTTCCACTAATAGAAAATTGCACAATGTTAGTACCACTAATCCACATCATACCTTCACCTTTATTATCGCGAAAAGCACTTTTATTATACACCTTCTCATCCGGATTAGCCAATAATTTAGCATTTGCTTCCAGGTGCAGGTCTACGTAAGATGCTACTGTAAAGGGACCGGTCATATACACTCCGTCTCCTGGAATAATAACTCGTCCTCCTCCTGCTTTGTTGCAATCATCAATGGCTTCCTGAATGGCTTTGGCATTATCGGTAACACTGTCTCCTTTTGCTCCATAATCACGGATATCAAAATCTGTTTTTTTTGTATGGCAGGACATCATAAATCCTAATCCAAGAAGGGCTAATAAAAATTTTAGTCTCATCATATTCTCTTATTAGTTATTAACTATTATAATTTGTTCTCTTTTATCTAATGGAAAAAACAGTTGTTCAAGTGATTCTCCTTTCACATCGTCCATAATAATTGCCGGACGATAGTCTGGTTCTGTCAACTTCAATTTTACATTTTTCAATTTTATATTCTTGGCGTGACGAATATAAAATCCCCACGAAGGTAGTTCACCAAACATACTGAATTCTGGATATTTATTGATATGTTCCGGTACTTGGTTTAAACGATTTAAAGGTATATAAGCCATTCCTTTGGTTGCTCTTCCCGGATAGGTTATTTCTATATTTTCAAGATGAATACCTTCTATATAATATCCCGGTATACCTGTTATAGATGAAGGAAACGGATTATGGAAAAAATCGACTTCCGGTCCTCTTAAATCATAGTTAATATCTGGCCTTCCAAACGGAATTTCTACAGTCATGTTTTTTATGGATATATTTTTTATGGTTCCCGGGCGTTCACCTGCTCTGTGTCCCAAACGAATAAATAGGGCATTACCTGTATTCTTTGCTATAATGTTATTTATATTGATATTTTCAATATGGCCTCCATCAACAGATTCAATGGCAATAGCCGAACGAAAAGTATCAAATACACGAATATCATCAATCGTTATATTTTTAAAGCCTCCCCATGAAGCAGTTCCGAATTTTATAGCGCTTGCACTACTACGTACTTCGCAGTCAGCAATGTAAATGCTATCGTTATTGGCATCGGGATGATAAGACTTCAAGCAAATGCCATCGTCTGCAGAATTGATCTTACATCGGGTAATCTTTACATTATGACAATCAATTATATCAAAACCATCATTATTCCAATAAGCTCTATTGATCATGGAAACTTGATCTATTGACATGAATCAGGATTCGGTCCTCCCCAACCTTCCAGGTTATTCATTTCCCACCAAGCCATGAAAGCCGGTCCGGATATGAACTTATTTATTTCTTCTTTGGAGTAGCCCAGCTTTTTGAGCATATTAAACCATATACACTCCTCACCTACCACAGCCAGCGGCAAGTTAATGCTATGCAATGCCATCCAGTCAATCTCTTGTTCCCAACGCTTCCAGTCCCAGAAAGCCATGGAGTAAGAGAATGTACAATAATTGAAGTTATAACGGAGTTTCAGAGTGGTTTGATGACGCTCCTTCTTTGTTACTTGAGGCAAAACATCCGGTAGTTTGGCCGTCATGCCATTCCACGACAAATGCACTCCCGCATAATATTTAAGATACCAGTTTACTCCCGAAGCGGCGCTTACGTAATTGTTGGCACGAACCACTACCCGATTACCTTTCTGATCGAGTTCAAAATAATCTTCGTTGCCTATACTTTTTATTTCAATGGAAAATTTCTTGGAAGCACCTTTGTCGATTCGCTCCAACATTCCTGCTACAGGATTAGCAAGTAGCTGACCCGTAAGCCAGCACATCATACATATACTTAGTAACTTCTTCATAGTGTTAACATTTGAGGCCAAATATAAGGCTTTCCTTGTTGACAGGGGGTGAAAAACGAAAAATAAAGGAGGAAAAACGATTACGGGGTGGGTACCTTAATACCCGCCCCGTAAGAATTATAATGTGCGAATCAATTATTTATTGAATAGTAACTCCCGCAGGAAGGCTGAATTTATCTTGCAGCACGGCCGCATTTTCTTGTATATCTGTGGTTGTTTCTGTGGCAAGTAGCGTGCCACCAGCCGATGTTTCGGACTTCAAAGCAATTCCTTTCCAGACCCAGACCTTTAATTGCAGGGTTTGTCCCATTTGTGATATTTCGAGCGTGTAAATTTTACAGGTCTTATCTCCTATCGCCTCTTCTCCGGCCTCCTTTAATTTATATTGATCTCGTATTTCGTCACTAATCTGAAGGTAATTAATAGGTTTTGTGGGTAGATTGACACGGTTAGCCACTTTGGTATCCATATCGACCGTAATAACAGAAGTGCTATCCATGATGGTCATCATAGACTTATCGACACCGGGGCCCATACCGTTTTTAAAAATAATTTCCGTTGCTTCCTTCTTACCGTAATCATCAATGAAAGTAGTCGATTCAAGTACTTGTCCGGAAAATTCGGTCTTCTTTTTGATGATAGCCGATTTCATTTCATACTTTGCTTCTTGAGCAGAGAGAGCGATTGTGACGAATAGCAATAAGATTGCTGTTGCAGTTTTTCTAGTATTCATAATTTAAAAAGTTTTTTGCAAATATATTTATTTCAATGTAAACAATGCCATGAAAAATAATATTTGTTGAGGGAAAGATGTGATTTAGTTGCTGCACATTGAATCCATACTGCTTAATGAGGCATAACGACGTGGAGGTATTACATTTCTGTTTAAGAAAAAAAGGCGGCTAACCTTGGTTAGCCGATCAGCCAACCAAGGTTGGTAAGTTGAATAACCATGGTTAGCAAGTCGGCTAACCATGGTTGGACGCTAAAAAGCACACTACGTTGTAGCTATAAGAGTATACAGCTATAACGTAGTAAGTAAAGGGTAATAAAGTATGTGATTACTATTTTAGACGTTGGTATCGGTTAGGCTAGCCAAGAATTCACAAAGCTTGTCGACCGCCAGAGCACGGTGGCTTATTTTGTTTTTCACTTCGCTGCCCAATTCTGCGAAGGTTTGGTGGTAACCTTCGGGCATAAAGATAGGATCGTAGCCGAAGCCTGCTTCTCCCCTCTTCTCGGTCGTTATTTGGCCGCGGATGATTCCTTCAAAAAGGTATTTCTTACCGTCTAAAATAAGCGATATGGCGGTACGAAATTGTGCACTACGATCTTGCTTGTCTTTCATCAGGCGAAGTACTTTCTCCATATTGGCCTGCGAATTCTTATCTTCTCCTGCGTAACGAGCCGAGTATACACCCGGTTCATTGTTAAGAGCAGCTATTTCAAGTCCGGTATCATCGGCAAAACAATCCATGTGGTAATGGTTGTAAATGTACTCAGACTTTAAATGAGCGTTGCCTTCGAGCGTATCGGCTGTCTCGGGTATATCTGTGTCACACGCTATGTCTTTCAGGCTTAGAAGCTCTATTTTATGACTTAGTATGTGTGATACTTCTTCGAGTTTATGTGCGTTGTTGGTTGCAAAAACCAGTTTTCTCTTCATGTTTACTTTACTTTAATACGATCAAAGCCTTCACCATATACACCAATAACGGAGCTTTGCGAAATAAAGGCATTGGGATCAATGTCTTTCACCAAACGGAATATTTCTATCGATTGACTCTTCTTTGCCAGTACAACGAGTACTTTTACATCATTTTTGCTGTACCATCCGGTGCCATTTAAAACGGTTACTCCACGATGTGTATCGGCAATGATGCGATCGGCTATTTGCTGGTATTCTTTCGAAAAGATAAGAAATTGAACCGACTGACGGGCGCTATTCACTATCAAATCGAGCACATAGCTGATAACAACCAGGGTTACGAACCCGAATACCACTCTTCGCCAGTCGTTGAATACGAAATAGCAGGATGATATAATAACGATGTCGCAATACAGTATCATGCGGCCAAACGTTACATCACGGTATTTGTTTACCACTGCGGCAATGATGTCGGTGCCACCCGTGCTTCCGTTGTTGATAAAGACAATGCCTAGTCCGGCACCGCACATGGTTGCACCGATAATGCAGGCCATAAAATCTTGTCCCACTCCAATAATTTGTGTATTCCCAATTAATTGTTGGAAAAACCACAGCAAGAAAGTCAGCATAAAGATGGCGTATGTCGTTTTAATGCTGAACTTGGGACCCAGAATCTTAATAGCGGCAGTCATCAGTATAGCATTTATAATGAAATAGCTATACTGAATGGGCACACCGCTGGCATAGTAGATGATGGCCGATACACCGGTTACTCCACCTGTGGTTATTTGATAGGGGAGTAAGAAGGCCGACCACCCGAATGCGTAGCAAATAAGCCCGATGGTAATAAGAAAATAATCTCTTAACTCTATCAGTACGTCTGATTTGGAGAGCTTGATCATTCTATAAATTATTAAAGATGATATTAAACAACAATATTAACTATTTTCTTCGGAACAACAATCACCTTTTTAGGCGTTTTTCCTTCCGTCCACTTCAAAGAGCGTTCGTCGGCCAACACAGTTTCCTGAATGGATTCACTGGTAGCGTCAGCAGCAAATTCCATATTGAAACGTGCTTTTCCATTGAAAGAAATGGTGTAATTAACTACGTCTTCTTTCAGGTAATCTTCATTCCATGAAGGCCATTGTGCATCACAAACAGAACTTTGATTGCCTATGGCTTCCCATAGCTCTTCGCAAACGTGTGGTGCGAAGGGAGCCAGAACAACGAGTAGGGGAGAAAGCACCTCTTTTTTGTTGCATTTTAAAGTATATAGTTCATTGATACAGATCATGAAAGCACTAACGGAAGTATTATAAGAGAATTGCTCTATATCCGATGTCACTTTCTTGATGAGCTTGTGCAACGATTTAAGTTCTTCTTTGGTTGCTGCTTCCTGGTTCACAATAAATTCACCGTCTCTGTTGTAGAATAACGTCCAGAACTTCTTTAGGAAACGGTAGACACCGTCAATACCGTTTGTATCCCATGGCTTTGACTGCTCAACCGGACCGAGGAACATTTCGTACATACGAAGCGTGTCGGCACCGTATTTCTCTACAATCATGTCAGGGTTTACCACGTTGAACATTGATTTACTCATCTTTTCAACTGCCCATCCGCAAACGTATTTGCCGTCTTCAAGAATAAACTCGGCTGTGGCAAATTCCGGACGCCAGGCTTTGAATGCTTCCAGATCAAGTACGTCATTCGACACAATATTCACATCAACGTGAATAGGAGTGGTGTCATACTGGTTCTTCAAATTCAATGAAACAAACGTATTGGTGTCTTTAATGCGATACACAAAGTTACTGCGTCCTTGTATCATACCTTGGTTAACCAGCTTTTGGAAAGGCTCCTCCTTTACCGTTACGCCCAAGTCGAACAAGAACTTATTCCAGAAACGAGAGTAGATGAGGTGACCGGTGGCATGTTCCGTTCCGCCCACGTATAAGTCTACATTCTGCCAATAACCGTTTACCTGAGGATCAACCAAACAAGAATGGTTGCGCGGATCCATGTAACGCAAATAGTATGCCGATGATCCGGCAAAGCCCGGCATGGTATTTAACTCCAGCGGGAAAATGGTGGTGTGATCTATTCTTTCAACTCCGACTACGGTCTGGTTAACCTCATCCCAAGCCCATTGAGTAGCGTTACCCAACGGCGGTTCACCTGTTTCGGTAGGGAGGAACTTAGATACCTCGGGTAATTCCAACGGCAGTTTACTTTCATCGATCATGTAAGGCATGTTGTTCTTGTAGTAAACAGGGAAAGGCTCGCCCCAATAGCGTTGACGAGAGAAGATGGCATCGCGTAAGCGGAAGTTTACCTTGACTCTTCCCAAGCCGGTTGATCGGATATATTCTTTGGTCTTAGCAATCGCCTCTTTCACCGTGAGTCCGTTTAAAACGAGTCCGCCTGCCGCAGCGCCTTCTTTGGGTGAATTGATCATGATTCCTTCCTTGGCGTCAAAGCTCTCTTCACTGATATCACAGCCCTCAATAAGCGGGCGAATTTCTAAATTGAAATGTTTGGCAAAGGCATAGTCGCGGCTATCATGCGCGGGTACCGCCATGATGGCTCCCGTACCGTAACCGGCCAATACGTAATCACTGATCCATACCGGTATGGCTTCGTTTGTTAACGGGTTAATGGCATAACTTCCCGAGAAGACACCGCTAACGCTGCGGTCGGCAATGCGCTCACGTTCCGTACGTTTTTTGGTACGTTCCAAGTATGCATCTACTTCAGCCTTTTGCTCTGGTGTAGTGAGTTGAGCTACTAACTCGCTTTCGGGAGCAAGTACCATGAAGGTGACACCAAATACGGTGTCGGCACGGGTCGTGAATATGGTAAATTCAAGATCGCTGTCTTTCACCTTGAAGCGCATCTCAGCACCTTCAGAGCGACCTATCCAATTACGCTGAGTTTCTTTGAGTGAGTCGGTCCAGTCGATGCCGTCCAGTCCGTCGAGTAACCTTTGTGCATAGGCAGATACGCGCAAGCACCATTGACGCATAACCTTCTGAATAACAGGGTGTCCGCCACGTTCCGAAACGCCATCAACTACCTCGTCATTGGCCAATACGGTTCCCAATGCCGGGCACCAGTTAACCATGGTATTGCCCAGGTAAGCAATGCGGTAGTTCATGAGTACTTCTTGCTGCTCTTTTTCGCCCATCTGTTTCCATTCATCGGCGGTAAAGTGGAGCTCTTCGCTGCAAGCTACGTTTAAGCCTTGGCTTCCGTTTGCTTCAAAAGCTTTCACCAATTCGCCTATAGGCATGGCTTTCTTCTCGTCGTTGCAATAGAAACTGTTGAACATACGAATAAAAGCCCATTGCGTCCACTGGTAATATTCCGGGTCACAGGTGCGTATTTCGCGGTTCCAATCGAACGAGAATCCTATTTTATCAAGCTGTTCTCTGTATCGGTTGATGTTGTTGACGGTTGTGATAGCCGGATGCTGACCGGTTTGTATGGCGTATTGTTCGGCGGGCAAACCGTAAGCATCGTATCCCATGGGATTGAGAACGTTGAAGCCCTGCAGTCGTTTGTAACGAGCGTAAATATCCGAAGCAATGTACCCCAGCGGGTGTCCCACATGTAATCCTGCGCCGGAAGGGTAGGGGAACATGTTCAATACATAAAATTTCTTCTTCGATTCATCTTCTGTTACTTGATAGGTTTTTTGTTCTACCCATCTTTTCTGCCACTTCTTTTCAATCTCCCTGAAATTATAGTCCATAGCTATCTAACTTTATAGTGTGATATTGATTTATATTTTCAATGTTTCTTATTGTAGGTGGCAAATTTACACGTTTATTTTCAGATAACAAGGTTGCTCGCTTATTTAGTTTTTTTTTAAAAGATGATAAGAGGTTGAAAGAATACAAAGATAAATACCTAACTTTGTTAGTGATTACTAATTACGTAAAGGAGGACAATTGTGAATCAAGATATTGAATTGACCCCCATGATGAAACAGTTTCTGGATTTAAAAGCCAAACATCCGGATGCTGTGATGTTATTCAGGTGCGGTGACTTTTATGAAACTTATTCGACAGATGCGGTTATTGCATCTGATATTTTGGGCATTACCCTGACAAAACGTGCCAACGGAAAAGGCAAAACCATTGAAATGGCAGGCTTCCCCCATCATGCGCTGGATACTTATTTGCCTAAGTTGATCAGGGCAGGGAAGAGGGTGGCTATTTGCGATCAGCTGGAAGATCCTAAAACGACCAAGAAGTTGGTGAAAAGAGGTATCACAGAGCTGGTGACTCCCGGTGTTTCCATCAATGATAACATACTGAATTACAAAGAGAATAACTTCCTGGCGGCTGTGCATTTCGGAAAGCCTTCTTGCGGAGTGGCTTTCTTGGATATATCGACCGGCGAATTTCTGACGGCAGAAGGTCCGTTTGATTACATTGATAAATTATTGAATAACTTCGGACCCAAGGAAATTTTATTTGAACGAGGCAAACGACCGATGTTTGAAGGTAATTTCGGTAGCCGGTTTTTTACGTTTGAGCTAGACGACTGGGTGTTTACAGATACTGCTGCGCGTGAAAAGCTTTTAAAGCATTTCGAAACCAAGAATCTGAAGGGTTTTGGTGTGGAACATCTCAAGAACGGTATCATAGCAGCAGGTGCTATTTTGCAGTATCTGGAGATGACGCAGCATACGCAAATAGGGCACATTACTTCGCTTGCCAGAATTGAAGAAGATAAATATGTTCGCTTGGATAAGTTCACGGTGCGTAGCTTGGAACTTATTTCAAGTATGAACGACGGCGGAAGCAGTTTGCTTCATGTGATTGATAAAACAATCAGTCCTATGGGAGCGCGCTTGCTGAAACGGTGGTTGGTTTTTCCTTTAAAAGACGAGAAGCCCATAAACGACCGCCTGAACGTGGTTGAATATTTCTTCCGACAGCCGGAATTCAAAGAATTGGTTGAGGAGCAGCTTCACTTGGTGGGCGATTTGGAACGTATTATTTCTAAAGTGGCCGTGGGGCGTGTTTCTCCTCGTGAAGTAGTGCAGTTAAAAATTGCTCTTCAGGCTATTGAACCCATTAAAAATGCTTGTCTGGAAGCCGACAATGCCAGCTTGAACAGCATTGGCGAGCAACTGAATTTGTGTTTGTCTATTCGTAGCAGAATTGATAAGGAAATAAATAATGATCCTCCTTTGTTAATCAATAAAGGGGGTGTGGTGAAAGAAGGCGTTGACCCTCAACTGGATGAGTTGCGTAAAATAGCTTATTCGGGTAAGGATTACCTGCTGCAAATTCAGCAGCGTGAGAGTGAGCTGACGGGTATACCCAGCTTGAAGATAGCCTTTAATAGTGTATTTGGTTACTACATTGAGGTACGTAACATTCACAAAGATAAGGTGCCTCAGGAGTGGATCAGAAAGCAAACCTTGGTTAATGCAGAACGCTACATCACGCAAGAGTTGAAGGAGTACGAAGAGAAGATATTGGGTGCCGAAGACAAGATTCTTGTGTTGGAAACTAAGTTGTACAATGAACTGGTTTTGGCTTTGGCGGAGTTTATTCCGGCTATACAAATCAATGCCAATCAGATTGCGCGACTGGATTGTTTGCTCTCATTTGCCAATGTGGCGAAGATGAATAACTATATTCGTCCGGTGATTGAAGACAATGATGTGCTCGACATCCATCAGGGAAGGCATCCCGTTATTGAAAAGCAGCTTCCTTTGGGTGAAAAATACATAGCCAATGATGTGATGCTTGATTCGCAATCGCAGCAGATCATTATTATTACCGGTCCTAACATGGCTGGTAAATCGGCCTTACTGAGGCAGACGGCGCTGATTACGTTGTTGGCTCAAATAGGTTCTTTTGTTCCGGCGGAAAGTGCTCACATTGGTCTGGTTGATAAAATATTCACGCGTGTGGGGGCTAGCGATAATATCTCGGTGGGAGAGTCTACGTTCATGGTTGAAATGAATGAAGCGGCCGATATATTGAATAATGTGTCGTCACGCAGTTTGGTTTTATTTGATGAGCTGGGTAGGGGAACTTCCACCTACGACGGTATTTCCATTGCCTGGGCTATTGTGGAGTATATTCATGAACACCCTAAGGCTAAGGCTCGCACGCTTTTTGCCACCCATTATCACGAATTGAATGAGATGGAAAAATCATTCAAACGAATTAAGAATTACAATGTTTCCGTGAAGGAAGTTGATAACAGAGTGATTTTTCTGCGCAAGCTGGAGCGGGGTGGGAGTGAGCACTCTTTTGGTATTCACGTGGCTAAAATGGCCGGAATGCCCAAGAGTATTGTGAAGCGGGCCGATGATATTTTACATCAGTTGGAGAGCGATAACCGCAAACAGGGTATTTCGGGCAAACCGTTGGCTGAGGTCAGTGAGAAAAGGGAAGGGGTGCAGCTTAATTTCTTCCAGCTTGATGATCCGGTGCTGTGTCAGATACGAGATGAAATACTGAATATCGACGTCAACAACCTCACTCCGCTTGAGGCGTTGAATAAGTTGAGTGACATTAAAAAAATCGTAAGAGGTAAGTGATTTACCTCTTACGATTTGAATATTATAAGCAGGAAGAAGAGCTTTATTTCTTTAAAGTATAGCTTTTACCCATCTGATCCAGTTTCTTTCCGTTGAAGATAACGGCAAGTCCTATGATGACAAATGGTATGCTTAACCATTGTCCCATATTCAATGACATACCGTCTTCAAAGCTCACCTGATTCTCTTTCAGGAATTCTATAAAGAAGCGGAAAGTGAATATCAACGTCAGGCAGAGACCGAAGAAGAAGCCCCTGTGAAGCTTTTTGCTATATTTCTTATACAGATAAATGTGTATAAGGAAGAATATAAAATAAGCTATGGCTTCGTACAGCTGAGCCGGATGTCGGGGTTGCATGTCTTCACGTTCAAATACAAATGCCCAAGGCACATCAGTCACTTTACCTATGATTTCGGAATTCATCAGGTTGGCCAAACGGATAAAGCAGGCTGTGATGGGGGTAGCTACAGCTATCATGTCGACTACGTCAATGTAATTGAGCTTTGTTTTGCGGACATAGAGCCACAGGGCGATCATAAGTCCTAAGGTTCCTCCGTGGCTTGCCAAACCTTCGTAACCTGTAAATTTCCATCCACCGCCCGGAAGCATTTTGATGGGAAGCAACATCTCAACCGGACGAGTGAGGTAGTACTCCGGCTGGTAGAACAAGCAGTGTCCCAGTCGTGCTCCTAGCACAATACCAAAAAAACAGTAAAAGAAAAGAGGCTCAAATTTGTCTTCACCAATTTTCTTATCACGGTACTGATAATGTACCACAAGGTATGCAAATAAAATGCCTACTGCCCAAAGCAATCCGTAATATCTTATGGATATGCCCAATAAATTAAATAGCTCTGGATTGGGGTTCCAGTGAATGGTTGCGAGAAGATGATTCATAATTATTTCTCTTTCTGTTGATTTAGTTTTCTGATAACTCGAGCCGGATTTCCTACAGCAAGGCAATCGGCCGGGATATCTTTGGTTACTACCGAACCGGCTCCAATAACTGTTCGGTCGCCTATGGTTACTCCCGGACAGATCGTTGCATGACCGCCTATCCAGCATCGTTCGCCGATGGTGACTGGTTTGCAGTCTTCCCATTGGTCTCTTTCATCAGCATCAAGCGGGTGCTGAGCGGTGTATATATGTACGCCCGGTGCAATCATGGTGTGGGCACCGATGGTTACTTTGGCTCCATCGAGGATAACAGCTCCGAAATTAATGAAAACGCTATCTCCAGCATAGATGTGGTCACCGTAGTCACAATGGAAAGGAGGTTCTACATGGAAGTTTTTTGCAGCGTTTGGACAGAGTTCACGAATAACATCTTGAAATTTATCTGTATAATACTCTGTTACGTTAAGCTTGTGTAATATTCGTTTGGTACGGATGCGAATGGCAACCATCTCATCGGAATGAGCGTTGTATGGCTTTCCGGCAAACATCCTTTCTTTCTCTGTTTCTACTTTATTCATCTGCATTTAGTTATTTAAATTTGGCAGCGACGGTTTGGTATGTTTGCATATCGATGCCCTTTTCTTCTCCTAATTGAATTACATCGAAAAGCAATCCCTGGACTTCGGAGTTGTGTCCTTTTTCCAAATCTTTTTGCAAAGATGCGGTACTTTCTGGTGCTAGTTTATCAAGTACTTTGAGGTTATATTGCACTAAATCTTCTTTAAATATGATGCCGAGCTTATTGCCTAGTTCGGCCGTTTCTTGCGATAAACCTATAAATGTATTTCTGATTGGACCGGTTTTTTGTACTTCACCCATTGGAACATTGTAATAGGCTCCTGTACACGCCATGGCAGAGATGAATGACCATTTAATGAAGGTATCCCGATTGATGTCATCAGATAGATTGGCTTTGATGCCGCTTTCCAATAAATCGGTTTGTACGTTTGCCAAAAGTTCTTGTGAAACCTCCGTACCCTGATGAGTCCCGAATACCAAACGGAAGATTTTACCCATTTGGGTTATTTCGCCTAAGTCGGAAACAAACCCTACGATGTAAATGCATCCGTCAAGTACGGTTACGTCAGGAATCATTTTTTGTAATTTTGGACCTGTTCCGTACACGTTCAAAATGGGAATAACGATGGTATTTTTGTGTGCGGCTTTCTTTATTAATTCAGTAATAGAATCAATGGAGTACCCTTTTACGCACACAAAAATGACATCGGCTTTCCCTGAATAATCTTCTGCATTACAAGCATGGATGGGGATATTATGTTGCCCTTTCAAGGTTGACTTTAATTTTAACCCTTCATTGATTATGGCATTTAGATGTTCCCCTCTGGCAATACAAGTAACTTTCTTGTCGGCTAGCCATAGAAAAGCTGCTATATTTCCACCTACACCTCCTGTACCTACTACGAGATATTCTAATCCTTGTTTTTGTGTGCTTCCGCATTCTGAACAAGGTTTATTATTATTCGCCTTTTCCATTTTTCCTTTTTTATTTTGTCGTTACTATCATTCGCTTGCATTTTATTGCAAGTGTTACAAATCTATGGATTATTAATCTGCATAACAAATTGTAACGGATAAAATTGAATGAAAATTATCGGCAGGAGATGTTTCTTAGCATTGCATTTTATACATTGAAACGGAAATGCATTATATCACCGTCTTCAACAATGTATTCTTTTCCTTCAACATTTAGTTTCCCGGCATCGCGTACTGCGGCTTCTGAACCGTATTTAATAAAATCAGCATATTTTATAACCTCGGCACGGATGAAGCCTTTCTCAAAATCAGTGTGAATAACACCGGCACATTGAGGTGCTTTACTTCCTTTCAGGTAAGTCCAGGCGCGTACTTCTTGTACACCTGCTGTGAAATAAGTTTCCAGATTAAGCAATTGGTAGGCCGACTTTATGAGACGGGCCACACCCGATTCTGTTAAGCCTATCTCATTCAAAAACATCTGACGTTCTTCGTAGGTTTCAAATTCTGCTATTTCCGATTCAATTTTAGCTGCTACAATAAGTATATCTGCATTCTCATCTTTAACAGCTTCGCGAACCATTTCTACATATTTATTGCCCTTTACTGCACTCTTTTCGTCAACATTACATACATAAAGAACGGGTTTGCTGGTAAGCAGGAATAATTCTTTGGCTATCTTCTGCTCATCTTTGGTCTCAAACTGAACTGAACGTGCAGATTTGCCTTGCTCCAATGCATCTTTATATTTAAGCAATATGTCGTATGTCATTTTAGCCAGTTTGTCGCCCCCTGTCTGGGCTTGCTTCTGTACCTTTTGTATCCTGCTTTCTATTGTCTCTAAATCCTTTAATTGCAATTCGTAATCAATTATTTCTTTGTCTCTTACAGGATTTACACTACCGTCAACATGGGTAACGTTTTCGTCATCAAAGCAACGAAGAACATGAAGAATTGCATCTGTTTCACGAATATTTGCCAGGAATTTATTTCCAAGGCCTTCACCTTTGCTTGCTCCTTTTACTAGGCCGGCTATATCAACAATCTCAACGGTAGTAGGCACTATTCGTTGCGGATTAACCAATTCTGAGAGCTTGTTTAAGCGTTCATCAGGAACTGTAATTACTCCTACATTAGGTTCAATAGTGCAAAAAGGGAAGTTTGCTGCCTGCGCTTTGGCATTCGACAAACAATTGAAAAGTGTTGACTTGCCTACATTAGGAAGCCCAACTATACCACATTGTAAAGCCATTATTCTATTATTATTCTTTTGTATTAAGCAATTAATTGGGCAAAAGTACTAATTATTCACTGCATTACAAAGAATGTGGATAACTTCATTGTTGATTGTTCCACGTGAGACAGCAAAAAGATAGAAATTACTATTCTCTTTCTTTCAGAAAAGAATACGGGTGTATATAAAATAAGGCCATCTTTTTAAAAGACAGCCTTATGCTAAAGTTTTCTGCAATAGGATAGGGGAGCAGTCGCTGCTCCCCCAGAGCTATGATTGAGATTTGTTTGTTAGATATTAGAGAGAATTTATTTGTAGGTAATGTTGTTACATGACAGGTGCATCAACTGTTACAGTCATTTCAGGAACTAAAACATATTGTGCTTTTTTGCCATTCCATTTATAATATTCAGTGGTGACTGTTTTGCCTTCGTATGTATAGCGAATGCACATATCATTATCCCATCTGTTTTTTATGTTATTCCATTTCACAGTTTCGCTTTCAACCATTCTTTTCTGGTCGTCGTACTTGTAATTGTACTTAAGGTAGTTCGATAAACTGCCTCCTTCTTGCTTATACACGGTTTGTGCTACCATCATACCGTCTTTCTGCTCATAATTATATACTAAATTGTTGTCACTCTTAGCATTTATGTTCATTGTTCCAATAAATGCAAATACAAACAATGCAATGGTTTTAAAAAATAATTTTGTTTTCATGATGTTCTTGCTGTTAAGGTTGATAATATCATATTTCTATTATTTGTATTGTAATACACTGCAAATATAGATATATATCTGACATTATTCCTTTTTCGAATATAAAAAATATC
This sequence comes from Bacteroides graminisolvens DSM 19988 = JCM 15093, assembly GCF_000428125.1. Lineage (GTDB taxonomy): Bacteria > Bacteroidota > Bacteroidia > Bacteroidales > Bacteroidaceae > Bacteroides > Bacteroides graminisolvens. Next base: position 240,393 of record NZ_ATZI01000001.1, read on the forward strand.
TATATGATAATTGTACCTTTTCTGTCCCTTATTCAAATTGATAATATTAATGCATTTTATATTCAAATTTGGAGTTTATTGGACTTTAAAACAACACTTATTAATTTGTTTCTTTTCTTTTGTATCAAATTGAATTATAGTTAAATATAGTTATATGAATGTGGGGAATAAAAAAGAATGAGCCAAAGCATATATTATATATGCTTTGGCTCATTCTTGATCAGGTAAAGTTCAGTTTGTAGTACTTAGTGTGCTTCTAACCAGTTGTTTCCCCAGCCACAGTCAGCTTTAAGGGGAACATGCATCTTATAAGCATTTTCCATCTCCTCAATTACTATTTGCTGAACAATTTCTTTCTCCTTTCTGGGTACACTGAAATTTAATTCATCGTGTACTTGAAGAATCATTTTAGCACTGATTTTTTCTTTTTCAAATCGGTTGTAAATCCGTGCCATGGCTACTTTTATTATATCAGCCGCACTACCTTGTATGGGCGCATTAATGGCATTCCTTTCTGCGTATCCTCTTACCACAGCATTTCTGGAATTAATATCTGGTAGAAATCTTTTTCGATTAAAAATCGTTTCTACATAGCCTTTTTCTCTAGCAGATTCTATGCTCTTTTCCATATATATTTTCACCTGTGGATACGTTTCAAAATACCCATCAATAAGTTCTTTTGCCTCTTTACGGTCTATACTCAATCTTTCTGCTAGCCCAAATACAGATATCCCATATATAATTCCAAAATTAGCGGTTTTTGCTTTTCTGCGCATGTTGCTGTCAACTTCGTTAATATCTACTTTATAAATTTTGGCAGCAGTTGCAGCATGAATGTCATGTCCGCTTAAGAAAGCATCAATCATATTTTTGTCTTCGCTCAAATGAGCCATTATTCTTAACTCGATTTGCGAGTAGTCTGCCGAGAAGAAAAGGCAACCATCATCAGGGATAAATGCTTTTCTAATCTCTTTACCATTTTCATCTCGTATGGGGATGTTTTGCAAATTGGGATTGCTGGAACTCAATCTTCCTGTGGCAGTTATAGTTTGATTAAAGGACGTATGAACCTTTCCGGTTTGCGGATTTATTAATAATGGCAATGCATCTATATAAGTATTGAGCAGTTTCTTTAAGCCTCTGTACTCTAATATTTTCTCGACAATCTGATGTTTATGACGCAGGCTCTCCAAAACATCTTCAGAGGTCACATATTGCCCAGTCTTGGTTTTCTTAGCTTTCTGTATGATTTTTAGTTTATCAAATAAAATCTCTCCCACTTGTTTAGGGGATGCAATATTAAATTCTATTCCTTCAGCTAATTCATATATTTCCTTTTCAATAGCTATTAATTGTTCGGTAAATTGCAATGACGATTGTTTTAAGGCATTTGTATCAAGGCGCACTCCATTACTCTCAATCTCAACTAATACAGGAATAAGAGGCATTTCTATTTCATAAAAAAGTTTTTCAGCGTCATTCTCTTTCAATTTTTTCTCGAGAATGTTTTTGAGTTTTAGAGTTATATCTGCATCCTCGCACGCATAAAGATACACGTCTTCGGGGGGTAGCTCTCTCATACTTTTCTGGCTTTTTCCTTTTGGGCCAATCAGCTCATCTATATGAATGGTTTGATAGTTTAAATAGATCTCGGCTAAATAATCCATGCCATGTCTTAGTTCGGGCTGTAGTACATAGTGTGCCACCATTGTATCGAATATCTTTCCTTTGACATTGATTCCGTATTTTTTTAGTATGAGCATGTCATACTTGATATTTTGCCCGATCTTGATGATTTCTTCGCTTTCAAATATATATTTGAACTCATTTAGTATTTTTAACGCTTCGCTTTTCTCTGCCGGTACGGGAACATAATAGGCTTCATTCTCTTTGATTGAAAAGCTCATTCCTACTATTTCTGCCTCTATTGGATCAGTACCAGTTGTCTCCGTATCTATTGTGATGATTTTCGATGTAACTAACTTTTGAATTAATTGACCTCTTTCGTGTTGATTATCAGCAAGTTGGTAGCATTGAATTGAAATATCTAAACGCATTAGATTCGTTTTAAATTCGCTATTCGATGTTGTGCCCGTAAATTCTTCAAAGAGATTGCCTTGAATCGGACTTTTATTTTCTTCAAAAGGTAAGCTTAGAATTTCCTTCTTGCTATCATTTTTTGTTTTATCGTTTTTGAGGACTCTTTCAATCAGTGTCCTGAATTCCATCTCTTCAAAAATAGTTCGTAATTTATTCTCGTCCGGTTCTTGTCTTTTTAAAGAATCCATATCGAGTTCAATGGGAACATCTGTTTTTATGGTTGCTAAAAACTTAGAAAAGACGATTAGTTCTTTATTGGCTTCAATCTTAGTTTTGATTGCTCCTTTTAATTTTTCAGTATTTTCCAAAAGGTTTTCTATACTACCAAATTCTGAAATAAGTTTTTGGGCAGTTTTCTCTCCTACACCCGGACAGCCGGGAATGTTATCCGAAGCGTCTCCCATTAATCCTAATATGTCAATAACTTGAGTTGGCGATTCAATATTGAATTTTGCTTTTACAGCTTCAATACCCATTATTTCGAATTCCTTATCTCCGTATTTAGGTTTGTAAATGAACACATTATCATTTACTAATTGCCCATAATCCTTATCAGGAGTCATCATATAGGTTTCAATACTCTTTAGAGATGCTTTTGTAGCTAATGTTCCAATAACATCGTCTGCCTCATATCCTGCGACTTCTAAAATCGGAATATTGTAGGCGCTAATAATTTCCTTTATTATGGGTATTGATAAACGTATGGCTTCAGGGGTTTCTTCTCTTTGTGCTTTATACTTTTCATATATTTCATGTCTGAATGTTGGTCCGGCCGGATCAAATGCTATACCGATGTGTGTTGGTGCTTGATTTTTGAGGACTTCCTCCAATGTATTTACAAAGCCTAATATTGCAGATGTATTAAATCCTTTTGAGTTAATTCTGGGATTCTTAATGAATGCATAGTATGCTCTGTATATGAGTGCGTATGCGTCAAGAAGGATCAATTTATTATTTGGTTCCATTTTTATTATTTTTTTAATGGTAAAAATACAAAAAAATACGGTATTAATCGTTTTATTATTACTTTTGTAGACAAATCATGTTCATATGGATGTTTTATCTCTTATAAAGTCTCCCATAATTGATGAACTGGAAGATTTCAAAAATCTTTTTGATCACTCCCTTTCCAGCTCTAATCCTTTACTTACCGATGTAATTGTGCATTTACAGCAAAGGAATGGCAAGATGATGCGTCCGATTCTTGTCTTGTTAATAGCTAAATTATACGGCAAAGTAAGCACACAGACGCTACATGCTGCTGTTTCTCTCGAATTACTACATACTGCTAGTTTAGTTCACGATGATGTAGTTGATGAGAGTGCCGAACGGCGTGGGCAACTTTCTGTCAATGCTATTTTTAATAATAAGGTTGCAGTGCTTACAGGAGATTTTTTATTGGCAACTTGCTTGGTACAGGCTTCTAAAACTAAAAATCATGGTATAATTGATGTTGTATCTAAGTTAGGGCAGGATTTAGCTGAAGGTGAACTGCTTCAATTATCTAATATTAATAATACTGAATTTTCTGAGTCTGTATATTTTGATGTTATTAATAAAAAAACAGCGGCATTGTTTGCTTCCTGCACTAAAGCTGCTGCTTTGTCGGCTCAAGTAGATAATGAAAAGGTAGAGCTTGCAAGACTTTTTGGTGAATATATCGGCATTTGTTTTCAGATAAAAGATGATATATTTGACTATTTTGATAATGCAGATATAGGGAAACCAACAGGCAATGATATGTTTGAGGGGAAATTAACTCTTCCTGTTCTTTTTGTTCTTAATAATGGAGCCGGAGAGGAGATTAAGCGGCTTGCAATCAAAGTAAAACAAAGGTTGGCTTCGCATCAGGAGATATCAGATCTTGTTTCATTTACTAAAGATAACGGTGGTATTCTTTATGCCCAGAAAGAAATGACTAAATATAAAGAAAAAGCGTTAGACCTATTGTCATTAATGCCTGATACTGAAGTAAAAGAATCCTTGAGGTTATATTTAGATTATGTTGTTGATAGGCATAAATAATATCGTGCTGATGGAGATTTCCAAAGAGCACGATATTAAATTGTAGTATAAAATATCTAGAAGAACTTAACTTCTTCTCCTCTTATTTCTGATAATAATAGGTTGGCTAGTCTACTTGTCCCAATACGGAATAATTTGTTAGTTAACCATTCTTCTCCCAATATTTCTTTCACAATCGTATAGTATATAAGTGCGTCATTTACAGTGTTGATTCCGCCTGCTGGCTTGAATCCAATTTTATTACCTGTTATATCATAGTATTCTTTTATTGCTTGACACATTACCAATGCTGCTTCAGGAGTAGCTGCGGGTTGCTGTTTCCCTGTTGATGTTTTAATAAAATCAGCTCCTGAATACATGGATAGGATAGAGGCTTTCTTAATGTTTGAAGAGGTCTGTAAAGCACCTGTTTCTAGTATTACTTTCAAGTGTTTGTCCTTACATGTATTTTTGAGTTCTTCTATCTCATCACACATTTCTTCATAATTTTCATTTAAGAAATGACCAACTGAAATGACAATGTCAATCTCATCAGCTCCTTCCATAATAGCCATAGCAGTTTCAGCAATCTTAACTTCTATAAAAGTTTGTGATGAAGGAAATCCACCTGATACACAGGCTATATTTACATTTTCTACTTCTAAAGTATCTTTAACTACTTGTGCGAAGTTTGGATATACACAAATAGCAGCAACATTTTTCAAATCTGCAAATTCAGAGTCGAACCTATTTACTTTTTCAGTGAATTTCATCACACTTTCATCGTTATCGGTACTGTTTAAAGTCGTTAAATCGATGAAACTAAAAAGAGCCTTTTTGACATCTATTGTGTCGTTTTCTACTACCTTTGTTTTTATTAGTAAATCAACCTCTTTCTTTATTTCAGCATCATTGAGGTTGATGTTATACTTCTCTAACGCCGATTTGTATTTACTACTATTGCTCATCTTTATTACTATTTAATTTGTGATTACTAATATGTCTTTTATTGTCTCTTTGGGTCTTCTTTACTAGATTGTCCTTAAAAGATTTAGTTAAATCAACCCCTGTTTGATTTGCTATACAAAGTAACACCCATAATATATCAGTCAATTCGTCAGCAATATTATCTTTCTCGCCCTCCTTGAAAGATTGGTCACCATATTTTCTAGCCATTACACGTGCTAATTCACCTACCTCCTCAGTTAGTATGGTCATATTGGTTAGTTCGTTAAAATAACGAACTCCATATGTGTTAATCCACTGGTCTACTTCTTTTTGAGCTTCTTCTATTGTCATTATTCTTTGTTTTTCGTATCCATATATATAGTAACAGGTCCGTCATTTATTAGTTGCACTTTCATATCTGCTCCAAATTCACCTGTGGCTACTGATTTACCTAATAATTGACTTAACTTCTCGCAGAAACAATGATAGAGTGGTATAGCGACTTCATGTTTGGCCGCTTTGATATAAGATGGCCTATTTCCTTTTTTTGTTGATGCATGCAAAGTAAATTGACTTACAACCATTATATTTCCTTCAATATCTAGGACTGACTTGTTCATAATTCCTTTTTCATCATCAAATATGCGCAAATTTAGTATTTTATTACATAACCATTCTACATCTTGCTTGTCATCAAGATTTTCAATCCCTACTAAGATAAGCAAACCTTTTTCTATAATTGATTTATAGTTGCCATTTATAGTTACTGAAGCACTCAAGACGCGTTGTATTATTACCCTCATTTTAATATTATATTAACTCAAAAGACAAATTTACGAAATAATATAGATTGAATTTGCTAAATTTTACAATTATTTATTCGCTAGAGTTTCTTGATTAAAATAGTTGAATACTATTTCAGCTTTTGCTTTACCTATAATGGGTATTAATTCTTCTAGTGTTGACTCCTTTATCCGTTTAACACTTTTTAAATTTACAAGTAAAAGTTGTTTTGTTTTCTGTCCGATTCCCTTTATATCGTCAAGGGTAGATGCCAACTGTCTTTTACTACGTTTTTGACGATGAAAAGTAATAGCAAACCTATGTACTTCATCTTGTATTTGTTCAAATAATTTAAACAATGGAGTGCCTTGTTTTAATCCTATAGTTTGCACTGGAAATCCATATAAAAATTCTGATGTTCTGTGCTTTTTATCTTTTGCTAATCCTGCAATAGGTATCCTAATATTTATTTCTTCTAAAGCCTTCCTCACAGCCTCCATTTGTCCTTTCCCTCCATCAGTGATTATGAGGTCAGGTAGTGAAGTGTTTTCTTCTCTGAGGCGTTCGTATCTTCTTTTCACAACCTCTTTCATTGATGCATAATCATCTGCTCCCTCAACTGTTTTAATTATATATTTTCTATATTCCTTTTTTGATGGCTTAATTCTCTTAAATACAACACATGCCGCAACTGCGTCTGAGCCTTGGATGTTTGAGTTGTCAAAGCACTCGATATGAAGAGGAGGCCTGTCTAATTTAAGTAATAACTGAATTTCTTTCATTAGTTTCAAGCTTCTTTGTTCTGGATTTAATTTTTCAGCCTGCTTCATCCTATCTACTTTGTATTGTTTTACGTTTAAAATTGATAAGTCCAATAGTTTTTTCTTATCTCCACGTTGCGGTATGGTGAAAAGTACATTATTTAAATTCATTTCAATTTTGAATGGAATTATTATTTCCGGAGACAAACTTTTGTATCTTTCTCTCATTTCTATAATTCCAAGCTCTAAAAGTTCTTCTTTTGTTTCTCCTAACCTTTTCTTGTATTCAAAAGTAAATGCCTGATTTATAGCACCGTTTGTAATGTGTAGATAATTAATGAATGCAGCTCGCTCTCCATCTTCTTCAATAGAAAATACATCTACATTGTGTAGTGTTGAGCTTACAACTTCTGATTTGGAGCGGTAATTCTCAATTAAATCATATTTCCTTTTGAGAATTTGAGCTTCTTCAAATTTAAGTTCAGTTGCTAGCTCATTCATTTTCTGAAAGATTGCTTTGCTGATCTCACTTGTATTTCCTTTTAGTATTTCTTTTATTTCTGCTATGTTTCTCATATATTCATCATGCGTTTGTAGTCCAATACAAGGTCCTGCACAATTTTTTATATGGTATTCCAAACAAACATTATATTTTCCAATTTTAATGTTTTCAGGGCTAAGATTAAGGCTGCATGTTCGAATAGGGTATAGGTGTTTTATAAGGTCAAGCAGTGCGTACATTGATGGTAAGTGGCTATACGGACCATAATATGAGGAGCCATTTCGAATTATTTTTCTAGTTTTAAACACTCTAGGAAAATATTCGTTTTGAACACAGATGGAGGGGTATGTCTTGTCGTCTTTTAATAGAACGTTGTATCGGGGTTTGTATTTCTTGATTAGATTATTCTCAAGGAGTAAAGCATCTTCTTCTGAATTAACCACAATATATCTTATATCGACAATTTTGCTGACAAGCACTCTCGTTTTTCCTGGTTCATGGTTTTTATTGAAATAAGAATAAACTCTCTTCTTTAAGTTTTTTGCTTTGCCAACATATATAATTGTTCCTTCAGAGTTTAGATATTGATAGATACCGGGCTTCTCTGGTAAATTCAAAACAATACCTCTGAGGTATTCATTTGCGTTCAAATCAGAATTATCCATATATCTTTAATTAATTTAGAAGTCCCCAAAAAATCTGCTCTTTGTACAAGCAAAGAGCAGATAGTCTTAAAGACTCAGTACTGATTGTATCTCAATGTTCGGATCGAATATGTCTTTCCCATTTAAATCTTTTAGCTCAATTATGAAATTAACATAGATTGCTTTTGGGTGAAGCCTCTTCACTAAATCGCATGCGGCTTTCATGGTTCCACCAGTAGCCAAAAGATCATCATGAAGGAGGATTATATCGTTGGCATCTAGTGCATCTTTGTGGATTTGAACTGTGTCCGTACCATATTCTTTGTCGTAAGTCTCCTCAATTGTCTCGGCTGGTAACTTTCCTGGCTTTCTTATTGGTATAAATCCTGCATTCAAACGAGTTGCTAATATAGGCCCCATAATAAAACCTCTCGATTCTATTCCTACTACTTTTGTTATTCCTTTATCTTTGTACATTTCATACATGATATCTGAAAGAATTTGTAAGCACTCAGAGTCCTTAAATAGAGTGGTCACATCTTTGAATTGAATCCCTGGAATTGGGAAGTCTGGTACATTTCTAATGTTGCTGATTAGCTTTTCTCTCCTCATAATCAATCTTTTATATTTTTTATTTAAATGTTTTGTTTCACGTGAAACGGGGTGTCTAACGCCCTGCTAGAACTAGAAGAACGTTGATGTCGCTTGGTGAAACACCTGGTATTCTACTTGCTTGAGCAATTGTCTCTGGATCAATCTTAATCAACTTCTGTCTTGCTTCTGTTGAAAGTGACTGAATATCGGTATAATTGAATTTTCCTTTGATTTTAATACTTTCAAGCCTAGAGAGTTTGGCTGCTATCATTCTTTCTCTTGCAATATATCCTTCATATTTTATTTGGATTTCTGCAGCCTCAATAATTTCTTCTTTTCTTGAATCTTTTATTTCATCCAATACTCTCTTGAATGAAGGAATATGCAATGCTATGTTCTCAATTGTTATTTGAGGTCTGTTGATTAAATCAATTAATTTGCAACCATGTTTAAGAGGTGCGGTGTTATAGGACTCAAGCGTTTCATTAATTAATGATGGCTTGATTGAATAAGTTCGGGTGAAATTAATGATTTCATTAACAATATCCTTTTTATTTCTATATAACTCATAGCGATCGGCTTTCACTAAACCTAACTTCCAACCTTTTTCAGTTAGTCGCATATCCGCGTCATCCATTCTGAGCAATATTCTATATTCTGCTCTAGATGTGAACATACGATAGGGCTCATCGACTCCCTTTGTTACTAAATCATCGATTAAAACGCCAATATATGCTTCATCTCTAGCAAGAGTAAATGGTTCTCCGCCATGACAATTAATGTGCGCATTGATTCCAGCTATTAGGCCTTGTCCTCCTGCTTCTTCATATCCGGTAGTACCGTTTACTTGTCCTGCAAAAAATAGATTTTTAATTATTTTCGACTCGAGAGAATGTTTTAATTGTGTTGGGTCAAAATAATCATACTCAATGGCATATCCGGGGCGATATATCTCTATATTACTAAAAGCCGGAATTTTTCTTAGTGCTTGTATCTGAATGTCCATAGGTAAAGAAGATGAAAATCCATTTAAATATAGCTCTTGAGTCGTTTCTCCTTCAGGCTCTAAGAATAATTGGTGCTGGTTTTTATCGGGGAATGTTACTATTTTAGTTTCAATACTAGGACAATAGCGAGGTCCAATACTTTGGATCTGACCATTATATAATGGCGATTCATTTAGACCTTCTCTCAAAACACGATGTACCTCTTCGTTTGTATAGCATGTCCAGCATTGAAGCTGTTTCAAATGTCTAAGGCTGGTATTCATAAATGAAAATTTATGATGATCATTTTCTCCATCTTGTGTTGCCATAAGTTGAAAATTAACGCTTCTACCGTCGATTCTCACCGGAGTCCCTGTTTTCATCCTACCGGATCGTATGCCGAATTTAGTAATTGATTCGGTTAATTGTAGTGAAGGTGGTTCAGCCATTCTTCCTCCTGCTAGTTGTGTTTTTCCTACATGCATCATTCCGTTAAGAAACGTACCGGCAGTAATAACAACACACTTCGCATGAAAGGTAACATCCCAAAATGTTTTTAATCCTGTAATTTCTCCGTTTTCAACGATTATTTCTTTGACAGTATCTTGCCAAATACTTAGATTCGGAATGTTTTCTAAAATTTCTCTCCACGTCCAAATAAACTTATTTCGGTCACACTGTGCTCTAGGACTCCACATGGCTGGTCCTTTGGAACGATTTAGAATTCGAAACTGAATTGCAGTTTTATCTGTAACAAGTCCCATGTATCCTCCTAGAGCGTCTATCTCTCGAACTATTTGACCTTTGGCAATACCTCCAACGGCGGGATTGCAACTCATTTGAGCTACTTTATTCATATCCATTGTGATCAGACAGGTTTTTGAGCCCATGTTTGCAGCGGCAGCAGCAGCTTCACAGCCAGCATGGCCTGCGCCAATCACTATTACGTCATATTTAAATTCCATCAATTTAAAATTTATTTATAGGTGCAAATTTACATGTTTATTTTAGTATAACTATAATGAAAAGTAAAAACGAAACAATTCTCTAAATCTAATTGTTTGTTTTTCACGAATTTTATGCAATCCTTTTGATATTCATTCTCCGTTGACGATGGCTTTATCTGATTTCGATAGAATTTTTGCATTTTCTACACTCTAAATATATAGGCTCTATTCTTTAAAATTATTCAAAATGGTTTTTAATGCAATAATTAATTTTGTAAATGCTATATTTGCATCGCACTAATTAGTTTAGTATGGGATTAAGGAAGACCTTTTTAGCCTTCGTCTATATATCTTGTTTGGTGATATTTTCATGTTGTCAAGAGAGTACGTCTTCGCCATTATTGGTCGAAGCTGATTCTTTATTGGCTATTTCACCGGAAAAAGCACTTCAAAAACTCAAGCAGATTGATATATCTAAGCTTCATTCAAATTATGAAAAGGCATATTACAGCCTTTTATTGGTGCAGGCTACAGATAAAAATTACCTCTCATTACTACCTTGCGATTCTCTTATTAATGTTTGTACAGAATATTTCTATAGTGGTCTAAACAAAGGAAAATCATATCTTTATAAAGGCAGATTGTTAGTTGAAATGGGCATGGAAAGAGAGGCAATTGACTTTTTCTATAAAGCATTGCCTGAGTTAAAGAACGGTAAATCCGAAATTAGGATTAGAGGTATGATTTATGAAGATTTAGGCAGGGTATACTACAGCCAATCCCTCTATAATGAAGCATTAGATAAGTTTAATTTGGCATGTAATGATTACATGTCTATAAATGATAAAAAAGCGATTGTTAATGCTCTGGGCTTCATCAGTCGGGTATACGCTATTCAAAACAAAAATAAAGATGAAATAAGAGTGATGACTCAAGCAATTAAGCTTGCTTTTGAAACAAAAGACTCACTTGTGATAAGTAATACTTGTAATAATTACAGTATGACTTATGAGTCTTTAAATAAAATTGATTCTGCTTTACAATATGCCTTTTTAGCTCTATCTTATCGACCATTTAATGTCAAGAAATCTCCTATTTATTTATCTATAGGTAACTTGAAACTGTTGAATAGTGAGATTGATTCGGCTAGATATTATTTAAATAAAAGTTTTGAGGATGGAACAGTTAAGGACCATGCTTTAACTCACGGTTATTTGTCTGATTTGGAAAAGGGCCAAGGAAATTTCCAAGAAGCTTTTGAACACTTAACTGTTTTTTCAGAGGTAATAGATTCTCTCTATATGGTTGATAAGTCTTCCCAGATAGAACAAATGGGCTATAAATATGAAATAGAGGCGAAGGTTGCTAGCCATAAGGCTTCCATGAGGCTAACCATTATTGCAATTGTTTTTGTTTCAATTATTATTGTTCTCATGTTGCTTTTGGTTTTGCAACGTCTAAATAAGAAGAAGACCATTGCTAAATTGTTATATAAACAGCGCAGTGAGAAAATGTTAATGGAGATAGCCAATTTACAAACACGTATTGATCAGAACAATCTTCAAATTCAATGCTTAGAAAAGGAGCAATTGGATTGGGATTTTAAAATTGAGGAAAAGATGCGTGAAGTTCAAGAATTAGCAAAACAAAAAAACAAGTTACGAAATGCTCTATTTCAGCAGACTTCGTCTTACACTAAAATTCAGAAACTATCCAAACAGGATAGATCAGATAACAAATCAATAAAGGTATTAACGCAGGCGGAGCAGATTGAATTAAGGAAAACAATATTTCAGATATATGAAGAATCGGTAGCAGAATTACAGGAGAAATTTCCGAAACTAACCGAAGATGATTTGCTTTATTCTTGTTTGGATCAGACTGGTCTTGATACTTTTGCTATTGCACTTTGTTTTGGAAATGCCAGTAAACAGATTGTTAATCAACGTCGATATAGACTAAAGGCCAAAATGATTATTGAGGAATAGTTCAACTATAAGTCTTTCTACTTCTATAAATACATAATCAGATGTATTCTACAAGCGATATAAATTTCCTTCTAAATTCACAAGCAAAACTGCAGATGTTATTGTGTTGTGTTGTAAAGTACTGATAATCAGTACTTTTTTCATTCTTATTGTTATCAGAAAATTTTCTTGCTTACATGGATAATAGATATCTTTGTATATCATTGAATTGCATTTGGTTATGTTTGTTTTATTACTGACCTAGACTCTTAGTATACCTTCTGACCTTCATAAATCTCTATGATAATACTATTTGCTAGATAAAGGAGCTGTCTAAAAGTCAGTTCCTTTATTCTTTTTGTATCTCATCAATTTTAAGACAGCTCAAAGCTTTGTTTTCTGCGGCTTCCATTATTTCACGTTCGCCCGGCCCTTTGTCGTTGATTCCACATAGATGAAGAATGCCATGTATAATGGTTCGATGTAACTCTTCGTTATAATTGGTATTAAATTGCTCAGAATTAGTTTTTACTGTATCTAGGCTAATAAATATATCCCCGGCTATTTTATTCTCCTCTGTATAATCAAAGGTAATTATATCCGTATAATAATCATGTTCTAGATATTGTCGGTTAACTTCAAGTATTTTTTTGTCAGAACAGAAAATATAAGCGATTTCACCGACTTTTTTCCCATATGAAGCAGCTACTGATTTAATCCACTGTGAAGTAGCTTGTCTCTTAATATTAGGCATGTTAACGCCCTCTGTATGATATGTTATGCTCATAAAAATATGTATTTAAACAATTAAAAAAAGAATAAGTAGCTAAATAAAATGGCGGCAATAATACCCGCGAAGTCAGCGATTAAGCCACAAGTAACAGCATTTCTTGTTTTGCTAATGCCTACGCTACCAAAATAAACCGCTAAGATATAAAATGTGGTATCCGAAGCTCCGCGTACTACACAGCTAGTTCTGGCAACAAATGAGTCAGCACCGAATTGCTTCATGGTGTCAATCATTAATCCATTGGCTCCACTACCACTTAGAGATTTCATTAATGCTGTTGGTAAAGCACCTACAAAACTGGTATCCAGCCCTGCAGAATTGAACATATATCCAATGCTATCAACTAGAATATCCATTGCTCCCGAGGTTCGAAAAACGGCTATCCCAACTAGAAAGGCTACTAGATAGGGTATTATTCTAACGGCCGTATTGAATCCTTCTTTTGCTCCTTCTACAAAAGAATCGTATACATTAATCTTCTTTCTTATTCCGTTGGCAATAAATAATACAATCACTCCAAAAAGAATTATATTAGCTGTTAAAGTAGAATAAGTACCCATGTCATCTCGAGTTAAAGTTGCAAAACTGTAGATAATAAGGCCGAATATACAACTTAATCCTCCCAAGAAAATTAGCATCGCTTTGTTTATCAAGTTAATGCGTTGTGAGATACTTACTACTATAACTCCGGTTAATGTAGATATAAATGTGCTAAGCAGGATGGGAATGAAAATATCAGTTGGCTGGCTGGCCCCCATTTGTGCTCTGTAAACCATAATACTGATTGGAATAAGCATTAGTCCAGAAGTATTAAGTACAAGAAACATGATCATGGAGTTGGTGGCAGTGTCTTTTCGTGGATTTAGATCTTGAAGCTCTTTCATAGCCTTTAGCCCCATGGGAGTGGCAGCATTATCAAGTCCCAGCATGTTAGCGGATAAATTCATGAAGATGGAACCCATAACAGGATGCCCTTTGGGTATTTCAGGAAACAATTTGCAAAACACGGGACTCAAAAAGCGAGATAAGGCATTGATTAGGCCACTATTTTCTCCAATCTTCATAATTCCTAGCCACAAAGACAGAATGCCAGTGAGTCCCAAAGATATCTCAAAAGCTGTTCTGGAAGAGTCAAAAGTGGAGTTAATTATTTCCGTAAAAATCTCCGTGTCTCCTAAAAAAAACAGTTTACCTAAAGCAACAATAAAAGCGATTACAAAGAAAGCAACCCAAATGTAATTTAAAACCATAGCTAGCTTATTCAAAATTGCACAAAAGTAGGAATATGTTTTCATTTATCTGAAAATAAACATGTATTTTTGCTTTCCATTCATGAATAGGAATATGGAAGAAGATTTTGATATACGCGACAATCAGCTTACGAATAAAGAACGTGAGTATGAAAATGCGCTCAGGCCACTTAGCTTTAATGATTTTAGCGGACAGGACAAGGTCGTAGATAATTTACGAATATTTGTAAAGGCCGCCCGTTTACGGGGTGAAGCATTGGACCATGTTTTGTTGCATGGCCCTCCCGGATTGGGTAAAACCACCTTGTCGAATATTATTGCTAATGAGCTAGGAGTGGGGTTTAAAGTCACATCAGGGCCGGTGCTCGACAAGCCTGGAGATTTGGCAGGTGTGCTTACCAGCCTCGAACCCAATGATGTGCTTTTCATTGATGAAATTCATCGCTTATCTCCAGTTGTGGAGGAGTATCTTTATTCGGCTATGGAAGATTACCGAATTGATATCATGATTGATAAAGGACCATCGGCCAGAAGCATTCAGATTGATTTGAGCCCATTTACTTTGGTGGGAGCAACTACCCGAAGTGGATTGTTGACTGCTCCTTTACGTGCTCGCTTTGGCATCAACCTTCATTTGGAGTACTATGATGATGATATTCTCTCCAATATAATTAGGCGTTCAGCCGGTATATTGGATGTGCCATGTTCTTTTCCGGCTGCAGGAGAGATTGCGTCCAGAAGTCGAGGCACACCTCGTATTGCGAATGCCTTATTACGCCGTGTTCGTGATTTTGCTCAAGTAAAAGGTTCGGGGCAAATAGATACAGAAATAGCCAATTTTGCACTCGAAGCACTTAATATTGATAAATATGGTCTTGATGAAATTGACAACAAGATACTTTGCATCATCATTGATAAGTTCAATGGAGGCCCCGTTGGTATTACAACAATAGCAACTGCTTTGGGAGAAGATTCGGGTACCATTGAGGAGGTATATGAGCCTTTCCTCATAAAAGAAGGATTTTTAAAGCGGACACCACGAGGACGTGAAGTCACAGAATTAGCTTACAAACATTTAGGTCGAAGCCTTTATGGGGGTAAGAGTAAAACATTATTTGATTAATTGACATACAACATATGGCTGGATTAAAATCGTTGGCAAAAGATACTGCAATATATGGACTGAGTAGTATAATAGGCCGTTTCTTGAATTATTTGCTTGTACCCCTGTACACAATTAAATTGTCTGCGGCATCGGGTGGTTATGGGGTCGTTACGAACATATATGCTATGACAGCCCTTCTTTTGGTCGTTCTGACTTATGGAATGGAAACTGGCTTCTTCCGGTTTGCCAATAAGAAAGATGAAGATCCGCTCAAAGTCTATTCGAGTACGCTCATTACAGTTGGAGGTTCCTCTGTCTTATTCGTTCTCTTTTGTTTGGTATTCATAGAACCCATAGCTGGATTTCTTGGATATGCAGACCATCCGGAATATATTGCCATGATGGCTATAGTTGTAGCTTTAGATGCTTTCCAGTGCATTCCTTTTGCTTATTTGAGATACCGCAAAAGACCCATTAAGTTTGCTGGAATAAAGATGATGTTTGTAGTCTCCAACATTCTATTAAACCTTTTCTTTTTGGTTCTTTGTCCTTGGTTAAATGCGCATTCACCTCAAGCTATTTCTTGGTTCTATGATTCTGGTTACGGAGTCGGTTACGTCTTTCTGGCCAATTTAATCTGCACTTCCTTGCAAATGCTTTTCTTCGTGAATGAATTGAGAGGTTTTCAATATGTACTCGATAAAGCCCTGATTAAACGGATGTTCTCCTATTCATTTCCTATTCTTATATTGGGTTTGGCAGGTATTCTGAATCAAACGGTAGATAAGATTATCTTTCCTTTCTTACTTGATAATGCTAATGAGGCACGCGTACAATTAGGCATATACGGGGCAGCTAGTAAGATCGCCATGGTTATGGCAATGTTTACGCAGGCCTTTAGGTATGCGTATGAACCCTTTGTCTTTGGAAAAGAAAAGGATGGAGACAGCCGGCAGACTTATGCATCGGCAATGAAATTCTTTGTTATCTTTACATTGCTAGCCTTTCTGGCGGTGATGTTTTATATGGATATACTGCGTTACATTATTACCCCCGATTACTGGCCGGGTTTAAAGGTAGTACCTATTGTTATGGCTGCCGAAATGTTTATGGGAGTTTATTTCAACCTTTCATTTTGGTACAAGTTGATTGATGAAACCCGTTGGGGAGCCTATTTCTCTTTGATCGGTTGTGTTATTATTGTGCTTTTAAATATTATTTTCGTTCCTGTATATGGTTATATCGCTTGTGCGTGGGCCGGTTTAGCTGGTTACTTCACGGTAACCATTCTTTCATATTTCGTGGGGCAAAAGAAATACCCTATTAATTATGATCTCAAGGGAATAGGGCTGTACGTGTTATTAGCAGCAGTTCTGTACGTTGCGTCCGTATTCATTGTACCCGAGAATGTGGTGTTCCGTTTGTTGTTTCGCACAGGCTTGTTATTTGTTTTTATTGCATTTATTGTGAAAAAAGACCTGCCATTAAAACAAATTCCGTTGCTAAATCATTTTATAAAATAAACGATCATGAAAACACCGAACCGAAATCTATTTGCTTTCAAGGGATTTCTAAAGGAATACCTTGATTTGAGAAAAGACAAAGACAACGAACTGGCAACCGTTGAATCCATTCGAAAAGGAGTAGAGTTCAAAGGAGCCAATTTATGGATTCTTATTTTCGCTATTTTCATGGCTTCTTTGGGGCTCAATGTCAATTCTACCGCCGTTATTATCGGTGCTATGTTGATATCACCCCTCATGGGGCCTATTATGGGCATTGGTTTATCGGTTGGCTTGAATGATTTTGAATTGATGAAGCGCTCTTTCAAGAGCTTTCTGGTTGCTACAGCATTCAGCGTAGCAACTTCCACCTTTTTCTTTTTGATATCGCCTATTGACGAAGCCCAATCGGAGTTGCTGGCACGTACTTCGCCAACTATCTATGATGTACTGATTGCTTTGTTCGGTGGTTTAGCGGGCGTTGTAGCGTTCTCTACCAAAGAAAAAGGGAACGTTATACCGGGTGTTGCTATTGCTACAGCACTGATGCCACCCTTGTGCACGGCCGGGTTTGGATTGGCTACAGGTAATCTGGTTTATTTTATGGGAGCATTTTACCTGTATTTTATTAACTCCGTTTTTATTAGTGTAGCCACATTTATTGGTGTACGAGTAATGCACTTTCATAAAAAAGAGTTTGTTGATGTTACCCGAGAGAGAACTGTTCGCAGAACAATTGTGTTTTTGGTCGTAGCTACCATGTGTCCGGCTATTTATCTGACTTATCATATTATTAAAGATAGTTTCTATGAAAGAACAGTAAACCGTTTCGTAACTGAAGAACTTAGCTTTGATAAAACTCAGATACTCGATAAAAAGGTTATTCATAAAGGAGACAGCACGGAAATTAGAGTGGTTCTGATTGGAGAAGATGTCCCGGTTGCTTCTTTGGAAATAGCGCAGCGCAAGCTAAAAGATTATAAACTGAATAACACCCGCTTAACGGTTGTACAAGGCATGAATAACTCTGGAGTGGATGTCACCTCCATCCGCGCCATGGTTATGGAAGATTTTTATAAAAACAGCGAAGAGCAAATTAAAGAGCAACAAAAAAAGATTGTTCAGCTGGAAAAAGCATTAACTTCCTATAAAACATTCGATGAAACGGGCCGAAATATAGTTCAAGAATTGAAGGTGCTTTATCCTTCTATTCAAACACTGTCATTAAACAGAGCGGTTGAGACGCGTGTAGATTCGCTGCGTTCAGACACCGTAACCTTTGCTGTAGCCAAGTTTTCGCCTAAGCCCGGTAGTGCAGAACAGAACAAGATACGACAATGGCTTAAGGCCCGTATTAAAGCAAAAGAACTTCGATTGATTGTAGAATAATAACCTCCTTAACTGATAAAATCACAATACCATGAGCCTAAAAAAAATAAGAAAACAATTAGCCATTTTGTTGCTGTTAAGTGTCAATCTAACCGTTTGTGCTCATGAGGGTATGTGGATGTTAGGTCGCTTAAATAAGCAAACAACTCAATCCATGAAAGAACTGGGGCTCAAACTACCGGCAGATAAACTCTATCATCCCAACAAAGCCACGTTAAAAGATGCCGTGGTCAGTTTTGGCGGATTCTGTTCGGGAGTGGTTGTTTCAACGGATGGGCTAGTGTTTACGAACCATCATTGTGGTTTTGGGGCAATACAACAGCATAGTACTGTGCAGAAAGACTATTTAAAGGATGGCTTTGTGGCTCGTTCCAAGGAAGAGGAGTTGCCCAACCCTGAATTATATGTACGCTTTCTTATTCGCACGGAAGATGTAACCCAGCGCGTTTTAGGCTCCGTTTCACCGAATATGTCGGAGGCCGACAGGCGTTCGGTGATTGACTCTGTGATGTTAGCTATACAAGAAGAGGTACACACAAAAGATTCTTCAGTAGTGGGTGTAGTCGATGCCTATTATGGTGGAAACGAGTTTTGGCTGTCTGTTTACAGAGATTTTAATGACGTACGCCTGGTTTTCTCACCTCCATCCTTCATCGGAAAATTTGGTTGGGATACTGATAACTGGATGTGGCCCAGGCACACGGGAGACTTTTCAGTCTTTCGCATTTATGCTGATAAAAACAACCAACCGGCCGATTATTCGCCCGATAATGTGCCTTACAAACCCCAATATGTGGCGCCTATCTCCACGCAGGGATATCAGGAAGGTTCCTTTTGCATGACATTGGGCTACCCCGGAAGTACTGAAAGATACCTTTCCTCTTTTGGAGTGCAGGAAATGGTGGAAGGCATGAATCAAGCCATGATTGATGTAAGAGGAGTGAAGCAAGCCATTTGGAAACGAGAAATGAATAAGAGACAAGATATTCGTATTAAGTACGCCTCCAAATACGATGAAAGCACTAATTATTGGAAAAACAGTATTGGTACGAACAAAGCGATAAAGGACCTTAAAGTGCTTGAAAAGAAGCGAGAAATGGAAAGCAGTCTGAAGCAATGGATTCAACAGGCACCCGGTGCGGATTCACTGTCCATTCAATTGCTTTCAACGCTTGAGTTAAACTATAAAAACAGGAAACAAACCAACCGGGCTATGGCCTATTTGGGAGAATCGTTTATGAACGGTCCCGAGCTAGTACAACTAGCTCTTGAAATCTTGAATTTTGATTTTGAAGCCGAAGAAAAAGTGGTTGTATCCAAGATTAAAGACATCATGGAGAAATATGCCAATCTGGATTTGGATATTGATAAAGAAGTCTTTACTGCCATGCTTCGGGAATACCCTCAACACGTTGACTCCGTTTATTTGCCCGAAATGTATAACACCATTGCCAAAGAGTACGGTGGTGATTATAAAGTATACGTTGATTCACTTTATGCCCGCTCTGAAATTACCTCTCCACGTGGCCTGCAGCGATTTTTCGAGCGAGATACCACTTATAACCTGATGGACGATCCAGCCATCTCCTTGGGAATAGATCTTATCGTGAAGTATTTTGAGATGAATCAATCCATAAACGAAGCCTCTCAGAATATAGAGAAAGGCGAACGTCTGTACAATGCTGCTATCAGGCGCATGTATGCTGATCGTAATTTCTATCCGGACGCTAATTCAACCATGCGTTTAAGCTTTGGTACCGTGAAAGGCTATTCACCGATGGATGGGGTTGATTATTCCTATTATACCACAGCTAAAGGCATACTTGAAAAGGCACGCACACACCATCCCGATCCTGACTTTGCTTTAGGAGCTAATTTGATTTCGTTGCTCAAAGAACAAAACTACGGTAAATATGCCGATGAAAAGGGAGAAATGAAAGTCTGCTTCATCTCCGATAACGATATTACCGGTGGTAGTTCGGGTAGTGCTATGTTCAATGCTAAAGGAGAACTGTTGGGATTGGCTTTTGATGGAAACTGGGAAGCCATGAGTGGTGATATTCTGTTCGAACCCAAGCTACAGCGCTGTGTGGGAGTAGATATCAGATATATTCTTTTTGTTATCGACAAATACGCTAACGCATCCAATTTGATTCAGGAATTGCAGCCTTCCCTAAAATAAGTGATTAAAAACATGCCCTTTGTTGCAACAATTGAAAGTTCATTTCGGTTGTTATAATGATGTTTAATCCTTTAATAATGCTATCTATGAAAGTTCATGAATATCAGGCAAAAGAACTTTTTGCAGCTTATGGCATACCCGTGAAAAGCCACAGACTCTGCCAAACTGCTCATGAAGCCGTAGAAGCCTATCGTAGCATGGGTGCCGAAGAAGTAGTTCTAAAGGCGCAGGTGCTTACCGGAGGCCGCGGAAAGGCAGGTGGAATCAAGCTAGCCAATACAGTTGAAGAAGTAGAAAACAAAGCACGACAAATTTTGGGCATGACTATCAAAGATTATCCCGTTCAAAAGATTTTGCTTTGTGAAGCGGAAGATATTTCTGCAGAATTTTATGTCAGCTTTGTCGTTGACCGCAATCAAAAATCCGTTGTGCTTATCATGAGTACCGAAGGAGGGGTGGAAATTGAGTCTGTTGCTTGGGAAGCCCCAGAGAAGATACACCGCCATTCCATCGACCCTTTAATCGGTTTACCCGACTTTCTTGCCCGCCGGTACGCCTTCTGTCTCTTCTCGCAGATTGATGAAGCCAATCAGTTGGCTGTCATCCTCCAAAAACTCTATAAACTCTTTGTCGAAAAAGATGCTTCTCTAGTTGAAGTTAACCCGTTGGTACTTACGCCGACCGGAAAATTGGTGGCTATTGATGCTAAAATGACATTCGACGACAACGCTATGTTCAGGCAACCGGAAATAGAGCCCCTGGCGGAACTTTCGGAAGAAGAACAGGTAGAAGCCTCGGCTAAGGCAAAAGGATTCAGTTACGTCTCCTTAAACGGTGAAATAGGCTGCATGGTCAATGGGGCAGGACTGGCAATGGCCACTATGGATATGATTAAGCTCCAAGGGGGTACCCCTGCTAACTTCCTCGATATAGGCGGTAGCTCCAATCCGCGGAAAGTGATAGAAGCGATGAAACTGCTGCTTAGTGATTCCCGCGTAAAGGTTGTACTGATTAATATCTTCGGCGGAATTACCCGATGTGATGACGTGGCTACCGGATTATTGGCTGCATTCAACGAGATAGAATCCGATATTCCTGTGATTGTAAGACTAACGGGGACCAATGAAAATGAAGGGCGAGAACTGTTGAAAGGCAGTCGTTTTTTGGTTGCGCAAACCATGTGCGAAGCCACTCGTAAAGCCGTGGATATTGCTTCAAAATCTTATTAAAATCAGCAGACTATGAGTATATTGATAGATAAAACTACCCGGGTCATTGTACAAGGTATAACCGGTAGAGACGGTGAATTTCATACCCGTAAGATGATTGCTTACGGCACTCAGGTTGTGGGAGGCGTTTCTCCCGGTAAAGGAGGCACGAACGTTCAGGGTGTTCCGGTTTTCAATACCGTGCACAAAGCTGTTCAACAGACAAAGGCGAATACCTCCATCATTTTCGTTCCGGCTCGTTTTGCGGCCGATTGTATCATGGAGGCTGCCGATGCAGGCATTTCTCTTATTATTTGCATAACCGAAGGCATTCCTACCCAAGATGTTATCAAAGCCTACCATTATGCTAAACTCAAGGGTGCCCGGTTGATAGGTCCCAATTGCCCCGGGTTGATTACCCCTGAGGAATCATTGGTCGGCATACTTCCCGGAAGTATTTTCCGTCCGGGCAACATAGGCGTCATTAGTCGGAGCGGCACCTTAACCTACGAAATTGTGTACCAGCTTACGACTGCCGGATTCGGCCAGTCCACCGCTGTGGGTATGGGTGGCGATCCTGTTGTGGGACTTTATTACATTGACTTGCTGGACATGTTCCAAAACGATCCGCAAACAGATGCCATTGTGATGATTGGTGAGATAGGAGGCAATGCCGAAGAACTCGCGGCCCTACACATCAGTAAGCACATTACCAAACCGGTGATAGCATTCATCGCCGGACAATCGGCTCCTCCGGGCAAGCAAATGGGGCATGCCGGTGCCATTATATCCAGCGGTTCCGGAACTGCCCAGGAAAAGGTGCAGGCACTTATATCTGCCGGAGTTAGGGTGGCGCAAGAACCTTCTGAAGTACCTTTGATTTTAAAGGAGCAACTCTCCAAGTAGTAAGGCGAATATAATTAATAAAGCCATGCAGTTACAGGAATAATCCTGAAAACTGCATGGCTTTTTATGCGTTTAAGGCAGAATGATCTGTTTATTTACTTTTTTTGCCTTTTCTGCGTGCCCATCCCTCGTCGTTTGAGTCGCCTGTGATAAGCTGTTGCCAGTCGTCTTTCTTTTTAGGACCACGAGCTGTAGCATAACCTCTTTCTTCACGGCTTTTACCGCTCTTTTTCTGATCTCTGGGAGCACCGGAATAGTTTGACGAATTGCCATACTTCTTCTTAGCGTATCCTCCGCCACCGCCAGTGTTACCGGCCGGTTTTTCATCACCTGCAATTTCTACAGATACCTTGCGTCCGTTGTAAGTTGATTTATTCAGAGAGCCGATAACCGATTCAGCCAAACTATTCTCAACCTCGAAGAAAGAAAAGTTCTTCATCAAGTCAATTCGTCCTATCTCAACTCTTTTGTGCGTATTCTTGTTAACCAGCTCAATCAATTGACCGGCAAAGAAATTATCTGTTTTACCCAAATTGATGAACAGACGAGTATAGCCCGAAGTAGCGGCACGGCTTCTGCCGCCTTCTCTTCTGTCGGTACCCCTGCCATCGGTAGGTGCTTCAATTTCCTCTCTGTCACGGTAATACTCCAGGAAGCGGTTAAACTCAATGGAAACCATGCGTTTAATGACATCTTCCTTGCTTAACCATTCCAGTTTACGGTAAATAGCGGGCATAAAGTCCTCAATCTCTTCCTCGTTAACCTTGATCTTCTCGATGTCATCAATAACCTTGATGAGCTGCTTCTCGCAGATTTGCTTTCCGGTAGGCATTTCACCTGCAACGAATTTTTTGGCAATGATACGCTCTATTTCACGTAGTTTACCTTTTTCGCGCATGTTAATGATGGCGATGGAAGTACCTGTTTTTCCGGCACGACCTGTTCTTCCGCTACGGTGCGTATAGCTTTCCGTGTCATCGGGCAAACCATAGTTAATTACGTGAGTAAGGTCATCTACATCCAATCCGCGAGCAGCCACATCGGTAGCTACCAGAATCTGTATGTTTCTGATGCGGAACTTTTGCATGACCGTATCGCGTTGCACCTGAGACAACTCACCGTGCAGAGAATCGGCGTTGTAGCCCTCTTGCATCAGTTTATCGGCAATCTCCTGTGTTTCTTTACGTGTGCGGCAGAAAATGATACCGTATATTTGCGGGTAATAGTCAACGACGCGTTTAAGCGCAGCATATTTGTCTTTGGCATGTACGGTATACACCACATGCTTTACGTTGTTGTTACTTTCGTTCTTGCGTCCGATGGTTATTTCCTTGGCATTGCGAAGATAGTTTTTGGCTATTCTTGCAATTTCGGGCGACATGGTAGCCGAGAACAGCAGCGTGTTTCTTTCTTCAGGAACATCGGCCAGAATGGCGTTGATGCTATCGGTGAAACCCATGTTCAGCATCTCGTCAGCTTCATCCATAATCACATTGCCAATGGTGGCAAGCGATACCGTTTTGCGTTCCATGAGGTCCAGCAAACGTCCCGGAGTGGCTACAATAATGTGCACGCCCTTCTTTAAGCTTCTTATTTGGCTGTCAATGGACGAACCGCCATAAACCGGCAGTACCTTAAGTCCGTCAATGTATTTAGAATAATCATTTAAATCTCCTGCAATCTGGAGGCAGAGTTCGCGGGTAGGGCATAGAACCAGCGATTGTGGAACACGTTTGTTAACGTCAATTTTTTGTATGATTGGCAGACCGAAAGCAGCGGTCTTTCCTGTGCCTGTCTGTGCAAGAGCTACTACATCATTGCCTTCTCCCAACAAATACGGTATTACTTCTTCCTGAACGGGCATGGGATTCTCATATCCCATTTCTTTAATTGCTTTAAGTATTTCCGGGGAAACGCCTAACTCTTCAAAATTCTTCATTAATTCTTTAGTATATCTTTATATTCGGGCGCAAAGTTAATTATAATTATTGGTTTTTACACTCAAAGTATATAATAAAGAATGTGAAGCCCTAAATATTTGATATAAAGCAGGTTAGCATCGAATTAATTTCCGGGTTCCAGCAAAATGTTCTTTAGCTGCTGCATATCTTCCTTTGAAAGTCCCACACCTTGCTTCAGATAGGTCTTTGCATCACCGTAGTTTCGTTCAATTTCGTTGAACGCAGCATTTAAGAAACCCTCTTGAGCCGAGAAAAGCGTTGTAATGGCCTCTTGCGATTGCACCGGCAACTTATAAGCATACCTTGTTGCTTTGGGAATATTGAAGTACACGTTGCTCAAACGATAGTCTTGCATAATATCATCTGAATTGACCCCTAAAGCCGTTAATATCAAGGCTACAGAAATACCGGTCCGTCCTTTGCCCGAGGAACAGTGAATCACCACCGGGTAGTTTTCTTTGTTCAGCAATGCATGAAATAACAGTTTGAATTCTGCCCGGTTTTTGATAATCAGGTCTCGATTCATTTGTTCAACCATGCGGTAAATCGTATCTGTTTTGATTTTATTTTGCTGCAGCGCCTTGAGCACGCCCTCCATATTGCCGGTGGCAATGGGGATGTTAATCACGTTGAAGTTGTTTTTCAGAGAACACGATCCTCCTTTTTCTTGTGCGGTTCTCAGGTCGATGATTGTTTTCACACCGATGTTTTGCAACTCCTTGCAAGAGCACTTCTCGAGACTGTCGATTTCAGCCGATCGATAAATCATTCCCCAACGTACGCTCTTTCCCTGCGCTACTTTGTAGCCGCCTAAATCACGGAAATTCTGAATGCCCGGAACGTTAATGTTCCGTGTGGCAACCTTCACCCGGTAGCGATCGTTAAAGACCATCATATAATAATATCGCTTCTTGGGGTTATCGGTTACTATCGTTATTCTTTGAGCCGATATGTCGGCCATGGCTATCGGTAAGTTTTCGGCAATGGAGTCGGGATTGGTTGAAGAGTATATTTTCACTTTCCCTTCCATAACAGGTGCTGTTTCCCATTTGATGATGCAATTTCCCACGCTGTTTTCTTCGCAGACAACAGATATGCTGGGTGAATTGTCTGAACAGGAGGTGCAGACCAATATAAAATTTAGCCAACCTAACAGATATGTATACTTGCTTTGAACCATTAAAAATGAACTTTTGAGAGTTTGCTTTAGTGCAAAGATAAATAATCTGCTTATTCGACATAATAACTTAGCGAAAATTAGCCAAAGTATTATTCTTTTAACGAAATGCCACCCCGCTCCTCATAAAATGAATGAAAAAAAGTATCACCAAGTATCACCAACCTTGCAATACTCTGATTATCAGATTTTTATGTGTGATACTTTGCTAAAAAAAAAGCCTCACCAAGTATCACCAAGTGTCACCAACTTTTTTGGTAGTGATTCCTTACGAGTATAACACTATTATCTCCTATATATAAGCTTTATAATCAGCATGCTTCTGCGATTTATTTTGCAGGTGAGCAATTTTCGTCTCTACCCGGATGTACACAGTTTGTACACCCCCATGTACACGGTCTGTAGATCCGGGTGTACAAATGCCCTACACCCGGGTCTACAAAAAGTTTTGCAACCAGCTATATGAAACTTCCCTTGGCTTCTTTTGCCCGTTTGGTATTGAATGCATCGGGAAGTTATTCGGCTTTAAGATCCAGTGAAGAAGCGAATGATGGGGTGGCTGGTAATATTTCTTCTAACCTTTTTATTAATTTGCCTTGTAATTTCTCCTTATCTGTTGCCGGTTTGTTTAAGTTGCCCGATATAACCTTGCAAGGGAAATCGTTCAATTTTTATTCGTGCAAGATGAGGCTCAGCAAAAGCTTTTTAGATGATAACTTGGCTGTTTCTTTGAATCTAGATAATGTTTTCTGGGACTATAAGAAGTATAAGCTTCGCGAAGAAAATAAGTTTTATAGAAGGAAGACGGATCTGCACTGCCGTGCCATGAATATAGGCTTGTCTCTCTCATATTCTTTTGGAAAATCGGCATCAACAAAATCTGTTCATAAAGGCATTGAAGAAGAAACTGTGAAAGGTGCCCGAATGGAAGGAGGTAATTAGGGGTGATCATTTGGCAACTTATATGTAAAGCTTCTTGTTGAATATTGTATTCTTATTGTACTTTCTTGCTTGAAAAGTGCATTTTTTATGTAAGTTTGCAGAATAAAAGTCTGATGCCATGAAAACACTTTTCAAGTACACCTTATTTTATGCTTGTATCTTCTTTTTTTTATCTGAGATAGCTCAGGCGCAACCAGTATGTCAAATACAGCATTATTCAACCTATAGCGGATTGCCTCAACGTACTGTGGTTAATATTGTGCAAGATGGTAAAGGGTTTATCTGGCTTTCTACATGGAACGGATTAAGCAAGTTTGATGGCTATTCATTCAAAAACTACAAGGCCTATCCGGGAGATGGATGTACCCTTACTTCTAATCGATTGTATTCTATTACCGCCAATCAACATGGTGATATTTGGTGCCAAACTTATGATAGTCGTATCTATTTATTCGATAGCCGGCGCGAGAAGTTTATTGATGTTTTAAAACCATTTGAAACTCAAAATAATGTAAACTATAGTATTCGTCAAATCTATGCTTTAGCTAAAGGTGTGGCTTGGATTGTGTTCGATTACGGAGCTTTTCGGGTAAACGAAGGGGAGTATAAAAAAGGCGAAAGTAAAGGTGTTACACTTTACAGTAGCAAAGCCGGAAATTTACCCGGAAAGGATGTTGTGAGAGTGCTTCAGGATAAAGATGGTGATGAATGGATTTTTACTGATAAAGGCATTCAGATAGTTGGAAAGAAAACGATGCCGGGTAACACTTCGTTTAAAAACGCTTGCGAAAATGGCAATAATATGTATTTGTTGTCTGCCAATAACCGGTTGGCTGTTTATGATTTGCGTACTGAACAATTGAAGTTTTTGAAAATACCTTATGATGATATCCGCTTAAATAGCATACAGAATCTGGGAAAAGATACTATCGGACTAGGGGCCGAGAATGGTATTATTTTATTTGATGTAAGGAAGAAGAATTTTAAGTATGTAGCTGTTCACTTTGCAGCAGAAAACTCCAACGTACAAAACATCTTTAGAGACAGTCATGGAGAATTATGGATATTTTCGGATGCAACTGGTGTTAACCGATATAATCTTCGTACCGGCGAAATTGAATATTACCAAACTCCTGCTGAGGATATGCCAAATGCTGAACGACAAAGCAATGAAGGTGTATTTGAGGACGCTCAAGGCAGATTATGGGTAATTCCTCAAATGGGTTGTTTGAGCTATTATGACCGAAAAAGCAAACAATTAAAACCTTATTATACTGATTATAATGATCCGAAATCTAAATTTACTCCCATTGTATTGAGGTATTTATTAGACAATCAGAAGAATTTTTGGTATACTAATAATTATGAAATGGGCAAGATTTCTTTCTTTCCCAGTGCTTGTGTTGTAAGACCTTTAGATTCGGGATATGAAACACGAGCTTTCCTGAAAGATAGCAATAATAATTTTTGGATGGCCAATAAAAAGGGGTTTATACGAATCTTTAATGAAGATGGGAGTTTTAAGGGATATTTGACTCCATCTGGTAGCATCACTGAACAAACGGTATCTTTTGCCAGGAATATTTATTGCTTCATGGAGGATAAACAAGGAGGAATCTGGATGGGAACCAAATGGGATGGTGTTTTTAGACTCAAAAAAACAGGAAATAATCGATTTATAGTACAACAGTTTTCACACAAGGCCGATAACCCGTTTAGCTTAAGTAATAATAGTGTTTATTCCATATTCCAAGATAGCAATCAGCGTATTTGGATTGGAACGTATGGTGGAGGACTCAATTTGTTGGAGGAAAACAAAGATGGTGAGGTGAGATTTATACATAGCGGCAATTTATTGAAAAACTATCCTCAAAACAAATATACTAAAGTGCGGATTATTAAAGAGGTTGATAAGGCTCTACTAGTAGGCACAACAGAAGGATTACTCAGTATGTGCACTGAATTCAAAGATGCTCAAAAGATTAATTTTTATCAGAATATTCGCCGGCAGAATATAACTTCTAGCCTTTGTAGTAATGATGTTACTTCCATATATACTGATAGCAGAGGTCAGACGTTTGTTTTGACATTTACCGGCGGAGTTAATCAGATTGTGTCTCGAAATTTATTGACCAATAATATTCAATTTAAAACATATACCAGGCAAAATGGTTTGTTCTCGGATTTGGTGTTGTCTATGGTTGAAGATCCTCAAAGAAACTTATGGGTTATTTCCGAGGATGCTCTCTCAAAGTTTAATGCTGCGAATGGAACCTTTGATAATTATGATAAGCGATATTTGCAAAAGGAGGTTTATTTTAGTGAGGCTATACCGGTTGTGTGGCACGGTCATTTAATGTTGGGAACTGAAGGAGGGGTAATGGAGATGAATCCTGCCTTATTGAGCAAAAGTAAGTATATTCCTCGAATAGCTTTTACTGGTTTGAAAATACAGGGTGTTCAGGAATCGCTGGATATTGATGATCTCAAAGAGTTGGAGTTACAGCCTTCTCAGCGTAATGTGACATTTCAGTTTGCAGCTCTGGATTACATTGATCCTAGTGCCATTCAGTATGCATACAGGCTTAAAGGGTTAGAAGAACAATGGAATGAGGTTGATAATAATCGTTCTGCCAACTACATAAATCTCCCTCCCGGGGAGTATGAATTACAGATAAGGTCAACAAATAGTGATGGAGTGTGGACGGATAATATGCGTACGCTTTCGGTAGTTGTTATTCCTACCTTTTGGGAAACTTATTGGGCATGGGCATTGTATGTTTTTTTGTTTATCTTGTTTACAACAGCTATTGTATATACTATTCTTTATATTTATAGATTACACAATCAAATTAATCTTGAACATCAGCTTTCAAATATTAAACTAAGATTTTTTACGGATATATCACATGAACTTCGTACACCACTTACTCTTATAAGTAGTCCGGTGACTGAGGTGCTGGAGCATGAATCTCTTTCACCAACAGCGCGTAAGCATCTTACATTGGTACACAAAAACACAGAGCGAATGCTGCGCCTTGTTAATCAGATTCTAGATTTCCGCAAAATAGAAAACCGAAAGATGAAGCTATTACTGGAGAGAACGGATGTTATTATTCTATTGGAACGAGTTATGGATAACTTTCGACTGATAGCCGAAGAGAAGCATATTGATTTTCGTTTGCATTCTCAAACGGATAATATCTCAGGATGGATTGATCAGGATAAGTTTGAAAAGGTGATGTTTAACCTGATATCGAATGCATTTAAATATACGCCCGATCATAAATCGATTGCAGTTTGGGTCAGCGTAAAGGATGAGACGTTGGTACTTTCGGTTAAAGATGAGGGTATTGGTATCGATCTTAAGAAACAACAGAGTTTATTCCAGCGGTTTGAAACATTGGTACGTTATAATATTCTACAGCCTTCATCGGGCATTGGTTTATCTCTTGTGAGGGAATTGGTTGAGTTGCATCAAGGGAGTATTGAAGTGAACAGCCAACCGGACGTTGGTAGTGAATTCCTTGTTACTCTACCATTGAGTCATAGGGCTTATGAGGGGAAGGAGAATACGGAATTTATTGTTAATGACTCTCTGTCAACTGAGCAACAGGAAGCAGCTGAAGCTTGTCCCGATACGTGTACAGAAGTTGATGATCAGGAAAAAGAGCTCGTGTCTGTATTAATTGTGGAAGACAACTCTGAATTAAGAACTTTTCTTTATGATATCTTATCGGAAACTTATAAAGTTATTGAAGCTACCAATGGGCAAGAGGGGTTACAACAGGCCGTACAGTATATGCCCGATTTTGTCATCAGTGACATAATGATGCCTATGATGGATGGTCTCGACATGGTTAAAGCGATAAAATGCAATCGCGATATATGTCATATTCCCATTATTTTGCTTTCTGCAAAGTCTTCTCTGGATGATCGTATCAGTGGATTAGAGCAAGGTATTGATGATTATGTGACTAAACCCTTTAGTTCTACTTATTTGAAGGCTCGTATTAAGTCATTACTAAATCAACGTAAGCAGTTGCAGGAACTTTATTTAAAACAATGGTCGGAAAGGAAACTGGGGCATTCGATACCGGTTGTACCTATTGAACCTCCTCAACCGGAAATTGTTTGTTTCGATGAGCTATTTATGCAACAGGTTATGGAGGTGATGGAAAAGCAAATGGATAATTCGGAGCTGACAGTAGATCGGTTTGCGCAAGAGCTGGCTATGGGGCGAACTGTTTTTTATCAAAAGCTGAAAGCAATTATAGGTCTTTCGCCAGTTGACTTTATTCGCGAGATGCGCATTAAACGGGCCAAGCAATTGATGGAAAGTGGCGAATATAATGTTTCTTCAGTAGCCTATATGACTGGTTTTAATGATCCTAAATACTTTAGTAAGTGCTTTAAAAAACAGTTTGGAATGTCTCCATCCGAATATGGAAAAGAGAGAAAGCAAAATGATTAGTTTTTTTGTTTATCATACGGAAATCAAATGATTTCCGTATGATAAAAAGCTAATTTATTCGATGGTAAAAGAGTGTTGTAGCAGGTCTTCTGTTTGTGAGCTGCTACCTATCATGATGTCGTAGTTGCCGGTGCAAACTTTCATGGTGTTGGAGCCTGTGTCCCACCATTCCAATTGCTTATCGGTTAAACTAAAATCAACATTTATGGTTTTTCCAGTAGGTATATTTACACGTTTAAAAGCGCGCAATGTTTTGTTTGGCCCTTCCGAATCATGGTGCTTTCTCAAATATACCTGAACAACTTCTTCTCCGTTAACTTTGCCTGTATTGGTTATCGGTACGGAGAAATTTAATGATTCTCCTGCTTTAATTTTACTTTTGTCCAAAGCCATTTGACCGTATTCAAAAGTGGTATAGCTTAATCCGTAACCGAAATGGAAGAGGGGAGTCTGCTTCATGTAACGATAGGTTCTCCCTGTCATATTGTAATCTTCAAAATCGGGCAACTGTGAGACGCTTTTATAAAAGGTTACCGGCAATCTGCCTGCGGGGTTATAATCGCCGAACAAGACTTGGGCTACAGCAGTTCCGCCCGATTGACCGGGGTACCATGCTTGTAATATGGCTTCACACTCTTTTGTTTCGGGTTCTAAACCAATTGGCGATCCGGAACAGTTTACTAGAATAACTTTTTTACCAGCTTTATGTAATGCCGCAATGAGTTCTCTCTGAACGGCAGGTAGTTCTATGTCGGTACGATCACCCTTTTTGAATCCGGGCAAGTTTATTCCCATCTCTTCTCCTTCAAGACTGGGTGAGATGCCACCTGCAAAAACAACAATATCCGCATCTTTCACTTTGTCTACTGATTGCATTATATCAACTTCTTTTTTGAATCCCAGATCAAAATTGAGTTGTGCATCGCTTCTAAGATATTCAAAATCAAGTTCAATATGGTAAGGTTTTCCTGCCTGTACTTGTAGTGCGTAAGTTGCTTTTCGTGCACCATGTTTGTTGGAGAAGCTTTTTACTTCTTCTTGGTTTATACGCAAACGTCCTGAGCCATAGGCGTAAATTTCAAATAGTACTTCGCCGGATTGCTTTGGAGTAAATATACTGTTGTAGGTTGCCGAAAAATCGGTCAGATTAACTCCGGGGGCAAATACTGTTGCACCCGATGTGCAGAATTGAAAGGGGGTAGTAACCTGATTACGTGTAACAGGTTCTCCTTTGCGGGTGGTATTGTTCCAATAACGGGCGCTAAATCCGTTTCCGGTTGAAGATTTGCATAGGTTAAAGGCGCTGTGTATCAGTGTTCGCTCTACTAGCCCACAACCTTGTTCATAAATTAGTTTGTCCGTATGTCCTAACATTCTCCGTATGCCCTCCAATATGGTAACTGTTTGTGAAGGCATACCGTTATAATTTCCCCATTGCATAACAGAATCATTGGCGTTAGGTCCCATAACGGCAAGGGTAAGTTCGCCACGTTTTAATGGTAGTATATTATTTTTATTCAAAAGTAAGGTCATTGACTTGAGAGCAATGTCAAGTGACAAGGAATCATGCTTAGCAGAGGCAACCACTGAAAGAGGGATTTTTGTCCACGATACATTTTCTGGATTGTCCATCTCGCCTAAGGAAAAACGGGCGGCCAACAAACGTTGAACGGCTTCATCAATGGCACTTTCGTTAATCTTTCCTTGCTTAACGGCGTTGACTAGTGCTTGGTAGCTGGAACCACATTCTAAATCTGTTCCACTAAGTACTGCTGAGGCTGAAGCCGACTCGGCATCCGAATGGGTTTTATGGCCGCGATCGTTGTAAAAATCTGCTATTGCACCGCAGTCAGAAAGGACAATACCTTTGTATCCCCATTCTTTGCGCAGTATCTGCATGAGTAGACGATCACTGCCACAGCATGGTTCTCCTTCGAAACGATTATAAGCACACATTACTTCTTTTACTTTTGCTTCTTTCACCAATGCCTCGAAAGGAGGCAGGTAGGTTTCATATAAATCGCGTGGTCTGATGTTGTCTGCATTAAATTCGTGGCGATTCCATTCTGGTCCGGAGTGAACAGCGAAATGTTTGGCGCAAGCGTGGAGTTTGTCATATTTTCCATTGCTTTCACCTTGCAGTCCTTTAACTACCATAACACCCATTTGACTGGTAAGATAGGGATCTTCTCCATATGTTTCAATCCCTCTGCCCCAACGAGGATCCCGATAGATGTTAACTGTTGGTGTCCACATGGTTAGTCCTTGATATCGCTCATAACTTCCTTTTGATGTGTAATATGTATTTTTGGCACGAGCTTCGTCGGATACTGCGGTGAATACTTCAAACACATCGTTAGGTGCAAACGAAGCTGCCATACCTATGGGTTGAGGAAACACTGTAGCTAAACCGGCACGGGCTACTCCGTGTAAAGCTTCGTTCCACCAGTTGTAAGGTTTGATTCCTAATCGTTCTATGGGTTTTGAACTATCCATCATTAACATTACTTTTTCTTCCAATGTTAGTTCCTGCAACAAAAGCTTAGCTCTTTCATCAGGAGATAGAGATGTACTCTTGTAAGTTTGATGGCTGCAACTTGACAATAGAAAAAGAGGCAGCAAGTAGATTAATTTCTGTTTAATCATGGTTCCTTTAGTTTGTATGATAGTCATTAATGTAATTCTGAAATAAAAAGGGTGTATCGTATTTGTGTACAATACACCCTTTTGCAAAAAATGTCTGATGAAGTCTCCCGACTTCCTATTGCCTTATCTTTTAAGGCATGACGGTTTTAGCCCATCTCGGGTCACCGATACCCAATTTGTAAATTTCGTGGTTGCGAACTGCATCGGTGTTCTTGTAGTAAAGACCATCAAGGTTATCTACTTCGTGCATATTCGCATCCGGACTTGCATAAGGTGGGTTAGGATTTGTCATCAGGTCTGTTGGCGAAATTCCATTCTGGCCTAAATGAACTTCCAGTTCTGCCTTACCGGAGAGGTTATAGTCTGACCAGAATCCTGCACTATTTTTACTAGCGCTAAATGCTGATGCAGAGAATATGTTTCCGCTGGTCAGATTTGTATTGGTTGAATAATTCTGTGCCACATCAAATGTGATTTCACCAGAGCCATTAACTTGACGAATATCCATACCTTCCATGTATAAATTACGGGCATCTCCATCTTTCTTTGTCAGGATAAAGAGGTTTTTCTTCACCGTAATCTTACTTCCACCTGGTAAGTATCGCAGGTCAAATATCTTACGGCCGGATGAACGGGTACTGTAATTGACAAACGTATTGTTCTCTAATGTAATATTATATTGGATATTACTTGGCCACGGCAAATTTTTACCATTGTCTGTGAAGAAGCAAGTACGGGGTGAGTCATAGAATGTATTGTTACGGAATATCATATTAGCGTAAATGTTAGACTTACCTGTATCTGGGGTACCGTCACCGGCAATCCATGCATAACCGCGTCCGTTATTATCATAGTAACCGCAATTGTAGAACAGGCAGTTCTCTACGATAAATTTCTCAAAATTCTTACGGTTTGTTCCCTGAACTCGGACGAAACCGCGAATCATTCGCTGGAATGTACAGTTTTTAAGTTCAAATGATTGAAGTGTTACCGCCATACCATTGGAGTACATATTGATGAAATAGTTTCCTGTAACACTACCGTCACCATAGTTTTTAGCTAACGGACAGTCAAAGTCGATATCTTCAAAAATAAGTGATTTGATATTGATGCCACCAAGTTCTCCTGATTGTGGTTGACGACCAAACATGAAGTTCATCGCTTGTGCTGCTCCATTAACGGTTGACATACCATTCATTAACACTTTGGCCCTGCCGGTTCCTGCTTTGGTGCGTAAAGTTAGTCCTTTGCACAATGATACGTTGTTGGCTAGGTAGTAGGTTTTTCCACCTTCCAGTTCAAATATAGTACCTTCTGCTAGTGATGCATCACTATTGTAGTTTGATAAGATGGTATCAAGTCGTGAAGCATTGTATGTGGTAGCTCCTGCAATGGTATCATTCGGGTCACAGAAATGTTTTATCAGAATTGGATCTCCGGGATCTCCGTCCATACGTATCACGCAAGTGTTGTAGATAGCATCCCAACGAACTGGTATGTTTTTGTTTTCTGCGTTAATTACATATACACTGTTTTCCTGTAATCCGTCAATGTCTATGTAACCACGTTGGAAGTCGGCAGAAGTAAGGCTGTATTTCTGCCATTTCTCGGGCACTGTTGCTTGTGGATTAGTTGGAGAAGCCTCGATAGTAATGACATGCATCACAAAATTACCATTTTCATCGACTTCAAAGTTCGTTTTGAAGGTTCCGTCGTCACCAGATGTTGCATAAGCGCGATCAATGTTGATGCGAAAAGTTGTCTTAGTTACTTGATTGACAACAATGACTTCGGGAACATTGTATCTGTCTCCCGTTGTAATCCCTAAATAGTCGGCCCACTGGCGTCCGTTTCCATAGCCATACCACTTAGAATGGTAGGCTTCTCCTTTTTTCGAGAGTGTTCGTATGGCAAAGCGGTAGTCAGTGCTATACTGTAGATCTTTAATCAAAAGATCTGTTACATCGGGACCTACAATCGTATCAAATAAGATGTAATCAGGATTTTCCCAATCTTTAGCTAAACCCGAAGATACGTTGGGTTGTAAAGCCATTTTGACTTCATAACCAGCACAGTCTTTCACTCCATACCAGTAAAGTTGGATGTCATTCAGGTTAACCGCCTGACATCTATAGGGATCTGAATCACCCTTGCCGGTATTATCGTCTTTGCGGAACATGGTCATAAACTCTCTATCGGAAGAGTAGCCATCACTGCTCACCACCTCATCGTCTTTACAAGAAAAGATGGATGCAGACATGAGGAGTATCAGTATGTAACTTAATTTATTTTTCATATTGTATTCTTTTCAATTTGA
This sequence comes from Bacteroides graminisolvens DSM 19988 = JCM 15093, assembly GCF_000428125.1. GTDB lineage: Bacteria > Bacteroidota > Bacteroidia > Bacteroidales > Bacteroidaceae > Bacteroides > Bacteroides graminisolvens. The sequence continues at coordinate 276,478 of NZ_ATZI01000001.1, forward strand.
TTACTTAATATAACCATAATAGTTCTTATATTGACCAGCACTACGCTGTATTGCTGCATTGGGGTAAGGTAAAATATAGCGTACTACAGGTAGGCTTGATGCACCGGTTTGAGCATAAATCTCACCATCTTTTATTAAATACACATTGCCTCCCCGGTCACCACGAATAAATCCGTAGAATGAGAATAAGCACTGGTCTTTAGGACATCCGTCGGTGTCATTCCACCATCCGTAATAATCTCCTGCTGTCCATTCGGAACCCGGATATTTCTCAGATTTGTATGGATTATACAGTTCTAGTACATCTAATGTCGTATTGGGATAAATATAGGTGTTATTCGGATTATTTGTTATTTTATAATATATGGTGTAAGGCAGGGTTAATTCCAAATATCCGGGTTTACCGTCGTATTGCTCTACCGCTTCAATATAGTCAGAAGTTCCTGCTGCGTTTTCAGCCACTGCGTAGTATCGTAAGAAGCTATAATAGAGTACTTCTCCATATAAATTATTACGAACCAGGTCTTTCCAGCGCATGTTCTCACCGGCAAATTCCCATTTGCGTTCGTTGAGTATTGCTTTTAGGAAATCTGTTTTAGAACCGGAAGCCGAAGCGATGTATGCATCGATTTTATCAGAATTGGTAAATGCACGGGCACGTACCTGTCTGAGGGCTTCAATAGCTTTCGCACCATTGGTGCCACTCACTCCATCTTCCAACTCATTTACGGCTTCTGCATACATCAATAATACATCGGCATAGCGCATATAAGGATAATTGATACCAGTGTTTCCAGTGCTGCCAGCTCCTAATGTATTAGCAGAATTAGCCCAGAATTTAGACCATTTATTATTGAATACAGTGTAGTCAGTAAGAATGGATGGGGTGCCGTCGTATAAATAATACCACATTCCGTTGACATAGTCGCGACGCGCGTCTTCATCGTCAAAAGAGTAACGATAAAAGGCGTTTAAACGGGCGTTTCCGTCACTCTTTCCCCAAACATTTTTTCCGGATGTAGCGCCTTCGTAATTCTCACCCTTTGGTCCTTGAATATAACCGATGCTACCACTTGAGTTTTTCGCAAAAGGTATTTCAAACATCGAATCGTCATTGTTGTTTACAATGTAATTACATTGGTCAATAAATACTTGCCGATAGGGTAGGCGTAGTGAGTGAGTCCCGGATGAAACAACTGAATCGCAATAGGCTTGGGTTATTTGATAGTAATCTTTGTAGTTTGAAGGGCGTTGCATGGTGCCATAACTGGTTGCATTGTTCTTGTCAGGACGAAGAGAGTATCCACCGCAGGTCAGAGCCATGCGAGCAATCATTCCCCAACAGAACTCTTTTGAAACACGTTCTACACCATCACTCAGATCACGAGCGAATGACATGTAAGGTGCAATGCCTTTCAAGTCTTCGATTAATGCTTTATGAATTTCTTCACGATCAACTACAGGCATGACAAAATCATCTGATTCGAAGTTAGGAGTTAGTGAGAATGGTATATCGCCAAACAGGACTACCAGGTCATGATAAAACATGGCACGAATCACTTTTGCTTCACCTAACTGTTGCATTAATTCGGCGTCTGATGCGCTAAAAAGCGGACTGTTTTCCAAACCGTAAATGAAATTATTGGCATATTCCACTCCTTGGAAAGCGGCAATCCAGTATTTATTGATATCTCCTCCCATGCTGTTGCAATCAAAGCGACGGTAGTTATTATCTGTAGCTACCTCGCTGGTAGATATAGACATATCTACATCGCTATTTAGACAGAAGGTACTCATGTAGGCGCTACCATAGGTGCTACTGTTCAATAGTTGTGCGTAAACGCCATTTAAAGCGCGATTAATTTCAGTCTTGTCGCTGAAAACATACTCAGTGTCGTATTTCGAGATGGCATCAACCTTCAAGAAATCATTGCATGAAGAAAAGCCAACTGCAACCAGACCAGCAATAAGAATATTTTTTATTTTCATATGTAATCCGTTTTTATGTATTAGAAAGTGATGTTTGCTCCAAATACGAAACTGCGGCTGCGTGGATATCTGTTGTAGTCCATACCACTTGTTAAGCCGGTTTGTACGTCGACTTCGGGGTCGTAGCCAGAGTAGCCTGTAATAATGAAGAGATTAGATCCACTTACGTAGAAGCGCAATCTTGACATTCCCCATTTATTTGTAAGCTGTTTTGGAAGAGTATAACCTATGGTGATGTCTTGGCAACGAAGGAATGATCCATCCTCAATGAAATAAGAATGAGTTACCTTGTTGGTTACATCTGTTGGGTTCCACAATGTTTTACCTGCATTCAATTCTTTGTAGAGCTCTACCGAATTTTCAAGGTAGGTGTTTTTGTACAAGCATTCGCCATCTTCACGTACGTAGGTCCACCGATTATTGAACTTAGTCAGTACGTTGAAAAAGTTTTTGCTGTTGCTTTCTGATGATGAAAGTTGATATGCGGTGGCATTATTTACGTCAAAGTCATACATATAGTTGAAATTGGCTGTGAAGTCGATCCCTTTCCACTGTCCGCTCAAGCCAAATCCTCCTTGTACTTTGGGGTTTGTATTACCAATGATGGTTCGGTCGTCTTCTGTTATTTGTCCATCGGGTTTGCCGTTCGGACCACTGATATCTTTGAATTTGATTTTACCGGGTAGTGTTGCTTTACCCGAATTACTGTCATTAAAAACGTTATTGATAATAGTACCTTCTTTAGGTACGGCAAGGAAATTTTGATTTGGGTCAAAATCGAATTCATCGAAACCGTACAATCCATCATAAACAAATCCGTAAATTAAGCCGACTTGGTCGCCCACTTTTAGACAATAATCATTATAGCTGGATTTCCAACGGTCATTCTGATCCCAAATAACGTTATCTGTATCATTCAGTTTATCTACTTTCATTTTGTTGGAGCCAAATGTGAGGTTACCACTCAATACGTAATCTTTTCCACGAAGGATATCACCACTAATCGTTAATTCAAACCCTTTATTAGTTACCTGACCGATATTCTGCATTTGTTGCGTGTATCCCGTTGTTGATGGTACGTCCGATTTATAGAGCAAATCTTTAGTGGTATTCCAATAAACTTCAGGTGTAATAGTGAGCCGATCGCCAAACAGGCCAAGATCAAAGGCTAAATTACGCGTTAGTGTTGTTTCCCATTTAATTTTAGTATTGGCAAAAGTGCTTCCACTGGCATTTCCATACCATTTTTCTCCATTCTCAGTAACTTCACCAAAACCAGGTCCGCCTGTTGTATTTACGGAATAAAGATAGCGCCACATGTCGTTATCAATTCGATTATTACCCGCCAAACCTATTGCTGCTCTTAATTTTAGGTTGCTTATAATAGGATTATTTTCCAAAAAGCTTTCTTTAGAAAGTACCCAAGCACCTGAAATAGATGGAAAGTATCCCCATTGTTCTCCCGGAGAGAATTTGGTGGAACCGTCAGCACGGAATGTAATAGAAGCTAAATATTTATGGTCGTAGTTATAACTTGTCTGTCCAAAGAATGAAGCAGTGCGTTCGGGAGTGGATAAAGAAGACGTCGATTCCCAAGGTGTTCCCAATCCCATGTTATTGAGTGCTCTATCCGCAGAAATACTGCGAGGGAAATAGCGATTTTTTATAAAGCTTTGTTTGGTTTGATTGTGTTGAATTTCCTGTCCTAATAGGAAAGAAAAATTATGCAAATTGTCAATATCAAACCCATAAGAAGCAGTATTGGTCCAAGTGTATTTTTCAGTACGCTTATCTGTGATGGCTGCTACAGGTAGTTTCTTATTATTCTGACCTTCATCGGTCATAGCACCAAAAAAACGGTTTTCGTCGTTGAATGAGATAAAATGTGCTCCTTCTGTACGTAATGTGAGTCCTTCAATGGGTTTCCAATCCAAACTAAACTGATTGGTATAGGCATAAGAATGTTTTTTTAATGTATTTTGGTCAATGTCGCTTTTCGGGTTAGTATATTCGAATACAGCTTCATCATCCGGGTCGACTGTAGCCGGATCCCAAAAAGCAAATTCGCGCAGACCGTTGGTTGGGCGATAGCGTAGAACGTCGATGATACCTCCACTGCCTATTTTATCGCCACCAGCTCCGGTGTCGCGTCGGTATGTTAATCTTGGATTGATTGTCAGGGTTAGATTTCTAGTCAACTGAATATTCATTTTGATATTCAAATTTGTACGACGAACGCCTGAACCCATAATAATACCGTTGTCTTCTGAGTTGGTTAAAGATGCATTGAAACGGAATTTTTCGGTGCCTCCTCCTACGGTAAAGTTGGTGGAATAATTAAATGGTGTTTCGCTCATAACTTCGTCTTGCCAATCGCGTGTTGTGGCTCGTTGATAGATGTCAAGATCAAGAGGGTTACCGAAATTAGCTCGATAATATTTTGCATTTGAACTACGTGTTCCGTTTGCTGCAGCCCAATCATATTGATAACGTACAAAATCATATGTGTCCATTAGATCAAGCTTTTTCGCTAATTTGCTAATTGACATTTGTGCATTGAATCCAACTGATACTTTACCTTGTTGGGCTGATTTTGTAGTAACAACAACTACACCGTTACCACCTTTTGCACCGTAAATAGCAGTCAAAGATGCATCTTTTAAAACATCTATCGAAGCAATATCTGCGGGGGGGATATCATTTATGTTGTCAGTTTGAAAACCATCAACAATATAAAGTGGTTCGTTGCTTTGGGTAACGGACGTTCCTCCACGTACGCGAATATTGATGTCTGCTCCCGGTGCACCATCCACGGTAGTCACTTGCACGCCGGCTATTTTTCCTTGCAAAGCTACAGCTGCAGATGTGACAGGTACCGCTGCTAGTTTGGCTCCGGAAATAGAACCAACAGAACCTGTTAAGTCTTTTCGTGCCTTACTGCCGTAACCAATAACAACGATCTCTTCGATTGCTTGTGAGTCATCTTTGAGAATAACTTTTAGTGTTTTGCCGGCTACAGCATCTACTTCTTGTGTCTCCATTCCTACGTAGGAAATGACGACTCGCTTTCCTTTGCGGAGGGTAAGAGAAAACTGCCCTTCCAAATCGGTGATTACACCGTTTGAATTATTGCCTTTCTCTACTACTGAAGCTCCGATGATAGGTTCACCCTGTGAGTCAACCACCGAACCTTTTACCGTCATGTTTTGAGCAAATACTCCAATGGGTACCATTAATAATAGTACAAACAAAAGAAGTAATTTGCTTCTCAACTTTTCATTTTTTTGTTTCATGATAGCATTACTTTGGTTAAACAATTAATTATTTTCAACTTGTTAAATAGATTTCTGTTTACTCGTTAATTATTCACTGACTAAACTATTTATGTATACTTCGAGGTTTGTATATCCTTCTTTATTTAGATTCGTTTTATACCCATCTGAAGCATCTTTACTATTTAAACCGTGCTTCATTTCCCAGCTGTCGGATATTCCATCTTCGTCAGTGTCTTTTATATTAGCTGCGGTAGTTCCCCCGTTTGTTAGTACCGGCCAGGGATTGGTTGTTCCTTCGGGTGTTGCATCAGAGGGCATATCTATCAGCCCTGGAGAATCTTTTGCATTTGGAGTCACACTTCCTATGTACTGTGCTGTACCCGTTTGGGTTTCACGAATAATTCTTTTGTCTATGAGGTCACGTTGGATGGAACAACCGGCTTTTTTTAATACGAGATTATATGCTTCTTCTGCCCCATGAGTCGTAATGACGTCTGCAAACAATGGCTCTGATAAACGCATGTCTTGTTTTACTTGATCTGTAAAGGTGTTGTCGCAAGCATTCTTGTCTATTTGTTCGTAAATACCTTTTGTCCAATTGTCACGACTGACTTCGGGGTGTCCCTCAATAACATTTCCTGTTACATAAAATTTTCCCCAAACGTGTTCCATAGGGTGCCAGACGTTAGGACTTCCATCTGCTCGATGACAGTATTTTGTTGTACGAACTCCTATTGAGGCTATGCGATAGCGAATTGGTTGATTTTTGGGTGTAGCCGGACCGGGTTTGTAATAGTTGTTAACGATATTCACTTTCATTCCTTCTCCTCCATAACATCCGTTACCCGCCCAGTTGTAGAATACATTATTGCGCATATCTACATGTTCACGTTGTTGGGTGCTTGGGCGTGGTCCGAGTCGGGGTACCCGACTTTCGTGGTGAGCTAGTAAGTTATGGTGGAAAGACGCTTTATCTCCTCCCCATATTGCGCCGTAACCATGTCTTCCCTTAGCATGTCCCGCTGTGCGAAGACTTTCAGAAATCAAACACCACTGTACTGTTAGATTTTCTCCTCCGTAAACAGAACAGCATTCGTCTACAGACCAACTAATGGAGCAATGGTCAATAATTACGTTTTTACAATCCGTACTGCCTAGTCCGTCAGGTTCACCTCCTCCTTCGTTGCCAACACGAAAACGTAGATAGCGAACTATAATATTATCAGCCTGAATGGTAACCGGATAGCGTGCAATGCAAATTCCTTGTCCGGGTGCCGTTTGTCCGGCAATGGTTAAATCACCACTTACAATTCTTAAATTGTTATTTAGAAAGATTGTTCCAGCAATATCAAAGACGATTGTACGTGCTCCTTTCTGCATAACTGCATGACGTAAAGTGCCTTTTTCTAGTCCATCTTGTAGTGTAGTGACATGATACACTTTTCCACCGCGTCCACCAGTGGCATATCTACCAAAGCCTTCTGCACCGGGAAAAGCAACTAAGTTAGATGCGGTAGCTTTACACACGCCTCCCCATATCAATAATAGAAAGAGTATTTGGATGAGATATTTATCCGAAAAAGTTTGTATCGGGCTATTTACTTGTCTATTCATAGTATTCTTGAGATAACTTCAAGGTGCAAAAATAGACTGCGAAAATCATAAATTAGGGGAATATTTATCGGAAAAGGTGCATTTAGACGGAATCTCGTAACGTCACAAAAGAAACATGTAACACCTCTTTGGACTTACTCTTCAAATAGCTACTATATTTGTCTCTCTATTTTTAGTATAATGAAAAACAACAGTATGAAAAAGCTATTTTTAGTGATGACATTGCTTCAGGTGTTTACAATTTGTAATGCTGAGAAGAAAGAGTTTAAAAGCCCTGACGGCAGATTATTAGTGGTGGTTTCCGACGAAAATGGTTCCCCGTCATATTCAGTTAACTACAATGGTATCCTTTTCCTGAAACCGTCTCCGTTAGGATTACGAACAAATATCGGTGATTTTTCTCATAACATGTATTTTTCCGGAGATGTAAAGACGTCGGCTATTGATGAAACTTATCAGTTGCGCAACATTAAACAAAGTAAGGTTCATTATACCGCTACAGAAGCTGTTTGCTCATTTATGCAACAAGGGAAACGTATATTTGATGTTGTATTTCGTATCAGTAATAAGGATGTAGCTTTTAAATATAAGATATTCTCTCAAGGTGAAACCCATAGTTGTGTCGTTCAAGAAGAAGTTACCGGATTTGTTCTTCCTGAAGGCACAACAACTTTCCTTTGCCCTCAAAGTAAACCAATGGGTGGATTTGCTCGTACATCTCCCAGTTACGAAACTCCTTATACGGTAGATGATGCTTTGGGCAAAAATGGCTGGGGTGAAGGTTATACGTTCCCATGCCTTTTCAAGAATGGTAATAAGGGATGGGTTTTGATCTCTGAAACAGGAGTGAACGGCAGTTATTGCGGAAGTCGTTTACTTGGAAAGACTGATGGATTATACACCATAGGTTTTCCTCAAACAGGCGAGTGCAATGGTAACGGCACTGTTGCACCGGGTGTTGCATTGCCGGGCGAAACTCCCTGGCGAACAATTACAGTAGGCGAAACATTGGCTCCTATTGTGGAAACCACAGTTCCTTTTGATGTATTAAGTCCGTTGTATGACGCTTCAAAGGAATATGTATACGGCGGTGGCTCGTGGAGTTGGATTATTGGAATGGATGGTAGCACTGTTTACGATGAGCAAATTCGTTATATTGATTTTTCTGCAGCAATGAAATTCCAATCGGTATTGATTGATGCACTTTGGGATACACAAATAGGGCGTGATAAAATTGCAAAACTAGCGCAATACGCTGCAAGTAAAGGAGTAGCTCTTTATTTGTGGTATAATTCTAATGGCTATTGGAATGATGCTCCTCAGTCGCCTCGTGGCTTTATGGACAATGCCATTGCGCGACGCAAAGAGATGAAATGGATGCAAAGTATTGGGATTAGGGGCATAAAAGTTGATTTCTTTGGTGGCGACAAACAGCATACCATGCAACTGTATGAAGATATTTTGGCTGATGCCAATGAGTATGGACTGCTTGTTGTGTTCCATGGATGTACTTTACCTCGGGGCTGGGAAAAAATGTATCCTAATTTTGCGTCTGCCGAAGCGGTACTAGCCAGTGAAAATCTTCATTTCTCTCAAGGAAGTTGTGACAATGAAGCGTTTAACGCCTGCCTGCATCCTTTTATTAGAAACACTGTGGGCAGTATGGACTTTGGAGGAAGTGCCTTAAATAAATATTATAATGCAAACAACGCCCCAAGAGGTAGCCGTAGGGTGACTTCCGATGTTTTTGCATTGGCTACTGCTGTTTTGTTCCAGAGTCCGGTCCAGCATTTTGCCTTGGCGCCTAATAACTTGACAGATGCACCTTCATGGGCCATTGACTTTATGAAGCAAGTTCCTACTACATGGGATGAAGTACGTTACATTGACGGTTATCCTGGAAAATATATCATTTTAGCACGTCGCCATGCCGATAAATGGTATATTGCGGGGGTTAATGCCCAAAAGGAAACACTGAATGTTAAAGTTCATTTGCCAATGATATCAGCCGGCGAATCTGTACAGATCTATACCGATAACTTGCAGTTGGAAGGTAGTACAAAGCAAGTCAAAATGAATAAAAAACAGGAAGTTCAGTTATCAATACCTTGTAACGGTGGAGTTTTGATTGTAAAATAGATTAATCATAATACGATGAGAACATGTAGCTTATTTCTTATTTTGTGTTTGGGAGTGTCAACTCTGTTGGCGCAAGATTACCAAAAGACATCATCAGGTGTCAAAACTTCTCAAGGAGGTATTGATCTGGAATTGCAATTTATTACACCATCTGTTGTAAGAGTAGTGAAAGCTCCGCAAGGTCATGTGTACACTAAAGAGAGCGTCTCTGTAATAGCTAAACCTCAAAAGGTTAATTTCCAAACGACAGCGAAAGATTACCAAATTATATTGAGTTCCGGATCTATTAAGGTTTGTGTGAATACTCAAACAGGGGCAATAACTTACCAGACTAGTAAGGGTGAAATTTTATTGACGGAAAAAGAAACAGGTCCAAAGTTTATTGACTTCAACGATGCAGGAGTAAAAACATATACTGCTTACCAACCTTTTTTGCTAGATAAAGAAGAGGGCATTTATGGTTTGGGACAGTTGCAAAACGGTAAAATGATTCAGCGCAACATGACCAAGAATCTAATTCAAGGGAATGTTGAAGATGTATCTCCTTTCTTTCAGTCAACAAAAGGCTATGGGCTTTTTTGGGATAACTATTCTCCCACGCTTTTTACTGATAATGAGTCTGAAACATCTTTCCGTTCTGAGGTAGCTGATTGTATTGATTATTATTTTATGTATGGCGCCAATGCCGATGGGGTAATTGCACAAATGCGCTACCTGACTGGAGAGGTGCCTATGTTTCCGTTATGGACATACGGGTTTTGGCAAAGCAAAGAGAGATACAAAAGTCAAGAGGAGACTGTAGGTGTTGTTAAAAAATACCGTGAATTAGGAGTGCCTCTTGATGGAATCATACAAGATTGGCAATATTGGGGGAATAATTATCTTTGGAATGCAATGGAGTTTAAAAATCCCTCATTCAGTGATCCTCAAAGAATGATTAACGAGGTGCATAACATGAATGCTCACATGGTTATTTCCATATGGTCTTCATTCGGTCCAATGACCAAGCCTTACAAAGAAATGGATAAGAGGGGCATGTTGTTTAATATTTCAACTTGGCCTCAATCGGGTCTTGAGACTTGGCCGCCCGAGATGGATTACCCTTCCGGAGTACGCGTATATGATGCTTATAATCCCGAGGCTCGCAATATCTATTGGAAGTATCTGAATGAAGGTATCTTCCAAAAAGGAATGGATGGTTGGTGGATGGACTCAACAGAACCTGATCATCTCGACTGGAAGCCTGAAGATATGGATACTAAAACTTTTTTAGGTTCTTTTCGTAAAGTACGGAATATCTATCCTCTAATGACGGTTGGAGGAGTGTATACTCATCAGCGTGCGGTGTCAAATGATAAACGTGTGTTTATACTTACGCGTTCAGGTTTCGTAGGCCAACAGCGTTATGGAGCAAACGTATGGACAGGTGATGTGGCTTCTACTTGGGAGAGTCTTCGTAACCAGATACCGGCAGGACTGAACTTCTCTCTTTGTGGTATGCCGCATTGGAATAGTGATATTGGCGGTTTTTTTGCCGGACATTATAACAAATCATGGAATGATGGGTCAGGTTCTAAAAACCCCATGTTTCAGGAGTTGTATGTGCGTTGGTTGCAATTTGGTGCATTTACACCCATGATGCGTTCACACGGTACAGATGTGCCGAGAGAAATTTATAATTTCGGTGTGAAAGGTGAGCCTGTGTATGATGCCATTGAAAAGATGATAAAATTGAGATATTCATTGTTGCCTTATATTTATTCTACCTCATGGGACGTTACAAACAATCAGTCGACTTTTATGCGGGCATTGGTCATGGATTTTGTTGACGATAAAAAGGTATGGGATATTAATGATCAATATATGTTTGGTAAGTCACTACTTGTAGCTCCTATTGTTCATCCACAATATACGCCTGAAAAGGCAGTCAAAGTTTCCGAAGAAGAGGGCTGGAACAGAGACTCAGCAAAGAAGGTTGGTAATAATACCCTAACTAACTTTGCTGAAACAAAAACGACTAAGATATATCTTCCGGCTGGTGCTGTTTGGTATGACTTTTGGACAAATCAGAAACAGGTGGGTGGTCAGGAAATAACGAAAGAAACAAGCCTTGATGCCATTCCATTATTTGTAAAGGCAGGTAGTATTATTCCGATGGGCCCCGATGTGCAATATGCTACTGAAAAATCGTGGGATCAGCTCGAACTACGTGTTTACACTGGTGCTGATGGCTCTTTTACCCTTTATGAAGATGAATTCGATAATTATAACTACGAAAAAGGAGCATATATTGAAATCCCCATGAAATGGCATGATTCTGGTCGTAAGTTAACCATTGGAGACACTAAAGGGAGCTATCCCGGTATGCTAAAGAATAGAACTTTTAAGGTTGTTCTACAAGATGGAAAACAGAAAATAGTTCATTATAACGGGAAAAAAGTGACGGTTTCATTTTGACTTGAGGCTTGTTGTCTGCGTGTTAATTTCTAAATTATAAGATCAATGAAGAAGTTGTTAATTCGAACTTTCATACTAAGATCGACTGTCGTGTTACTAGGGCTAACAAGTGTAACAAGCCTTTCTTCCCAAGTCATTCAATCAACATTTTCTGCTAATGGCATCTTTTGTACTTTAAAAGAAGGAATGTTGCAGGTTGATTTTGTGACTCCGGATATAGTAAGGGTGCAATACACCAAAGAGGCTAAATTTGTTGGTAACGGAACAGATGTTTGTGTCCCTCGTAACCAGGAGAGGGTTCGCTTTTCTCATCGAAAAGAGGCGCAACATTTTTGGTTAAAGTCGGATAGTTTAATTGTCAAGATAGATATTCGGACAGGGGCTATTTCGTATTTTGATACAAACGGTTCAGCTTTGTTGCGTGAAGATGCTATGATTCCAAGAGTCGGCACTAAAGTGTTCACGGAGCGAGTTACTTATGATGAGGCGTCAAAGCGAGTAGAAAAAACAGCTAATGGCGATATAGAGGTTAAAACGGTATTGACTCGCGACACAGTGGGGGCTAGTTGGAAGTACAAGATGAACTTTCGCTGGATGCCTTCGGAAGCACTTTACGGTCTGGGATCACACATGGAAGATTATATGAATCTGAAAGGAAAAGAACTGTATCTGTGCCAACATAATCTCAAAGCGATGGTTCCGGTGATCAACTCAACAGCCGGTTACGGATTATTGTTTGATGCCGGATGCAGTATGCTGTTTCGAGATACAGAAGAGGTGGGCTATGTGGAACTGGAGGCTGCCAAGCAGATAGACTATTATTTTATGAAGGGAAAGACAATGGATGCTGTGATTGCCAATTATCGTCTGCTAACGGGTAAATCGCCCATGATGCCTCTTTATCTTTTTGGCTATATTCAATCAAAAGAACGGTATGTGAGTTCGGATGATTTAATAAACACGTTAAAGCTGTTTCGTCAAAAACAGATTCCTGTTGATATGATTGTTCAGGATTGGAATTATTGGCCTGATGGTCAGTGGGGGCGTATGAGCATGAACCCGACCTTTTATCCTGATAAAAAGAAGCTGGCCGACGAAATTCATGCGATGAATGCTAAATTGATGATTTCAATTTGGCCTAATGCGGTGAATAGTCCTCAAACTGATGATTTTAAACAGAAAGGACTGCTTTTCAACGGCACAACTGTTTATGATGCATTTAATCCTTTGGGAAGAGACTTGTATTGGAACTATGCAAACAAGGAATTCTTTAGTAATGGCTTTGACGCTTGGTGGTGTGACTCGTCTGAACCATTGGACGCTGATTGGAAATTTATGGATGCCAGTTATGGCCCGGACAGTCATGAGAGGCGTTGGAAACTGAATACAGAAATATTGAGTGATGCTTTAGGAGCGGAGCGTAGTCAGTTGTATTCTTTGTATCACGCCATGGGTATTTATGAAAATCAACGTGCCACAAATGCATCCAAGCGAGTTGTTAATCTCACTCGGTCTAGCTATGCGGGGCAGCAACGCTTTTCAACCATTACTTGGAATGGAGATACACATGCCACATGGAAGTCTTTTGCACAAATGATTCCTGCCGGACTGAATTTTATGGCTACCGGTTGCCCCTATTGGTCAATAGATATTGGTGCCTTTTTTGTTAAAAAGGGACCTCAATGGTTTTGGAAAGGTGATTATGACAAAGGAGTGGATGATATGGGATATCGCGAATTATATACACGAATGTTTCAGTTTGGAGCATTTCTTCCGGTTTTCAGAAGCCATGGAACTGATACACCTCGTGAAGTATGGCGCTTTGGTAAGCCGGGCGAGCCTTTCTACGATAGTTTGATAAGTATGCTTCACTTGCGGTATCGCATGCTTCCGTATATTTATTCTTTAGCCGGAAAGGTGTATTGTGAAAGTTATACAATGACACGGGCCTTGTCTTTTGATTTTTCTTCAGATGCAGGTGTCGCTGATTTGAAAGACGAATTTATGTTTGGACCTTCCTTCTTAGTTGCTCCGGTTACGAACCCAATGTATTTCACTACTAATTCTACTCCTCTGGAGAATGCAGATAAGAGTCGTCGTGTTTATTTGCCTTTAGGTGCAGATTGGATTGATTTCTGGACGGGAACAGCTTTAAAAGGGGGGCAATGGGTTAAAGCTGACGCTACTATTGATAAAATCCCTTTGTTTGTAAGGCAGGGGGCAATTATTCCTATGGGACCAGTTATGCAATATACATCTGAAAAAAAGGATGGCGAATGGGAAATACGCATTTATCCGGGTGCCGATGGTTCGTTTACTGTATATGAAGACGAAGGTGATAATTACAAGTATGAACAAGGTTCCTGTTCTACCTATCGCTTAGACTGGAACGACAAACAGAATACATTAACAGTTTCTGATCGTAATGGTACGTTTCCAGGGATGCCAACCTCCCGTAAATTACGATTGGTAAAGGTTGGCAAAGGTTCCGGAGTTGGGATAATAGAAACTGCTAAGGAACAATGTATTGAATATAACGGCCGTAAATTGGCAGTGAAATTATAAATAAAATCAACCTATATTAATACCGAATGAAGAAGTTATTTTTATCAGGCTTGTCATTGCTATTGGCTTTGACTGCCACAACGGGAATTGCTCAGAATCCCATTATTCAAACGAAGTACACGGCAGATCCGGCTCCTATGGTTTATAATGACACGGTTTTTCTATATACAACTCACGATGAGGATGATGCCGAAGGATTTAAGATGCTTGATTGGTTGCTTTACACCTCTACGGATATGGTTAACTGGACAGATCACGGAACTGTGGCATCTTTGAAAAGCTTTGAATGGGTGAAACGAGATAACGGCGCTTGGGCAGAACAAGTTATTGAACGCAATGGCAAGTTCTACATGTATTGCCCCATACACGGCAATGGAATAGGGGTCTTGGTTGCTGATAGTCCTTATGGTCCATTTAAAGATCCTCTAAATAAACCTTTGGTATGGCAAAAAGAACATTGGGATGATATTGATCCTACAGTGTTCATTGATGATGATGGTCAGGCTTATATGTATTGGGGAAATCCCAATGTTTATTATGTAAAGCTCAACGAGGACATGATTTCCTACTCAGGTGATATTGTTAAATTGAGCGAACGCCCGAAACATTATCAGGAAGGTCCCTGGACATATAAACGTAACGGGCATTATTACATGGCTTTTGCTTCTACTTGTTGTCCCGAGGGGATTGGTTATGCAATGAGTAATACACCTACCGGTCCTTGGGAAACCAAAGGATACATTATGCGGCCTACAGAAAAATCCAGAGGCAATCATCCAGGAATCATTGATTATAAAGGGAATTCTTATGTATTTGGGTTAAATTATGACTTGCTTCGAAGAGAAACGCCTGAACATCGTGAACGGCGTTCTGTTTCAGTTGCTAAAATGACTTATAATCCGGACGGAACAATCAATGAAGTTCCTTATTGGTCAGAAACGAAGCTCGAACAAATAGGCTTTTTCAATCCTTATCGGAAAGTACAGGCTGTGACTATGGCTTGGGGCTATGGACTAAAAACGGAAGAATCAGCAAATAATAAAATGTACCTCACTCATATTGATAACAATGAATATCTGTGCGTTCGTGGTGTTGATTTTGGAGCGAAAGGTGCTAAGGAATTTATAGTTAACGCTGCATGTGATAGCATGGAAGGTCTTATTGAAATTCGTTTGGATGGTGCTGACGGACCATTAGTTGGAACGGTTAAAGTGAAACCTACTGGTAGTTCTGATATATATGAACTGATGTCATGTTCCATAAAAGGAGCCAAACAGATACACGATCTATACCTATGCTTTAAAGGCAAAAAGGCAAATGATTTATTCAAACTCGATTATTGGGAATTCAAATAATTGATATGCATATTTAAAGTTATCGAAATGAAACACAAATCTTTCTTATTATTGTTTTTATTGATGTTTGCATTAAAAGGTTTTTCTCAGAATCCTATCATTCAAACATTATATACGGCCGATCCGGCTCCTATGGTATATAACGATAAGGTTTATCTATATACGACTCACGATGAAGATGGTTCCACTTGGTTTACAATGAATGATTGGCGACTTTACACAACAACAGATATGGTAAACTGGACTGATCACGGAACTGTTTTAAAATATACGGATTTTAGCTGGGGGAAAGCAAACGCCTGGGCTGCCCAATGCATAGAACGCAACGGCCGTTTTTACATGTATGTTCCGTTAACGGGACAAGACAACCAAGGTGCTATTGGTGTGGCAGTTGCCGATAGTCCTTATGGTCCTTTTATAGATCCGTTGGGTAAACCACTTGTTAAAAGCGGGAAAGGTGATATTGATCCTACTGTATTTATCGATGATGATGGTCAAGCGTATCTCTATTGGGGAAATCCAAACTGTTATTACGTCAAACTGAATGAGGATATGATTTCGTATAAAGGAGATATTGTAAGTGTCCCCATGACAGTAGAGTCTTTTGGCAAGCGCGAAGGAAATCCAGAAAGAGCTACGCTTTACGAAGAAGGACCTTGGCTTTACAAGCGCAATGGATTGTATTATCTTTTATTTGCTGCCGGCCCAATTCCCGAGCATTTAGGCTACGCAACTAGTAACAGCCCAACTGGTCCTTGGAAATACGGTGGAGTATTAATGCCTGCTGAGGGACGTAGTTTTACCAATCATCCCGGGATAATTGATTTTAAAGGCAACACTTATCTTTTTTATCACAATGGGGCTCTACCCGGTGGAAGCGGGTTTACTCGTTCAGTATGTGTTGAAGAACTCGCAATAAACAAAGATAAGTCATTACCTCAACTAAAGATGACGAATGGTGTTTCGAAACCTTTGGGAACACTGAATCCTTATGTGAAGACAGAAGCGGAAACGATTGCTTGGTCCGAGGGCGTTAAGTCCGGACATGATCAGCGTGTGGGAGTCTTTGTTACTGCAACAACAAACGGTAGTTACACGAAAGTAAGGAACGTAGATTTTCAGAAGACTGCTGCTAGAAGCTTCATAGCCAGAGTAGGGACAACCCACAATGGCAACGTTGAAATGGAAATTCGGTTAGATAAGATAGATGGGCCCTTAGTTGGTACAATAAAGGTTCCATGTACCGGAGGCAGTGATCGATGGGCTTTGATTGAGACCCATGTTACTCCTATAACTGGAATTCATGATGTTTTCTTTGTTTTTAAAGGAAGAGCTGCCAGCAACATTATGTATTTTGATTATTGGAGGTTTACGAAATAACAGTTAGAAAAAGAGAACCGTATGAAACACGCATACGGTTTCTCTTTTATTTTTTGTAGGCTTCTGCAAACTCAACAGAGATGCTGTTGTTGAAGCTTTTGCAAACTTCGGCTGAAAAATCTTTCCCACAAGCTATAACCCTGTCCCACTGAGCATCATCAAGATTGTCCAGATCTCGTAATCTGACATCATATTTGAGCAGTCCGTAAATAAGACCCGCATTAAAGTTGTCTCCAGCTCCAATTGTACTCACAGCTTGCAATGGAGTTACAGAATACTCTTTTGATAAACAATTGGTACGTAATGTAATATTGTTTGCGCCCGATGTGCAGATAAAGTTAGGGCAATAAAATTTTATTTTGTCCTTGTATACTTTATCAACATCTTGCAGTCCATACATATAGAAGAAGTCTTCTGATGAGCCTCTGACAATATGAGCATATTCTAAATTTTCTATAAGGGTAGGAGCCAGTTTCATGGCTTCATCTTTATGTGTGCTCCTGAAATTAGGATCATAGTAGATAATGGCTTTTCGTTCTTTTGCTAACTCAAGTAGCTCGGTCATCTTATCTCGAAGAACCGGGTTTAAGGCATAAAAAGAGCCGAAAACAACAATATCATCTTCATTAATTTGTGGAAAAATTACATCCAATCGTTGTTTGGGATATTCTTTATAAAAAATGTACTCCGCATCACTTTTATCGTTTAGAAATGCTAAAGATACTGGTGATTTACCGTCAGGAAACACATTTACGTGATCAGTTGATATCCCGTTTTCCTGCATAAAATCAAGAATGGTTCTTCCAACCCGGTCATTGCCAGTTTCGCTTATAAAACGTACATCCACACCCATTCTCCCCAAGGAAATCATGCCGTTGAAGACGGAACCTCCCGGAACAGCAGCCGATGGCTTGTCTTTTTTGAAAATGATGTCGAGAATGGTTTCTCCTATTCCGATTACTTTACGCATAGTTCTCTTGATTTTTCACCTAAATAACCTCCATGATGACGTTTGGAATATTCTTCGATTGTGAATTTTGTTTGCTTCATAGTCTGAACAACCAATATATCTCCTATTACAGTCATCACAGTTGTTGACGTGGTTGGAGTCATGCCCAATGTGCAAACTTCATCGGGTTTACCGGTACAAAGGCATACGTCCGACTCTTTGGCAAGTGGACTGTCGGCATTTCCGGTAATGACAATAAACTTCAGATTACGATTCAGATTATGTGCCAATTGGGTGAGTTCAACAATCTCCCTTGTTTTGCCTGAGTTAGATATAAGTAACAGCAAGTCGTTTTCTTGCAAAATGCCCAAATCACCGTGCTGTGCCTCGCTAGGGTGCAAAAAAACAGAAGGAACTCCTGTGGAGCAGAAAGTTGTGGCAATGTTCATGGCAATTTGACCGGCCTTACCCATACCTGAAGTGACTAACTTTCCTTTCTTTCGGTGTATTTGCTCTACAATAAGTTCAACCGCTTTTTCGTATGCATCAGTTACCGGAATGTTAAGAACGGCGTTTGCCTCTTTCTGCAAGAGAGTTTGAATCGATTCAATCATTATTATCAGTTAAATTAGGTTTTTTCAAGATGTTTATCAGTTCGTTGAATGAATTTGCTACCAAGTAGTACTCATTCTTTTCTAACCCACGAATAAATTGGGCTTGAGCCATCTGCTGCAAAGCTTTCAGTAAAGTATCATAAAAGCCGTTTACATTATAAAAGATGACTTTTTTGTGATGGTATCCTATGGTTGAGGCTGCCATTACATGGAAAACCTCGTCTAACGTACCAATTCCACCCGGAAGAGCTACAAGTATATCAGACTCTTCAACAATAACGTCTTTTCGGTCACTCAGGTTAACTGTGTGTATCAGTCTGTCGGGAAGAGTACTTACTTTGCCATTCTTTTCGAGTATCTTAGGAACAACTCCTATGAGTGTAGCTCCGTTTGCCTTAGCTGCCGAAGCAATGTCCTCCATCAATCCTAAATTTGCTCCTCCGTATATAATTGTCTTTTTTTCTTTACCTAACCACTCGCCAAGTTGACGCGTAATTTCCACATATACAGATGGTAATCTGTTGGATGCAGAGCAAAATATTCCTATCTTTTCCATTAAGCTTGATGTATTATAGCCTGCAAATATCTGCAATTTCCTATAAATGGCAATAAGTTTTGTTGTATTTTTGTGCTCTTGTACCAATAACCAATTAGAAAACAATGAATTATAATCAGTATACATTGCCCAATGGTCTTCGCATCATTCATGAATCGTCGGTCTCAAAAGTAACTTATGCCGGCTTTGCTGTAGATGCCGGTACCCGCGATGAAAACTCCTCTGAGCAGGGAATGGCCCATTTGGTTGAGCATCTTATTTTTAAAGGTACTACTCACCGGCGCGCATGGCATATCTTAAACCGCATGGAAAATGTAGGAGGAGATTTGAATGCATATACCAACAAAGAAGAAACAGTCCTTTACGCATCGTTCCTGACAGAAGATTTGGATCGAGCGGTAGAGCTTATGAGTGATATGGTGTTTCACTCAACCTTTCCCGATCATGAACTTGATAAAGAAAAAGAGGTCATTTTAGATGAGATTCAATCGTACGAAGATAATCCTTCCGAACTTATTTTCGATGACTTCGAAGACATGATTTTCAAGGATCATTCCTTAGGGCGTAACATTCTAGGAAACCCTCAATCGCTGAACCAGATAACGCGTGAAGATATTATACGTTTCTGGAGCAATTATTATCAACCATCCAATATGGTCTTTTTTGTTCTTGGAAATGTTGATTTCAAGAAAGTAATACGTTTGGCAGAGAAGTATACGGGGCACTTGACATTGAGCGATCGGATTTCCGAACGCATTATGCCGCCCCTTTATGTTCCTCAGCATAAATTGATCCATAAAGAGACACATCAGGCTCATGTAATGGTTGGCAACCGAGGATATGATGCGCATAACAACAAGCGTACGGGTTTATATTTATTGAATAACATGCTTGGAGGTCCCGGCATGAATAGCCGTTTGAATGTTTCTTTGCGTGAGCGTAAAGGCCTTGTTTACAGTGTGGAATCTAATTTGACTTCGTACACGGATACAGGTATTTTCTGCATTTATTTTGGTACAGATCCCAATGATGTTGACCGGTGTTTGACCCTCACGTACAAGGAATTGAAGAAGTTATGTGATTTGAAATTGACACCTTCTCAACTTGCAGCGTCCAAAAAGCAATTGATTGGGCAAATCGGAGTGGCCTCCGATAATAACGAGAATAACGCTTTGGGAATGGCAAAGACCTTCCTTCATTATAACAGATACGAAGCATCCGAGGCCGTCTATAAACGAATAGAAAGCATTACTTCATCAGAATTGCTTGAAATTGCTAATGAGTTGTTTGGGGAGGAGCAGCTTTCAACACTCATTTATAAGTAAAACCAAAGTCTGTTGAGTTGCGTAATAAAATGAATCTCTGAAAAGATAATTCACATTCATCTTCTCAGAGATTCACAAGAGAGAATCACCAACACAAAATCAACTATTTATAGCTTTTTTTGAGCTTGTTGACTGCATTTTCCAATGATTCAGTCGGCTCAATAATGTTGTAGCTTTCCCAGAAATCTTCATCATAAAAATTCAATACCTTCTCTGAAAGAACTTGATTGGCCTTGAAACTTTCCCTATAAGTGATGGTAGATGCAGCATTGTCGATCCGGTCAGTCATTACCATTTCAGAGATAACCGTGTATCCCGTCGAGAAGAGTTTACGCTTCCAGTCACATTTGAATTTTATTTCAGTACGCACATAATTCAAGTAAGTGCGTCCGCCCATTTGTCTGTAAGTAACCAGATAAGATAAGTTTTCGGGTTTAAATCGGAGTCCAGCCGGCTTACTTCGTAGAATAAGAGACGTGGCCTTGATCTTATCACGCATGTCGAGTGCAAACTCCATGCGTGTAATGGCCTGAGTTTCCCTATCAATATACAGTGTACCCTGATACAATGGTTCATCCAGCATCATACGCGGTTCAAAACGGATAGCATAATGTGGTCTGTTGTCAATGTTTACGTAATCATTGAATGTATAATTGTAATACATCAAACAATCCTTGCTGAGCAACACATCCGGATTTTTAACCATATCGATAAAGATTGCCTGTGTGGGGCCTCCCAATAGTTTAATGGCAAGAGTATCTCCTTCGTGGGGACTTAACAACCGTCTTCCTTTGAAGACTTTCACTCTATCTTTGCTGATATCTTCCGTGTAGGCCGATTTGTAGACGTTGATTACCGCTTCACAGATACTGATGTATTTTTTTCTTTTTTGAGAAGTTTCTCTGTAAAATCCAGTGTACATGGCAGGCTTATCGTTGTAATTTTCCGGGATACGCTCCAATGCCTGTTCAACGATTTTGCGTGCATCTACCGGCTTTACTACCACCTCATTTAACACCACAGTATTCGGCGTAATATAAATCACCCTATCATCTACATCTTTCTGATTGATATGAATAGTGCTCGTTTCGTAACCGATGTGTGATATCTCTATAAGATGCGCATGCAAGCTTTTCTTTACTTTCAGCGTAAAGGCTCCATCAGAGTTTGTAATGGTACCCACATTACTTCCGGGCACAGAAACGTTTACGTATTCGAGCGGACGTTTATTCTTTTGGCTTTTTACGATTCCGCTGATTACAAATACATCCTCATTCTCTTGGGCACGTATAGAGTGATTCGTTAAACTGAATAGAAAAACGATGAAGAGGATAATGGAGGAGTTTACAGACATTTTCATGGTGGAATGATTTAAAGGTCAATAATCCGTAAATGCTTGTCTTTCAATACATAAACAAATTGAAGAATCGCTTTGTTGAATGGGTGCCCCAGATAAAATCACTGAATTTGGTCTCAGAACAGACAAATGTTACTATATTTGCCCTATACCTATCTTGTATAGTATGAAAACAAAGATGTTTAAAATGAAAACAAGGCTCTTTTTTGCCTTTTTGGTGTTTACTCCCTCCTATATATGTGCAGGTAATGAGGTCGATTCCCTGCTGAATGAACTCGATAAAATTATTGCAGTTCATCGTTCTTTCAGTATGAAGAAAGAAGTGCGTATTGATGAACTTAAAAGGAATACCCCACCTGCTACTTCCCTTACATCTTTGTATGAGAGGAATAGGAAGCTTTATAAAGAGTATAGGGCTTATATTTGTGATTCTGCCATTCATTATCTAAATAAGAATATTGAGTTAGCCGGTAAAATGAACGATCGCATGAAGCAAGATGAAAGTAAGCTTTTGCTGTCCTATCAGCTGGCGTCTTCAGGGATGTATAAAGAGGCCGTAGATATTCTCGAAAGTATTGATCGTGGTACTATAAACGCTCGGTTTCTTACAGATTATTATTCTTGCTTCGATCATGTGTACGGTGAATTGGCCTTTTATACGCAAGACAAGGTTAGTTCTGCAGGTTACCGAAAAATATCTGATGCGTACAAAGATTCTCTTTTCCATGTGGTTGATCATTCTACGGATTTGTATCTGTCAATGAAAGAAACAGCCTATAGAGACAATAGTGAATTTGCCGAAGCACTTCAAGTAAATGATATGCGGCTCTCCAAAGTTAAGTCTGGAACACCGGAGTATGCTTTGATAACATTTCATAGAGCCCTGGCTTTTCAACAAAATGGTGATCGGAATCAAGAAAAGAAATTTCTGGCTCTTTCGGCTCTTTCAGATATTCAATCGGCTATAAAAGACCATGCTTCCTTATGGATGCTGGCGCAGTTACTTTATGAAGACGGAGACGTGGAGCGGGCTTATCATTACATACGCTTTTCCTGGGATGAAACAAATTTCTATAATGCGCGTTTGAGAAGCTTGCAAAGTGCAGGTATTCTATCTCTTATAGATAAAACGTATCAGGCAAAAATAGAACGACAGAATAGGCAGTTAGAGAATTACCTGATGCTGATTAGTGCATTGGTTATTCTGTTATTTGTTGCTTTAGCATACATTTATTGTCAGATGAAAAAGCTTTCGGTAGCAAGGAATAACCTGCAGCAAGTTAACGAACAACTTAAGGCATTAAATGAGGAACTGAAACAAATCAATGGCTGCTTGCAGTCAACCAATATAGAACTTTCCGAGTCCAACCAAATTAAAGAAGAGTACATTGGCCGTTTTATCAAGTTATGCTCTACTTACATAGACAAGTTGGATGCTTATCGTCGCATGGTCAGTAAGAAAATATCGGGCGGCCAGACTGCTGAACTTTTGCGCATTGCACGCTCTCAAGATACACTCGACTTGGAGTTGAAAGAACTATATGATAACTTTGACTCTGCTTTCTTGCAATTGTTTCCTGATTTTGTGAAACGATTCAATGAATTGTTGCAACCCGATGCTGCTATCCTACCTAAAAAAGGAGAATTGCTTAACACGGAATTACGTATTTTTGCTCTTGTTCGCCTAGGTATTGAAGATAGTTCGCAGATAGCCGAGTTCTTGCGTTATTCGGTCAATACCATTTATAATTATCGCGCTAAAGTGAAGAATAAAGCCCAGGTTTCGCGTGATGACTTTGAAAATATGGTTCGTAATATTCGCTAATATCTTTGTATTTCATCCACTTTTTAAGCCTGTTTTTATTTTATAATTAGCTTATAATCAGCTTTTTATGCTCTGGCTGTATCCACTATTTCTTTCATCGAACCAAAGCACCTCTCTCTTTTTGCTTAGTTTTGTGTCGATTGATTCGCTTGGCATACATCATGCTAGCGGGTTAAAGTAAACTTTGATTTTCAAACTTAAATTAATGCTTATGAAAAAGAGTAAGCGGAGCTGCCGCTTTATAGCTCGAAAGTTTTTTATTGCTTTCTCGGCAATATTCTTCTCATTGGGGGCATTCGCCCAACAGTTAAGTGTATCCGGACTTGTGTCTGATACTTCGAAAGAACCCCTTATCGGGGTAAGTGTTCTTGAAAAAGGAACTTCCAATGGTACAATTACCGACATAGAGGGGCGTTTTTCCTTGAATACAAAAGAAAATGCAGTTTTAGTTTTCTCTTATGTCGGCTACAAGACGATGGAGAAAAAAGTCACTTCACAAATGTCAGTCACACTTCAAGAAGACGCTGAGATGCTTGAGGAAGTAGTTGTTATTGGTTATGGAACAGTACAACGTAAAGATGTAACGACTGCTATTTCTACAGTATCTACAAAAGATTTGATAGAAAGACCAATCACCTCTGCCGGACAAGCCATCCAAGGCAAAGTGGCTGGTATCTCTGTTATTCAACCTAGTGGTATGCCTGGTGGAGAGTTATCCATTCGTGTCCGAGGAACGACTTCCTTTAATGGTAGTAATGACCCCTTGTATGTGGTTGACGGTGTGCCTGTAGATAAGATAGACTTTCTATCTCCCAATGATATTGCCAGCATGCAGGTAATGAAAGATGCTTCATCGGCTGCTATCTATGGTTCGCGTGCAGCGAATGGAGTCGTTCTTATTACAACTAAAACCGGACAAAAAGGAGCTGCTAAGGTGTCCTTGAATGTGCAATATGGTATCGACAAAGTGATTGATAATGTCAAAGTACTGAATACACAAGAATACGTAGAATTACAAAGAGAACTTGGAAATACCTCTTTACCCGATGGCTTAACTGATCAAACAGATTGGTTCGATGAGGCTTATCAGATAGGTCATACCCAGAGCTATCAAGCTTCAGTTTCTGATGGCACAGATCGGTTAAAGTACTTTCTGTCCGGAGGTTATTTGGATCAAAAAGGCACTTTAGATGCAGCTTTTTTCAAACGTTATAACTTCAGAGGTAATATAGAAAATGATGTAAGAAAATGGTTAAAATTATCAGCTAATATTTCTTATTCTAGTACCATAAAGAATGATTTAATCACGGGTCAAGGTTCAAACCGTGGTGGTGTTGTGCTCTCCGTTATCAACACACCGACCTATGCACCTATATGGAATCCGAGCAATCCGGAACAATATAACGATAACTTTTACGGTGCAAATCTTACTCATCCGTTAGAGAATATGGAGCGTAGTAGAAACAATAAACAGAAGGAAGATCGTATAATTCTATCTGGAAGTGCATTGATAACTTTTATGCCGGAGCTGAATTTCAAATCTTCTTTTAGCTTAGATCGTAGAAATGGACTTGATACAAACTTCCTTGATCCTCAGAAAACTAGTTGGGGAAGACAGCATTTCGGTATTGGAAGTGATGAAAGAAACAGAAATACTGTTATAACGATAGATAATGTGGCTACGTTTAATAAACGTATTGCTAAACATGCTTTTGAAGCCATGTTGGGAACTTCATATACCAAATCGGAATACTTAAATAGTTGGATAAACGGAACAAATTACAGATCAAGTGATATTGAAACGCTTAATGCGGCGAATAAGATAGATTGGTATAATACAGGTACTGCCGGTTCAGAGTGGGGAATTATGTCTTATTTTGGTCGTGTTGCCTATAATTATGATAGTAAATATCTGCTTACGATCAACATGCGTCGTGACGGATCATCCAGATTGCATCCAGATAGTCGTTGGGGAACATTTCCCTCTATGTCGGCCGGCTGGAGAATTTCTTCTGAAAAATTCATGGAAAGTTTTTCTTGGATTGATGATTTGAAAATACGTGCTGGTTGGGGTAAAACAGGAAACCAGTCGGGTATTCATGATTATGCTTATTTGCAAAGATATAACATACAGCGTTTGGCATGGTTTGAAGAAGGAAAAGAGAATGTTCTTTCTACTATTTCTCCTGCTAACCTAAGAGCAACAGACCTGAAATGGGAAACAACTACACAAACGAATATTGGTCTTGACTTTACAGCTTTTAGTAGTAGGTTGAATATTACATTGGATTATTATTTCAAGAAAACAACAGATATGTTGATGAATGTGACCATGCCTTCAACCGGAGCTAGCTCCATTTCTACCATTCAACGTAATGAGGGTGCCATGGAGAACAAAGGATTTGAGATAGCTGTTGCAACCAAGAATTTCCAAGGAGCTTTTGCGTGGGATACCGACTTTAATATCTCATTCAATAAGAATAAGTTAACCAAGTTGATGTATACACCCATGTATGAAGATGCTTTGACTAGTGATCATGTAAACGCCAAAGTTGTTCGTAATCAACCCGGACGTCCGTTAGGTAGTTTCTATGGTTACATAAGTGACGGTGTAGATCCTGAAACCGGTAATCTTATATATCGCGATTTGGATAATAACGGTAAAGGTGGAAATCCAGGCGATCAGACATTTATTGGGGACCCTAATCCGGATTTTACATTTGGTATGACTAATAATCTCTCTTGGAAAAATTTCAACCTGAACATTTTCCTTCAAGGTTCTTATGGTAATGATGTGTATAATGCATCACGCATGGAAACAGAAGGTATGTTTGATGCAAAGAATCAAACGACTGTTGTACTCGATAGATGGAAAATACCCGGACAAATAACGAGTGTACCTAGAGCCGGTTTTAACATCAAGAATTCTACTTATTTTGTGGAAGACGGAAGTTATTTGCGTGTAAAAACCGTTACGTTATCCTATAACATCAAAAGTAAGTTCCTGACAAGAGCTGGGATTACACGTTTGCAACCTTATTTCACGGCCAATAATCTGCTGACACTGACTAGTTATTCCGGCATGGATCCGGAGGTTAATCAATGGGGAAATAGTGGTGCAGTACAAGGTATAGATTGGGGCACTTACCCTCACAGCAAATCATTTGTGTTCGGTATTAATGTTGACTTTTAATTTTTAATTTGATGAAAAAGATGAAACGAAATAATATAGGAAAGATTATATTGGGTGGAGCCATTACTTTGGCTGTTGCATCCTGTTCGTTGGACTTCGATCCGATATCTGATTATTCCGATGTCACAGAAGGAATATCTGAGACAGGGAAAGAGGTGGTTTTTAAAGATAAAAAATCTGTAGAAGAACATTTAAAACTCCTCTACACAGAATTGAGAAACCAAGAATGGTATATTGATAAAATGCTGATGGCTGAAAGTCACTCTGACAATGCTTATGCAGGTGCATTTAATGCCGAGGTATTGCCTTATGAAGACAACTCGCTCGATGCAACAAACAGTGTATTGGAAAGAGATTGGAATCGTTATTTGAGTCAAATAGGACTTGCTAATAAGTTGGTAATTTATGCAGATAGTGTTGCCGATAAATCGTTGAGTGACGCGGAGGTGAAGAGCTATCAGGCACAAGGAATGATATTTCGCTCGTTGATTTACTTTGATATGGTTCGTCTCTGGGGAAATATTCCGGTCGTAACGAAAGTTGCTCCTAATATTACCAGTGAAAATTTCGACGAAGTATATCCGCTATATTTTCCTTTGCAAACTCCTGAAATAGATACTTATAAGCAAATAGAATCGGATTTGTTATTTGCAGTACAAAATGCGCCCGATTACAATCCGGCAGATAAAAGAGTGATGACCAAAACTGTAGCTCGCGCATTACTAGCCAAATTGTACGCCGAAAAGCCGCTGAGAGATTATGAAAAAGTGATTAAATACGCAGATGATGTTGCCAAAGACGGCCCTCAACTTGTAGACGATTTCAGTGTGCTTTTTGGTATGAAGAAGGATGAAAAAGGCAATTACATTGATGCAAAAGCCCGTAATACTAGCGAGTCCCTATTGGAGGCTCAGTTTGTGGCGGGCGACAATAACTGGTGCTACATGATGTTTGGTCGTAATCTTCTGAATTGGGACGAAAATTTCAGTTGGAATAAGTGGGTTACACCTTCGCGTGATTTAATAAAACTTTATGAATCGGAAGGAGATGTGGAACGTTTCCAAGAGTCGATTGTTTATTATGAATGTGGATGGTCTCTTTATTATCCTAAAGATCATTACCCTTTCATGTACAAATGTCGTTCGTCGCAAAGTAGTATTATTTGGATGCGTTATGCTGATATTCTTTTGCTTAAGGCTGAAGGACTGATCATGCGTTCATCTCCCGATTTAACAGCAGCAGCAAATATTATTGATGAGATACGTACCAAACGCAAATTGCCCAAATTACCGGCTAGTATCAAGGGAAATAAGGAAGACATGCTTAATGCTTTGTTGAAAGAACGACGCATGGAATTGGCTTTCGAAGGGCAACGTTGGTTTGATTTGGTCAGATTAGATAAAGTGGAAAGCGTGATGAATGCTGTTTATTCCAAGGATTCTGGAAGAAGAGCACGCCAAGAAGCCTTTACTGAGAATTCTTATCGCTTGCCCATACCGTTAAGGGTACTGCAAGCGAATTCAAATATGGTTCAAAATAAAGGCTATTAGCCAATAATTAACTACTGACAAGCATGAATAAGCTAAAAAGTATAAGATGGTTTGCATTATTGTTTCTCATTATGACAGGATGCAGTACCGGTAAAGGTAATACATTAGATCCTGACCAAGAAATCGTAAAGGGAGAGGTAGTAACAGCTTATGTTACTACCGCGACCCGCTCATCTGAATTTGTCCCCAAAGAAATATCTTTTAGTGATAGAGTAGACAATATGTCGCCCTTTACCATTACACTTGTTTCCGGTAAGAAATATCAGACGATGGACGGCTTCGGAACTGCTATTACCGGCTCTTCAGCTTTCAATTTATTGAAGATGTCGTCTTCTGACAGAAATGCTTTTTTGAAGAGAACCTTCTCTGAATCAGACGGTATGGGGCAGAGCTATGTAAGAATAGCTATCGGCTGTTCCGACTTTTCTCTTAGTGAATATACTTGCTGTGATCAAAAAGGTATTGAGCATTTTGCTTTGCAAGAAGAAGAATTGAAATACATTATTCCTGTATTGAAAGAGATATTAGCAATCAATCCTCAACTAAAAATCATGGGTACGCCTTGGACTCCCCCCACCTGGATGAAGGTTAATAACCTCAAAGATTTGAAGCCTTTTGAATCATGGACAAGTGGCCAGTTAAATCCTGCTTACTATCAGGATTATGCCACTTATTTTGTGAAATGGATTAAAGCGATGGAGGAACATGGTATTCCTATCTATTCGGTTACTCCTCAGAATGAACCGTTGAATAGGGGAAATTCGGCATCTATGTATATGGGATGGGAAGAACAGAATGCTTTTATTAAAAATGCACTTGGCCCGAAATTCAAACAAGAGGGAATCAATACCAAGATTTACTTGTATGACCACAATTATGATTATGATAATCATAAAGAAGAGACCAAGGATCAGATGCAGTATCCGTTACATATTTACGCAGATGCCCAAACGGCAACCTTTGTTGCAGGCGCAGCTTATCATAATTATGGAGGCGATAAATCGGAGTTACTCACTATTCATAATGCCAATCCTGATAAAGAGTTGATCTTTACCGAAACATCTATCGGAGAGTGGAATGACGGTAGGAACTTTGAAAAGCGCTTGATAGAAGATATGGAAGAAGTGGCACTGGGTACGGTAAACAATTGGTGCAAGGCTGTCATTGTCTGGAATTTAATGTTGGATTCAGAAAAAGGCCCTTTCAGACCCGGCGGATGCAATTCTTGCTTTGGTGCAGTAGATATTGATAAAGCAACTTATAAAACCATTATTTGCAACTCTCATTATTTTATTATCGGACATTTATCTTCTGTTGTAAAACCCGGAGCTGTTCGTATTGGAACTTCCGGATACACAGACAAGGAATTGGTTTATTCTGCTTTTAGGAATGCGGATAACAGTTATGCGTTCATCGTGCTTAACAAATCGTCAATGCCTAAAAAAATAAACTTATATGATGGCGAAAAGAGCTTTGTGCATGAAGTGCCTGCTAAAGCTGTTGTTTCTTACCGATGGTTAACTAACAAATAAAAATTCTAATTATGAAATTACTTACATATAAACTCCTTTTTTTGTTCTCTGTCATCTTGTTGGCATCATGTTCTGACGATGATGAGAAAGCAGCGGGAAATCCCGTGATGGATATCAAGTCTGAATTCACTAATGCCATGTATGGTGATAGTTTGCCTTTTACTGTCAGTGTAACCGATGAGGTTCCCCTATCTACATTAAAGGCCCGAATTTATTACGGAGAAGAAAAGGTTTCCGAAGTAGTGATCAGAACCAAAACCAATGGTTCTTATTCCGGTAAAATTTATGTTCCATTCTTTAAAGATACCCCCGATGGAAAGGCTAAACTGGAGTTCACGTTACAAAACATCAATTTTACGTTGACTAATAAAACGTATGATTTAACAGTGACGCGTCCGGTGTTTCCTTACTTAACTTTTGTGACAGCTAGTAAAGAGTATAAAATGCTTCACAAGAGTGGTCACAATTATGAATTAACAGAAACACTCCCTCAGAAAATAAAAGGCTACATAAAAGCTCCCAAAACAACCTCCAATGGCAATGAGCTTACTTTCGGTTGGGAAAGCGGTGCGATTGCTTTTGGTTCAACCGAGCCTATTACTTTCTCTAATTTAACTGCAGGTGAATACACCATTTCGTTCAATACACAGGATTACTCTGCGGCACCGTTTATCGTAGCGTATGTAGTTAACGGGGTGAAGATGGAGAAATTAGCTGAAGGTGATACGGAAGATCGTTATAAACGCGATTTGGCATTGAAGCAAGGAGATGAAGTGCGTGTTGAAGGGATAGATGATTTTAATGAATGGTGGATAGACCCTGATTTCTTCACACAAGATGGAGATAAACTAACCTTTAAACCGATTGATGGCGACTACCGTATTATTGCCGACTTTGTACGCAGATATTTGAAAGTGGAGGTGATGTCGGGCACTGCTCCGGCCAGTCTGAAAGAAGACGGTACCGGTGCTATATGGATTGTTGGCGACGGTGTTGGTAAACCTGCTTTAAAATATGCCCCAAGTTGGAACCCATCTATGGGAATTTGTATGGCTCCCATGGGCAATGGCAAATACCGGGCTAGCTTTGTTGCGGGTGAAATGATTAGTGCAAGCAACATCAATTTCGTGTTTATTCATCAGAAAGACTGGGGCACCGGCTTTAAAGGCTCTCAAACTGTTTCGGGTGGTGACAGAACACTGGAGGTGGTGAGTGATCTTATCTTGATTGGAGAAGGTCAGAATGTAAACGGTGTTGACAATGGTAACTTAGCCTTGATAAAAGACAAAAGCCTCACCGAAGGTAAAACCTATGTTTTTGAAATTGAGGCTCCTGCCGGACTTGTGGGTTGTAAGCTGACCATCACGGAAAAATAAAGAACCGTTAGGAATAGGTATTAGTTTTTTTTAAGGTACAATGAATGCTTGTATAGACAAAGAATGGAAAAGATAAAATTAATTCTCTTATGCTGTTTCAGTTTGTTCTTAACAAATGTGAGTGCTACTGTGAGACTTCCCCACTTGTTTTCGGATCACATGGTTATACAGCGAGATCAGCCGGTCAAAATATGGGGATGGGCGGATAAGAACGAAACTATAGAAGTTGTTTTTGGCAGCCAGAGCAAGAAAGTCAAAGCAGATAAAAACGGAAATTGGGCATTATCTCTTGATAAGATGGCTTTTGGCGGTCCATATAGCATGCAGATAAAAGGCCGAAGTAATCATATTACATTGAAGGATATTTATGTAGGAGATGTATGGCTTTGTTCGGGACAGTCGAATATGGAGATGCCTGTTCATGGTTGGAGTTCCGTTGATAATTATCAGGAAGAAATTAAGAATGCGGACTATCCTCTCATCAGAACGTTCAATGTGACAAAAGGAATGGACGCACAGCCCCGCAATGATAGCGAAGGAATGTGGATGGTCTGTTCTCCTGATCAGGTGGCGGATTTTTCGGCAGTTGCTTATTTCTTTGCCAGGAAACTTAATCAGGAGTTGAATATTCCCATCGGCATTATTAACTCATCATGGGGAGGAACCGAAATAGAATCATGGATTACCCCCGATGCTTACAAGGCTCTGCCCGGAAGGTTCAATGATAAATACGAAGCTGTTGATATGGCCGACTTTGATTCTTTTTTGAAAGAAAACGAAATCAATAAGAGTTTATATCAGAAAGCGATGGATCGTGATCCTGGCGTAAAGGAACAGTGGTACAATCCTTCAACGGATGTTTCATTGTGGGAAAAGATGCTGCTTCCTCAAGTTTGGGAAAATGTATTGGGTAATGTAGACGGTATTGTGTGGTTCAGGCGAACATTTACTTTGCCTAAAGAGGATTCGGGCAAAGACACGGTGATACAACTAGGCCCTATTGATGATGATGATGAAACTTGGCTGAATGGGGTTAAGATAGGAGAAAGCAAAGGCTATGCAATAAATAGGATTTATGAAGTCCCGTCTGAACTTCTTAAAGAAGGAGAAAATACAATCGTAGTGAAGGTATCCGATTATTCAGGAGGTGGTGGCATGTATGGCAATGCCGATGACATGTATATAAAAACCGCCAAAGGACGCTATTCATTAGCAGGAGAATGGGTGTATAAATCCTCTGTTACTAACAAAGCATTCAACTATGTGACGGTTTCACCCAACATGCTTTACGGACTGCTTTACAATGCCATGATTCATCCATTCATATCATTCCCTATTCAGGGGGTTATTTGGTATCAAGGAGAAAGCAATGTGGGATATGCTTATGACTATCGCACTCTATTTCCTGCCATGATTAATTCCTGGCGTTCCAAGTGGGGCCGTGAGTTGCCTTTTTATTGGGTGCAACTAGCCAATTATATGGCTAAAGATGTGAAACCGCAAAGAAGTGAATGGGCCGAACTACGTGAAGCCCAGACAATGACATTGCTACTGCCGCAAACAGGACAAGCTGTCATTACGGATATTGGAGATGGTGATGATCTTCACCCTCGAAACAAGCAGGACGTAGGATTTCGTCTGGCACTAATTGCTTTGAATAAGACATACGGAATGGAAGAGATGACATGTTCCGGCCCTGTTTTCAAGTCAATGAACGTTATAGGTAATAAGGTTTATATTGAATATGATCAAATAGGGAAGGGCTTGTGTGTGAAGAATAAGTATGGCTATATTGAAGGGTTTTCTATTGCTGGTGCCAATCAGCAGTTTGAATGGGCACAGGCTTATTTAGATGGCGACAAAGTGGTTGTTTCTTCCACTCATATTACTCATCCCATAGCAGTACGCTATGCATGGTCTAATAATCCGGATGTGAACTTATATAATAAAGACGGATTGCCTGCAGCCCCTTTCCGAACGGACAACTGGGAGGATAGCAAATAGAAAGAACTGTGTAATAATAGAACTATTAACGTATTAGTTTATGAAAAAGATAAAAAGTTTTTTTTGGGGTGTTTCACTCTTCGCGCTGCCTGTTTTTGCACAGCAGAAGCCAGCGTATCTGGATGTTGACAAGCCTATTGAAGTAAGAGTGGAAGACGCGTTGAGGCGGATGACACTGGAAGAAAAAGTGGCCATGACACATGCACAGTCTAAGTTCAGTTCGCCGGGAGTTCCCCGCTTGGGAATTCCCGAGAATTGGATGACCGACGGGCCGCATGGTATCCGAGCCGAAGTACTTTGGGATGAATGGTATGGTGCCAACTGGACAAATGATTCTTGCATCGCCTTTCCGGCCTTGACTTGTTTGGCGGCTACATGGGATACCGAGATGTCGGCTCTTTATGGGAAAAGTATCGGTGAAGAGGCCCGATATCGCAATAAGAACGTGCTGTTGGGGCCGGGTGTAAACATATACCGTACACCACTTAACGGTCGTAATTTCGAATACATGGGGGAAGATCCTTATCTTGCTTCAAAGATGGTGGTTCCCTATATCCTTGAAGTTCAGAAAAACGGCGTTGCCGCTTGTGTGAAACACTTTGCGCTCAATAATCAAGAGATATACAGAGGACATATCAATGTGCAGGTTGACGACCGCGCTCTTCACGAAATTTATCTGCCTGCATTTAAAGCAGCTGTGCATGAAGGACAAGCGTGGGCTATCATGGGGTCTTACAATAAATACAAAGACGAACACTGCTGTCACAATCAGTACCTGCTCAATGATTTGTTGAAGCGCGATTGGGGTTTTGACGGGGTAGTGGTGTCCGATTGGGGCGGTGTGCATGATACCAAAGAAGCTATTTTTAATGGGCTCGATATGGAATTTGGAAGTTGGACCAATGGTTTGAACTGGGGGCAAAGCAATGCCTACGATAATTATTACCTGGCCCATCCTTATTTGAATTTGATTAAAAAGGGCGAAGTCACCGAAAAAGAACTGAATGATAAGGTCCGCCGCATTCTTAGGTTGGTATTCAGAACCAATATGGCTAAGGAACGTCATTTTGGCTCTTTCGGTACCGAAGAACATGCCTTAGCCGGACGTACCATTGCTCAACAAGGTATTGTACTCTTGCAAAACAAGAAAAATGTGCTGCCTGTTGATGCGTCGAAAGTGAAGCGAGTGCTGGTTGTTGGCGAGAATGCAGTGAAACGGATGACTGTGGGCGGTGGCTCCTCTTCGCTTAAGGCAAAATACGAAGTTTCTCCGCTCGAAGGCATCAAGGCTCGTTTGGGAGATGGAGCGGAAGTTATTTATTCGCCGGGATATGCGTCTCCGGCAGTGAAAGAACAAGATGTGTTAGGAGCAGAAGAGCCTGATAAAATGGAAATTGACGCCGATGCATTGCGAAATGATGCGGTGAAATGGGCCAAAGATGCAGATGTAGTCTTCTTTGTGGGTGGTTTAAACAAGAATGATGGTCAAGACTGCGAAGGCAACGACCGGAGTTCGCTGAGTTTACCCTACGAGCAAGATCAACTGATTGCCGAGTTGGCAAAAGCAAATCCTAACACCGTAGTTGTTATCATATCGGGCAATGCTGTTGCCATGCCTTGGGTAAAACAAGTTCCTGCAATTGTTGAGGCTTGGTATAGTGGCACTGAAGCGGGTAATGCATTGGCATCTATTCTGTTTGGTGATGTCAATCCATCGGGTAAGTTACCTTTTACTTTCCCTGCGAGACTGGAAGACAATGGTGCACATGCATTGGGTGAGCATCCCGGCGACAGCATAAACGTGAAGTACAATGAAAGTATTTTTGTTGGCTACCGTTGGGCTGATAAGCAGAAAAAGACCAAGCCGCTGTTCGCATTTGGCCATGGATTGAGTTATACCACCTTTGCATACGGTAAAGCTACTGCCACTAAAAAATCACTTACTGCTGATGAAACAATTACATTCACTGTTCCGGTAAAGAACACCGGTAGCCGTGAAGGTTCTGAAGTCGTTCAGTTGTATATTGGTGATAAGAAATCGACTTTACCTCGCCCCATCAAGGAGCTAAAAGGCTTTAGTAAGGTGAAGCTTGCCCCGGGCGAAGAGAAGATGGTCAGCTTTACAATAGATAAAACCGACCTTAGCTATTACGATGATACTCAAAATAGATGGGTTGCCGAACCGGGTGCTTTCGAAGCTTTTGTTGGGGCTTCATCGGATGATATAAGAAGTACCGTTTCTTTTGAATTGAGATAATCTGCCACGCAGATAATGATGAAGGGGCTATCCGAAACATTGGATAGCCCCTTGCTTTATTATAATTGCTGGTTGCAAAACTTTTTGTAGACCCGGGTGTAGGGCATTTGTACACCCGGATCTACAGACCGTGTACATGGGGGTGTACAAACTGTGTACATCCGGGTAGAGACGAAAATTGCTCACCTGCAAAATAAATCGCATAAGCATGCTGATTATAAAGCTTATATATAGGAGATAATAGTGTTATATTCGTAAGGAATCACTACCAAAAAAGTTGGTGACACTTGGTGATACTTGGTGAGGCTTTTTTTTAGCAAAGTATCACACATAAAAGTTTGATAATCAGAGTATTGCAAGGTTGATGATACTTGGTGATACTTTTTTTCATGCATTTTATGAGGCGGAGGTGATTCAAACAATCAATCGTTATCACATGTTGTTATAGTCATAACGTTGTGTTTTGCAATCTATGGATAAGGTATCTGATAAAGGACGACTAAGAGAAATAGCCGGTTTGTTTCTTAAACTGGGGTTCCTTTCATTTGGCGGACCTGCTGCTCACATCGCAATGATGGAAGCGGAAGTTGTGAAGAAGCGTAAGTGGATGGATGCTGATCATTTTCTTAATCTGATTGGTGCTACCAATTTGATTCCGGGTCCTAACTCCACAGAGATGGCCATGCATTGCGGACACGAACGTGCCGGCTTGAGGGGGCTTGTTGTGGCGGGAGGGGCGTTTATTTTTCCGGCAGTTTTAATCACTTCGCTATTTGCCTGGCTGTACGTTACTTATGGACAGCTTCCTGAGGCAGAACCGTTTATCTATGGCATTAAACCGGCGGTTGTGGCAATTATCGCTTCGGCAGTTATCACTTTAGGCAAAAAGGCTTTAAAGACTAAAGAATTGTATGTACTGGGGACTTTGTGTGTGGTGTTATCATTAGTGGGTGTCAATGAAATCTTGGCTTTGTTCTTAACTGGTGTTCTGGCTTTATTGCTTTATCTTTTCAGGCAACGAAGCAGCGGCGTTTTTACTGTTTTACTGATGCCGTTGACTACCGGGGGAGTTACTGCCGACAGCTTGCGTGTGTTTCTGATCTTTCTGAAAGTGGGTGCTTTGCTGTATGGCAGTGGCTATGTGTTGTTTGCCTTTCTTGATGCGGAATTGGTGGCTACCGGTTTGATGAGCCGAACTGAGTTGATGGATGCGGTGGCCGTAGGGCAATTTACCCCCGGGCCGGTCTTATCGACCGCTACTTTTGTGGGTTGGATTCTTCAAGGGCCTGAGGGGGCCTTATTAGCTACAATCGGTATTTTCCTCCCTTCTTTCTTGTTGGTTGCTTTGCTCAATCCTTTGATTCCCCGAATGAGGAAATGGAAACCGGTATCGGCCTTTCTCGATGGAGTCAACGTGGGCTCCGTGGCTGTTATTCTGGCGGTTTGCTTGCAAATGGGCTTTGAGGCGGTTACCGACTGGCGAACTACTCTTATCTTTTTGCTAGGACTTCTGGTTGTTTTCTTCTTTAAAAAAGTGAATAGTGCATGGCTGGTTATTGGCGGATCGGCGTTGGGATTGCTCCTTTTTCCCTATTAAATACTATTAACATGTTATAAAATTACCATAAACATGTTATAGATGCTTTATGGTATACCTTTTACTTTTGCAACATGGAAAGTTGATAAGTAATTAATGATATTCAGTAAAGGTAAAAGGATTATGAAAAAAAGGAATGTAAGATTGGGAAGAGTGCTTCTATTAGCAGCTCTGTTTTTTCTGGGGATAGGCATCGGCACTGCAAAAGCGCAGCAAGTAAAGGTGCAAGGGAAGGTATCTGATGCCAATGGCTCCTTAGTAGGTGGCTCTGTGTTGGTTGAGGGAACGGCGACCGGTGGAATAACAAATGCCGACGGTGAATTTCAACTCTCCCTGAACCCAGGTAAATATACATTAAGAGCAAGTTTTGTGGGTTATTCAACACAAAAGAAAACCATTCAGGTACTGGCAGGAAAGCCTTTGAAGGTAGACTTTGTTCTCAATGAGTTACTGGAACTGGATGAAGTGGTTGTGCTGGGTTCACGCGCCGCGCCGCGGTCCAGACTGGAGACGGCTGTAGCTGTTGATGTAATCGATACGAAAGTGCTGAAGGATATACCGCAAGTGAATTTAAACCAGATTTTGCATTACCTGGCGCCTTCTTTTAATTCAAGTACGCAGACGATAAGTGACGGAACAGACCACATTGATCCGGCTTCGTTAAGGGGGCTAGGCCCCGATCAGGTGTTGGTTCTTATCAATGGGAAAAGAAGGCATACCACGTCACTGATTAATATAAACGGAACGGCTGGTAAGGGTTCTGTTGGAACCGATTTGAATGCCATACCGACTTCTGCCATCAAGCGTATCGAAATTCTGCGCGATGGGGCGGCTGCACAATATGGTTCTGATGCTATAGCGGGTGTTATTAATATTATATTGGAAGATAATACGGAACAGCTCCGTTCTAATCTTACTACGGGCGGGTATCTATCAAAGAACTCTGAGAACACGGTCGACGGGGAGTCTGTACAGGCTAATGTGAACTTCGGATTGCCCGTTGGAAAGAAGGGGGGCTTTATCAATCTGGCGGGTTCGTATGATTTCCGTAATCCCACAAACCGACAGAAGGAGTTTACCGGATCTATATTCCTCGATTACAACCGCCCCGATTTGTATCCTAATCCTACGGGAGTTGATATTACCCAGGAGGAACTGGTCAGACAGGGCAAAACGCGTGCCGATTATGTATCTCGCGTTGGGCAATCGAAGAACAGGGGAGGTGCCTTGTTTGTGAATAGTGTTTTGCCTGTAGCCGAAAATGCGGAGGTCTATTTCTTTGGGGGACTTAATTTCCGGAACGGTGAGTCTGCGGCATTCCGTCGTCAGCCGGCTCAGCTTACGCAAAACATTGCAAGCATCTATCCCGATGGCTTTTTGCCTTTGATCAATACGGATAATTCGGATCGCTCGTTGTCGGCTGGTATTCGTGGGAAACGAGGCAAGTGGAATATTGATTTCTCTAATACGCTCGGACAGAATGCCATTGATTTCAAGACAACAAACTCGCTGAATGCTTCGCTGCTTGCGGCTTCTCCAACGTCTTTTGAGGCTGGCGGATATCGTTTCCTCCAGAATACAACCAATTTTGATGTCAACAGAGTTTTTGATGTGTGGAGTGGCATTAACTTAGCTTTTGGTGCCGAACATCGTTACGAGAAGTATCAGATTGTAGCCGGTACGGAGGATTCGTATCGTGATTATGGAAGGGCGCTGGTGATTGGAGAGGATGCTAATGGTGATGATATACTCTTGCCCGACGTAAACGGAAATGTTTCTACTTTATTTGCTGCTAACGGGAAGGCATACGCCGGTGGGGCACAGGCTTTTCCCGGTTTCCGACCGGAGAATGCTGTTAATGCTACACGTTCATCGGTGGCGGTTTATACGGATGCTGAGCTGAACTTTTCTGATTCATGGTTGCTTACCGGTGCGCTTCGGTTTGAAAATTACTCTGATTTTGGTTCAACCCTCAACTGGAAAACTTCTTTGCGCTATAAGTTAAATGATAACTGGGCTCTGCGCGGTGCTGCGAGTACCGGATTCCGTGCGCCTTCTCTTCACCAGCGTTATTTTAGTGCCACTTCGAGTGTGTTTACTGACGGGGAGATCATACAATCGGGTACCTTCCGTAACGACAGTCGTGTGGCTAAATTGTTAGGTATTCCCGCACTGAAAGAGGAAACTTCGCAGAACTACAGTTTGGGTTTTACCGGTAGTTTGGGAGCATTTAAGCTGACCGTTGATGGTTATTATATTAAGATTGATAATCGTGTTATTTACACCGGTCAGTTTAAAGGAAGCAATGCTGCCGATGCTACGGATCAGGATCGCGAAATTTATAACTTGCTGGATCAGGCGGGAGCTTCAACGGCTCGTTTCTTTGCCAATGCCATTGATACGGAGACTAAGGGGGTAGATGTAGTGCTTTCGCATCAGACTTCCTTATTCGGCGGTACACTCCGTTCTGATTTATCGGGTTCGTACGTTAAAACAGCCATTATAGGTGATGCACACACTTCTGATTTGCTGGCTGGCAAAGAATCTATTTATCTGGATCATGCCAGCAGGGTGTATATTGAGTCTGTTACGCCTCGGGTCAAAGCCAATCTTTCATTGAATTATAACCTGGGCCGCTGGAATGTGTTCTTGAGAAATGTGTATTTTGGTGAGGTCGAAGCTGCCACCAATACGGTTGCCGATTATCAAACGTACGATCCTAAGATTATTACCGATTTAAGTACTAGCTATGCTTTTACAAAGAGCTTAAGGGTGACTGTAGGTGCTAATAATCTGTTTGATGTGTATCCTGATAAAAACAAAGGAAGTAATGTGGGAGCCGGGTATTTTATCTATTCCCGTACCGGCCAGCAGTTTGGTTTCAACGGTCGTTATGTATTTGGCAGATTGTCTCTGACATTATAAAGCTTATTTGTTTCTTTATGATCTTAAATCCCTTATCTTTGTGACAATCTTTATGTTATTCATTAAATTAGGTTGTCATTATGGTAATAAGGAAAGCGAACCCGGATGATGCGAATGCTTTATGTCGTATTTATAATCATTATGTAGTGCATACGGCTGTAACGTTCGAAACGGATCCGGTGTCGGAAGCAGAAATGGGGCAACGCATCCTTGAGGTGCAAAATGAAAATTTACCGTACTTCGTGCTTGAAGTTGAGGGTAGAGTGGTGGGCTACTATTATGTTCATAAATGGAAAAACAGATGTGCGTATTCGTCAACCAAAGAGGTAACGGTGTATTTGGATAAAGAGTATGTGGGAAAAGGGTTAGGGTCCCTACTTTATGAGCACATGTTACAGCAGATTGATCCTGAACAAACGCATGTATTAATAGCAGGAATCTGTATACCCAACGACGGTAGTGTACGTTTGCACGAGAAATTTGGGTTTGTTCAGGTTTCCACCATGAAGGAAGTCGGACGTAAGTTTGATGAATGGCGTGATGTAGGGCATTGGATGCTTACGCTTGGAAAAACGATATAAAACAAAAAAGAACTTGTCATCTTCCGTAATGGATGTGACAAGTTCTTTTTTTATACTACGCTGTTACTCGTTGTCTATCGATTATAGTAAAGTCGATTTGGCAATACCCATTTCTAAACCTCTGAGTTCAGCAAGTCCTCTGAGTCTTCCGATACAAGAATAACCCGGATTGGTTTTCTTCTTTAAGTCATCAACCATTTGGTGCCCGTGATCCGGACGCATGGGGATGGATACTTGTCTGCGCTGCTGAAGCTCCAGGAATGCTTTCATGACATGGTACATGTCAACATCACCTTCCAGGTGGTTGGCTTCGAAGAAGTTTCCTTCTTCATCGCGTTGTGTACTGCGGAAATGCACGAAGTTAATCCGGTCTCCGAAAGTCTTCATCATGCCTTCCAAGTCATTGCTGCTGCTTACTCCTAAAGAACCTGTGCAAAGGCATAGTCCGTTGGATGCATTGGGTACTGCATCAATCAACGCCTGAAAATCATTTGCCGAGCTCATGATACGGGGTAATCCAAGTATTGAACAAGGAGGATCGTCGGGGTGAATAACCAGCTTAACTCCGGCCTCGTCGGCTACAGGAGCTACCTCTTTTAAGAAATGAATGAGATTGGACCGCAGTTGCGTTGCGTCAATGTCTTTGTATCTGTCGAGCTCTTGCTGAAACTGTTCCAGCGTGAAGCTTTCTTCAGAACCGGGTAAGCCTGCGATCATGTTTCGGATGAGCAGTTGTTTGTCATCCTCCGTCATTTGTTCCAAACGAGCTTTGGCTTTAGCCTTTTCGGCATCGCTGTAGTCGGCTTCTGCACCGGGACGCTTCAGCAGGAAAAGATCAAAAGCCACGAATGCAGCCAGTTCAAAACGAAGTGCACGCGAGCCGTCGGGTAATTCGTAGGCTAAGTCTGTACGTGTCCAGTCGAGTACAGGCATGAAGTTGTACGTTACAATGTTGATGCCGCACTTACCGAGATTGCGTATGCTTTCCTTGTAATTCTCTATATAGGTCTTAAAATTACCTGTCTGAGTTTTTATGTGCTCGTGCACGGGAACGCTTTCAACAACAGACCATACCAGGCCTACCGATTCAATGAGTTCCTTTCGTTTGGTAATTTCCTCTACCGTCCACACTTCACCGTTGCGAATGTGATGCAAGGCCGTAACAATTCCCGTTGCACCGGCTTGCTTAATGTCCCACAGGCTAACGGGGTCATTCGGACCGTACCAGCGCCATGTTTGTTCGCTCAGGTATAATTGTTTTTTGTTTTCCATTTCTTTCCTTGTTATTGAATTTACATAGCAAAAGCATTGAATCCTCCGTCAACAACAGCTACTGTTCCTGTTACGAAGTTCGATGCATCGCTGATGAGGTATTGTATGGTTCCGCACAATTCTTCCGCACGTCCCATGCGGCCGTAAGGAGTTTGACGAATTACCGCTTCTCCGCGGGCAGTATAGCTACCATCGGGGTTAGTTAGCAGGTTTCTGTTTTGTTCGGTCAGGAAGAAGCCCGGAGCAATAGCGTTTACGCGTATTCCTTCGCCGAATTTTACTGCAACCTCAGTGGCCATAAATTGCGTAAAGTTTGAGATGCCTGCTTTGGCAGCTGCGTATCCTGCAACACGAGTGATAGGGCGGAATGAGGCCATGGAAGCAAAGTTAACGATGCATCCGGCTTTTTGCTCAACCATGGGTTTGAGGAATACTTGTGTTGGAAGCACAGTTCCAGTGAGGTTGAGGTCAACCACCTTCTGGAATTCATCTATTTTAAGATCAAAGAATGTGGCATCGGGTGCAATAACTGCTCCGGCAATGTTGCCACCGGCTGCATTAAGCAGTGCGTCTACCCGTCCGTATGCTTTTAAAATATCAGCGAGATTTTGTTCCAAGACTTCACGATTCAATACATCGGTTACTAGAAACATGGCTTCACCACCTTGGGCTTTAATCTCGTTTACAATTTGGTTGCCTACTTCGGCTTTGCGTCCTAAAATAACTACTTTAGCCCCTTCTTCGGCTAAATGGTTAGCTATAGCTTTTCCCAGAAC
The DNA here is from genome assembly GCF_000428125.1 of Bacteroides graminisolvens DSM 19988 = JCM 15093. Taxonomy (GTDB): domain Bacteria; phylum Bacteroidota; class Bacteroidia; order Bacteroidales; family Bacteroidaceae; genus Bacteroides; species Bacteroides graminisolvens. The sequence goes on from NZ_ATZI01000001.1 coordinate 318,941, forward strand.
TCCGGTTCCTCCGGTAATCACTACAACTCTGTCTTTTACACTAAATAAATTTGCCATGATTTGATAATATAGTTAATTGATTTTTAATTCATTTATAGGTTACAGAACCAAAACACTCTCCGGTCCCATATTAAATAATAAGTCGATAACGCTCAGGTTAGGCAAAAAACCGTGCCTGCTTTCAAATACCTGATAGTAAGGTTTGGGAAGGAAGTCCTTGTCAACTTCCGTATAGTCTTTCTTCGGATGAATCACTTCTCTGTAGTCGGCCTCATCCGGTAGAAAGTCGGTATGGTAAGAAGCGGTGTGCTCTACTACAGGACTGATATCCATTAGCTCACAGATCTTACAGCGTAATTCTTCGTTGAAATCAGCTAAAAAAGTATATTTGTTCTCGTAAAACGGGCGCAAATCATCTTTATAGTATTCAAAGAAAGGGGTGTTGTTATAGGCCGATTCTATGGCATTCCAATGCAAATGCCGCCAGTTACCGTGATCGGATATGCGGATATCTTTCATGGCGCACTTGGGCGTGTCGGGTCTTATGATAGGCACCGACAACGACAATACCCCTTCGGGACCTGCAATGTTGCACCGGTTCCTATAGGTTTGTTTGACGTAATGATCGTGCTGCTCTATGTAGATCTTATCGTACGCTTTCAGTTTGCTGTAATATTCTACGGGTGCCAAATAGGCTGAACTAAGATATATTGTTTTCATGATGCTTGTTTTACGATTACCTCACTGCCGAAAAAATCCGATTCCACCGGTATCCTTTGAATAAGCCCTTTCCCTTTTCTTTGGAAAACCAGATGAACGATGCCTTTCCAATAACGTGATCTTTCGGTACGAAACCAAACATACGTGAATCTTCGAGGTTGATGGAGTTATTGCTTGCCATCCAATAATAATCTTTTGTGAAGTAGCAATGCTGTGTGGGTTTGCCGTTAATGTAAAGGGTGTCTCCTTTTATATCCACTTGTTTGCCTTCATGCAGAACCAGCGTGTTGCGCAATAATACGGCATTCCATCGGGTAACTTTAATAACAGACCCTTTTCGGGGTATGGGTAGCCGGTAGGTTAGTTGATGACTGTCTTCATTGCTTGCCAGCGGACGCACCCAGTTGGTTCCGCTGATAGCTTGTCCCAAAAGATAGTATTCGTATCGGCTGAAGCTTCTTACGTGCATCTTCTTGCTTTGCCCTAATAACTTGTTGGGGGCAATTGATAAGACCGAAATCAGCGAATCCATCGCATTTTCTTTCTCGGGCGGATAAGCATATAGCAACTTCTCATCGGGTATGACTCCCTGACTTGTCCTGATAGGGTGAAAGAAGGAATCAAGTAGCAGGGTATCACCTGGTATTCCGACACAGCGATTGATGAAAACCTTTCTGTTACTCCATACTTTTTCTTGGGGCTGAGCCGGATTGTTGAATACTACAAAGTCGCCTACGGCAATAGGCTTCTCGAGTATGCGGTTATAAGAAAACCATTGCATGAATGGCATACGCAATCCGTAACTCCACTTATTAACAAGAATGTGATCTCCTTGATAGAGGGCGTTCTCCATGCCCGAAGAGGGAATAAGGAAGGAACCGAACACAAAGGTCCGGAACAACAATACGGCGATTATTGCTCCCGCAAATGCTAGTATCCACTTTCCTCCCTTTAGTTTCATCTTGCTGTTAATGAACCCACTTAAATATTCTGTTCCATCGTATCTTTCCATCGAACCATCCACGGTCCTTGTCTAATGAAAGCCATACTACAATGGGCTTACCAACCACATGATCTTCGGGAACAAAGCCCCAATAGCGTGAGTCGGCCGAATTATGACGATTGTCGCCCATCATCCAGTAGTAATCCATTTTAAAGGTATACCGGTTGGTTTTAACTCCATTGATGTAAAGTCCGTCTGCCTTCTTCTCCAGCTTGTTGCCTTCATAAGCTACAATGCATCGTTCGTAAATAGGCAGATTCTTTTCGGTCAGTGTAATGCTTGTTCCTTTTGCCGGTATCCATATCGGTCCGTAATTGTTTCTGTTCCACTTGGTGTTCATGTTCAATGGGTACAGCTGTCCGGCATAATCTTCTGACTCCATGATTATTTTATGAATCAGCTTCTTGTTAGCCGCAAATGTGTTGAACATTTGTTTGGTTAGCGGGAAATGATAAACCGGACAAAGGCGTCCTTCGGCAGTTCTGCCGTCCAGTCCCATAGCAACCAGTGCGGGCTCAGAAGCCTGATCAATGTTGAACATAACCTGATCGTCTTTGCTGATACCCATTTCGCGCAACATATCATCGGATATGTATGAGCCTGTGGTTTGCACAAAGTAGTTAAACTGCACACCTTCGGGATCGGGAGATATCTTGTTGTTGATGTAAACCTGACCGTTCACTATCTTCAGTGTATCACCCGGTAAGCCGAGGCAACGTTTTACGTAATTCTCTCGGCGGTCTACCGGTCGGATCACAACCTCACCGTACTTGGCCGGATTGGAGAGTATCATTTTACGTCCGGCAGCATAATACAGATCATAAATCATGGATTGCTCTTTGAAAGAGATACTGTCCATGTTTACATTGGCCGGGTACATGCTCTTGCCTTCCTGATAAGCCAGCGTGTAGAAATCAGTTTGCTGGTAATTCAGTGCAACGGTATCTCCGGCAGGAAAGTTAAATACCACAATATCATTGTGTTTCACTTTGCCTAAACCTTTCACCCTTTTATATGACCATTGAGGCCATTCAATGTACGATTTGCAATTCAATATGGGCAACGTATGCTGAGCCAAAGGCATGGATAGGGGCGTGTTGGGTACTCGCGGTCCGTAGCTGACTTTGCTTACATACAGAAAATCGCCTACTAACAATGACTTCTCCAGAGAAGACGATGGAATTTGGTAATTTTGGAATATGTAATTATTCACAAAGTAAACGGCTACTAAAGCGAAAACGATGGCATCTACCCAGCTCATGATGCTGCGTACCATTTCATTCTTAGAATTCCGCCAGAATGTCCAAGGAATCTTTTTGGTAATGTATATGTCAAAGATGAAAGGAACGAAAAGAAGTCCCCACCAGCTTTTAACCCAAATAAGAAACAGAAGGTAAAGTACAATTGCTATGCAGCACTTTAGCCATTGACGGGGTGTACGTTTATCCATGGTGAATTGCTTTTAGTTTTTTTATTCGTTAAGAAAGGGAAATAGATCGGACATGCCCAGATAGCCTTGTTTGCCCGCCGTATACTCAGCGGCAAGTACGGCTCCCAATGCAAAACCTTTACGGTTTTTAGCATCATGCGTAATGCTAATGCTGTCGGCCTCCGAATCATATCGAATGGTATGTATACCGAATACCTCACCTTCTCTGATTGAATGGATAGGCAGCTCATCGGCTTGTTGTGCATCTTCTTTTACCCAGTGACTTTTACGATCCAGGTTTTCAAGCACGCCCTCAGCCAAGGTAATGGCTGTGCCACTCGGAGCATCTAGCTTATGAATGTGATGCGTTTCGCTCATGGTTACGTCATACGCAGGGAATTGATTCATGATTTTGGCGAGGTGTTTATTAACTGCCGAGAAGATCACAACACCCAGGCTGAAGTTAGATGCCCAGAATAATGTTTTTCCTCCTGTGCTGCAAAGTTGCCTGATCTCTTCTCCGTGCTCATCCATCCAGCCGGTACTTCCCGAAACCACTTTCACACCTGCGGCAAATGCTTTCATGTAATTTGAATAAGCCACCATGGGGTTGGTAAACTCAATCGCAACATCGGCAGAGCGGAAAGCCTCCGATTCAAAGTCCTGCTGATTGTTGAGATCTATAATACACACTATTTCGTGTCCGCGGTTTAAGGCAATTCTTTCTATCTCTTTGCCCATTTTTCCATAACCAATCAATGCAATCTTCATTGTTCTATATGTTTTGTAGAAATAATTGACGCAAAGATAATTATTTTGATGGTAAGTTATTACTTTTGCCGCATATTAACGCCTTGTTAACAATGGAACAACTACTGCATTACGTATGGAAACACAAAATTTTCCCTTTAAAAGAGTTAAGAACTACGACAGGACTACCGGTCGAGGTGATTGATACCGGTTTACAAAACAGTAATTCGGGACCCGACTTTTTCAATGCGAAACTTAAAATTGACGGAACACTTTGGGTAGGCAATGTGGAAGTACACCAGTCTTCGTCGGACTGGATGCGTCATGGGCATAATCACGATAAGACATACGATTCTGTTATTATGCATATTATTACCCATGCCGATTGTGAAGTGCATCGTTCCACGGGTGAATCCATACCGCAGCTGCAACTGGTTTGCCCCGACCATATTCAGGCTAATTACGAGCAATTGCATCGTTCTGAGGTGAAACCTTATTGTTACTCTATCTTGTCTGGTTTACCTAAACTGGCTGTACATTCGTGGATGTCGGCACTTCAGTCGGAACGGTTTGAGCAGAAAACGGCCCTGATCAGGCAACGCCTTCAACGCACCAATCAGCATTGGGAGGATACTTTCTTTATGACGCTGGCCCGTAATTATGGGTTCGGGCTGAATGGAGATGCTTTTGAAACTTGGGCTAATCTGGTTTCTTTCAGGGCGTTGGATAAGCATCGCGATAACTTATTTCAGGTTGAGGCTATCTTCTTTGGACAAGCCGGACTTTTGACAGAGGAAGAAGGAGATGAGTATTACTTGTCTTTGCGGAAAGAATATCTGTATCTGAAACACAAATTCAGTCTGAATGAGATGGATGCCTCTCTGTGGCGCTTTCTTCGGTTACGACCCGGTAACTTTCCGCATGTCAGGATTGCCCAACTGGCCTATCTTTATCACTCTACCTGCGCACTCCTTTCCAAGGTCGTGGAAGCTGCTTCTATGGAACAAGTAAAGAAATTGCTTTTGACGCAAACATCAGCTTATTGGGAGGTACACTTCATTTTTAGCAAGCCGTCGCCCCGCCGGCAGAAGCACTTGAGTGAAGATTCACTCAATCTTATTCTTATTAATACAGTGGTTCCGTTCTTGTATGCTTACGGATTACATAAAGGCGATGACAAATTGTGCCAAAGGGCAGGCAGCTATCTGGAGTTATTGAAGGCAGAGAATAACCACGTGATCCGTTTGTGGCAGGCGGCAGGCATTGAAGTGGAATCGGCAGCCGACTCACAAGCCATACTACAGTTGCAGAAAGAATATTGTGATAAAAAGGATTGTCTTCGTTGCCGTTTTGGTTACGAGTACCTCAAGCATAAATAAGTCTGCACTTTTGATTCTATTTTCCGAACTTATACTATATTTGCCTGCTGAATTTTGAGCTTCAACAATTTAATGTTTTATGGCTATGAATGCAAAAAGATTTGCGCTCTGTTTATTGATGGTAACTATGCTGGCTAGCGTGTGTTTTATCTCTTGTGGTAACACATCGGCGAAAGATTCATCGGGGAAAGATGTGACTCCCGGTACTGCACAAAAAGACGACAGCTTTGAGGCGTTTCTGACTAAATTTACTTCGAGTGCCGCTTTTCAGTACACTCGCGTTAAGTTTCCGTTGAAAACTCCCATTACGCTCATGTCTGATGATGGAAACAGTGAGAAAACATTTCCTTTCACCAAAGAGAAATGGCCGTTGCTCGATGAAGAAACGCTGAAGGAAGAACGCATCGTTCAAGATGAAGGCGGAGTTTATGTGTCGCGGTTTGTGGTGAATGAGCCTACTCACAAAGAATTCGAGGCCGGTTATGAGGAATCGGAAGTTGACCTTCGTGTTGTCTTTGAATTGATTGACGGTAACTGGTATGTAACAGATTGCTATACAGCGTGGTATAGTTTTGACCTTCCCATTGCCGACCTGAAAGAAACTATTTCGCAGGTTCAGGAAGAAAACAAGGCATTTGAAGAGGTACATCCGTAAACAACAGAGTGCAGGCGATTGCTTTCCTGCACTCTTATTTTTTATAAATATGTGTAAAAGATAGTGCTAATTCAGGCAGAACCCTTATTTTTGCAGCATGTTAAACGGAAAGTATCATAACACGAAGCGTTTTGCCCGGTATGCATTGGCTGCTACCGCCATGGTAGGAGTTTTTTACTCTTGTGCCAACGTGGGTCGTCCCGAAGGAGGTCCTATTGATGAAACGCCTCCCAAAGTAATAGGGAGTACCCCTCAGGCGGGTGCCTTAAACAATAAAAGAACAAAAATACTGATTGAATTCGATGAATTCGTCAAGCTCGAAAAGGCTAACGAAAAAGTCGTTGTTTCGCCTCCTCAGGTGCAGCAGCCTGAAATTAAAACGACAGGGAAGAAGGTGTCTATAAACCTGCTCGATTCCCTCAAAGCCAATACCACTTATACCATTGACTTCTCCGATGCCATTGTTGATAACAACGAAGGTAATCCGCTGGGTAATTTTGCTTTTACCTTCTCGACAGGTAGCGCCATTGATAGCATGGTTGTTTCGGGTACCGTACTCGACGCATCGAACCTGGAACCGGTTAAAGGCATATTGGTAGGCTTGCACGCTAATTTACAAGATTCGGCGTTTGTGAAGCAACCGTTCGACAGGGTAGCACGGACAGACAGTCGCGGACATTTTTCCATTCGGGGTATAGCGCCCGGCAAATATCGCATTTACGCTTTGCAGGATGCCGATCAGAATTTTATCTATTCTCAAAAAAGTGAAGTACTCGCTTTCAATGACTCGTTAGTGATTCCCGGTTTTGAAGAACGCCTTCGGAATGATACTACCTGGAAAGATTCACTGACCATCGACACCATCGTGCCACGTAAATACACGCACTATCTGCCCGATAACCTGATATTGCGTACTTTCAAAGAAGAACTCTTCTCGCAGTATCTGGCTAAGAGCGAGCGTACGCTGGATCGTAAGTTTTCTTTGTATTTTGTGGCTAAAGCCGATACGTTACCGATTTTGAAGGGACTTAACTTTGACGAGAAAGATGCGTTCCTTATTGAAAAGAATCATAAGAATGACACCATACATTATTGGGTAAAAGATTCGCTGATCTATAAAAAAGATACGCTAAGCATGAGTCTTAGCTATTTGTATACCGATACGCTCAACCAACTGGTTCCTCGTACCGATACGTTGAATCTGATTGTTAAAAAGGCAAAAGGAGCACCCGATGACCGCCAACCCGAGAAGAAAAAGAAAAAAGGGAAGGAGAATGAACCGGAGCCAACGCGCTTTATTGCTGTGACGCCTACCATTCCGGCTTCTATGAATGTATATGATAGTATCAGTTTTGTGTTTGATGAGCCTTTGGATCATTACATAGGCGGTGCCATTCACCTGAAACAGAAGGTCGATTCTCTTTGGAAAGAGGCGCCTTTTGCCTTTGCGCCCGATTCTGTTGAACTGCGTCGTTATAATCTATTCAGTAATTGGGAACCCGGAACGGAATATGAACTGGAGGTTGATTCAATGGCTTTTGTCGGTTTATACGGATTGCATTCCAATAAGATAAAGCAGAACTTCAAGGTTCGTTCGTTGGAGGAATACGGAGCCATTTACTTCAATGTGTCCGGTATTAAAACTGCTGCTTTCGTTGAGTTGCTCGATGGGCAGGATAAGGTGGTCAGAAAGCTACCGGTGCTCAATGGGCAGGCCGATTTCTATTACCTGAACCCCGGTAAATATACCGCACGACTTATTGAAGATACGAATGGTAATTATAAATGGGATACGGGCAACTATGAAAAGAAGCTTCAGCCCGAAATGGTTTATTATTACCCCCAATTGGTAGAGTTAAAAGCTCTTTGGGAGTTGGAGCAAGACTGGAATGTGCTATCTAAACCCCTTGATAAACAAAAACTAGATGAACTTAAAAAACAAAAACCGGATGAAGACAAAAAGAAAAAGAACAATGCTGCCAATAAGCAGAATAGCTCGTCGAGGCGTAGTTACTAGTTGCAGGTTGTTGCTGCTCGTTATAACATTGAGCTTATTTGCCATGCCGGCAAGTGCACAGTGCGAGGCTAAGAACGATGCTTTTAAGTCGGGCGAACACGTGATGTATGATTTGTTTTTCAACTGGAAGTTCATCTGGACGAAAGCAGGACTGGCCAGTCTTACTACCAATGAAACCATCTATCAGGCCAAACCGGCTTACCGCATTAACCTGCTGGCCATAGGAAGTAAGAAGGCCGATTTCTTCTTTAAAATGCGTGATACGGTTACTTGTATCATCGGAAATCGCCTGGAACCTTATTATTTCAAGAAGGCCGCCGAAGAAGGTAAACGTTATACCATTGATGAGGCTCGCTTTTCTTATAGCAATGGCTTGTGTCACGTAAAGCAGTCCCGAACGAAGGACGGAAAGATTGAGCGTTCGGAGTACAGTGATAGCCGTTGCATTTATGATATGCTGAGCATTCTGGCGCAGGCACGTTCATTTGACCCTACCGATTATAAAGTGGGGCAGCGCATTCAATTTCCCATGACCACCGGTCGTAAGGTTGAGGAGCAAACCCTCATCTTCAGAGGAAGGAAAAGCTTTACTGCCGAGAATGACACAACCTATCGTTGCTTGGTTTTTTCTTTGGTGGAGTATAAGAAAGGAAAAGAAAAGGAGGTGATTACCTTCTATATTACAGACGATAAAAATCACCTCCCGGTTCGTTTGGATTTGTACCTCAATTTTGGTTCGGCAAAAGCCTTCTTAAGTAGCGTGCGGGGCAACAGGCACCCGCTTACATCTATCGTTACAAAGTAAAACCTAACGGTATCTCTTTTCGATAAACACTTGCGTTGAATGTAGCAATCAGTTCACTGTTCTGGTTGCTACTTATTGAGCTTCCACTCGAAGCCGTCTTTGGTATCTTTAATCTCGAATCCCAAGGCTGTGAGCTCGTTTCGTATCTTATCAGACATAGCCCAGTCTTTATTGGCTTTGGCTTGCATTCTTTGCTCCAGTAACATATCGACTACCTTGCCGTAAGCCGCTTCGCGACCGTCAGACGAGCCTGTTTCTTCTTTCAAGCCCAGTATATCAAACAAGAACAAGTGGAATGTGTCTTTCAACTCCTTTAAGTCGGCCTCAGAAAGCTTATTGTTTCCCGCCAATACATTGTTCACAATTCTGGCAGCCTCGAAGAGGTGCGAGATAACAATGGGAGAATTCAGGTCATCATTCATTGCCTCGTGGCATTTGGTGCGTATGCTTTGCACCTCTACATCCGATGCCGCCGATGTTTTGATGCGATCAAGTCCGTCGACCGCTTCCAAAAGTCTTTGTAGTCCCTTTTCAGAAGCTTGCAGCGCCTCATTGCTGAAGTCAACCGTGCTGCGGTAGTGCGCCTGAAGGATAAAGAAACGAATGGTCATGGGGCTGTATGCCTGAGTCAGCATGGCATGAGAGCCATTGAAGAACTCATCAAGCGTAATGAAATTACCCAATGATTTACCCATTTTCGTTCCGTTAACGGTAATCATGTTGTTGTGCATCCAGTAGTGAACCATGTCGTCACCCTGCGATGCCACGGATTGTGCTATTTCGCATTCGTGGTGAGGGAAAACAAGATCCATGCCGCCTCCGTGAATATCAAAATGCTCGCCCAGATACTTACGTCCCATGGCGGTACATTCGCAATGCCATCCGGGGAAACCATTGCTCCAAGGCGATGGCCAGCGCATGATGTGCTCCGGTTGTGCACACTTCCACAAAGCAAAGTCGGCCGGATTGCGCTTCTCACTCTGTCCGTCGAGTTCGCGGGTGGTGTTCAGTACATCGTCCAGATTACGTCCCGACAACTTACCGTAGTGATGATCTTTATTGTATTTAGCTACGTCGAAGTACACAGAACCTTCACTCTCGTAAGCATAGCCATTGTTCAAAATTTCTTTTACCAATTCAATCTGTTCAATGATGTGTCCCGAAGCGTGTGGTTCGATGCTTGGCGGCAAAACGTTGAGTGCTTCCATTGATTTGTGGTAACGGTTCACGTAATATTGCACCACTTCCATAGGCTCCAATTGCTCCAACCGAGCCTTCTTTGCTACCTTGTCTTCCCCTTCGTCAGCATCGTGCTCCAGGTGTCCCACATCGGTAATGTTGCGCACATAGCGTACTTTATACCCCAGGTGAGTAAGATAACGGAATAATATATCGAAAGTAATGGCCGGACGTGCGTGCCCCAAATGTGCATCGCCGTAAACGGTTGGTCCGCATACGTACATGCCTACGTGAGGTGCATGCAGCGGTATAAACTGTTCCTTTTTCCTGCTTAAGGTGTTGTAAATCGTCAGTTGGTGTTCCATAACGCTTTGATTTATTTTTAAGAACTACAAAGTTATAATAAATTGTTTATTTAGATGGACTTTACCCACTAAAAGATAACCATTTCATTGCTTTTCTGCCCGTAGAGTTGTATTTTTGTAGTGAGAAGAAAAGCGGCTAACCATGGTTGGACGACTGAACAACCATGGTGGGCATATCGGCTAACCTAGGTTGGTAAATCAGCTAACCAAGGTTAGCCGCTTATTTGATAAATGCCTTTGTGGGTGTTTGTCAGGCTTCGGAGAGCATACACCTTTGTATAAACTTTATAATGTAATAGGAATGGCAATTCATTTTGAATGGTACGAAACACCGGTGGCACCGCATCAGCCGGAAGAGAAGACGCTGCATGCGCGCATTAGTTTTAACGGGAAAACAGATACGGCTCAGCTGCGGAAAAAAATACAAGAACGTTGCACGCTGTCGGAGACCGATGTAGTGGCAGTTCTCGATGCGTTGTCTCGCGTGATGGGCGAGGAGCTGGCAGATGGCCGGCAGGTGCACCTGGACGGGATAGGGTATTTTCATCCCACGCTGACTTGCACGGAAATAATCAAGGAAGATACGAAGCAGAAGAATGCCAAGGTGCGTTTGAAAAGCATTAAATTCAGAGCCGATAAGAAGCTGAATAGCTCGATTGGTGAGGTGAAGGTGCAACATGTGAAGCACAACGAGCACTCTTCGCGATTGTCACCGGAAGAAATAGATAGGTATCTCACGGAGTACTTCAGCACGCATCGTTTCATGACCCGTGCCGATTTTCAGAAAGGCTGCGGCTTGCTTAGAAATACGGCAATGAATCATCTTCGCCGATTAATTGCTGAGGGTAAAATCAAGAACATCGGATTGCGCATGCAGCCCATTTATGTGCCCCTGCCCGGATACTACGGGGTGGATGCCGAAAATGCCATTGATCAATGATCAAGTAAGCAGCATTTCCCATTCGCTGTCGGTCAGTGAATCGAGCGGGTTGTTGTCGGTGATGAACGACTCGGCCAGCTTCCTTTTTTCTGCCTGCAGCTGCATCATCTTCTCTTCAATGCTGTCTTGGGTGATAAAACGATAGGCCATGACCTGCTTTTGTTGCCCGATGCGGTGTGCCCGCCCGATGGCTTGCATCTCCGCCGCCGGATTCCACCACGGGTCGATGATAAAGATATAGTCGGCTTGGGTGAGGTTTAGTCCCACGCCCCCCGCCTTGAGCGAAATCAGGAACGCCTGTATGTTTTCATCGTCCGTGAAGCGGGTAATTTCTTCTTCGCGGTTGGTGGTGCTGCCCGTGAGCATGGCATACTTCCATTTCCGTTTGGTAAATGCTTTGGCCACCAGTTCGAGGTGCTGTACGAAAGATGAAAAGATAAGAACCTTGTGGCCTTCACTTCGCAATGTTTCGAAGGTGCCTACAATTTCCTCCATCTTGCCCGACTCCTCGCGAAAGTCTTTCAGCGTCAATCTGGGGTGACAAGCCAGTTGGCGCAACCTCATGATGCCGTTGATGATGGTGAAATTTCTTTTTTCACTCTCAACCTCAAGTTCATGGAGTAAGATGCTACGCAAGCGGTTTCTTTCGTCCTTATAAAGTTCCTCCTGCTGTTCCGTCATGCCACAATAAAGAACCTCTTCGGTTAATGATGGTAGTTCCGGAGCAACATCGGATTTGCTGCGGCGTAGAATAAAAGGTTCCAGCAACCGTTTCAGTTCACTTTCCTTCACCTCGTTGCCTTGCCTGATGGGAAGAATAAAGTTCTTGGTGAAGTGCCTCTCACTGCCCAGTAAATCGGGTTGCAGGAAACAAAACTGCGCCCAAAGGTCTTTCAGTGAATTCTCTATTGGTGTGCCGGTAAGTACCAACCGGTGATTACCCTTCAATGTTACGGCTGCCTTGAAGGTGAATGAGTCGCTGTTTTTGATGCTCTGACTTTCGTCCAGAATAACATACTCGAACACGTATTTGCTCAGCTCGCTGATGTTGTTACGCATAATGCCGTAACTGGTAAGTACTATGTGATACTGATTGAACTCTTTGGGCGTAATGCCCTTTTTGCCTACGCCATTACCTTCATATTGTCCGATGGACAGGTTGGTAAAGCGTTGCCCTTCTTTGGCCCAGTTGTGCAAAAGAGACGTAGGAACCACAATGAGTGAGGCATGTTTGGCTTTGGCGTTGTACACGTATTGCAGAAGCGCTAAAGTCTGAATGGTTTTACCCAATCCCATGTCATCGGCCAGGCAGCCGTTAAAACGGTGCTCGTAAAGATGCACCATCCATGACAATCCCGCTTGCTGGTAATGCCTTAACTGGGCGCGGAAACCTTCGGGAGCATCTAATAAACGCTTGGGTTGATACGGCCCCGTCTTCTTCCCGTCTTCCGAAAAAGCCGATTGCACCAATCCCACGAGCGACCGTCTGACGCGAATCGTTTTGTCTTCCTTTACCGTGGCTGCTTGTAGCAAACCGCTGTACTTACTGAACCAGTCTTCGGGCAGCAGCATGATTTTCCCGCTGGGCAGCACAAACTCACGATTCCCCTCCAGTATATGCTTTCTGAAGTGAGTAAAGGGCAGTACCATGCCGTCAATCATCACCTGGATGTTCAGTTCAAACCAGTCGCGGTCATCTTCCTTATAAAATTGCTCAATGCGTATGTCTTCCAAACAATATTCGGCTTCGACGGTTTCATTGGTGATAACGAACCGTTTGTGGAGCAACTCTTTGTTTTGGTACAACCAGCTTACGAGGGGAGAAGAATCATTGGAATGGGTGTTCTTGGGAACAAATAGCTTGTCGCTTACCTGTTTCAATCCCGATGCTTTCAGGAATTCGTATGCTTCGTTTTCCCTGGCAATGTCACGCTCAAAATAGACAATGCGGATGTTCTCCGTGGTATTGTCCAACCGGGCTATCTTGGCTGTGGCGCAAGCATCGTGCGTAAACTCCTGATCACCGTATGTAAAATGCAACCGGATACCCCAGTCTAGCCCGGGAGTCAGGTTTACGGTGAGATGCGGTTCGCATGAAACCTGCTCTTCTACAATGTCGAACCCCGAAGCCGTAACGTGATGATAACGCATGGCCGGCAACACGATGTTCTCCATGTACTTTTCGCTTAGAGAAGCATCCACGCTAACCTGCGCTTTATGGGTAAAAGGAAGTATTCGCGAAGCCTCAATGTGGTTAAATACGTGAAGCTCTCTGCCTAGCATGAGCACGGCAGGCGAGGAGCTGAGCACGATAACCGGCTTCTTGTCGGGCAAACTTACCTCATCGCCATTTCGGGAACATTTAATGGCATAGCTAAATAGCTTTTTGGTCAGGGTAAAGTGAAACGAGAGGCTGCTCGATTGCTCATTTACCTCATAACGATGGTGTTCGTAAAGCAGGTTGCTGCCGGCTTGTTTCTCATATAGGGGCAGTTTGTACTTTACAATGAGCTTGATCATTTCGAGTAGTTTCTTCTCAATGTACGGTCGCACTTGCTCCTTGTACTTCTTCTCGGTAAGTTTATGCAAAAACACACTGCTGCTCTTTTCTTTGGAGTAGACTGCTGTGAGATACTTCTCGGTGTAGTGCGCGGCAATATCTATGGCTTTACGCTCCGGGGCCGAAAGACGGTCAATCAAACCTTCAGGCGCATGGAAAGCCTGTTCGGCAAGTTGTACCATTTCATTGTCCCTCCGCGCTACGGTATAGGGGAGCAATAGATGTCCCAATACCGGATGTTGCGCCAGAACAATAACTATTTCTGCAGATGGAATAGTTTGTTTCATGTAGTCTTTTTAAGGTGTTTGGCTCTTGTGAGGAGCAAGTCGTTGTGTTTATGCGTTGTTGAGAGAGAGCATCTCGTCAATGTACTGCCTGTTGTTGCTTAAACGGGGCACTTTGTGCTGCCCGCCCAGTTTGCCTTTTTCCTTCAGCCAGTCGTGAAACAATCCTTTGCGTGCAGGTATTACCTCCAGCGGTTGCAGAGCGATGTCTTTCCAGCGTTTCGCTTCGTAATCAGAGTTCAGCTCTTTCAGGGTACTGTCAAGTACGGAAGCAAAATGCTCAATGGAATCGGGCGTTTGGGCAAATTCAATAACCCATTGATGTCTACACTTGGCATTGGCATCCATGAATACGGGGGCGGCGGTATACTCACTCACCTGAGCGCCTGTTACGGAGCATGCCTTGGCAAGTCCTTTTTCGGCATTATCAATGATTAGCTCTTCGCCAAAGGCATTGATGAAATGCTTGGTGCGGCCCGTGATGACAAACTTATAAGGCTTGTTATTGGTGAACTTCACCGTGTCACCAATCATGTATCGCCATAATCCGCACGAGGTAGTGATAACCAGCGCGTAGTTTTTATGGAGTTCCACCTCTTCCAGACAAAACACTTTGGGGTTTTCTTTGCCGACTTCTTCCAGTGGAATGAATTCGTAGAATATGCCGTAGTCAATCATCAACAACATGGAAGGGTCTGCCGGATCATTCTGTGTACCGAAGTAACCTTCTGAGGCGTTATAAGTTTCCACATAGTGCATGTTGGGCGATTGAATCACTTGGTGGTATTGGTCGCGGTAAGGGGTGAAGCTTACGCCTCCATGGAAAAAGACTTCCAGATTGGGCCACACTTCTTCCAAATGCTGCTTTCCGGTTTTTTCGAGTATGCGTTTGATGAGTACCAGAAACCAGGAGGGAACTCCCGAAAGACTCGTCACATTGGTTTGAATCGTGCTGTTGGCAATGGCTTCTATCTTACTTTCCCATTCACTCATCAGCGCTATTTCCTTTTTAGGAACACGGATGAGGTTTACCAGCGGACTGACATTCTGTATCAGGATGGCCGATAAGTCGCCTACTAAACTGTGTCGGGAATTATGGTTGGGACTGTGACTGCCACCTAAGATCACTCCTTTGCCTGAGAAGAAACGGCTTTCGGGGTTCATCCGTAAGTAAAGGGCCACGGCATCGGCGCCTCCCTTGTAATGAATATCTTTAAGAGCTTCTTTGCTGACAGGAAGAAACTTGCTTTTGTCATTGGTGGTGCCCGACGACTTGGCAAACCAGCGTATCTCAGAAGGCCAGATGAGGTTCTTCTCTCCGGCACGCAAACGTTCTACGTAAGGCTTCACCTCTTCATAGGTCTGAACAGGCAGACGTCTTCTGAATTCATCGTAACTGGTAATACTTTTGTAATCGTACTTCTTGCCCCACTCGGTGTTTTGAGCTTCTTTAATTAGCCGGGTAAGCACCCTGCTTTGTATCTCACCCGCTTGTGTGGCATAAAGATCTATTTCTTTTAGTCGTGAATCAAAAAGTTTTCTTATTATCTTAGTGCTATTCATTACTTATTTTTGTAAAATAACGTTTGAATGTACAAAAGTAAGCTTATTTATCTTTTTTTTCTATCTTTACCACGAAAATATCGTTAAAACTATATGAGAATAGGTATATTGACTTCAGGTGGAGATTGTCCGGGTATCAATGCCACCATTCGTGGTGTGTGCAAGACGGCCATTCATCATTATGGTATGGAAGTGCTGGGCATACACAGTGGTTTTCAGGGCTTACTCGATAAAGATGTGGAGGTTTTTACCGATAAATCGTTGTCGGGCTTACTAAATCAGGGCGGTACTGTTTTGGGTACTTCGCGTGAAAAACCTTTCAAAAAGAAGGGCGTTCCTGCCGATGTAAACAAGCCTGCCCTTATTCAGCAGCATATCCGTGAGCTGGGTATTGATTGTGTGGTGTGCATTGGTGGTAATGGTACGCAGAAAACCGCTGCTAAGTTTGCTGCCATGGGCGTAAATATTGTGTCTGTTCCCAAAACGATTGATAACGATATTTGGGGTACGGATTCCTCTTTTGGCTTTGATACGGCTGTGACCATTGCTACAGATGCCATTGACCGTCTGCACTCAACGGCCAGTTCGCACAAGCGTGTTATGGTCATTGAAGTAATGGGGCACAAAGCCGGGTGGATTGCTCTTTATTCGGGCATGGCCGGAGGAGGTGACGTTATCTTGCTTCCCGAAATTCCTTATAAACTGGAGAATATTCGCGAAACCATTATGAACCGCATCAAAAGAGGTAAGCCTTATTCCATCGTTGTGGTAGCCGAAGGCATTCAAACGGACGGCAACAGGCGTGCGGCCGAGTTCATAGCTCAGGAAATAGAGCGTGAAACAGGGTTGGAAACTCGTGAAACCGTGCTGGGTTACATTCAACGGGGAGGATCGCCAACACCGTTCGACCGTAATTTGTCGACCCGAATGGGGGGACACGCCACCGAACTTATTGCCAATGGTGAATACGGACGCATGATTACGTTAGTAGGAAGTGAGATATCTTCTATACCTTTAGAGGAGGTAGCCGGTAAGCTAAAGCTGGTAACTGAAGAGCACGACTTAGTCGTTCAGGGACGAAGAATGGGTGTCTGCTTCGGATAATTGCGCCGGTTCACGTTCCGTATCCGACTCGATAGGCTGAGCAAGGGTGTTGTCTGCTGTGCTTGCTTCGGGAGTACCGGTAAGAGTGGTGCGGTCTATCTTTATGTTTTCTATGGAACTGATAAACTCCGGATTGGTCTTTATCTTCTTTAAAGCCATTTGAGCGGCATTCTGTTGCGACTCTTTCTTGGAATAGCCGGTGCCGGTGCCGGCAGATAATCCTTCAATCATGATTTCCGTTTGAAATACCGGATTGGAGTCTTGGTCGAGGAACTGTTCAATAAGCTCAAACGATACTTCCATCTTGCTCTTTTGGCTCCATTCAATCAGCTTTGACTTGAAGTTAACCTCCTTGCGCGACAGTTTATCGAGGTCGATGTACCGTTTGATGATTTTCTCTTCCAGAAACATCTTGCACTTATCATACCCCTGATCAATGTAGATAGCACCAACAAATGCTTCGAACGCATTGCCGTACATGTAACTGTTGTGCGAAGAAGTTCGGGTTGATGATTTGATTAGCTTGTCGAGTCCTATCTCAACGGCTAGTTTGTTGAGAGTTTCCCGCTGCACAATCTTTGAACGGGTATTGGTGAGAAAGCCTTCTCGCTTCCCTTCGAAATGAAGATATACAATATCGGCCACAACGGCATCAAGAATAGCATCTCCTAAAAACTCCAGACGCTCATTGTTTATGGGCTTTCCTTTGTCAGATCGTAGACTAGTTGATTTATGGAGAAGTGCTTGTTCGTAAATTTGTATGTCACGCGGAAAGAATCCGAGTATTCGGTAGAAACAAAAATAAGACTCTCTGTTCTTATTGAACAGGAGCCTTATCTTATCTATTTCATTGCGTAACACGATTTATTCAGCGTATTTCTTGAAAATAACACATGCGTTATGACCACCGAAACCAAAGGTGTTAGATAAAGCAACGTTTACTTCACGCTTTTGCGCTTGGCCAAATGTGAAGTTCAGATTGTAATCAATCTCAGCGTCGTTATCGCCTTCAGTAAAGTTGATGGTTGGAGGCACAATGCCATTCTTAATGGCAAGGATACTGGCAATAGCTTCTACTGCGCCGGCAGCACCCAATAAGTGACCGGTCATAGATTTGGTAGAACTGATATTCAGTTTGAAAGCCTGTTCGCCGAATACTTCTTTGATGGCTTTAGATTCTGATATATCACCAACCGGAGTAGATGTTCCGTGAACGTTGATGTAATCAACTTCTTCGGGCTGCATCTCTGCGTCTTCCAATGCATTCTTCATTACCAACTTTGCTCCCAAACCTTCGGGATGAGAAGCGGTAAGGTGATAAGCATCGGCAGACATACCGGCACCCACCAGCTCTGCATATATTTTTGCACCACGCGCTTTGGCATGTTCAAGTTCTTCCAGAATAAGGCAACCGCCACCTTCTCCCATCACAAATCCATCGCGTGAAGCGCTGAAAGGACGTGAAGCAGTTTCGGGAGAATCATTACGACTAGATATGGCGTGCATTGCACTGAAACCACCAACTCCACCGGGAGTTATTGCAGCTTCGGCACCGCCACCTACTATAATGTTGGCTTTGCCCAGACGGATCAGATTGAAAGCATCGGCTATTGCATTGGTTGATGTTGCACATGCAGAACATGTTGCGTAGTTAGGACCGTGGAATCCGTACAAGATAGAAATCTGCCCTGCGGCAATGTCGGAAATCATTTTGGGAATAAAGAAAGGATTGAATCTTGGTCCTTTGTCTTTGTTCGTATAATAATTACCTATTTCTTCTTCAAACGTAGTGATTCCTCCAATACCGGCGCCAAAAATAACACCGATTTTGTTTAAGTCTTCCTTTTCAACATCAAGACCAGAGTCAGTAACAGCTTCTTTAGCAACTGCAATGGCATACTGTGTGTACAGGTCCATCTTCCTTGCTTCTTTGCGGTCCATGTACTGAGTTGCATCGAAGTTCTTCACTTCGCAGGCAAACTGAGTCTTGAATAGCGATGCATCGAAATGAGTAATAGGCCCTGCTCCACTAACCCCGTTCACAAGATTCTCCCAGAATTCCGGAACGTTATTGCCAATGGGAGTAATGGCGCCAAGACCTGTTACTACGACTCTTTTTAATTCCATATTATGAAAAACAGATTACTTAGCGTGTTCTTCGATGTAAGACACAGCGTCACCTACAGTTCCGATCTTTTCTGCTTGATCATCTGGAATAGAGATACCAAATTCTTTTTCGAATTCCATGATAAGTTCAACAGTGTCAAGAGAATCAGCTCCTAAGTCGTTAGTGAAGCTAGCTTCGATTGTAACTTCTGATTCTTCAACGCCTAATTTATCAACGATAATCGCTTTCACTCTTGATGCAATTTCAGACATAACTTTAAGTTTTTAATTAATAATTAGTTTTATTTCTTTAAATTTGCGGTGCAAAGGAATAAATATTTATTGTTCTAAGCAAATATTTGATTAAATAAATGCAATCTTTTGCACAATTTTCACTATTGTGTGCAGAAACAGCTTGATTATGAAGAGAAATATAGCTATTTTAGCCTCCGGTTCGGGTACTAATGCCGAGAATATAATCCGTTATTTTAGTAAAAGCACGTCGGTTTGCATCAAATTGGTGCTCTCTAATAAGGAGGATGCCTATGTTTTAAGGCGTGCAGAGAGCTTAGGAGTACCTTCCAAGGTATTTCTGAAGGATCAATGGGCCGGCGGTGAAGCAATTCTTGCTTTATTAAAGGAGCTTGAAATAGACTTTGTGGTGTTGGCAGGCTTCTTAATCCGTGTGCCCGATGTTTTATTGCATGCTTATCCAAACAAAATTATAAATATTCACCCTTCTTTGTTGCCCAAGTATGGCGGAAAGGGGATGTACGGTGATCGGGTTCATGAAGCCGTAGTGGCGGCAGGTGAAGAGACGAGCGGCATCACCGTGCATTACGTGAATGAGCACTATGATGAAGGTGCGGTTATATTTCAGGCTACTTGTGCCGTATCTAAAGAAGATACCCCTTCTGATGTGGCGGCTAAGGTTCATGCATTAGAGTACGCTCATTATCCTCTTATTATAGAAGAGGTTGTTTCTATACGGTAAGCATCCGGCTCTCTTCTGAAAGGATAGTGTCCTCTTTGCTTCTCAAAATCTTCGGGATTAGCTTTCAGCGTCATGCTGTCTCTTTGCGGATTGTATATTTTCAATATAGCTTCTGAATAGGTGTTGGCAACCATAATATTGTTCTCGGGTGCAGGCGGGTTGATTTGATAAGTACCTTTCAGGTTGAAGAACTTGCATAGAGCGTCCAGAGACATACGCGTGGCGTTTGCCTTGCCGTCGGCAGAGTATCCTGCTATGTGAGGGGTTGCAATAAAAGCCCGGTTCATTAATTCGAGGTTGATGTGAGGTTCATTCTCCCAAACATCAATAATTGCATCACTTACTATCCCTTGGTTCATGGCATGAAGCAGTGCGTTGGTGTCAACCACTTCTCCTCTGGATGTATTTATTATAACAGGACTCTTTTTTAATGATTGAAAGAAGTCGGCACCTGCCAGGTGATATGTTTTGTATGCACCTTCATTATATAAAGGAGTATGGAATGTAATCACATCACATTCCTCGGCTAATTGTTGCAAACAAGAGAAGGCTGTTTCTTCTTCTTTTTCTTGTCGGGGCAGATCGTTGAGCAGCACTTTCAGACCCAGCTTTCTGGCAACGGTCTCTACTTTACTGCCTACATTACCCACTCCCACAATTCCTAGAGTCATCTTTGAGAGTTCTAATCCTTTCTCCTTTTCCAATAACAAAAGGGCCGACTCTATGTATTGGGCAACCGAACCGGAGTTGCATCCCGGCGCATTGGTCCAGGTAATTCCCTTCTCTTTGCAGTACGCCGTGTCTATATGGTCAAAGCCAATGGTTGCTGTAGCTATAAACTTCACGTTGCTTCCTTCCAGTAACTCTCTGTTGCAATGGGTTCGGGTACGTATAATTAAAGCGTCGGCGTTGCGAACTAATTCGGGGGTAAACAAGTTGCCTTCCACATACACCACTTCGTTGGCAAGTTGTTCAATGGCAGGACTGATATAGGGTATTTTATTATCGACAATTACTTTCATAACAAGATGACTATATATTATGTTGGGTTGCAAACGATAGGTACAAAAATAGGCCTTTTTAGTTGTTTTTCGATTAAATCGCTCATGAAATGCATGAAAAAAAGTATCACCAAGTATCACCAACCTTGCAATACTCTGATTACCAGATTTTTATGTGTGATACTTTACTAAAAAAAAGCCTCACCAAGTATCACCAAGTATCACCAACTTTTTTGCACCTATTCCTTACAAGTATATCACTATTTATCTTCTATATATAAGCTTTATAATAAGCATGCTTATGCAATTTATTTTGCAGGTGAGCTATTTTCGTCTCCACCCGGATGTACACAGTTTGTACATCCCCATGTACACGGTCTGTAGACCTGGGTGTACGAATACCCTACACCCGGGTCTACCCTGAATTTCTCCACGTGGAAACAGATTAAGGCAATGTTTGGCTTTAAAATATAGAATTTGCCAAGCAGATTATCCTCATTGTGTTATAAAAAACAGTAAAGGGTTGGTTGTATGGGAAATATTCTATAGTTTTGCCCGATGTATTTATATAAATAAGTTGATATTATGACATTTAGTAAGCTTTGCAATGAGATATTCTGGAAGGCAACGACAGATTATCATGTGACTGATAGTGTGGATGCACCAATGAATAACCCGTACGAACTGAAAACCATTGAGTATTATCTTTATCTAAAGAATTGGATTGATGCCGTGCAATGGCACTTTGAAGATATCATCCGCGACCCGCAAATTGATCCGGTTGAGGCTTTATCTTTAAAACGTAGAATTGATAAATCAAATCAGGATCGTACTGACCTCGTAGAGCTTATTGATAGTTATTTCCTAGATAAATACAAATCAGTTGAACCCTTGGCAGATGCCACCATCAACACGGAAAGTCCCGCTTGGGCTGTTGACCGCCTTTCTATCCTTGCGCTGAAAATATATCACATGCAACAGGAGGTTGATCGCGCAGATGTTACGGAAGAACACTTAAATCAGTGTAAAACCAAACTGAACATTCTGCTTGAGCAAAGAAAAGATCTTTCATCGGCTATTGATCAGCTGATTGAAGATATAGAGAACGGAAAGAAATACATGAAGGTATATAAACAGATGAAGATGTATAATGATCCGGCTCTGAATCCGGTTCTTTATGGTAAAAAATAATCAATGGCAAAGATTCTTGTTATCCGTTTCTCTGCTATAGGAGATGTTGCCATGTCTGTGCCCGTGATTCATTCATGGGCCAGTCAATACCCTCAACATCAGATTGTTTTTTTAAGCAGACCTTCATTAGCCCCTCTTTTTACAGAATTACCGAAGAATGTATCTTTTTATAATGCCGATTTAAAAGGTAAGCACAAAGGTATTGGGGGGTTGTACACACTTTTTAAAGAGTTGCAACAGATGAAATTTGATGTGGTTGCTGACCTGCATCATGTTTTAAGAAGTAAAGCTCTTGCTTTTTTGTTTCGTTTGGCGGGAACTAAAGTTTGCTCTATTAATAAAGGTCGGTGGGCCAAGAGGAAGCTTGTGCGTAAGCGCAATAAGATATTGGTTAATCAAAAAAGCTCTTTTACACGTTATGCAGAAGTTTTTGAGAAAGCAGGCTATCCGGTTTTGCTGAATTTCACTTCGTTGTACGGAGATAGCAAAGGAAATCTAGAGGCTGTTCAACACATCGTTGGACAAAAAGGAACTCAGAAATGGATTGGAATAGCTCCGTTCGCAAAACATAAAGGCAAAATATACCCTTTAGAGCTGCAAGAAAAGGTTGTTGCACACTTTGCTGCGAACCCTGAAGTAAGGGTTTTCTTATTTGGAG
This sequence comes from Bacteroides graminisolvens DSM 19988 = JCM 15093, assembly GCF_000428125.1. Lineage (GTDB taxonomy): Bacteria > Bacteroidota > Bacteroidia > Bacteroidales > Bacteroidaceae > Bacteroides > Bacteroides graminisolvens. The sequence goes on from NZ_ATZI01000001.1 coordinate 341,644, forward strand.
GCGGTAAAGAAGAGGAGAACTGTTTTGTCGAATGGGTGAATAAATATCCTGCGGTAGTATCTTTAGCGGGAAAGTTAAACATGTCTACCGAACTGGCTCTGATGAGTCATCTGGATGTGATGCTGTCAATGGATTCGGCCAATATGCACCTCGCTTCATTGGTTAATATACCTGTTGTATCCGTCTGGGGCGCAACACATCCGTATGCAGGTTTTATGGGTTGGAAGCAGTTGCCCACAAATGCCATTCAGCTCGATATGCCCTGTCGTCCTTGTTCCGTATTTGGACAAAAGCCTTGTTATCGAGGTGATTATGCTTGTTTGAATGATATTAAACCCGAGAAGGTGATTGAGAAGATTGAAGGAATTATTTTTTGATACTTTATTTATTCTCTTGTTTATTGTAATTTGATTATGAGAAAGGAATATGACTATTTAATTGTGGGTGCCGGTCTGTATGGAGCAGTCTTCGCTCGCCAGATGATGGATGCCGGTAAACGTTGCCTCATAATAGATAAACGTAACCATATAGGTGGAAATATCTCTTGTGAAGATGTTGATGGCATACATGTTCATAAGTATGGAGCGCACATTTTTCACACAGACAATAGAGACGTTTGGAGTTACGTGAATCGCTTTGTTGAATTTAACAGATTCACCAATTCTCCTTTGGCATTTTACAAAGGTTCCTTGTATAATTTACCTTTCAACATGAATACTTTCAACAAACTTTGGGGCGTTAATACCCCCCAGGAAGCTAAAAAGAAAGTAGAAGAGCAATGTGCTGAATTTGCTCATATTGAGAACCCGGCAAATTTAGAAGAACAAGCACTCAAACTGTGCGGAACTGATATTTACTATACATTTATCAAAGGTTATACGGAGAAACAATGGGGTCGGTTGGCCACTGAATTACCCGCTTTTATCATTAAAAGAATTCCTTTCCGCTTTACTTACGATAATAATTATTTTAATGATCCGTTTCAAGGAATTCCTCATGGCGGATATAATAGTCTGATTGCAGCATTGATTGATGGCTCTGATATTAGACTTAATACCGATTTTTTTTCGGACAGAACGGCCTTAAGTGACTTGGCAGATAAAGTATTGTTTACCGGTTGCATTGATGAATATTTTGATTATCAACTGGGGAAGTTGGAATATAGAAGCCTGGTTTTCGAACACGAGTGTTTATCCATACCTGATTTTCAGGGCAATGCTGTGGTGAATTACAATGAAAAGGAAATCCCTTTTACACGAATCATTGAACATAAACATTTTGAATTTGGAACGCAGTCTCATACGGTTATTACTCGTGAATACCCCGCTGACTTTACCGGTAAGAACGAACCTTATTATCCGGTGAATGATGACTTAAACTCTACATTATACAAGGCATATAGGGATATGGCTAATCAAGAAAAGCATGTTTTATTTGGCGGACGTCTGGCTCAATATGCTTATTTTGATATGGATGATACAGTAAATGCGGCACTTTTGATGGCAAAAGAGGAGTGTAAACTAATTTAAAAAAAGAAGGATAGCTATGATATGTTATTTGTCGAAAAATTACAAAGGTACCCATAGTGCCGGAAACAAAGCGAAAACGGATATTGAAAAAATCATGTCCGATTTAGGCTATCGCAATGTTGGTCTTCCTCAAAGCACGTATACAAATAGCATTTTATCCTTCGTCGTGACTTTGGTAGGGGTATTAAAATCTTTTTTCTCATTGCATAGAGGAGATTATCTTGTTTTGCAATATCCGTTAAAGAAATATTATACGTTGGTTTGTTGCATAGCTCATGTTAAGGGCTGCAAGGTTATAACTATAATACACGATTTAGGCAGTTTTCGAAGACAAAAACTAACAGTTGAGCAAGAAATAAAACGGCTCAATCATTCCGATTATGTCATAGCCCACAATTCGTCTATGTTAAACTGGTTAGTCGAAAAAGGATGCAAGGCTCAGATGGGTTCGTTGCAGTTATTTGATTACTTGTCGCAAACACAGGCAACGTGGCAAAAACGCTCCTCGGGTGCTCCATATAAGGTGTTATATGCAGGTGGTTTGGCCTCTCGCAAAAATAATTTTTTATATGAAGTAGAGAAATATATCAAATCATATTCTTTTGTCCTTTATGGAAATGGTTTTGAAGCTGATAAGATTCAGCATAAAGCGTTTTTTGAATATAAAGGATTTATTCCTTCGGATTCGCTCATTGCTTCCGCTCAGGGTGATTTTGGACTGGTGTGGGATGGAGACTCCGTAGATGAATGTTCAGGTAATTTCGGAGAATACCTTCGATATAATAACCCCCATAAAACTTCTCTTTACATCCGATGTGGTTTACCTGTTATTATTTGGGAAAAAGCGGCTTTAGCTTCATTTGTTTCTCAACATCAAATAGGAATCTGTGTGTCTTCATTGCGTCATTTGGATGATATTTTATCGAATATTTCAGAGGATGAGTATGCGCAAATGAAGGAGAAGGTACGTATGGTAAATGATAAACTGATGAGTGGAGCGTTTTTAAAAGAAGCACTCAATCAGGCAGTTCAACTAATTTCTTAATGAATTATACATCAAAATATTAGTTATATGAAAGTCACTATCAATCCGAAGTTTGAATATTTACGTTCTTTCATCGAAAAGCTACCCTGTTCTTTCGATCAGGAAGGTAAACTTATTTATTCAGGTCGGAACCAAATCAAAGTTTTTAGTACCGGTGACTTGCTCATTAACGTAAAACGATACGGGGTGCCGTCTTTATTTAATCGGATTATTTATTCTTATTTTCGGCCTTCCAAAGGGTTTAGAGCTTTTACTTATCCACAAATGTTGTTAGCAAAAGGCTTTCAGACTCCCCACCCGGTAGCTTATGTAGAAGAAGAAAGTTTTGGTTTGATTAAGCATTCTTATTTTGTAAGTATTCAATGTCCGTATAAACGCAAATTTTATGAGTTTGGTGATGCCGATATTGAAGAGTGTAAAGATGTGGTAAAGGCATTTGCTCAGTATACAGCTCGTTTGCATGAAGCGGGCATTTTACATCGCGATTACTCTCCCGGTAATATACTTTTTGATAAAATAGATGGTGAATACCAATTTTCACTGGTTGATATAAACAGAATGAGTTTTGGAGTCGTTGATATACGTAAAGGATGTGCTAATTTTGCCCGTTTGTGGGGGCAAATTCCTTTCTTTGAGTATTTGGCAAAAGAATATGCATTGGCAAGGGGAGCCGATGAAGCAGAATGTACACGTTTAATTCTTGCATACAGAAAGAAATTCTGGAAAAGATTTGCCAGTAAGCACCGAATTAAATACAAATTAGAATTTTAGATATACCTAATAAGGAGCTGTTATCGTGAATATAATTCCAAATATGCTATGGCGTTTATTTTTTTTATATACCTTTGTGCCCATAATTTAACGAAAATGCAAATCTTATTATTTTTATGGAGAATGCTGAACTTAGATATACTATAATGATATGTTATGTGTCTGTTTACATTATTTCTTTATTTAATAATTACATTAGTTTATTCTGGTTTAGGCTTTTATCACCATTGTAGTTATGAATTGTGTACGAAGTTAAACTATATAATGTTTAGAAAATGAAGATTGTCCTTTTTTGTGAAAACCTATACGCTATTGATATTCTGATGCCTATACATAAAGAAGCATTGTTGATGGATAGCACTTCTGTTTTGTGGTATGTGCATGCGCCTAAAATATCCCACTTTCCGTTAGATGATGAACTCCGTTACACAACTTCTATTCAGGATGTTTATGATTTCTCTCCGGATGTGATTTTTGTTCCCGGAAACATCGTTCCTTATTACTTGCCTGGAGTAAAAATTCAAATATTTCACGGATATGCAGCCGAGAAAAAAGATCATTGGGTAATCAGGAGGTACTTTGATTTATACCTTACTCAAGGTCCTTTTTTTACAAGAAAGTTTACTGAATTGTCTCAAAAGTACAAAGATTTCTCTGTGGTTGAAACCGGCTGGTCTAAACAAGACTGGATTCAAAAGCATCGTAATGATTTTGATGTGGAGAAAAAGGAGCTTTTGGCTAATCATAAAAGAGGCAAACTGTTGTTATATGCACCTACTTTCTCTAAATCTTTAACTTCTTTGCCTCATATAAAGACCGAATTAGTCAATCTGGTACATCAAGAAGATGTGGTTTTGTTAATCAAATTGCATCCGTTAACCAAGCAGGAATGGGTGGATGAGTATAAGCAACTGGCAACTCAGGAAGAGCATATTGTGTGGCTTGATGATTTTGATGTAACAAAGGCGCAGCTTATGGCCGATGTGATGATCAGCGACACTTCATCTACTGTGTATGAGTTCCTTCTGCTTGATAAGCCGGTCATAACTTTACGTACCATTGCAAAGGATATCTATTGGAATAATATTGAAGATCCGTCTTTGCTAATCGATGCCTATCAAAATATTGACAATAAAGAAATTGCTGACAAAAGGAAGTGGGTCATGCAAAATTATGATCCATATACAGACGGACAAGTTTGCCGTCGTATGCTTGATGCAGCTGCTCGCTATATTGAACAACACGGGGTACCCCGAGAACGAAAGTTGAATATATGGCGTAAATATACCAGCATTAAAACGTTTGGAAGAATAAAGAAATGAAGAATCAATTCAACATGCAAGATCCCGAGTTTTTCAAAGAAGAACTAAGAGATGGATATTTAGTTTCAGAGAAAATGAAAAGAGTTTGGGCCTGCGAGCTTGATCTTTTAAATCTGCTACTTAAAGTTTGTGAGAAATATAATTTGAAATGCTGGGCTGATTCAGGAACCTTATTAGGTACTGTTAGGCATAAAGGTTTTATTCCGTGGGATGATGATATTGATATGGTTATGTTTAGAGATGATTACGACAAACTCTGTGAAGTAGCTGGTGAAGAATTTAAAGAACCCTATTTTTTTCAGACAATTTATACTGATAAATACTATGGAAACCGGCATGCGCAAATAAGAAACTCGTCAACATCAGCGATCACTAATAGCCGTTTTAAATTTAATCAAGGTATCTTTATTGATATTTTTGTGTATGATGGTGTATGTGATACTCCTCGTCTGCTTAAGAAGCAACTTTTTAAAGCTAATTTTTACAAACAAATGGTTAAAGCATCAATTAAATTATTGATGAAGTTACCTGAAAATGTATATCGTAATATTTCTTGGGAAAGGAAGCTTTATAGCCGATATGAGAACGTATTAAAAGAGTATCCGATTGCGAACACAGAACTTATTGCGCATCTCTCGTTGAGCTATAAAGTTAGAATAAAAAATAAATCTTTTTATGATGAGACTTTGCTTTTGCCTTTTGAGCATATATTGATTCCTGTGCCTAAAGACTATGATAGAATTCTGCGGATTGATTTTGGAGAGTATATGACTCCAGTTCAGGCACCCACTTTACATGGTGCTCTTTTGTTTGATACTGAGACAAGTTATAAGTTGTTGTTAAAAAAATAAAAATACGTACTATGAAATCTTATGTATTTCCCGGAGATATTGAAGAAGATATACTCCGAATCAGCGGACAACCGTTTCCGTATATGCGAACTAGGCTTTTTTCTGAGTTGGTAAAAGACTCAGAGCAGATGTTATTATCGTTAATAGGTTGCCCAAATGGTCGGGTTATTCCGTATACAGCCTCGGGAACAGCCGCTATGGAGGCTGTTGTTGCTAATTTTGTTTCAACCAAGCAAAAGGCTTTTGTCATTGCCGGCGGGTCGTTTGGCATGCGCTGGAAAAACTTGTGTGATTACTATCAGTGTCCTGCCGATGTTTTTCATGTTGACTTTGCTAAGGATATTGATTATAATGCTTTGGAGGAGGCAATAAGGGTTTCGCAACCCGAGGTGTTGTTGTGTCAGCATCATGAAACGTCAACGGGTATGTTATATAATTTATCCAACATATCAGCTATTTGTAAAAAGTACGAAGTCTTTTTAATAGTTGATGTTATCAGTTCTTTCTTGACGGATCCGCTCAATATGGATGAACTGGGTATTGATGTATGTATTACTAGCAGCCAGAAAGGGTTGAATATAGTACCCGGCTTGTCGTTTGTGATTCTTTCCGAACGGATGCTGCATCAAGAATTTGTTCATAAAGGATTCTATCTTGATTTTAATGAAAATCTGACTAACTTAAAGAGAGGACAAACACCGTATAGTCCTGCTACAAGCCTGTTTATGCAGTTGCGTGCTCGCTTAAACATGTATGTACAAATAGGAGTGGAGCAGCTAATTGAGAGCCGTAAGCAAAAAGCTCAATATTTCAGGTCGCTTTGTGCCCAAAACGGCTGGGAAATGCCGGTTGAAGTTCCTTCGAACTGCATTACAGGTTTTTTCGTCCATCACAATGGCGATCATCTGTTTGAAGAACTTCTGAAGCAAGATATTTATATTATGCCAGGAGGAACACCTCATTATTTTAGGGTTTCGCATATTGGTTTGCAATCTGTTGAAGAACTCGATGATTTGGCTAGACGAATTAAAGTAATTGAACAAATGAACTTCTGATAATGGATAATGAAAATAAAAAAATAAGAGTATTTACATCGGGAAGCTTCGACTTGTTTCATGTGGGGCATTTAAATATTCTTGAAAAATCAGCTGCCCTGGGCGATGAACTAATCGTTGGGGTCAGTACAGACGAACTTATAGAACAATATAAAGGGATGAACCCCGTCATTCCTTTTGAACAACGCTTTCGGATAATATCTTCACTAAGGTGTGTCACTAAAGTGGTTAAACAAGTGAAGCTCACTGAAATAGCTCAATTAAAAAAAGAACAGATAGACATTGTGACTATTGGTGATGATTGGGAACATAAATATCTTGAAGGCTTGGAATGGATGAAATCACAGCCTGACAAAAAGGTAATTTATTTCCCTTATACACCGGGCGTTAGCACAACCAGTATTAAGAAATGTATTATCGAATGCACCAATCAGATTGTTCAGGCGGCTTTACAGCGTGAGGCAGCGCTAGACTATAATTGGAAGGAAGATGAGAAAATTGGTTCTTCGTCACTTTAGGTGCAGTTTTTGAAGCTTTATTTTTCTTGTATTTATCTGATTATCAGTAGTTTATTATGATAAAATAAGTTGCAGATACGCCTTGTTTTTTGTATCTTTATGAGTACCAATCCTAAAGATGACATGGACAAGAGCATATCTACAACATTCAAATATAAATCAAAGCAAGTAAATAACAAAATTTTTGGAAGCTCTTTATTTAAATCCTTCCGATTCACGATAAACGTTCCGGGTTTAAAAGTAGGCCTGATAGAGGAATTTCACTCTTTTATCAGGGTAAAACTGCATTCTAATACAAGTAGGGCCCAATGTCCGTATTGCCACCGGTACAGCAAGCATAAACATAGCCACTATATTCGTCATCTCCAAGATATACCTGTCTATGATCGCACCCTGCTATTAGAAGTTCAAGTAGGCAAATACCGTTGCGGGAATTCCGGCTGTGAACGTAAGATATTTGCAGAAAGATTACCGGATATTTGTCATCCTTATGCTCGTAATACCCTTTCTGCAGAGAAACAGATCCTATGGGTTTCGCTTAACTCCTCCGCCTTGCGAGCCTCTTCGCTGCTTGGGCTTTTGCACATCACCTCCAGTGCTTCGAGCTGCTTAAGACTCCTTCACCGTCAGGGAAAAGAGAACCCCTGTTGCCAGAGTACTTATGTGGGTATTGATGATTTTGCTTGGAAGAAAGGTCACATTTATATGAGTGTAGTGGTGGATCACTTGACGGGCAAACCTGTTGCGGTATTGAATGAACGTGGTGGTGAAACGGTAGAACAATGGTTTAGTAAGAACCCCCAGATTCAATATATCACCCGGGATCGCGGACCATCTTTTATTGAAGCTATCAATCGGTCCATTCCCAATGCTACCCAAATTTGCGACCGTTTTCATTTAATAAAGAACATGATAGACACAGCAACCCTCCAAGTTGCTGCCTTGTTAAAGAAACCATCCAAGTGCTTATATCATCAATACCCAACAAAAGAAGAAGCAGAAGATATGATCTTGGAGGCTATCTTTCATATGGGTAAGGCCCAACACAGAAATAAACTTCAAACGTATCAGAAAAGTTTAAAACTCAAATCCTTGGGATATACCATATTAGAAATAGCCAATGAATTAGGGAAAACAACCCGACAGATCTATTTGATAATGCACAATAGAAAGTTATCTTCTTACATGAATCCTGATCAGAAACTGGCTCTGAAGCATACACAAGAACTTGCAGGGATCATCAGTAACGGGTACATTGATGTGTATGCCATTGCCAAGCAGATGAAAGGAGTATTAGGAACTGCTCTTATTGCCAAAATAACGTGTACCTTGCGTAAAAAATATAAAGACAACAGAAGGCAGGTGCGTCAAACAAACCGGAAAGTAAAAGATGAAAATGAAAGCTGTAAACTATCAAAAGCCCAGATAAGAAAGCTTCTATTAGGGGACAGCAGCAATACACTCAGACAAGAAGATCAACCATCCATTCAGATCAAAGCATTAGTTGATTTATGCAGAGAGTTCAGAAGCATCATAAACGGAAAAGGTCAGGTGAATGATTTGGAGAAGTGGATTCTAAAAACCAAAAAATCACCTAATAAGGCCTTGAGGAACTTTGCATATGGTATTGCAAAAGAAAAAGAGGCCATACAGGCAGCCATAGATATTCCATTAAGCAATGGACGGGCAGAGGGGACCGTCAATAAAATAAAAGGAATAAAAAGGCAAATGTATAATAGAGCAGGCATAAGCCTGCTCAGAGCCAAAGTATTATATGAATCGGGATAAAGTTGCACCTAAAGTGACGAAGAACCAGAAAATTTCAGTATACTAAATATGCCGTTCATAAACTGATTATACATAAAATAGCATAAGCATGAATGCAGTATCTCAAAAATATTGTATTTAACTTTATATATCTAATAACAATTTTCATACTATGCATACGAGCTTATTAATATCTACTTATAACTGGAAAGAGGCCCTAAAAGCCTGTCTGCAAAGTGTTTTTAATCAAAGCATATTACCTGATGAAATTCTTATTGCCGATGATGGTTCACAAGATGGTACTAAGGAAATGATTCGAGAAATGAAACTTCAAACCCAAATACCCATCATACACGTTTGGCATCAAGACAAAGGGTTTCGTGTGGCTGCTATTCGTAATAGAGCCATTGAAATGGCTAAGGGTGACTATATTATTCAAATTGACGGAGATGTCATTCTCCATAAGTATTTTATTGCAGATCATTTGGAATTGGCAGAAAGGGGATACTTTGTCTGCGGCAGCAGGGTGTGGCTACGTGAAGAGACTACTGACCAAATTTTAAAAGGGGATATAATGCAACCGTCATGTTTTAAAGAAGATTTGCGTTTTGCACTCAATGGATTAAGGTCCAAAATGCTTCGGAATTACTTGGCTAAACGGTATGGACAGAATAAAATATCTCGTTTAAGAGGGTGCAATATGGCTTTTTGGCGAGACGACTTACTGAAGGTGAACGGGTATAACGAAGATTTGACCATGTGGGGGCAGGAAGATACTGTGATGGCTTATCGTTTAATTCATTCCGGAGTGAAGAAGAAATTCTTGAAAATGGGAGGAGTACAGTATCACTTGTATCATACAAAAGCTTCCAGAGAACGATTGATGTACCACAACATGGTTTTGAGAAAGGTAATTATTCAACGCACGGCATGGTGTGCCAACGGAATAAATAAAGGAATGAATTTGGCAAAAAGTATTTAAACTATATATGATTAACATCGTTTGTAACATAGATGATACCTATGTGGACTTTTGTAAACTGATGCTTCTGGGATTATTTAAAAATAATCCGGATGAAGAGTTTACTGTATATGTCATTGAAACCCAGGTTAAAGAGTCGGCAAATAAAAAAATTAAGGAACTGGAATCAACTTTTCGTGTTGACATAGTCTTTTGTGAAGTTCCATATTCTTTTATTGAAAATTATCCTATTAAAGAACAAGATCATTTAAGTCTGGCGGCTTATTTGCGCATTTTTATTTCTGATTTGTTGCCTCAAACTGTAGACAAAGTGCTTTATCTGGATTGTGATTTATTGATCATGGACTCAATTGCCGATTTATGGAATATCGATTTAGAAGAGTTTGCTGTGGCGGCTGTGGAAGAGAGGCCTCCGTTTGATGTAGAGTCGCCTCGTACCCTTGGCTATCCGGAGTCTTATTCGTATTTTAACTCGGGAGTAATGCTTATTAATCTCAAATATTGGAGAAAGCTTCAATTATCAAAAGCGTGTCAGGAATATATTTCTGAGAACTTCGATAAAATAGAGTTGCATGATCAAGATGTACTCAATGCTTTGCTTTACGATAAAAAGAAACTTCTTCCGATTCGTTGGAATCTGATGGATTTTTTCCTTTTTACCAAACTCGATATTCAGAAGAGAAGGCTGAATGATCTGTGTGCCGCTTTTGAGAAACCGGCCATAGTACATTTTACAGGAAGGAGGAAACCTTGGGTGCATAATTGTGATAGTCCGTTCAGAAAAAGATATGTTCAATTGGCAAGGGAGTATAATTGTCATGTTGTACCTGTTGTGGTTTCTGCTCATTATTACATCAGATATTACTGGTATCTGTTTTTAAGGGCATGCAAATTAAAACGTAAGAAGGTTCTTACAGCATCGGATATCAACCAAATCATCACTGATCCTCAAAAATCGCTGATTTTACTCAATAATAAAACCCGATAATGAAGAAAAGAAAAGTTGCTTTTTTGCATGTTTCTTTCCCTGACGGAGGAGCCGAAAGGATAACGATGGATATAATAAATTATATCTCTTCTTTTAACTACGAATCATATATTTTCACTTGTAATTTAGAATCGGAAAAATTACCGACTGAGTCTGTAAATAGTTTTAAGCCTTTATTGCTACCCGATTCAACGAACGTTGATTCTGTTGAGAATGCTGATTTTATCATTTATTCTTTAGATAAGAATGAGATTGATATTTTTATTTTGCCTCATTATGAGTTAGTTACGTTAAGTTACATTCGTAGCCGTACACATTGCAAAATTGTTTTTGCACATCATGGCGTGCCGCTTTGGGAGGTTGAGAATGAGCTTTCAATTATGAAAAGAAAATCTGCACGAAACTTTCCGAAAAAGCTGGAGTGGCATTTATTACGTTATCCTAAATACAAACTGCTAGGCAAGTTTGAAAAGAAGTACTTGGAGAAATATCGTAAGATATATGATACGGTTGATGCTTATACGGTTTTGTGTGATGAGTATAAAAAGAAGCTGATCTCTAAACTGGGAGTACAATCTGAAAATAATAAAATACGGGTGATTCATAATTCGGAAAGGCCTGTTACAGAGGTGAATCTAAATAAGAAGAAACAAATTCTGTTTGTAGGTAGAATGACTTATGCGGATAAGAGAATTGACCGGTTACTGAAGATATGGGAACTGGCTTGTTCTGATTTACCCGATTGGGAGCTGGTATTGGTGGGAGATGGTCCCGAACGTGCTACTTTACAGCAAAAAGCTGTTGAGATGGAGTTGCCCCGGATTTCGTTTGAAGGATACTCAAACAAAGTTGGAGAGTATTACAGTCAAGCCACGGTGTTATGTTTGACATCCACATTTGAAGGGTGGGGGTTATGTCTTACAGAGGCTCAGGCACATGGGGTTATTCCATTTGCGTTTGGCTGTTCTGCGGGCGTAAAAGAAATATTGTCGCCATCGGGAGTCAACGGGTACATTATTCCTCCGTTTTCTATTAGAAAATATGCCCGATCACTTGTTGCATTATTAAATAATCCCTCAAGGATAAAAGAAATGCAGATGAATGTGATTCAAAAATCAAAGAAATATTCAACAGAAGCAGTCGGACTCTCCTGGCTATGCTTGTTTGATAGTTTGTTCGTGTCTCAAAAATAATAATTATAACTATATGAAGGAGTTTTTTCAGTTAATGAAACGTTTCGTTTCACCTTATAAGAGATATATAGGTTGGGCAGTTTTTTTAAATTTGCTTTCGGCTATATTCAATATTTTCTCTTTTACCTTGTTGATTCCTATTTTGCAGATTCTTTTCAAGATGGATAATAAGGTATATGAATTTATACCTTGGGATGCGGCAGTTGGACTAAAAGAGATCGCAATTAATAACTTTTATTACTACGTTACTAATCTGATCATTGAGAATGGTCCTTCACTTACCTTGTTTTATCTAGGTTTGTTTCTGGCGTTTATGACGATGTTGAAAACGTCTTGTTACTTTGCATCATCAGCTGTAATGATTCCCTTGCGTACTGGTGTAGTGCGTGATATTCGTATTTTGGTGTATTCAAAAGTAATGAGTTTGCCGTTAGGTTTCTTCTCGGAAGAGCGCAAAGGTGATATCATGGCTCGAATGAGCGGTGACGTAGGCGAGGTGGAAAACTCTATAACGAGTTCCCTCGATATGCTTATCAAAAATCCGATATTAATTTTGATGTATTTTGGTACACTGGTGGTTACGAGCTGGCAATTGACTCTTTTTACCCTGATTGTATTACCTGCGATGGGATGGATCATGGGAACAGTTGGCAAAAAGTTAAAAAGACAATCTCTTGAGGCACAAGCAAAGTGGAGTGATACGATGTCGCAATTAGAAGAAACCTTAGGTGGACTTCGTATTATTAAGGCATTTGTGGCAGAAAAAAAGATGACAGATCGCTTCACCAAATGCAGTAATGAGTTCCGTGATGCTATTAATAAAGTGGCTATGAGGCAAGCTCTGGCTCACCCGATGAGTGAATTGCTGGGTACAATATTGATTGTTATGGTTCTTTGGTTTGGAGGCTCATTAATTTTGAGCCAAAATTCTCCTATCGATGCTCCGGCTTTTATCTTTTACATGGTTATTTTATATAGTGTTATTAATCCTCTGAAAGATTTTGCAAAGGCGGGCTATAATATTCCCAAAGGACTTGCTTCTATGGAGAGGGTAGATAAAATCTTGAAAGCCGAGAATAAGATATTGGAGCCCATTCACCCAAAACCACTGAATGAGTTGAAAGAACAGATTGAGTTCAAGGAGGTTTCTTTTAGTTATGACAATAATAGAGAGGTGCTTAAAAAGGTGAACCTGACTATACCCAAAGGGAAAACAGTTGCTTTGGTTGGACAATCGGGCTCCGGGAAATCGACTTTGGTTGATCTGTTACCACGTTATCACGATGTGCAAGAAGGATGTGTTACAATTGATAGTGTTGATATTAAAGATGTGCGGATTGGTGATTTACGAGGATTGATAGGTAATGTTAATCAAGAGGCTATTTTATTTAATGATACTTTCTTTAATAATATTGCTTTTGGTGTGGAGCATGCAACAATGGAACAGGTTATTGAAGCGGCGAAGATTGCTAATGCGCATGATTTTATTATGGAAAAAGAAGACGGATACAATACTAATATAGGCGATAGAGGAAGCAAACTTTCGGGAGGACAGCGTCAACGCATCAGTATTGCCCGAGCTATTTTGAAAAATCCGCCTATATTAATTCTCGATGAAGCCACCTCTGCGCTCGATACGGAGTCTGAACGTTTGGTTCAGGAAGCACTGGAAAGGTTGATGAAAACCAGAACGACTATTGCAATTGCTCACCGTCTTTCAACCATTAAGAATGCTGATGAAATCTGCGTGGTTTATGAAGGTGAAATTGTAGAACGTGGTAAGCACGAAGAGCTTTTGGCATTGGACGGATATTATAAAAAGCTAAACGATATGCAAAGTCTGTAAACGGGTTTTTTATTTCCTTCCGAAATCAGCAGGTATTTCTCCCCATTCTTTGGTTTCCCATTTTAGGATAGGGGTGGAATACTTGTTTTCTTTGAGCCATTTTTCGGCGCGTTCTATGAGCTCAAAAAGATACTCAGTTTCTGATGTGCGTGGCAGTTTTGTTTTGCACTTTTTTTGTTTCACCCAACTAATGGCATTGGCACTGTCACTGTACAGAGGCATATTGTATCCTTTTTGTTTAATTAATGCTAGTCCGTGCACAATGGCTAAAAACTCACCAATGTTATTGGTTCCTTTTAGCGGTCCAAAATGAAAGACTTCTTGTCGGCTTGCAATGTGAACGCCTCTGTATTCCATAGGACCAGGGTTGCCACTACAGGCTGCGTCAACTGCAAGGGCATTATCGTTAACGGCTTCAGGCAAAGATGCTGATCTTGTTGCTGCTAACTTCTTCTTTTGTCCTATATAGGCGTAAGGTGATGAGCCCAAGGCGCGTTCGGCTTCCTCCAAGGAGTCGAATGATTTGTATTTTGCCCCCTCATATCCTTTCGTATGAAGCTGGCACTCATTCCACGTTTTGTAGATACCCGGTGTGCCACCGCTCCAAACTACATAATATTTTTGTTTGCCCATGTGAATTCGGTAGTTGATTATAGCTTTATTTGTATACAAAGGAACGAAAAAAATGAGATAAACAATTTAACCCCGATGCAAATCTTCTTTGTGAGAAAGAATTCGTTATGTGAAAAGATAACTCTTCACATGAAATTGACTTGTGATTATAGGGACCCTGATATTTCTCTGAATATGTTGGCTGCTTCACTTTGCACTAACCGCACCACACTGTCTTGCGCTTTGCATGAATTGGGATATGTGAGCTTTAGCGCTTATATTAATTCATTACGTATTGAAGAGTTTATTCAACGGGTTCGTAGCAAAGAGTCTACAAATTATCAGGATATTTTTTACGATGTTGGTTTTCGTTCGCGCGCTACTGCTCTTAGAAATTTTAAACAATACACAGGAAAAACTCCGTCGGAATATTTCTCCAATTAATATCGGACGAGATTTGCTACTTTAGGTTATAAAAGTATATTTGGGGGTTGAACAAACCCTGTTTCGAGTTGTTTTTAAAAGAGAATAAAAAGACTGTAAAACCTAAATAAAGATATTATGAGTAGATCTTTCGAAGAGGCGTTGATAAACAGAAGAAGTTATTACGCCATTAAAAACGAAACTCCAATTTCTGATTTGGAGATCGAGCACATTGTACATACAGCTGTAAAACATGTTCCATCAGCGTTTAATTCGCAGTCGGCCCGATTGGTACTACTGCTGGGAGATAACCATAGAAAGTTGTGGGGTATAGTGAAGGATACTTTGAAGAAGATGCTTTCAAGCGAGGCATATGCTCAGTCTGAAGCTAAAATTGATGGTTGTTTTTCATGTGGTTATGGTACTGTTTTGTTTTTTGAGGACGATTCTGTTGTAAAAGGTCTGCAGGATGCTTTCCCCGCTTATGCTACTAACTTCCCGGTGTGGTCCATGCATACTTCTGCAATGCATCAACTTGCAGTGTGGACGATGTTGGAAGATGCCGGTTTAGGCGCTTCGTTGCAACACTATAACCCTATTATTGATGAAGAAGTTGCGGCTACTTGGCATCTTCCGGCTTCTTGGAAACTTGTAGCTCAAATGCCGTTTGGATCTCCCGCGGGTGAACCAGGTCCAAAAGAATTTCAAACCTTGGAGACTCGGGTAAAAGTCTTTAAATAATAAGATAATACGGATCATCGTGTTGCTGATTGAGCAGTCTTTTTGCCAAGTTTGTTAGCTTTTACTGTTCGTTTTATATAAGGATGTATTCAAATTGATTACCTTTGCAACAAACTTAATGTAGTGCAACATGATGATCCGTATTTTTTTAATTGGCTATATGGGAGCCGGTAAAACAACTTTAGGCAAAGCATTCGCAAAGAAATATAATCTTTCTTTTGTTGATTTAGATTGGTATATTGAAGAGCGCTTTCATAAAACAGTGCAAGAACTTTTTGCCGAAAGAGGTGAAGATGGTTTTCGCGAGCTGGAGCGTAACATGTTGCATGAAGTTGCCGACTTCGAAAATGTCATTATTTCAACTGGAGGAGGAGCACCTTGTTTTTTTGATAATATGGATTTCATGAATAAATCCGGAATTACTGTTTTTCTTAATGTAAAAGCTGAAATTCTTTTTCAACGTTTACGGGTAGCTAAACAACAACGCCCCATACTAAAAGGTAAGAGTGATGATGAATTGTCTTCCTTTATTGTATCAGCCCTTCAGAATCGTGCTTCTTTTTACAATCAGGCGCAATATATATTCAATGCGGATGAATTGGAAGATTATCATCAGATAGAAAACTCTGTGATCCACTTGAGTAAGCTCATTGGTTTGGAATAAATATTTTTATAGATCGTATTTGAATTGCATTTTTATTAGTAGATGTCTGCTTAATACTGCTATAATAGTGCATTTCCCTTTCTTAATTAGCGTAAAAATGCAAAAAACGAAAGGTATTTGATTGAATACTATATATTTATCCGTATTTTTGCCCCATTATTCATAAATAACGACTGATAAATAGAAAATGAGAAAATGGCGTATTGAAGATTCTGAGGAACTCTATAACATTACTGGTTGGGGTACTTCGTACTTTGGTATTAATTCGAAAGGACATGTTGTTGTAACACCTCGTAAAGACGGGGTGGGTGTTGATTTGAAAGAATTGATTGACGAGTTGCAGTTGAGAGATGTTGCTTTGCCCATGTTGATACGTTTTCCTGATATTTTGGACAATCGTATTGAGAAAACGGCTCGTTGCTTCCAACAGGCTTCTGAAGAGTATGGTTATAAAGCGCAAAACTTTATAATTTATCCGATTAAAGTGAATCAAATGCGTCCTGTAGTTGAAGAGATTATCAGTCACGGTAAAAAGTTCAATTTGGGACTAGAGGCAGGTTCTAAACCTGAGTTACATGCGGTAATAGCTGTAAATACAGATTCTGATTCCCTTATTATATGTAACGGTTACAAAGATGAGAGTTACATTGAGCTTGCACTGCTTGCTCAGAAAATGGGCAAACGAATTTTTTTAGTCGTTGAAAAACTTAACGAACTTCGTCTGATAGCAAAAATGGCGAAGCAGTTGAATGTTTTACCTAATATTGGTATACGCATAAAGTTGGCTTCTTCCGGAAGTGGAAAATGGGAAGAATCGGGTGGAGATGCAAGTAAATTTGGATTAACTTCCAGTGAATTATTGGAGGCACTCGATTTTATGGAAAAAAAAGAGATGAAAGACTGCTTGAAGTTGATTCATTTTCATATAGGTAGTCAGGTTACTAAAATCCGTCGTATTAAAACTGCATTGAGAGAGGCTTCTCAGTTTTATGTGCAGCTTCATGCTATGGGATTTAATGTGGAGTTTGTTGATATTGGTGGTGGACTAGGCGTTGACTATGACGGAACAAGGTCGTCAAGTAGTGAAAGTAGTGTGAATTATTCTATTCAGGAATATGTAAACGATTCAATCTCTACTTTGGTTGATGCAAGTGATAAGAATGGTATCCCTCACCCAAATATTATAACAGAAAGTGGAAGGGCGTTAACCGCTCATCATTCAGTTCTTATCTTTGAGGTACTTGAAACGACTTCACTTCCTGATTGGGATGAAGATGAAGAGATCACTGACAAAGATCATGAATTGGTTCAAGAATTATACAGTATATGGAATGCATTGAACCAAAATAAAATGCTTGAGGCATGGCACGATGCGCAACAGATCAGAGAAGAAGCACTTGACTTATTCAGTCACGGCATTGTTGATCTTAAGACTCGTGCACAAATTGAGAGATTATATTGGTCAATCACACGTGAAATTCACCAAATAGCTTCGGGGCTGAAACATGCTCCTGATGAATTTAGGGGACTGTCTAAATTGTTGGCTGATAAATACTTCTGTAACTTCTCGCTTTTTCAGTCGTTACCAGATTCATGGGCAATAGATCAGATATTTCCTATTATGCCTATTCATAGACTGGATGAACGGCCTGACAGGGCAGCTACTCTTCAAGATATAACTTGTGATTCGGATGGCAAGATTGCCAATTTTATCTCAACTAAAAATGTGTCGCATTACTTGCCGGTTCATAGCTTAAAATCTAAGGATCCTTATTATATGGGTGTCTTTTTAGTTGGAGCTTATCAAGAAATTCTGGGCGATATGCATAACTTGTTTGGTGACACCAATGCAGTGCACGTTTCGGTAAGCGATAAAGGATATAATATTGAGCAGATTATTGATGGTGAAACAGTAGCTGAGGTATTGGATTATGTACAGTATAGCCCTAAAAAATTAGTGCGTACACTGGAAACATGGGTCACTAAATCTGTGAAAGAAGGTAGAATTACAGTAGAAGAAGGAAAAGAGTTCTTGTCGAATTATCGCTCCGGGCTGTATGGATACACTTATCTTGAATAATTAAAAGACAAATAAATAATCTAAAGACGCATCACATGCGTTTTGTAACTTTATAAAACTATTATGAAGATGCAGAACGCATGTTTTTGCTTTTAATGACCTGAAAAAATGAAAAAAAAACTCACCGTGATCAAAGTGGGAGGCAAAGTGGTTGAAGAGGAAAGCTCGCTTAATGCCTTATTGAATGATTTTACAAAATTAGAAGGGTGCAAAGTATTGGTCCATGGAGGCGGACGATCAGCGACAAAAATAGCTTCTCAATTGGGCATTGAAAGTCAAATGGTGAATGGCCGGCGAATTACCGATGTTGAAACTTTAAAAGTGGTGACAATGGTGTATGGCGGTTTGGTAAACAAGACTATTGTAGCAGGTTTGCAAGCCAGAGGTGTTAATGCATTGGGGCTAACTGGAGCAGATATGGATTTGATCAGATCGGTGAAGCGTCCTGTCAAAGACATTGATTATGGATATGTGGGCGATGTCGAGAAGGTGGATGCGGTATCTCTAACAGAGCTACTTCGGAGTGAAGTTGTGCCTGTGATGGCGCCCCTTACGCATGATGGTAATGGGAATATGTTGAATACAAATGCTGATACCATTGCAGGAGAAGTTGCTAAAGCTCTTTCATCTGTTTTCGATGTGACTCTTATCTATTGCTTTGAGAAGAAGGGTGTTTTACGTGATGAAAATGATGATGATAGTGTAATTTCCTCTATTAATAGAGATGAGTTTAAGCAATATGTGTCAGAAGGAGTTATTCAAGGGGGAATGATTCCTAAGCTGGAGAATGCTTTTGGTGCCATTGATGCAGGTGTTTCTCAAGTTGTAATTACCTTAGCATCAGCCATTAATGAATCTGATGGAACTCGAATTAAAAAATAATTCGAAAAAAAGTAGAGAGGAGTGTAACTTTTCAATTATGAACCCGTCATTATTATAGAGATGCAAGAAATAAGCTTCCGTAACGACATATTGCCATTGAAAGATAAACTCTTTCGGTTGGCGCTCCGGATAACTCTGGATAGAGCCGAAGCGGAAGATGTTGTGCAGGATACGATGATTCGGGTTTGGAATAAGCGTGAAGAGTGGTCTCAGTTTGAATCAATTGAAGCTTACTGTTTGGTCATTGCTCGGAATTTGGCGATTGATCGCAGTCAGAAGAAAGAGGCCCAGCATGTGGAACTGACTTCGGAAATGGAAGAAGCGAATGATGAATTAGGACCGTATGATCAATTGGTTATACAAGAGCGAATGGCAATAATTCATCGTCTTATAAATGAACTTCCTGAGAAACAACGTCTTATTATGCAACTTAGAGATATTGAAGGAGAATCATACAAAGAAATTGCAGATGTTTTGCATTTAACAGAGGAACAAGTTAAAGTAAACCTCTTTAGAGCAAGACAAAAAGTAAAACAAAGATATACGGAGATTGAAGGATATGGATTATAAGTATATAGAACAGCTTTTGGAGCAATATTGGCGTTGCGACACCTCTTTGATAGAGGAAGAACAACTGCGCTCGTTCTTTATGATGCATAAGGATATACCGGCACATTTGCTCAAGTATAGAGATCTTTTTGTATATCAACAATTGCAACAGGAAGTTGGTTTGAGTACAGATTTTGATGCAAGGGTTCTTGCTGAAGTTGAAAAGCCTGTGGTTAGGGCTCGGAAGCTTACTCTGATAGGTCGTTTTATGCCTGTTCTTAAAGCTGCGGCTGTGATTGCGGTGATGGTGTCTTTGGGAAATGTAGCCCAGCATACTTTCTTTGGAAATGACCAGTTAGATTATAATTATGAAACATATCAGGATACATATGACGATCCGGAAGTTGCTTATAAAGAAGTTTCCTCTGCATTGATGATGCTATCCGAAGGGATTAATAAATCTCAAGAACAACATTTGGCTGATAGTGTAGATGCTAAAGTTGAGATGATTAAAGAATGAAACGATTTATATTAATAAATACCTTATCGCTATTAGCGATGTTTGTTTCGGCTCAAGATTTTGCCAGTAGATTTTTGGCAGCACACAAATCGGATACTAATCTCTCTTGTGTGACAATTAGCCCCAAAATGATGGAGGAGATTTTGAAGAATGATGAGCAGAAAGACGAAGATGTATTGCAGATTATTGCTAATCTCAAAAGTATGCAAATGCTTTCTTCCAAGGTGAAAGGTAAATATTACTATGATGATGCATTGAAGGTAATGCATAAGAATTCAAATAGATTTGAGCCGTTTCTTTCTTTTAGTGACAAATCTGAAAATTGTCAGATTATGATCAGAAAGAAAAACGATGCAATAATAGAATTGGTAATGCTTATTCATGAAAATACTCACTTTACAGTGATAAATTTTACGGGGACAATGAGTTCTGAATTTATCTCTAAGTTGGCAGGTTCTATGAAACAAAAGCATTCTTAAAGATGTAACATTTTCATTTGCTTTAAATATAGTTAGTGTGCTTTATTAAAACAATTCGAAACTGTGAAGTTTCACCCCTCTCTAATTTTTGTAAATAACTAACTAAATAAAAAGAAGGTTACAGCGAGAGGCTGTAATCTTCTTTTTATTTTAGGAGGTATTCTCACGAACCCCTCCTTTACACTATTGACAACCTGTATGTTTCCAGGTTTATTTAAGAGAGTAGTTATTGTTATAGTTTCCTGAGTCCTTTTCTTGAGAATTCAATGTTCTTAGGATTACCCCGATAACTTACTGTACCGCTACCGCTAACTCCACCGCTCAAACTCTGTGTTGCAAAGCATGTTATGTCACCAGATCCGCTAATCTTTGCGTGCACTGTATTTACCATTAATTTATTAGCTTCAATATCTCCTGAACCTGAGATGCCATAATTTGCAGTTTTTGCTTTACCTTCAAGTGTGATATCTCCTGATCCGGTTATCTTACTTTCTACATGATTGGCTACAATATGGTCTAACTCAATGTCTCCTGAACCATTAATTGATAAATCAAGGTTGGCGCAATATATCTGCTTTCCTTCAATGTCTCCCGATCCTGATATGGATAGTTTGAAATCTTTGTTCGTATTTTTAATACCATTTGCCAAAACAATGTCACCCGACCCTTGAATTGATGTGCTTTCCAGACTGGGACTACTTACCCTAATCTCGAGCTTGTCACAATTTAAGAGACTTATATTGTCGCGGAATTTAATCATTAAAGTATTATTGACCACTTTGATTTCAATTAAGTCAATAACGTTATCGGGGGCATAAATTAGCACTTTGGGTGAACCCGATATTTGTTTGTAGATAACGTCCGGACTACCTGATAGTTTGATATGTTCGAATTGCTCTGTTTTTATCTCTCTGGTTATGTAATTCTTGTTCCCAATAACTTTCTTTGCTTGTAGGCAAGCAGTTGCTGCTAACAGAATGACTGCACATATTGTACCTTGTATTATCCCTTTTTTCATGATAATTATTTATTTAGTTTATTGCATTAATTGATCCAATTCCTCCTTTGCTTAGATTCTTGTGCTCAGGGTTCCCTTTGTAATTAATTCCACCTATGCCCTTAACAGAAGCATTTAATTTATTAGCAGCGAAGCATGAAATGCTACCAATACCCATTGATGAGGCTTCTACGTTTTGAGCTTTGAGCTCATCAGCTTCAATGTTACCTACACCTTTTGAACGCAATGTTACTGTTTGGGCTGTTCCTTCTATTTCGACATCTCCAACGCCCAATGAATTGATGTTCACTGATTCGCAAACTAAGTTTTTTATTTTAATGTTACCGACCCCCTTACTTTCTACTTCAAGTGACTGGGTTCTTAATCCGCTGTCAACGTATATATCACCTACTCCTTTAAAGTAGATAGCATGTAGGTCAGGCGTTTTTATTTGTATCTTAAGTTTTCCGGAGTTATTGATCTTCTTGTTTTTTTTCGTAGTAAGATAAAGCGTGCCGTTTTCAACATACACTTTTATAAGCGGAACGATGTTATCTGAGCCATATATCTCCAGAGATGTACTACTATCGGCCGACTGTACATAATGGATGCTTGCTACGGTTGAAGCATCTATTTTATTGAAATCGCCAATATTATAGCTGCGGGTAATGTAATGCTTGCTGGGCCTGATGCCATCTTCCCAAATGGTACAACTGCTAATCAACAAGGTGATAGTGACGGCTGATAAAATTAATTTGATTGAGGCTTTCATTTTTTCTAAGTTTTTTAGATGTTTTATTATTAGACGCAACAGACTTCCTAAAAGTTGCAAGACATGAATTATTTTTTTTAAGATGTAAGTGCAAACTTTTATTTAATTGCTGATTTGGTTTGCGATTAAACAAAAAAAGAATTTATTTTGTATGCTATGTTTTTTGTTAAAAGCATAAAGATGCTGATATTTGATCGACGGTCTTCCCATATAGGGAACTTGGTTTTAAAAACCGAAATTTATATTAACGATTAACGGATACCCGTACATAAAAGAATTATCATTGGATAAAGTTATTGAAGATAAAGAGTTGGGACGTCTAGTTGTTCATGTAAATGCGCGGGCCAGGCGTCTTATTTTTCGTACGAAGAATAATGAAATTGTTATATCCGTACCTCCCCATACTTCAACAAAAGAAGTAGCAGCTGCCATTGAACAGTTGCGTCCTAAGCTAATAGTGGCAAAAAATAAGTTAGTGCGTACTCGTATTGATTTGAGTTATAATCTAGATACGCCCTTTTTTAAGCTGTCGTTAATACACGGAAATCGTGATCGGTTTCTGGCACATTCAGAATTGGGTCAGATGAAAATAATATGTCCTTCTAACGCTGATTTTCAAGATGATAAATTACAAACTTGGCTTCGAAAAGTAATTGAGGAAGCTCTTCGTCGCAATGCAAAAATCATTCTGCCACCAAGACTTTATATGTTAGCCCAAAAATATGGTTTTACCTATGAAAGTGTTAAAATCAACTCCAGCAAAGGACGGTGGGGTAGTTGTTCGGCCAAACGAGGGATAAATCTTTCTTATTTTTTAGTCCTTTTGCCTCAACATCTGATAGATTATGTGTTATTACATGAACTTTGTCATACTCGTGAAATGAACCATGGCGAAAAGTTTTGGTCGATACTTAACAGTGTAACTAGCGGGCAGGCGCACGAATTACGTGAAGAACTACGAAAGTACAAAACGGATATTTAGCGCAAATACATTGTTATTGAGGTAGCAATTTAATGCCATCAACATCTTTTTCAAAACGGTAAGTACCTCCTTTTTCACTGAGGTCGAATGTTGAAACACTTTCTGTTGCGTTGTTAACAATCATTAGTGCACTTTGGTCTGCAAAACGTGCCGTTCCAATTGTGATAGGTTCTTCTTTAACTTGCTTGTTAATGATTAGACTATCGTTTACAAACAGAGAAAGAGAGTCGCCAGCAAACCCCTTAACCAATACGAATGTGTACGTCTCCATGAATGTACGCTCGTTTTTTTTGTCTTGTTGTAACTTCATGCTCATGTACACAAAGATTACAACTACGATGATAACGGCAAATGCTAAAATGCCATTGCCTACCATAAATTGTTTGTTGGTATTAAGATGTTTGGTCATGAAACGATACTTTATTATTTCTATTTTGAGGTAAAGATAATAATTCTCTGTTAATTGATTTAGTAATTTGTGCGAAATAACTATTTTTGTGGATAATGATTAAATATGAAAGCAGATGATAAAAAGACTTTTGTTAACCTTGCTGTTTTTTGTTTTTGTTGATGCTTATGCTCAGCAGACTTTGTGGGGAGATAAACCGATTGTTTCTCCTGAAATTCACTCTGATAATACTGTAACCTTTCGCATGAGAGCTCCTAAAGCTGTCAGAGTACAGATTACCGGAGATTTTCTACCTATGCAGCATTCTGAATCAGCATATGGAAAGTATGATGTTCCCGGAATAGCAGATTTGAAAGAAGGAAAAGAAGGTGTTTGGGAATATACCACCCCACTTCCTTTACTGCCAGAACTTTACAATTATTCATTTATTGTTGATGGATTGAAAACTACAGATCCAGCTAATGTCTATTTGATTCGTGATGTAGCTACAGTTTTCAATGTGTTTATTGTAGGAGGCGCAAGAGCTGATTTGTATAAAGTTAATTCTGTAAACCATGGGACCGTGTCACGCCGTTGGTATTGGAGTCCTTCTCTGAAAATGAATAGACGGTTGGCTGTTTATACCCCGGCAGGTTATGAAGAAAGCAATAAGAGATATCCGGTATTCTATTTGCTTCACGGTATGGGAGGTGATGAAGAAGCTTGGCTGGCATTAGGTAGAGCTAGTCAGATACTTGACAATCTCATTGCAGCGGGTAAAGCTAAACCCATGATCGTTGTTATGACGAATGGTAACGTGTCTCAAGAAGCAGCTCCCGGTGAGTCTTCTTTGGGTTATATTGTGCCTACCATGCAATTACCTAAAACGATGGATGGATCAATGGAAGAAAGTTTCCCTGATGTCGTTAATTTTATCGATGCTACTTACCGGACTGTAAAACGTAAGTCAGGTAGAGCCATTGCAGGTTTATCGATGGGAGGTTTTCATTCATTGCATATTTCAAAACAATATCCTGATATGTTTGATTATGTAGGGCTTTTCTCGGCAGCAATAATGCCTGATAAGCAGGTTAAGTCTTCGGTTTATGACAATACGGAGAATAAATTGAAGATGCAATTCAATAAGAATCCAAAGCTTTATTGGATTGCAATTGGTAAAACAGATTTTCTTTATAAAGCAAACGAAGAATACCGAAAAATGCTTAATGAAAAAGGGTTTAAATATACATACTATGAAACAGATGAAGGGCATATCTGGAGAAATTGGCGGATCTATCTGACCGAATTTGTTCCGATGCTATTTCATTAAATGAGTGGCTTGTTTGTTGTATCTTACTTTTTTTTGCTAATATTTTGTAATCGAACGGATTATTTGTATCTTTGCGCTCGAAACGGATGAAAGGTGGAGGGGCGATTAGGCTCCTTTTTTTGTTCTCATATAATTATTCCATGATAGAAAAAAGAACTGTATGTCAGATTGTTGAAGAGTGGCTTGAAGGAAAAGACTACTTTTTGGTAGAGGTGACGGTTAGTCCGGATGACAAGATTGTGGTAGAGATTGACCACGCAGAAGGTGTCTGGATAGAAGATTGTGTTGATTTAAGCAGGTTCATTGAATCCAAGCTTAATCGAGAGGAAGAAGATTATGAACTAGAAGTTGGTTCAGCAGGTATCGGTCAACCTTTTAAGGTTTTGCAACAGTACCGTATTCACATCGGGTGTGATGTTGAGGTTCTTACCAAAGAAGGGCGAAAACTTATTGGGGTTCTTAAGGATGCTGACGAAGATAAGTTTGTTGTTAGCGTACAAAAGAAGAAAAAGGTTGAGGGAAGTAAACGTCCGAAAGTGGAAGAAGAAGATGAAGCTTTCGCCTATGATCAGATAAAATACACTAAATACTTAATTAGTTTTAAATAATTATGGCCAAGAAAGAGGAAACAATCAGTTTGATTGATACATTTTCGGAATTTAAAGAGCTGAAAAATATCGATAGAACAACTATGGTAAGCGTACTGGAAGAGTCTTTCCGTAGTGTTATTTCGAAAATGTTTGGCACCGACGAGAATTATGACGTAATTGTAAATCCTGATAAAGGAGACTTTGAAATATGGCGTAACCGTGAGGTGGTAGCTGATGAGGATTTAACAAACCCCAATATGCAGATATCTATTTCTGAAGCGAGAAAAATAGATGCTTCTTATGAAGTAGGAGAAGAGGTTACGGATGAGGTCATTTTCGCGAAATTTGGTCGTCGTGCTATCCTAAATCTTCGCCAGACATTAGCTTCAAAGATTCTGGAGCTTGAAAAAGATAGTCTTTACAACAAGTACATTGACCAAGTGGGTACTATTGTAAATGCAGAGGTTTATCAAATATGGAAGAAAGAAATTCTGTTGCTTGATGACGAAGGCAATGAATTACTACTTCCTAAAACAGAGCAAATACCCAGCGACTTCTATCGTAAGGGGGAAACAGCACGTGCTGTTGTTGCCCGTGTTGATAATAAAAACAACAATCCTAAAATTATTCTTTCACGTACGTCTCCAATATTCCTTCAACGTTTGTTTGAAATGGAAGTACCTGAAATTAATGATGGATTGATTACCATAAAGAAGATAGCCCGTATTCCGGGCGAGCGTGCTAAGATAGCGGTTGAGTCTTATGATGACAGAATTGACCCGGTTGGCGCTTGTGTGGGTGTGAAAGGTAGTCGTATCCATGGTATTGTACGTGAATTGAGAAATGAGAACATTGATGTTATCAATTATACTTCTAATGTTTCATTGTTTATTCAGCGCTCTTTAAGCCCGGCAAAGATTTCTTCAATCAAACTGAATGAAGAAGAACGCAGGGCTGAGGTCTTCCTGAAACCGGAAGAAGTGTCGCTGGCTATTGGAAAAGGCGGTTTGAATATCAAACTGGCCAGTATGTTAACCGAGTACACTATTGATGTATTCCGTGAATTAGATGAAACCGCACAGGACGAAGATATCTATCTGGATGAATTCAGTGATGAAATAGACGGATGGGTAATCAATGCAATTAAGAGCATTGGAATTGATACGGCAAAAGCAGTACTAAGTGCTCCTCGTGAGATGTTGATTGAAAAAACGGATTTGGAAGAAGAGACAGTGGACGAGGTGTTGCGTATTTTGAAATCGGAGTTTGAAGAGGGATAAAGACGGTTCGTAGTTTTTATATCACTTCACGCTTTATTATTCATTTTATTTTGAACTATGACGATAAGGTTAAACAAAGTAACAAGAGATTTGAATGTGGGAATCACGACAGTTGTTGAGTTCTTGCAGAAAAAAGGGCATGCCATTGAAGCAAGCCCTAATGCTAAAATTACAGAGGAACAATATGCTATACTCGTGAAAGAATTCAGCACAGATAAAAACCTCAGACTAGAGTCTGAACGCTTTATTCAAGAGCGACAGACTAAAGACCGCAACAAAGGTTCTGTTGCGATAGAGGGTTATGATAAAGCTGAACCCGAGAAGCCTAAGACGGACAACATGATTAAAACGGTTGTTCCCGAAGAGGCACGTCCAAAGTTTAAACCTGTCGGCAAGATTGATTTGGATAATTTAAATAAAAAAGCAGATAAAACGCCCGAAGTGGTAGTTGAGAAGAAGGTTGAGGTAAAAACTGCAGAACCTGTTGCCGAACAGAAAGTAGAACCGAAAGAGGCAGTTGTAGAAAAAGTACAAATAGTAGAGACGGTTGTGATGGAAGAACCGGTTCTGAAACAAGAGCCCGTTGTTATTACACCCGATCCTGTTGCTGAAGTGCCTGTTGCTAAACCTGAGATTGCAAAAGAAACCCCTCAAGATGTAAATAAAGTGGAAGAAGTATTGCCTACTAAGAAGGTGGAAGACCAGAAAGAAGTAGTTTCTCAGACGGAACAGGCTGCCTCAAATGAAGAAGATGTGTTTAAAATCAGACCAACTGAGTTTGTCTCAAAAATCAATGTTATTGGTCAGATTGACTTGGCTGCGTTGAACCAGAATACACGTCCGAAGAAAAAGTCAAAAGACGAAAGGCGTCGTGAACGCGAAGAAAAAGATAAAGTTCGTCAGGATCAAAAGAAATTGATGAAAGAAGCCATCATCAAGGAAATCAGAAAAGACGATATTAAGGTCAATAAACCAGTGCCTAAAGAGACTGCGGAATCGGCTGCCAACAAAAAGAAACGCAATCGTATCAATAAAGAAAAAGTTGACATCAACAATGTTGCATCGAATTTTGCTCGTCCTATTCCTAATAGTGAAAAAGGCAAGGGTGGCAGTGCTCCACACCAAGGACAAGGTGGACAACCACAACAAGGTGGTGGCGGTGGAAACAATAAAAGCCGTAATAATAAAGACCGCTTCAAAAAGCCTGTTGTAAAACAAGAAGTCAGCGAGGAAGATGTAGCAAAACAGGTAAAAGAAACGTTGGCACGTCTTACCAGCAAAGGAAAGAATAAAACCTCTAAATACCGCAAGGAAAAAAGAGACAGTGCTTTCAGCAGACAACAAGAACTGGAAGACCAGGAAATGGCAGAAAGCAGAGTCTTGAAATTGACCGAGTTTGTTACGGCCAATGAATTGGCAAGCATGATGGATGTTTCTGTGAATCAAGTTATTGGTACTTGTATGAGTATCGGTATGATGGTGTCAATCAATCAACGCTTAGATGCTGAAACCATTAATCTGGTTGCTGAGGAATTCGGTTACAAGACAGAGTATGTTAGTGCAGAGCTAGCCCAAGCTATTGTGGAAGAAGAGGATGCTCCTGAAGACTTAAGACCTCGCGCCCCAATCGTAACTGTGATGGGACACGTTGACCACGGTAAGACTTCGTTGCTTGACTACATTCGCAAAGCAAATGTTATTGCAGGTGAAGCGGGTGGTATTACTCAGCATATTGGTGCTTACAACGTAACGTTGGAAGATGGACGTAAGATAACGTTCCTCGATACTCCGGGTCACGAAGCGTTTACCGCCATGCGTGCTCGTGGTGCTAAGGTAACTGATATTGCTATCATCATTGTAGCGGCAGACGATAACGTGATGCCTCAAACGAAGGAAGCAATCAACCACGCAATGGCTGCTGGTGTTCCTATTGTATTTGCTATCAATAAAGTTGATAAGCCAACTGCTAATCCAGATAGAATAAAGGAAGAACTAGCCAATATGAACTATCTTGTAGAAGAGTGGGGAGGTAAATATCAGTCGCAAGACGTTTCTGCTAAACAGGGACTGGGTATCAAGGAACTTATGGAAAAGGTATTGCTCGAGGCTGAGATGCTTGAACTAAAAGCTAATCCGGTTCGTCGCGCTACAGGTTCTATTATTGAATCTACCCTTGACAAAGGACGTGGTTACGTGGCAACTGTATTGGTATCGAATGGTACACTTAAGATGGGTGATATAGTTTTGGCCGGTACTCATTTTGGACGTGTTAAGGCTATGTTCAACGAACGTAATCAGCGAATTAAAGAAGCTGGACCATCAGAGCCTGTGTTGATATTGGGCTTGAACGGTGCGCCAACTGCCGGTGATACATTCCATGTTATTGAAACAGAGCAAGAAGCACGCGAAATTGCTAATAAGCGCGAGCAGTTGCAACGTGAACAAGGATTGCGTACGCAGAAAATTCTTACGCTTGATGAGCTGGGTCGTCGTATTGCATTGGGTAACTTTAAAGAGTTGAATATAATTGTTAAGGGTGACGTTGACGGTTCTATTGAGGCGTTGAGTGACTCGTTGATCAAACTTTCAACAGAGCAGATTCAGGTGAACGTAATCCACAAAGCAGTTGGACAAATTTCCGAGTCGGATGTTACACTTGCAGCAGCTTCAGATGCTATTATCATCGGCTTCCAGGTACGTCCTTCGGCTTCGGCTCGCAAATATGCTGAGCAAGAAGGTGTTGATATCCGCATGTACTCAATCATCTACGATGCTATAGAAGAAGTGAAAGCAGCGATGGAAGGAATGCTTGCTCCTGTAGTGAAAGAAGTTGTTACTTCTACTATCGAAGTTCGCGAAGTATTCCACATAACCAAGGTGGGTACAGTTGCCGGAGCTATGGTTAAGGAAGGTAAAGTGAAACGTTCAGACAAGGCTCGCCTTATTCGTGACGGTATTGTTATCTTCTCGGGTTCAATCAATGCTTTGAAACGTTTCAAAGACGATGTGAAGGAAGTAGCATTTAACTACGAGTGTGGTATTAGTCTCGTAAACTTCAACGACTTAAAAGTAGGCGATGTAATCGAAACATACGAAGAAGTAGAAGTGAAGCAGACTTTATAAATACAAAAGCACAAATGTGCTAATGTGCCAATATGCTTATTAGCCGATTCATTGAATCGGCTCACTTCAATAGGCATGTTGACACATTTTTTGTTATATGATATGAAATTGATAGATTGGTTTATACTCATTGTGTTGGGGATAGGTGCTTATCAGGGATTTATGAAAGGCTTTATCAACCAATTAGCTGCCATAGCCGGATTTATAGTAGGGCTTATTGCTGCCAAGATGCTTTATGCATCACTTGCAGAAAGACTATGCCCAACATTGACCGAGTCAATGACGCTTGCCCAGATAATATCTTTTATGGCTATCTGGATTGTGGTGCCTGTGTTATTTGGTATGGTAGGTATGTTTCTGACCAAGACGATGGATGTGATTCTGCTTGGTTGGGTAAATAAGTCGCTGGGAGCAGCGCTCGGACTGCTTAAAAATCTCATTCTGCTTATGTTGCTTATCAGCATACTTGAGTTCATAGACACGAGTAATCACCTCATCAGTCAAACAAAGAAGGCTGAATCAGTGTTATATTATCCCATAAGGAGTGTTGCAGGGGTGTTTTTCCCTGTAGCCAAACAAGTTTCGCAACAATATATTTTCAAATAGAATTATGCAACAGGAAGAACCTAACAAATATGTAAAGGAACTCACCCAAGAGAAATATAAGTATGGATTTACAACAGAAGTTCATACTGAAGTTATTGAAAAAGGGTTGAACGAGGATACAATTCGTTTAATCTCCTTCAAAAAGGGTGAGCCTGAATGGTTACTAGAGTTTAGGCTAAAAGCCTATCGTCATTGGTTAACAATGGAAATGCCTACCTGGCCTCATCTTAGAATTCCGGAAATAGATTATCAGTCCATTTCTTATTATGCTGACCCGACCAAGAAGAAAGAAGGTCCGAAGAGTATGGAAGAAGTTGACCCTGAATTAATTAAAACATTTAATAAGCTAGGTATACCTTTGGAGGAACAGATGGCGCTGAGCGGCATTGCCGTGGATGCGGTAATGGACTCCGTGTCTGTTAAGACTACCTTCAAAGATACGCTGATGGAAAAAGGAATTATTTTCTGTTCCTTTAGTGAAGCTGTTCGTGAACACCCCGACCTGATAAAGAAGTACTTGGGATCTGTGGTGGGCTATCGCGATAATTACTTTGCAGCGTTGAATTCAGCCGTTTTCTCTGACGGATCCTTTGTGTACATCCCCAAAGGAGTGCGCTGCCCCATGGAACTTTCTACCTATTTCCGTATCAATGCTGCCAATACCGGCCAATTTGAACGAACACTTATCGTTGCCGACGATGATTCGTATGTTTCCTATCTGGAAGGTTGTACGGCTCCCATGCGTGATGAGAACCAATTGCACGCAGCTATAGTGGAAATTATCGTGCATGATCGTGCGGAAGTGAAATACAGTACGGTACAAAACTGGTATCCGGGCGATGCCGAAGGCAAAGGCGGTGTTTATAACTTCGTTACCAAACGCGGCAATTGCAAAGGAGCAGGCAGTAAACTTTCGTGGACACAAGTAGAAACAGGTAGCGCTATTACATGGAAATATCCATCGTGCATACTAACGGGCGACAACTCTACCGCAGAGTTTTATAGCGTGGCCGTAACTAACAACTACCAGCAGGCCGATACCGGCACGAAGATGATTCATCTGGGGCGTAATACCCGCAGCACCATTGTGAGCAAAGGAATATCGGCAGGCAGAAGCGAGAACTCATACCGTGGATTGGTTCGTGTGGCCGAGAAAGCTGAGAATGCCCGTAACTATAGCCAGTGCGACTCTTTGTTGCTGGGCGATAAATGCGGGGCACACACATTCCCTTACATGGATATCCGCAACGAAACCGCTGTGGTTGAACACGAAGCTACTACCAGCAAAATCAGTGAAGATCAGATATTCTATTGCAATCAGCGAGGAATCAATACGGAAGATGCCGTAGGACTTATCGTGAACGGTTATGCCAAAGAGGTGCTCAACAAGCTACCAATGGAATTTGCCGTTGAAGCGCAAAAATTACTTTCCATCTCGTTAGAGGGAAGTGTAGGTTAATATAGTCTTGTTAATAGTTAATAGTATCAGATAAAATGTTAGAAATAAAAGATTTGCATGCCTCTATCAATGGCAAAGAGATATTAAAGGGTATCAACCTTTCAGTGAAACCCGGTGAGATTCATGCTATCATGGGACCAAACGGTTCCGGAAAGAGCACGTTAAGCAGTGTATTGGTTGGTAACCCCATGTTTGAGGTTACTAAAGGAAGCGTAGAATTTAGCGGAAAAGACCTGTTGGAACTGAGTCCCGAAGACCGCAGTCACGAAGGTATTTTCCTATCTTTCCAATATCCGGTTGAGATTCCCGGTGTGAGCATGGTTAACTTCATGCGTGCAGCGGTTAACGAGCAGAGAAAATACAAAGAACTTCCTCCGTTGTCGGCAAGTGAGTTCCTGAAGGTGATGCGTGAAAAACGTGCCATCGTTGAACTCGACAGCAAGTTGGCAAACCGAAGTGTAAACGAAGGTTTCAGCGGGGGCGAAAAGAAACGTAACGAGATTTTTCAGATGGCCATGCTTGAACCTAAGTTGAGCATTCTCGATGAAACCGATTCAGGCTTAGACATTGATGCTCTTCGCATTGTAGCCGAAGGCGTGAACAAACTGAAAAGCCCTGAAAACAGCTGCATCGTTATTACCCACTACCAACGCTTGCTTGATTACATCAAACCGGATGTAGTGCACGTGCTTTACAACGGACGCATTGTTAAAACTGCCGGTCCCGAGCTTGCTTTGGAACTGGAGGAAAAAGGTTACGACTGGATTAAGAAGGAATTAGGAGAATAGTTATGAGCGTAGAACAACAATATATAGACCTTTACACTCAGTGCAAATCTATGATTTGCAAGCACAGTGCAGAGGCGCTTAACGCTTTTCGGGATGAGGCCTTTAGCCATTTTAAGAGCTTAGGGTTTCCTACTAAAAAGCTAGAGCAGTATAAGTATACAGACCTAAGCAAGAGCTTTGCAATGGATTACGGATTGAACCTGAATCGTTTGGATATACCCGTAAACCCGTACGAAGTGTTTAAGTGCGATGTACCCAATATGAGTACTTCACTCTTCTTTGTGGTGAACGATTCATTCTATAAAAAAGAACTACCCAAATCAAATCTTCCCGAAGGAGTTGTGTTCAGCAGCTTGAATGACTTTGCGGCCGAGCACCCTGAGGTTATTGAAAAATATTATGCGAAGCTGGCCGATAACGCCACCGATGGCACTATTGCTTTCAATACTACTTTTGTGCAAGACGGTGTAGTGCTTTACGTGCCCAAGAATGTAGTCGTTGATAAAACCATTCAATTGGTGAACATATTGCGTAGCGATGTTAACTTCATGATGAATCGCCGTTTGCTGATCATTCTTGAAGACAATGCACAAGCGCGTCTGCTGGTTTGTGATCATGCGATGGATCCCGTTCACTTCCTGGTAACACAGGTTGCAGAGGTATACGTAGGCAAGAATGCACAGCTTGATTTGTATGAGCTTGAAGAAACTCATAACAACACGGTGCGTGTAAGCAATATGTTTGTTAATCAGGAGGCCGACAGCCGTCTTCTTCTGAATAACATGACACTGCATAACGGAACAACGCGCAACACAACCCGCGTTACCCTTTCGGGAAAAGGAGCCGACACCAATGTGTGCGGCATGGCCATAGCCGACAAGAGTCAGCACGTTGACAACAACACATTTATTGACCATGCAGTGCCCGACTGTACCAGCAACGAGCTCTTTAAATATGTACTCGATGACAGTGCCGTAGGCGCATTTGCAGGAACCATACTGGTTCGTCCCGATGCCCAACGCACCAGTTCGCAGCAAACCAACCGTAACCTTTGTGTTACCCGCAATGCGCGCATGTACACACAGCCCCAGCTGGAGATATATGCCGATGATGTGCGATGCAGTCACGGAGCAACGGTGGGACAGCTCGACGAGAACGCTTTGTTCTACATGCGTGCCCGCGGTATAGCCGAAAAGGAAGCCCGTTTGTTGCTGATGTTTGCCTTCGTCAACGAAGTAATTGATACCGTGCGTTTAGATGCACTTAAAGACAGATTGCACCTGTTGGTAGAAAAGAGATTCCGCGGGGAATTGAATAAATGCCAAGGATGTGCCATCTGCAAATAACCCCTTGATTACGATGGATATAACAAAAATAAGAGCAGATTTCCCGATACTATCCAGAGAGGTGTACGGCAAACCGCTCATCTACTTTGATAACGGTGCAACCACGCAGAAGCCCCGCTGTGTAGTAGATGCTATTGTGGACGAATACTACTCGGTGAACGCTAATGTTCACCGAGGCGTGCACTTCTTGTCGCAACAGGCTACCGAACTACATGAAGGCTCGCGCGAAACCGTACGCCGGTTTATTAACGCCCGTACTTCTGCCGAAGTCATCTTTACCCGCGGCACCACCGAAGCAATTAACTTGCTGGCCTTCTCTTTCGGAGAAGAATTTATGAAAGAAGGCGATGAGGTCATTATTTCGACCATGGAACACCACAGCAACATTGTTCCCTGGCAACTATTGGCTGCGCGTAAAGGCATCAGTATTAAGGTTATTCCGATGAACGACCGGGGCGAGCTTCTGCTCGACGAATATGAAAAGCTTTTTTCAGATCGCACCCGTATAGTCAGCATCGCCCATATCTCTAATGTGTTGGGCACCATCAATCCCGTGAAGGAGATGATTGCAACGGCACACGCACATGGAGTTCCTGTGCTGGTTGACGGTGCGCAATCCATTCCTCACATGCAAGTTGATATGCAAGACCTCGACGTTGATTTCTTTGCATTCTCCGGTCATAAAGTGTACGGACCTACCGGCGTAGGCGTTCTTTATGGAAAAGAAGAGTGGCTCGATAAACTGCCCCCCTATCAGGGAGGAGGCGAGATGATTCAAAGTGTGAGCTTTGAGAAAACCACATTCAATGAACTGCCTTTTAAGTTCGAAGCCGGAACGCCCGATTACATTGGCACCACCGGATTGGCGAAGGCGCTCGATTACGTTTCGGCTATCGGCTTGGAGCAAATCGCGGCTCACGAACACGAACTGACCATTTATGCCATGCAACGACTTGGTGAGATTGAAGGCATGCGCTTTCTGGGCGAAGCTGCCCACAAAAGCAGTGTTATTTCTTTCTTGGTGGGCAACATTCATCCGTTTGACATGGGCACCCTGCTCGATCGTTTGGGCATTGCCGTGCGTACGGGGCACCATTGTGCCGAACCGTTGATGAGGCGGTTGGGCATTGAGGGCACCGTTCGCGCATCATTCGCCATGTATAACACCAAAGAAGAGATTGATGCACTGGTGGCAGGTGTCGACAGGGTCAGGAAAATGTTCTAATCATTGCAACTTTTGGAGTATCACAAGCGTCTAATAAGTTATAAACTATAAAACGAAAAGAAGATGTTAATTACTACCACACCCACTATCGAAGGAAAACGAATAACCAACTATTACGGCATTGTTTCGGGCGAAACCATTATCGGTGCCAATGTATTTCGTGACTTATTTGCCAGTATTCGTGACATTGTAGGCGGTCGTTCAGGCTCTTATGAGGAAGTTCTTCGTGAGGCCAAAGAAACGGCTCTGCGTGAAATGCAGGATCAGGCGGCACGTATGGGAGCCAATGCCGTTATTGGTGTTGACCTTGATTATGAAACAGTTGGTGGCAGCGGCAGCATGTTGATGGTAACAGCGAGCGGCACTGCGGTTTATATTGAGTAGTATTCGTCAAAAACAACCGAGTTGTAGACTATTTTTCGGTTTTATTTTCATGAGAACACCGAAATAATTAGTCGGATACTTGACTTTGACAAGATAATATATTATCTTTGTCATCATAATCCTATAGTACATTCAAATTAATATAGGCGCAAAGGCAGGAGCTCAAACTCCTGCCTTTTTTCGTTATGTACGGTTCATTTTTCCACTCAGACGGTTGCTTATTACCATTTGCACGGTAGCAAAAGGTCCGCGAGAAACCGTCTCACGGCCAAGAGACGGTTTCTCATGACCCAAAAGACGGTTTCTCTTTTTAAATTGCTCGTTATCTTTTTCAAATCGGCCGTTATGTTTTTCAAAAAGTTGGTTATGTTTTGCCTGATTCTTCCTGGCGACTTATGCGACACTTCTCGTTAGTTAATAATGCATAAAGTTGCTCTTGACGAGATTTGGCTGATTAATGGGGTGAAGGGGGTGAGTAAGTAAAGTTATTTTCTATTACTTCTAACTGATAGCACCTATTTTGTAAATATCAAATTTGGTTGAACTCCTTGCTTGGAGTTCCGCTTTTTTTCGTTTCCTTGTTTTTACTTTAACACGATGAATAAAAGCGTATTAAACAGTCGTAATATATTGCAATGAAACGCATTGATGTTTTAGGAAAATGTTTAGCCTTGATTTGTTTTGATAAAATATATCTGACTATAAACTATAAAAACAACAAACCATGAAACAACTACTTTTTCTTCTTGCCGCAAGCTTTATGAGCATCAATGCTTTTCCATTTACACCTGAAATAAAGAATATTAAATTAAAAGACGGAGAGGAGATTACCGCTCGCCTTTGTCTGCCCGACACTGACGTGAAAACGATTGTTTTCTGTGTTCCCGGAACCGGACCAAGTACCTATCTGACCAAAAGAACTACCTTCAACTACTATGACGAGTTGGCTAATGGATTTTGTGAACAAGGGCTGGCTTTCTTTACTTATAATCGCCGAGGGTGCACAAATAGTGAAACACCTCCTTTGTTTGTTGACGTCGATTCCGTGAAATATGCAAAATATTGCCCCTTACAAGAGGCCGAAGATATCGAAGTCATGATTAGCTCTCTGGTGAAAGACCGAAGGTTCAAGAATTGCAAAATAATACTCTACGGAATAAGTGAAGGGACCATTATTGCACCTCTTGTAGCGGAAAGAAAAAAGGTGAGAGCCGACGCTCTATTATTGCATGGCTATGCCCATGATAATATGTTCGACATTATAAAATGGCAGAATCAGGGGCATGGAGTGATGATCATGGTGAATTCCATTTTCGATAAAGATAGCGATAAACGAATAAGCAAAGAAGAATACGAAGCGTCGGGTGAACAGTTGGCTCAACAAAGAGGCCATCTATTCCAAAACATGCCTTTTAATTCTTTAGACGTTGTAGCAGATGGTTTTATTGATATAAAAGATATTCAAAAGATGAGAGAACCTTTTCACGATTACCTCATGAAATGTGTTCAGAACAATAATTATCAATGGATAAAAACGAGCTACTTTAACATTACTCCCCATTGGTTTAAGTCTCACTTTGAACTGGAGCCCAATAAAACCCGACTTTTAAGGATTCAGATCCCTATCTATGTATTTCACGGAGAAGAAGATGCTAATGTTCCTGTAGAGAGTGTATCCGATTTAAAATCAAGATTTGATGTATGCAATAAGACGAACCTGAATGTATATATCTTTAAGAAACACAATCACGATTTAAATTTTCAGGATGTACTATCTCAAAAGAAATGGTCCGAGGGATTCGAGACAATATTTAAAGTGGCAAAAAGTATTTAAAGTAGAATCAATATATCATAAAATAAATATTAATAGCTATATTTGTATATTATATGATATGTTAAGCGTATGGTGAAGACTACAATGGGGAGCAAGCTCCCTCGAAAATTGGAACAAAAGATGCAGATTGTAGGTGAGCAAATTAAGCTGGCTCGTTTACGACGTAACCTCAGTGTGGCGCAAATTGCCGAACGGGCTACATGCTCACCGCTAACAGTAGGGCGTATTGAGAAAGGTGCGTCTACCGTTGCTATTGGAATTTATCTTCGTGTGCTTTACGCATTGCAATTAGATGATGATATTCTTTGGCTTGCTAAGGAGGATCAATTGGGAAAAGCCTTGCAAGATTTGAGTTTGAAGAATCGCGAGAGAGCATCCAAAAAGGAGTAAATAATGAAGAAGTTATTGGTTTATGCTGATTTTGAATGGCTAAAAGAAAGTCAACTCATTGGGGAGCTATGCTATGAATCATTGCGTGGTTCTGATAACTATAGCTTTACGTTCAATAGTGAATGGCTAAAGGATTATGGTAATCTGTGCCTAAGCGATGACTTGAATAGCTATCCGGGAATGCAACATACACAGCCGGGGAAAGATATTTTCGGATGTTTTTCTGATGCTTTGCCCGACCGCTGGGGACGTACCCTTTTGAACCGAAGGGAGCAAGTTTTGGCAAATGAGGAAGGGCGTCCGGCTAAACGCCTGTCTTCTTTTGATTACCTTATGGGTATCGATGACTTCTCACGCATGGGAGGCTTCCGATTCAAAGAAACTGTTGAAAGTGATTATATAAACACAACAAATACTCTTCGCATTCCACCTTTAACAAGTATCCGTGAACTCATGCACGCTAGTCATGAGATAGAAAAAAGTGAAGAAGAAAATCTACTACCGGAAAAGAAATGGTTGACACAATTGCTTCAACCGGGCTCTTCTTTGGGTGGTGCACGTCCCAAAGCAAGTGTAATTGATGCAGATAAAATTCTTTATATCGCTAAGTTCCCTTCACGTAAGGATGACTATGATATGGGGTTGTGGGAGCATTTCAGTCATTTGCTTGCAAAGAAAGCAGGTGTTAATGCGGCGTCTACACAGCTCATAGCCTCCAATGATAAACATCATACGTTGCTATCCAAACGTTTTGACAGAACTGATGCCGGGAAGCGAATACACTTTGCTTCGGCTATGACATTATTAGGTTTTGTTGATGGTGATAATGCTAGTACGGGACATGGTTATTTAGATATCGTAGATTTCATTTTACGAAACTGCACCAACGTGAGTGCCAATCTTCAAGAGCTTTTTCGTCGGGTAGCATTTAACATCTGCATCGGTAACTCTGATGATCATTTTCGTAACCATGGTTTCCTCCTCACAGCTAAAGGTTGGACACTTTCTCCTGCTTATGACATGAATCCAACATTAAATGAGTATCAAAGCTTGCTCATTTCGTCTTCTTCCAATAAAGCCGACCTACATATTCTGCTGAATGCTTGTGAAGATTATATGATACAGTATGATGTCGCAACAAAAATAATATCTGAAGTAATAGCAGCGATGAATGACCGGAAAGCGTTAGCGGCTCAATTGGGTATCGCAAAACGAGAGATGAATATGTTTGAGAACGTCTTTGCAAGTAGAATAGCTAATAAAACGCAGTAGCACCCAACAAGTATAAACTCTTAATTGGGTGCTACCTATTATATCAAAAAATGAATAGTTTATTTAATTTCGTCCCAAGCCGGAGGGTTTACCTTTAGCAGGTGACGAACAAAGAAATCAAACCTTTTGTGCTCTCCATAGTCACCGCCCATGGTGTGATTTACTCCGGGTAACACAACAAGCTCAAAGTCTTTATTTGCTTTAATCAAAGCATTGGCCACTTGCAGGGTTGAGGCCGGGTCAACATTATCGTCCATCTCACCTACCACGAGCATTAACGGGCGTTGAAGCAAATGAGCGTTGTACACGTTAGAGTATTCTTCGTACTCCTTGCCAATGGGGTAGCCCATCCATTGTTCGTTCCACCAGATTTTATCCATGCGATTGTCGTGACATCCGCAGGAGGAGTAGGCAGCTTTGTAAAACTCGGGGTGGAGGAGCACGGCGGTAGTCGATTCTTGTCCGCCTGCCGAGGCTCCAAATATGCCCACTCGCTCGGCATCCATATACGGATACTTGGCAGATGCTGCTTTTATCCATGCGATTCGATCGGGGAAACCGGCATCTTTGAGGTTTTTGTAGCACACATCTTCAAACGCTTTTGAGCGAAACGAAGTGCCCATGGCATCGAGTTGTACCACAATGAAGCCCAGTTCAGCCAAACTGGTCATGTTCCAGTTGTAAGCCAGGAAAGATTTGGGAGTATAATGGCTTCCGGGACCGGCGTAGATGTATTCAATAACGGGATATTTCTTGTTCGGGTCAAAATTTGTAGGCCTCACAATGATTCCCCACATATCGGTTTGTCCGTCACGACCTTTGGCGCAAAATACTTCCGGAGCTCTCCATCCGGCTTTTGTCAGCTCGGAGATGTCGGCTGTTTCTAACGGCATAACCACTTTCCCTTGTTCGGCTTCTTTCAGGATGGCTACAGGCGCTTTGTGTGCCAGCGAGTAAACATCGATGAAATATTTCCTGTCGGCCGAAAAGGTTGCCTGATGCATACCTTCTTCGGGAGTAAGGCAAGTCAGTCCGCTACCGT
Organism: Bacteroides graminisolvens DSM 19988 = JCM 15093; assembly: GCF_000428125.1. Lineage (GTDB taxonomy): Bacteria > Bacteroidota > Bacteroidia > Bacteroidales > Bacteroidaceae > Bacteroides > Bacteroides graminisolvens. Next base: position 382,269 of record NZ_ATZI01000001.1, read on the forward strand.
CAAAATGAATGCGATAGTAACGCAACAGATACGGATCTTCGTTGGGCACCATGCCGTTGGCCGAGAAGTATATGACGCGTTGTTCTTCATCCACATGCAATACTTCCCTAACATACCATTGTCCTTTTGTTATTTGATTGATTACTTTTCCGTTGTGGCGATCGTACAGATAAAGATGATTCCAATTGTCCCGCTCACTCATCCAGATTATCTCGTTGCCGTTTTGCAAGTCCTTACGGAAATAACGGGTGTAGTTCACGAAAGTGGGGCTTTTCTCTTCAATAATCGTTTGCACCTGTCCGGTTTCTGCCGATAATTCCAACACCCGATAGGTTTGATGCCCCCGTTCATTGTACTCAAACAGAATGGTCCGGCTTTGAGCATCCCAGTCCAAACCGTGTACATCAAACTGTTTGTCGAATAGCTTTGTATCCGGAATGCAAGCTTTACCTGTTTCCGTATGGAAGATGCAAGGGCGTCTGAAAGGTAGTGCGTCTCCCGGTTTGGTATATTCTCGCTTATGCAACTTGGGTTGAAGTTGGTCGGCCGGTGAAGATTCAACGAAGTAAATGAATCGTTTTTCGGCGGGACGGACTTTCATTGCGGCTATTTTTTTAGAATCGGGCGACCATTGCAGGTAAGCAGAGTAGAATTCTCCCGGGGAACCGTCGAAACTCATGGGCTTTTCGATTCCTGTTTTATTGTCCTTTACATATACATTGCTGTTTTTGATAAAGGCAGTTTGCTTACCGTCGGGCGATACCACCGGTTCTCCGGTTTGTTCGTCGGCAGCTTCTGCCCAATATCGGTTACTTGGTTTTTCGGGAACGCCTTCATCTTTCAAACTGCTTTTCTTTTCAGCGTAACTCCATCTATGGTTGTTGAAGATGAATTTCAATGTATCTAAGGAGGCGTTGACCGTTAATTGCTGAATGGGCAAGTTGTTGGCTTCTACTTTTGTAGCACTATGCTTCGACAGCAATGCAGCCAGTTTGGATTGATTGAACAGAGCTTTCTTACTTTTAGCTTGGGCATCAACCAATACGTACTGTTTCCCTTCGGGCGTATGGTTGGTGTACCAGCATTTGTGAGTGTTGCCAATCCACTGCGGACGAACATCTCCGTAATAAACTTTGTTGCTGAACTCTTTACGTAGTGCGTATGCTCTGCGGTAATCATCTGCCGTGCCTTGTGCGGAGAGAGTGCCCACCGGCTGCACGACCAATAATAGCCATGCACCGGTGTAGCTTATGAATTGTTTTATAAAAGGTTTCATTTGTGCGTTTTTTGTTATTCTACTTCCCATTCAAAAAGTCCGGAGGCATTACCGGCGGGAAGCTTTACTTCCAATTTCATCTCTTGAGTGGTAACGGGTGCGAAGATCACTTCATTGCCCACACCTTTCTCTGTTCCGTATTGGTTTGCCGACTCAACCTCAACCCATTGGTTTGCGCTGTTTTTGTAGTATAGCTTCCACCATTCCGGAACGCGACATCCACCCCAGGGAGCATCGTCATACCAGTATACGGTTGAACGCGAAAGGGTTTTGGGAGAGTTGAAGGAGTACGAAATCCATTCTGTTGTTCCTTCTTTAGGCCACCAATGGTAGTAAGGAGCGGAGCGGTCAAACTCGTCTCTCGGCAGCAGTCCGTCGTTGATGGCATTGATGGCTTTGACCATGTGCGAAGCAGAAACTTTGCTTTCTGATGCAACAGTAGGGGGCATAGCCGGACGAGTGGCATTGAGGTCAACGGGTAACCATACCGCCATTTCACCGCTACCACGGTGCGACCATGCATAGTAAGGAATCAGGTTGAGCCTCACATCTTTGGCCACTAAGCGGCCGTTGGCATCGTAGCTCAGTGTTTGTGCATCTGTTTGCAGCATGTTTATGCCGTATAATAGTTCGGGTTTGGAGAGGACTTCGAACTGTGGCTTCTTGTTCAACAGAATGCTTAGCACGCTAAAGTCGTTATCGGGCCACTCAGCACAGTAAACCAGCGGACCTCTTTCAATGGCAATTTTACCTCTGTCGGCTTCCACCAGCGGGTGAGCTTTAACGGTACGGGCTTCCATATCAAAATGTATCTCTACTGAGTCGCCCTTTTTCCAGCTTCGCTGAATGGTAAAGTATCCTTTTTCTTCAGTTGCCTCAACGGCTTTTCCGTTGACTTTGATGCTGTAATGAAGGTTTTTCTTATCTGTATAGCTGTATAAGTTGCCCGGTACTGCACTGTTCTTAACCCATCCGGGGATGCGGATTTTCAGATTGAACGTTTGTTTGCCTTTAGGTGATACGTTCAATTGAATGTTGCCCGACCAGGGGTAGTTTGTTTCTTGTTGTAAGTGTACTGTTTTACCATTCACTTTTACATCGGCGCTGTTGCCCATGAAGAGGTTTACGTAAACATCGTTGTTGTGAACGGCGTATACGTATCCCGGAACGGAGGGGATAAAGCGACAGATGTTGGACGGACAGCAGGCGCAACCAAACCAGGGCTGACGTTGGTGCTGACCAATAGACTCAAGCGGGTTAGGGTAGAAGAAGCCGCCTCCATCAAGAGATACACCGGAGATTAGTCCGTTGTAGAGTGTGCGCTCCAGCACATCGTAATACTTTGATTCACCGTGTAACAAGAACAATCTGTGATTAAGGTATACGTTACCAATAGCGGCACAGGTTTCGCAATAGGCCGACATGTTGGGCAGCTCGTAATTCTTTCCGAATGCTTCGCCGTGACTGGTGGCACCAATTCCGCCCGTAACATAGAGCTTTTTGGTCACTATATTATCCCATATCTTATCTATGGCATGAATGTAGGCTGTGTCTCCGGTAAGTGCGGCTACATCTGCCATGCCCGAATACATATAGGCGGCACGCACAGCATGCCCCACGGCCTCGTCTTGCTGAACAACCGGTTTGTGAGCCTGACTATATTCATCGGTGCGGGTGGTGTATCCTCTTTTATCAAGGAAGAACTTGGCTTGATTCAAGTACTTCTTGTCACCGGTTACCAAGTATAGTTTAGCCAATGCCATTTCGGCAATCTGGTGACCGGGAACTGCTACGGTTTGTCCCGGCTTGTCTCCAATTTCCCGACATACGCAGTCGGCATACTTAATCGCAATGTCAAGGAAATTGCGTTTTCCTGTAGCTTGATAATGTGCAATGGCACCCTCAACCATGTGCCCCAAATTATAAAATTCATGGCTTAAGTCTTCAACCTTTTCCCATCGTTTGCTTCCTGCCCATTCGTGTGGGTGTTTGGGATTTTGCGTACGTGCGGTGTAAAGGTAACCATCCGGTTCTTGCGCGGCAGCTACAATAACCAAAACGCTGTCAATGTATTTATCCAGCTTCTTATTGGGATACGTTTGCATTGAGTAACTGGCTCCTTCAATGGTTTTATACACGTCGGTATCATCAAAAGCCAATCCACCTACGGTAATGGTGTCACTAGGATGTGCTGCCCTGACAAAGTTCAGGTAGCGCCCTGTCTCTTCACATTTGCTGAATGCCAGCGGTATGGTTACTTCACGACTGGCATTAAGGCGTTGCCCCCAAAATGAATCGGTCACTTTCACAGCGGTAAAAGGCACCGGATTGACCGGATATCCTGTCTGTTCATGCTTCTTCTGAGCATTTGCTAACACAGTAGCCGAGGCTAGAATGATGGTAAATAGACTCTTTTTCATGGTATTCTTTATTATTAGTTACTTTTTAATTGTTGTTTTTTGCCTGGTTTGCTCATTTGGTAGTGTTGCAACACCTCTTCTTCTTGTATAACGCCTGCATACACTTTCAATGAATGAAGAAAACCGCTATACGGCCAGTCGCCAATGGCTGTTCTGCCCAAAGTTACGTACTTACTTTCAGGTAAAAGCAAGACAATATCCTTTTCTTTAATCTTTTTACCGTTCGCAGTGAAAAATCACACCGCAGCGAGGTTCTTTACCATTGCACAGCATGATTTTTTGTAATTCTCCTTCTGAAGATGTCAGGTCGGCTATACGTCTCTCAGTCAGGAAACGCCTTGCTTTATAGTCGTTAGCCTGAATCTCGAGTAGTAGCTCCGGCTGATTTCGCTCTCAAGCATAAAAAAGTGTAAACAGTTTGTTGCTTTACCTAAAGGGAACAGTCTTTTTTTTCGGAATAATTCATCCGAATGTTTTTTTATGAAATATTTCATTGTTTATCTCATTGATAATGAATATTTTTAAGCCATTGAACCTCTAAATTAATATTCTATGGATAGCTTACTTTTTTTGATGATTCCCCTGTCGGCTTTTGCAGCCCTGTGTTTTGCCTATTATTTTCATAAACAGATGATGAAGGAGAGTGAAGGCACTCCTCAGATGGTAAAAATAGCGGCTGCAGTACGTAAAGGGGCGATGTCTTACCTGAAGCAGCAATATAAAGTTGTTGCTTTTGTCTTTTTGGGATTGGTTATCTTGTTCTCCATCATGGCTTACGGATTTCAGGTACAGAACCCATGGGTGCCTGTGGCTTTTCTAACAGGCGGTTTCTTTTCCGGCTTATCGGGCTTTTTGGGAATGAAAACGGCGACTTATGCTTCTGCTCGTACAGCGAATGCCGCACGTACTTCTCTGAATGCCGGTTTGCGTATTGCTTTCCGAAGCGGTGCGGTGATGGGGCTCGTCGTTGTTGGCTTGGGACTGCTTGATATCGCTTTCTGGTATTTGCTGTTAAATGCAGTAATTCCTGCCGATGTGTTTTCACCTACACATAAGTTGTGTATCATTACAACAACCATGCTGACATTTGGTATGGGAGCCAGCACACAAGCTTTGTTTGCTCGTGTTGGTGGTGGTATTTATACCAAAGCGGCCGATGTAGGGGCCGATTTGGTGGGTAAGGTGGAAGCCGGGATCCCCGAAGACGATCCGCGAAATCCTGCTACCATAGCAGATAATGTAGGTGATAATGTGGGTGATGTGGCCGGAATGGGAGCCGATTTGTACGAATCATACTGTGGCTCTATCTTAGCCACTGCGGCGTTAGGGGCCGCTGCTTTTATTCATACGGCCGACGCGGCAATGCAGTTCAAAGCTGTCATAGCGCCTATGTTGATTGCTGCCGTGGGCATATTGCTTTCTATTGCCGGAATATTCTCAGTTCGTACCAAAGAGAATGCCACCATGAAAGATTTGCTGAATTCCCTGGCGTTTGGAACCAACTTAAGTTCTGTGCTAATTGTGGCTGCTACTTTCTTTATTCTCTGGTTACTACAGATTGATAACTGGATGTATATTTCTTGTTCGGTGGTTGTAGGGCTGATTGTTGGAATTATTATCGGACGCTCTACGGAATATTATACTTCACAGTCATATAAGCCCACCAGGTATCTAGCTGAGAGCGGCAAAACAGGACCGGCTACGGTCATTATTTCAGGTATTGGATTGGGTATGTTGTCGACTGCAATTCCTGTCTTGGCTGTTGTAGTGGGCATTATTGCTTCCTACTTGTTTGCTTCCGGCTTTGATTTTGCCAACGTGGGCATGGGGTTGTATGGCATAGGTATTGCGGCAGTAGGGATGCTTTCAACTTTGGGTATTACGCTGGCTACTGATGCTTATGGCCCTATAGCCGACAATGCAGGAGGCAATGCCGAGATGTCGGCTTTGGGCGAAGAGGTAAGAAAGCGAACAGATGCTCTCGACTCGTTGGGTAATACGACTGCCGCTACGGGGAAAGGGTTTGCTATTGGTTCGGCTGCGCTGACGGGTTTGGCTTTGCTGGCTTCTTATGTGGAAGAAATCCGTATCGGACTTACCCGTTTGGGTACAATGGAAATAGCGTTGCCGCATGGGGGAGCTATTAAAACTGCCGATGCTACTTTTGTCGATTTCATGGATTATTATAATGTAACACTGATGAATCCGAAAGTTCTCTCGGGAATGTTTATCGGATCGATGATGGCGTTCCTGTTTTGCGGATTAACGATGAATGCTGTAGGCCGTGCGGCCGGACACATGGTCGATGAGGTGCGCAGGCAGTTTAGAGAAATCAAGGGGATTCTCACCGGAGAAACAGAACCTGATTATGAACGTTGTGTAGCTATCTCTACCAAAGGTGCACAAAAGGAAATGGTGCTTCCTTCTATTCTGGCTATTATTGCTCCCATAGCAACCGGATTGATATTTGGTGTGCCCGGTGTGTTGGGGTTGCTTATCGGAGGATTAAGTAGTGGCTTTGTTCTTGCCATCTTTATGGCCAATGCCGGTGGTGCATGGGATAATGCCAAGAAGTTTGTTGAAGAAGGTAACTTAGGCGGTAAAGGTGGAGAAGTTCACAAGGCTACTGTGGTTGGTGATACCGTTGGCGATCCTTTTAAAGATACCTCGGGCCCCAGCTTGAACATTCTTATTAAGTTAATGAGCATGGTAGCTATTGTTATGGCGGGACTCACCGTTGCCTGGAGTTTATTCTGATCGTTGTTTTGCGGACTAAGATGGTTCTTTTTCTGATAGCTTGTATTTCTTTGAAGAGAAGAATTGTATCTTTGTCCGCAAAATCTTTTTGTATGCTATTACCCTATTTGAATAAAGGACTGATTGAAGCCGGTTGTGATGAAGCCGGACGCGGATGTTTGGCCGGATCAGTTTACGCGGCAGCGGTTATATTACCTCCCGACTTCAAGAATGAATTATTGAACGATTCCAAACAACTGACCGAAAAACAACGTTATTTGCTCCGCGAAGTGGTAGAGAAAGAATCTATTGCATGGGCCGTCGGCGTTGTTACGCCTCAGGAAATAGATAAAATCAACATATTGAATGCTTCTTTTCTGGCTATGCATCGGGCTGTCGATCAATTAAAGATCCGGCCGGAACATTTAATTATTGACGGAAACCGATTCAAAGCATATCCTTCCATTCCTCATACTACTGTGATCAAAGGCGATGGCAAGTATCTTTCTATTGCAGCAGCCTCTATTTTGGCAAAAACATACCGTGACGATTACATGAATGGTTTGCACGAAGAATTCCCTTGCTATGATTGGGATCACAACAAGGGTTATCCTACTAAGAAGCACCGTGCCGCAATTGCGGTTAATGGCCCTTCGCCTTATCATCGGTTGAGTTATAACCTACTGGGTGACGCGCAACTGGAACTGTTTTAAAACCATTTGATTCTTTTGAAAATAACGAATGCAAGGGCAGACAGAAACACGGATGATAATACAATGATGGCAAATGCATGTGGTATGGTATCCAAATGAATATCAACATTCATCCCGTAAAAACTGGCAATGAGTGTGGGAACCATCAGGATAATTGAAATACTGGTCATTCGTTTCATGATGGTATTCACGTTGTTTGATATGATGGATGCAAAAGCATCCATTGTTCCCGTTAAAATGTCACTGTATATATTTACTGTGTTATACGCCTGCCTGAGTTCGGTGATAACGTCTTCCATCAGCTCCTCGTCCAAGTACTCTGGTTCTTGAAAGATACTTTTTAACTTACCGATCATGATTTCGTTGCCGCGAATGGAGGTGTTGAAATAGACCAATGTCTTTTGAAGTTTCATAAGACGAAGCAAGTCTTCGTTACGAATGCTCCGTTCAAGTTCCTTTTCCGCACTTGTCACATCGTTGTTTATTTGCTTCAGGTATTTTAGAAACCATACAGCTGAAGAGTAAATAAGACGTAATATAAGATCGAACTTATTGCGTACGATGAGGTTCTTGCGACGTGTGTAGCTTATAAAATCAGGAATAATTTCAGTATGATGATAGCATACTGAAATGGTAATTTCGTTGTTTGTAATAATACCAATAGGCACGGTTGTAAACGGAATACCATTTTGGGGACTCTGCATGGGGATGCGGATGATGGTTAGCAGCCAGTTCTCTTCTGTCTCGGTTCTTGGGCGCTCATCTGTATCGGCAATATCTCTAAGAAAAGACTCGGGTACTCCCAGTTTATTGAGTAGAAATTGAAAATCGCCTTCGTCGGGACAAACTACGTTAATCCAGCAGTTAGGCTGCCAGTTCGGCTTTTCGACAAAGCCGGCCTCACAATAAAGATAGGTTCTCATTATTGCCTCCTTTCGTTAGTTGGTCGAGCAGAGACAGCATGAGTGTGACTCTGTTCGCTTTAGTTCATATTATCTTTGCACGTTCGCGGGTTTGAATCGTCCATATTTTTATTTATGATTTTTTGCAGCACAAAAGTAGATAAATCATTTGAATTAAAGCTCGTTAACGGCCTTTTTTTGTAACTTTGCCTCCGAAAAAATAAGGAATCTATAAACTAACATAATTATGAGTAAAAAAGCCCTTTTAATGATTCTCGACGGTTGGGGAATCGGAAATCACGGAAAAGCTGATGTTATTTTCAATACTCCTACTCCTTATTGGGATTATTTAGTAAAAACCTATCCCAATTCACAACTACAGGCCAGTGGCGAAAATGTAGGTTTGCCCGATGGTCAAATGGGAAATTCTGAGGTCGGTCACCTCAACATCGGTGCGGGCCGTGTGGTTTATCAGGACTTGGTGAAGATTAACCTGGCTTGTCGCGACAATAGCATTATGCAAAACCCTGGAGTCGTTGCGGCTTTTACGTATGCCAAAGAGAATGGCAAAAATATTCATTTCATGGGGTTGACTTCTGACGGTGGAGTACATAGCTCTCTCGATCATTTGTTTAAGCTTTGTGATATAGCCAAAGAATATGGTATTGAGAATGCATTTGTTCACTGTTTTATGGATGGTCGTGATACAGACCCTAAAAGCGGAAAAGGCTTTATTGAGCAGCTGGATGCATACTGCCAGGCTTCTGCCGGCAAGATTGCTTCCATCATAGGCCGTTATTATGCTATGGACCGTGACAAACGTTGGGAACGTGTGAAAGAAGCTTATGATTTGTTGGTAAACGGAACCGGTAAAAAAGCAACCTGCATGGTTGAGGCTGTACAGGAGTCTTATGATGAAGGTGTTACTGACGAGTTTATTAAGCCTATTGTAAACGCTAACTTCGACGGAAGAATTAAAGAAGGTGACGTGGTTATTTTCTTTAATTACCGTAACGACCGTGCTAAAGAGCTGACCGTTGTTTTAACTCAGCAAGATATGCCGGAAGCCGGAATGCAAACAGTGCCGGGACTTCAGTATTACTGTATGACTCCTTACGATGCTTCATTTAAAAATGTGCACGTATTGTTCGATAAAGACAATGTAGAAAATACATTGGGCGAATATCTGTCTAAACAAGGTAAATCTCAGTTGCACATTGCAGAAACTGAAAAGTATGCACACGTAACTTTCTTCTTCAATGGTGGTCGTGAAACTCCTTACGAAGGAGAAGAACGTATCTTGGTAGCATCACCTAAGGTTGCTACTTACGACTTAAAGCCAGAGATGAGTGCTTATGAAGTGAAAGATAAGTTGGTAGCTGCTATCAATGAAAATAAATTCGATTTTATTGTTGTAAACTATGCAAACGGTGACATGGTTGGTCACACCGGTGTATATGAAGCAATTGAAAAGGCTGTAACTGCTGTTGACACTTGTGTAAAAGAAACCATTGAGGCGGCTAAAGCGCAAGGCTATGAGGCTATCATCATTGCCGATCACGGAAATGCTGATAATGCGGTTAACGAAGATGGCAGCCCTAACACAGCTCACTCGCTCAATCCCGTTCCTTGTGTTTATGTTTCTGAGAACACGAATGCAGTGGTTGAAAACGGACGTTTGGCGGATGTGGCTCCAACTATCTTGAAACTGATGGGCTTGGAAGCTCCTAAAGAGATGACTGGAAAGGTTTTAGTGAAATAAGAAATTTCTCTTGAGTAATTATAACGGGAGATTCATTCTCCCGTTTTTTTATGTTGTATATGTATGGTACAAATTGATGATGTAGTTGTTTCGCTCGATGTTTTTCGGGAGAAATTTATTTGTAATCTGGATGCTTGCAAAGGACAATGTTGCATTGAGGGCGATGCCGGTGCGCCTCTGGAAGAGGAGGAGGTGGCTGAATTGGAGAAGGTTCTTCCGGTTATTTGGGATCAACTTTCACCACAGGCTCGCGAGATTATAGACAGGCAAGGAGTGTGTTACACGGATCAGGATGGTGACTTGGTAACATCAATCGTCAATGGTAAGGATTGTGTGTTTACTTGTTATGACGAGAAAGGTTGTTGTTATTGCGCCATAGAGAAGGCTTACCGCGATGGGAAAGTTGATTTCTACAAACCGGTTTCGTGTCATTTATATCCCATTCGTGTGGGTAACTATGGTCCTTATAAAGCCGTTAATTACCATCGTTGGGATGTTTGCAAAGCTGCTGTGATTCTGGGTCAGAAAGAGAATGTTCCGGTTTACAAGTTCCTGAAAGAACCTTTAATACGTAAGTTTGGTGAAGCATGGTACAACGAAATGGAGTCTGTAGCCGAAGAATTACGCAAAAGTAATCACATTTAATGTGTGAATAGTTTGTTCTAGTGTAAGAACAAGAAAAGCGCCGGATTGAAAGAATTTCTTTCGTCCGGCGCTTTTCGTTATGAGGTTGACTGTGATTGTGCCTTATGCGTCAATATTGGCATAAGTTGCATTCTCTTCAATGAATTCCCTTCTGGGGCCTACGTCTTCACCCATCAACATGGAGAAAATATAATCTGCTTCAGCAGCATTTTCAATATTCACCTGCTTCAGCATACGGTTTTCAGGATCCATGGTTGTTTCCCAAAGCTGTTGTGCGTTCATCTCTCCCAAACCTTTGTATCGCTGAGTGTGCACGGCTTTTTCTTCTCCTGCACCGTAAAGCTCAATGAATTTCTGACGTTGTGCGTCGGTCCAGCAGTACTCTTCTGTTTTTCCTTTCTTGCAAAGGTAGAGCGGGGGAGTAGCGATGTACAGGTAACCGTTCTGAATGATTTCGGGCATATAACGGAAGAAGAAAGTCATGATCAATGTGTCGATGTGAGAACCATCGACGTCGGCATCGGTCATGATGATGATCTTTTTGTATCTCAACTTCTCGATGTTAGCCGCTTTACTGTCTTCTTCGGTTCCGATAGTAACGCCCAACGCGGTGTATATATTACGTATTTCTTCGCTTTCGAGTGCCTTGTGGTACATGGCTTTCTCCACATTCAAAATCTTACCACGTAGTGGAAGAATGGCTTGGAACATACGGTTACGTCCTTGCTTGGCAGTTCCACCTGCCGAGTCACCCTCGACAAGGAATAATTCGCAACGATCAGCATCACGGTCCGAGCAGTCGGCTAGTTTACCGGGCAATCCGCCACCAGACATCGGCGATTTGCGTTGCACCATTTCACGTGCTTTTCGTGCTGCGTGACGTGCTGTTGCAGCCAAAATTACTTTGTCTACAATCATTTTGGCTTCTTTCGGATGCTCCTCTAAGTAATAAGTCAACGCTTCGCCTACAGCTTGGTCAACGGCTCCCATTACCTCATTGTTACCCAATTTAGTTTTGGTTTGTCCTTCGAACTGAGGTTCTGCTACTTTGATGGATATAACAGCTGTTAACCCCTCGCGGAAGTCGTCTCCGGCAATCTCTATCTTCACTTTCTCAAGCATTTTGGAGTCTTCAGCGTACTTCTTCAGTGTACGAGTCAGTGCACGGCGGAATCCGGCCAAGTGCGTACCTCCTTCAATGGTATTGATGTTGTTTACGTAAGAGTGTATGTTTTCTGAAAATGAAGTGTTATACATGATAGCCACTTCAATGGGGATACCTTGTTTTTCGGTATTCAGGTAGATTACATCATTAATCAGATGCTCACGCGATGAATCAATGAAACGAACAAACTCTTTCAGACCGTTTTCTGAGAAGAATTTTTCGCTCTTAACCTTACCCTCTTCGTTGACAACCCTGCGGTCGGTCAGTACAATGGTGATACCTGCATTAAGGTAGGCAAGCTCGCGCATGCGGGTTGCCAATATTTCATATTTGTAAACTGTTTCAGTGAATATGGAAGCGTCAGGCAAGAAAGTTTGACGAGTTCCATTGCCGGTTGCCGGACCTACTTCTTTAACGCTGTAGAGGGGTTTTCCGCATTCATACTCTTGTTGGTAGAGTATTCCGTCTCTTTCTACCTGTGTGGTCATGTGAGTAGAAAGTGCATTTACGCACGAAACACCTACACCATGCAAACCGCCCGAGACTTTGTAAGAACCTTTGTTGAACTTACCACCGGCGTGAAGTATAGTCATTGCCACTTCCAAAGCCGATTTCTGTTCCTTCTTATGGTAGTCAACCGGAATTCCACGTCCGTTGTCCTGAACCGTAATTGAATTATCTTCGTTGATTGTCACATCGATGCGGTCGCAATAGCCTGCCAGTGCTTCGTCAATAGAGTTATCTACGACTTCATATACCAAGTGGTGCAATCCTTTCAAGCCAGTGTCGCCAATATACATCGCAGGGCGTTTTCTTACAGCTTCAAGCCCTTCAAGTACCTGGATACTATCGGCAGAATACGCGCCGTTATTGGTAGCAATTTGTTCTTCAGTCATAATATGTTTTCTAATTGTAATAACAGAGCAAATATAGTGAAAAGATATCAGTTGGGGAAGTATTATGTAGTGAAAAATATAGAATTTAAGATAAAGTTGGACGATTTAGTTTTATGGTGTGTGTGATGACTAAAAACAGATAAGGCCGAACTAAAAAGTTCGGCCTGTATATTGTCTATACAAGTAGATTGCTACCTAGATTAAGCGAGCTTATTGATGTGAAGAGCTAGCTTAGACTTCAGGTTGCTTGCCTTGTTCTTGTGTATAACATTAGTTTTAGCTAATTTATCAATAACCTTAGCTACACTAGGGAACATTGCAACAGCTGCTGCCTTCTCAGTAGTCGAGCGAAGTTTTCTAACAGCGTTTCTCATGGTCTTGCCATAATATCTGTTATGAAGTCTTCTTTTCTCTTCTTGTCTTATTCTCTTGATTGATGATTTATGATTTGCCATTTCGACTAATCTTTTTAAATTCGTTATATTTCTTTAATTGTAGCCCATAGGGGAGTCGAACCCCTCTTTCAAGAATGAAAATCTTGCGTCCTAACCGATAGACGAATGGGCCATCGTAGAAGCATTTCTGCTTGCCTGTCAGGCTTTGTTCCCGATTGCGGATGCAAATGTAGGGACTATTTTTGAATTGGCAAAATGTTTATTCTATGAAGTTTTAAAATAGTTTTCATTTTTAAGTGTATATTCGTGCCTTATATGCTGATAATAAGCCTTTTTAATGTGATGATTTTTTTCTTCTTATTTACCAATATTTTTTTGATTTAATTTTTGTGCTTGTCTTTCAGGTTCTAATTTTGTAGTTTTGCTATGCTTCTGCGCTTAATATAATGTGGTTTTTATGTTGCAAAAAACAGTAGGAATAGTACTTCATGTGCTGAAATACAATGATTCTTCGAACATTGTTGATATGTATACCGAGCATTCGGGCAGGACTTCGTACCTGGTCACTGTTCCTCGTTCGCGCAAGAATGCGTTGAAATCAGTGTTGTTTCAGCCGTTGGCTATGATTGAGTTTGACTCTGACTGGAGACCGGGTAGTTCCTTGCATCGCATCAAGGAGGCTCGTTCTTACCTTCCTTATACAACGATTCCTTATGATCCATATAAATCGGCCATTGCTTTGTTTTTAGCCGAATTTCTCTATCGTGGTGTGCGTGAGGAAACTGAAAATGAGTCGCTTTTTGCTTATTTAAAGCATTCTATCACTTGGCTTGATGAATGCCAGTCTGATTTTGCGAACTTTCATCTTGTTTTTCTGATGCGCTTTTCACGCTTTATAGGGTTGTATCCCAATCTTGATGACTATGCGGAAGGTGATTATTTTGATTTGTTGAATGCTTGTTTTGTTGCAACTAAACCATCGCATCATGTATTTTATGTAGGACCCGATGAGGCTGCCCGAATTAAGCAATTGATGCGTATGAATTATGAAACGATGCATCTTTTTAGTATGAATAGAGTGGAGAGAATGAGGTGTCTGGTTATCTTAAATGAGTATTACCGGCTTCATATACCCGAGTTCCCGGTGCTAAAGTCGTTGTCGGTCTTGCAAGAGCTTTTCGGTTAAGAAAGATTTGCTCGTGGCCATTTTTCTTGTAGACCCGGGTGTACACATGTTATACATCCGGGTCTGCAGATTGCCTAAACCCAGGTGTACAAGGTGTGTACATCCGGGTGGTGACTAGAATTGTTCACCTGCAAAAAAGTTGGTGATACTTGGTGATACTTGGTGAGGCTTTTTTTCAGGAAAGTATCACCCATAATAAACTGGTTATCAGTTAGTTGATGAGTTGGTGATACTTGGTGATACTTTTTTCATGCATTTTATGTAGCGTTACTTCACCTGCACCGGGTGTCTTTATCCGAGCAACTCTTTTACTTTGGCCGAAATGGCGCGTCCTTCTGCAATTCCTGCCAACTTTTTAGAAGCTACTCCCATTACTTTGCCCATGTCTTTGGCATCTGTAGCGCCTACTTCTGCAATAATCTCTTTTAAAGCCGCTTCGAGTTCTTCTACACTGAGTTGTTTGGGAAGGTATGACTCGATTACTTTCACTTGAGCAAGCTCTGCATCGGCTAAATCCTGGCGGTTTTGTTGCAGGTAGATGTCGGCAGAGTCTTTTCCTTGTTTAGCAAGCTTCTGCAGTATTTTAAGTGCATCGGCATCGGCTAGCGTATCGTTGGCTCCCGGAGCTGTTTTGGCTTCAATAAAGAATTTCTTTACGTTTCTCAAAGTTTCGAGGGCAACCTTGTCTTTTGCCTTCATTGCGTTTTTAATGTCTTCGCTGACTTTATCAAATAGATCCATTATATAATGAAATTATTAGTTTGTTACTAATTAGAATGTGATAACTCCACTTTCTTCTGTTGTTTCTTGAATTTGTTGCTCTTCGTCGGCTATGGCCTTATTCTTGATTTTGCTCAGGGTTGTCTTGTCTCTGAGGTACGTTGGTGATTCTTCAACAATCGAGATGATATCGTCATTGTCAAGATCTTCTGCGCTGAACAGATAAATGTGTCTGCGCTTGCGAAAGTTCTTGCTTCCGATGCTGTTGGCACTTTCTCCGTAAGCTTTGCGAATACGCTCTTTATTCTTTTCCTTTTCTTCTTCCAGCAACATCTGACGCTCTTCTTCTTCTTGGCTGCGTTTCTGAAGCACACTGTCCATACCGGGAACATCTTCCATGCCGAATCCGGTAGCAAGTACAGTGATTTTCACTTTCATATCGAGCGAATTATCCATTGCAACACCCCAAATCACTTCCACGCCTTCACGGAACTTGCTCATGAACTCGTGTATTTCGTTCATTTCTTCCATCATCAATTCTGACTTATCACAGAATGAGACGTTGAGCATTACCTTCTTGGCGTTGAATATATCGTTGTTGTTGAGCAACGGTGAATGCAGGGCGTCATCAATGGCTTTGGTCACACGGCTTTCGCCTTCGCCGAAGCCTGTACTCATGATGGCTACGCCACCATCTTTCAAGATGGTTTTCACGTCGGCAAAGTCGAGGTTCACGGTTCCTCTCATGGTGATAATCTCTGCAATACTTTTGGCGGCAATGGAGAGTGTATCATCGGCTTTTCCGAAAGCATTCATGAAGGTCAGATCAGAATAAATTTCGCGCAGGCGTTCGTTATTGATGACCAGCAAGGCATCAACGTGCTGTGCAATGCGTTCAACACCGTCCAGCGCCTGAATAATTTTCTTTTCTCCTTCGAAAATGAAAGGAATGGTTACAATACCTACGGTTAGTATATCCATTTCTTTAGCAATGCGGGCAATAACCGGAGCAGCACCTGTACCTGTTCCGCCACCCATACCGGCGGTTATGAACACCATTTTGGTTCCGTCGTTCAGCAAATCTTTAATTTCTTCAATGCTTTCTTCGGCGGCGTCTTTTGCCCTGTCGGGGCGGTTACCTGCACCGAGTCCTTCGGTTATGGAACGTCCCAGTTGTAACTTAACGGGAACGGGAGATTCGGCCAGGGCCTGATTGTCGGTATTGCAAAGTACGAAAGTCACATCGTGAATACCTTCTTTGAACATGTGATTAACAGCGTTACCGCCGCCACCTCCAACTCCTATTACTTTGATAATCTTTGGTGAATCGGTTGGGAAATCAAATTGTACTATCTCGTCCATATCTTGCTATCGTTACAGGTTATTTCATATCGTCATCAGAGAATATCTCATTAGAAATCTTGTCGAACGTGCTCTTAAACCAACCTGGTCTATTTGCTTTTTCGGCTTCTTTTCTTTTTTTCTCTTCTATCTTTCTTAGTCTTTCTTCTTCTTTCTTCCGCTTTTCTTCCTCATCTCTCAACTTTTTAGCAGCCTTGGCTTCTTCTTCTTGTTGTTTGAGGAACTCGTCTTCTTCGAAAATTTCTTTCTGTGCTACGGTTGACGCAGGAGCGGCTTCTGTATAAGATTTCTGAATGACTGGCTTTTCTTCCAGACAACAATTTTCCTCTCCGGCAAAGAGGATACCTAAAATGGTGTTTTGTGTTCCGTCTTTTTTCAGGAGCTCTGTGGAAGCATGAACAGCATGGCGCACAAACCGTGCTACCTTTACTTTCTCTGCTTTACTTTTTCTTTTGATCAGCTCGTCCATGTTTTTGAGATTGGATCCGCCCCCTGTGATAATGATACCTGCGTTGAGCTTGTCGTCAAATCCGGAAAGCTGTATCTGGTTCCACACGTTGGCTGCAATCTCTTCAGCTCTTGCTTCAATGATATTATTGAGCGTTTGCAATTCGAAACTGCGACTTCCATCTTCTGTTTGGCATTCAACGGGCTCTTCCTCTTCTTCAAAGAGAGCATTCCCAAATTGCTTCTTTAGTTTCTCGGCATCTTCCTCTTCTATTTGCAAAGTTGTAACGTCTCGTGTAATAGCGTTGCCTCCTAATGGAAGTACGGTAAGGAATCTCAGGATGTTATTTTTGTAGATAGAGATGGTCGTTGTGTCGGCGCCGAAGTCGACTAATGCGCAGCCTGCTCTTTTTTCTCCTTCAGTCAGAACCACTTCGGCCATAACAAGTGGGGAAATAAATAAATCGGCTATGTTAATTTTAGCTTGCTCGAAACTCCTTTCAAGGTTTTTCTTTACAATGGAGCGAGCCACAATATTCAAAAATCTTCCTTCAATGTGACTAGATGCAACTCCCACAGGATCTGCCTGCAGGTTATTACCTATTTTATACTCTTGTGGTGCCACATCAAGAATATCCATGTCGATAAGCGGAATTGCCAGATTCTCGTCGCAGATGGAGTCAATCAGCTCTTGGGAAATGATTGTATCTTCTTTCAAGTCGCGGCCCACCAGATTTCTCACTGTGCGTAATGACTGTCCTCCCATGCCGACATATACTTTGCCTATCTCGTTACCAAGAGAGCCTTCCAGCGTATTGATAATTGATGTAAGCGCTTGCGCTGTTTTATCCAGATTATAAATGGTTCCTTTACGGATGAATGAACCCGATTGTTCTTCAGCGTATGCCAGAACTTCTATGCTCCCGTCACCCGCTTTGCGGCCTGCCATTCCGGCAATCTTTGACGAACCGATCTCGATAGCGGCTATAAAATCTGTTGTTGACACCATATCTATTTTTCTATTTAGACTATTAACCAAATGTTTCTATAACTTTACTTGTGGCCGGGCGGTATCCGTACTGTCTCGTTTGGTACATATTATCTGGTTATTGAACTCCAGATTGATACGAGAATATTTGTTCCACCCTACCTGATTCAATGCTTTCTCGTAAAATAATCTGAGACGAGAAAGTTTTTCCTCAAAGTTATCTATTTTTCCCAAATATACAATATGATTACCCACTCTTGGAACTAATTCTATTTCTTTTCCGGGTAATACGTTAATTTGCTCTACCTGAGCATTCCAGAAATCATTTTGCTGCAAAAATACACCAAACTTATGTAAATACCTCGTTGCGAAAGATTTTTCTACTTCTCCGGTTACAATAGCCAGATGCGCAACACATTTTGACTCGGGCGGCATGATATTGCCTTTGTTGTCAATGTAGTAATTTTCGCCATTGTTGCTCATTATTCTTAATACCGGTACACGTTGAGTAATTTCTATGCAGAGTTTGTTGCTGGGAGTTTTATAGCATTCGGCACGGTCAATGAGAGGATGCTTATTCAACTCTCTCTCCAGAGATTTGGTGTGTATACGATCCATCTTCTTGCCTACCGGATAGATGCCTTTTCGATGCATTAACGTAGCTATTTCTTGTCTGGTTATAAATCCGGCATTCACAGAATCTTTGATCGCTAATTCCATGTCACTGCATATCCTGTCTGCCGGTCTTTTGTTAAAGGCGGTTACGGCTACTACCAGATAGGCTATCAGTAGTAGCATGATAAGTGACAGAAGAATTCTTTTAATCATCGGGCTGCAAGTATTTTTTCAATAGCGGGTACGTAATTATCAATATCGCCTGCTCCAAGGGTAATCAAAACTTCAATGTGCTTGTTTTTCACAACATCGAGAATCTCTTCTTTCTTGCACAATGTTTTTTCAATCCCCGGACGGAGATGGTTGTATATCAATTCGCTGTCCACTCCGGGTATGGGAAGTTCCCTGGCCGGGTAGATGTCGAGCAGAATCACTTCATCGAGCAAAGACAAGCTGTCGGCAAATTCTTTATAGAAGTCACGCGTGCGGCTATACAAGTGCGGCTGAAAAATAGCTGTAATCTTTCTGTCGGCATAAAGTTCGCGAATAGACATCACGCTTTGCTTGATTTCGGACGGATGGTGTGCATAGTCACTCAGGAAGACAACCTTTTCATTCTTTAGTTTGAAGTCGAATCTTCGATCAACTCCCCGGAAACTTTCCATTCCTCTTTTAATCTCTTCGGGAGTTACTCCGTTAAGATATGCCAATGCCATGGCGGCTACTCCGTTTTCAATGTTAATGCTTACGGGCACGCCTAGTTTGATATCTTTAATCGTGCAATAGGGTGCAACAAAATCAATTTGAATCTCACCATTGCCTATGCGGATGTTTTCGGCATGGAAATCGCCTTCTTCTTTTGAATAAGTGTATACCTTTACGCCTACTTGTACCTGGGGTTTCAAACTAATTCCTTTTCGCATAATAAGGCATCCGCCGGGTTGTATCAATGTAGTGTACTTCTCAAAACTTTGCAAATAAGCCTCTTCCGTTCCGTAAATGTCGAGATGGTCGGGGTCTGTAGAGGTGATAACCGACATGTAGGGTGAAAGCCAATGGAAGGAGCGATCGAATTCATCCGCTTCAATGACTGTGTAAGGACTATCTTTTGACAACAAAAGATTGGTGCCGTAGTTTTTTGAAATACCTCCCAGAAAAGCGGTGCATCCTACATGCGACTGATGCAGCAGGTGGGCTGTCATGGTTGAGGTCGTTGTTTTACCATGTGTACCCGCTACGCAAAGCCCTTTGCTTGCATGGGTGATTGTACCCAACACTTGTGCCCGCTTCTGAATGGTGTAACCGTTTTCCTTGAAATAACACAACTCAGCATGCTCGTTGGGAACAGCAGGAGTGAGAACAACCAAAGTAGCCTCTTTGTCGAGGCACATGGGTGGAATTAAATCAATGTTTTCTTCGTAGTGTATGGCGGCTCCTTCGGCTATGAGTTGCTCGGTAAGTTCGCTGGGAGTGCGGTCGTATCCGGCTACGAATTTGCCTATGGATAAGAAGTAGCGAACCAAGGCACTCATACCAATGCCACCTGCACCTACAAAATATACTGATTTGATATCTGCTAAATTCATCTTTATCTTTGTTTGTTAGTGGCTAGCTGCCATACTTCATGTGCAATGATGTTTGCCGAGTCGGGTAAAGCTAGTTTGCTAATGTTATCACTTAATTCTTTTAATAATTTTTCGTCTGTCACCGTTTGCAGTGCTTTGTCAATCAGTTCGGCGTTAGCGCTGGCGTCTTTTACATAAATTGCTGCAAGTTTGTTGACCAGAGCCATTGCATTCTTTGTTTGGTGATCTTCTGCTACGTTAGGTGAGGGTACCAGAATAACCGGTTTGCCCAGCAGGCAAAATTCAGAAATGGATCCGGCACCGGCTCTGGAGATAACAAGATCGGCTGCGGCATAAGCACTTGCCATGTCTTTGATGAAATCGGTGACATGTAAGTTCTCACTTTCACCAGCTTCTTCAACAGCTTTGCGTGCCTGGTCGATGTAAATCTTTCCTGTTTGCCAGATAAATTGTACCTCAGACGTTTTGATTTTGTCGAGGTTTCCCATAACGCATTGGTTGATGGTACGGGCACCCAGACTTCCTCCTAAAATAAGAATCGTTTTCTTACGACTGTCGAGTCCGAATGAAGCCAGAGCATCTTCTTTGCTTACCTTATTGTTGAGAAGGGCTTGGCGTACAGGATTGCCTGTCATGATGATCTTTTTCGAAGGAAAAAACTTGTCCATCCCATCATAAGCAACACATATTTTGTGTGCTTTCTTGGCAAGAAGTTTATTGGTTACTCCCGCATACGAATTCTGTTCCTGAATCAGGGTGGGAACTCCCATCATGCCTGCTGCTTTTAACGTAGGACCGCTTGCATAACCCCCTACACCTACTGCCACGTCAGGTTTAAATTCTTTGATTATAGCTCTGGCTTTCCATTGACTTTTAGCTAGTTTTATCAGTACAGAGATATTCTTCAGTAAATGTTTTCTGTCGAAACCTGCCACTGGTAATCCGATAATTTTGTAACCAGCTTCCGGAACACGTTGCATTTCCATTCGGCCTTCAGCACCCACAAAAAGAATTTCAGCGTTGGGGTGTTGTTCCTTAACCGCATTTGCAATGGATACAGCCGGAAAAATATGTCCGCCGGTTCCTCCTCCGCTTATAATTACTTTGATTTTCTTTTCCATTTGCATTCTTATTGTTATTCTTCAAATTCAGCGTCACTGTTCAACATTTGAGAGGTGGGCTCGGCCGCTTCTTCATCGGGTGCTACAATTTCCATCTGAATTTGATTATTCTTCTCTTTTTCTTCATCCAGTTTTGCGGTGTAACGGCTTACACTCAATATCATGCCAATGTAGGCGCAATTAATCAAGGTACTGGTTCCTCCTTTACTAATAAGCGGTAGGGGTTGTCCGGTAACGGGGAATAATCCTACGGCAACCATCATATTGAGCAAGGCCTGAGATACCAGCATCAAGGCAATGCCCATGACCAGAAAAGCCGGAAACGTTCGTTCGCACTTCTTTGCAATACGTCCGGCTCGGATGAGTAGCCAAATATAGAGCATAGTTACGAAGCCTCCTCCCAGCAAGCCTAATTCTTCTACGATAATAGCATATATGAAATCGGAGAAAGCCTGACTCAGGAAGTCACGCTGAACTGAATTTCCGGGTGCTTTACCAACTACGTTGCTGGTGGCGATGGCTATGCGGGCATGTGCTATTTGTGCGTCTTTGTCAATATCAAATTTGGCAGCCGGGACTTCTTCTTTACTTGTGAAATTGGTGATGCGACTTTTCCATGTACTGAGACGATGTAAAAAAGGTAACTCGCTATTCTCGGGTACAACAAATACCACTGCTACCATCAAGCCGGCACCTAAAGCCAATATACCAATCAATGAAAGTAGTTTTTTCATGGCTACCCGACCGATAAACATCATTAAAAAAACAACGCCAAACAACAACATGGCTGTCGACAGGTTCTCGGGTGCGATGAGAATACAAATAGCCCCTGTGATATACATGATGTACTTAAAAGCTTTCGGATTAGCTCCTTCGTCATCTTGTTTCTTTGATAGAATAAATGATACGGCAATAATCACAGCCATTTTGGCCAGTTCTGATGGTTGGAACTGAACTCCAAAGAAGGTCATCCAACGGGCAGCTCCATTTACACGGTCACCGGTCAGTACGCCCATTAAGGTAACCAATGCCAGTAAAACCAATGACAAAGGAATCAAGAACACAGGAAAAACCTGAAACCATTTATAAGGAATGTTGTGCATGAATACCACCACTACTACACCTACCATCAATATGACTGAGTGTTGCGTAATAGGTCCCCAGTGATCTCCGCTTTTATACGTAAGGGTACTGGCAGCACTAAACACTTCAATGATGGAAATAAGGCATAGACAGAGGAAAATAATCCAGATGACCTTGTCTCCTTTAAATATGTTTTTAACTAAATCCATTCATTCATCGGTTTACAAATTGCTAATTTATAATTCTAAAACGCATTTTTTAAACTGTTCTCCTCTGTCTTCGTAACTTTTGAAGAGGTCGAAACTGGCACAACAAGGTGACAAGAGCACGGTTTCTCCTTTCTGTGCCATTTTGTAGGCTGCGTCTACTGCATCTTTCATGCTTTGTACGTCTGCTACGGGCAGGCCGAATCGATCAAAGAAAGTGTGTAGTTTTTCGTTGTGCAATCCCAAATATACTAAACCACTACATTTCTCTTTAACCAGATCTTCTATTTCAGTATAATCATTTCCTTTATCTTTTCCGCCTAATATAAGTATGGTTTTTGTAGGCATACTTTGCAAGGCATACCAACATGAATTTACATTGGTCGCTTTAGAATCATTGATAAAATCTATGCCTCTTACGCGTGCTACTTTCTCAAGTCTGTGTTCTACACCCTTGAAATCAGACAGTGCTTTGCGAATATCATCTTTGGTTATTCCGGCTAAATTAGCCGAGATTCCTGCGGCAAGGGAGTTGTATAGGTTGTGCGTGCCGGTCAACGCTAATTTCTCTTGCTCCATGTTAAAAGCGATAGGTTTGTTGATAACCACTTCATGCTGTTCAACATAGGCAACGGCTCCTTCTTCTTTAATTGCTGAAAAAGGATAAAGCTGGGCTTTGATGCCATGTTTGCTCAGTTCTTGTTTAATGATAGGATCATCATTCCAGAAGATGAAGGCATCGTCTTGCGTTTGATTTTGAGCTATCCGAAACTTAGCGTTAATATAGTTTTGCATGTTGTGATCATAACGATCCAGGTGGTCGGGCGTTATGTTCATCAATACGGCAATGTTTGCACGGAAGTTGTACATGTCATCCAATTGGAAACTACTCAACTCAATAATATAGTAGTCGTGTTGTTCGGTTGCAACTTGCAAAGCTAAACTTTTTCCGATGTTACCGGCCAGGCCAACATTCAATCCCGCACTTTTAAAGATGTGATATATCAAGCTAGTAGTAGTGGTCTTGCCGTTACTGCCGGTGATACATATCATCTTGGCATTGGTATATCTGCCAGCAAACTCTATTTCCGAAATAATAGAGGTGCCCTGTGCTTTTAACTTTTGGATTATGGGAGCTTCATTGGGTATACCCGGGCTTTTAATGATTTCGTCAGCGTTCAGAATCAACTCTTCCGTATGCTTGCCTTCTTCCCAAGAAATATCATGCTTTTTGAGTAAATTCTTATACTTCTCTGATATATTCGACATGTCGGATACAAAGGTGTCGAACCCTTTTACCTTGGCCAATACTGCTGCACCGGCTCCGCTCTCGCCCGCTCCTAATACTACAATCCTTTTCATATTATTTATTCTTATCTAATCTTTAAAGTTATAATAGTGATTGCCGCCAAAACAATTGTTACAATCCAGAATCTTACTGTAATTTTGGATTCATGATACACATTGCTTGGCTTGGTGAACATGTACGTGCAATTAGGATCAAGCTGGGATAGGGTAGTCCTGAAATGATCATGTATGGGCGTACGTTTAAATATTCGTTGTCTTATTCCTTTTCTTTTTCCTATTTTGAAGAAGTTGACCTGTAGAATAACAGATAAGTTTTCTACCAGAAAAACTCCACATAAAATGGGAATGAGTAATTCCTTATGTATGATGATGGCAAATACGGCAATGATACCACCTATGGTAAGACTGCCGGTATCGCCCATGAATACTTGTGCCGGAAAGGCATTGTACCACAAGAAACCGATAAGGGCACCTATAAATGCACAGATGTATATTACCAGCTCTTCACTTCCCGGTATGTACATAATGTTGAGGTAGCTGGCATATTCAATGTGACTTGAAACGTATGCCAATATACCGAGCGTTAGTCCGATAATTGCAGAATTGCCTGCTGCCATTCCATCCATACCATCATTAAGATTGGCTCCGTTTGATACGGCTGTCACTACAAATATAGTGATGATCACAAATAAAATCCAGCCGGCTGCTTGTGCGTGTTCCCCCATAAAAGAAACCAAGTCGGCGTAATCAAGGTTGTTGCTCTTGAAAAAAGGAATAGTAGTTTGCGTGGACTTCATATTTTTTGTCGCGTGAACTACTTCTATCTGCTCTCCGTTTTTTTGTATTTCAATATTTTCTTTGATAACTACATGGGGGCTTAAATAAAGCGTTAGCCCTACAATTAATCCGAGACCTACCTGACCTATTATTTTAAACTTTCCGTGTAATCCTTCCTTGTCTTTTTTAAATATCTTTATGTAGTCATCGGCAAATCCTAAAGAACCTAACCACATGGTAGTGATCAGCATCAGAATCATATATATGTTGTGCAATTTGCCTAGCAACAAACAAGGAATCATGATTGCCACTATAATAATGACTCCACCCATACTGGGGACTCCGACTTTGTTTACACCAAATGGATCTATGCTGGCATCACGCTGAACTTCTGTAATTTGCTTCTTTTTGAGTAGATTGATGAACTTATTACCAAATATACTGGAGATGAGCAGTGCCAGAATGATTGCCATTAGCGAACGGAAAGAAATGTATCCGAACATTCCCGCACCCGGCAAATCATATTTGTCTAACCATTGGAATAAATAGTATAACATAAGCGCTCTATTTTAAATGGGTTGTTTTAAATCCTTTTATTCGTTATCAAATATATCTTTTAGAACTTCTTTATCATCAAAATGGTGCTTGACTCCTTTGATTTCCTGGTAGTTCTCGTGCCCTTTACCGGCAACTAAAATGACATCTCCCTTTTGCGCCAACATACATGCGGTGCGGATGGCTTCCTTACGGTCGACAATACTTAGGGTTTTCTTTTTATCATCTGCATCCAAACCGGCCATCATATCATTGATGATATCTTGAGGCTCTTCAAAACGAGGATTGTCAGATGTAATGATGACACGATTACTGTAGCGCACAGCTTCTTTGGCCATGATGGGGCGTTTACCTTTATCACGGTTTCCGCCGGCACCTACTACAGTGATAACATTACCTCTTCCGTCAAGTACGTCATGTATGGCATTCAATACATTAATCAGCGCATCGGGAGTGTGTGCATAGTCAACAATTGCGGTATATTCACGAGGTGATCTCATTGAGTCAAATCGTCCGGCTACAGGATGTAAAGTACTGAGTGCTACTAATACATCTTCTTCTTTTTTACCCAATAATACGGCGGCACCAAATACAGCTAAAAGATTAGACGCGTTGAAGCGTCCGATGAATTGCACGGCTAGTTCCTTGTTGTTGAAATCAAGCAGCATTCCTTCAAAGTGCGACTCAATGACTCTGCCTTTAAAATCACTGAGGCTTCTCAATGAATAGGTATGTACCTGCGATTTTGTATTTTGAGTCATAACCAGCCCATTCTTATCGTCAACATTGGTCAGACTAAATGCGTTTTTAGGCATGTCATCAAAGAATTTCTTTTTGGCTTTCAGGTAATTCTCAACTGTTTTGTGATAGTCGAGGTGATCGCGGGTGAGATTTGTGAAAATTCCTCCTGCAAAGGTGAGCCCACTGATACGCTTCTGATCTATAGAATGTGAACTGACTTCCATGAAAGCATATTTGCATCCTTCATCGGCCATGCGACCGAGTAACTTATTTAAAGTTATCGGGTCAGGGGTTGTGTGTTCTGTTGGTATTGCCTCGTCATCTATATAATTGCATACAGTTGATATAAGCCCTGTTTTATATCCGAAATATCGAAATGTATTATATAATAAGGTGGCAATAGTTGTTTTCCCATTTGTTCCAGTTACTCCTACCAACTTTAATTTTGAGGTAGGATCCCCAAAGAATCTGGTTGCAACCTTTCCTACAGCATCTTCACTGTCGGCAACCTGGATATAGGTTATTTTATCCGAAAGCGTTTCAGGAAGAACTTCACATAGAATAGCAACTGCCCCTTTCTCTATAGCAATTGAGATATACGCATGACCATCTGTTTGCGTACCTTTCATAGCCATAAACAAGTCTCCAGTTTCAACTTGTCGTGAATCAATATTCACTGCTTTGATTTCAGTTTCACAAGTTCCTATAACCTGTATTATCCGAATTGGCTTAATTAATTCTCCTAATTTCATATAGCTTTCTTATTTATTATCATTTTAATGTGAGGATGATTTTCTCGTTTTTTCGGACTAACGTACCTTGAGGTATGGATTGATTGACCACTTTACCTATACCATTGAGTTGTACCTTTAATCCTTTACTTTCCAATATAAAAACAGCATCCTTAGCTCCCATACCAATTACGCTGGGGATAAACCCTTTGAGTGTATGGTTGTTTTGTAATACAACCGATTTTGCCGTTGAATAGCTGTTCCCCCATATCTGTTTTCCGGTAGTGCTGAATTCTGTTTGAGCTTGTATCTTCAAGGCATCTAGTACACGCTTAGTCTCATTCATCTCGCCCGCTTTTACTTCAGGAATGATAATGCGATTGGTGTCAATTGCATTTTTCAGGTCAAGAGCCAAGTTTTTGGCGTATACCCTTTCTGCTATTTTCCCAAAGACACTACCAGCCATTAATCCTCCCGAAGCAGGAAGCCCAGGCTTTTGAATAGAAACAATGCAACTATATTTGGGCGCTTCTGAAGGGAAAAATCCGCAGAAACTGACGAGGTAATTCACTGTACCGCTTTTGTAACCGGCTACTCCTTGAGATATCTGTGCTGTACCTGTCTTTCCTGAAACATGAAATTGTTTGGATCCAGCGGGTTTTGCCAAACCTTCAGATACTACCCGTTGTAAGATTTCCCGTATTTGAGTTAAAGTGCGTGGTGAGCAGATAGAAGGGTTAATAACCTCTGTAGGATATTCTTTTATTATTTCTCCGTTTTTAGATATGGCCTTTACGAATTTAGGTCGTACCATGATACCGTTATTGGCAATAGCATTGTAAAACGTAAGAATGTTCATGGGAGGTACTTGCGTTTCATAACCAATACTCATCCATGGCAAGGTTGTTTTTGCGAAATACCTTTCTTTGGGACCTTTGATGTTTGGTTTCCCTTCTCCGGGAACTTGCAAATGCAGTGGCTCATTGATGCTCATCCTTTTTAAACCATCAACGAACTTCTGGGGATTCTTTCCATAATGTTTATCAATGAGATAGGACACTCCAATATTAGATGAAACCATTAAAATTTCAGGAACAGTAAGGTATTGATATCCTCCTCTTCTCCAATTATGGTCTTTCATATCTCTGCCATGCATTTTCATTACGCCATTGCCCGTATCTACTCCATCTTGAGGTGTAATCATTCCATCTTCTAGAGCTACCATAATTGAAGCTGTCTTGAATGTTGAGCCGGGTTCCATCATGTCGCTGATAGCATTGTTCCTGATTTCGCGGTAAATGCCGTCTTCACATTTTGTCATGTTTACGATCGCCTTTATCTCTCCTGTTGCTACTTCCATAAGTACGGCAACACCTACGCTGGCGTTAATCTCCTTAAGTTTGTCAACAAGAGCTTTTTCACATATATCTTGCATGCTTACATCTATGCTGGCAATCACATCACAACCGTCAACGGGTGGTATGTCAACTATATTCAGGTATTTGTTCATCACTTTCTGGCGATGAGTAACTCCATCTTTACCTCTTAAGATACTATCAAAAGACAGTTCAAGACCATTTTTTGCTCCTTTTGCAGTATCTGCATATAGATCTCCCAACGTTCTTGTAGCGAGCGATCCGAAAGGTTTTTTTCTTCTGTTATATGCTTGTTCGTGGAACCCTCCTTTGTATTTATTCAAATTAAATACAGGTAATTGTTTCACCTCTTTGTATTGAATGTAAGATATCCGTTTGGGATATAAAAGGTAATTCCGACTACCTCTTTTTCTACCATTTTTGATATGAGTTTTGAATTCAGAAGCACTTTTGTCGGGGAATATTTGGTGAAGTCCTTCACATATTTCATCTATGTGATTGATAAGCATTGTGTCTTTTGTTTCCCCACCTGCTTTGAAATCCATATAAATACGATATTCAGGTAAAGAGCTGGCCATTAGTCGTCCGTCAGATGATATAATGTTACCTCTGCTTGGCTTTACTGTTACATTTTCTTTTATAAAACGATCTGCAACGTCCTGCCAATATTGTCTTTCGGCGAACATGGTAATTCCTGCCTTGATGACAATAGATACTCCGACCATGCCCATTAGCAGGATCACGAAGAAATATCGGGTCATTATATTTTTCTTATTAACAGCCATACCTAATCTTTCTTAATTACATAAGGTGGATTTGTTGATGTTTGCAAATCACTTTGTTCTTCTGATACGTATTCTTCAATGCGTGACTGGCGACTTTTCTCCATTAATTCCGAGCTTCTTGTCAATGCATCATATTTGATGTCAATCAATTCTTTTTTAAGTTTGTCAATTTCAATTTGCTGCTGTTGACTGGCGTACCGGTTATGAATGTAGAATAAGATGAAGATCATCATTAAGATGAGAAGTTTGGTCTGACGCCTGAAAAAATCATTCGCCAAAATATCACCTCCTAAGATGCTTTTTACGGAGGGACTTCTTTTTTTATCTTCTGCTTTATTTGCCATATCCGTGTATCCTTATTTTTTTTCTGCAATTCTCAATTTTGCACTTCTTGAACGTGGATTTCTTTGTATCTCATCTTCAGCGGGAACGATCACTTTGTTATTTACGAGTTTAAAGGAATTTTGCACTTTCCCAAAGAAGTCCTGCACTATTTTTCCTTCTACATTCCCAGCTTTCATGATGTTCTTTACCATCCTATCCTCCAAAGAGTGATAGGTGATAACTACTAACCGGCCTCCCGGTTTGAGAGATTGAGTGGCTGCTTCAAGCATCTCTTTTAGTGCCTCCATCTCTTGGTTAACCTCTATTCGTAACGCCTGGAATACTTTTGCTAACTCCTTTTTCTCCCTTTCTCTGCCGAATAATGGTTTAATCAGATTCAAAAAATCATCAATGGTTTCTATGGTTTTGCTTTTACGTGCCTTTACAATTACCGAAGCTAGTTTCCTGCTGTTCTTTAGCTCACCATAAAGATAAAAAAGATCAGCAAGTTTTTCTTCGTCGTAGTTGTTGATTACTTCTGCAGCCGTAATGCCCGATCGTTTATTCATTCTCATATCAAGTGCTCCGCTGAATCGGAACGAGAAACCTCTTTCACTATCATCAAAGTGGTGAGAAGAAACGCCAAGATCTGCTAATATGGCATCAACTTTGTCGATGTTATGATAACGAAGGAAGTTATGCAGGTAGCGGAAGTTACTGCGTACAAAGATAAAGCGCTTGTCGCTTGGAATGTTACTTTCAGCATCCTCGTCCTGATCAAATCCCAATAAGCGACCATTTTCATCTAGGCGAGACAAAATTTCTTTAGAATGTCCACCACCTCCAAAAGTCATGTCAACATAAATGCCGCTGGGTGATATGTTCATCGCATCAACACTTTCTTTGAGAAGAACAGGTATGTGATATATATTTCCTTCGTTTGCCATTTTTGTTTATAAATTATTCGTTATTGCTTTTCATGATCTTCTCTAAAGCGGAGCTAAATGCTTCTGCCGTGAGAAAAAGATTATCCGTTTTTTCTTTTGACCAAATTTCAATTTTTGTATCTATTCCGATAAAACGTACATCGGTGGTGATATCTACAAGTTGAAGATATCTTTTAGGAATGAGGATACGTCCGTTGCTGTCGGGTATTAATATCTCTACATCGCTCACAAATTGGCGAAAAATATTTTGGTGCGCCGGATTCCACTTGTTCAATTTGGTTTTTAACTCGTTTAGTTCATCCTCCCAAACTCTTTCCGGATAGAGAACTAAGCAATCTTGGAAGACATCTTTGCGCATAATAAGTCTTTCTTCGGAAGCGGATTGTAACTGTCTTCTGAATTGTGCGGGGATGAAAAGTCGCCCTTTCGCATCCATTTTAGCCTCAATATTGCCTAAAAAACGTACCATGCACATTATTATAAATAAGCGACGGTAAAAATAGGCATTTCCCCACAATTCCCCACAATATTCCACGAATATTTTTTTAATAAGTTTTCAACAGCTTTTTTAATGGTTAAAAAGCAGGGTTGAATAGTCTGGATTACTCGCCTTTAGCTGAGATATAAATCGTAGCTTAAGTTCATTGAAATGCTAAAAATAGCTGCTTATTATGGGCTTGATGCTTTAAAAGTTAGTATTTTCTTGCCATTTATTACAATTAATTAAAAAGATGCGTTAATTTTGCGCTATTGTTTTTTATTTAAAAAGAATGGCAGAAGAGAGTTTGTTCTTGATTGATGTCGAAAAGATACTACGCGAAAAAGCGCGTAAGTACTATAAATACATACCATCCTTTGTTGTTTCTTACCTGAAGAAGATTGTTCATCAGGAAGAACTCAACGTCTTCTTATTTGAATCACGAAACAAAGTGGGAGTTGATTTTTTAGAGGCTTCATTGCAGTTTCTTGATGTGAAAATTGAAATAAAAGGCGCTGAGAATTTACCGGAGGACGGTCTCTATACATTTGTGTGTAATCATCCATTGGGAGGGCAAGATGGCGTTGCTTTAGGTTATGTCTTAGGTAAACATTATAATGGTAAAGTGAAGTATCTCGTCAACGACTTGTTGATGAATTTGCGCGGATTAGCTCCGTTGTGCATTCCCATTAACAAAACCGGAAAACAAGCCAAAGATTTCCCGCAATTGGTTGAAGCTGGTTTTAAATCAGACAATCAACTCATCATGTTTCCGGCAGGTCTGTGTTCCAGAAGACAAAATGGAATTATCAAAGATCTTGAATGGAGGAAAACTTTTGTGGCCAAAAGTGTACAGTTTCAACGAGATGTTGTACCGGTTCATTTTAATGGACGCAACTCGAATTTTTTCTATAATCTGGCCACTGTTTGCAAGATGTTGGGCATTAAGTTTAATATCGCTATGCTATATTTGGCAGACGAAATGTTTAGAAATCGCCATAAGACTTTTACCGTTACATTTGGAAAACCTATTCCATGGCAAACGTTTGATAAGTCTAAAACGCCTGCTCAATGGGCGCAATATGTAAAAGACATTGTTTATAAACTCTAAGAAATAAAGACACTACTGACGAAAGATATGGAAGAAATTATTAAACCTGTAAGTAAGAAGCTGCTTATAGCTGAATTAACCGACGACAAGCGCTTGCGCATGACGAACAAGAGTAATAATCAGATTTATATTATCACTCATCATGATTCGCCGAATTTAATGAGAGAAATCGGCCGTTTGCGTGAAATCGCTTTTCGTGCTGCAGGTGGGGGTTGTGGTCTGTCAATGGATATTGATGAGTACGATACCATGGAGAATGCTTATAAACAATTGATCGTTTGGAACCCAGAAGCTGAAGAGATACTTGGTGGCTATCGTTATATACGAGGTACGGATGTTGAATTTGATCAGCATGGACATCCTATTCTTGCCACTTCACATATGTTTAACTTTTCCGAGAAGTTTTTGAAAGAGTATCTTCCTACTACCATTGAACTAGGGCGTTCATTTGTTACGCTAGAGTATCAGTCAACTCGTGCTGGTAGCAAAGGATTATTTGCTTTAGATAACTTATGGGATGGTTTAGGCGCATTGACTGTGGTTATGCCTGAAGTTAAATATTTTTTCGGAAAGGTGACTATGTATCCTAGTTTTCATCGTCAGGGGCGTGATATGATTCTTTATTTTTTGAGAAAACATTTTGGAGACAAAGAAGGCTTGATAACTCCGATGAAACCTTTACAGATAGAAACAAATATGCATGAATTAGAATGCTTATTTGACAAAGATACTTTTAAAGAAGACTATAAAATTCTCAATGCCGAGGTTCGTAAACTCGGTTACAATATACCTCCTTTGGTTAATGCATACATGAGTTTGAGCCCAACGATGAGGATGTTCGGAACGGCCATTAATTATGGTTTTGGTGATGTAGAAGAGACTGGAATTCTTATTGCTGTAGATGAAATTCTAGAAGAAAAAAGAATGCGTCATATTCAGTCCTTTATTGAAAAAGATCCTAATGGCTGTAAACTCACCTCGGGTGCAAATAAAGTGTTTTTCAGTCCTCCCTCTGCGAAGTAAGTTTATACCGCAGGCAGACTGTTTCCATTGATTTTTCTATAAAGATCAAGAGCGAACACATCAGTCATGCCCGATATATAATCTAGAACAGCCTGCACTCTGTCAATGAGCGCAGGCGCTTTTATGTTATATTGTTCGGATACCCTATTTATTAAAAGTTTTGAATAAGCTTTTTCCGGTTCCATTACCGCATTGATCATGAGGTCAAGTAGAGTCGTTATTACTCTGAATCCTGCTAGTTCGATGTCTAATACATCCCTGGAACGATATATTCTTTCAAATGATAATTCTGAACAATTCTTATATGCACAAGCTGGTCGTTGAGCTATTTCCTTTATTAAGGTACTATTAAACTCTCCGCTTAAAATGACTTTTTCATTTTCGACAAAGACGTTGGTGCATTCTTTTATTAATAATCCGATAACTGAAGATCGGAGATAAGCTATCTGTTCATTGCGGTCTTTAACGATTTTGAATGTTCTCATAAGATGGTTCTGTCTTTCATCGTCAAAATAGGCCATAAGTAAGCCGATTGTTTCTTCTGTAGAAAGTATTTTGAGTTTGTGAGCATCTTCAATGTCCATCATTTGGTAGCATATGTCATCGGCGGATTCAACTAAGTAAACAAGTGGATAACGTGCATACTTCAATGGAGAAGCTTGAAGTTGATGCATGCCTAATTCATTCGCTATAAGCTGAAAATCATCTTGCTCTGAAACGAAAAAGCCAAATTTTGGCTTATTGCCGGCTAGTCTGGAAGAATATGGGTATTTTATGATGGAGGCCAATGTAGAGTAGGTCATGGCAAAGCCTCCTTTTCGTCGGCCCTCAAATTGATGAGTTAATAGGCGGAACGCATTAGCATTTCCTTCAAAGTGAATTAAGTCTTCCCATTCCTCAGGCTTTAAGAGTTCTTTTAATCGAATGCCCGGTCCTTCGGAGAAATAGGTAGAGATGGCTTTTTCGCCGGAGTGTCCGAAAGGTGGATTTCCCAGATCGTGAGCAAGGCATGCAGCTGATACGATCGATCCTATTTCGGGTAAAAAAGTATCACTCAATTGGGGGTTTTTGCTGATAATTGCTTTGGCAGAGTCATTTCCTAATGAGCGGCCTACACAAGAAACTTCCAAACTATGTGTTAGTCGGTTGTGTACAAATACACTTCCGGGAAGAGGGAAAACCTGAGTTTTATTTTGTAACCTTCTGAAAGGAGCAGAGAAGACCAATCGGTCATAGTCTCGTTGAAATTCGCTTCTGTTCTCCTGTCTTTCCTCGTGAAATTCTTCCATCCCAAATCGTTTGGCGGAAATTAATTTCTTCCATTCCATATCTTGCGTAATAAATTAATCATTAACCGTTATTAACTGCAAATGTATGAAAAATAGCCCCAAATTACCTAATTTCGCAAATTAAAAAGTAAACAAGGATGAATATGAATATACAAGTCATCAATAAATCAAAGCATCCGTTGCCCGCATACGCCACAGAACTTTCGGCAGGAATGGATATTCGCGCCAATTTATCAGCTTCAGTAACCCTTAAACCACTTGAAAGATGTCTTATTTCAACGGGTTTATATATAGCTTTACCAAAAGGATATGAAGCGCAAATACGCCCTAGAAGCGGGTTGGCTATTAAAAAAGGAATCACTGTACTCAATTCGCCTGGAACGATTGATGCCGATTATCGTGGTGAAATCTGTATTATTTTGGTTAACCTTTCTGCTGAGCCGTTTGTGATTGAAGATGGTGAACGTATTGCTCAGATGGTGATAGCCCGCCACGAACAAGCTGAGTGGACTGAAGTACAAACACTGGATGAGACAGAACGTGGCAGTGGCGGATTTGGGCATACAGGCAAAGACTGATTTAACTGTTTTGCTTTTACTAAAGTAAAAAATAATAATTATGATGTATTTCCGAGGAAAAAGAAGTCGTGGCATGGCCGGACTGATACGAAATAGTTTTCTATCACTGAGTTGTCTGGTACTGCTCTCTTGTTTTCTTAATGCTTGTTCGCCGGCTGGGAAAATTAAAGGTCGGAGATCGGAATCCCTCACTCAAACAAGTGTGCTTTCTTTGGATATGCAGCGTAAATATAATTATTATTTTCTTGAGGCTGCCCGCCTCAAAGCAAAAGGACAGTACGATGCTGCTTTTGATTTATATAAACATTGTTTGGCAATTCAACCAGATGCTCCTTCTGCTTTGTATGAAATATCTCAATTCTATTTGTATTTGAAACAAGTTCCTCAGGGACAAGAGGCACTTGAAAAAGCAGTAGAAAATGATCCTCAGAATTATTGGTATTCCCAAGGTTTATCAAATCTTTACCAACAACAGGGGCAGAAAGAAAAAGCCATAAATCTCCTCGAAGACATGTATCAGCGTTTTCCGGAAAGAAGAGAATCCCTGTTCAATCTGGTCGATCTGTATAATCAAACAAAAGATTATAAGAATGTCATTCATACGCTTGACAGGCTTGAGCAAATCATTGGTAAGAATGAACAGCTCAGCATGGAGAAGTTCCGCATTTATCTCCAAATGGAAGATGATAAGAAAGCTTTTCAAGAAATAGAGAAGCTTGCGGAGGAATATCCCATGGATATGCGTTACCTTACTTTATTGGGTGATTTGTATCTTCAAAACGGCAAAAAGCAGGAGGCTTATAGCACTTACCAAAAAGTACTTTCCATAGAACCAGATAATGCAATGGCCATGTTTGCTTTAGCTTCCTATTATGAGCAAACTGGTCAGAAAGAACTTTATCAGCAACAGATTGATACGTTGCTGCTCAATAATCAAGTTCCTTCCGAAACCCGAGTGAATGTTATGCGGGAATTTATCGTGCAGGCAGAGCAAGAATCCAAAGACAGTACGCGCGTCATCGCTATGTTTGATCGGATGTTACGTCAAGATCCCGATGATGACCAAGTACCGATGCTTTATGCTCAATATTTATTGTCTAAAGGAATGGAAAAGGAATCTATTCCGGTGCTAAAGCTGGTATTGCAAATAGACCCTACTAATACGGCTGCACGAATGACTTTGTTGGGATCGGCTATCCGTAAAAATGATTTTCAAGAGGTAATAGGTCTTTGTGAGCCTGGTATTGAAGCCAATCCGGAATCATTAGAGTTTTATTATTATTTGGGAATTGCATATTATCAGGCTGAAAGGTTAGATGATGCGCTTGCAATATATCAAAGAGCGTTGCAACATGTTACTGCTGATAGTAAGAAAGAAGTCGTATCTGACTTTTATAGTATGATGGGTGATATTTATCACTCAAAAGATAAAATGGCAGAGGCTTATGCAGCCTACGACTCTGCTTTGGTATACAACCCTTCAAATATTGGAGCATTGAATAACTATGCTTATTACTTATCTGTTGAAAGAAGGGAGTTGGATAAAGCTGAAGAAATGAGTTTCAAAACAGTTAAAGCAGAGCCTAAAAATTCAACATATTTAGATACTTATGCTTGGATTCTTTTTGAGAAAGGTAACTATGCTGAAGCTCGTATTTATATCGATGAGGCCCTTAAAAATGGCGGCGAACAAAGTGATGTGATTGTTGAACATAGTGGCGATATTTATTACATGACCGGAGACGTAGAAAATGCACTTAAATTTTGGAAGAAAGCATTGGAAATGGGCAGTAAGTCGGCTACAATAAAAAAGAAAATTGAACAGAAAAAATACATAACAGAATGAAAAGATCAATTTATATATTCTGTGGCATACTTACTTTGGTAATGCTTTTTACTTCCTGTAAAAGCTCTAAGCAGATTGGAATGTTACCATCGGGTGAACCATCAAACCCTTATTTGTCATCGAAAATGCAACTAACATTTCCCTATAAAGGTGATAAAATGTCTATGGGCGGTACTATGAAAATGAAGCAAAACGAACGTATCCAGCTTTCCGTGCAGTTACCAGTTATCCGGACAGAAGTGGTACGTATTGATATAACACCGGAGGAAGTGTTGTTCGTTGATCGTATGAATAAACGTTTTGTTAAAGCGACCCGTGCTGAGATGACTCCATTCTTGCCTAAAGGGAGTGATTTTGAGAAATTACAGAAACGCCTTATGGATGCTTCAAAACCGGGTGGTAAAAATGTGCTTACAGGCAAAGAAATCGGTTTGACTTCTTCAATGGCTGAAGCAAAAATCCAATTATATGATTTTTCATCCGATGAAATGAATGTTACGGCAACTGAGGTCTCTTCTAAATACGCACAAGTTGAATTCAATGATCTGATAAAACTCCTTTTTGATTTATGAGATACTTTTTAATCGCTATTATTTTATTACTTGGTACTTCAACGACTCTTTTAGCGCAATCTAACAAGCTGATTAAAGAACTTGAAAGCAAGAGAGGAGCTTTGCAAAAACAGATAGCGGAGACTGAGTCGTTGTTGAAGACAACCAAGAAAGATGTGGGCAGTCAGCTGAATGGATTGGCGGCCCTTTCCGGACAGATAGAAGAACGAAAACGCTATATTAATTCGATCAACAAGGATGTAGATGCCATTGGCGATGAACTCTATAAACTAGAAAGACAACTAGGCGTGTTGCGTAAAGATTTGGCTGATAAAAAAAAGAAATATGAATCATCTGTTCAATATCTTTATAAGAATAAATCCATTGAAGAGAAATTAATGTTTATTTTCTCAGCAGATAACCTCACCAAAATGTATAGAAGGTTACGTTATGTTCGTGAATATGCTACTTATCAACGTCTGCAAGGCGAAGAGATATTAAAAAAGCAAGAACAAATCAATCGAAAAAGAGCCGAACTTCAACAGGTAAAGGCTGCTAAAGAGTCACTTTTGAAAGAGCGTGAGTCCGAGAAAGCCAAATTGGAAGTTCAGGAAAAGGAAAAGCGTACTTTGGTAGCCAATCTGAAGAAAAAACAACAAGGACTTCAAAGTGAAATCCGTCGTAAAAAGACAGAGGCTAATCGTTTGAATGCACGTATTGATCGTTTGATTGCAGAAGAAATTGAGAAAGCTCGTAAGCGGGCTGAAGAAGAAGCTCGTCGTGAAGCCGAGGCTAGAAGGAAAGCAGCAGAAGCGAAGTCTACTTCCAAAGAGTCGGAAGCAAAAAAGTCTGATTCCCGGAAATCTAGTTCAAGTCGTAAACGTGCTGCGGAGAAACCCATGGAATCTTATTCCATGAGTCGCGAAGATAGAGAGTTGTCAGGCAATTTTGCAAATAACAGAGGACGTTTGCCGATGCCTATTTCTGGATCATACATCATCACGAGTCATTATGGCGAATATGCTGTTGAGGGATTGCGGAATGTGAAGCTTGATAACAAAGGTATTGATATTCAAGGGAGGCCTGGGGCGCAAGCTCGTGCCATCTTTGATGGCAAGGTAGCCGCGGTATTCCAGCTGAACGGACTGTTTAATGTTCTAATTCGTCACGGCAATTACATTTCGGTATATTGCAACTTGTCGTCAGCTTCTGTTAAGCAAGGCGATAATGTGAGTACCAAACAGAGCATCGGACAAGTCTTTTCTGATATGAGTGATAGCGGTCGCACGGTTTTGCACTTCCAGTTAAGGCGTGAAAAGGAGAAACTTAATCCTGAACCGTGGCTGAACCGATAAATGTTATAGGCGGAAGCCATCGAGTAGCCGATGGTATATCTCTATGGCTTCTTCCATTTCTTTTATCATGATATATTCATCAGCAGTATGCGAACGAGATGATTTACCCGGTCCCATTTTTACCGATGGGAAATTCATTAATGCTTGGTCAGATAACGTTGGAGAACCAAAAGGAACTCTGCGGAGTTGGATGGCTCTTTGAATGAAAGGGTGCGCCATGTCAATACGCGAAGAATTTAACCTGAAAGAGCGCGCTTTAGCTTCACAAGAAATACTCCTCTCAATAATCCTGAATATTTCCTCATTTGAATAAAGTTCATTACTCCTTACATCGACGACGAATGTACATAGATCGGGTATGACGTTGTGTTGTGTCCCTGCATTAATTTGTGTCACACTCATTTTGACCGGACCTAGCAGAGGTGATTCTTGGGGAAAGTGGAAGTCACGAAACCAAGCTATGTCATTCAATACCTTGTATATGGCATTGTCTCCCTCATTGCGGGCGGCATGTCCGGCTTTGCCTTTTGCCGTTACATCAATTACCATCAAACCTTTCTCGGCTATAGCCGGATGCATCTCCGTTGGTTCTCCTACAATAGCTAAAGAAATAGGAGGCAGAGCCGGTAATATGCTTTCAATGCCATCTTTTCCAGAGATTTCCTCTTCACAGGATGCCAAGAAAATCAGATTATAGGGTTGCTCTTTACGGCAAAGATCCAGAAACACCTGTAGTAATGTTGCCACACTTGCTCCTGCGTCATTACTCCCCAAACCGTATAATTTCCCATTTTCCTCGCGGGGGGTGAAAGGATCTTTTCTCCATCCGTTTACCGGTTTAACCGTATCAATATGAGAATTGAGCAATAAAGTGGGCTTTTCTATTTTGAACATAGGGCTTAAACACCAAACATTGTTGCCTTTACGACCAGTTTGCATGCCAACTTCTTCTATATATTTTTGCACAAAATCGGCTACTTGATTTTCTTCTCTGCTAATAGCGGGAATGCTGATTATAGACTTCAAGAAGCTTACAGCTTCTGCTGTCATGGTTGCGTAATCTGTTGTCATTGTTACTTGTTTTGTTGCAAAGATAATTAAATGTATTGTAGTATTAACATTTAATTCCAAATTAAACTATACCTTTGTGTCTCAATTTTAAAAGAGAAAAGGTATGACTAATCATCATCTGTCTGCTCTGGTTCATCATCAAGCAGAAAAGTACGGAGAAAAAATAGCCTTGAAATATCGTGATTACGATACGGCACAATGGGTATCTGTTAGTTGGAGCAACTTCTCGGATATCATCAAGAAAACAGCCGATGCTTTTGTAGCGTTGGGTATTAGAGAGGAAGAAAATGTTGCTATCTTTTCTCAAAACAAACCTGAATGTTTTTATGTTGACTTCGGAGCGTTTGCAAATAGAGCTGTTACCGTTCCACTTTATGCAACCAGTTCGTCTTCTCAGGCACAATACATTGTAAATGATGCCGAAATTCGTTTCCTTTTTGTTGGAGAACAGCTTCAATATGATGTGGCTTTCAGCATCCTTTCATTGTGTCCTTCGTTGCAGAAGATAGTTATATTTGACCGATCAGTGGTGAAAGACCCCAGAGATATTGCCTCTGTCTATTTCGATGAATTTATTCAGACAGGAGAAGGGCTAACTCATTATGATACGGTGGAAGAACGTACGAAGCGAGCCTCTGAAGATGACTTGGCTAATATTCTTTATACATCCGGTACAACGGGAGAACCTAAAGGAGTGATGATTCATCATTCTTGTTACATGGAGGTATTTCGCACCCATGATGAGCGCCTGAAGACAATGACTGATCAGGACATCTCGATGAACTTTCTTCCGTTAACTCATATTTTTGAAAAAGCCTGGTGCTACTTGTGCATACATAAAGGTGTGCAGATTTGTGTGAACCTTCGTCCGGCAGACATACAGACTACCATCAAAGAGATTCGTCCCACATTAATGTGCAGTGTTCCTCGTTTTTGGGAGAAAGTATATGCAGGAGTACAAGAAAAAATAGCTGAAACAACTGGTTTGAAGAAATCTTTGATGCTTGATGCGATTAAAATAGGTAAAATTCACAATGTAGACTATCTACGAGTAGGTAAGACTCCTCCTTTACTTGTTCAGATGAAATATAAATTCTACGAGAAAACCATCTATTTGTTGCTGAAAAAAACCATTGGAATAGAAAATGGTAATTTCTTTCCTACAGCCGGTGCTGCTATCTCGGATGAAATATGCGAGTTTGTACATTCGGTTGGGATTGATATGCTTACCGGCTATGGATTGACCGAGTCGACTGCCACTGTATCTTGTACATGGAAAACCGGTTACGAGATAGGTTCCGTGGGGGATGTGATGCCTGGATTAGAAGTGAAAATTGGCGACGAGAACGAAATTCTTCTTCGTGGTAAGACCATCACGAAAGGATATTATAAGAAAAGTGAAGCCACGGCCGCTGCAATTGACGCCGAAGGTTGGTTTCATACGGGCGATGCCGGCTATTTCAAAGATGGCCAATTGTATCTTACCGAACGCTTGAAAGATTTGTTTAAGACATCTAACGGTAAGTACATAGCCCCTCAGGCATTGGAAACGAAACTTGTTGTTGATCGCTATATTGATCAAATAGCCATTGTTGCCGATCAACGCAAATTTGTATCGGCTCTCATTGTTCCCGTGTACGGTTTTGTAGAGGAGTATGCCAAACAAAAAGGCATTGCTTATCAAAGTCGGGCCGACTTGCTTGAAAAGCCCGAAATAATTAACTTGTTCAAAGGTCGTATTGATACTTTGCAGCAGCTGTTTGCACACTACGAACAAATTAAACGCTTTACTTTGTTGCCGGAACCATTCAGCATGGAGCGCGGAGAATTGACCAATACGCTTAAACTTCGCAGGGCAGTTATCTCCCGAAATTATAAAGAACAGATAGATAAAATGTACGAAGAATAATAGAAATAAAAAAACGGCTGCTAAATGAAACAGCCGTTTTTTATTTTTATGAAGTTACATACTGATTAATAACCGAATATATCTTCCGGGGTCAGTCTGATGATGGGTCCTACTTCTTTCAGTTTCTCCAAATCAAGCTCTTTCTCATCGCCAAGAATACAGTAAGTATAGGTGCGATTCTTGATCCATTTATTCTGGAAATTAACTATGTCTTTTAGTGTCATAGTCTGCACGTCATTATACAATTTAATGCGACTGTCTTCTTTCACGCCAAGGTCTTGCGCAGCAATAAAAGACCACAATACTTCGTCCTTAATAATACGTTCAGTTCTTAAACGAGCTATCAGTCCGTCTTTTGCCAATTTAAATGCCGCTTCCGACTCAGGCATTTCGTTGATAATATCGTTAAATACCTTGATTGCGTCAATCATCTTGTCATTCTGAGTTGCAATCTGAGTACGGAACATATAAGGATACTTTAAGTACGAGGGTTGTATGATCCTAGCGTTGGCAGAATAAGCAAGTCCCCTGCTTTCGCGCATTTCTTGGAAAACAATGGAATTCATACCTCCACCGAAATATTCGTTATAAAGGTTCAATACCGGTTCCATACTTGGGTCAAACTTCTCTCCTCTGTTTGAAATCTGGCTCATGTATATCTGTTTAGCCTCATAAGGAGCAATAAACACCTTGGTCTGATTGGTCAATTCCATCTGAAACTGATCGTTGGGTACAATTTTTGTCAATTTTCGGGGAGTATTGTGAAGCTTGTTGATGGTAGCAAGCAATTCTTTTTCGCCACTTGGTCCGTAATACAAAATACGATGCTCGTAACTGTTTTGTTGGTGTATTCTGTTAATGAGCTCTTGCGGATCCATGGCTAACAATTCTGCCTCTGAAAGCAGATTAGTAGCAGGTGATTTAGCTCCCCAAATACCATAATTTACCAATCGGTTGAAGTTTTGCGCTTGGTTTAATTTGGCATCTTTACGGGCTTTGATGATGTCTGCACTCAGGTTTTTGTAAGTATCCTTGTTTACTTGTGCGTTGGCCATTAACTTTTCAAAAAGAGCCATAGCCTCAGGTAGGTTCTCATTCAGACCTGATAGTACAACATACGTACGTTCGTTGCCCGGCATAACTCTGAATGTACAAGCTAAACGATAAAACTCACTTTTTATCTGCTCCGCTGTCATATCCGGAGTGCCCAAGTAAGACATGTATTGGAATGCAATACCTAGAGCCTTATCATTGTTATTGCCCATGTCAAACAAGTAGAGCAATTGGAAAAGATCATTGCTTGTGTTTTGTTTGTATAGTACAGGAATACCCGTTTTAGCTTTCAACTGTTTTAAATCCGTTGTGAAGTTTAAGAAGACCGGGCTCATTGGTTCTACTTTACTTTCTTGTATCTCTTTCAAGAAGGGGCTTACGGCATCGCGATTCATTACTATCGGTGTGATGGCAGGTTTCGACATTTTCTTTTCATTCGGATCCTGTCCGCGTTTCTTGTAAATGACAGCGCAATTATTCTCGTTCAAGTACTTATTGGCAAAAGCAACAATTTCAGACTTAGTAAGTTTTGACATGCGTTCTAAAGCAGTCACTTCATCAGCCCAATTACTACCGTTGATAAATGAATTAACAAACATTTGAGCACGTGATTCATTTTTCTCGAGCTGTTGCATTAAGCCCAGCTTGAAATTGTTGATGTTAGCTTCGAGCATTTTTTCATCGAAGTCACCGGCACGCAACTTTTTAATTTCCTCTAGCAGCAAGCCTTTCACCTCATCGAGTGTTTGTCCCTGTTTAGGACGACCCTGCATTAAAAGCACGCTATAATCGGCCATGTCGAGCGGATAGCAATAAGCCGACAAGGCCTTTTGTTGCTGATTAATGTTCAGGTCAATCAATCCGGCTTTGTCATTGTATAATATCTGAGAAACAATCTGTAACGTTTCGTATTCCTTGCTGGCAGCTCCGGGGAAACGCCATGCCAGCGTGATATTTTCAGCATCCGGACCTAGTATCTCTTTGACAACCGGAGCGGTTAGCGCCTCTTCCTTAGCTAAATTCAGCTTGGGTAAGCTCATGTTAGGCGTCATGTGCCCGAAATACTTATCAATGGTGACAATCATCTTGTCCGGATCAAAGTCGCCCGACAGACAGATTGCTATATTGTTAGGTACATACCAAGTTTTTTTGTAATTCTTTATGTTAGTGATGGATGGGTTCTTCAAATCCTCTTGTGTACCTAAAACAGTTTGCGTCCCATACGGGTGGTGAGGGAATAAAGAAGCCAAAACGGCCTCGTATACTTTTCTCGGAT
Source organism: Bacteroides graminisolvens DSM 19988 = JCM 15093 (assembly GCF_000428125.1). Taxonomy (GTDB): domain Bacteria; phylum Bacteroidota; class Bacteroidia; order Bacteroidales; family Bacteroidaceae; genus Bacteroides; species Bacteroides graminisolvens. The sequence continues at coordinate 425,577 of NZ_ATZI01000001.1, forward strand.
CGCGGGTGAGCGACATGTTTTTCTCTTCGTAAACCGTTTCTAACTCAGTGTGGAAACCGCGTATTACATTGTTTTCGAAACGATCGGCTTGTATCTTAGCCCAGTTTTCAATTTGATTGGAAGGTATGTCTTCAGTGTAAACCGTCATATCAAAACCGGTATATGCATTGGTCCCATTTGCTCCGATAGCCGCCATTAGTTTGTCGTACTCATTGGGTATAGCGTATTTTGAAGCCTCGTATGACAAGCTGTCAATTGTGTGATAGATGGCTTTACGCTGCGCTTCGTCTTTCGTTTTGCGATACACCTCAAATTGTTGCTCTATGGCATCAAGTAGTGGTTTCTCGGCGGCATAATTTTGTGTTCCAAATTTCTCGGTACCCTTAAACATCAGGTGCTCAAAATAATGAGCGAGTCCGGTCGTTTCTGCCGGATCATTTTTTCCGCCTACGCGGACTGCAATAAACGTTTGGATACGTGGTGTCTCTTTGAATACAGTCATGTACACCTTCAATCCGTTATCGAGAGTGTAAATACGCGCATTCATCGGGTCATTTGGAACAGTCACGTAGCGATAATCTTTTTGATTGGCGCTACTATAGCCGGTAAAGCACAATAGTGCAACCAGCAAGCAGAATAGTTTGATACTTTTCTTCATAAAATATATTGTAAATTAAGTTGTTACGACAAAGATATTTATTAATTCATAGAAATGCTGTTTTTATGCTGCTAAAAAAATAGTTATATTTGCAGCGAGAATAAACAATTAAATTTTATTTATGATTACAATTGAGCAACTTAAAGACGTGAAAGAGCGCACTGATGCGCTGAGGAGGTACCTTTGACGTCGATGGCAAGAAAATACAAGTAGAAGAAGAACAACTCAGGACTCAAGCTCCCGGATTTTGGGATGATCAGAAAAAAGCTGAAGCCCAGATGAAATTGGTGAAAGGTTTGCAAAAGTGGATTGACGGCTATCAGGAAGTCAAAACACTGAGTGATGAGTTGGAGTTATCTTTTGATTTTTATAAAGACGAGCTGGTAACAGAAGAAGAAGTAGACCAGGCCTATGCCAAAGCTCTGGAGGCTATCGAGAATCTGGAACTGAAAAATATGCTTCGTGAAGAAGCTGACCAGATGGGCTGTGTGCTTAAAATCAATTCGGGCGCAGGTGGAACTGAAAGTCAGGATTGGGCTTCTATGCTGATGCGTATGTACTTGCGTTGGGCAGAAAGTAATGGCTACAAAGCCAGCATATCGAACTTACAAGAAGGAGATGAGGCCGGAATAAAAACCTGCACCATTCAGGTAGAAGGCGATTATGCCTACGGTTATCTGAAAGGAGAAAACGGAGTTCATCGGTTGGTGCGTGTTTCTCCGTACAATGCTCAGGGTAAAAGAATGACTTCGTTTGCATCCGTATTTGTTTCTCCTTTGGTTGATGATACCATTGAAGTTCAGATAAACCAAGCCGCTATTACCTGGGATTTATTCCGATCAGGCGGTGCTGGTGGACAGAACGTGAACAAGGTGGAAACCGGTGTGCGTTTGCGTTACAAATACAAAGATCCTGAAACGGGTGAGGAAGAAGAAATTCTTATTGAAAACACAGAGACTCGTTCTCAACTCGATAACCGTGAGAATGCCATGCGGCTTTTGCGTTCACAACTATATGATAGAGAGTTGCAAAAACGCTTGGCTGAGCAACGGAAGATTGAGGCTGGAAAGAAAAAAATTGAATGGGGATCGCAAATCCGGAGCTATGTTTTTGACGACCGCCGTGTGAAAGACCATCGTACAAACTACCAAACCTCTGATGTAAACGGAGTGATGGACGGAAAGATTGACGATTTTATCAAAGCCTATCTGATGGAGTTTTCCTCGGAAGGAGAGAACTAATAACGAAACTTCCTGCTGCCTGTTTGGGCGGTAGGAAGTTTTCTTTTTTAAGGTGTTGCTTTTTCTAAATTAGTTAGTATATTTGGAACAACAAAGCAAAGACAGTTTGCTGGTTTTGTTGAACTTAATATAAATCATCACTATGAACAGAAGTCGTAAACTAAAGCACACCAAACAAGAAGAGATGCAGGCCAACCGCGTTTTGAAGATGCTATTTCTGGCATTATTCATTTTAGCACTTGTCCTGTTAGTTAGCTTCTCATTTTTTGCCTGATTGACCGGCTAGTTTTCATGCTGACAAGCTTGCATGAAACTACAAACGCTTGTCAGTATGAAGATTTTTATAACAACATTTACAATGAAAAAACAGTTTATTGCTTTTTCCACATTACTTATGCTGGCTGCTGCCATGAAACTACAGTCGGCTGAGCCCGAAAATTCTTTAATTAGTAAATCCTTATCGGTACAGTCGGCCGATGAAAAGTTCAAATTGTCATTTGGTGGACGGATACAGGCCGATGGCGCTGTTTTTGTGGGTGAGGACTACCAGCCTTTGGGCAACGGGGTGGGCTTTCGTAGAGTGCGACTGGGAGCTACCGCAACTTTTGGTGATCACCTTTCCGGCAAGATGGAAGTTGACTTTACCGATGGCAGCTTTTCGCTGAAAGATTGTTTTGTGAAATACGACCTGCCACATAGCCTCAGTGTCAAAGCCGGCAATTTTAAGGAAAGCTTTGCTATGTCAGCCATGACCTCATCGGGCGATTTGATGTTTATGGAGAAGGCGAATGTGGTATCTGCCTTCGCCCCCGAATATCACATGGGAGTGCAAGGAGAGTGGAGGTCAGGCTCATTTATGACAGCGGCCGGAGTTTACTTTAGAAGAATAAACGGTAGCAAAGAAAAAGACTATTCCGAAACCAATAATAAAGCAGGCCAGGACGAAGGCATATCATATACGGCGCGTGCCGTATGGATGCCCCTTTCCCAAGACAAGACCAGAGGATTTCATTTGGGCGGTGCGCTCTCGTATCGCACCCCGAAAACAACAGTGGGTTCACTAATGCCCAACACAGTTCGTTATAGCACTACTTCATTATCATACATTAATAAGATTAAGTTTTTAGACACTGCACCTATTACGAATGTTGACAATGATTTGCTGGCAGGTTTAGAACTGGCGGCATTCCATAGACAGTTTCGCATGCAAGGCGAGTATATTCTGAACCATACCCATCGTAGTGGCGATTTGAGTACGGAGAAATTCAACGGCTTTTATATACAAGCAGGCTACCTGCTCTTTGGGGGACAACAGAAATACAGTACTTCCAGAGGAGCGTTTACGCAACCTACGCCCGGCAAAAGTTGGGGCGATTTGGAACTAGCTGCTCGTTTTGACCGTATCGACCTGAACGGAACTCAGGTAAAAGGAGGCTCGGCCAACGGGCTGACTCTGGGATTAAACTATTACGCTACCCGTAACCTGAAGTTGCAACTCAATTACTCATACGTTGATAATGATAAATATGCTGATGCTTTTAACAGCGCGGCAGTGGGCTACAACAGTTCCGGTGAAAAGGTTTACGACGGCGAAAAAGTCGATGAAAACAGCGGAAAAGGAGGAAATGCTTACGGAATTCTGGGACTTCGCATGCAGTTGAACTTCTAAGCATTGAACCATTCAAAGGAAATGATATATGGCGCAAGAGATAGAACGTAAGTTTTTGGTTCAGGGAGAGTACAAGTCGTATGCATACGCCCACAGCCACATTGTTCAAGGCTATATCAGCAGTGCGCGTGGACGCACTGTTCGCGTGCGTATTCGCGATGAAAAGGGTTATTTAACGATCAAAGGAGCTTCGGATACTGCCGGAATGAGTCGTTATGAGTGGGAGAAGGAAATTCCGCTTGATGAGGCCCGTGAACTAATGACACTTTGTGAACCCGGTGTGATTGATAAGACACGCTATCTCGTTAAGTCGGGTGATCATGTCTTTGAAATTGATGAATTCTATGGTGATAATGAAGGACTTGTTATGGCCGAAGTGGAATTGTCCCAGGAAAACGAATCGTTTGTAAAGCCCCATTTCATCGGAGAGGAAGTCACCGGAGATATTCGTTATTATAACTCACAGTTAATGAAAAAGCCCTTTAAAAGTTGGTGAATTGTTTTGTTTCGAACAATACCACTTCACAACTGTTATCAACATACTAACATCTAAGCGCGCTTCATGGAGAAACTCTACAACTACTTCCCGGCAGAATTGGTTACCTTTGTGTTGGTTACCCTTTTTTCTCTTCTAATCGGACTGAATCAACGAAAAATCAGTCTGAAACGTGAAGGGGAGACTACCCTTTTCGGAACAGACAGAACCTTTACCTTTATTGGTATATTAGGGTACCTACTTTATATATTAGATCCCGCCGAAATGCGTCTTTTTATGGGTGGCGGACTTATTTTGGGGCTGTTGCTGGGTATCAACTACTACGTGAAGCAAGCCCAGTTTCATGTGTTTGGAGTTACTACCATTATCATTGCACTGATTACATACTGCCTGGCACCGATTGTATCTACCCAGCCGTCTTGGTTCTATGTCATGGTAGTTGTAACCGTGTTGCTCTTTACCGAAATGAAGCGCACGTTTACGGAAATTGCACAACAGATGGAAAATGACGAGATAGCCACTTTGGCCAAGTTCCTTGCCATCAGTGGTATTATACTCCCCATGCTTCCCAACGAGAATATCATTCCCGAAGTGAATCTTACCCCTTATAGTATCTGGTTAGCAACAGTAGTTGTGTCGGGCATATCATACCTTTCTTACCTGTTGCGCCGTTATGTTTTTCGCGAATCGGGCGTATTGGTATCAGGCGTGATAGGAGGATTGTATAGCAGTACAGCTACCATTTCCGTGCTGGCCCGCAAAAGCAGAACCGCCCAACTTAATGAAATATCCGAATACGTAGCGGCTATGTTGCTGGCTGTGAGCATGATGTTTTTGCGTTTCCTCATTCTTATCCTGATATTCAGTAAAGATGTTTTTTCCATTGTATATCCCTATTTGCTTATAATGGCCGTTGCGGCAGCAGCATCTGCCTGGTTAACTTATGCACGTGACAAGCATCGCCAGAAAGCAGGCCAGCCAACCAGTGAAGAAGAGAGTAGCAGCAACCCCCTCGAATTTAAAGTTGCGTTGATCTTTGCTATTCTATTTGTTGTATTCACGTTGCTTACTCATTATACCTTGCTTTACGCCGGAACCGACGGATTGAATCTTCTTTCGTTTATTACCGGCTTGAGTGACATTACACCCTTCATTTTGAACTTATTGCAAGGCACCGGTGGGGTGGCTACTTTGGTGATAGCGGCTTGTAGCATGCAAGCGATTATCAGTAACATTGTGGTTAATATGTGTTATGCTATCTTCTTTTCGGGTGCACGCAAAGACCTCATCCCCCGAATTCTGGGAGGTTTCGGAACTGTAATAAGCATCAATCTCCTACTGCTAGTTATTTTTTACTTTATCTGGTAAGATATAAAATCTGCTTATTTAACATTAAAAAGGAATAAGTTTCGTTTAATTAACGAGCAAACTGTTGTAAGGTGTTGGTTATCATGTACTTTTGCGCATTGTTAAAATAAAAAAGATACTTATGAAAAACAAGACTTTCTTACTATTGCTGATACTTCTTGTATCATCTGTTTCACGGGCGCAAGCACCCAAAAATCCTCTTTTTATAGTCAAAGGTCTACTGCTGGATTCCATCACTAAAGAAGCCGAGCCGTATGCAACCTTGAAGATTGCCAAAAAAAACTCTCCTCAAAAGGCTGTAAAGATGGCTGTGACCGATTTGAATGGTAAATTCTCTGAAAAACTATCAGAACCATCTACTTACATTCTTACAATCAGTTCGGTAGGGAAAGCAACCGTGCAGAAAGAATTTACATTCACTGAAGAGTCGAAAACCATCGATTTAGGAACACTCTTTGTGAGCGACGCTACAAACGAACTAAAAGGAATAGAAGTTGTGGCGCAAAAGCCACTGGTGAAAGTCGATATTGATAAAATTGAATACAACATACAAGATGACCCCGATTCCAAAACGAATACGGTCATAGAAATGCTTCGAAAAGTTCCTCTGGTAACGGTTGACGGAGAAGATAACATTCAGGTAAACGGAAGTAGCAACTTTAAGATACACGTAAACGGCAAACCCAATACCATGATGAGTAGTAATCCGAAGGAGGTGTTGAAAAGCATGCCTGCGAACTCCATCAAATACATTGAAGTTATTACCAATCCGGGCGCAAAATATGATGCCGAAGGAGTGGGAGGTATCCTCAATATTGTAACCATAGACAACCGTGGAGTGGAAGGGTATACCGTGACACTGAGTGGGAGTGCCCGAAATACAGGTGTTGGAGGTAGTGTATACGGAACGGTGAAAAAGAACAAACTTACCGTGACGGGAAATTATAACTACAGCCTTAATAATTCTCCTAAAAATTATAATTCTGTTCTTCGTGAAGATTATACCGGAAAGACAAGACTCACAACCGATAATACCAATGACTACGATGGCAGTTTTCAATACAGTAATCTTGAAGCTAGCTATGAAATTGATACACTACGCCTGCTTTCCATGTCTTTTGGATTGTACGGAGGTGGTAATGATACTAAAGGCGATGGTTTTACGCAAATGACAACGGATGCAGGATTGCCTGTGTATAAATATGTAGCTAGAAATAAGTCGGACGGCTCTTGGTATTCCATCCGCGGAAATATAGATTACCAACGTATGTTTTCTGTGAAGGATCGTATGCTGACCTTTTCTTATAAAATTAATACGGAACCAGAGAGTTCAGATTCTTATGCTTACTACTCGGACATGGAGATACCAGATGAGTGGAAGCAGCGTTTGGCGCTTGAAAACCGTCGTTCGGACGGAGAGACCAATACCACAGAACATACTTTCCAGACTGACTATACTACGCCTTTAGGCAAGATACATACGCTTGAAACCGGTGCGAAGTACATTATACGTAATAATGTGAGTGAAAATAACGTTTCTCTGGCACAGAGCGGAACGGATAATTATACTTACAACGAAAAAAAGAGCAGTCATTACGAGCACTTAAACAATATTCTGGCTCTTTACGGGGGCTATTCCTTTAAATACAAGACATTGTCGGCCAAAGCCGGACTTCGTTATGAGTATACCAGTCAGGAAGTGAATTACCTAGTAGGTACCGGGAGCGATTTTAATTCTTATTTGAGTGATTGGGTTCCTTCGGCTAGTATGGGCTTAAAAATAGGTCAGACTCAAAATCTAAGTCTCGGTTACAATATGCGCATTTGGCGCCCCAGTATTTATTTCCTTAATCCGTATGTTGATGATAGTAATCCGAGTGCCATTAGCTATGGTAATTCGGAGTTGAAAAGTGAGAAAAGTCATGCTTTTAATCTGTCTTACAGTAATTTTACGGCTAAGCTCAGTGTAAACCTTTCGCTACGCCATAGCTTTAACAACAATAGCATAGAAAATTATAGTTTCATAAAAGATGGTATCCTGAACTCAACTTATGCTAACATTGGTAAGAGTCGCACTACCGGCATGAGTGCATACATCAATTGGAATGCTTCACCTAAAACACGTATTTATGTGAATGCCAGCGGCAATTATTCCGATTACAGAAGCCCTTCTCAGAATCTGAAAAATAATGGTTGGTATGCTTTTGCATACGGAGGCGCGCAGCACACTTTTCCACTCGATATCCGTTTAAGTCTGAACCTGATGGGTTCTACTCCTTACATTAGCATTCAAGGAAGAGGCAGCAGTTATTACGACTACGGATTGAGTTTGAATCGTTCTTTTATTGACAAAAGATTGACGCTAAGTGCATTTGCTTATAACTTCCTTAAAAGATACACTGATTATTCCAATTCAATCAGTTCGGCCAGTTTTTTGCAAAATACCAACAGCAGCTATTCGCGCATGCGTTACGGGTTCAGTGTGAGCTACCGCATTGGCGAGTTGAAAGCCAGCGTGAAAAAAGCAGCAAGAACCATCAATAACGATGACGTGAAAGGTGGCGGTAGCTCCGAAGGTGGAGGCGGCGAGAATTAGTAAAGTGCTATTTCAAGGGCTTTACTAGTGACCAATGTGTGTGAATGATTTTCCATTTGCCGGAAGTCTCCAAACGGTAGACTTCCGTGCAATTCCATTTGTGCACCTCTTCCTTGTAGTAAGAAATGAAATTGTAGGTTAAAACGGCACAGCCGCCTGCGGCCTGCACAACCGGACGTATAAACTCATATCGGTCAATTTCAACTTTGCCTCTGATGGTCTCGTAAAGCTCCTTTAATTGGTCAATACCTTCAAATTTTTGTTCCAAGAAAGGATCTATGTACACAACATCATCGGTAGATAACTCAATGAATCCATCGGGATCTCCTTTTGCCCATCGATCCATAGCAGCTCTTTCGAGTGCTATAATTGTTTCTTCAACAGGTTTATTGTCGGCTGCAATCTTGTTTCCGGCAGGTAGCAATAAACATAAAAATAATAACTTTCGTAAATTCATAATACTTCGTTTTTTAGTGATGCAACAAAGATACAGTCCCGAAGATTTTAAATAACTGACATAATAATGGCAAAAATGGTACTTTTTATGGTTTTTCTTTTCTACGGAACTCTCCAGGTGTTTTCTTTGTCAGTTTTCGGAAGAAACGAATGAAGTAAGAAGTATCCTCGAAGCCAAGTGTCATGCCGATTTCGTTAATGCTGTGATCCGTGTACAATAATAGCTTCTTTGCTTCAATCAGCAGAGCATGCTGAATGTGTTTGGTAACCGGAATGCCTGTGTCGTTTTTAACCCGTTCGTTGAGATAATTGGGTGTAATGCACAGTTTGTTGGCATAGAAACTAGTTGAATGATGTACCCTGCCTTCTATGGATAATAGCTCCATGAAACGGTTTGTACAGCTTGTTGCTATATGATTGGGCTGACAAGGTATTTTTTCAGAATAGATTCTGTCCAGATATTTAAGTACCTGATACAGAATAGCGCGGAGTAGGTGCTTGTCTTTATGTTGATAATTACTGATTTCCTTTTTAATTTGCCCCAATAGCTGGTAGATGAGTAGATATTCTTCCTCGTTGAGTGAAAGCGATGCCCGATTTCCCTGCGCATTGAAGAAAGCAATATTCTTTAGAAAATTCATATCGTTAAAAAACGTCAGCAGAAATTCTTCTTCGAATATCAGTGCCACCCCGTCTTTAATTCCCTTTACATCCCATTGTCTGTAATCTCCGGGGCGGGTAAAAATCACGTCGCGGGTCTTAACTGGGTATTCTTGTTCGTTAATAGAAAAATGTCCTTCTCCTTCGGTAATGAATGTTATGTCGTAATAGGTGAGCCGGTGCAAAAGCTTTTGAGGCAGGTATTTTTTGATATTCTTCAGCGCCACAATATCAATAAGTAGCTCTGCTCCATACTTTGTTTTGTGGAAATTATACTCGGGTATAGCATTGGGTAAGGTCATATAATGATGCCGTTTTATGTTTTTGCCACGCAATTTATAAAAAAAATGAAGTAATAATCCTGGTTTTATTGAATATAATGCTAAAGTTCTATTTATTGGTTGTATAATTCTATTTTATATAGTGGAATCGCTATATATTTGCTTTATCTAAAACTAATTTATTGTAATACTATGAGAAGATTTATTGTTTTTCTATTATTTTTTATGTTCGCTATTATTGAAACCTTTGCGCAATGGAAAGCTGTAGGAAGTAGAATTAAAACGGAATGGTCTTCTCAGGTTGATCCTTCAAATGTTCTTTCTGAATATCCTAGACCCATCATGGAACGGGATAAATGGAAAAATTTAAATGGTTTATGGAACTATGCAATCATTAATAAAGGCGAATCTCTACCTATTAAATTTGAAGGAGAGATTCTTGTACCTTTTGCTATAGAATCTTCATTATCGGGAGTTGGAAAACTAATTACAGAACAGCAGGAGCTTGTTTACCAACGATATTTTGAGATACCTTCATCTTGGAAAGGAAAATCTATTTTACTACATTTTGGCGCTGTTGACTGGAAGGCTGATGTATGGGTTAACAATATTAAAGTGGGCAGTCATACTGGTGGCTTTACCCCATTTTCATTCAATATCACATCTGCCATTTTAGCAAAAGGCAAGAATTGTGTTGTGGTTAAAGTTTGGGATCCTACAGATAAATCATCTCAACCACGAGGTAAACAGGTGAGTAAGCCAGAGGGAATTTGGTATACGCCTGTTACTGGTATTTGGCAAACAGTATGGATAGAACCTGTTTCTAATGCATACATCGAAAGTTTACATATCACTCCTGATATTGATAATCACTTGCTTATTGTAAAGACAGAGTTGGAAGGAAGCATTAATGCTGATGTAATAGAAGTAGAAGTTTATGATGATGAGAACTTGATATTAACAGAGAAAAGTATTTATTCTCAGCCCGTAGAGATTGTAATGCCTCAAAATGTAAAGTTATGGAGTCCGGATTCACCATTCCTTTATAAATTGAAGATTCGTTTGAAGAAGGGTAACGAAATACTAGATGCTGTTGAGAGTTATGCAGCGATGCGCAAGTATTCTGTACGTCGTGACTCTCATGGTATTGTTCGTCTGGAGTTGAATAATAAAGCATTATTCCAATTTGGAACTTTAGATCAAGGTTGGTGGCCCGATGGACTTTATACAGCACCAACAGATGATGCCATGTTGTATGATATAAAAAAAACAAAAGATTTTGGATTTAATATGATTCGAAAGCATATTAAAGTAGAACCTGCTCGCTGGTATACACATTGTGACAGACTTGGTATTATAGTTTGGCAAGATATGCCTAGCGGTGATAGCAATCCTCAATGGCAAAATCGAAAGTATTTTGATGGCATTGAAATGAAACGTTCATTATCATCTGAGGCTATTTATCGTAAAGAATGGAAAGAAATAATAGACTGTCTATATTCATACCCTTGTATTAGTACTTGGGTACCATTTAATGAAGCATGGGGACAGTTCAAAACAGCTGAAGTTGCGGACTGGACGAAACAATATGACCCCACCCGTTTAGTAAATCCGGCCAGCGGAGGGAATCATTATACTTGTGGAGATATTCTTGATCTTCACAATTATCCGGCACCTGAATTGTATCTTTATGACGCTCAAAGGGCAACTGTACTTGGCGAATACGGAGGTATAGGTTTAGTTTTAAAAGATCATGTTTGGGAACCTGATAGAAACTGGGGATACGTGCAGTTTAATTCTTCAACAGAAGCAACTGATGAATATATAAAGTATGCTGAAAAGCTTTATCGACTTATTGAGAAAGGTTTTTCTGCTGCCGTTTACACCCAAATAACCGATGTTGAAGTTGAAGTGAATGGCTTAATGACATATGATCGTAAAGTAATAAAACTGGATGAAGAACGGATTAAAAGAGTGAATTCTCGTATTTGTAATGCGTTAGAAAAATAATTTTTTGAAAATGACTATATGATATCAAAAATGGTAAGATTATTCCTTTTTTTGTGCATAATGGCTTCATTGCCTTCCTATGCGCAAAATAATATTCATTATTATTTTAGAACTTTAGATATAAGAAACGGGCTCTCTCAAAATACTGTTTATCAGATTCTACAAGATAAAAATGGTTTCATGTGGGTAGGGACCAAAGATGGTTTGAATAGATATGACGGCCTTTCTTTTCGGGTTTATAAGAAGGAAAATTCAACCTTAGGAAAGAATTTTATCACGGCACTTTATGAGGACCATAAAGGGAATATTTGGGTGGGTACTGATGGGGGAGTTTATATCTATAACCCAAAATTAGATTCTTTTTCAGCTTTCAATCAAGTTAGTAACAGCGGAATATGTATAAAGGATTTTGTGACTATGATAGGAGGTGATGAACACAATAATATTTGGATATCAGTAGAAAATCAAGGCCTATTTTCCTATCGTGATGTTGGTAAGGAGTTGACTAATTATTTGGGGAATTCAGGTTTAGCCAATGTGACTCGTTTTTGGCTTAGTGGAAAGACCTGTTGGCTAGCTTTATATGCTGATAATCTTTACTATTCAAAAGATAATTTTAAAACAGCTTTAAAACCATTTAGAAATTCTGAAGGGGAAGAAATATTTAAAGGTGACATAATAAATTGGCAAGTAAATGGACCGCATAATTGTGTTTACGTTGCTTCAGTCAATGGCTTAACTGAAATAAATCAGACAAGCGGTAAAACCAGAAGGCTATTGAATGCATACGTTCGTACGCTACAGTTTAAATCAGATGATGAGTTGTGGGCAGGAACAGAAACCGGCTTATACATTTATAACTTAACAAGAGATGTGTTAACTCATGTGACGGTTCCCAATCAAGATGATTCTTATGCATTATCTGATAATGCCATTTATTCTCTTTGCCGTGACAAGGAAAACGGTATGTGGATTGGTTCATACTTTGGAGGAGTCAACTACTATCCCTATCAATGGACTTATTTTGAGAAGTTTTATCCCAGAGATGATTTGAAACATTTTGGTCGTAGAGTTCGAGAAATTTGTGAAAGTAATGATGGGACATTGTGGATTGGAACAGAAGATAAAGGTTTGTTTAACTTTAATCCAATGACAGGTAAGATTGAACCTTTCGAACATCCTGCGATTTATAAAAACGTACATGGACTCTGCTTAGATGAAGATGAACTATGGGTTGGAACTTTCTCGGGGGGCTTGAATAGAGTGAATTTACGAACAAAGCAAGTTAAACACTATTCCAAAGGTGATACTGAAAACTCAATGATGGCTAACGATGCTTTTACAATTTGTAAAACAGCCTCAAAAGATATTTGGATAGGAACAACCTCAGGCTTACTAAAATACAATCGAAGTACAGATGATTTTATGCGCATTCCTCAACTTAGAAACATGTTTACTTATGATATATTAGAAGATTTCAATGGTAATCTTTGGTTTGCTACTTTCTCTAATGGTGTATTTTGTTATAATGTACGTAACCGTAGATGGAAAAATTATCAATTTGATAAGAATAATCCTTCTTCATTGCCTTATAATAAGGTTATAGGTATTTATGAAGATAATAAGAAACGTTTATGGTTTATGACTTTAGGCGAAGGTTTTTGCCGATATAACCCTCAGACAGACAATTTTACCCGCTACAATATGTCGCAAGGATTTCCTAGTAATACCATTTATGAAATGATTGATGACAACAAAGGGAATTTATGGATTACAACAAATAATGGCTTAGTCTGTTTTAACCCGGAAGCAGATACTAAACGAGTATATACAACTGCAAATGGCTTGTTAAGTAATCAATTCAATTTTCAATCGGCATTTCGAGATAAAAAAGGACGCATTTACTTAGGAAGCATAAATGGATTTATTGTTTTTGATCCTGAGACATTTGTCGAAAATAGTTTTCTTCCTCCTATCGTTATTACTGATTTTTATTTGTTTAATAAACGTCTTTCAGTAGAGAGTCCAGACTCTCCTCTGAAAGGCAGCATTACATATTTGGACGAAATAGAACTTGACGCTAATCAGAATTCATTTTCTCTTCAAGTTGCTGCACTAAGCTATCAGGCTCCTGAAATGAATCGTTTAGAATATAAATTGGAAGGGTTTGACCGTGAATGGTATGCTGTTGGACGCAATTCTATTATTAATTATTCAAACCTGCCTTACGGAACTTATGTACTTCACATCAAAGGCTCTAATAGTGATGGAAAGTGGAATGCGGTAGAGAAAATTTTAAATATACGTATTCGCCCGCCATTTTATTTATCGCCGTGGGCTTATGCTGTTTACATTATACTTACTCTTTGCTCTTTGTTGAGTCTTATTGTGTTTTTTAGAAAAAGAACACGGCAAAAACATGTTCAAACAATGGAGAGGTTTGAACGTGAAAAGGAGAGAGAATTATACACCGCAAAGATTGACTTTTTTACGAATGTAGCTCATGAAATTCGTACTCCACTTACATTAATTAAAAGTCCATTAGAAAATGTTTTGACTTCTCGTTCTATTTCTGAGGATATAAAGGATGATCTTGAAATAATGGATCTTAATACTAATCGCCTGCTTGATCTAGTAAATCAGTTGCTTGACTTCCGTAAAACAGAGACACAAGGTTTTCAATTAAACCTTATAGAGTGTAATATTCCTGATATTTTGCAGAAAACATATAGGCGATTCAAACCTATGGCAAGACAGAAAGGTCTTGAACTTACTGTTGATTCTCCCGAAACATTATTTGCTTCTGTTGATGAGGAGGCTCTGACTAAAATAATTAGTAATTTGCTTACTAATGCTATTAAGTACTCTGATAAGCAAATATGGATTAAGCTTTATGCTGAAAACAGTGAACTATATTTATCGATGTGTAATGATGGGAATATAGTACCGTTGGAAATGCGTGATGAAATCTTTAAGCCATTTATACAATATAAAGCGGGAGTGCTGAATACGGCTTCTGGTACTGGCATCGGATTGGCTTTGGCGCGCTCTTTGGCTGAATTACACGGAGGAACGCTTCACATGAATAATTCTTTAGATAATAATTGTTTTTTGTTGATGCTTCCGCTTGAGCATGTTCATTCAATGAATCTCAAGATCAATAAAACAGAATCAGATGAAGATAATTTGAAAGAATACGCATTACAAGTTCAGACCGGAATGTTCCGTTATACATTGTTGGTCGTTGAGGACAGTCTTGAAATGCAGGCTTTTATAGTCAAACAATTATCTTCTGAGTATCAGGTGTTGACGGCAGAAAATGGTGTAGAAGCGTTGACAATTTTAGAAGAAAATACGATCAATCTTGTTATATCAGATATTATGATGCCTGAGATGGATGGACTAGAGCTGTGTGAGCGTTTGAAGTCCGAACTTGATTACAGTCATATCCCAATTATTCTGCTTACTGCTAAAACAACTCTTCAGGCAAAGATTGAAGGGATGAAACTAGGTGCTGATGCTTATATAGAAAAACCATTTTCAGTTGAGTACCTAAAAGTTTGTGTCTCTAATCTTTTAAATAATCGGGAGAAACTCCGGGCTTCATTTTTGCATTCTCCTTTTGTGCAAACTAATAGTATGGCCATGACCAAAGCTGATGAAGCTTTCCTAAAAACATTAAACGAAATAGTTATTGCTAACTTGCAAAATCCCGATTTCTGTTTAGATGATATGTCTAGTCTGCTAAATATGAGCCGATCAAGCTTAAACAGAAAAATAAAAGGTATTTTAGATATGACTCCTAATGATTATATTCGTCTTGAACGTCTCAAAAAAGCGGCCCAGCTTTTGAATGAAGGTGAGTGCAAGATTAATGAAGTGTGCTACATGACCGGATTTAATACACCGTCTTATTTTACTAAATGTTTTCAAAAACAGTTCGGTGTCTTACCTAAAGATTTTGTGAAATAACAAACGGATTGATTACAAAGATAGAACAATTGAGTCACATATCGTAGTATGCCCGACAAGAGGCGTTTTTTGGATTTATAGTTGTATAGATTGATAAGATATTTGCATCTTGTTTTATTAGATGAAGATATCTTTGAATCCGAAAAACCAATCAAATTGTGATACTATGAACCAGAAGCCTATGACGTAAAATTCCAATCAAGTACCTGTCTCTAACTAAATTATAAAGACAGGATTCTTTTCTCAAAATTGTAACCCAAAGCGGAATCTGTTTTCCGCATAGTTCAAAATCTAATTCTATAAAGATGATCAGGAAAATTTTATTCTTATTATTTGTTGTTTCCGCAGTTACAGTCTACGCACAAGAAGTGACGATTACGGGTACTGTAACAGATGTAAATAACGAGCCTTTGACAGGTGTAAATGTCATTGTCAAAGGTACTACGATGGGTGCTATTACTGATGTTGAGGGGAATTTCTCCCTTAATGGAAAGAAGGGCAGCATACTTGTTTTCTCCTATATCGGTATGCTTAATAGCGAACTACCCTACAAAGGCAGTCCAATGCGTGTTGTGATGAAAGACGATGCAAAGACATTAGAGGAAGTTGTCGTTATTGGATATCAAACCGTGAAAAAGTCAGATTTGACAGGAGCTGTAGCTGTTGTCGACACCAAGGAAATGAAGAAGAGTGCAGCAGGAACAATTGTAAGTCAGTTGCAAGGTTTGGCTAGTGGAGTGAATGTACGCAGTACCGGTAGAGCGGGTGCAGATGCCTCCATTGAAATCCGTGGTATAGGATCTTTAAGCAACAACTCTCCTTTATGGGTCGTTGACGGAATGATAACAGATCCGGGTGTGGACTTCAATCCTTCGGATGTAGAGTCTATTCAAATTCTAAAAGATGCTTCGGCTGCTGCAATTTACGGTTCAAGAGCTGCTAATGGAGTAATCATTGTTACTACTAAGAAAGGGACGAAAGGCCCGATGAAAGTGAATGTAAGTGCCAAGGAAACATTTGAATGGAGTCCGAAATATGATTTGATGAATGCGGCAGAATACATTAAGTATAATGACATTGCTTATAAAGAAGCAATTAAAGATGGTATTGCTTCTGTTACTACTACTCAACAACATTCATCTTATGACACTAACTGGCAGGATGAAGTTTTGAAAACGGCTTTGGTTCAGGATTATAACGTGTCGCTCTCTGGTGGTGGTGATTCGGGAAGCTATTTCGTGTCGGCAGGATACTATAATAATGATGGCGTTTCTTATGGAAACACCTTTGATCGATACAGTTTCCGTGTAAACACGCAAGGGAAAAAAGGCTGGTTCTCTTTTGGCGAAAATATGGCTTATTCGCTTACAAATACAGATCCTAATCAGACAAATACATATAATGATTTCCTGCGCATGATGCCTACTATTCCCTTGTATGATGAAAATAATCCCGGAGGATATGGCTACGGTGATGCTGCTAAGTATAATACATTTGGAACAAACCCTATTGCGCGTGAGAACCTGGAAGAACGTCATATCAGACAAAACCGACTGAATGGCTCTTTGTGGTTGGAATTCAAACCTTTCGATTTTCTGTCTTATAAGTTTAATGGAGGAGTTGATCTTTACTTCTATGAAAACTCATGGTTCCGGGGAGAAGGAAACTGGACTCAGAATCAGGAACATCGTGACCCTGAAGGGCAAAAAGCTCGTGACAATACTTATAATATGTTAGTGGAGCACACGTTGAATTTCAATAAAGATTTTGGAAAACATCATGTTGATGCTGTATTAGGTACAACATATCAAAAGCACGAGTGGGAAGGCTTGTGGGCTTCTCGTTTGAACTTTCCTCTTTTAGGTGATGGTAGCTATCTTGAAGTTTTGAATGCCGGACAAAGTAATCAACAAAATTCAAACAGTATTAGCAAGAATGCTATGATATCTTATTTGGGGCGTGCCAATTATAATTACGATGATAAGTACTATCTGACTGCAACTTTTCGGCGCGATGGAACTTCACGTTTAACCAAGGAAAATCGTTGGGGAACATTTCCTTCTTTTTCTGCTGCCTGGAGAATATCAAAAGAGAAATTTTTCAACTTACCTTGGGTGAATGATTTAAAAATAAGAGGAAACTGGGGCCGTTTAGGAAGTTCCTCCATTGGTGACTGGGATTATTTGGGAACCATAAACCAAAGTATTGTAACTGTCTTTGGCGGAGCGGTGGTTCCTGGGTCTACTCAAGTGAAAATAGTAAATAGTGGACTTGTTTGGGAAACAAAAGAAACCGTCAATATCGGTTTTGATGCTAGTTTTCTGAAACAGCGTCTTACACTTAGTGCTGAATATTATCATTCAAAGACGAAAGATGTACTGACAGATATGCCAATAGCAATATCTACTGGTAACCAAGGAGGAGCTCCGAAAGCCAATGCTGCTAGCCTTAAGAATCAGGGCTTCGAATTGAGTCTTGGTTGGAGAGATCAAATAGGAGATCTTAAATATAGTGCAATAATGAATGTTACCACCTTAAGCAATAAGGTCATTGATTTAGGTTACGGAAAAGGACAAGTCGACTCAGGGCAAGCCAGAACCGTTCTTGGACAATCTTTAGCAGAGTTTTATTTATACAAGACTGATGGCATTTTTAAGTCACAAGAGGATATTGATAATTACATCACTTCGGGAGGGCAACCAATACTTATTAATGGTAAACGTCCTCAG
This sequence comes from Bacteroides graminisolvens DSM 19988 = JCM 15093, assembly GCF_000428125.1. Classification (GTDB taxonomy): domain Bacteria; phylum Bacteroidota; class Bacteroidia; order Bacteroidales; family Bacteroidaceae; genus Bacteroides; species Bacteroides graminisolvens. The sequence goes on from NZ_ATZI01000001.1 coordinate 443,713, forward strand.
CTTGGAGATGTGAAATATATGGATGAAGATGATAATGGCCAGATAACTGCTGAGGATCGTCAATTCTGTGGAAGTCCGTGGGCGAAGATGCAACTATCACTTGTACTTAATGCTGAGTGGAGAAACTTTGATTTTAGTATGATGTGGAATGGGCAATTCGGAAATAAAATTTATAATGTAGCCCAATGGCAGGGACGTTTATTCTCTGATAATTCCAATTACATTCGCTTTAAGAAAGGAGAAGAACCGTATCAGGTCAATCCCAATTCAAATACACCTCGTATCATTTACGGAGATCAGCGTAATTCTATGGATGCCGACCGGTTCCTTGAAAATGGTTCTTATCTCAGAATGAAGAATGTTTCTGTGGGTTATAATTTCAAGAAAGAGTGGCTTACTAACTTGGGGATTGAGAAACTACGCCTGTTTGCAACCGGAAGTAACCTGATAACATTTACCGGATATTCAGGTCTCGACCCTGATTTCGTTAATACGAATATATGGAATAGTGGAACAGATAGTTTTTCATATCCTAATACTCGTTCTGTTATGTTCGGTCTTGATTTGACTTTTTAACTTATCAATTTAGCTTAATATTATGAAGAAAATATATGGATTATTGATTGTCGGTGCATTGTCTTTGTGTACCGGATGTAGCTCCAGCCTGCTGGATATTGAAAATCCCAATGAAACAACAATTCCTACTTTCTGGAAATCAGCTTCAGATGCTGAGACTGGAGTTAATGCTTGCTATAGCTTCTTGTATAAAGAAGGTACTTGGATGCGCTGGTTGTCTTTTCGCTATGACTTGGCGTCTGATGAAGGATGGAGTTCTTCTCCCTGGATAGAATTGGGCGATTGGACCCGTTTCCTTTATACAAATTATAATTTTTACGAAGGGAATGTAGTACATTGGGAACATTTCTATGTCGGTATTTTCCGCTGTAACCAAGTATTGGCCAATGTTCCCGGTATTGAGATGGATGAGACCGAGAAGAATCAGGTATTGGCTGAGGCCTCTTTTTTAAGGGCTTTATGGTATTTCCAGATAAATCTCTTGTGGGAAAAAGGGACGTTGGTACTAGAACCTCAAGATGCTAATTACGTACCCAAAGATGCTTCTGAACAAGAAATATGGGATCAAATAGAGAAGGACCTGGTTTTTGCAGCAAGCAAATTACCCGAGTCATGGGATGCTGCTAATTTAGGAAGAGCAACTAAGGGTGCTGCTAAAGCGTTGCTTGGAAAAGCATACATGCAACAACACAAATTTGATCTTGCAAAAGAAGAATTGAAATGGCTTGTTGATAAAGAAGGTTCTTTGTATGGACTATTGTCTAATCGGGAAGATAATTTTACTGATCTAAACGAAAACAACAAGGAAGGTATCTTTGAAATTCAGTTCTCGGACCTGAACAAAGGGGGTACAGGTAATGATGCAAGCATGGCCTTTGGTTTTCAACGTACTCAATTCTATGCACCCAGTGGAATTGGTTGGGGCGACGGTAAGGCCCGTCGTTGGTTAGTTGATGAGTTCCTCAAAGAGAAAAGGGCAGATGGCAAGAATGATTTACGTTTATATAATAGTATTCTTTATAAAGGTTTTGCAGCTGATTTCCCTGATCAGTCGGCCAAATATTACAACTATCAGGCTTCTAGCTGGCCCGCCGGCTGGGGACAAGATTCTCAGGATTGTTATATCCGTAAATACAACACCTCTTACTATCGTGAAAGAGAAGATTATTTTGCACGAAACAACTATCGCATCATGCGCTATGCCGACATTTTAATGAACTACGCAGAATGCCTTGTTGAAACAGGCAGTAGTGTGACCGATGCGGCAGTGTATGTTGATAAAGTGAGAGAACGAGCTGGCTTATCTAAACTGAAAGATAGTCCTTGGAAAGAAAGCTTGAACTCTAAAGAATCCTTTATGAAGCGCCTTCAGACAGAACGAACCTTAGAACTTTGTTTTGAAGGTTGGCGATGGGCTGATATTAAAAGATGGGGATTACTTGATACGCAAGCCAGTATTGATGAACTGAAAGTTCGAGACAAAGACTTTACTAATTTCGTTATAGGCAAACATAAACGTATGCCTATTCCTCAGAAAGAGGTGGATATCAGTAAAGTAAACGGTGAACCACAGCTTACTCAAAATCCAAGTTACTAAATCATAAATGGAGACTATGCCAAGAATACTTTGAATGCTTTTGGGCATAGTCTCCGTATATATAAACAAATACATTTATGTTTGTTAGTCGAAAAGCAATATTGCCTTTTTTATTTGCTTGTTGTAACTCTTTATTTGCCCAGAACATTCAGAACCCTGTACTCACGGGAGTTGCAGATGCCGGAGTAATGAAATATAATGGCAAGTATTACCTTGGAGGAGTTCGTACAAACGGAGATTTCTATGTATCTAAAGATTTGACCCATTGGAGTAAACCCATTCATGTTGTGTCAATGAACAACGATTGGAGTCAAAACACTGGGGCAGACAATAGTCAGATTCATGCAAATGACATGCTGTATTTAAATGGGCAGTTCCATTTATATTGGTCGGTTAATTATTGGGGCAAAGACAAGCATGCCGTCCATATTGTACATGCACAAAGTCAGCATGTATTGGGACCCTACGTGGAACCCGATAAAAAAAGTTGGATGGACAATCGCATAGATCCCAAGTTATTTAAGGATGATGATGGGCAACTTTATATGTATATGGTGCGGTTTACTGATGGAAATACCATCTGGGCACGCAAAATGAAAAACCCTTCACAGTTTGCCGGTGACCCTGTATGTTTATTTGCATCATTACCCAATACGTGGGAAACAATAGATAACAGAGTGGCAGAAGGCCCTTGGGTAATCAAGTATAGACAACGCTACTACATGATGTACAATGCAAATCATACCTCAACACATTGGGGTAATTATCAACTGGGAGTGGCTGAGGCCGACTCACCTTTAAGTTTTCAAAATGGTAACAAATATAGTTATCCGGTTGTAGAAAGTAACCAATCTATTCTGGAAGAAAATTACGTAGATGTTTTGAGATATGATGGTAAGTATAATCCTTTTTTTGCTTATACAGAAACAAAACCATTGGGAGGTTGGACGCTCCCTGTTTACAAGGATTCTGATTGGAAACAAGGAGAAGGAGGATTTGCTGCAGAAGAAATAGCAGGGTCGACCACCCGAAAATTTGGGACCAAGTGGGACTCTTCTTTTTTATGGCTTCGGAAGAACTTTACAGCACAGCAAACCAGAAATTTGGCTTTGCGTGTGTTGCACACGGGTGATACTAAAGTTTATTTGAATGGACTATTGATTTATGAAAAAGGGGGTAGCAATTATTGCATTGTAAATTTAGAACCCAAGCAATGCGCTATTCTCAAAGAGGGCAATAATCTATTAGCTATTGAAACCCAAAGAGGGCATTCGCCGTTTTTTGACGTTTCTTTGTTTGACATGAGAAATGATAAAGCTGATGATATTCTCATGACACCCGGACAACCTAATATTCTCAGAGGACCCAATGGCTTTGAATGGTGGCTGGTTTACATGGCAAATAAGAACAACGACCAAAGAGGGCAATACATTAATCGCGTTCAGTTCTTTGATAAAACCATGTATGTTGACGGAATAACCGGTCCTCAGACAGCCGGATATCATCCCACACCTTCTTTGCCAACGTTCTCAATGAATATGGAAACAACCTCGTTTGGTGTACTGAAACAATTAAAACCATCAAATGCCTATTTGTTCGAAACTGCCATTAAAACTACCAGAAACGCAGGTGTGGTTGCTTGGTGGCAGGATGAAAATCATTATGCGCGGGTCGGTTTAGATGCTGGCAGTCAGTGCTGGTATTTACAAACATGCATGGGTGGTTCTAAGTCCACACAAACTTTCCCCTTACCTACCGATTTTCGTTGGGGTGTATATCATCATTTTCGTGTGGAGAGAAATATGGGAATATTGAAGGTCTGGCTTGATGAAATACCGACCCCACAAAAACATCTTTTTTCAGATATAATTCCAGCTTTAACTCCCGGAGTTCCCGGAGTGTTTGATGAGTCGGGAAATGCGACTTTTGAAGGCGTAACTTACACCATCGGCTTCGACGACGAAGAGGTTGCACTACCTGCCGAAAGAGAGATACTGAAAGGAGAATTGCTTTGCCAATACGAATTGAGTTTTCAACTGTCCGGTTTATCCGAACAATCTGTTTCGGGTTCATATCCGATATATGTTGATAAGGACAATTATGTGAAAGCATTTTTTAATGGCTCCACCCGGATGTTTGAAGTGACTGCTGTAAAGAAAGGACAGAGTTTGTGGCACAAAAAATATTCTCTAAGTTGTATACAAACAGTTTATCCTGATGTGAAGTATACTGATTTTATAGAGAAGAACTATCGTTTCTCATCTCCTTGTTTAATTGATACCCTTTATTTAAATCGTCATGATGCAGATCATAAATCGACATTCGTTGATGATATGTTCAGCTTATTTACAATTGAATATTTACAAGAAGGTAAATGGCTGCCCATTAAGAATCAACTGGTGGAGATTGCAGCTCATCCGGCTTTTAATCGTTTGTCAGTAGAGCCAGTAAAAGCAGAGGGCATTCGTTTCACAAATAAAAACGCAGAAGACATTCAAAGGCACATTTATAAGTTGCGAGTTCATCAACAATTTAAAGACTCTTATAATTTTCGTGCAGTGAGGCGAAATGACAAACTCTATTTATTTGTTGATGGAAAAGAAATTGATGAAATTGAGATTCAATATCCGGCATCACGTATTGGTCTTTGCACAGGAAAGACACCGGTTACTTATAACGGAATATTATATTATCACATAGAAAAATAAACCACATGAAAAAACATTTGATTTTTATTTATCTGTTGGCTTTGGGAACACTAACTCCTTGCCACTCGTGCGCCTCTGAATATACGAACATTGACGATGTTATTGTTGATGAAGTAGAACTTCCTGTCCCTTTGGGTGATCCGTTTATATTGTTGCATGAAGGTATTTATTATGCTTACGGAACGCATGCTGCCGATGGAATAGAGGTGTATACCTCCAATGATTTGTTGACTTGGAAATACAGTGGGATGGCTCTTGATAAAAAGAATTCATATGCCGATCGCTGGTTTTGGGCACCGGAAGTTTATGCTGTAAACGGGAAGTTTTATATGTATTATTCTGCAGATGAGCATATTTGTGTTGCTACGGCAGATTCACCGGCCGGACCTTTTGTGCAAGCAAAACAAGAACCAATGATTGCTGATGAAAAGTGCATAGATAATTCTTTGTTTATAGATGAAGACGGGACTCCTTATCTCTCTTTTGTTCGATTTAATGATGGCAATAATGTGTGGATTGCTGAATTAGACAACGATTTGGTAACGCTGAAAAAGGAGACGATGCACCCATGCATTCACGTTTCTCAGTCGTGGGAGGAAGTATGGCCCCGGGTAAATGAAGGTTCCTTTATCATCAAACATAAAGGTCTTTATTACCTGACCTATTCTGCCAATAGTTATGAAAGTCCCTTCTATGGTGTTGGGTGTGCTACTGCTGCAAATCTTATGGGTAATTGGAGCAAATATGAGGAAAATCCTTTGTTGCAGAAACCAGGAGATTTAACAGGAGTGGGTCATAGTGCCTTGTTTACTGATAAATCGGGGAAATTACGCATTGTTTATCATGCTCATAAAGATAAAAACAATATCCATCCGCGTGCTATGTACATTGGCGAAGTGTTTTTTGATAATGTGAATGGAGTTGACCGTATGAGAATCAGTCATGAATACATAACCCCTAAATTAATAAAATGAAAAAAGATTTATTCGTATTGGCTTGTTTTTGTTTGGCATCCTGTTCGTCATCGGCACAAGATGAACGGCCAGAAGAAAAAGGGGATTATTATAAAAACCCTGTTGTAAATTATAGCTTGCCAGATCCTTCGGTCATACAAGGCGACGATGGTTATTACTATTTGTATGCGACCGAGAATATTCGTAACCTGCCCATTCATCGATCTAAAAATCTTGTTGATTGGGAGTTTGTTGGAACTGCTTTTACTGAAAGTACTCGTCCTTCCTTTGAACCTAAAGGAGGACTGTGGGCACCTGATATTAATAAAATAGGCAATCTGTATGTACTATATTATTCTATGTCGGTATGGGGCGGGGAATGGACTTGCGGCATCGGGTGTGCTACTGCCGATAAACCTGAAGGTCCCTTTACTGATCACGGTAAAATGTTTCGTAGCAATGAAATAAATGTGCAAAATTCCATCGATCCTTTTTATATAGAGGAAGGTGGTAAAAAGTACCTCTTTTGGGGTAGTTTCAGTGGTATATATGCCATTGAACTTTCGGATGACGGGTTGGCTCTTCAGAAAGATGCTGTTCCGCAACAAATAGCCGGAACGGCTTACGAAGGGACTTATATTCATAAGAAAAACGGTTATTATTACCTTTTTGCTTCTATCGGAACTTGTTGCGAAGGTCTCAAAAGCACCTACACCACGGTTGTTGGACGATCAGAAAGCCTCTTAGGCCCTTACGTGAACAAAAGCGGGGCGAGCATGATGAACAACAAATACGAAATATTGATTCAGAAAAATAACACTTTCGTTGGTGCCGGGCATAATTCAGAGATTGTGACTGATAAAGTTGGGGATGACTGGATGTTTTATCATGCAGTAAGTACAAAGAATCCCGAAGGACGCGTACTGATGATGGACCGGGTAGAATGGAAAGACGGCTGGCCCGTAGTATCCGGAGGATCTCCTTCAACAACATCCAACAAACCGGTATTTTAATAATTACATAAAATAAAAATAAAAATGAGAGTAAAAAGATTGTTCTGGGGATTTATGCTTCTGGTAGGTATTACTAATACAGAAGTTCTTGCTTATGCTCAGGAAGGTGTTTCGGCTTCCGTTTCCCTAAAAACGCCGGGTAATGATGCCCGGCATTATTCGCTGTCTCTTTTGAAGCAACCTGATGGTTCGTATATTTGCCAGTTGCCTGAGAAATTGCCGCTGATCATTAGTCGTCAGGTGTTTGATATGAATGGCCGACAGCGTATCACTGTTGTTATCAAAGCGTTGGATAATGTGTATTTTAATTACGGTGAACAACTTAAAACGGGCTATAATCATACTGATTGCCAATTTTATATGCCTGGGTTTTGGTATCGCCGCAACTTACGTTCTCCTAAAGAAGCACCTTCTTTTCATTCTTCGGACAGTTGGCTGGTTCGGGAGGATCGTTTAAGTACACCGCTTACGGCTGTCTATAATACAACAAATGGGAAGTCGGCTTCGGTTATTCGCATAGATGCATTCAATAAAGAGGCACTTACAACTCATAAAGAAGGCGAAATTATTCTGTCGGGCGCAACCTCTATTGGTTACACAGGATTCCAGAATCTGAATGGCATGACAGTGCTTTCTTACGGTTTTCCTTATAAAGAGGCTCCTAAAACTTACATTCGTAAATTAACACTAGCTCCTGCCGTTGAAGCTTTTCAATTACTAAAAAAAGGTGAAAGCGTTCAATTAACGTGGGAACTGGCTCATGGTGAGTCTGCTGATTTTTCCGAATTTGTTCAGCATACTTGGGAATATAGCTATGACACTAACCGTCCGAAGCCTGTTGAAACTCTATTTTCCGTTGACCGCATGAAAGAAGTTATGAGTAATTTTTTTGTGGAAAGCTATGTGGGGGAAACTCCGACTCATTATTATTCAGGCGTTGAACTAGAAACTTCTACTTGCGCTAATACAGACGTTGCCGAAGTTGGCTTTGTGGGACGCACCTTGCTTAATGCTTATAATGCGTTGGAATACGGCGAGCTGCAGAATCGTGCCGACTTAATTAATAATGCTGTGAATATATTCAATACCTATTTGCAAAATGGTTTTTCTGCTGCGGGCTTTTTTAACGAAGTAGTTCACTACAAACGCGGTAATATAGAAAGTAATCACAGCATTCGTCGTCAGTCCGAGGGGGTATATGCAGTGCTGCATTACCTGAATTACGAAAAACAACACAAACGCAAACATCTTGAGTGGGAAAAACGCGTAAAAGCAATGCTTGATAGTTTTTTACGTTTACAAAATGTCGATGGAAGTTTTCCACGTAAATTCAAAGATGATTTCTCTATAGTTGATGAAAGTGGTGGCAGCACACCATCGGCCACGTTACCATTGGTTTTGGGATACAAGTATTTCAAAGATAAACGCTATTTAGCCAGCGCCAAACGTACGGTCGATTATTTGGAAAAGGAATTGATATCGAAAGCCGATTATTTTTCATCGACTCTTGATGCCAATTGTGAAGACAAAGAGGCCTCCTTGTATGCCGCTACTGCGGCTTATTATCTGGCTTTGGCTACTAAAGGAACCGAACGGTTGCATTATACTGAATTAGCTAAAAAAGCCACTTATTTTGCGCTTTCATGGTATTACACCTGGGATGTTCCTTTTGCTGAAGGACAGATGTTGGGTGACATAGGACTGAAGACGCGCGGCTGGGGCAATGTTTCTGTGGAGAATAATCATATTGATGTGTTTGTTTTTGAATTTGCCGATGTGCTGCGCTGGCTTTCCAAAGAATGCAACGAACCTCGATTTGGTGAGTTTGCCGCTGTTATTTCAACTTCTATGCGTCAGTTGTTGCCTTACGAAGGTCATATGTGCGGCATTGCTAAAGTAGGTTACTATCCTGAAGTTGTTCAACATACCAACTGGGATTATGGACGCAATGGCAAAGGGTACTATAATAATATATTTGCCCCGGGTTGGACAGTCGCTTCCTTATGGGAGCTGTTTACTCCCGGACGTGCTGAAAAGTTTATATTAAACCGATAAAGTGTTTGTTCTCGGTCTCTTTATCAGTGGCTTCTCCACTGCTGAAGGAGGCTTAGCTCCTTACTTTATCTGAGTAAACAGTTTACAGCTGGTTGCAAAACTTCTTGTAGACCCGGGTGTAGGGCATTGGTACACCCGGGTCTACAGACCGTGTACATGGGGGTGTACAAACTGTGTACATCTGGGTGGAGACGAAATTTGCTCACCTGCAAAATAAATCGCAGAATCGTGCTGATGGAAAACCTTATATATAAGAGATAAATAGCTATATGCTTGTAAGGAATCACTGCAGAAAAGTTGGTGATACTTGGTGATACTTGGTGAGGCTTTTTTTTAGCCAAGTGTCACACGAAATGGTTTGATTATCAGTGTGTTATAAGGTTGGTGATACTTGGTGATACTTTTTTTCATACTTTTTATGTAGAGATTAGGTCATTACTAGTCCGTTTGGTGATTTTGTCCAGAGCCATAAAAAGATCATTTTATGGCACAAAAAAAGCAGTTACTTGTTGTAACTGCTTGATTTGTAAGGTGGTGCCACCAGGAATCGAACCGGGGACACAAGGATTTTCAGTCCTTTGCTCTACCAACTGAGCTATGGCACCTTGCGTGATTGCGGGTGCAAAGATAGATATATTTTTTAATACTGCAATATCTGCGTGGATTTTTTGCAAGAAATTTAGTCGATTCTTTGCCTATTTAATTTTTTGATTTACCTTTGTGCCCGCAATTGATCGGAATGTAGCGCAGTTGGTAGCGCACTACGTTCGGGACGTAGGGGTCGGGCGTTCGAGTCGCCTCATTCCGACATATAAGGTCTGGTTCTCAATGAATTAGGCCTTATTTTATTATGTAGCATATTCTTTGTGTCTCTATTTAATTGTTTTTTAAGTGAATATGCATACATTTGCGTGTATCATTTGTTATATCTTAAAGCTCAAACAATCAGACAGGTTATTTTGCAACTTAGCGGTCCACATAATATGAACTTTATTTCCGAAGAACGGTTAAATCAGCTAATGGCTGACGAACTTGATTTCCTCTTTATCATGGATATGGACGGAAAAATACTCTTTACCAATATTGCTACACATTCTTTGCTGGGTTATGGTAATGAAATAGTGGGTTGTAATTTCATATCATTGTATCTACCGCAACATCGTGAGGAAGTGGGAGTCATGTTTCCGTTGGCGGCCAAAGGTGATGTGGAACATTGTCCGTTTCCATTGCAGAAAAAAGGACGAGGTGTGGTGCCGGTTGATACCAAATTCTACGTGGGATGGTGGAATGAAGAAAATGTATTGGTTGCTGTAGCGACTAACCTTTCGGCTCACCACTTTACTCAGGAGGTCTTTTATCACATCTTTAATTCGGCAGAAATAATGATGGTTCTGACTTCAACCGATGGCAGATACATCTATAATGCCAATCAAACTTTTCGTAAGGCTAGCGGTTATACTATTGAAGAGTTGTCTGGTCAGGAACTGACGGATATTGGTTTGTTTCTGAATGAAGAACGTTTCCACAGAATTATGACTAGGTATGTGAAGACGGGTACGGCAAAAGGGGAGGCGACTGTAAAAACCAAATCGGGTGAGTTAATGACTTGTCTCTTTTCCATTGAAAATATTAAGATTAGTGATAAAGACTATCTGTTTGCTGTTGCAACAGATATTACCGGAAGGAAGCAGGTGGAAACTAAGATGCGCTATCTTCTCTACCGACAAAAGCTGTTAGCAGATGTTGCGCAGTTATTTAATACAACTGTTGATTTCAATGATACGATAAATAAAGTGCTCCATTTGGTAGGAATGCATTCCGGAGTTAGTCGGATTAATATAACAAAGGTCATTGATGACGGAAAGTACTATTCTACTATTTATGAATGGTGTGCCGAAGGAATTAGTCCTTTAATAGAGTTGACAAAACGAGTTTCTGTTGATTCAATTCCAGATTGGAGCAAGCAACTATCAGAGTTGGGTAGTGTCTTGATTGACTTTAAGAATGTGACTGATATCTCTGATGATTTGAAATCTTTTCTGCAACAAATAGGGGTAAAATCAGTATTAGCCTATCCGCTTTATGTACAAAACATATTTTGGGGATTTATAGCTTTTGACGATTGTGTGAGATGCAAAGTGTGGCAGCCCGAAGAACGCCATCTGATGCATGTTATTTCTAGTAACATTGCCAGTGCTCTCGACAGAAAGGCGTATATTGAACAGTATAAAAACAGTGAACTACGCTTGCGGATGGCTTTAGCCGGTGCTAAGGAGGGTATGTGGGATTGGAATCTTATAACCGATGAAGTCTATTTTACGGATAGTTGTTTCACCATGTTGGGATTTGATGCCGGTGAGGTGGAGCCTACAAGCCGTCATTGGAATGAATTGGTGCACCCAGATGATTGGCCGCTGGCACAAAAAGCTTTTGCAGAACATCGGTTGGGTGGTACTGAATTCTACGAGATTGTATTTCGGGTAAGGACCAAAGATGGGGGATGGAAGTGGATACTTGACCATGGTAAGATTGTTGAAAGCGATACTAACGGGGTACCTACACGGGCTGTTGGAACGCATATTGACATGACTCAACAGAAAGAAACAGAACACAAGCTTCAAGAGTTGCTTACTACTAAGGATAAGCTTTTCTCTATCATTTCTCATGATTTGAGGGGACCAATAGGTAGTTTCATGCAAGTAATTGAATTGTTGACCAGCGACGTGGAGATTGCTCCGGAAATGCAGGCTGAATTGTTGAATGAACTGAAAAGTATGTCGCGCAATACTTATTATTTGCTTGAGAATTTGCTCAACTGGTCGCGTTCGCAGCGAAGTGAAATTGAGTATGCGCCGCGCATGATACTAGTGAATGATGTGGTAACCGAGAACATTTCTTTGCTAAAAGGTACAGCATTGCAAAAGGATATCATCCTGAAATTTGATACAGAAGTTTACGTGAATGCTTTTGCTGATTACAATATGGTGAATCTTATTTTGCGTAATTTGCTTTCAAATGCTATAAAATTTACTCCGCAGGGAGGCATTATTGAGGTGTTACTGACTCATGATGATGAATGGGTAGCGGTTACCGTGAAAGATAGTGGAGTGGGAATGTCGCAGGAGGTAGTTGAAAAGTTGTTTGAACGCGATCATTATCATTCTACTTATGGCACGAATAATGAAAAAGGTTCGGGATTGGGTTTAATGCTTTGTAGTGACTTTGTTAAAAGAAACGGTGGTTCATTAAGGGTTGAGAGTCAATTAGGCAAGGGGAGCTCTTTTATCTTTACGCTTCCATTGCATGGCATACCCGAAGGTGAATCTTTGGTCTTATAATTAGTTTTTCTTAATATGCTGACATTCGTAATTGGAATGTTTGCTTGATTTTATTTCATGGGGGGATTTGTTTTTAATGACTTATGGCAAGGTTTATGGGCTCTGCCGAGTTATAGTCATGTGTGTTATTCAGAGCCCCTGTGATAATATGTTACGTAAACTTTTAATTATGATTTCTTTTGTGTGTAATATCGGTTTGTCTGCACAAGTTCTTTCAAATGTTCATATCATTCCGCAGCCTCGGGAAATGTCGGTGGCTCATGGAACGTTTCGAGTAACCCGCGAAACATTCGTCGTTACGGGGCAGAAAGAGTTGCTATCGGTTGCAGATTATTTTTGCAAGTATACTACTGATTTGCTAGGGCTTTCACTGTCTGCTCGAAAAGTAAAGAGTAAAGAGATTGATTCGATCCGTAAAGCCATTGTTTTGCAAAATCTAAATAATGGAAGGGTTTCGGGAGGTTATCAGCTGGAGGTTACCAACGAGGGTATTGTCATTAAAGGAAATGATGCGGCGGGGGTATTTTATGGAGTGCAGACATTAATTCAATTATTGCCTGTGAAAGCTGGCGTGTTGGCTGACATTCCACTCGTAACGATACATGATGAACCTCGTTTTGCGTATCGGGGAATGCACTTGGATGTGGTAAGACATTTCTTTCCAATTGCCTATATCAAACGTTATATTGATTACATGGCACTACATAAAATGAATTATTTTCATTGGCATTTGACTGATGACCAGGGTTGGCGTATTGAAATGAAGTCTTATCCTAAGCTGACCCAGATCGGGGCTTATCGAAAAGGGGAAATAGAGGGAATATATCCTGGTTTATATAAGGAATTGCCTTATGGTGGCTTTTACACACAAGAGGAGATTAAGGAAGTTATAGCTTATGCCGCCGAACGTTTTATAACGATCATACCCGAAATTGACATACCGGGTCATTGTATGTCAGTGTTGGCCGCTTATCCTGAATTTGGTACTGTAAACGATGCATCAAAGGAGTGTGCATTAACATGGGGTATATATAATAAATTTAATAATGTACTGGCTCCCAAATCAGAGGTGTTCAGCTTTTTGAAGGGTGTCTTTTCTGAATTATGCAGTTTATTCCCTTCGCCTTATATCCATGTGGGTGGTGATGAGTGTGCTGTTCGATGGTGGAAAGAATCTGACGAAACTCAGTCTTTCATGCGTGCTCATCGTTTAAAGAATGAAAAAGAATTGCATCGCTATTTTATTCATTATGTTCAGGAGGTGGTAAATGCCAAAGGCAAAACATTGGTTGGATGGGATGAAATACTTGAAGGAGGTGTGTCAGCAGATTGTGTTGTGATGAATTGGAGAAAGTCGGCCCAAGCTGTTAAAGCTTTGAAGAATGGGCATCAGGTAATTGTTACTCCATCGGCTTATACTTATCTTAATATAAAAGAGTCACGCCGTCAGAAGGAGTTAGGCTTTCCGGGCTTTCTTCCACTAGAAAAAGTATATGATTTGCCTATATTACCCGATAGTTTGTCTGATGAACAGAAAAGTAGAGTGCTGGGTGGACAGGGGTGTATGTGGACTGAATATGTTTCTACTCCTGCAGAGTTGGAATTTGCTTTGTTTCCCCGTATGTCTGCTCTCGCTGAGCGGTTGTGGAGCTTTGATAAAGACTGGGTTCGGTTTACACAGAAACTTCAAACTCAGTTTGATCGTTATGATTTATGGGGAGCCAATTATTCGGAAGCGGTTTTTCGGATGCTTGATTTAGAACATTCATATAGATAAATAAAAAGGTGTCAGTAAACTGGCACCTTTTTCTCACTTTTAGTTGTGAGCATTCATGTAGACTTCTTCTCTCTTGTCTGTCTTAGAATATTTTTTTCCCGTCAATCAACTGAATGGCTGCGGTGTATTGGTCGTATGGAACAGAAAGACGTATGCTGTTGAGGTCTTTGTCTTTTATGGATACTTTTATATAGGATGCAGTGAGTAACTCAATGACTGAGTTTACTTCCCAAGGGCTACCTGCAAAAACATCTACTAAAGACTTTTTTTTATTTGTTACCATTGTTTTAATGCTGACTTAGTTACGGCTGCAAATATAGATGTTTTTTTTGTACTGCAAATAAATCCGTTTTATATTCTGAAACAAAAATGTAGTGCAAACGTTACCGAAACATCGTTTTGCTACATATTTTAACAATAAAAGGCTGCAAATTACTATTTTTAAGTATTTGCAGCCTTGAGATAGGGCTAATTGCCGACAGTATGTTTTTATTTCACATCGTTCTCTCGGATTTCAACTCGTCTTATTTTACCGCTAATCGTTTTGGGAAGTTCGTTTACAAACTCAATGACCCGCGGGTATTTATAGGGTGCAGTTACTTTTTTTACGTGATCTTGCAATTCCTTAATTAAATCTTCTCCGGCAAGATGCTTATAATCATGCGCCAAAACAATAGTCGCTTTTACTACTTGTCCGCGGATGTCATCAGGTACACCCGTAATAGCGCATTCAACTACTGCCGGATGTGTCATTAAAGCGCTTTCTACTTCAAAAGGACCAATTCGGTATCCTGAACTCTTAATCACATCATCGGCACGGCCTACAAACCAATAATAACCGTCTTCGTCTTTCCATGCCACGTCTCCCGTATAATAGATATGATCATGCCAAGCTTCTTGTGTACGTTTTGCATCGCGGTAATACTCTTTAAATAATCCCAAAGGCTTTCCTTTATCGGTGCGGATTACAATCTCTCCTTGTTCACCGGCTTCTACTGAACGGCCTTCTGCATCAATCAAATCCATTTCGTACTGAGGATTTGGTACTCCCATACTTCCAGGCTTAGGTTCCATCCAAGGGAATGTTCCAATGGTGAGTGTCGTTTCTGTTTGTCCGAAACCTTCCATCAGCTTAATTCCTGTTAGGTTCTTAAAAGTCTCGTACACAGCAGGGTTTAATGCTTCACCAGCAATGGTGCAATATTTGAGCGACGACAGATCATATTTGGTAAGATCTTCGCGAATGAGAAAACGAAATATGGTGGGAGGTGCACAGAGTGATGTGATGTGGTAATCGTGTATCTTTTTGAGTATTTCCGCTGGTGTGAATTTCTCATGATCGTAAACGAATACATTGGCTCCTGCTATCCATTGTCCGTAGAGTTTCCCCCAAACGGCTTTTCCCCATCCTGTATCGGCTATCGTTAGGTGTAAACTTTGTTCGTTGAGATTGTGCCAAAAACTTGCCGTAACAATATGCCCCAATGGATAAGTGAAGTCGTGTGCTACCATTTTGGGCTGGCCGGTTGTTCCTGAGGTGAAGTACATTAAAGAGATATCATCATTCTTGTTTGCTTCTTTAGGGCGGGTGAAAAGAGTAGCTTTTTCAATTCCTTCATGAAAATCAAGAAAACCTTCTGGTATTTCGGGACCTACACTAACCAACTTTTGAACGGTTGGTGAGTCAGGCATGGCATCGACAATGTGTTTGGTAACGCTTTCTTCACCTGCTGCAACAATCATCTTGATACTTGCAGCGTTGCAACGATACGCAATATCCTTTTTAGTGAGCAGATGAGTTGCTGGAATTACCACAGCGCCAAGTTTATGCAGAGCTACTATGCTAAACCAAAACTCATAGCGTCTTTTCAGAATCAACATAACCATATCGCCGTGTCCAATGCCTAAGCTTTGAAAATATGATGCAGTTTGGTCTGTATAATGCTTCATTTCGCCGAATGTGAATTGACGGTGTTCACCCTTATCGTTGGTCCACATCAATGCGGGTTTTTCAGGCTGTTCGGTAGCCCATGCATCCACTATATCGTAACCGAAGTTAAAAGAGTCAGGCACATTGATTTTAAGATTCTCAATAAAGTCTTCCTGTGAAGTAAAGGAGGTTTTTGATAAGAACTTTTCTATCATAATGATTGATTGTTTGGATTATCGGAAGTTATTTACATGATAACTGCCAAGAATTTTACGGTTTGTTGATTGAGGGCTTTCATTCCGTGAGGTATCTTTGAGTCAAAATAGATGCTGTCACCTTCATTTAGGATAAGCTCTTTTCCTCCTATACAAAAAAGCATACTACCTTTAAGTACAAGATTAAATTCTTGTCCGTTATGGCTGTTCTGTTGCATCGGTTCGTCATCATTTTTAGGTTCTACGGTGACGATAAACGGATCGGCATGGCGATTCATAAATCCTGCAGCAAGAGATTGGTATTTGTATGCCTTACGGCGTTCAATAGATGTTCCTTTGCCACTTCTGGTAATAAAATAGGTGCTCATTTTGGGTTCCTCACCAAACATGAGTGCCTCAAGAGCAATATTATATCGGCGGGCTATTTTTTGGAGCATACTTACCGATATATCATATTGTCCGCTTTCTGCATGAAGGTATTCTTCTTTAGTTAATTCGCATTCTTCTACGAGAGTGTCTACACTTAGCTCCAGCACATCTCGCAACCCGCGAAGACGTTCTGCTATCTGTTTAATTTGTTCATCCATGGTTTGATTGTTTTATTTTAAACTAGCTTTCATTGCATTGATAATGGCCGATGTGAATCCTCCATGCTCAAGCTCGTTAATTCCCTTTATAGTGAGTCCGCCCGGTGTGGTAACTTTATCTATCTCAACTGACGGATGGCTTTCATTGGTAAGAATCAGTTCTGCCGCTCCTTTTACAGATTGGGCTACCATGCGAGCGGCGTCTTTCGGATAAATACCCATTTCTACTCCGGCTTGCATCGCTGCCTGTATATATTTTAATACATAAGCAATGCCGCAAGATGTTAGAGCCGTGGCTGCGCCCATTTGTTTTTCATCAATAAGCATGGCTACTCCCATTTCATTGAAGATGTTGGCAAGTAGTGCTTCTTGTTCTTTGCTTGCATTGTGTGAAGCCAATAGGGTCATACTTTGCATCTGTGATATTGCCGTGTTCGGTATGATACGGAAGATTGTAGCCTTTTCTCCGATCCATTGCTCGTATTCAGCGAAAGGTATTCCTGCTGCAACGGAAGCGATAATCTGTTTTTCGGTTTGTAGAGTTAGTCCTTCAATGACTTCTTTTATGAACCATGGCTTGACTGCTAGAATTATAAGATCGGCTTCATTGATTGCCTCCTGGTTATTGCAGGTGGTTTTAATTTGTGGATTGAATTCCTTGATAGCGCGTAGTTTGCCTTCCGATGGATTTGAAACGGTGATATCTACGGGCCGAATAAGGCTGCCTTGCGCCATTCCTCTTGCTATGGCACCACCCATATTTCCTGCGCCGATAATTGCTACTTTCATGTATTTAAATTTTAGTTCCAACATGTTCTTTATGAAGAATGTGCCAATAGCCATGCTGCAATAGCAAGATGATGACCATTGACACATCTGTCATTTATTACTGCCATAGCGGCAAAGTTACAAGATTTATGTGCAAATGATAACTTTGCAGCAAAAAAAATCAGCTTCTCAGCCTAAAACTTTTTTGAATCGTTGTAAGAATTCATCTGCCTGTTCTATGCTCAAGCAAAGCGGTGGCAACAAGCGAATTACATTGGTTCCACTCACTCCCGTAAAGACTTTCTCTTCATAAAGAAGTTTGTTGCGGATTTCTTTTACCGGTTCCTCAAATTCTAATCCTATCATTAACCCACGACCTCTCACGTCTTTGATTTGTGGGAAGCTTTTAAGTTGTTGTAGCAGGTATTGCCCCACTTGTGCTGCGTTTTCTGTTAAATGATCTTTTTCAATGACATCTATTACCGCTAAAGCAGCTGCACAAGCTAAATGGTTGCCTCCAAACGTTGTTCCCAACATGCCGTAAACCGGTTTAAATATAGGTGATATAAGTACTCCCGCAATTGGAAATCCGTTGCCAATTCCTTTAGCAACAGTGATTATGTCGGGCTTGATTCCGGCATATTGATGTGCAAAAAACTTGCCACTTCGTCCGTAGCCGCTTTGTATTTCATCAAGAATTAACACGGTATTTGTGGCAGTACATGCTTCACGAAGTTCTTTTAAAAAATCATTGTCGGGTAATTTAATACCTCCTACTCCCTGTATACCTTCTATAATGACAGCGCATACATCATTCATAGACAGTTCTGCTTTGACTACCTCTATGTCGTTAAGCGGCAAGTAGGTGGTATGAGCATTATTGTTGATTGGAGCGATAATTTTAGGATTATCTGTAGCCTCAACAGCCAAAGAGGTGCGTCCGTGAAAAGATTTGGAAAAAGAAATGATTCGTGTTCTTCCGTTATGAAAAGATGCCAGTTTTAAGGCATTTTCATTTGCTTCTGCACCTGTGTTGATCAAAAAGAGTGAATAATCGTCGTAACCGGACAGAACTCCTAGTCGAGTTGCAACTTCTTGCTGTAATTTGTTAATCACAGAGTTTGAATAGAATCCCAACTGGGCGACTTGCTTTGTTATCATATCCACATAATGGGGATGACTATGTCCGATGGATATAACTGCATGTCCGCCATAGAGATCGAGGTATTTAGTACCGGTTTCATCCCATACGTAACAACCTTCTCCTTTTACAATGTTGATGTTAAATAACGGATAAACATCGAATAATTTCATGATAAAATCCTCCTTTGCACCTGCCTGATATTCTGGAAACAGGAGGCAGGTGATTAATAACTATTTGTTTTAATATTAATATAATTCTTAAAAAGCAGCTGGCTTCAGTCGAAGACCAACTGTCTCTTCAAGATTAAACATGAGGTTCATATTGTGAACGGCTTGTCCTGATGCTCCCTTTAGCAAGTTGTCGATGCAGGAGATTATGAGTAATTTATCACCATGTTTCTCTAGGTGAATAAGACATTTGTTGGTGTTTACAACTTGTTTAAGATCAATGTTTTTGTCGACAATGTGTACAAATGAATCTCTTTCGTAATATTCTTCGTAAATACGGGTAATTTCATGGAGATCGACTTTCGTTTTTACTACCAATGTCGCAAAGATTCCTCGAGGAAAATCTCCACGATATGGGATAAAGTCAATTTCAGCATTGAAACTGGTTTGTAATTGTGTTAATGATTGCTTAATTTCAGGAATATGCTGATGATCAAATGCTTTATATATACTCATGTTATTGTTGCGCCAGCTAAAATGACTGGTTGAACTTGGTTTTACACCAGCACCTGTGCTACCCGTAATAGCATTTACACTGATGTCTGAGTTAAGCATTAGGTGTTTGGCTAACGGAAGCAATCCTAACTCAATGCATGTGGCAAAACAACCGGGATTAGCCACCCGGCTGGCTTTGCAGATAGCCCGGCGGTTAAGCTCAGGAAGTCCATAAAGAAAGTTGTGCTCACTGCTTGCTATGCGATAGTCCATTGATAGGTCAATGATCTTCAGACTTTCGGGAATGTTGTGGCTTTCCATAAACTTCCGTGTATCTCCGTGGGCAGTACAGAAGAATAATACATCGATTTTGTCCAATGGTAATTCATCTGTGAAGACCAAATCGCATTCACCATACAAACCTCCATGTACATCGGTTATTCTATTCCCTGCATTACTGCTGCTATTGACAAATACAATTTCTGCTTCAGGATGGTTGACTAGTAGACGAATAAGTTCACCTGCTGTATAACCTGCCCCACCTATAATTCCTGCTCTAATCATACTTAATTGTGTTGGATATTATTTAATTTCTTTGCCGTTCTTTTTTTGGTTGGCATAATATACGCGTAATGGAGTTGAAAGTATTTTGGTAAAACCTTTAGCATCCTCTGCTGTCCATCCTTTTTGTACTTCACCATATTCGCCGAAGTCCGTTTTAACAAGATCATAAGTTGATTCTACTCCAACAAGAGTGTAGCTATAAGGACGAAGAATAATACTAACTGTTCCGTTCACATTACGTTGTGAACTCTCAAGCATTGCTTCAATATCGCGCATAACAGGCTCAAGGTATTGAGCTTCGTGCAGAAACATGCCATACCATGTGCCAACCTGATCTTTCCAATATTGCTGCCATTTACTTAGGGTATGTTTTTCAAGCATTTTATGTGCATTGATAATTAGCATAGGAGCAGCAGCTTCGAATCCTACTCGACCTTTGATACCAATGATTGTATCTCCGATGTGCATGTCTCGTCCGATGCCGTACTTGCTTCCAATTTCTTCTACTTTATTAATAGCTTTTACTTTGTCTGAAAAGACTTCTCCATTAACTGCATGAAGCTCTCCTTCTTTAAACTCGAGTTTGAGTGTCTGATTGTCTGTAGTACTTACTTGGCTAGGGTATGCTGATTCGGGAAGAGTTTGATTGCTTTGCAATGTCTCTTTTCCTCCGATGCTTGTTCCCCATAGACCTTTATTGATAGAGTATTCCATTTTTACGAAATCGGCAACAAATCCGTGTTCACGAAGATAGTTTATTTCGTATTCACGAGTCAGTACCATGTCACGTGTAGGGGTAATAATCTCAATTCCCGGTGCAAGCACATCAAATGTAAGGTCAAAACGAATTTGGTCGTTCCCTGCGCCGGTACTTCCATGAGCGATGGCATCAGCTCCTATCTCACGAGCATAGTTAGCTATAGCAATTGCTTGGAAAATGCGTTCAGAGCTGACTGAAATCGGATAGGTTCCGTTTCGCAATACATTTCCAAATATCATATATTTGATGCTCTTATTATAGTAATCTTGAGTAACATCTAATGTAGCATGCTTAACTGCTCCTAGTTTGTATGCTTTATCTTCAATAGTTTTTAAATCTTCTTCACTGAATCCACCGGTATTTGCAATAGCAGTGTATATTTCGTATCCCTTTTCCTTTGATAAATACATAGCACAAAACGAGGTGTCCAAACCACCGCTGAATGCTAAAACAACTTTCTTTTTCATAATTATTTTATTTTGGTAGATGACCTTTTTTGAATTTGTTTATTTGATATCTTCAATATCATTTTGTTCGCCGTCCTTTTGATGTTTTGTAGGATCATAAAGCATAGCAGTGCAGATACAGTATTTTCTACCTGTACGTTCTAATATGTCATGATTACAACATCCTTCACAACCTTTCCAAAAGGCATCGTCGGTTGTTAGTTCAGAGAAAGGAACCGGTACATAACCTAGTTCGGTGTTGATCTTCATTACAGCTCCTCCACTAGTTAATCCGAACAACTTGGCATTAGGCCATCGGAGGCGTGAAAGCTGAAATGCAGCTTTTTTTATTCGCTTAGCTAGCCCTTGACCACGGAATTTTTCAACAACAATAAGCCCAGAATTAGCTACATATTGTTTGTTTCCCCATGACTCAATATAGCAAAAACCTGCAAATTCATTACCGCAGAGGGCAATGATCGCTTTTCCTTCACGCATCTTTTGCGCTACATATTCATGCGAACGCTTTGCAATTCCCGTGCCTCTTACTTTTGCGGCGGTCGTAATTGTTTCTAATATAGTGTCAACGTAAACCTCATGGGATGCGTCGGCTACCATGACTTCAATTTGATTGTCCATTTCCTGAAATAAGCTTTAAGCTTTAAAATTAAATTCTGATTCTATTTTTTGAGTTTAGGTTGCTAAGCTCTTTGTTTACTCTTTCTTTTGTATCGGAATAATTGATGATAAAAACTTACGCACATCATTGTGAACAGCTCCTTCGCGAAGAACCAGCATAATTGTATCGTCTCCGGCAATGGTACCTAATATATCAATACCTTCACGGTTGTCTATGTCATATGCAATACTGCTGGCATATCCTGGGCGTGTTTTGATAACTGCTATATTAGCCGAAAACTGTAGTGAAACGAAACCATTATTAGATAGCATTTCGGAAGCCTTTTGGTCAGTTTGGCGTTTGTACATGATGTCATTGGGTAAAACATAGACATACTTTCCATTCATGCTTGCTGCCTTGGCTACCTTAAGTTGTTTCAAGTCACGGGAGAGTGTGGCTTGAGTCAATTCAAAACCTTCGCTGTTAAGTTCCTGCAAGAGTTCATCTTGTGAACCTATTTCTTTGCTGGAAATAATCATCTTAATGGCATCTAATCTGCTTGCTTTCTTCTTCATCTTGTATAATTATTCTAGAGACTTTGCAAAAGTATGCATTATTTTGGTGATAAGATGCATAAATGCGTCATTTTTTTATTCATTTATGCTAAAACAAGAATAAAACGACAAAAACTATAAGATAACAGTCAAAAAATCAACCTCGAATAAAAAGTTTTATTGTTATTTTTGTAAAATGAATCATTCTTTATTTTTTAAACCATAAAAGCACATTCATAATGAGAAAACTTATTGAAATCCTCTTTGTCTTTTTATTTGTTACATTAGTATCTGTTCATGCTAAGTTGAACCCTTATGATATGGTACACCGAGATATTCGAAAAGAAAGCGCTTTATCTTCGAGTGACAAAAAGAAAAAAACATCTGTACCCGAAAGGTATGCTCAGTGGTTTGCTGATTCTGAAATGCAGCGCTTTCCCGAAGCGTGGCAGTTGGATCATGGGAAAGCTCCGTTTTTTGGTTATGCTCAAGGAGTAGGTTGTTGTGCAATGTTGCAAATGTGGAAATCTACCGGAGATAAACGATATTTTGATTATGTTGAAAAGTGGGCAGATTCGTTGATAGATGATAAAGGTGATATCCATTTATATCGTGTTGAAACGTATAATATCGATTATGTTAATTCAGGTAAAGTCTTGTTTGATTTGTATCGTGAGACCCATAAAGATAAGTATAAATTGGCGATGGATCTACTTGTTAAACAAATGAAAAATCACCCACGTACCCTTGAAGGTGCATATTGGCATAAACTCATTTACCAGCATCAAATATGGTTAGACGGTTTGTATATGGCTTCTCCCTTTTTGGCTCAATATGGTGCAGAGTTCAATAAACCCGAGTGGATTGATGAAGCAGTAAAGCAGTTTACTTTATGTCATAAACATACTTATGATGGCAAAACAGGTTTGTATCACCATGCATGGGATGAGAGTAAAAGTCAGCGTTGGGCCGATCCTAAAACAGGGCATTCTCCTAACTTCTGGGGAAGAAGTATCGGTTGGTGGTTTATGGCATTGGTGGATGCACTCGATTATATACCTCAGACCCATCAGGGAAGAGCTGACATGATTATTTGGATTCAAAACTTGGCAGAAGTATTACCTAAATATCAGGATAATGATGGTTTGTGGTATCAAGTTCTTGATCAGCCAATGCGTGAAGGTAATTTCCCTGAGGCATCAGTCACTACACAGTTTATGTATGCTTATGCCAAAGCAGTAAACAAAGGTTATGTTGATAAAAAGTATAAAGTTTATGCGGAAAAGGCTTTCAAAGGACTTAAAGAAAAGCTTTTAGTTGAGAATGCTGATGGCACATTGACCTTGACTCGTTGTTGTCAAGTTGGAGGATTAGGTGGTAATCCCTACCGCGACGGGAGTTTTGAATATTATATAGGTGAGAAAATGAGAGATAACGATGCTAAAGCAACAGGACCTTTTATTATGGGGTGTCTTGAATTAGCAAAATAATGAAATGAAAAATGCAATTTGATAACCTATGAATCGTAATAAGTGGCTTTTAGTAATAGCTTTTGTGATATCATGTGTGCGTTCTTATGCTCAAGTGACAAGCTGGCCGAATATAAATGTGGAAGCTAAACCTGCAACTCGCTGGTGGTGGATGGGTAGTGCGGTAGATAAAGAGAATTTAACTCGTAATATTAAGAGTTATGCAGAAGCTGGTATGGGTACTTTGGAAATAACTCCTATATATGGAGTTCAAGGAAATGATGCCAATGAGATTCCGTTTCTCTCACCACAATGGATGGAGATGTTGCGCCATACCCAGAGCGAAGCGCATAGGAACGGAATGCAAATTGATATGAATACGGGTACCGGTTGGCCTTTTGGCAGCCCTGAAGTTAGTCTTGAAGATGCTGCATCTTGCTTGATTATTAGCGAATATAAGCTAAAGGGTGGTGAGCGTTTAAGGGTGAAAGTAGAGCCGGGAGATAAGACTCAAAAAGCACATGCTGTTTTAAGCCGTCTGATGGGTTTTTCTGATAAAGGGATTTGTTTGGATTTAACATTAAAGGTGGATAGCAAAGGGATGCTGAATTGGAAGGCTTCCAAGGAAAACTGGCGGCTTATTGCAGCTTTTACCGGCAAAACACTTCAAAAGGTAAAAAGAGCAGCTCCAGGTGGAGAAGGATATGTGATGGACCACTTTTCTGAAAAATCAGTAGAAAACTATCTGGCTCGTTTTGATAAAGCTTTCTCGAATAGTAAAGTCTCTTACCCTCATAATTTTTTTAATGATTCTTATGAAGTCTATAAGGCTGATTGGACACCCGGCTTCTTTGAAGAGTTTGCATTAAGAAGAGGATATAAATTAGAAGAACATTTGCCCGAATTTCTGTCGGAAGTGCGTTCTGATAATACAGCTCGTATTATTTCTGATTATAGAGAAACGATGGCTGAACTGTTGCAGGAGAATTTTACAAAACAGTGGACGGAATGGGCTCATAGCCATGGTGCTAAGACTCGTAACCAAGCACATGGTTCGCCAGGTAACTTAATTGATTTGTATGCAACTGTTGATGTTCCTGAATGTGAAGGTTTTGGTATCTCAGATTTTAATATTAAAGGCTTGAGAAAAGATTCGCTTACTCGTTCTAATGATTCAGACCTGTCAATGCTTAAATATGCTTCGTCTGCTGCGCATATTGCGGGAAAACCCTATATCTCGTCTGAAACCTTTACCTGGCTTACCGAACATTTTCGCACTTCATTGTCGCAGTGTAAACCTGATATCGATTTAATGTTCGTATCGGGAGTAAATCATGCTTATTTTCACGGTTGTACTTATTCACCTAAAGAGGCCGAGTGGCCTGGTTGGAAGTTTTATGCGTCTATAGACATGAGCCCTACTAATAGTATTTGGAAAGATGCACCTTCCTTTTTTGACTATATATCTCGTTGTCAAAGTTTTCTGCAGATGGGTGCACCGGATAATGACTTTTTGTTATATCTTCCGATATATGATATGTGGCAAGAACAAGACGGCCGATTATTAATGTTCGACATTCATAAAATGTCTCAGAGAGCCCCTCGTTTTATTGAAGCAGTGCACCGGATATATAATGCAGGATATGATGTGGATTATATTTCTGATAATTTTATACGTAATGCACAATGTGTAGACGGTAAGATCGTTACGAGCGGTGGAATTTCTTTCAAAGCTTTAATTATCCCCGGTGTGAAATTGATGCCAGATGATGTGCTTGCTAAGTTAGTGAAATTGGCCAGTGAAGGAGCGACCCTTGTTTTTCTAGACCGTTTTCCTGAGGATGTTCCAGGTTATAATGCCTTAGATTTGCGTAGGGAGAATTTTAATCAATGGTTAGAAAAACTCAAGTCGCAAAATAAAGAGCGTATTTTGTTTGGTCATGATTATGCCGAGACTTTGAGACAGACAGGTGTACGGCCTGAAATAATGAAGAGGGATTGGGGACTAAGTTGTATCAGGCGTTGTAATGAAGATGGTTATCATTATTTTATATCGGCTTTGAAAAGCGAAGATACGGAGGGATGGATTCCGTTGGGAGTGAAAGCTAAATCGGCACTCTTCTTTGACCCAATGACTGGTGAACAAGGTAAGGCTGCTTTGCGAAATGTAAACGGACAGACAGAAGTTTATATGCAACTGTCTTCAGGATCTTCAATTATTCTAAAAACATTTTCAGCATATGATGTTGATGTTAAAGCATGGAAATATTTCAAGACGTCTCGAGAGGGGATTTCAATTGGAATAGACAAATTTGACTTTTGCTTTTCCACATCGCTGCCGGAGGTCCATGGAACATTGAAACAGGTACAAGTAGGAACGTGGACTAATTATAATTTGCCGGAGGTGAAAAATACTATGGGAACAGGTGTTTATAAAACAACTTTTGTAATCAATCCCCTTTCAGCGCCTGAATGGATGCTTGACTTGGGTGATGTCAGAGAAAGTGCAAAGGTTATTATTAATAACAAATCTGTTGCGACATTATGGGCTGTTCCATTTCGTTGTATGATAGGCAAATATTTGAAATCGGGTATCAATACAATTGAGATTGAAGTCACTAATCTTCCAGCCAATAGAATTGCCGATCTGGACAGGAGAGGTAAGGAATGGCGTGTCTTTAAAGAAATCAATATGGTGGATCGGAACTATAATAAAACTGGATATGCAAACTGGGAATCAGTACCAAGTGGTCTTCTGACTCCAGTAAGACTTATTCCTATGGAACCAATAACGCATTGATTATCTCACATGAATATATAATCTTCAAATAATAACTTATGAAATTGCTGAATACTAGTCTCGTGCTATGCGGTATGTTGATAGGATTGTTTTCTTGTCAGCATTCGGAACCGTATAAGTACGAATATTTATATAAAAATCTGCCTTTTGATATGCCTCGTGTGAAGGAACCCGTTTTCGCTGCTAATGAGGTTAACTTGAAAGACTATGGAGCTATTGGAAATGGAGAACATCTCTGTACCGAGTCATTTGCCCAGGCTATTGATGCTTTGGTTGATAAAGGGGGTGGTAAATTGATTGTCCCTGCTGGAGTTTGGTTTACGGGTCCCATCATTCTTAAAAGCAATATTAACCTGCATCTGGAGAAGGGAGCAGTTATTCTGTTCTCACCAGATGTCGATTTATACCCATTGGTTGAAACTTCTTTTGAAGGTTTGGATACTCGGCGTTGCCAATCACCTATATCGGGTAGGGCTTTAATGAACGTAGCTATTACCGGTCATGGAGCAATTGACGGAAATGGTCATTTTTGGCGTCCGTTGAAACGCGAAAAAGTAAATGAAAGTACTTGGAAAGAGACAATATCTAGAGGTGGTGTTTTTAAACGTCCTACTTATTGGTTTCCATATCCCGAGTCTTTGAAAGGTGATAGCATTAGTGATATGAATGTTCCGCGTAATTTGAAAACAGAAGAGGAATGGCAGAGTATACGCCATTTCTTACGCCCTGTGATGTTAAGCCTTATTGATTGCAAAAATGTCTTGCTTGAGGGAGTGATATTTCAAAATTCTCCAGCTTGGAATCTACATCCATTGATGTGCGAGAACATAATAATTGATGATATACAAGTCCGTAACCCTAGTTATGCACAAAATGGAGACGGTTTAGATTTGGAATCGTGTAAGAATGTACTCATTATAAATTCGACTTTCGATGTGGGGGATGATGGTATTTGTATTAAAAGTGGGAAGGATGAAGATGGACGTAAGCGTGGGTGTCCCACGGAAAATGTTATTGTTGATGGTTGTACTGTTTTTAAAGGGCATGGAGGCTTTGTTGTAGGAAGTGAAATGAGTGGAGGTGTTCGTAATATATCAGTCGCTAATTGTCAGTTTCTTGGCACAGATGTGGGACTGCGGTTTAAAAGTAAACGAGGTCGTGGGGGAGTTGTAGAAAATATATGGGTTAAAAATGTTTCGATGATGGATATTGCTACCGAACCAGTTACATTTAATTTGTATTATGGCGGTCTTTCAGCAGTGGAGCTACTTGAAAGTGGAATAAAGCAACCCGATGAGGTTACGCCTATGTCTGTTGATGAAACTACACCGGTTTTTAAGAATATTTATATTGATAACTTGGTGTGTTCAGGCGCGCGTAGAGCATTATTCTTTAATGGTATTCCTGAGATGCCTATAGATGGTATCACACTACAGAATATTGATATTACATCAACCTACGGAGCCGAATTTGTTTACAGCAAAAATATAACACTCAAGAATGTTAATATACATAATAAAAAGGGTGAGAAAATAACAAGTCGTTTCTGCGATAAAATTCACTAAGATATTATTGAAATTTAGAAGTTTACCAGTTTTTGCTAATAAATAAAAGTGTGTACGGAATCTATATTCTTTGTACACACTTTATTTATTTGATATGGACAATAAGTTATTGCCAAATATGCTATCTTTTCCATCAAAATACACATAAACGATTATTTATATTCTTGTTAGTTTTGTAATATGCTATGTTAAACGACTAGTATTCAGAGTAAATTTCTTATTCTAACAATAATTCATCACAACACGTATTATGAAACAGTGTTTTTTTGCAGTTGACCTTGGAGCTACGAGTGGACGCACCATATTGGGAGCTTTTACAGATAAAGGGTTCGAATTGGAAGAGGTTAATCGTTTTCCAAATCATTTGATTGAAGTTAGTGGTCATGTTTATTGGGATATAAATGCTTTGTATCAGCACATCATTGAAGGACTGAAAATCGCGGCTCAAAAGCAAATAGAAATCACTTCAATCGGTATTGATACTTGGGGGGTAGATTTTGTTTGTATTGGTAAAGATGGTCATATACTTCGTCAGCCTTATGCATACCGTGATCCCCATACTATCGGTGCTCCTGAAACCTATTTTAATAGGATTTCAAGGACTAGGGTGTATGAACTTACGGGCATTCAAGTGATGAATTTTAACTCGTTATTTCAACTAGATACTCTACGCCGGAATAATGATAGTTCGTTGGAGTCTGCAGATAAAATCTTGTTTATCCCTGATGCTTTATCGTATATGTTGTCCGGTAAAATGGTAACTGAGTATACCATCGCATCTACAGCTCAGTTGGTGAATGCTCACACTCGTAAGTTAGAGCCAGAATTGCTGTCTTCTTTGGGCTTGACAGAAGATAATTTTGGCCGTTTCGTATACCCTGGAGAATTGATTGGAACCTTAACTGCTGAAGTACAAAAGTTAACTGGTCTCGGCGCTATTCCTGTGGTAGCTGTGGCTGGCCATGATACAGGTTCTGCTGTGGCTGCAGTCCCAGCATTGACTAAGAATTTTGCTTATTTAAGCAGTGGAACTTGGTCACTTATGGGAATTGAAATAGATAAGCCTGTTATTAACGCACAAACTGAATTATTTAACTTTACAAATGAAGGTGGTGTTGAGGGTACTATTCGTTTGCTTAAAAACATTTGTGGTATGTGGCTGCTTGAGCGCTGCAGAAGCGAGTGGGAGGAAACATCTTACCCTGAATTAATTTCTGAAGCACAGAAATCGGAGGCTTTCCGGAGCATTATTAATCCAGATGATGCACTGTTTAGTAATCCTTCAAACATGGAAAGTGCAATCTGCGAGTATTGTGCTTTAACCAATCAGCCAATTCCAGATACTCGTGCGCGTGTTGTACGCTGTATTTTTGAAAGTCTTGCATTGCGCTATCGACATGTTCTCGACTCACTGATAGCTCTTTCTCCCCGTCCGATAGAAGTACTTCACGTGATTGGTGGTGGAAGTCGTAATGACTTATTGAATCAATTTACAGCAAATTCTACCGGCATTACAGTTGTCGCAGGCCCGTCGGAGGCTACGGCAATCGGGAATATAATGGTTCAGGCAATGGCAGCCGAAAAGTCATCCGGCATGGATGAAATGAGAAAATTAATAAATTCATCGATTCCTTTGACAATATTTGCCCCTCAGGATACAGAAGAATGGAATTGCGCATATAAGAGGTTTTTGCAGATTATTGATCTAAAAAAATAGTTTATTTACATAAAAAGAATTTGTGTTATGAAAGAAGAATTAGTAAAGAAAGCCTATGATATAGCTCTTGAACGCTATGCTGCTGTAGGTGTAGATGCCAATGAGGCTATTGAAAAATTACAAAAGATTTCGTTGTCACTTCATTGCTGGCAAGCTGATGATGTTACAGGTTTTGAAAACCCTGATGGACAGTTGTCTGGCGGAATCCAAGCTACAGGTAATCATCCGGGTAAAGCAAGGAATATAGAGGAGCTACGTCAAGACATATTGAAGGCTGCAAGCTATATTCCTGGAACTCACCGTTTGAATTTGCATGCAACATATGGCGATTTCGGAGGAAAGTTTGTTGATCGCGACGAAATTGAACCGAAGCATTTCCAAAGTTGGATGGAGTGGGCTAAGGAGAATGGAATGAAACTTGATTTTAACTCTACTTCTTTTTCTCACCCCAAAAGTGGAAGTCTTACCTTAGGCAATCCTGATAATGACATACGCAATTTCTGGATTGAGCATACCAAACGTAGTCGTGCTATAGCAGAAGCGATGGGGCAGTTTCAAGGAGATCCTTGTATTATGAATCTTTGGATTCATGACGGAAGTAAGGATCAAACCGTAAATCGTTTACGCTATCGCGAACTTTTAAAACAATCGTTAGATGAAATTTTTGCGACTAAATATGATAATATGAAAGACTGTATCGAAGCCAAATTATTTGGTATCGGAGCAGAAAGCTACACCGTTGGCTCATATGATTTCTATTTAGGTTATGGTTCAAAGAATAACAAGATGGTAACGCTTGATACAGGCCATTTCCATCTGACAGAAAGCATTGCGGATAAAATTTCTTCGCTGCTGCTTTTCACTCCTGAAATCATGTTGCATGTGAGTCGTCCAATTCGTTGGGATAGTGACCACGTAACAATCATGAACGATGATACATTGGACTTGGCAAAAGAAATTGTACGTTGTGGTGCTTTAGATAAAGTACACATCGGACTTGATTACTTTGACGCAAGTATCAACCGTATTGGTGCATACGTAGTTGGTAGTCGTGCTACGCAAAAATGTTTCTTGCAGGGACTACTTGAACCGATTGCTAAATTGCGTGAATATGAAGCAAACGATCAGTTGTTTGAGCGTCTGGCACTTCTTGAAGAATCAAAGACTTTACCTTGGAATGCTGTTTGGGATATGTTCTGTTTGAAAAATAATGTTCCGGTTGGGGAAACATTTATTTCTGAGATACAGAAATACGAACAAGAAGTTACTTCAAAAAGATAAATTGACGAGCGTTATTTAAACAACAATACATATCATGAACACACTTATCGGACTTTTTATTATTGCTATAGGCAGTTTTGGGCAAAGCAGTTCCTATGTTCCTATTAATAAAGTGAAACAATGGAGTTGGGAAAACTTTTGGCTAGTACAAGGAGTATTCGCTTGGTTAGTTTTTCCTTTCTTAGGAGCACTATTAGGAGTTCCCGCCGGAAGTGATTTGTTCCAATTGTGGGCTTCAGGTGGAGCCTTGCCATCTATTATTTATGGTGTACTATGGGGAGTCGGAGGATTGACTTTTGGACTTAGTATGCGTTATTTAGGTGTGGCATTGGGACAAAGTATTGCATTGGGTACTTGTGCCGGGTTCGGTACCTTATTTCCTGCCATATTTTCTGGAAAAGATCTGTTTCAAGGTGAAGGATTGATGCTATTAATTGGTGTCTGTATTACCTTGGCCGGTATAGCAATCATAGGTTATGCAGGAAGTCTGCGTTCCAAGAACATGACTGAAGAGGAAAGAAAAGCTGCTGTTAAAGATTTTGCTTTAACTAAAGGCTTGCTTGTGGCGCTTCTTGCAGGCGTAATGAGTGCATGTTTCGCTTTAGGACTTGAAGCTGGAACCCCTATTAAAGAAGCTGCCATATCTGCAGGAGTAGAAGGACTATATGCAGGTTTGCCTGTTATTTTTCTAGTCACGTTTGGTGGTTTTATGACCAATGCAGCATATTGTTTGCAACAGAACATTAAGAATAAAACAGGTAAAGAATACTTTAGTGTGAGTCGTTCAACATGGATTAATAATGTATTGTTCTGTGCTTTGGCGGGTGGTCTTTGGTATTCTCAGTTTTTTGGATTGGAAATGGGTAAAAGCTTTCTTGAAGAAAGTCCGGTTTTACTCGCTTTTTCATGGAGTATTTTGATGTCTCTCAATGTTACATTTAGTAACGTATGGGGTATGATATTAAAAGAATGGAAGGGCGCTAACAAATTCACGATTATGGTCTTACTTTCCGGTTTGGTGGTATTGGTCTCTTCTATTATTGTTGTGGCAATGGCGCAAGCTTAAAAAATACAGATTTATTATGAAATCAATTTTAGATAATCGTCCTGAACTGGCAAGACAGGTTGCTAATGTAGCTGAGGTTGCCGGATATCTGTGGCAAAAAGGATGGGCTGAACGCAATGGTGGAAATATCACCATCAACGTTACAGAATTTGTAGATGATGAAATCAAAGGAATGGAACCTATTAGTGATATTATGCAGATAGGAACTACTTTGCCGCATCTCAAAGGCTGCTATTTCTTTTGCAAAGGCACTAATAAAAGAATGCGTGACTTGGCCAGATGGCCAATGGAAAACGGTTCTGTTATACGTATTAATGATGACTGTGCAAGTTATGTAATCATAGCGGACAATCCGGTGAAACCGACTTCAGAGTTGGCATCTCATTTGTCTATGCATAATTATCTTATTGGAAGTGGTTCTACTTATAAAGCGGCTGTTCATACTCACCCGATTGATTTAGTTGCAATGACTCACAATCCGGCCTTCCTCAAGAAAGATGTATTGACAAAACTTCTTTGGAGTATGATTCCTGAAACAAGAGCTTTCTGCCCCCGAGGTTTAGGTATCATTCCCTACGCTCTGCCAAGTTCAGTTGAATTAGCAGAAGCTACAGTTAAGGAATTGGCAGAGTATGACGTTGTTATGTGGGAGAAACATGGTGTTTGCGCTGTTGGTGAAAATGTCATGGAGGCTTTTGACATGATTGATACGCTTTCAAAATCCGCTCAAATCTACCTGACTGCAAAATCTATGGGTTTTGAACCCGATGGAATGTCTGAAGCTTTAATGGAAGAGCTTAAAGTAGCCTTTAATTTGCCCAAATAAGAATATCTTTTCTTATATACCATTTTATAATAAGTGTGCTGTACATATGGCACACTTATTATTTCTACGAATCTACATTGTTAAGTTTAAAAATCTGATAATTATGAAAGTCAATAAATGCTTGTTCCTTAGCATATTTCCTCTTTTACACCTGTCGCTTAGTGCCCAGACTAATATGTCTCCAAAAGAAGTGGCCATGAAGATAGCCGATCGTATATTAAATACTACTACTTATGACTTTAAAAACGTCAAAACAGGTGAAGAATACAATTCGGTGAAGGGTATTCCCGTTAATCAAGATGTGAAAGTGGTGTCAAAATACACACAGTGGCATTATACAAATGGGGTGACTAACATGGCTCTGATGGAATTAGGGAATAAACTGGGCGACCTTAAGTATGAAAAGTATGTACTTAAAAATATGAATTTTGTTTTTAATGAAGGAAATCTTGAATTCTTCCGTAAGCAATATGATCAGGCATTTAAAGATGGAGGATGGGAAGCCATACGCAAATTAAGTTGGCACATGATTTTTCGTGCTAAACGTCTAGATGATAATGGTCCGATGGGAG
Organism: Bacteroides graminisolvens DSM 19988 = JCM 15093; assembly: GCF_000428125.1. GTDB lineage: Bacteria > Bacteroidota > Bacteroidia > Bacteroidales > Bacteroidaceae > Bacteroides > Bacteroides graminisolvens. The sequence continues at coordinate 477,275 of NZ_ATZI01000001.1, forward strand.
CTAGTTTGATTGAATTACAGTTGAAATACCCTCATAAATCATTCTTGAACTATATAAATGAAACAGCCAGCCATTTGAATTACGCTGAACCGCGTTTGGTAGATGGTACAATCGCTCGCATTTGGCCTCACGAGAATACTATATGGGCAGATGATGCCTTCATGGCGATCTCTTTTCTTTCTAGAATGGGCAAATTGACTGCTGACAGTAAATATTATGACGATGCTGCCAATCAAGTTCTTAATTATACTCGTTATCTGTGGTGTCCGGAGAAAAGCATTTATTATCATTGTTATCATACAGACAATAAGGAACATGGAGTTGCTCACTGGAGCAGAGCAAATGGTTGGGTTTTTATGGCGCAAGCGGATTTGTTGGCTGTGTTACCCAAAGAGCATCCTCTACGCGAAGAGTTGCTTCGGAACTTTCGTCAACAGGCAAGTGGTGTAGCTCGGTATCAAGGGAAAAATGGTTTGTGGCATCAATTATTGGATAAAGAAGATTCTTATGAAGAGATAACCGGCACGGCCATGTTTGTTTTTGGAATAGCCAAGGGGGTTAAAGAAGGTTGGTTACATCCAGACTTTATTTATGTTGCAGAACAAGGCCTTAAAGGAATGATGCGCCTCATCTCTGATCAGGGCGATGTAAAAGGTATATGTGTTGGTACGGGCATCATGCCTTCATTGGCATATTATTATAATCGTCCGGTGCAAGAAAATGATCCAATGGGAGAGGGACCGGTATTACGTGCTCTTGTTGAAATGATTGATGCGCCTAAATACAGTGAAATCAAAGCCGAAGAGCAATATGATAAAATTGTTATGAAAAAATGATGTTATTTGCATAGCGATGCGAGAAAATACTTTGTATTTGCAAGGTTATATATGAAGTGTTTTCTCGTTTCTCTACCATACTCTTGCTTTTTATCGATTTAAAAGAAGATGTTTTTTTTATTGTAATATACTAGTTTATAGGATTTAATGTTTATTTTTGCTCCTTAGACCAATGTGACTTTTCGGATATGACTAAGAGTTTTAATGATTTAGGAGTAGAATTCAAGTACCTTATTGTAAATGACAAAGATCACCAGTTTGGTCTTTGGGTAAACACGGTCGGCTATCAAGCAATACAACCCAACTCTCCTTATCCCCTCAAGGATCACCCCTCTGGATATTTTTTTAATGCATCGAAAGGCCGTATCCTGCCTGAATATCAAATTGTTTATATAACCAAAGGGCGCGGATTATTTGCTTCTGACTCCACTCCCGAGCGGCAAGTCTGTAAGGGAAGGCTGATGATTCTGTTTCCAGATCAGTGGCATACCTATCATCCTCTTCAACAGACAGGTTGGAACGAATATTATATCGGTTTCGAAGGGACAATCATTGATAACATAATTAAAAACTCATTCATTACCCGTGAAAATCAAGTCTTGGAGGTCGGTCTTAATGAAGAATTAGTTTCTCTATTTACCCGAGCAATAGAAATTGCAGAATCTGATAAGATCTCGGCACAGCAGTATCTTTCGGGAATTGTACTTCACATGATTGGTTTAATTCTTTCTATCTCCAAAAATAAGATATTTGAGATGGGAGATGTTGATCAAAAAATAGAGCAGGCTAAAATTATAATGAACGAAAACGTTTTTAAAAACATTGATCCTGAGGAACTAGCTATGCGACTTAATATAAGCTATTCATGGTTTCGAAAAGTTTTTAAGGACTATACAGGCTACGCTCCGGCCAAATATTTTCAAGAATTGAAGCTTCGAAAGGCCAAGCAGTTACTTGCCGGCACATCTCAATCAGTGAAAGAAATTTCTTTCATGCTTGATTATAAATCGACAGAACACTTCTTCTCTCTTTTCAAGAAACGTACCGGTTTTACTCCTCTAGAATACCGTACGTATGCAAGAGGTGGTGAAGAATAAACCGAAAATCTTCTTAAAACGTCATTATTACTAATGATTATGACATTTTAATTACCTTATTTCTCTTTTATATTCATGATCTTTACGCTTTATGAACTTTGAAACTATAATGCTAATATCATGAAATTTGTAAGCGCATGCTTTCTTCTTTTCTTTTCACTCTGTGTGTACGCTCAAAAGACAGAGACACTCTATTTATCAGGTAAAGGTCTAGGTAATACAATTACATGGAATTTTTTCTGCTCTAATGGTCACAAAAGCGGTAAATGGAGTAAGATTGAGGTCCCTTCTCAATGGGAACTTCAAGGGTTTGGTGAATATACTTATGGTAGATGGTACAAGACAAAAGGTGCTGTGCCAAGTATGGAAACAGGTTTATATCGTTATTCTTTTAAGGTTCCTGCAGCATGGAAGGGCAAAATTATCCGCATTTATTTTGATGGAGTGATGACCGACACAGATGTGAAGATCAATGGAATGTCTGCCGGAGATACGCATCAAGGAGGGTTTTACCGTTTCTCATACGATATAACAGATAAAATAAAATATGGTGCAAAAAATCAATTGGAGGTTTTTGTTCGCAAGCACTCTCTAAATAAAAGCGTCAATGCTGCAGAGCGAATGGCTGACTGGTGGACTTTCGGAGGTATTTATCGTCCGGTGTGGCTCGAAGCGAAACCAACCTCACACATTCAGCACGTTGCTGTTGATGCTTCTTCGCAGGGAATTCTTTCAGCCAAAATACAATTTAATAACCTGAAGAAAGGATGCCATCTCGTTGCTTTAATTGCTCCTGTAGGGACTGACAGAGGTACCTTTCTTCCACAATCCATATCTCTGCAAGACACTGTTTCTGTGCAGCGAATATCGGTGAATTGGAAGGGGGTTAAAACATGGACTCCGGAGACTCCTAATCTTTATCTGATGACACTGAGCTTACTTAATGAAAAAGGCGAAATGATACATACTTATCAGGAACGCATTGGTTTCAGAACGGTAGAGTTCAAACCTAAAGACGGTCTTTATGTGAATGGCACGAAAGTGACCATGAAAGGTATTAACCGACATTCTTTTCATCCCGATGGCGGAAGGACTACAAACAGGGAAATAAGTTTGCAGGATGCACTTCTCATAAAAGAAATGAATATGAATGCGGTTCGTTTTCATTATCCTCCCGATACTCATTTTTTAGAGATGTGCGATTCGTTAGGATTGTTTGTCATCGACGAACTGGCTGGTTGGCAGAATTCCTATGATACTTCTACCGGACTTAAATTGCAGCGTGAGATGTTGCTTCGTGACGTAAATCATCCTTCCATTGTTTTATGGAGTAATGGTAACGAGGGAGGTTGGAACAATGCTCTAGATCAGCATTTTGCTGATTATGATATACAAAAAAGACACGTCATACACCCTTGGGCTGATTTCAACCAACTTGATACGCACCACTATCCGGCCTATTTAACAGGTGTGGCTCGTTTTACTAACGGGTATAATGTATTTATGCCAACCGAATTCATGCATGGTCAATATGATCAGGGACACGGAGCCGGTTTGCAAGATTTTTGGGACAACTATACTCGTCATCCATTGTTTGCAGGCGGTTTCATGTGGGATTTTTGCGATAATGCAGTGAAGCGTGCTGACAAAGGGGGAATACTTGACTCTGAAACTTTTAATGCACCAGATGGAATTCTGGGACCCTATCGTGAGAAAGAGGGAAGCTATTATACTGTACGCGAGGTATGGTCGCCTATCCAAATCAAGAAACAATACATAACATCTTCATTCAAAGGTGAATTCATGTTGAGCAACAACTATTTGTTTACGAACTTAAGTCAGTGTACTATGAAGTATCAAATATATGCGGCTCCGTCTCCTTTAAAAGGGGGGCAACAATCTTTGCTTGCATCTGGAGAGGTTGTATTACCTTCGCTTCATCCGGGTGAGACCGGACGTGCTGTGATGCAAGTTCCTGAAAATTTCTTCGAAGGAGATGTTCTTCAACTAGAGGCATTTGATGCTACAGGCAAAAGCATTTGTAACTGGACGTGGCCCATACATTATGCGGCTGATTATTTTCAGAAGCAGCGTGCCCTAATTTCTTCTGATGAAACGGCTCTTTTAACTGAATCAGACTCCACGGTCACTTTGTCTGCTAAGCATGTAACTGTTACATTTACAAAGCAAGATGGGAAGATTATCAGCGTGTTGAACTCTTTAAATAAACAAGTCCCTTTCAAAGAAGGACCGGTTGCTGTTGGAATGAAAATGAAGCCAATACGTTCAACTTGCAGGATGGATGGTACCGATGCGGTGTTTTGTGTCAATTATGTAGGCGGTGTTGACTCCATCGTGTGGCGTATGTCGGCCGACGGCCTCCTTAATATGAATGCGGTACTGCTTAATCGTGCCTCTGGGGGAGGTGGTTTCGATGATGCGTTTATGGATGAGCAAGTCTATAATTTGGGATTGACCTTCTCATATCCGGAAAAGTAGTGTACGGGCATGCGTTGGTTTGGCCGAGGCCCTTACAGAGTTTGGAAGAATCGTGTTCCGGGAACGAATTATGGAATATGGCATAAGGATTACAACAATACAATTACCGGTGAATCCTTTGAAAATCTCGTCTATCCCGAGTTTAAAGGCTATCATGCTAATTTATATTGGGCGACTATAGAGAATAAAGAAACTCCTTTTACTGTTTATTCGGCTAGCGATGGAGTTTTCCTCCGCCTTTTTACACCGGAAGAGCCTAAAGGCAGACAAGATGGTGTGAATACCATGCCCGACTTCCCAGCCGGCGATATTTCTTTTTTGTTTGATATTCCTGCCATACGTTCCTTTAAGCCGGTTTCTCAGCATGGGCCTCAGAGCCAGCCCGGAAATATCCGTATTAAGAAAGGAGACGAAGGCATACGTTTGAACTTATACTTTGATTTTAGAAATAAATAATTCGAATGATAATACCATGAAAAAACTATTTTATTCATTGGCTGCTCTGATCCTCGGAGCATGTGGTGCGGGCAAGCAATCTCCTATTGACAGAGAGGCCCTTGTTACAAGGAATAATCCTCAGGTTAGTTCCTTTGATTCTTTGGCTTCACTTTCTGTTGGCAACGGAGAGTTTGCCTATACAGTTGATGCAACTGGGTTACAAACTTTTCCGGCCATGTATTCCAATGGCGTGCCCCTTGGAACTCAAAGTCAGTGGGGATGGCATGCATTCGCCAACCCTGAAGGATATCGTCACGAAGAAACTCTTAAGAATTATGATTTCGGTCGTGGGCGCTTGGAACCCTATTCTACTCAATTTAATGAAAAAGGTCGTCAGCAAGATGCAGCCAATTGGTTTCGAGTAAACCCACATCGTCTGCATTTGGGTATTGTTGGCTTAGAACTATCAGAGAGAGTAACCCCGACTGATTTTACAGATATTCACCAGACACTGGATATGTGGAAAGGGGTTATTCACAGTAGTTACAAGATAGCAGGTGTTCCCTATGAAGTAGAGACAGCCGTTCATCCTAAGGCAGACCTGATTGCTGCGCGTATCACTAGTACCGGGCATTCGGGTGTTAAGTTTCACTTCCCTTATCCTACCGGAGGCCATTGTGATGATGCCTGTTTATGGAATGTGAATGATAAACATTCAACGACAATCATCGCTCAAGATGCACAATCGGCCGTATTGAAACGAGTTTTGGATGCTACCACCTATTACGTGACTATCCGTTGGGAAGGCAATGCAACTATAAAAGAGAAGGAAAAGAACTATTTCGTTTTGACTCCTCAAGGTGATTCTTTGGCCTTTACTTGCGAGTTTACTTCTGACGCTCCATCTAAGGAGAAAGTAAATGTGGACCAAACCCTGTCTGCCGCTGCTGAATATTGGGTTTCCTTCTGGAAAAAAGGAGGTGCGGTTGACTTCTCATTGTGCACAGATTCCCGTGCCAAAGAACTGGAACGTCGCGTGGTACTTAGCCAGTATCTATTGGCTATCCAGTGCGCAGGGACCACCCCGCCGCAGGAAACAGGGCTGACTTACAATTCGTGGTTTGGCAAGTTCCATTTAGAAATGATTTGGTGGCATCAGGCACAGTTTGCGCTTTGGAACCGAGCTGACTTGCTTGACCGTACTCTCGGATGGTATGAAAAGGCTGAACCCATAGCCCGTGAAATAGCAAGACGCCAAGGGTTTCAAGGAGTTCGATGGATGAAGATGACTGATCCCGGAGCATTGGAAGCGCCATCAAAGGTAGGAAGCTTTCTTATCTGGCAGCAACCTCACCTTATTTATTTGGCCGAACTGATTTATCGTGCCAACCCCAGTGAAGAAGTGATTAAGAAATACAATCGTTTGGTGCAGGAAACAGCTAAGTTCATGTATTCTTTTGCCACGTACGATGAGTTGGAAGGTCGCTTTGTGCTTAAAGGAGCTATCCCGGCTCAAGAAACATTGCGTGCGGCCGAGACAGTGAACCCTCCTTTTGAACTTTCTTATTGGCATTTTGCCATGGAAACGGCACAAAAATGGCGCGAACGTTCCGGAGAAAAGCGTAACCTGCAGTGGGATGAGATGATTGATAAACTCTCTCCTTTGGCTTACAATGAAGATAAGTTATACTTGGCAGCTGAAACAGCTGTCGATACCTATAAAGATATCCGTTTTACTTCAGACCACATGGCGGTGCTTGGCTCTGTCGGTGTTTTGCCCATGTGCAAATTGATTCGGGAAGACTATATGAAGAATACGCTTCATTGGATTTGGGATAATTGGAACTGGGGTAAAACTTGGGGATGGGATTATCCTATGACCGCAATGAACGCCGCTCGTTTAGGAGAACCTGAAAAAGCAGTGGGAGCCTTACTGATGGAGAAACGAACAAATACGTATTTGGTAAACGGACATAATTACCAGGACGGGCGTCTCAGAGTTTATCTACCCGGCAATGGCGGTCTGCTTACGGCTGTGGCTATGATGTGTGCAGGTTGGGACGGTTGCAAAGAGCAGACCCCCGGTTTCCCGAAAGACGGAAAGTGGAACGTGCGATGGGAAGGCCTTAATCCCATGCCTTAATTCTTTTGTTTGGAAACTATTATGAGAAAAAGAAAGATTACTGCGCTTTGTACCCTTTTCATTCTGTTGTGTATTCTTTCCAGTGAAGCATTGGGCCAGCCTCTTGCTTCATTGAACGAAGGAAAACATACGTCTGCCCGAAAGTTGCGTTACCATCCGGATGGGGAAGACTTTGTAATCGTTAATGGCGATCGCAAGTTTAACCGTGCCTTATATGGCAGTCATTCCGGTTTCCGCCTGGAGACAAGTGATGTGCCTGAATTCGCATTGTATTTACCCCGCATGGGAGGAAATCTGACTTTAGGACTGCGATTGAAAAACCGTGTTCTGTCACTCAATCATGCATCGCGTATTGAATCTCGTTATCGGGCGGGAAGTCGTATATATAAGATAACCGATCCGATATTGGGTAAAAACGGTGTTCTTGTCATTACTGCGCTGGCATTACCCGATACCGATGGAGCTATCTGGAAAATTGAGAGTAAGAATATTCCTTCGGGTATTGAGTTGACTTGGTTATTTGGAGGTGCGGCCGACAAACGTTTCAGTCGGGAAGGCGATATGGGAGTAGATCCTGCTGATTGTTTCGACTTGAAGCCCGAATATTGTTCGGGCAATGTATATGCCATCAAAAACAATCAGTTCCAAGTTACTTTCGGACAAAAATCCAAAACGGGTGCTCGTGTACTGAGTGGGTTATTCCCTTCCGGATCCAAGCTTACCACCGATGAATTACCTCGTTTACACGGAAGTGTGCTACTCCAAAAAGAACAGTACTTTCTGTTGCATTCCGGAGAACCGTCCGATTCTCCCGTGATTCTTTCCGCTTTGTTTGATAAAGCAGAAAGGACTCGTCGTACCTTGGCCGAGCGCATTCGTATTTCAACTCCTGATCCTTATTTTAATACCTTGGGAGGCGCGTTAAGCGTTGCGGCCGACGGTATATGGGATGGTGAAGTCTGGTTACACGGAGCCATAGGCTGGCGCATGCCTTTGAGCGGTTGGCGCGCAGCTTACACAGGCGATGTTCTGGGCTGGCACGACCGGGCACGAAAGCATTTTGATGCGTATGCGGCGAGTCAGGTCACCCATAAACCACAGGTTAAACAGCATCCCGCGCAAGATCCAGAGATGAATCTGGCCCGTTCCATCAAAGAGTGGGGTACACCGCAGTATAGTAACGGATACATTTGCCGGAACCCAAACCGCAATGATCAGATGCATCACTACGACATGAACTTATGTTATACAGATGAATTGCTGTGGCATTTCAATTGGACGGGCGATTTGGCTTATGCTCGCAAGATGTGGCCCGTTTTGGTTCGTCATCTTGACTGGGAGAAACGCAATTTCGATCCCGATAACGATGGATTGTATGATGCTTACGCTTGTATATGGGCCAGTGACGCACTCTATTATAATTCGGGTGCAGTAACACATTCGTCGGCCTACAACTATCGAGCGAATAAGATGGCTGCCGAGATAGCCCGGCTCATTGGCGAAGACCCGTCACCTTATGCTTCGGAGGCTGCCCAAATACTCAAGGCCATGAACGAACAACTTTGGATACCATCCAAAGGACATTGGGCAGAATACAAAGACTTCATGGGGCATAAACGGGTGCATGAAAGTGCAGCGGTCTGGACTGTTTATCATGCTATTGATAGTGAAACGGCCGATCCTTTTCAGGCGTATCAGGCTACTCGGTATGTAGATACAGCTATTCCCCATATTCCCGTCCGTGCCGAAGGGCTTAAAGATGAGCAGTTCGAAACGATCTCTACTACGAATTGGTTGCCTTATTCATGGAGTATCAATAATGTGGCATTTGCCGAAGTGATGCACACCTCGTTGGCTTATTGGCAGGCCGGACGCAATGATGAGGCTTTTAAACTTCTTAAAAGCTCCGTTCTCGATGGTATGTACTTGGGAGGAAGCCCGGGTAATTTTGGTCAGGTTAGCTTTTATGATGCGGCACGCGGTGAGTGTTACCGAGATTTCGGCGATCCCATAGGAGTTGCCTCACGTGCTTTGATTCAAGGACTTTACGGCATTGTTCCCGACTTGTTGAATAACCGTTTGCTGCTTCGCCCGGGATTCCCGGTTGAATGGCCTTACGCTTCGCTCGAAACGCCTGACATTTCATTTGTTTACCAACAAGAAGGCCCAAGTGACGTGTACCGGGTGTCCACCCGCTTTGATAAACCGTTAACCATTGAGTTGCAATGTCGTGCCCGTATGGATCGTGTGGTAACTGTTACGGTGAATGGCAAAAAAACTCAGTGGAAACAAAATGAAACGTCCGTTGGCTATCCTTGCTTGCTTATTGAAATTCCTTCGGCTAAAACCGCGGAAATAAAAATTGAATGGGCAGGTCGTCCTGTTGAGGCCGGTTTGTTGCAAACGGGCAAGGCATACAAAAAAGGTGACGTAGCCAAAATCTCCTTCCAATCATTGACTATGGAGGAACTATATGATCCTCAAAACGTTTTCTTGAAAACTCGTATTCCCATCAATCCCAAAGAGTTTGTGGCAGTGGTTACCGGTGCTCCCGGAGGGCGAACAGCCTTTGCACGCGTGCGGCAAGGTGATCTGTCTTGGTGGTTACCCATAGAAATACAAGTGGAGGAGGAGAGTAAAGACGCTGCGGCAGCCTTCTCGAAGGTAGTGTCTGCACATTGCCGACCGGTCAACATGGATAGTTTGTGGAACGCACCGGTTACTGCCATTTTTAAGAATGAATATTTAACTCCCCGCTCTCCGTATACAACATTGCAATTGCCCAAACAAGGAATAGGTGAGTGGTGTCATCCTAAAACTACAGCGGTGATAGACGATTCGGGACTTCGGAAGAAAGTGCGAAACCAGTTGTTTGCTACACCGTTCGGGGTCAACTTCCGAACACCGTCGGAGGGAAACAACATTGCATTTACTTCTTTGTGGGATAATTATCCCGATAGCATTCGGGTGCCGCTTACGGGTAGTGCATCGCATGCTTACTTATTAATGGCGGGCAGTACCAATCACATGCAATGCCACATCGTTAACGGAATTGTAAAGGTACATTATACAGATGGCAGTTGCGATTCTTTGGAATTGATTAATCCGGAAAACTGGTGTCCTATTGAGCAAGACTTTTTCGTTGATAACGTTGCTTTCAGTATCAAGGCGCCACGCCCTTATCGGGTGCATTTGCTTTCGGGGTTGGTAAGCAACAACCTAGAGAAGGATTTGACTATTAAAGGCGTGTATGGTCGTGAAATTCCCGGTGGAGCAGGCGTATTGCTCGATATGCCCTTGAATCCCAAGAAAACATTAAGTCATCTTACTTTGGAAACCCTCTCAAACGATGTGGTGATAGGCTTAATGAGTATAACGCTGCAGCAGTAGTTGCAGAAGTATGTATATACAAAAAGAGGTTTGCCACTTGTGACAAACCTCTTTTTATGTGCGGATGATAGGACTCGAACCTACACGTCTCACGACACCAGATCCTAAGTCTGGCGCGGCTACCAATTACGCCACATCCGCTCATGCAGGCAATAGTTACCTTGTTTTGCGGTGCAAAGATAAGTACTTTTTCCGGTTTCGCAAACAATTTGCTTATAAAGTTAATTTTTTATTAGTTTCCGGGCTGTTTCAATGATTGTATCAATCCCTTTATCTTCGTCATTCTTTTCCATATTAACAGTAACATCGGGATCAATACCAAATTCAATCTGGTTCATTTCCGCGTCAAAATGCGGACTGGCCGAGTAGCGTACCGACCATCCGTTGGGCAATTCCGAAGAGAAAGGCATGCCCGATCCGCCTCCGGTTTGATCGCCTACAGTAGTTACCAAAGGCAGGTATCTCATGGAGTTGACGAAATCATTGGTCGCACTGTATGCATGACGGTTGGTCAGCACCACCACCTTCTTTTGCCACCTGATCTGTTTGGAAGACTCCAGATAAATAGGTTCCGGATCAGAGAAATCACTATGCCCTTTCCCCGTTTTGTGTCTGATGTAACCGGTCAGTACTTTTTCGTTGGTAAAGCGCGATGCCAGAGTAGACGAATTGCTTAAATTTCCTCCTCCATTATTGCGAACATCAATGATGATTCCGTCGCAAATGGCCATGTATTGCAATATTTCATTTAAGTTTCCATTGCCTATCGGATTACTGAAACTCTCGTAATAGATGTAACCCACGTTGTCATCTAAAATAGTGTATTTGGCTCCTCCCGCAATGCGATAGTCGGTTTCCAGGTATTTTTCAACAATGGCTTCATTAAAATTCCTCGGATAATCCTCGTACCAATTCCAGTAGCGCGCCACGTCGCTGGAAGAGTAAAGGTTCACGTGCCCGTCTTTTAGTTCATCGAGCATATCGCCCAATACCTCAAAAAGATTCTCGTCACTCATGGTAGGAGTCAGTTTCTTCTGATAAACGGTGTAGATGCTATCCCAATTTATTCCTTTGTAATCAAGGAAACAATATTTCTCATCAATGATAGTCCATAAGGCATCGAAGTTACCTTGCGGAGAGTTATCGTATTCTTCTTCTCCTATGCAGGAAGAGAACAACACAACAGTGAGCAGAATCAAGTATTTGATATGTCGTTTCATTTCTGTCTTTCTTTAATATGCCCGCACGGAAGGCGGCAAAGGAGCTCCTTTTTTATTCTTAATGCGATAGAGGTCTTTAACGAATCCCACCATAAACACATGCGAGTAAATATGTGTCTGTATCTCGTTGACATCAGATTGCTGTATGTCGCACACATAGCTCATTCTTACTTTGGAACTCCCCACCGGGAAGTCCACCGAAAGCATCTGCCGGAATGACGGTTGGTTGTGCAAAGAAGTAAACCGCACTACCCCGTCACTGTTACCCAACGTAAATATTTCGTAGTAAGACTGTCCGTAGTTGGGCGAAAACAGCACACCCGCTACCGGAACATTGAGCTGATAGCGCAGCGTTAAGGGCACATTTTTCACTTTGACGTGCCAGATTGCCATGCCCGAAGCGTCGAGATTGATATAAGCCTTGGCAGAAGCCGGATTGTTTGTATTACGCAGATTATATACAAAGCCACCGTTAAAGTCGGCTAGTCCACCTGCCAGCAATTTGAAGTTTTCCGTTATCCTGAATTGATAATGCAAACCATAATTCCAGTTCACTAATCCGGCAAACGTATTGTTATTGTCGGCTCTGTTGTGCGTGTACGACAAGTTAGCCTGAAAAAAGTTTTGCGCAGATACATTCCCGTCAAATAGCGTGGTCATCCGCATGGTTTCGCGAGTTACCCTGAAGTCCATCCCCTTATATTCCTGCGGAGAAAGATACGTGTCATACACATTAGAGTATCCTACTCCGTAAAGAGTGGCACGCATCAGGTACCTGCTAGCTTTTAGCGAATCTTCTTGTGCTTGCAATGCAGTCTGTGCAAATACACAAATGCCCCAAACCATAAATAATCTCTTTATGGTTTGGGACATACGTTTTATCATGGCTTTATGTGTCATTTCATATCTGACTTAAAAGAGCTTCATTTGCCCTGTTATTTCATCAATAATATCGTCTTCACTCTTACCGTTGTCAGGGTCTAGGTTCTCTATTTCCTCCGTTTCATCGTCACCTTCATTTGCCTCCTGCTTTTCTTCAGGGAAGCGTACCGGCTCCAATTCATTGATGGCCTCTATGTTAAAAGTCGAAATTCTTTTCCCTTTCGCCTTGAATCCTTTGACGGCAATAAACTCATCGGCATCAATGATTAGTTTTTCGCGGAAACTGTCGTGTCCTCCGAAGATAACCTCCAGACGGGGGTAATATTCATCCGTCAGGAGAATGAGCTTGCTCTCTTTGTTGTCGCCCAGGTAATTCTGTTTGCGTGATCCGGCTTCAAAACAGAAACGTTTCAGGTACGGATAATTCTGTTGGTCGGCATCATACAAAGCAGCACTCCACACCTTATTCGGGTCGTACTTCTCTACAATCTGCACATTGTCTTCGTAATGATTGCTCAGGTCGAAGTTGGTTGTGTAGAACTCTCCGTTATTGAGAATTACCAATATGCTGTCTTCGCTTTGGAATTCGCCCAGATATTCCCCTCTGCCATCATAATTGAGGCGGAGCACATCACGGTCAAACCAAACCTTTCGTCCGCCCAGCGTAGAGCCTCCTTTTTGTTTGAGTGCAATTTTGTGCACATCATATTTAGAAAGAATAACTCCCATGGCCTGCCTTCCCTTGATGGCAATCTCACTAAAGTCTTTCTCAAATATGATTTTGCGTATGCGCGGGTTTGGTTTCAGGGTTACTTTGATAACCTCAGCCTCTCCGTTGGGGTTTGCTGTGAAATAAACCACGCGCGATCCGGGTGTTCCCTGTGTCAAGTCATATTCACGGTCGCGGGTAACAGAAGTTACGGCAAAACGCTTCATATAATGAATGCCGTCTTTCCCGTCGCGGTACACGGCGTTGTAAATGGTTCGTTTGTCGTTCTTCTTAAAGATGTTGATATAGAGAATGTTCTTACCGATAAACTTCTTCTCGGCAACCGGCGTAATGAGATACCTTCCGTCGCGATAGAAAATAATCACATCATCCAAATCCGAACAGTTGGCAATAAACTCATCCTTCTTCAGTGCCGTACCAATGAATCCTTCGTCGCGGTTAATGTATAACTTCTCGTTGGCTTCCACCACTTTGGCTGCTTCAATGGTATCAAAGTTGCGTAACTCCGTGCGTCGGGGAAATCCTTTTCCGTATTTCTCTTTCAGCATCTTGAACCAGTTGGTGGTGTACTCCACGATGTTGGCCAAGTGATTGTTGATGGTTTCAATCTCTTCTTTGGTTCGTGCAATGAAATCTTCCGCTTTGTCCGAATTGAATTTCAAGATACGTCCCATCTTTATTTCCATGAGCTTGAGAATATCCTCTTTGGTCACCTCACGAATGAACGTCGGATAAAAGGGAGTCAGCCTATCATCAATGTGCGCGCAGGCAGCATCCATGTCTTTGGCTTGTTCAAACTCCTTATCCTTATATATACGCTCTTCGATGAATATCTTTTCGAGCGATGCAAAGTGCAGACTCTCCTGCAGCTCGTTTTTGTGAATCTCCAGTTCGAGACGTAAAAGAGCCAGGGTGTTATCGACCGATTTCTTCAGTACGTCGCTCACTGTCAGGAAGTGAGGTTTGCTTTCGTCAATGACGCAACAGTTGGGCGATATGCTCACTTCACAATCCGTAAAGGCATAAAGCGCATCAATCGTTTTGTCGGACGAAACGCCCGGTGCCAAGTGAATTAATATCTCGACCTGAGCCGACGTGTTATCGTCAACCTTGCGGACTTTGATCTTCCCTTTGTCGACCGCTTTCAGTATGGATTCAATGACACTGGTCGTTGTTTTACCGTAAGGAATCTCGGTGATGGCCAGCGTTTTGTTATCAATCTTGTTTATTTTGGCTCTGACTTTGACTACGCCTCCTCGTTCACCGTCATTGTATCTGGATACATCAATGGAACCGCCCGTCTGAAAATCCGGGTAAAGTCTGAACTCCCTTTGGTGAAGATACTCAACCGCAGCATCGCACAGCTCGTTGAAATTATGAGGCAGAATCTTTGACGAAAGTCCCACTGCAATACCTTCCACACCCTGTGCCAGCAGTAACGGGAACTTCACCGGCAAGGTAACCGGTTCTTTGTTACGGCCGTCGTATGAAAGTTTCCATTCGGTTGTTTTGGGGTTGAATACAACCTCCAGTCCGAACTTAGACAAACGCGCTTCAATGTAACGGGGAGCAGCGGCACCATCGCCTGTTAATATATTACCCCAGTTTCCCTGGCAGTCAACCAACAAGTCCTTTTGCCCCAGCTGTACCAACGCGTCGCCTATGGAAGCGTCGCCGTGAGGGTGAAACTGCATGGTGTGCCCCACAATGTTGGCCACCTTATTGTAGCGTCCGTCGTCCATTCGTTTCATGGAATGGAGAATGCGTCGTTGTACGGGCTTTAATCCGTCGTTAATATGAGGCACGGCACGTTCTAATATAACGTAAGAAGCATAATCCAGAAACCAGTTCTGGTACATGCCAGACAGTTGGTGTTTTATGCTTTGGTCGTGTGTGTCGGCCGGTCTGTAATCAGAATGTCCTTCCGTAATCTCGTTAATCTCGTCGCTCATAAATAACTGGTCCTCTAATCTATTCTATCTTGTTTTAACAACAAATTATCTTTTTTACATCATTATTTGGATGATGTGCAGGCAAAAATACGAATTTAATTGAAAAAAATCATTTACTTTGCACTTTATTTCAGTAACCTGTAACGGGTAAATGCACAGAAGATTAAAAGTAAACGCATAAATTGTAAACAGAAAGATGGCACAGGAAGATGTTTTTAAGAAATTAGTATCACACTGTAAAGAGTATGGTTTTGTATTCCCCTCAAGCGACATCTATGACGGGCTTGGTGCGGTGTATGATTACGGTCAGATGGGAGTTGAGTTAAAGAACAATATCAAGAAGTACTGGTGGGACAGTATGGTCTTGTTGCATGAAAACATTGTGGGCATTGATTCTGCTATCTTTATGCACCCAACTATCTGGAAAGCTTCGGGCCACGTTGATGCATTTAACGATCCGTTGATTGACAACAAAGACTCCAAGAAACGTTATCGTGCCGATGTACTGATTGAAGACCAACTTGCCAAATACGATGATAAAATCAACAAAGAGGTAGCCAAAGCCGCTAAGAAGTTCGGCGAATCGTTTGACGAGGAGCAGTTCCGCACGACCAACGGCCGCGTGCTTGAGCATCATGCTAAACGTGACGCTTTGCACACGCGCTTTGCCCAAGCGTTGAACGACGGTAACCTCGAAGAATTACGTCAGATCATCATTGACGAAGAAATCGTTTGTCCCATTTCGGGCACAAAGAACTGGACGGAAGTTCGTCAGTTCAACCTGATGTTCTCTACCGAGATGGGTTCTACTTCGGATGGAGCGATGAAAGTATATCTTCGTCCGGAAACGGCGCAAGGTATTTTTGTTAACTACCTCAATGTGCAGAAGACAGGTCGTATGAAGATTCCTTTCGGTATTGCACAGATCGGTAAAGCCTTCCGTAATGAGATTGTAGCCCGTCAGTTCATTTTCCGCATGCGCGAGTTCGAACAGATGGAGATGCAATTCTTTGTTCGCCCCGGTGAAGAACTGGATTGGTTTGCCAAGTGGAAAGCCATTCGTTTGAAATGGCACAAAGCGCTAGGCTTCGGCGATTCACAATACCGTTACCACGATCACGATAAATTGGCCCATTACGCCAATGCGGCAACAGACATTGAGTTCTTAATGCCCTTTGGTTTCAAAGAAGTGGAAGGAATCCATTCCAGAACAAACTTTGACCTGAGCCAGCACGAGAAGTATTGCGGAAAGAGCATCAAGTACTTCGATCCCGAACTGAACGAGTCATATACTCCGTATGTTATTGAAACATCGATTGGTGTTGACCGTATGTTCCTCAGCATCATGTCGGCTTCTTACTGCGAAGAGCAACTCGAAAACGGTGAAAGCCGCGTTGTTTTGAAACTGCCTGCCGCACTTGCACCGGTGAAACTGGCTGTGATGCCTTTGGTTAAGAAAGACGGATTGCCCGAGAAAGCACGCGAAATCATTGACGAGCTGAAGTTCCACTTCAACTGTCAGTATGACGAAAAAGACAGTATTGGTAAACGTTACAGACGCCAAGACGCCATTGGTACACCTTACTGTGTGACCATTGACCACCAGACACTGGAAGACAACTGTGTTACATTGCGTAACAGAGATACCATGCAGCAGGAAAGAGTTGCTATCTCGGAACTAAACAATATTATTGCAGACCGCGTAAGTCTTACTACGCTACTTAAAACCTTAATTTAAATGAAGAAATATATTCTGTTGAGCCTGCTGTTCACCCAATGCTTGCTGCTGTTTACTTCCTGTGATGAAACAGAGGAAGTGAATAAGTACGCTGATTGGCGCAATCGTAACGAGGCTTTCATTGATTCATTAAAGAGAGTGTATGATGCAAAGACGGATCCTGAGTTAATTCAGATCATTCCTTATGCAGAGAAGAACTATCCTATTTATGCCAAAAAGCTGAAGACGGTAACCAGTGGTGAAACCCCGCTTTACACTGACTCGGTAACTGCATTTTATAGAGGTATGTTGATTAACGAAGCCGTGTTTGGTGCCGCAACAACTCCGCGTTACTATACCAAACTCTATCAGTCGCTGGATGTGTTCGATAAGAACTTTGAAGGAGAAGAGCCTAACGCGTTTGAATCGCCAACGACGTTTTTCGTTAACGGTGTGGTAGCCGGCTGGACCGAAGTACTGCAACGCATGAAGGTTGGTGAGCGTTGGGAGATTTATATTCCCTGGCAGCAAGGATACGGCTCTTCAGTGAGCGCTGCTCCCGCTTATTCGACGTTGATCTTTGATCTTAATTTGGTCAGTATCATAAAGAAATAATTCTTTTGATTATATGCTAAAGGCTGCCTTCGGGCGGCCTTTTTTGGTAAGTACCTTTGCGAACCGGAGATTCTCTGACTACCGTTTCATGGAAATAACCTTACTCACACACGCTTTTCAGTGGATTCTTGTCAAGAGCAGGTTTATATATTATTAACGAACGAAGAGACCTCCACTACCCATCGGCAAAAGTTGAGCAAAACATAACCAACTTTTTGAAAAACATAACGGCCGATTTGAAAAAGATAACGAGCAATTTGAAAAGAGAAACCGTCTTTTGGGGCATGAGCAACCGTCTTACGGCCAAGAGACGGTTTGTCGCGGACCATTTGCTACCGTGCAAACCGGCATGAGCTACCGTCTCAGTGAGAAATTGAACCGACAGAAAACAAAAAAGGCAAGAGTTGGAACTCCTGCCTTTACCCCTATATTAATTTGAATGTACTATAGGATTACTTTGACAAAGATAATACATTATATTACCAAAGTCAAGTATTTAACCCATTATTTTTATTACTTTTGTATTCTCAACCGGACTTAACCGGCTATTCTTATGATTGACTAAATTTAATAAACCATGAAGACTAAATTACTACTTGTTTCTCTGTTGCTAACTTCCGCATTGAGTTATTCACAAAACAAATTTATTAGTATAAACAATGAATTAAAGCCTTATAGTAAGTATGCGCTTATTGATTTATACGCCGGCGCCAATTTTGATTTGAGTCATTCCGGCTCCAGTCCCAATGCCGGTTTATTAGGTACCCGCCCCGATGTGGCACCTCTGTTGGGCATTAAGTTCACGCATCTGTTCTCGAAAAGAGTAGGGTGGTATGCCAATATACAAATGAACTTCTATAAAGACAAACAGGCTGAGGCCGTGGATCAGGGCTTTCTAGGCAGTTTTACCGAGAATCTTGCTGATGCTCTCTTCTGGCCGGTTTCTATTATGCGTCCCTCTGTTGATGCCGGTTTAGTCTACCGCTTTGAACAACAGAAATGGAGAATATATCCTTCTTTCGGTGTGGGTTACGTGTATCATTTGCGCGACAGGGGGTTTATTAAAAGTTCTACCGGCTCCGATGAGGTTCTCCATACCGTGGAGTACAAACAACGGGCTTCATCGTTGACATTGAACATGGGCGTATCGGCCAATTACTATTTTTCCTCACGCAAGTACTTGTTTCTCAGCACCAACTTCGTGCAGCCTTTGCAGAAATCAAGCGGGGAACTGGTGCGAATGGACAACGATGTAGAGACGGAACGTCTCTCTTATAAGACCATTACCGGCGGCCGCGCCTTGAATGTGAGTGTGGGGATTGGGTTTGCTATTGGGCGATAAGCCGGATACTGAGCCGGTGTTCTGCATCACAGAAACCGGCACTAATTTGGTTGCACAAAGAATTATTCTTAACTTGCGCCCCATCTAGAGTGTTGTTGTCTAAAGAATGACTGCTATGAGGGTGTTAATAGTTGAAGATGAATACTTGTTGGCCTTGGAATTGGCCGATAGGCTGGCTAGTCTGGATAAAGAAATAGAAATTGCCGGCCGAACGGATAGCATCTTGTCGACCGTGGAATGGTTACAGCATCATGAGTGCGACCTGATGTTTCTGGATGTACATTTGAGTGACGGGCTTTCTTTTTCTATTTTCGACCGGGTAGAAGTAAAGTGCCCCGTTATATTTACCACAGCTTACGATCACTATGCCATCAAAGCCTTTGAGGTGAACAGCATAGGCTACCTGCTGAAACCCATTGATGAGGAAGACCTCCGGAAAGCACTGCTTAAATACAAACAAATGCGTAGCCTCTTTCGGGCCGACCTCGATAACTTACTCAATTATTTGGGCAAACCTACGGGGGAAGAAAAAGCACCCATCAGTCGCATTATGCTTAGCACCGGCAAAGCGCAGATGGCTATGAATGTGGATGAAATAGCTTATTTCCTGGCTAACGGCAGGTATCTGTATGCCGTTGACCGTAAAGGTGATAAATACTTCTGCGACGGTACTCTCTATAAGCTTGAAGAAGAACTTGATACGCGTATGTTTTTCCGGCTAAATAGGAAATACATCGTCAACTTCTCGAGTGTGGCTTACTTTACGCATTACTCAAAAAGCAGAGTGAAGGTGAAGCTGATACCTCAGGCTGAAGAAGAAATCATTGTCAGCGCCGACAAAGTAAAAGAATTCAAGAAATGGTTGGTAAGGTAACCGAAGGGGTCTTTAAAAGTATTCACTTCAGAATCAGCATACTGGTTCTGCTTTTGTTCTTTACTGCAATATGGTATGTCAATAACCTCATTGAGAAGGAGACAGTTGATAGGGTCAATGCCATTACGGAAGACGTGGCAATCAACAATGTGTATCTGATAACCAGCCTGCTCAACGGTTATGAAGAACAGCTACGTTCGGTACAATCTGTCTTAAACACCGATCAAAGAAGTAAGTTGGAAGCTGTTTTTGAACAAATGCATCAACGTGATTCTTCCATTTGTGCCTTGTATGTGGAACCGTTCAACGGCAGTCCCGCCGATAGTTCTGCGGTACACAGAACCTATCAACTCCGAAAAGGCGGCGGAACATTAACTTACTCTTTGCCCTTTTATCCGTACGGAAAGCTCTGCCTGACTGTTGATCTTATGGGTTTTCATCAACGCATTGCCGGCATGGAGGGGCTCAATTATGCATACGTCACCATCACTTGCGGAGGTGTGTACCTGTATCATCCCGACGAACATAAGATTGGCACTTCTCTGGGCGAACAAGACTTGATGAACGAGCGTCTGGCAGCATCGGGCAACCGGTTCGTTGAAAAAATACATTCCGATTATCTGAATATTCCTGTGAGTCGCTATTATCATCCGCAGCAAGTAAGCGGACAACGGTGGGTGTTTACCGCCAGCATGCCCAACATCGGACTCAGTGAATCGTTCCGCAAAACCGGCATGAACTTTTTCATCATTTCCCTGCTGGCCATGTTCTCTTTCATAGCCGTGTTCAGCCTAGGCGTTATTCGTTGGCGAAAAGAGTTCGTCCGCCGCCAGGAAATAGAGCAGCAAAACCTAAACCTGTTGCTGAAAGACGAGAAGCGTAAACAAATGATGGTGACCACCGAACTGGAACGGTTGAAGAGCGGACTGAATCCTCACTTTTTGTTCAATTCACTCAGCAGTCTCAGGGTATTGGTTGGCCTCAATCCGGATGTGGCAAAAGACTTTGCCATTAACTTGTCTAACCTGTACCGTTACCTGTTGAAGCAAGAAAACCAGAATTTAGTGGCGCTAGATGATGAATTGGTCTTTACCCGTAACTACATCAGTCTGCAAAAGATTCGTTTTGACAAGAAGCTCCAAACAGAAATTATCATTCCCGATGATTACCTGCAAAGGCGCGTTCCTCCGCTTTCCTTGCAACTGCTCGTTGAAAACTGCATCAAACATACCCGGATATCCGACAGCGAACCCTTATTTATTCGTATCTTCGTAGAAAACGATATGCTTGTTGTTGAGAATAATTATAGTCCCAGAGTTTCATCAGACGCTGAAAATTCGGGTAAAGGTATTGAGAACCTGATTAAAAGATATTCGTTCCTCACCGACAGGCAGCTTCATTTTGGTGTCATTAACGGCACGTATGTGGCAAAAATACCGCTGCTTATAATGGAATAGATTCTTTAAAATATCAACTTCACTACTCATATTGCCCAACTCATTACATATTTCTTTTATATAATAATCTTTTCTGCCATTTTTGCGGAAAAGTTACGTTTTATGAAGCATTTATTGATAGTAGGATTATTGCTTTGCTCCGTTAGTGCCAACGCAACGATTCCTATTTTTGGAAAAAAGAAAAAAAAAGAGAAACCTGAAAAGGTTGAAAAGGTTAGCAAGTTTAATCAGCTTGTAGATAGTGCGGCTTGTGATAAAGGCGTTTTCTCTGTGTACAAGAAGAACAAAGATTATTATTTCCTCATACCCGATAGCCTTACCAAGCGCGACTTCCTGATAGTCAACAAGATTTCTCAGGTTCCGGCAAACTTCAATGATGCAGGTATTAATAAAGGAATGAACTACGAGAACCTGGTCATTCAGTTTCAAATTAATAAGGAACAGAAAAAGGTATATGCACTGCAATACAAACCGTTTGTCTCTGTGCCTGCTTCATCGTACATACAAGAGAGTGTGACCAGCAACTTTGCCAAGTCCATTCTGGAATCATTTGACATTGAAGCCTATAATGCCGACAGTACTGCGGTTCTGGTTAAAGTCAATAAGGTGTACGACGGAACAAAAACCAGCTTTAACAATGTATTTGGTATGACGGGTTTGGGCAGTTCACCCATCGGTGATTACTCATACGTGACGTCGGCCAAAAGTTTTCCGCATAACATTGTGGTCAAGGCATTGCAAACAACCCGCATTCCCGGAGCACAAACGGAAGCGAACTTAACGGTTGAGGTCACGTCTAATCTGGTATTATTGCCGGAGCAGCCCATGACTCCTCGCTTTGAAGACACGCGCGTAGGATACTTCACCACGCCTCGCTGGTACTTCAATGACCAACAACACGAATTAGAAAAGAGAAATGTGGTAACCCGCTGGCGTTTGGAACCCAAGGACAAGGAAGCTTATCTGCGTGGTGAACTCACCGAACCGGTCAAACCGATTGTGTTTTATATTGATCCCGCCACTCCTAAACAATGGCGTCAGTACATCATGGAAGGAATCAATGACTGGCAGGCTACATTTGAAAAGGCCGGATTTAAGAACGCCATACAAGCCAAAGAAGTGAGTGCCGACGATAAAGATTTCGATATTGATGATGTGCGCTATTCGGTGGTGACTTACGTTGCATCCGACAGGGCCAATGCCATGGGACCGTCTGTTTATGACCCGCGTTCGGGAGAGATTCTGGAATCGGATGTTATTTGGTGGCACAATGTCATGTCGGCCGTTCATGCCTGGATGCGTGTGCAAACAGGAAGTGTCGATAGCAAATCAAGAGGCAACAAGTTTAGTGATGAACACATGGGCGAAGCCATTCGTTTTATTTCTTCTCACGAAATAGGTCATACCTTGGGCTTAAAACATAACATGGGCGCCTCTTTTGCGTATCCGGTCGACTCGTTGCGCTCCGAACACTTTTGTGCTCACATGGCTACCGCTCCTTCCATCATGGATTATGCGCGGTTCAATTATGTGGCACAGCCGGGCGATCATGTAAAGTCTATCACACCCAAGATTGGTGAGTACGACAAGTTTGCCATTGAATGGGCGTATCGTTATTATCCCGAAGAAGATGCTCACAAAGAATTGAGCACTTTGAAGAAAATGGTAGCCAAGGCTTACGAAAACCCCAACTGTCATTACTTGCCTCAGCAAGACATGCGAACGGGTGTTGACCCCAGAGCGCAAAGTGAAGACTTGGGCGATGATGCCGTAAAAGCAAGCGAATATGGTATCATGAACTTAAAGCGCATCATGCCTCTTGTACTCGATTGGACCACGCGTGAAGGAGATGATTACCTCAACGCTGGCAAATTGGTAAACGATATCATCGGTCAGTGGAACATGTATGCTTATCATGTACTAACCAATGTGGGCGGCATATACCTCAACAATACCGTTTACGGAGAAGCCGCACAGAGTTATGTTTTTGTTCCCAAGTCGATGCAAAAGAAATCGGTGAAGTTCCTGATAGATCAAGTGGTCACTTTCCCCGAATGGTTGTTTAAGAATGAGGTGTATAACTATGTTTATCCCGTTAAAGAAGCGCCTACCGGATATCGTGAGTACAGTCCTTTTGCCACGTACAAAAACATTCAGTCGTATATCTTTTGGGATCTTTTGAATAACGACCGCATGGATCGAATGATTGCCAATGAAGTACAAAATGGTAAGAAGGCGTATTCCGCAACTGAAATGATGGATGATTTGTTCAATGCTATATTTGCAGATACAATGACCGGTCGTTCGTTGACTATAGAACAAAGGGCCACGCAAAAGGCATTTATCGATGCACTGATTATTGCGGCCGACAGGAACGAGGTAAGCAAAGAGAAGAAAGGCCTGGCAAGTGCCGATACGAATTTTGCTTCGGAGCAAATCTTCTCGGGTCCGCAACGGGCCTCTGAAGCTGTTTCTGTGAAACGCGGGGTGTTGCTTCGCATCGAGCAACTGCTGAAAGGAAAGAAGAACAGTGCCGACCAGGCAACAAAATATCATTATGAAGATATGCTGCTGCGTATCGACAAATCATTGAGATAGAGAGAATTAGTATAAGTAAAAAGCGTAAAAAGTTAGGTAATGAGATTAAAAGTATTATTATTCCTTTGTTTGCTTCCTGCAATGTTGTTTGCGCAGGAAACAATCCAGATTAAAGGAAAAGTTGTAGCCGCAGATGGCAGTCCGCTACCCGGAGCATCTGTGTATGTGGAGAAAGGCACAATCGGCGAGAAGATGTCTATTGAAGGAGTAGTGGCCAATTACAGTTTGGGAACTACTACTGATATAAATGGTGTTTTCTCTTTTTCGGTGCCGAAAGGAGTGGAACGGTTAACTTGCAGCTTCATCGGGTATGAAGCACAACAAGTCAATATAAAGAATAAATCTTTCGTTACGGTTACTTTGCAGGAAGCCGAAAGTACTTTAGGCGAAGTGGTGGTAACAGGATATCAAAAGATTGAAAAGAGGAAGCTGACCTCTGCCGTATCAAATGTGAAGGCAGCAAGCATCTTGCAAGCGGGCGTGTCTAGTGTCGATATGATGTTGAGTGGACAGGTTGCCGGTGTGCAGACTACTGCTGTTAGCGGTGCCCCGGGTGCTCCGGCTAAGATTCGTATTCGTGGTACGGCATCACTCAATGGAACGCAAGACCCACTTTGGGTGCTCGACGGCATGCCTTTGGAAGGTACTGACTTGCCCGATATGAGCGACACCAATGTCGATGAGTTGTTCTCTTCATCTATTGCGGGCATCAATCCTTCGGATATTGAAGACATTACTATATTGAAAGATGCTGCTGCTACGGCTATTTATGGAGCTAGAGCAGCCAATGGGGTTATCCTTATTACAACGAAAAAAGGGAAAGAGGGCAAACCGTTGGTGCTGTTCTCTTCTAAGCTGTCTTTTGTGACTCGTCCCAATATGGATAAGCTCAATTTGATGAATGCTTCGGAGAAAATTGACATGGAGCTGATGATGGCTAAGTATGATGACTTGGACTCGTATAACTATGTAACAAAGAAAGGTGCCATCGGCCGCTTGTTTGAAGCAAACAATTTGTGGGACACTTATCGCGGAGGCGGTGTGCAAGCCCTGCCGCAAGAAGTACAAAGTGAAATAAGCCGGTTGAGAAGTGTTAATACCAACTGGGGAGATGAACTGTATCGTACAGCAGTAAATCAAGATTATAGTGTTAACATTAACGGAGGTACCGAGCGTTCTACTTACTATTTCTCAGCCGGTTATTATGATGAACTGGGTGCTACGGTGGGCGCTTCGCTCAACAGGCTTAACTTTACCCTCAAGGGTGATTATAAGTTGTGGGATAACTTTAAATTGGGCGTTGCACTCTATTCGAGCGAGCGTAAGCAGAAGTCTTACCTTACCGGTACAGGTTCGATAACAAATCCGTCAAGATACTCAAGGAATGCCAATCCTTATCTGTCTATTTACGATGAAGGTGGCAATTATGTGTATGACCCCGATGTGCCTTTGTATAATGGTAATACCATAAACTACAATATCATTGAGGAAAGAAATAATACCTCGAATGTACTAAAGACTCAATCGTTGAATGCGGTGTTTGATGTCGATTGGAAAATTCTACCGAAACTAACACTTCGCTCTCAGTTGGGGTTACAACGTGACCATAAGGATACAGAGCAGTATGGAGGCAAGAACAGTTACTTCGCACGGCGCGAAAGAGCCATGAGTGAGGTAGGCAATTCTTTCTTTATCCCCGAAGGTGGTGTGATTAAAGAGTGGAAAAACTCATTTTCACAATGGAATCTTAAAACCGTGTTGGAATACAATTTGTCATTGGCCGATAAGCATGAGTTTGACTTCATGATAGGAAACGAGTTGAGACGCACAAAGGAAGAGGGTGTGTTCTCGGCTGGATACGGTTTTAACAAGGAAACCTTAACGACTGAAACCATTATATTTCCCGATGCTTCGTATGCATCGACTTTCCCTCTGTTCAGAAAAACGTATATTGAAAATGCATTTGCTTCTTTCTTTGCTACATTAGGGTATACCTTTAATAAGAAGTATACGTTCTTTGGTAGTGCGCGTATAGACGGTTCTGATCTTTTTGGTG
This sequence comes from Bacteroides graminisolvens DSM 19988 = JCM 15093, assembly GCF_000428125.1. Classification (GTDB taxonomy): domain Bacteria; phylum Bacteroidota; class Bacteroidia; order Bacteroidales; family Bacteroidaceae; genus Bacteroides; species Bacteroides graminisolvens. Next base: position 503,121 of record NZ_ATZI01000001.1, read on the forward strand.
TGGATCCTAAGTATCGTTACCTACCTCTTTGGGCTGCCTCTGCCGCATGGAGAGTGAAGGAGGAGTCTTTCTTAAAAGAAGCTTCTTGGTTAAATGATTTGAAATTGAGAATCTCATACGGGTTGCAAGGCAACATTGACAAAGGTACTTCCAGATATATAATTGGTGAGCGCAAAACGGCGACTTTGTTACCTGGACAAACAGAGGCGACTATTGTGCCCACTAATTTACCCAATGATCGTTTACGTTGGGAGAAGACGGCCACATGGAACACTGGGTTTGACATAGCTATGCTTAATAACCGTATTTACTTTAGTGCAGACTTCTATCACCGTAAATCAACAGACTTGATTGGAGTACGTACGGTTCCATTAGAGAATGGTATGAGTACTGTAACGACTAACTTTGCTGCGTTGACCAACAAAGGCTTCGAGTTGAATTTGGTAACTCGTAACATTCAGACTCCTTCTTTCAAATGGAATACGACTATTAATGTTTCGAAGAACCTGAATAAGGTTGACGAAATTCATGTTCCTAATAATCAGGTTACTCCTTCACTCAAAGGCTACTCAGTCAATGCTTTATTTGCATTTAAAACGGCCGGATTGGATGAGCAAGGGTATCCGCTTTTCCAAAAGGGTGACCAAAAGGTTACGGCGACAGAGTTCTTCGGCTTAGAAGACCCAAGTGGATGGGGTATGTATCAAAGTACATTGACTAATGAACAGATACGAGGATTGTATACCCACGTAGGCAATACGGACCCTAAACTATCGGGCGGTTTGATTAATAACTTTGAGCTAGGCAGATTTACCTTGAATGTTTCTTGTGCATTTAACTTGGGACAGTGGGTAAAAACAGAACCTTTCTATGACTTGATTGAAATGGATCGCGGAGTAAACCGTTCAAAGAAAATGAGTCAGGTATGGACTCCCGATAACACTTCGGGCACCTATCCGCGCATGATTGGTGCATACACGGAAGGTGGTTCGCGCATGGGCGATTATATGGCGTTCAACACGGGTTATGTGTTGGCCAATAACGTATTCCGTGATTTGGATATTTGGTACAAAGAGGTCAGCTATTTGCGTGTTAACAGCATTCGATTGGCGTATGATATACCGAAAAGTGCATTGGCTAAGCTAGGCATAGCATCGGCTAAGGTTAATATCGAATCAAGAAATCCGTTTGTAATTGCTACTAATTACTCGGGCTATTTTGATCCCGAAACCGTGGGGAACATTTATGCACAGCCCATGCCTAAATCTATCACTTTTGGATTGAACGTTAGTTTCTAACTTATATTATATGAACGTATGAAAATAACAAATTTATATATATTATCCTTGTTAGCAGTCGTCTTTACTTCGTGTGACAGCTATTTGGATATAAAACCTGTAGGTAAAGTAATACCTACTTCTTTGGACGATTACCGTGACGTGATGACTTATGCGTACTCAACAGTATCTTCTGACCGCTCGTTGAGCACAGTCAGGGGTGATGAATTGCAACTGATTTATGATGATTGGGGTGATTATATTCCTTATTATAATATCTTTATATGGAATGATGTCAATACGGATCAAAATACCAATAGCTTTTCTTGGCAACATTATTATAAGGCAATTCTCAACGCTAACCAAGTTATCTTGTCGGCCGAAGGTGCGACAGACGGAACTCAAGCCGGAATTGATCAACTAAGAGGGGAAGCTTTCTTAATGAGAGCTTACATGCATTTTGGTCTGGTAAGCTTGTTTGCAGATACGTATAACAGTGCCAATCTGAATAAAAAGGCCATTCCACTGGCCACTACCATTGATGTTTGGAAGAACTATGAACGTAATACCGTTGGTGAAGTTTACGAACAGATTTTTAGTGATCTGGAAAGTGGTATCAAGTTATTAAATGTGGATGAACAATCCAAAGGACTTAATTATCGCTTCTCAAAGGTTTCGGCGTATGGCTTTGCAGCTCGTGTGTATGCTTATGTCGGTAACTGGGAAAAGGCGCACGAATATGCCAAAAAGGCTTACGATATCAACCATACATTGGTTGATATGAATAGTTCTACTGCTTTGCTTCCCGTTAACTATGCTTCGACCGAAAATGTTTTAGCGATGGAACAAACATTCGTGTCATTGCTCAAATCTCGTTTTACTATTTCGGATAATCTATTGAATGCATTTGATAAGGAAAACGATTTGAGGTTTGGCAAGTACTTTGAGCGCTCGGGTTCTAATTACAAATGCTCTCTTGGTTATAAGATAGACAATAAAGTATCGATGCGCACTTCGGAATTTTATCTCCTTTTGGCTGCTTCTGAAGCGCAGGTGTCGGGTGGTAATCAGGAAACGGCGAAAACTTATCTGAAAGAGCTGTTGTCTAAACGTCTGAAGGCTGCTTTCTATGCAACGGAGGCTGCTTCTATAGACGGAATGGGTAAGGATGCATTTCTGCAAAGGGTGCAGGAAGAAAGATTCCGTGAACTGGCTTGCCAGGGCTTCCGTTGGTATGACCTGAAATTCTTTGGGCAGCCGTCTATCACAAAGACATTCAACGGTGAATCATTTGTATTGCAGAAAAATGATGCAAGGTATATCTTACCTTTCCCTACAGAAGCTGTTGAGGCTAATCCGAACTTGCTTAACTAGGTAGCAGCTGTTATCAAACTAAAAAAGGTATCTTTTAAAGATACCTTTTTTAGTTTGATAGGGTTTGTTCTATTTCAGTATGGCTCCCGCTACGGCATTAGCAACCACCGAACGCAATCTCACTACTTCTCCTTTATCGGAAGGATGTACTCGGTTGGTAAGCAGAATAACTGCGGTGTGGCTGTCGGGGTCAAGTATCAATGAAGTTCCTGTGTAGCCGGTATGTCCGTAGGTATTAGGTCCGAAGAGATCGCCGTTGTTCGAGGCGTAGGGTGAAAAAACATCCCAACCAGGGGTGCGTCCCAGTCCGGCCACGTAACGAGGTACGGTGCGCATGGTTTTGACGGCTGCCGGACTCAGTATGCGGTGCCCGTTATATTCGCCGTCGTTCAGCAGGGCGGCCGCCAAAATGGCCACATCGTCTGCCGAAGAGAACACGCCGGCATTGCCTGAAATGCCTCCGTTCATGATACGGGCAAGCGGATCGTGAACCATTCCTTTCAGAACACTTCCGTCGGCTTGCTTCTCCGTTGGGGCACAGCGGGCCAATGTTTCGCCCGTGGGGCAGTAATCGGTGTGTTTCATTCCCAGTACATCAAACAGATTCTCCTTGGCAAACTGTTGCAGCGTTTGTCCCGAAATGGTTTCAATGATGCGTTGCAACGTAATGTAATTGAGGCAACTGTATTGAAAGTCGGTCCGCGGTGCAAAGTCGCGCTTGCAGTTGCTGATGTATTCAATGACACCGTCTGGGTTAGGGGCGCCGTACTTCTTTTTAAGCGAGTCCACCGGTGCGTAAGGTGGTAGGCCGGAAGTGTGCGTCATCAGGTCGGCCACACGTATGTCGGTCTTCTTGCCGTCACTATCTTGCCACGGTTTGAAGCCGGGAACGTACAGACTAACCTTGTCTTGCAGGCGCAGTTGTCCACGTTCAATAAGCATCATGGCGCAAATGGCGGTCGACATGGACTTGCTGACCGAAGCCATGTCGAACACGGTGTTGGTATCCATGGCAATAACCTTGGGGTAAACCTGCTTGTTGCCGTATGCTTTGAGATAAGCCATTTTACCGTCCTTCACAACAGCAAGTACGGCGCCGGGAATTTCTTTGTTATCAACAGCCTTTTGAATGGCTTGGTCAGCGTACTTCAGTCTTTGTGTGTCCATTCCCACCTGCTCGGGAGTTACACGCGGCAAAGGTTGTGCGGTTGCCTGCAACGCTATGAAAAGGGTTGCAAGCAGATAAAATGTTCGTCTCATCTTCTCATTATTTGTGGTTATACTTACTTGGCTTTGTAGGCATCAATTGCCTTCTTAACGGAACCGTGCATCAGCAAGAGTGATTTGGCTTGCTCGTAATCGAGTCCGAGTTCCTCAACAATCATCTTGGTACCGCGGTCAACCAGCTTCTTGTTGCTGAGTTGCATGTTGACCATCTTGTTGCCTTTTACACGACCCAGCTGAATCATGACCGAAGTGGAAATCATGTTCAGAATCATTTTCTGTCCCGTACCCGATTTCATGCGCGAGCTTCCCGTTACGTATTCCGGTCCTACTACCATTTCAATAGGCACATCGGCTTCTGCTGCCATGGGCGAGTTGGGGTTACTGGTGATGCATCCTGTTAATATGCCGTGGCTTCGTGCTTCACGCATAGCACCGATAACGTAAGGCGTGGTGCCCGATGCGGCAATGCCGATCACAGTATCCTTATCGCAGATGTTGCGTTCTTGCAGTTCCTGCCAACCGCGCTCCATGTCGTCTTCGGCATTTTCTACGGGGTTGCGCAGTGCGGTGTCACCACCGGCAATCAATCCGATGATGAGTGTGTTGGGCATGCCGAATGTAGGGGGTATTTCCGATGCATCGAGCACTCCTAATCGGCCGCTGGTGCCTGCTCCCATGTAAAAGATGCGACCGCCTTGTTTCATGCGGGGCACAATTTGGTTGACCAGCTTCTCTATTTGCGGAATGGCACGTTGAACGGCTAGTGCCACCTTTTGGTCTTCGGTATTGATCTCGTCAAGTATTTCGCGTACCGACTTCTTTTCGAGGTTGTTGTACAGTGACGGTTGCTCTGATATCTTAATGAAAGCACCGTTGTTGGTTTCCTTCTGATTATTCATTGTTGTTTCTGCTGATGATTATTGATGGTATGCAATAAGTCCTTCCATGGGGCTTTGTATGATTGTGCCTAGTGTGATGCCGCTTTTCTGGGCAGCTTCTGTCAGTATCTCTCTGTAGTGATAAGCCACCGATCCGATGATGTGTACCGGATTGTTGCGGTAGTCATACTGCATCACGTTGCGTTTAAAGAAAGCCATGAAGCTGTTTAATATCAGTTCATGAATTTCCGGTTCGTGCAGGTTGGCCACCAGGAAAGGCGACAAGCTTGCCAAGAAACGGTTGGGGAAGGGTTGACGGTACACGCGGTCGATAATTTCACCCGGGGTGAGGTTCACTTCGGAAAGAAACTTCTCTTTCAGTGCCGGTGATGTTTGATTCTTCAAGACATCACCCACCAGTAATTTGCCCAGTACGGCACCGCTTCCTTCGTCGCCTAGGATGAAGCCCAGCGGAGAAACGTTGTCAACAATGTCCTTCCCGTTGTAGTAGCACGAGTTTGAACCTGTTCCCAGGATGCAGGCAATGCCGGGATTATGACCACACAGTCCGCGAGCGGCAGCAAGCATGTCGGTTGCCACCTCGATGTGTGCGGAAATGTGTTGGGCAATGGCCCGGGTTACCAATGCTATCTTGTCGGGGAAACCGCATCCGGCTCCGTAGAAGTAAACGGCTTCTACGGTGCGGTTACCCAATTGGGGCAAGAGCACTTCACCAATTTCGGTACTGATTTCTTCTTCTGACTGAAAGAAAGGATTCGTTCCTTTCGTGTAAACCTGTTGGACGAGCTGTCCCTTATCTACCAAACTCCAATCGGTTTTAGTAGATCCACTATCTGCTATTAATATCATATCTTTATATATATTTTCTTTTTGTACAATACATGTCCGATAACCCAGTTAAGTGCCACAAAGAGCAGGGCGAAAGCCAGCGAACCGGCGTAATCGCCCAAGGCAGGCTGCAATATCACCGTGTAGGCGTAGCCGTGCAAACTGATTACGTCTTCGGCATAGGGGAACTTTATGTTGCTTAACAGAATGGACAATACAGCGGCTGTCACATAAATAAAAAGCGGGTTAACTCCAAAGGATTCAAAGAAACGGCTCCATTTCTTATAGCCTTTCACATCGATGAACCACACCAGCAATGCCAGAAAGCTTGATGCCAAGCCGCAAGTGGTGAGTACAAAGGTGGGCGACCATATCTTTTTATTGATCGGGCAACCGTAGCTCAGCAGGAATCCTGCGAAGGTAAGTACGGTGCCTATAATGAACAGCCGTTCAATCTTTTCATGGATGTCTTTCACTTCCATCAGCAATTTACCGCAACAAAAGCCTATCAGCACATGTGCAATAGCAGGCAGTGTGCTCAGCAGGCCTTCGGGGTCAATGCCGTTGTCCTTGTACATGTGGTTGGTGCCCAGTATGGCACGATCTACCACCGAGAGTATGTTTGTTTCGTTGTATTCGTATCCGTTGCCAAAGAATAAAATGCCGAAGTAACCGGCCAGCAATACAAAAATAAGATAAGGAATGTGCTTGTGGCTCATTAGCAATGCCACTATGGCGGTAACGCCGTAACTCAGTGCCAGGCGTTGCATGACTCCCAGAATACGGATGTTTTCGAAAGGCAACGGGTTGTGCGTGCGGCACAAAAGGGAGAAATAAGCAATGCCTAGTCCGATAGCAAATATAACGACCGTGCGTTTGAGTATTTTCCAAACCGCCTGTGCGTTGAGTTCAAAGTTGTATTTCTTTAATGAGATGTAAGTAGAGATACCCATGATGAACATGAAAAAGGGAAATACTAAGTCGGTTGGCGTAAGTCCGTTCCACTCGGCATGGCTCAAGGGGGCGTATATTTTGCCCCAACTGCCGGGGTTATTGACCAGAATCATTCCGGCAATGGTAATACCTCTCAGCACATCCAGTGCTAATAGGCGCTGTGATGCTTTGGTGTCTCTTTGCAGAGTTATATTTTCTTTGTTGGTATTCATATCTTTTCTTTTTTAAGGGTACACTGATCAACCAAATAGACAATAGATACATAGGCGATGCCCGAATTCGTAGTAAGCCCGATTTCGCAGGTACGACTGTTAGAGTATCCTATATCTATGTGCTTTTTTTCTATTTGTGGCTTTAGTTTCCTCAATGCGTAAGCGTTTACTTCGGGATGGGTGAAACCTTTGTCGCCCGCAAAGCCACAACATCCCACTTCTTCGGGTATGAACACGTTGTTCGAACAAAGACGGGCCAATGCCGTGATCTGATCGCCCAGTCCCATTTTCTTCATGGAGCAGGTGATGTGCAAGGCAATGGGCTTGTCGGTTGGTCTAAATTCCAACTTGTCTTGCAGAAAAGTATAGATGAATTCGGCCGGCTCGTACAATCTGAGTTGCTTGATGGTGTGACGCATGCGATACAAACAGGGGCTTTGGTCGCACAATACCGGATATTTTCCGTTCTCACTGGCTTGGAGCAATGCCGTTTCCAGTTCGGCTGCTTTGCTGTCGGCCACATCGGGCATGCCTTTGCTTTCCCAAATGGTACCGCAACATAGATTCTCCATCTTGTCGGGGAAGATGATTTCGTAGCCGGCTTTGTGCAGGAGCGAAACCATTTTATTGACCAAAGGCTGTTCTTCGGGCGATTTTCTGGCTAATCCCATTGTTTGGTTAATGCAACTGGGAAAGTACACTACCTTTAAATTCTCCGGTTGTGGCTGAGTGCTTTTCTGAATGATCTCTTTCTTTACGCTCTCGGGGTTGTAGGCTTTGGGCATGGCGGGTGTCCATTGGGGAACGCCTATGACATGGTGCATGCTTTTCGTTAGCGTTGACATAACTCCGCTACCCAGCAAAGCATGTGCGGTGTCGGCCAGCGTGAGCACAGGACGAAGCACATTTTTTATTTCCGAGAAATGATTGGCTGCAAAGACTCCCATACGGTAACCCATACTGTTAGCCGGAAGCTGTTCTTGTCTGAGGTCGTGTGTCAGGTCGCCCGTGTTGATGCCCATGGGGCACGACAAAGAACAGAGTCCGTCGCCGGCACAGGTCTGGTTGCCCAGGTATTGGTATTGCTTTTCCAAGGTGAGCAACCTCTTTTGGTCGGCTACTTCCGGAGATGTTTTCAAACGTGATATTTCACGTTGAATCACAATGCGTTGACGAGACGATAGGGTGAATCCACACGTCAGACAGTTTACTTCGCAAAATCCGCACTCGATGCATTTGTCTACGTGTGCGTTGGTCAGTGTCAGTGGTTTGAAGTTGCGGATGTGACACTTCGGATCATCATTGAAGATAACGCCGGGGTTAAGCAACCCTTTGGGATCAAAGAGTTGTTTCACCGCGCGCATCAGTTCAAAGGCGGTTTCTCCCCATTCGTATTGCACGAAGGGAGCCATGTTGCGTCCCGTGCCGTGTTCTGCTTTGAGCGAACCGTCGTATTTGTCGACCACTAGCATTTTCACCTCATTCATGAGCGCCTCGTAACGCTCTACTTCGGCTTCGCTGGAGAATGATTGGTTGATAATAAAGTGGTAGTTACCTTCAAGTGCATGTCCGTAAATGCAGGCATCATCATAACCGTGGTGTGCAAGAAGTTGTTGCAGTTCGGCTGTCGCTTCGGGCAAATCTTCAATGTGAAAAGCCACGTCTTCAATCAAGCAGGTAGTTCCCGGTTTACGTGTTCCTCCTACGGATGGGAAAATACCCGCGCGTATAGCCCAGTATGCGGCGTACTCGCTTTCCTCGTCGGTAAAGTGAACCGGTGTATGGGTCTTGAAGTTTTTCAATGCTTCTTCAACAATCTGTATGTTGCCTGCTAACTCTTTGGCTGTTGAGGCTTTGGTTTCCGTTAACACGGCGGTGAGCCCGTAGCCTGTTGGGTCGTTTACGGAAGCCAGTGATTTGCAGTCGAGCAATTCGGCACCTTTGACTACTGTTTCTCCGTTCTCTGTGGTCAGTTTCTTCATGGCAACCACGGCCCGGCATGCTTCTTTTATATCATAAAAGTAGAGCATGGCACTGGCTTTGAACGGATAATCGTATTCTGTCTGCATGGTTACTTCGGATAAGAAAGCCAGTGTGCCTTCCGAACCGACCAGCAGATGTGCTATGATATCAAACGGATCATCAAAGGTGATAAAGGGAAGCAGGTTCAGTCCCGTTACATTCTTGATGGAGTATTTATAGCGAATTCTTTCGGTCAGCTGATGATCGTTTCGAACTAAATCGCGCATGGATTCTATCTGGCGAATGAACTCGGGCTTTTGCAACGTGAAGTTGCGTCGGCTTTCGGCATCGCCGGTGTTCAATATAGTACCGTCAGCAAAGACCATTCGGGCTGAATGAAGTACTTTGTCGCTATTGGCATGGGTACCGCAGTTCATGCCCGATGCATTGTTCATGACGATGCCACCTACCATGGCGCTTTTGACCGAAGCCGGATCGGGCGAAAATTTGCGGCCGTAGGGCTTGAGTATTTCATTCACTCGCTGACCGATGATGCCCGGCTGCAAAGTAATTTGTGTGGCGTCCGGACTGACTGTGTATTTTTCCCAATGCTTTCCGGCAACAATCAATATAGAGTCGCTGATGGCCTGGCCCGACAAACTGGTACCTGCCGCCCGGAAAGTAACGGGAAGCAGGTGCTTGTTGGCGCACTTCAGCAGTTCGGACACTTCTTTTTCATTATCGGAACGGATCACCACCTGAGGAATCAGGCGATAGAAACCAGCGTCTGTTCCCCAAGCTAGCCGACGGAGTTCATCGGTGTAGATTCTTTCTTGTGGGATGAATGTGGATATGTCTCGCAAGAAATCGATGTATTTCTTTGTAACGCTCATTTATATAGATAGTATTGTTTGGACAGTTTGCGGAAGGCTTCAACATCTTTATACCAATAGTCACGGACGTCTTCCCAACGATTGTTTTTACTGAAACGTTCTCTGATCTCTTTGCTTCCACTTACCTTGTCGAACATATCGAACCGGCCTTTATCAGCCTGTTCGAAGACTTTGTGTTCCGGGTAAAGTGTGGCTATCTCTTGCATGACATAGAACTGTATGTCACTCAATGCGGCCTTTCGGAAGTTTGTAATGTGTACTTGTACTCCTTGCAGGTGTTCGCCTTTGCCAACGGAATAGAATGGCTTGAGGTGCATAGGTCTGAAGGTAACTCCGGGCAGGTTAAGCTGATTGAGCTTACCGGCTAGCTCGTCGGCTTTGATCCACGAGGCTGCAAACATTTGGAAAGGAATGGTGTAACCTACGCCGATTGACAGGTAGCCCAGCTCTCCCAATATGCCGCTAACAGGATAGAATATAGCGGAATGAGGGTGGGGGATATGCGGTGAGGATGGAATCCATTGTAAACCGGTTTGCGAATAGTCCATATCGCGTTTCCATTTCTTCATTTTGACGATGTGTAGTTTGCATTGTTTGTTTAACATCTTCTCACCGTTCAACATCAGGGCCAGTTCTCCGCAGGTGAGACCGTAAAGGTATGGAATTTTAAATTGGCTGACAAAAGATATGTAATTATCTTCAACTAAATTACCTTCAATCTTTAATCCTCCCACCGGATTGGGCCTGTCGAGCACAACAAACTCAATGTTGTTTTCGGCAGCGGCTTCCATGGCCAGACCCATTGTGCTGATGTAAGTGAATGACCGACAACCGATGTCTTGTATGTCGTACACCAATACATCAATGCCTTTTAACATGTCCGGGGTTGCTTTCCGGGTTTTACCGTAAAGAGAATATACGGGCAGACCGGTGGAAGCATCGGCGGAATTGTCGACTTTGTCACCGGCATGTACGTCTCCGCGTACACCGTGTTCAGGGCCGAAGAGGGCGACAAGTTGCACGTTGGGGGCTTCGTGCAAAATGTCGATGGTTGATTTCAGGTTGTTGTCAACACCTGTGGGGTTGGTGATGAGTCCTACCCGTTTTCCCTCAAGGCACTTGAATTTTTGCTCTTTCAAGACTTCAATGCCCGTTCGGATCTTTATCTTCTGAGCATGCGCACTGAGTGAAAGGAAGCAAAGCGTGTTAAGCAAAATAAGTTTGATCGTTTTCATCCTATATCGAATCGTTGGTTATTTTTCTATTTCTTGTTTTCGGCTTTCTTCTTTACCATAATCGGGATCAATCTTAATGAAGGCGCAGACTGTGATGGTGGCAGCGCAACAAATCATGACCCATATAAAGAAGTTCTCGTATCCGATGTGATCTTGTAACCATCCGGCAGCCATTCCGGGCAACATCATTCCCAATGCCATAAAGGCTGTGCAAATGGCATAATGTGCCGTTTTGTGCTCTCCGTCCGAGTAGTAAATGAGGTAGAGCATATAGGCTGTGAAACCGAAGCCGTAGCCGAACTGTTCTATAAATACGCAGATATTGATTGTGAGCAGGTCTTGTGGCTGAACGTAACCGAGATACACAAACGTAACGCAGGTAAGTGAAATACTCCATGCCATAGGCCACAACCATTTTTGCAGTCCTCCTTTCGCGGCACAAATGCCTCCTATAATACCTCCCAGCGTAAGACCAATGATTCCAATGGTACCGTAAACCAGTCCCACTTCAGCAGTAGTAAGTCCCAGACCTCCCTTCTCAATAGGGTCTAGCAGGAACGGATTAATCAACTTAACAAGTTGTGCTTCGGGAAATCGATAAAACAACATGAAGAGGATGGCCACTCCGGCCTGTTTCTTCCGAAAAAAGGAAGCAAAGGTCTCTATAAATCCTTCCATGATGGAGCTGGCGTTGTTTTGGCCAACCACCGATTTATCTGAACCCGGCGCCGGAAGTATGTATTTATGGTAAAGGGAGAATGCCAAGAATAACCCGGCCAAAATAAAGAAGGTAATGCTCCAAGCATATTTAATGTTTCCGCTCCATATTTCCAGCCCGCCGGCCAGCATAATAAGTAGTCCTTGTCCTGCAATGGTAGCAATGCGGTAAAAGGTACTTCTTATTCCCACGTACAAAGCCTGGTCTTTCACATTCAATGCCAACATATAGAAGCCGTCGGCTGCTATGTCATGCGTGGCAGAGCTGAATGCCACCAACCAAAAAACGGCTAATGTGATTCGAAAGAAATTAGGCATGGGTATGGTTAAGGCAATACCGGCCAAGCCGGCGCCCACAAGGAGCTGCATGGTAACTACCCACCAACGTTTGGTTTTAAGCAGGTCGATAAATGGACTCCAGAAGGGCTTGATGACCCAGGGCAGATAGAGCCAACTGGTATAAAGAGCAATGTCGGTATTTGATATGCCCAGTTTCTTATACATGATTACCGAGATAGTCATGACAGCTACATAGGGTAATCCTTGTGCGAAATATAATGTGGGAATCCATGCCCACGGTGATGTTTTACGATCTTTCATCCTCATTGGTTAATAGAGTTTGTCAATGCTGGCACCAATGTAGTAGTGCAGCAAGATATCATTGTATTTATATCCTTGTTCTCCCATAACAGCAGCACCGATTTGGCAGAGTCCTACGCCATGTCCCCAACCGGCACCTGTTAATGTAAAAGAGGAGGGGACGCCATTTTCAATATGTTTTTTGTCGACTACAAAGGCTGAACTGTATAAGTGTGACGTGGACAGGGTACGACGAATTTCCAGTTCTTTGCCAATGGTAAGAGTACGTTTGGTTCCTACGATCTTGAGTTTGGTAAGTCGTCCCGATGTACCGCGTTCCATGGGAATCAGGTCTAGTATCTGACCGTAATCTATGCCCGAACGTTTGGTTATCAGTTCGGATAATTCTTCTTGTTGGTAGGTTACCTTCCATCGGAAAAAGTCGGTTGTTTCCTGATCGTAGTTATTAAGTACCTGCGACAGAACCTTTTTATCTGTAGTGTTACAGAAGGCTTCAGGGGAGGTGCGAATCCATTGTTCAGCTTCCGTTTCGATACGCAGGTCGGGTAACTCCTGAATGGTTTTACTGTCTCGCTGCTTAACCAAATACGGATAGTTCACATCCTCCCAACAGTATTGAAATTCTTCGAAAGCTCCTCCGCAACATTTGGAGAAACGGGCATCGCATATTTTATCTCCGTATAACAATACTTGACCGCGAGTGGCCTGGATGGATTGTTGCACGATTTCAGTCGACGCACGGGTAATCCCCTGATACCGCTGACAATGATCGTCTGCACACACATCAAAGTTCGTATGATCTTCGCGGTCGTACCATCTGATGAGTTCATCGGCTGTTTCCGTAAAGGCAGAGTAGCAGCTCTGAGTATCTGTAATTTCCTTGTTTTTCTGTATCTGGGCTAGCAACCAACTGCGTGAAATGACGGCATGAGCCTTCAACAACTCTAAAGAGGCGGTAGCGCTCATTTCAGAAGATATGACGCTAGTGAGGTAGTCTTCAATTGAAATGACATTGATGCCTGTGAGTTTTTTATTCTCGACAATCAGTTTTAAAGCGCCTAAGAAACGTTGATCTTCTTTTCGCTCCCAATGAAAGTTGATGCCAATGGTTACATCAATCAGGTCGAACGAGCACGCTTGTTCCTGTGTCGGTTCAAAGATCAGTTCGTTGTACAACCGCCCTTGCCAAAGAATCTGATTTTCGTCATAGGTGGCTACTTGTCGTCCGGTAACATGGATACCGTTAACCACGTATTGACCGTTTAGAATAAACTCTATCTGTGGTTCGAACAGAATGCCGACTTGTACTTTAGGCTCTTTCATAAACGCTCTTTTATTAATTGTCTTACTTCGTGAAACTCTTCGTTGCTGAGGCTGACCTCTTTCATGATTTCTTTCACATTCTCTGCTGTGATCTTTATAAAATCTTTCTCAAGTGGAGTGATAAATACACCACCCATATCAACGGAAGCCGGACTAAGCAGGATGTTTTCCTCTCCTTCTGCAAAATAGCAGGCGGGACGATGCTTCTTTCGAGGGAATACACAGATAATCCATTTCCCGGCTTCGTACCAGGTTAAGATATTCATCATGGGTTCTTCTTCTCCTTCTGTTGAAGGCAAGGCATCATACACCGTTCCGAAAAGAGTGATAGCGTCCTCTCTTTGTGTACTTTCAATGACCAATGTGGCGCGGGAAGTGTCATTCAGGTAGGTTAATATAGCCTCCTTATAAGCAACGATGGTTCCTGCCTTCTTGAATTTCCATTCGGACTCCAAGGTTAGAAATCCTTTGCTTCCAGCTTGGAAATGCATGTGATCAGGAGCTGATGCTCCGCATTTCGGCCCATTGTAGAAGAGTATATAATCATCTAGTTCTTTGGCCAGATCAATCATATCACCTATGCGCCCGTTAATGCGTTGAGGCAGATGCCTGTTATCAGGAATAGTCAGGTGTTTCGGAAAAATGGGAAACGGATTAACGAGAATGGTATAATGTTCTCCAAAAGATAGCCCCTCTTGTTGTGCCGGCAAATGTTCGCGGCAAAGAAAGCATTTTCTTTCTTTTATTGATTGAGGATCAATCTTTGCACTCGACGAAACGATACGTGCCGGATTGAATTGTACCAAGTATTTCCAGCCATCTACATCAACCTGTTTGGTTTTGACCAAAGCTAAGGCTTTGTAGTTGTTAGCTGCAAGTTCCCAGTTGTTCAACTGCTTTCTGTATAAGTTTTCAACAGCTTCCTTCATGCTTATTTGTTTTTATTCAAGGCAATTCGTGCTTGCAATTCCCAAGTGCGAATTCTGTCTTTGTAGGTGTTATGGCCATTCATTTTCACGACATCGAGCGAAGCATCTGAATTGTCGTCCCAACGGCGGCAATAGTATAGCACATCATAGATACGACCTATCTGATAGTTTCGCGAGATATTCAATGCAGTAGCATAATCTTCCCCGTAACTGGTATTCGGAATCTTTATGTCGCGTAAAAGCGGAGTGTAAAAAGCACGTGGAGCTCCTAAACCATTGATGCGCATGGCATTGTTGCGTCCGTTATCGGGAGTCCACTCTTTGTGGTCAATAACACCGGGAGCAATCATATTCAAATTAAAATCGGTTATCATATAGGTACCCACTACCATGCCGCACTTCTGAGTATAAAAGGCGTCAACCACTTTTTGTATGGTGTTCTCGTCTTTGTAAACGTCATCACTATCGAGCTGAATAGCGAACTTACCGCATTTGGGATGGTGTGCACCCACATTCCAGCAACCGCCAATGCCTAGATCTTTACGCTCGGGAACAATATGAATTATACGTTCATCGGTGTTGTATTTGTCTATTGCTTCGGTAGTACCGTCTGTTGAATGATTATCAATGATAATCACATTGTATTTGAATTTTGTTTTTTGATTCAGGGTGGATAGAATGGCATCTTCAATGGTGCGGATGCGATTTCTTACCGGGATGATAACGGAGGCCTCGTACTCAAAGTTTCCATCATTGAATTCAATGTCTTTGAATTTGGGTGCCAAATAACCTCCAATTTCTTTGAGGTGCTCCGTACAAGCGTTTTCCATCTCAATTTGTACCCCTCTGTTTTTGGGGTCTACATAATCAAATATCTTTTCGCCACTCTTACGCGTGTCATTCTCTATTTCCGAATAGAGGTATTCGTTGATGTGCACCAACGTTTCTGTTTGTGATAATTTGAGACGCAAATCATAAAGTCCGGCAAACTGATAGTCGACTTTCATCTTTGATACTGCTTTTTTGAAAGTATCGGTTTTATATAAGAGTACGGAACCAAAGTTAAAGTCATCACGTAAACTTCCGAATTGGTAGTCAATAACCGGATTGTTTGTCTTTGTCTCTCCTGAAACTTGATAATGATCAGCATAAACCATACCGGCATTCGCATCTGTTGATAAGCGTGTCATTCTTTCGAGTGCATGGAGACCAAACTCAAGCGTGGTGTATTTGGTATATAATAGTGTAAATGTTGCAGTTGATCGTGCAGCAATGGCATGCATAGCTGCACTCGAGTTAAGAGATGACACTACAATTGTTTCACAACCATTTACCTCTTCGTGAGTATCTTCGGTAGCCAACAGATATATTTTATTGATAAGGTCTGTTTCCAGTAATCCTTTTATGGTTTGTTGCACTTGTGTTACTCCCGAGAAAGGAATAAAGCAGTCGATTGTTGTTCTCATATTCTTTGTTTTATATTATTTATTATATTTTTCTTGCCACTCTAATAATCCGATCTCACCTCCGGAAGCTGTGAATAGAACCTGATTTCTGTTGAGGGGAACCAATGTATTGATCAATGAATTCCCAACTTTGTGTTTCCACAATACGTTACCTGAATAAGCATCCAGCCCAAACATGATTCCGCTTTTGGTGCTTCCGAAAACAACTTTGCCTTTCTCAACCGGCATAGAAGGGGCATGCTCGTATCCGAAGCCGACATTGGTTGCCCATATTGGTGTGGGGCGGTTACCTTGGGTCGAGTAGCATACAATGCTGTCGTTCATCGTTTTGCTGTAAATTCTCTTTTGGTCCTCGGATAGTCCAATTGTTTCTCTAACCATGGAGCGTTTGGTACGCCATATCGTTTCTCCTGTTTCTAAGTCAATGGCTGTCATGGCACGTTCCGGATCTGTTATAAAGACCTTGCCATCGGCTGCAACCGGCCATACTGCTGCTGGCGAAAAATGCATCCGCGTAAGTCCGCCGGTCCATTTCCAGACTTCTCTACCGGTTTGTTTATCAAGAGCATACAACGTATTGTCCCATGCTCCGAATATGACTTTGTGATCGGTAAGCAACGGACGAGTTTCAATATATCCTTTCACCTGGTTATATTCCCAGATAATTGTTCCGTTCTGTATATTGATGGCTCTGAACGTATGGTCACTTGCTCCTATATAAGCTATGTTGTTTTCAATGGCAACAGCTCCGAGCACCGGACTTGAGGCTTTTACTTTCCAACTCAGTTTGCCGTTACCTGCATTCACTCCGTAAATATATTGGTCGGCTGAGCCAAATACAATTGTATTGTTTGCAACTGCGGGTGTTCCAACGATGCGACTGCCGGACTTGAACCGCCATCTCTTCTTACCGTTACGGACATCGTAGCATGTTAAATACCCCATGTCGTCTCCTACAAATATATTTTTCCCATCGTATGCAGGTGAACTGTAAATGCCAACGCCCGATTGAATGAGCCATACCTTCTTAACCTGCGGGTATTCGTTGTTTACCTTGAAGTCGGGATACTTTTGAGACGAACCTTTCTCTTGAAAATATTGCTTGCTTAGAGATAATGAGGCCCACTTCTTCATTGGCGAATCAATGTTGTGTTCGTATACTAATAGGGAATCTTTGGTTATGTCATAAACTGAATAACCTCCTACCGCACTCTTAGCCCGAAGGTTGGAACGATTTAGAATACCGGGTATACCATCATAAGACAAGAATTTATTGCTGTGATAATGTCCTCCCAATACAACGCGTATATTATAGGCTCTCACAGCGTCCGTAACATCGAACCAATTATCTACATCTCCTTCCTGTAAGGGATAGTGTGTAACTAATATGACGGGCTTTTTCTTGCCGACTTTGCTTAACTGTTTTTTCAGCCATGTGATATCTTGCGGCGCAACATGGCCGTCGGCCATACGCATAAGCGGCCCGCTATTGAAACCCAGAAAGAGAAAACCTTTATGCTCAAATGTAAAACGTTCAGAGCCAAACAGCTGGCTGAAAGCTGTGACACCTGATTCACTCCATTTGGTTTCATGGTTACCGGGGATAATGTAATACCTTAATTTTAATTGAGACAATAGATCATGAGCTATTTGCAGACTTTTACGATCTCCATTTTCAGAGATGTCACCCGTTACCAATACGAAATCAAGGTTAGGGGTTGCGTTAATCTGCTCAATTGAATTCTTTAGGTCTTCTGCTGCTGAAGTATTATCGGCAATGTGTGTATCGGTAATTAATGCAAAACGAAAGTCTTGCGCATTCAATTGTGATAACTGACACAATAGAAAGAATAATATGTAATGTATCTTTTTCATCTGCACAATTTATTACTCGGTTGGACTATCAAAAAAATCTAGTACAGATTTCATCAGGGATTCACGTTCCGACTCACTGCGAAGTGATTCAAACGGGAAACCGGTTACAAAGGTTTTATACTTCCCTTTGTAAGCAATACCTGCACTGAGGTTGTTTTCGCTATATCTCAATATGGTAAAGGCCTCGTTAGTAGCTGGTTCAATGGCATCTGGTGATTCAACCACGTATGACTCTGCATTTAATTCGTTGTAATAAGTATACTGAATACCTAAAACAGAGTAGGGAGAGGTTACGGATTTCACCTTTCCTTCTATAGCAGCTTGCCCTGCCCTCCATTTGTATTTCAATACTTCGGTAGCAAAGTCCTTGTCGGTTTGATTAGCCATCGGATTATCCCATAAGTCTGAGCCAACGTAGGCACCCGATATAAATAGACTTCCTCCTTTTTGGCAATAATCAGTCAGAGCTTGCTGCATACTGGGAGTGAATGTTTTAAATTCCAATGCCATTGCACCTCTTCCCATTTTAGTTTGTTTCTCTTTGCCCAGAATTAAATCAACAAATGGGTAATCTTGTAACTCTACAGATCCGTTTTCAATGACCTCGTCACTACAAGAAACAAAGGAATATCCGGCTTTCAGAATGGCTTTTCCGTGAATGGCTGGGTAGTCAAATGAGTTACCCGCTATCACTTTTGTTTCATAGTTGCTGTAGCTGTCACCAAATCCAGAGGCATCATCGTCCATCCATGGAATATTCCGACGAAACTCTTTCATACTGCCAATGTAGCTTATGTCCGTTTTGTAAGGCACTCCATGATCTAACTGGTCTAGAAAACCGGCAATGCTATCCTGAGGAGCTACAAAATCGGCCGGTGCACTTATGCGGTCAAATCCATTGATGACTAAAACTGTACCTTTGGTTTGTATGGCTTTGCCCACGGAAAGGATTTCAGAGGGAAAGCTTTCTCCGCCTTTATTGACGGCTGTTACTTTATAACTGCAAATAACGCCCGAAGGGATGTTGGTTCGATAACTGTTTTTGTTAACAAGAATACCATTGTCGAAATCTCCTTCTCCTATTCGAGTGTATACGATGTATTGCTCGGCTTTGGCAGTGGGTTCAAGCGGATCATCAACGGGTTGCCATGTTAACTCCACTTCTGTGTCTTTTGTAAAACGTGCACTCATGTGATCAATTGGTAAAGGTTGAACAACATAGTCTTGTTTATACTGATTGGCAAGGAACTGTAACATTCCTTTGTATATAGCCCGGCTCACAGTAAACCTGAAACGCGGATCCAAACCGTATCTCATATCTGCAAAGTTTTGATGTGAAAGAAGTTCCAATAGCATGGTTGGAACTTTGGGTACCCTTGCTTCGTAATAAGATTGATTCCACATGCCGCGCCTTGTCCAGTTAGGCTCGTACAAGCGTCGGATGTCATTAACGATATGAGATTGGATTAAATCAGTTAAATCTCTTGATGCATACCGAGATGTACCGTTAGCAAAGATACCATCATTGGCAGCAGTTTGGAAAATACCCAATGTTCCTATAATAGAATCGTTTGGTGTTGTACCTGCGTCAGAATGAAATGCAAAAGCCATATCTACAGGGATATTTAGTCCTTTATCATTTGGGGCTGCTGCAGAACCTCCGGCCAAATAATTAACCCATAGCCCACGTGATTTATAGTCATCCGTGTAATCGTTTTGCCCGTGGCTTTCTGAATAAATGCTGTCGGGAATACCGGCCCATTGCATCCAATATCTTGCCGCTTCAGTAAATCTGGGATAACCGCTTGTTTCGTAAGGATAATCTATTTGCGGCAATTTTGTGCTGACAGCAGGGGCATTGGCATCAGAGCTTTTCCTGTTTTCGGTGACTATTCCACGCGGTGAAACTCTGCGGGCAATATTTCCATAGCCGCCTCCTATCTTAACCGCGTCAGCAGTAACGATGCGACCGGATTTCGATGACCTATTACTTAATACCACTTTCCCAGATGGGTTTTTGCCTTTATCAAAACTGAAATGTCCCAAGTATATCCAAGTACCGCCACCCATTGTTTGGTTCACCTTAAACCGCGAGACCCCACCCTTATGATATATCGTGTACAGTGCATCGTCTGTGCTGTTATCCACCGTTTGATAAGATACATATACAGCATACTTGCCGGTTTCAGGAATAGAAGGAATCCACTCTGCCAAGTTTTCCTTTCCTTTTTTGACGGTTTGGGTGAAACGGTAAGTCCCTTCTTTAAACGGATTTTCAAAGTCAACATAGTGATTACGGAAGTGAGCAAAACCTGGAGAACTTCCTGTTTGCCATTCTTTGTCTGTATTGATCTCACTATAAATTGACGTGTCACGGTTGTTATCATTGTCAATGATAACTTCGGCTACTTGTGTGTCTCTTTCACGAGGAACAAGTACATTGGCTCCTGCATTTTCGAGCATCGGTACTAAGTAAGGCAGAACATAGCTTTGTGTAAACAGATCTTCTACGGTTTGGAAAACCCTTGCCCGTTGCCATTCCCATCTTGAAAGTTTAGCCTCGTAATAGTAGCCGTGACTTTGCCACAAGGCAATGTGTCGGTTAACCAAACCTTTTGTGGGGGCAAAAGGATTTGATAACCTGGTAGTTAAAGGTTTGGTCGATTTATGGGTGAAGCTGATTGTACCCTTCTCTTTTCGACTTCTAAGAGCTGTGGGTATCAAGTCTTCAATTGCCTTTTTATCCGCGTATATTTTCACTTTACAGTTGCTAAAATCAGGCGTAAGAAGTGTACGTACCCTACTGTAGATCTCCAATACGTTATTTTCGCGGAAAGGAATATACGAACAGTTTGTATTGGCAAACAAGATTAACTCGTCCTTTTGCAATTTGGCAGAATCAATCGTTATCTTGCCGATGGATATCTCCTTGCGTGCAACTTCATTCAGGACAGTAGCAATTTGCACTCGAACTTCGGGGGAAAGTTCTTGTGCAATACTGCCCTGAATTGTTGCTAAAGCGAATATCGCCGAGAAAGTGATTTTTTTGATAAACATCATTGTGTTAAGTTTATAAATGGATCTTGCGATTTATTTATTTCTTCTCATTTACAGTCAGCAGGCATAACCCGATGAAGGTAAAAAATGCATTGAATATTAAGAGTTCATAACTGAATGCATAACCGTTAAACCAGACTTCCGAGTTCTTCTGTAGGATGAAACACAGTATAGGAGAGAGAATGGCTACAAGTGGAATGTATTTGTCGCGCACTTGTTTTTTGGTAAGCATGCCAAATGCAAATAATCCCAGAATAGGGCCGTATGTGTAGCTTGCCAAGATGTATACGGCGTCTATCACACTGGTATTATTAAGTATGTTGAATATGAAAATGACAATTCCCATAACAATAGCCATTCCAATGTGCACCCGCTTCCTTATGGTTACAACTTCTTGTTCACTTTTTCCTTTAGTTCCTAGGATGTCTACGGTGAAAGAAGTTGTTAAGGCCGTTAATGCCGAACCGGCTGCTGAATAGGCGGAAGATATGAGCCCTACTATAAAAAGGATTCCAACAATTACAGGGAAATACCCTCCCGTGGCAACCATAGGGAACAATTCATCACTTTTTGCTGGGTTCGTAATTCCGTTCTGCACTGTAAATGTATACAAAAGAACACCCAACATGAGGAAGAGTAGAATAACGAAGAATTGCGAAATTCCACTAGTAATCATATTCTTCTGCGAATCTTTGAAGTTCTTGCAACTCAAATTTCGTTGCATCATATCTTGATCGAGCCCTGTCATAGCAATCATGGTGAAGACGCCTGCCAGGAATTGCTTAAAGAAATATCGTTTATCGTTTACATCATCAAAGAAAAAGAAACGAGAAAAATCACTGTCAACGACGGTATTCACCATACCGGTAAAACTTAGATTCAAATCGGAAGCAATGTAATAGATGCACAAAACAACAGATACTACCAGACAGAAAGTCTTCAAAGAATCGGTCCATATCAATGATTTAACTCCACCTCGGAAAGTATATAGCCAAACCAGTGCCACTGTTGCGATAACGTTTAGAATAAAAGGTAGCTTTAATGGGTCGAATACCAGAAGTTGTAAAGTAAGACAAACCAAAAACAGTCTGACAGCTGCTCCTAGCATTTTGGATATAAAAAAGAACCACGCACCTGTTCTATACGAAGAAAGTCCAAACCTGTTTTCAAGATATTCGTAGATAGAGACCAAATTCATTTTGTAGAACAGTGGTATTAATAGAAAAGCAATGATGAACTGCCCGGCAACAAAGCCCAACACCATCTGCAGATATGAGAAGTTACTCGTTGCAACCATACCGGGTACCGATACAAAAGTTACGCCCGAGATACTCGAACCTATCATAGCAAAGGCTACAACATACCACGTTGATTTTCTATTTCCTACGAAGAAACCAGCGTTATCTGCCTTTCTTCCGGCAATATATGATATTGTAAATAGGATAGCAAAATAGGCTGCAATGGTAATAAGGACTAGTACAGGACTCATAAATTGTTTTTTATAACTGTTATAATTAGTTGATTCGCTACTCCGTTATTTTATTCTGCATAGAGTAAATAAGGTTTGCGTTGTACTTTGAATTTCTCCACGTCATCTTTCCACATGGCCTTAATTTCATCAGCACTTTTCCCTTGGATAATCATTTTGCGTACGTAATCCGTTCCGATTAGTAACTCAAAGAAAGGCCTGAAGAAATGTTCTCCCATGTTGAGGTTTGTATAAGCGTCAATGACATAGCTCAAATCTACACCTTTTTCCCGTATCTCTTTGTCTGAGAGCCCACTTAAATCTTTGCCGTAGCATAGTTTATCTAATTGAGGCGGATTTTTTGCTCCAGGAACACTTTTGGGAGTAAAGGAATAGTCATAGCCTCTCATGTTGGGATGCCCGTATATCTGGAAAGGTAGAGATGTTCCTCTGCCCAGACTTACCGGAGTTGCTTCAAAATAACATGTAGAAGGATAGAGGTAGATGGCCTTCATGTTTGGTAAATTAGGTGATGGGGCAACGGGAAGCTGATACAAAGAGTGATGTGTATAGTTCTTGCATTTAATAACAGTAACATCACATTCCTTCGACGCTGGAAGCCATTTTTCTCCGTTGACCATAAGTGCTAGTTCACCTAACGTCATTCCGTGTACCACAGGAATAGGCAACCAGCCAACTCCCGATTTATATTTCATATCAAGTATAGGACCGTCAACATAATGCCCGTTGGGATTGGGACGATCAAGAATGATCATCTTGCGATTGTATTCGGCACAAGCATCCATGAGTTTTACCATAGAAATATAGTACGTATAGAAGCGTAACCCCACATCTTGTATATCGACTAGCAATACATCGAACTTACGCATGGATTCTTCGCTCGGTCTACCAGCTTTCCCATCATATAAAGAAAGAATAGGAACTCCGGTTTTACTGTCTACCGAACTGGAAACATGTTCTCCGGCATCTGCATCTCCTCTGAAGCCATGCTCGGGGGAAAATATAGCAACTACATTTAGCTTATTCTCAATTAATACATCAACAGTATGTTTGTTTCCAATCATTCCTGTATGATTTGAGAAAACTGCTATTTTCTTATTTTTAAGAATGGGAAAATATTCAGAGGTTTGTTCTGCTCCAACCGCAATACGGCTGTTATTTGTCTTTTGGGCATTTGTGCAAAGAGTTATGCAGAAAAGTAGAGATGTAATAACGGCTGTTCTCATTATTGTTTTGTTTATTCACAAGCTAAATTAAGTATAACTTGATGAGATTGAAAAGTTTTAGCTAATAAATATAGTTAATCATTATTAGGACTATCTTTTAAGATGAAAAAACTTTATTGATGAGGAGACGATATAATCAATCATCTCCTCATTATTCAATATTTTACCATCCAGTGTTTTGTTTCAGCTCTTTACCTTTTGTTTCGTATAAAGTAATTTGATCTAAAGGTATTGGGTACAAATAATCTTTCTCCTGATACTTTCTTAGCATATTATTATCAGTAATTGGCACTATGTATCCAGCATTACCATTTCGATCTAAATTTATTGATTTTAGAGTCTGTAGAGTTATTGGGGTAGATGGCTTGTATTTGTTATTATACCATACAATATACTTCTCTTTGTCAAGCCATGCTCCAAGATTTAATTTGGGATTGAGTGACATATCAGCATACTTTAGTTTGTTCCAGCGCCGTAAGTCGTTGAATCTAATCCCTTCGTATACGAGTTCAATTCTACGTTCACGACGTATTTCCCAGATTAATGAAGGTACATCTGTGTCTCGCAGAGGGTCGTTGATTGTAATGCCATTCACCGATAAATTGTTCCCCTCAAGAGTTATATGAGGCATTTTCGTGCTTTTTCTATCGCGTAGAGTATTAATTGTTTTATCCAAGTCGACTTGTGTCAATGAATATGCTCCTAGCTGAGACAATTCGACAGCGGCCTCAATATAGTTCATCATGACCTCATTTAACTTCATAATTGGAGCGTCTGTGATACAAGTATTACTTGTTCCTCCTGCTGAAGTTTTTAAAGATTCGTTCACAAAACGATTACCAAAGTATCCTGAAATAGCGTATACTTTTTCTACCCCATCCAATTTCAATCCTGTTGTGTCAATATTGGCATACAGACGCGGGTCTCTATTTGAAATTTCATCAAAGAACCATTGATCTCCTTTATAGAGAGCATTTTCTGCTTGGTTGATAGGGAGCCCGTTTGCTGATAAATATGAATCAACTAATCCTTTTGACGGGCTGTTAATCTCAGCCTCAGTAACTTGAAATGTCATTAAACTATGTGTAATAACACCTTCGACGTAAGAACGGTACAAGATGATTTCCTTGTTATTAGCTAAATCTGCAGATGTAGTTAATGATTTATAGTTGTCTGCAAGGCTATAGTCATTCCAACTTAATAATTCATTAGCTGCATTTTTTGCCGCTTGAAGGTATTTAATTGCATATTCATTGTTATTTGCACGATATTTTTGCCATGTGCCTTCAAACAACATGAGCCTAGACGTAAATGCATAAGCTACCGCTTTATTGATAGTTAGCCCGGCCGTTCCATCTGATTTACGTATATTTGCACATGCATAAGTTAAATCATTTAAAACACTATCCATCACTAAAGTTCTGGAATCTTTTTCTTTATATAAACTTTCATAATCAGTGTTCTCTAATGCATTGCTGTACCATGGCACATCGCCAAACTTTGAAACTAATTTACTGTACTCCATTGCACGTAAAAAACGCGCAACGCCTAACCAATGATATTTAGCTTCACTGGTTAATGAAGAACTGCCAATTCTGTTTATTATGATGTTTAACTGTCTAACATAGCTAAAAGTCCAATTACGTTCATCTTTTTTTGTAGATGTAACATCTGTTTCTGCAGCAGGAGCAACTTTAGTAAAATAGGTTGCTGATTTTTGCGCATTGTCATCAGTCCAATCTGCTACATTTGTTTCTGAATACCAGTCTGAACGTTCCCAACCGGTTCTATAACCTTCAAAATAGACATCGTAAAATGCGTAGAGTGAAGTTCTTATATTATCTTCACTGTTCCAAAAAGTTGGAGTATCAGTAACCGTATCCATTGGGTCACGCGTTAGAAAATCATCACATGAGCTTAGGGTCAGTATGATAATTAGTAAGGAAAATATTTTAGATTTCATAATTATCTTAATTTTATGTGATTATAGATTAACCTGTATACCAAATGAGATTGTTCTTGAGTATGGATAGCTTCTTCCGAATGACCATGACTCATCGCCGTAACCCGTTTTATATGCTGTAGATTCTGGGTCAACAGGTATTTTCATGTTATCAAACTCAAATAAATTCTCGGCACTTACGTAGAACCGTGCGCTCTCAAAATAAATCTTTTTCATCCATTCTTTTGGTAGAGTATATCCAACTGTTATGTTTTTACAACGTAAATAGGACATATCTGATAAATATCTCGTTTGTCTTAGAAAGTTTTGAGCATTGCTAACCCATGCGTTATTTGAGGGTCGTGGATAAAAGGCATTCTTGTTTTCCGGAGTCCAATAATTCATCTGATGTGCGTATGCTGCATCAGCATAGCTAGAGCCTCCTGATGGTATTGCAACACTGCCGTATCCCCAATAGTCACGTTTCCCTACTCCTTGGAAGAAAGTACTAAGATCAAAACCTTTATAGTCAAATCCAAGTGAAAAACTGTATTCGTAATCGGGCAAAGAGTTTCCAATAACCTTTAGATCGCCATGATCTTCAACCGTATTTTTTCCATAACTGATTTTATCGTCATTGTCTAGATTTCTGTATTTAACATCTCCAGGACCAAATTTGAAAGAACCGGTTTCGTACAATGATTGTGATGGGATACCACTTTTAAGCGTTCCGTCTGCATTGAAATCATCTTCTTGAAATAACCTGTCTGTTTCATATCCCCAGATTTCCCCTAATACTTTACCTTCATAATTGCCATATATATTGTTGTTGGTTCCGTTGAACTTTGTTATCTTTTCTCTGATGTGTGAGATGGAAGCTTTTACATTTAACCCAAGTCCTGTAGCAAACCTGTGATTATAATCCATACCAAGTTCAAATCCGTTTCCAGTGATTTCACCGTAATTGATTTTGGGTGAAGAGGAACCAAATGTTGCCGGAAGAGTTTCGCCGGCGCAGTGCATATCAGAAGTAACTCTTCGATACCAATCGAAAGTGAATCCAAGCTCGTCATTGAAGAATCTTGCGTCTAAACCAAGATCAAAGGTGGTAACACGTTCCCATGTTAATGAACTTGACACGACTGATGGAGAACCAAGATATAATTGGTTGAGTCCATTAACTACCCATCCTGAGTTTCCAGAAGTCATGGTCGATATAAATGAATTAGAGGCAACATCTTGGTTACCAATTGTACCCCAAGAACCTCTGATTTTCAAATTACTTAAAGCAGGTTTAGCCCATTCCATAAATGTTTCCTCAGAGGCTCTCCAGCCTGCAGATACTGATGGGAATAAAGCCCATTTTTCTCCTTTAGGGAATTTAGAAGAACCGTCATAACGCGCATTTATTTCCAGCAGGTATTTTTGTAGGTAGTTGTAATTGATACGTCCAAAGAACCCGGCGGCTGCAAAATCATTGTGATAACTGTCTGATGAGTTATAAGAGTATTGATCTCCTGTTGCTAGTGCTATTTCGGGCAATATAGTACTGATTAAGCCTCTTCTTTCTGAGTAATGAGACAATCTTTCACGAGTCTCTGCATCCATACCAGCCATGACTTTAAATTCATGTTTATCTTTAAGTTTAAAGTTGTAAGTAGCATACGCTTTGAATATATTGGCCATCGTGTATTTACTTGACTGTGTAACCCGGTTGTGAGATGAACCATAAATATCGCTATAGTTGTCAAATGGGGAAGCTGAGAACATATTATAAGCCATTATGGTTCCTCCATTTCTTTTCTGGGCATCAATTAACATGGAAAATGTGTAGTCAAAGTTAATTGTCAGGTCCTTAATGGGGCTTATTTCGGTTCCTAGATTTGTTCGTATATAGTTAGAAGTTAATGATTCCCGATTTCCAGCTTTTATATCTGTAACAGCCGAACGGAATTCTTTGCCGTCGTATGTTGTATAAGGGTACCATCTAGGCCATCTCATCAAATAAAACCAAGCATCGTATTGCCCTGATGTATATTTGTAGGGTTGATCGTTTATAGAACGAGTGAATAATACGTTTGCCTTAACCTTCCACCAATCCTTAATGTTTGTTGTAATGCTTGAGTTTAATGTATATCTGTCATATTGATCTGAGTTGAACTTCATTACACCTTCTTGCTGCAAATAACCCAAACTAATATTATAAGTGGTTTTATCATTACCTCCATTTACAGATAGATTGTGATTTTGTTGTGGTGTCCAATTTCTGGTGAATTCTTCTATCGGATCAAAGGAGCGATAAAAATAGGTCTTACCTCCTCTTATTTCAAAGTCTCGACCTTCTTGCATTTCGCCCAATGCAGATTGAGACATATTGCCATACTTTTGTTCCCATTCTTTTATTTTTTCAACTGCAGTTGCATCTATCGTGTAACCGATGTTGGTAATTGAAGTTTGTCCTAAACGTTCAAGTATAGTCATTATATACTCTGCATTGTCGGAAGCAGAAGCTAATTCTGCCATAGTAGTTGGTGTACTCCATGCATAGTTATTTGAGTAGCTAACCTTCACTTTATTGCTTTTTTTCCCTTGCTTGGTTGTGATTAATATAACCCCCCATGCTGCACGTGTTCCGTAAATGGATGCTGACGCTGCATCTTTGAGTACAGAAATTGTTTCAATGTCATCTGGGTTCACCAAGTTTATACTTGGTACTTCAACATTGTCAACCAAGATAAGTGGAGCTGTTCCTGAACTGGCGCTTAATGATCCTACTGATCCGCGTAGTTTGATCGTTGACTCTGTCCCTATTCCTCCTACCTTGTTTGTTATAGTAAGTCCCGGCGTTATTCCTTGTAGAGCTTTGGCGACATCAGTAACAGGTCTGCTTGCTATAGCTTCTTGTACGTTGACGTTTGATACCGCTCCTGTCAGGTTGACCTTCTTCTGCGCTCCATAACCTACTACCACAACTTCGTCAAGAAGCTCGGTATCTTCAGTCAATGTGATTTTTACATTCTTAGAAGCTCTTATTTCTTGAGTCTTATAACCTATATAGGATATGACCAAGAGGCTGCCTGTTTTGCAATGAATCGTGAAATTTCCATCTATATCAGTAATGGTTCCGTTAGTTGTACCTTTTTCAAGTACACTGGCTCCAATAACAGGTTCGCCTTTAGCATCTACAATTTTTCCTTGTATTTGCTGTGCCTGTTGTTGTTCGCTTGATGTGTTAACTGTGCTTAAGGTCGTTGTTTCTGCAAAAGATTCAGTGTTACCTATCAGTAACACGAATGCTAAAGTCGTCAGGAGTTTGTATGATTTTACACTCCTTCTTTTTCGATCTTCGTTCATAAAAGATTGATTTTAATTGTTAGGTAACTTAAGGATGAATTCTCAGTTTTGAGTTGATAATAAGCTGATAGCCTGATTATCGGGGGTTTTTGTCTCATAGGCTTAAAAATTGAATATTATCTCTTAACGTTTATATATTATATAAGTTAGACTGTCTTTATATATTCGACAGGGGATCATTATCTCTGCTCGTTGGTTGTTTTAAGAGATCAATAGGTTGTTAACAAAGGCAGTGTACCATTAGGTTATGTCTTCTTTTGCAAATATAGAGATTGTTTTCAAGTTACGAACATTTATTTGCATTTATTTAGAATCAAATATTCTTTTTTGCACAGAACGCTTCTTTATTAGCGTTTTGCTCTCTGTATTAACGAATATAAACGATTTTCTCGCTGCTTTATAAACAGCAAGGTTGCGATTTGACTATTTGATAGATTAAAACAACCTGTATTTTAAGAAAAGACTACCTGTTAAGAACGGAAAAACAGTTATTGCTTTTTGTTTCTTATACTTCTTCTATATTAAGCGCATGGAATTCTATCAATCCCGGCATGGGAGTTTCTTCAATAGTCTCAAGTGTTACCCCGAATTCTTCTGCTACATCTCTGAGTATATCAGCGTATGAGTAAGCTACAGAGCCTACAAATCGTATGGGGTAATTTTGGTAATCGTATTGGCATACGTTACGAACAAAGAAGTTGCGCAAATTGCCGGTTAGCATGTGGTAAACATAATCACTATCCAGATAATCAGCCAGAAAATAAGAAATGGTTGATAAGAAACGGTTGGGAAATGGACGGTTGTAAACGGACTCCATTACATCATTGGCAGAGATGCGAAACTTTTCATAGAAGTCGTTCACTAATTCTTTAGGTGCAATGCCTTTTAACGCGTCAGATAAAAACATTTTTCCGAGAACGGCTCCACTGCCTTCATCTCCCAATATGTAACCACCGGCTCTTACGTTTTTAATGATTATTTTGCCGTCGTATAGGCAAGAGTTTGATCCTGTTCCGAGGATGCAAGCAATTCCGGCTTCGCACTGAAACAGTCCGCGCGCCGCTGCAAGTAAATCGCTTTCTACTTGTATTGGTGTTTTAAATTGGGCCACGAGGGAGGCTCCTAATATATTTTTCTTTTCATTGGTCGTGCATCCAGCACCATAGTAATATACTTGTTCCAGTTTCTTTTTAAAAAATAACTCAGGCAATCCTAAGCGGACACTCCTGCTAATTTCTCTTCTCGTTTGAAAATAAGGATTTAACCCTTCCGTGAAGACACGTTGAACAATGTGGCAGTCTTCAACTAATGCCCACTCTGTTCTAGTAGAACCACTTTCTGCAATAAGCTTCATTTTGTAGTTTTTTGTATTTCGATACAAATATATAGCTTTTTTTAATACTGTCCTTTTTAAACTGTATTTAATTATTGATTTACTGCTAAAAAGTATAAATCTATCGACTAATGGTCTTTTTGTACAGATTTAAGGTAAATAAAAAACTCCTATACTTCGCATGATAAGAAGTATAGGAGTTATTATATCAGAATTTGAAGCAAATTACTTAATATCGCCTTCTTTAATGAGGTATTCTGCTATCTGAACGGCATTAAGAGCTGCGCCTTTTTTGATTTGATCGCCTACAGCCCAGAATGTCAATCCGCAATCGTTAGTTAAATCTTTGCGGATACGGCCCACATAAACAGGATCTTTTCCGGCAATAAACAAAGGCATCGGATAATCCTTTTCAGCGGGGTTGTCTTGCAAGATAACTCCCTCTGCATTGGCAAATGCTTCGCGAGCTTCTTCTATCGAAACAGGACGTTCGGTTTCAATCCATATACTTTCCGAGTGTGCACGTAAAGCTGGTACACGTACGCAGGTTGCACTAACTTTCACATCGGAGTGCATAATTTTACGGGTCTCGTTAAACATCTTCATCTCTTCTTTTGTATATCCGTTTTCAGTGAAAACGTCAACTTGAGGAATGAGATTGAACGCCAGTTGATAAGCAAATTTTTCAACTGTAACGGGCTCGCCGGCCAGGAGCTGACGATATTGTTCGTATAGCTCGTCCATAGCAGCAGCACCTGCACCGCTGGCAGCCTGATAAGTTGAAACATGAACGGTCTTTATGTGAGAAAGGTTTTCAATTGCCTTTAAAGCTACTACCATTTGAATGGTGGTACAGTTAGGGTTTGCAATGACACCTCTGGGGCGATCTTTAGCATCGGCTGCATTTACTTCGGGAACTACCAAAGGCACATCAGCGTCCATACGGAAAGCACTTGAGTTGTCAATCATCACTGCGCCATACTTCGTGATGGTTTCGGCAAATTCCTTAGAGGTACCTGCACCGGCTGAAGTGAAAGCAATATCAACACCTTTAAAGTCATCGTTGTGTTGCAGAAGTTTGACCTCGATCTGTTTACCGCGGAAAGTATATGTGGTTCCCGCACTGCGTTTAGAACCGAATAAAACTAACTCGTCCAACGGGAAATTTCTTTCATCGAGCACACGAAGGAACTCTTGTCCTACAGCTCCGCTTACGCCAACAATAGCTACTTTCATTTTTTTCTTTTGTTTTATGTGAATAAATTATTCAAACCAGTCTGCCAACGAGACTGCTAATCGGTTGCAAATTTATAATAATTTGCTGTATATAAGCTATTAATTACTTGGGAATTATACAAAAACGGACTCTTTGTCTGATAAATTAGCATCAACTGGTAATCTACCGGTCATTCCGATTGACAATCTGGTATCTTTTTTGTTATTTTGCATAGGAATTTAAATAAATAACGATGGATTGGCTTAATCTCGATTTTCAGCTCCCTATCACGAACCCCACGTGGGTGTTCTTTTTGGTGTTAACCATCATTCTATTCGCCCCTATCTTGCTTAATCGTTTGCGTATACCTCATATTATAGGTATGATTTTGGCCGGAGTTGTTATCGGCGATTATGGATTTAACGTGCTGGAGCGAGATAGCAGTTTCGAGCTGTTTGGGAAAGTAGGCCTTTATTATATCATGTTCCTTGCCGGTTTGGAGATGGACATGGAAGACTTCAAGAAAAACCGTTTAAAAGGTCTGGTCTTTGGTATTTATACCTTTATTATTCCTATGGCATTGGGTATTTGGAGTGGCATGACTATATTGGGTTACAACATGACAACGGCCATTTTGCTGGCCAGTATGTATGCTTCACATACACTGATAGCTTATCCTATTGTGAGCCGATACGGCTTGGGCCGACTGCGCAGCGTAAGCATCACCATTGCCGGAACCGCCATTACCGTGACGTTGGCATTGATCATTTTGGCCGTTATTGCCGGTGGATACAGTGGTACGATTGACGGCTTCTTCTGGATGTGGCTTACGTTGAAAGTCATTGCCGTAGTTTTCCTGATTATTTATTTCTTTCCCCGTATCGGCCGCTGGTTTTTCAGGAAGTATGAAGACAACATCATGCAGTTCATCTTTGTACTTGCCATGGTTTTCCTCGGAGGAGGAATGCTTGAACTAGCCGGGCTGGAAGGTATTCTGGGGGCCTTCATGGTAGGTCTCGTATTAAACCGTTTGATACCACACGTTTCGCCCCTGATGAATCGGCTCGAGTTTGTGGGTAACGCCTTGTTTATTCCCTATTTCCTGATTGGAGTCGGTATGATTATCAACGTGCGCTCTCTTTTTGCGCAAGGCGAAGCCTTGAAGGTAGCCGTAGTGATGACCATTGTTGCCACCTTGAGCAAGTGGCTTGCTGCCTGGTTTACACAAAAAACCTTCCGAATGCACAAACATGAACGTGCTATGATTTTCGGACTCAGTAACGCTCAGGCGGCAGCAACCTTGGCAGCTGTGCTCATTGGAAATAAGATTGAGATATCACCGGGCGTTCCGTTACTGAATGATGATGTGCTCAATGGAACAGTTGTCATGATCTTGTTTACTTGCATTATTAGTTCGGTGGTAACTGAAAGAGCTTCCCGTCAGATAACGCTGGGGGACGATTTCATATTACCCGATGAGAAGACAAAAGAAGAAGAAAAAATACTGATACCTGTGTCGAACCCCGAAACCATTGAAGGTTTGATGGGCATGGCATTGCTTATGAAAGATCCTAAAAGAAACGACGGACTGGTAGCCTTAAACGTGATCAATGATAATAATGCATCCGAAAGCGTACTGGCCAGAGGCCGTAAATCATTGGAGCGCACCGCGATGGTGGCGGCAGCAGTAGATGTTAAAGTTGCTACAGCTACCCGTTTTGATCAGAGTACTGTTTCAGGTATCATACATGCGGTGAAGGAATACAATGCCACCGAAGTTGTTATTGGTTTGCACCGCAAGGCTACGATTGTGGATTCGTTCTTCGGTGCGCTTGCCGAGAACCTGCTCAAAGGAATGCACCGTCAGGTCATGATTGTGAAATGCCTTATGCCTGCCAACACGTTGAGGCGCATCATTGTTGCCGTTCCCGTAAAGGCTGAGTATGAAGCAGGCTTCTTGAAGTGGATAGACCGTTTGTGCCGCATGGGCGGACAACTGGGTTGTCGCATTCATTTCTTTGCGCATCCCGAAACACTTCGTTACCTGGAATCTTATGTGAGGAAAAAACATAAGAACGTGCGTACGGAGTTTACCGCATTTCCCAATTGGGAAGACTTGTTGCTGCTTACCGGACAGGTTAACTACGACCATCTGTTGGTGATAGTCAGTGCACGCCGCGGTTCTATCTCGTATTCGCCGTTGTTTGAGAAGCTGCCCATGCAGATTTCCAAGTATTTCAATAACAATAGTCTGCTGGTGCTATACCCCGACCAATACGGCGACCCGCAAGACACACTTTCGTTCTCAGATCTGGGGCATCACAACGAATCGCAGCATTACGAAGCAGTAGGCAGATGGTTCTATAAATGGTTCAAGAAAAGTTAATGTAACAAAAGCAAATCCGTATGATTCAACTCGAAGGAATAACAAAAAGTTTTGGTTCTCTGCAAGTGCTGAAGGGAATTGATTTGGAGATAAACAGTGGCGAAGTGGTGAGCATTGTAGGTCCCAGCGGAGCGGGTAAAACGACCCTTCTGCAAATTATGGGTACGCTCGATGATCCCGATGCAGGAACTGTTAGTATTGACGGTACCAATCTGAGCCGGATGAAACAGAAAGAACTTTCTGCTTTTAGAAACAAACACATTGGTTTTGTTTTCCAGTTTCACCAGTTGCTCCCTGAGTTCACGGCCATTGAAAACATCATGATACCGGCATTTATAGCGGGTGTGAGCAATCGCGAAGCGTTGACCCGTGCTTCGGAAATTCTCGATTTCATGGGGTTAAAGGAGCGTGCTTCTCATAAACCCAATGAATTATCGGGTGGAGAAAAGCAGCGGGTAGCAGTAGCCAGAGCACTGATCAACAATCCGGCTGTCATCTTGGCCGACGAACCCTCGGGTAGCCTAGATTCGCACAATAAAGAAGAACTGCACCAGTTGTTTTTTGATTTGCGTAACAAGTTCGGGCAAACGTTCGTCATTGTTACGCACGATGAAAGCTTGTCGAAGATAACCGACCGCACGGTGCACATGATCGACGGAATGATTCAGTATTGATTAGAAACAAACATAGTGCGAAATACGCTGTATGTCGTGCGGCGTAAATTCGTTGTAGAGCGACAATTGGTTTAAATTACTGATTGCACCGTATCTGCTGCGGTGCTCCACAATCACTTTTGCCTGATAGAAATTCAGGTAAGGGTGCGCTTTCAACCGTTCAACACTTGCTTTGTTGAGGTTGATGCGTTGTGTCTTGCTGGCATCTGCATAAAACCAGCCTCTCAGCTTCTCAACGTTTAACCTGATGTCATCCAGTTGGCACACATCGTAAAAGCCGCCCAACTTTTGCCTGTAGCCAACAATCATGCGGGCAATGCTGCCTCCCACGCCGGGAATCTTCTTAAGTTCGGTTGTATCGGTGGTGTTTAAATCAATCGTAACCCCAGCCGCATATTTAAACGGCTTAACCGAATCACGTTTCAACGCCGTGTACAGAGAACTGTCTCTGTTGACGGCACGCTCTTCAACCGTTATATAAGGAAGCAATGACTGAAACTGTTGAGCAGTGAGGCCGTACACCCTTTTAAAGTCTTCGGGCTTGCGAAAGCGTCCTCCTTTTGAACGATAACGCATGATGTTGTGAGCCATCCAAGGGCGCAGCCCAAGCCTCACAAACCCGGCAGAGTCTGTCTTGTTGGGATCAAACGGAGCCAGATGTATTGGCGTTTGTTCAAAGGTGCGGTAACGCTTGTAGTCGTATTCTTTCTTCTTCCGTTGCAGAGAAGCCGCGAACTCAGCCTCTTCGTGTTGCAGTTCCTGTTTGGTTTTCTCCTGCTGCCGTGCCTCTTTCGGCCAAAAGTAAAGACCGCCCGCCACGCAGACGATACCTATTATCAGTATGATAATCCCCTGTTGTTCGTTTCGGGTGAAATAAAAATAATCCTTCCACATGATTAGCGCAGCAACCCAAGTTCATTGATGAAAATGAAGGATATGGCTATCGGCGCAATGAATTTCAAGATGAAGATAAAAACCTTGTAAAGAGGCATTCTCAAGGTTCCCTGGTTACTAACCTCTTCCCATACAATTTTCTTGTCGAGATACCAGCCGGTAAACAAAGAAATGAGTAGTCCGCCCAACGGAAGCATTATTTTCGCCGTTACAAAGTCGAACAGGTCAAACAATCCCAGTCCGAAGAGCGTGTATTCCTTTCCCACGCCCAATGAAAGAGAGCAGAAAATACCGAAGAAGATGCAACTGCCGGTTACAATCTTGGCTGCTTTGCCGCGGGTAAACTTAAACTCTTCGTGCAGATAAGCCGTAACCACTTCGTGCAGGGAAATGGTAGAAGTCAGTGCCGCTACGGCCAGCAGCACATAAAACATAACGGAGAAAACGTATGCCAGCACAGGAATACTTCCGAAAGCTTGTTGAAACACGTTGGGCAAGGTGATAAATACCAAGCTGGGACCTGCGTCGGGCTTGATGCCTACGGAAAAGGCAGCCGGGAAAATGATAAATCCTGCCAGTACGGCAACAACCGTATCAATGACTCCTACGCTGAAAGCTGTTTTGGTGAGGTTGGTATCCTTCCCGAAATAAGAGGCGTACGTGCAAAGGCAACCCATGCCTAAACTGAGCGAGAAGAAAGCCTGCCCCATAGCACCCAGAAACACACTACCGTCTACCTTACTGAAATCAGGTTTCAACAAAAACTCAATACCACTTTGGGCACCGGGTAGCGTAACCGAGCAAACCACCAACACCAATATGATGATGAACAGCATCGGCATCATAATCTTCGATGATTTCTCGATGCCCTTTTCCACTCCCTTTACAATGATGAAGTGAGTAGCCAGCAAGAAAACAATGAGCCACAGCACCGGCTTCCACGGATTGGAAGAAAAACCTTGGAAGGAAGCGATGAAATCGGCCGAACTTTTTCCGGAGAAGCTGTTGGTGAGCGCCTCGGTGATATACTCGAGCGTCCATCCGGCCACAACGGAATAATAGCTGAGGATGAGCAATCCCGCCAGGACTCCCATTCTGCCCACCCATCTCCAGTGGGTTTTCGGTGCCAGTATTTGATAAGCGGCAGCCGTGTTGGCGCGCGAATGCCGGCCGATGAGAAACTCGGAAATCATGATGGGAAGTCCCAGCAACAGAATACACCCCAAGTATATAATGATAAAGGCCGCTCCGCCGTGGTTGCCCGTTTCATAGGGAAAACGCCAAATGTTTCCCAGTCCGACGGCCGAGCCCGCAGAGGCCAATATAACACCCAGTTTGCTACCGAAGTTTGCTCTATCGTTTTTATTCATTTTGTAAGTATTATCTCGTAATTAGTACTAAACTGTTTTATTTCGGTGCAAATATAGAAAATGTTTCTTATTTTTGTGCCTTAACAGTTAATAGATTGAATAATGTTACGCTATATAAAAAGGTATCCGTTTTCACTGCTTGTTATTTCTAGTGTTATCTACTTGTCGTTCTTCAGACCGCCTTCCACAGATTTGAATGAAATTCCTTACCTCGACAAAGTGGTGCATGTGTGCATGTACGCCGGCATGTCGGGCATGCTATGGCTTGAGTTTCTACGTAATCACCGGAAATTTCAGGCCCCGTTGTGGCACGCATGGGTAGGAGGCTTGTTGTGTCCTGTCTTGTTCAGTGGGTGTGTGGAATTGCTGCAGGAGTATTGCACCACTTACCGCGGTGGCGACTGGCTCGATCTGCTGGCAAATGCAACAGGGTCTTTGCTGGGTTCCGTCTTCGTGTATCTGGTTATTCGTCCACGTATATGGAAAACAAATTGCCGGTGAACAAACTTCGTGTACACCCCCATGTACAGGGTCTGTACACCCGGGTGTACAATGTCCCTACACCGGGGTGTACAAGGGTTATACACCCGGGTGTATAGAAACTTTTCAGGCGTTCATTTCAACCAATTGCTGCGTAGCAATGTAAACGCTGCAAACCGTATTGCCAAGTTGGTGCTATAAAGCATCTACCAACGTGCTCAGTTTGGTACCGTTGGAACCTTTAATGAGCACAGTGCATCCTTGGGGTTTCTCTTTTTGAAAAGCCTCCATCACGTCGGCAGCAGTGGGGTAGCAAGCATAATTGTTGCGTGTGGCGGCAAACTGTTGGCCCACCAATATAACAGAGTGGAAGGAGCAGCCGTCAATGAAATCTACTATCTTCTGATGTTCCTTTAAACTATCGGCTCCCAGTTCCAGCATATCTCCCAAGAGCAACACCTTGCAGTCGGCTTTCATGTTGCGGAAGTTCTCCAATGCTGCCATCATGCTGGTAGGGTTTGCGTTATATGCATCAATAATCAGCGTGTTATGGGCTGTCTGCTTCAACTGCGACCGGTTGTTTTGCGGTGTGTAGTCCGATAAAGCCTCGTTGATGCGTTGGGGCAGCACGTCAAAGAAAGTTCCGATGGTAACCGCAGCCAATGCGTTGGGAAAGTTATATTCGCCAATAAGTTGCGTGCGCACTTGCTGCATCTCACCGTCGGTTCCTTTTTTCCATTCGAAGCAAAGATAAGGAGAGTTATCGGTTACATGCCCGTTCACAAACAAGTCGGCTTCCTCACCGTAAGGAATCAGTTGCAGGTTAGTGGCCATCTTCTTCAAATACGGATTGTCGTGGTGAATAAAGACCACCGAGTTTTCCTTTTCGCGTAAGAAGTCATACAACTCCCCCTTGGTTTTGATAACCCCTTCGAACGAGCCGAATCCTTCGAGATGTGCTTTGCCTACATTGGTAATGATGCCGTAATCGGGTTCGGCTATGTGGACCAACGCTTCTATTTCACCCGGGTGGTTAGCGCCCATCTCGATAACTGCTATTTCATGCTCGGGTTTCAGTTGAAGCAAGGTAAGAGGCACCCCGATGTGGTTGTTGAGATTTCCTTTGGTGTAGTGCACGTTGTATGTTGTTGATAGCACGGCAGCTATCAGTTCTTTGGTCGTTGTTTTCCCGTTGGTACCCGTAATGCCTATTACCTGTGTCTGTAATTGTTTGCGATGGTAATTGGCCAGCTGTTGCAAAGCATGCAGGCAGTTGTCGACCACCAGGTAACGCGGGTCGTTGGCCGGAGCAAACTCGGGTTCGTCAATCACCGCATAGGCGCTGCCCGTTGCCAATGCTTGAGCGGCAAAGGCGTTGCCGTTAAACGAATCGCCTTTTAAGGCAATGAATAAAGAGCCTGCGGGACAATTTCTGCTGTCGGTCGTTACGCTGCTGCATTGCAGAAAGATACTATATAGAACTGATGTTTCCATTTTAACTGTATGTTTAAAGACGCAACAAATATACACGATATTCTTTTTGCCTGAACTTTTTTGGGGATGAAAACGAGCAAAAAGAGCCGGATTCTTTGCCGGCCTACTGTTGCCCCATAGGTATTTGCTGCGGTTGTTGCGTTTTTTATTGTATTTTAATTGCATCTTTAATGAAATAATGCCAGATAATTCTTTATTTTTGCAAGAACCAAACTTCAAATTTGTTCAAATGGAATCAACTTTCTCGAAATATATCAATGTAAACGGTCATTTGCTCGACTTGTCGGTACCCCGGGTCATGGGAATTCTCAATGTCACACCCGATTCTTTTTATGCAGGCAGTCGCCAGCAAACGGAGACGGATATAGCCACGCGTGCCCGGCAAATACTTGACGAAGGGGCGTGCATCATTGACATTGGCGCTTATTCTTCCAGACCCGACGCACAACACATCAGCGCGGCCGAGGAAATGAGTCGCCTGCGCACGGGGTTGGAGATTATCAGACGCAACCATCCCGATGCCATCATCTCTGTTGATACTTTCCGTGCCGATGTGGCCGAAATGTGTGTCACCGAATACGGCGTGGCCATTATCAATGACATAGCCGGTGGCGAGATGGATGACCAGATGTTTCAAACAGTGGCGCGACTCAACGTGCCTTACATCATGATGCACATGAAGGGTACGCCGCAGAACATGCAGAAGAACCCGCATTACGATAACCTGGTGAAGGAAGTCTTTCTTTACTTTGCCCGAAAGGTGGAACAATTGCGTGCCATGGGGGTGAAAGATATGATTCTTGACCCGGGATTTGGTTTTGGCAAAACGGTGGATCATAATTATGAGCTGATGGCTTACCTGGCCGACTTCCGCATCTTTGAACTGCCGCTGTTGGTAGGTGTGTCGCGCAAGTCGATGATTACCAAATTGCTGGGCATCACGGCGGATGAGGCGCTGAACGGCACCACGGTGCTTCATGCTGTTTCGCTCATGAAAGGGGCCGACATCCTGCGGGTGCACGATGTGAAGGCTGCCGTCGAAGCCGTGAAACTGGTTACCAAAGTACAGAGCTATGAATAACATAAAATAACGGATGCATGTTTTTTGAGTTTGGAATAAAAGATTTTATAGACATACTGCTTGTTGCTTTCTTGCTGTATTACACATACAAGCTGATGAAGGCTTCGGGTTCCATCAATATTTTCACCGGTATTCTGGTGTTTATTCTTATTTGGCTGGTGGTGTCTCAGGTATTGGAGATGCGTTTGCTCGGATCTATATTCGACAAGCTGGTCAGCGTAGGCGTGCTGGCGCTCATTGTTCTTTTTCAGGATGAGATACGCCGCTTTCTGCTTACTCTGGGGTCGCACCAAAGGGCTAGCGGATTGGTACGTTTTCTCACCGGCAACAAGAAAGAATCTCTGGAACATGACGATATTATGCCCATCGTTATGGCTTGCATCAGTATGAGCAAGCAGCGGGTGGGGGCACTCATTGTCATGGAACACAACCTGCCGCTCGATGAGGTATTGCAATCGGGCGAGGTGATCAATGCGGATGTCAACCAGCGATTGCTGGAGAACATATTCTTTAAGAACAGTCCGCTGCACGATGGTGCGGTGGTTATCGGTAAGGGAAGAATTCGGGCAGCCGGATGCATTCTGCCTGTGTCGCACAACCTCGATATTCCTAAGGAACTGGGGTTACGCCATCGGGCTGCCATGGGAATTTCTCAACAATCGGATGCACATGCCATCATTGTGTCCGAAGAAACAGGAGCCATCTCGGTGGCTTACAGAGGGCAGTTCTACCTTCGCCTCAGTGCGGAAGAGCTTGAGAGCTTGCTCACAAAAGACGAGTGACAGTAAACTAAAATAGTTCATTAACAGTAACCTACGCGTTATGGATAGACGTAACTTTTTAAAAACAGGAGGCATGGTGGTGCTGGGCTCTATGGCCGCTTCATCTGTTCTACGTGCCGAAAGTCTGAAAGGTGCTCACGATGCATCGGGTATCTCTTCTGCCCTGAATCATTTCGGTGTTTCGCACGAAGATATGAAAAAGGTGCTCGCCGCAGCTCTGGAGAAAGGTGGCGATTATGCCGACCTTTTCTTTGAACATACCTTTAATAATTATGTGGGATTGCAAGACGGTGCTGTGAACCGCTGCAATTCGAACATTGATTTTGGAGTGGGAATCAGGGTGCTTGCCGGCGACCAAACCGGTTATGCTTATGTGGAGAATGTAACTCTTAAAGAGATGCTCAATGCTGCCCGTACGGCGGCTCGCATTGCTACAGGCGGAAAGGCTACGTTGCCTGTGGCGCTGACCGATAAACCCATCAAGACAAACTATTATTCGGTTAAGATGCCTTGGGAAGAGGTGATTCTGAAAAGTAAAATGCCTTACCTGCAACGACTCAACGACCGTATATTTGCACTCGACAAAAGGGTGCACAAGGTTTCGGCTTCGCTTACGGATACCACATCGCACATTCTTTTCTGCAATTCCGAGGGAGTGATGTATTATGATTACCGTCCCATGGTTACGCTGGGTGCTGTTTGTATCATGGAGGAAAACGGCAAGGTGGAGAACGGTTATGCGGCCAGAGCTTACCGCATGGGCTTTGAGTTCCTGAACGATGACGTTGTGGAACTGCTGGCACAGGAGGCTGTAGCTAAAACATCCATTCTTTTCCAGGCAGTGAAGCCTAAAGGGGGCGAAATGCCGGTGGTAATGGGTGCCGGTGGTTCAGGCATTTTGTTGCACGAGGCTATCGGTCATGCTTTTGAGGCCGACTTCAACCGTAAGAATGTCTCTATCTTCTCTGATCAGTTGAACAAGAAAATATGCAATGAACACATCAGTGTGATTGACGACGGTACCATTCCTTTCAACCGCGGGTCGGTGAATATGGATGATGAAGGGTCTGCCGGACAAAAAACGTATATCGTGAAGGAGGGTGTGCTCACCAGTTACCTGCACGACCGCATCAGTGCCAAGCATTACGGCATTCCGTCAACGGGCAACGGCCGCAGGGAATCGTTCCGCTGCATGCCTATGCCGCGTATGCGTGCCACGTATATGGATCCGGGCAACGTGAAGGAGGAAGATATTATTGCTTCGGTTAAGAAGGGAATCTTTGTCGATCAGTTTACCAACGGTCAGGTGCAGATCGGTGCGGGCGACTTTACGTTCTTTGTGAAGTCGGGTTACCTCATTGAAGACGGCAAATTGACTCAACCGATTAAGGATATCAATATCATCGGTAACGGTCCCAAGGCATTGGCGGATATCACCATGGTGGCGGATAATGCCAAGATTGACAACGGAACCTGGACGTGCGGAAAAGACGGACAGTCGTGTCCGGTAACTTGTGGAATGCCTTCTGCCTTGGTGAGCAAGCTCACGGTGGGTGGCAGTAACTGATTTTAGTAACGAATAAGAATTCTTATCATGATATCAGACAGTAACAAGAAACTGGCACAATGGGCAATGGACTTTGCTTTGAAGAACGGGTGCCAGGCAGCAAGGGTGAATCTTAATTCGGGCTCGAACAGTTCGTTCGAACTCCGGGATGCCAAAATGGATAAATTGCAGCAGGCTTCTGAAAACGGCTTGTCTATCACGCTTTTTGTTAATAACAGATACGGTTCTTTCTCAACCAACAGGTTAGACAAGAAGGAGCTGGAACGGTTCATTACCAATGGTATTGAATCAACCAAATATTTGGCGGAAGATGCTTTCCGCTCTTTGCCGGATAGTAGCCGCTATTATAAGGGGGGGGCGCCCGACTTGCAAATGCTCGACGGGAAGTTCGATTCGGTTCAACCAGATGAAAAGGTGGGATTGGCTCGTGCCATTGCCGAAGAGGTGTATGGAACCGACAAACGGATTATCTCCGTGGAGTCGTCGTACAGTGACGGGGTAAACTTTGGCTATTTGCTTGCCAGCAATGGCTTCGAAGGCGAAACGCAAAACTCCTGGTACTCTTTGTCGGCCAGCGTCAGCGTAAAAGGAGAGGGGGAGGCGCGTCCTTCGTCTTACTGGTATGAGTCTTCCTTGTTCTTCGACAAGCTGATACGCAATGACATCGGTAAAAAAGCATTTGAAAGAGTCTTGCGCAAACTGGGACAAACCAAAGTGAAGTCGGGCAAGTACACTATGGTGGTTGACCCGCTGAACTCCGGCCGATTAGTTTCGCCCATGATACAGGCTTTGTATGGCTCCGCTCTTCAGCAGAAGAACTCGTTTATGCTGAACAAGCTGGGCACACAAGTGGCTGCCGCTAAGATGACACTGACGGATGAACCGCATCTGCCGCAAGCTTCGGGTGCGCGCTATTTCGATAACGAGGGCGTGGCCACTCAGCGTAGAGCTATCTTTGAGAATGGTGTGCTGAATACGTATTTCATTGATACATACAACGCCAAGAAGATGAACGTGGAGCCTACCATCAGCTCTCCCTCTTTGTTGGTGATGAAGACCGGCAGCAAAGACCTCGACGGACTAACAGCAGGTGTTAGCAACGGTATTCTGGTAACCGGCTTCAACGGTGGTAACTGCAACAGTTCCACGGGTGATTTCTCTTACGGTATCGAAGGGTTCCTTATTGAGAATGGCAAGCTGACTGTGCCTGTTTCCGAAATGAATATTACAGGCAACATGCTTTCGCTTTGGAACTCGTTGGTTGAAACAGGTAACGATCCCCGCTTGTCGTCATCGTGGAGAATCCCTTCGCTGGTATTCGACGGAGTTGATTTTAGCGGATTGTAAACAGCCGTTCAAACAAGCATATAAAATAAAAGCCACCCTTTGACAGGTGGCTTTGTTTGTTTTGTTAATTGAGCATCAAGCTCATGTACGGCTTTAGCGGTAAGAAGATTTTCAGGGCCAGCGCCTCAATGCTGAGGCGCTCATGTGATCCCGGCAATCGTTCTTCACTCTTCATGCATTTGCCGTTGTTGATATAGAAGTACCCGTTGTTGACAGCCAGCAATGAGTCGGTTAGTTCCATGTTCATCTCTACTTGCGGATTGGCTGCGGCATAAAGCTGCAACACTTTTTTGGCATCAATGATGCGTACCATGCCCAAACGCCTCCGATTGGCCTCTTGTTTATACGGACGAATTACCGAAAGTTTCCGGCAGTTCCACCGTTCGCAGGCAGCCAGCAAAAGCGCTTGCTCCACTTCGTTACTATCGGTCAGCAGTTCATTCACCTGAAGAGTCTGTTCTTTGGAGTATGCAACGGCAATGCCGCAAATGGATTTTCCGCTGGTGGCTACAAACACCTCACCGCCACTCAGGGTTAAATCGGCAAGTACCACTTTAAAGTCGGCTGCCGTATGTTGTATGCAGCAAGAACGTTCCTCCATCTTAGCTGCCAGATAGGCGTACACATCTTCCTGAAAGTCGGCAGAAGAAGTAATTTTCAGGTCTTTCTTTCCGTAGCTTAAGTCCTCCGGCAGAAGCGTTTCAACCATGTAATCGAACACAGCCGCGTAACCGCTTTTTTTGTAGTAGTCAAAGAGATGATCAGTAGCCGGTATCAGCGTGCTGAGTAATACTCCCTGACTTTGCATGCGCCCAAAGGCTTGTGACAACAGTTCACGCATCACTCCTCGCCCCTGGTAATCGGGGTGCGTACATGCGCCCGAAACATAAGCGGTAGGAATGGTATTGTTGCAAAAGGTCATGGGATAAGGCAATGTTTGCATAGCCGAAATCACCATCTCACCACTTTGTATGCAGATATTCACCTCGTTGTTATATCTGTGTGTGAAATACAGTTCGGTAAATGCTTCACTATCATTAAAGCACAATCTCCA
Organism: Bacteroides graminisolvens DSM 19988 = JCM 15093; assembly: GCF_000428125.1. Taxonomy (GTDB): domain Bacteria; phylum Bacteroidota; class Bacteroidia; order Bacteroidales; family Bacteroidaceae; genus Bacteroides; species Bacteroides graminisolvens. The sequence goes on from NZ_ATZI01000001.1 coordinate 547,638, forward strand.
TAATTCTTTTATCTGTTGTTTGAACATGCCATACGTTTATTTGCCTCACGGCGGTTATTTATCCTTTATAATGTGCCACAAACTTCTCCAGAATGGTTTCCGGCTGGTAAGACAGCTTGGCTTTTCTGAGTCCTTCAATACCTAAATCTTCCTCGCGGTTGATGTAGGTGAATGTTTCGGGTATGTGGTTGGCGAACTCAAAATTAATCATTGCATAAGCGCCGTCTACTGTTGTGTCGGCCTTCTCAACGTGCACACCAAAGGTCTCTTTGTTTATTGGCATACCGAATGTGAAAGCCACTATCTTGTCGTTGGCATACAAGATACCTCCACTCAATCCTAATTCCTCGAAGTGTTCCAGTGCAAAGACAATGGCCTGGCGCTCGTTGCCGGTGCCGTCTTGCTTATCGCAATCATTCGCTTTGCACCATTCAGCCTCCAAATATAGACATTCCTGTACACGATCGGGCGTAATGGGCACATATTTATATGTATATTCTTTCTTAAATCGGTTGATATGGTTTCTTTTCGACTGAAACTTCTTGCCTGTCAGAGTAGCCAAATCGCTTCGCAGGTAAATGTAATCCGAATAATCTCTATTTGTCGTAAACTCAAACTTTCCCGGAAGTATGTCGTTGAGGCGTTTTTTCATGCCCTGGCACACACCCATTAGCCGAAGCGGTTCGCCTTCGAGTTGGGAATCCTCAATCAGCTTTTCTATGAGTTCTTTCTCCGGGTCACCTTGTCCCACAGGCATCATATAAGAAACTCTGCCGTGTAGCCAGAACTTGAAAACCAGAAAGTTGTCAATGACCGCAAATTTTGTGTTGTACATGAATCTCCAGCTACACAAATTGGAGAACGAGAGGTCGCAATTGCGACGGCAACTATTCATTGTAAAAGAGGTGATTGTGTCTTTGTCTTCTACAGTGATATCTTTAAATTCTATCATATTGATTCCTTATGTTTGATTAAATCCATCATACATAACAAAAAAGTGCGCATTTTGTTATAGGAACCCCAATAAACGTAAAATTGTGGGAGTCAGCAAAGCGGTGAAGATGCCGTTGAGGGTCAGTCCCAGACTGGCGTAAGCACCATATTTACCACTTACATCCATTGCTGTGGAAGTACCTACGGCATGAGCAGCCGTCCCCATGGAAAGCCCTTGGGCTATAGGACTGTTTACCCTGAGCAGCTTTAATGTTTTGAAACCCAGTATAGCTCCCAGCAATCCCACACATACTACCACGGCAGCGGTGAGTGAAGGTATGCCTTCAATGGTTTTGGTCACTTCCATGGCAATGGGCGTGGTAACCGATTTGGGGGCAAGTGACAAAATGACGGCCTGACTGGCACCCATCAGCTTGGCTATCACAACCACAGAAACGACTCCTACTACACAGCCGGCCAGTTGCGACAAAATAATAGGCATCAATTGCTTCTTGATGGTTTCCAGTTGCAGATACAAAGGAACTCCCAATGCCACTACAGCCGGTTTCAGCCAGAACTCAATGAGTTGTCCGCCTTCGTTGTACGTGTCATAGCTGATGTTGAATGTCTTCAGAAAGACAATGATGGCGGCAATAGCCAGCAGTATGGGATTCAACAAGACGATTCCTGTTTTTTTCTGCAGCAGTTTGGCAAAGAAATAAATACCAAACGTAATGGCCAGCAGAAAGAATTTATTCTCGAGGTAACTCATTTTATTTTCCTTGTTAATTGATGTACCCAACCCGTTACGATCAACACCAAGGCGGTGCTGACTAATGTAGCAATCACTATGGGCCAGAATTCAGCCCGGATAATATCAAAATAGAGCATCAGCGCTACACCTGGTGGAATGAAAAAGAATCCCAGGTTAGCAACCAGAAAGTCAGACATACCCTGAACCCAGTGTAATTTGACCCACCCCAATTTTAAAAACAACGTGAGTAATAACATTCCAATAATGCTGGAAGGAAGTTTGATACCTGTGAGGAAGACGATTAATTCACCTAAGGCCAGGCAACCGAACAGAATGGCGCATTGACGTATCATACCTATATACCTTTTTGAAAACGTTGCAAAATTACTAAAAAAAAACAGCAAAGTTGCCCCTTCGGTTCATATTATGTGAAAACTTGTATCTGAGCCATTTGCCCCGCTTGGGTACGGAACAATTCACATTAGCGTTTTTCGTTGTTATTCGCTAATGTTAAATATTACAATAATTGTGTTTTATGACTCAAAAATACCAGAAATTGCAATGTAGATATTGCAATTATGTGTAATTTTGCATCGTATTTTTAAAATACTTTCCTCAGTTATAGTACAATTTAAAATATATTCATGGATTTAATTAGCGAAATTGTTGCGCGGGCGAAGGCGAACCGCCAGCGCATAGTTCTTCCCGAGGGAACGGAGGAGCGCACTCTAAAGGCTGCCGACCAGGTATTGGCAGATGGTGTAGCCGATTTGATACTGATTGGCAATCCCGCCGAAATCAAAGACTTGGCAGCTCAGTGGAGCTTGAAGCACATTGATCAGGCAACGATTGTTGACCCCGAAAATCAGCCTAAAAAAGAAGAATATGCAGAACTTCTTTTTGAACTCCGTAAGAAGAAGGGAATGACAATGGAAGATGCCAGAAAGTTGGTTCTCGATCCGTTGTATCTGGGTTGTTTGATGGTGAAGAATAACGATGCCGATGGTCAGTTGGCCGGTGCTCGTAACACAACCGGCAATGTTTTGCGTCCTGCTTTGCAGATTATCAAAACAGTGCCCGGTATCAGCTGCGTTTCCGGTGCCATGCTACTTATTTCAAAAAATACTCAATACGGTAAGAATGGTGTGTTGGTGATGGGTGACGTTGCAGTTACTCCGGTTCCCGATGCACAACAACTTGCCGAAATCGCTGTTTCTACAGCCCGTACCGCCACAGCCGTTGCCGGTATTGACGAACCCCGTGTGGCTATGCTGAGCTTCTCAACAAAAGGCTCTGCCAAACATGAAAATGTAGACAAGGTCGTTGAGGCTTTCAAGATCGCTCAACAGCTTGATCCCGCTTTGAAAATAGACGGTGAATTACAGGCCGATGCTGCTTTGGTTCCTTCAATCGGTGCCAGCAAAGCTCCCGGTTCTGAGATTGCTGGACATGCCAATGTATTGGTTGTTCCTAATTTGGAAGTAGGTAATATTGGTTATAAGATTGCTCAACGCTTAGGCAATGTTGATGCTATCGGACCCATTCTTCAAGGAATCGCCCGTCCTGTTAACGACCTTTCAAGAGGATGTTCGGTGGACGACGTGTACAAAATGATTGCAATTACAGCCAATCAGGCAATCGCAGCTAGCAACGCAAAATAAAATACGGAGATTATGAAAATTTTAGTTTTAAACTGTGGTAGCTCATCAATCAAGTACAAACTGTTCGATATGGACAGCAAGGAAGTGATGGCTCAAGGTGGTATTGAGAGAATCGGTTTACAAGGTTCATTCCTTAAGTTTGCATTACCCAACGGCGAAAAGGTTATTCTTGAACGTGAAATTCCTGAACATACCGTAGGTATTGAGTTCGTTCTGGAAACACTGACCGGTGAAAAATACGGTTGCATCAGCTCGTTGGATGATATTACGGCAGTAGGCCACCGCGTGGTACACGGAGGTGAGAAGTTCAACTCTTCTGTGTTGATTACTCAGGATGTGGTTGACCAAATGGTGCAATGCTCAGAATTGGCGCCGCTTCACAATCCGGCCAACCTGAAGGGTATTTATACCATTTCAAAATTGCTTCCTAATGTTCCTCAAGTAGGCGTGTTCGATACGGCTTTCCATCAAACCATGCCCGATTACGCTTATATGTATCCGCTTCCATACGAAATGTACACCAAATACGGCGTGCGTCGTTACGGATTCCACGGAACCAGTCACCGTTATGTTTCGGCACGTGCATGTGAATTCTTGGGAGTGAAACCCGAAGGACAGCGCATCATCACCTGCCACATCGGCAACGGTGGCTCTATTACTGCAGTGAAAGACGGCAAATCAATTGATACCTCTATGGGACTTACTCCGGTAGAAGGTTTGATGATGGGTACTCGTGTGGGCGACATTGATGCAGGCGCACTTACGTTCATCATGGAAAAAGAAGGACTGGATGCAACCGGTCTGTCGGACTTGGTGAACAAGAAGAGTGGTGTTTTGGGTATATTCGAAGTTTCTTCGGACATGCGCGAACTGGAAGATGCTGTGGCTCGTGGCGAAGAACGCGCTCAGCTGGCTGAGAACATGTACTTCTACCGCATTAAAAAATACATCGGTGCTTATGCTGCTGCATTGGGTGGTGTTGATATTATCGTGTTTACCGGTGGGGTAGGCGAGAATCAGGCAACCTGCCGTGCAGGCGTATGTCAGGGACTGGAATACATGGGCGTGAAAATTGACGAACCATATAACGCTACCATCCGCGGTAAGGAAACAATCATCAGTACTGCCGACTCTAAAGTGAAAGTAGTGGTAATACCTACCGACGAAGAGTTTATGATTGCTTCGGATACGATGACCATCTTGAAATAGAAATTTGTTTTCACCTATATAATAACAGCGTGTGTTGCTTCTTGCAGTGCACGCTGTTTTTTTTCTCACATTGTTCATGTGATTGTAATGCGTCTAAGTGAACAGCGGGCACAGGCCGTGCCAATCGACTTTGTTTGTCCCTGATATTCATTTATTAACACTCCGATGGTTGCATGAAAAAGTAAAGGTTTTATCTTTGTGTCATTAATTAGAATAATTTTAAATAAAAAGTCATGAAACGAACCTTTAATGTTTTAATCTTCTTACTCCTTGCCTGTGCGGTCTTTGCACAAGGTAAAGCCAAATATGTGTTCTATTTCATCGGTGACGGCATGGGTGTGAACCAAGTGAACGGAACCGAAATGTATCTGGCCGAAAAGAATGGAAAGATAGGAACCGAATCACTTCTGTTCACTCAGTTTCCCGTTGCAGGGGTCGCCACGACCTTCTCGAGCACCAACTCTGTAACAGACTCTTCTGCTGCGGGTACTGCGTTGTCTACAGGCGTAAAAACGTATAACGGAGCCATCGGGCTCGACAAAGATAAGAAGCAACTTGTTACCGTTGCCGAGCGTGCCAAACGTTCGGGTAAACGAGTAGGAGTTGCCACTACCGTGAGCATTGACCATGCTACTCCGGCAGCTTTCTATGCACACCAGGCAAGCCGTAAAATGTACTACGAAATAGCAACCGATCTTCCTAAAGCCGGTTTCGATTTCTATGCAGGCTCCGGTTTCCTGAGTCCCGACAAAACGTACGACAAGAAAGAGGCCCCCAGCATCTATCCCCTTTTCGAACAGGCAGGTTATTCTCTCGTAAAGGGCTATGATGCATTTAAGGCAGAATATCCTCGTGCCAAGAAATTGATTCTGGTACAAAAAGATAATTCCATTCCCGATGCGGTTCCTTATGCCATTGATTCAAAACAAGGTGATTTAACCTTGGCTGAAATCACGGATGCAGCCATCAGCTTTCTGACCAAAGAGAAAAACAAAGGTTTCTTCGTGATGCTTGAAGGAGGAAAGATTGACTGGGCTTGTCATAACAATGATGCAGCTACTGCTTTCAATGAAGTGATTGACTTCGATAATGCTATTAAGGTAGCTTATGAATTCTACAAAAAACATCCCAAAGAAACCCTGATTGTGATTACTGCCGACCATGAAACGGGAGGTATCGGTCTGGGAACAGGAAGCATGGATCTCAACCTCAAAGCTCTGCAATACCAGAAAATATCTCAGGAATACCTTTCTGTAGCCATTAATAAGTTGCGCAAAGAAAAGAACCACAAGGTGTCTTGGGAAGAAGTGAAGGCGCTGCTGGCCGATAAAATGGGACTTTGGAAAGAACTCCCCGTTAGCTGGGAACAAGAAAAGAAACTGCGTGACGAATACGAAAACTCTTTCGTGAAGAATGTGCAGGCTTTTGAGAAGACAGAGTACGCCATTAGCGAACCGTTGGCAGCCCGTGCCAAAGAAGTGGTGAATGAGATCGCTCATGTTGCCTGGGCAAGCGGTAATCACAGTGCCGGTTACGTGCCCGTGTTTGCTATCGGTGCCGGAGCGGAACTGTTCAACGGTAAGATGGACAATATTGAAATCCCCAAACGCATAGCCAAAGCAGGCGGATACAAATAAAAAAGAACTGATTTAATAATCAGTTCTCTGAAGGTCGGCACTCGTTGCCGGCCTTTTTACGTTGCACATCCTCAATCTATTCATTATTGAGGTCTTCGCCCTCAATATACTGATCCAGCAACAAATTCTCCCCGTCGAAAACAGCATAAGAGAAATAACTGATCCAGTCACCCAGAATGGTGACACGTGCCGAACTTGATAACATCAGATCCAGCATAATGTGCCGGTGACCGTAAATAAAGTAATTGATGTCGGGATGCTCTTTGAGATACTGTTTGCTGAAGAGAACCAGAAACTCCTTGTTCTCGCCCATGTAATCGGGTTCTTTGCCGTCAACACGCTTCATGCGGCTGTGCTTGGCCCAAGTTAGCCCCAAGTCCATGCTCCAACGCGGATGAATGGCGGCAAACATCCGCTGCAACGTGCGGTTGTGAAACATGGAACGCAGCAATTTGAATTTAGGATCCGGATCACCTAGTCCGTCGCCGTGCGCTAGAAAGAACTCTTTCCCGAAAATCTCCGTGGTCAGCGGTTGAGTGTGCATAATTACCCCACACTCTTGTGTGAGATAATCGCCACACCAAATGTCATGATTACCAATAAAGAAATGCACTTCCACTCCCATATCCGTCAGCTCGGAAATCTTCCCGAGAAAACGAGTATAACCCTTGGGCACCACCGTGCGGAACTCAAACCAGAAGTCGAACAAGTCGCCCAACAGATAAACAGCTTCAGCCTGATGCTTGATGCTATCTAAAAAGTTGACCAGCCTGCGCTCCTGCATGCGTCCATGCTCAATGGCACGTGACCCCAAATGCGCGTCGGAGAGGAAATATACCTTTTTCATAAGAAACCCAATTCCAATTTAGCTTCTTCACTCATCATATCCTTGTCCCATTGCGGTTCAAAGACCAGATTGATGTTTACACTCTTCACCCCTTCAACAGATTCCACCTTCTGCTGCACATCCTCCATGATAAAGTCGGCAGCCGGACAGCTTGGAGCCGTCAGCGTCATGTCTACATTCACGCTGGCATCCTCGTTTACGTCTATGCGGTAAATCAGTCCCAGGTCATATATGTTAACCGGAATTTCAGGGTCGTATACTGTTTTGAGTATCTCAACGATTTTAACTTCAGTTTCAAATTTGTCCATACTTGTAATTGTTATTTCTGCAAAGATAGCTAAATTCGGCTATACCATCTCACCGTTATCGGCAAAACTGTAATACCTGCCGTCGCAAATAATAACATGGTCGGCAACACGAATGTTCATGGTACGAGCCGCCTGTTGAATTTGTGCGGTCAGTTTTTTATCCTCGTTGCTGGGGTTGGGATTACCCGAAGGATGGTTGTGCGACAAGATTACCCCCGTGGCCCTTTGCATCAGCGCCTCGCGCAGAATGGTTCGCACATCGGCATACGTACCGTCAATCCCTCCCGAGCTGATACGCGTGGTGGCTATCACCTTGTTCGACTGATTGAGCAAAACAATCCAAAACTCCTCCTGCGGCAAATCACACAATAGCGGGTGCAAGATGCGATACACATCCGTGGAACAAGTAATCTGCGTGCGCTCCTCCACGTCTTGCAGTTTGCGGCGTTTACCAATTTCCAGAGCCGCCATGATGCTGATACTTTTGGCTGGTCCCATTCCTTTGAATCCGGCAAAACGATTCACGTCCCACTTAGCCAACTCATTCAGGTTGTTGTTGCACGCCTGCATGATGCGACGCATCAGTTCAACGGCACTCTCTTCGGTATTGCCCGAACCGATTAAGATGGCCAGCAGTTCCGCGTCGCTTAGTGCTCCGGAACCCTTCAGCATCATCTTTTCACGTGGACGGTCTTCCTCCGCCCATTCAGAGATATTGAGTTTTGGTTTATTTTCCATGTCTTTTTCATAGTATTAAGTTATTCGCCCTTTCGGGCTTCGGTTACTTATAGAAGTTCTTGCTGAAAGCAGAGAACTCATCTTTTCCGCGGACACACCGTTGCCACCAGGCTCGCCAAAAGCCCGTGCCGTAACCCGTTAGCTGTGTGTACGAAGCCGCTACGGCATACAAGCCGATGCGCAAACTTCTGTTTTGCACCGCTGCATCCGTACCCACCAGCAAGGCATAAACCGCCAGCGGTATCAGAGCTACGGGCCACAGTAACGCAGCAAGCAACAACACCGCTACACCTAGTGTAAACACACCCGGCAACAGATGCACCAGCTTCAGAGAATCAGGATACTTCTTGTACAGGTTGATGCGTGCAATGCCCGAGTTATGCACTTGTTTGAAGAACTTCTTCAAATCCGTGCGCCTTTTGTGATATACCCATGCACCCGGAAAAAGCCTGCACACGTAGTTGTGTTGGAAAATCCGTATGCTGAAATCAATGTCCTCACCGAAACGCATCTTCGAGAAACCTTGCAAAGTTCGGTACACCTCCGTGCGCACCCCCATGTTGAAGCTGCGCGGGTAAAACTTATCCATCTTCTTTTTGCCCCCGCGAATGCCCCCGGTGGTGAAAAACGAAGTCATGGAATAATTAATGGCCTTCTGCATGTCACTGAAAGACGCGTGCGCCCTGTCGGGACCACCAAAAGCATCGGCAGGTGATGCCGTCAACTCCTGCTCCACCTCCTTGAAGTAATCTTCGGGTAAGATGCAATCGGAATCCAGTATAATAAGGTAATCGCCCGATGCCCTTTCCGCCCCGTAATTACGCGTCTGCCCCGGTCCCGAGTTCGGTTTGCTATAATAGCTTATTTGCAGTAGCTCGGCATACTTTTGCGTGACTGTCTCACAGGGAACAGACGATCCGTCTTCCACAATAATCACCTCAAAGTTCTTAAAACTTTGACTCGTAAGACTTTGAAGCAGTTCATCTACCTCATCGGGTCGGTTGTACACCGGAATAATTACGGAATAAAACATAGGCATAGATACTAAATAACCACTTACCATTTACCGTTTTCCCCTCGAAGAAGAGCAGTAAATAGCAAATGGTTATAATGGGGTTACCCTTTCGGGAAAATTATGCTTTTACGCGTCCTTGGTAAGAACCGTCGCGCGTATCAATTTCAATGGTTTCACCTTCAGTGATGAACAACGGTACGCGAACTTCCGCACCCGATTCCACAGTTGCAGGTTTCAATGTGTTAGTAGCGGTATCACCCTTCATGCCCGGTTCGGTATACGTAACCTTCATTTGCACCTTAACAGGCAGGTCGGCATACAGAACGGTTTCAGTAGAAGCATCCGATACAACTTCGGCAATCATGCCCTCCAATAGGAAGTCAACACCGTTAATCAAATCGTGTGCAATAGGAATTTGGTCAAAAGATTCCTGATTCATGAATATATAGTGATCTCCTTCTTTGTACAAGTATTGGTGAGGACGACGCTCTACGCGTACATCTTCCAGTTTCTCGCCGATGTTGAAACGGCGCTCTATCACGTATCCGTTAATTACATCTTTCAATTTGGTACGCATAAAAGTATTTCCTTTACCGGGTTTTACGTGTAAAAACTCGATGCAGAAATAGAGCTTTCCGTCTAAACGGATGCAGGTTCCGTTCTTGATGTCTTGTGAATTGATCATAAAATAATTTGTTATTATACTGTTTATTAGATTACTACCTGTCTTGCAGTCGTTTCCGAGCGCAAAAGTAATCTAAATAGGTAAAAAACACAAAAGGTTTTGACTAAAAATGACGGAACTCTTGGTTAATTTAAAAAAAGTACCTATTTTTGCAACCCGATTTCCCATGAGTTATAACAAATAAAAGCAATATACAGTAATGAAAAGGACATTTCAACCCTCTAACAGAAAGAGAAAGAACAAACACGGTTTCCGTGAAAGAATGGCTAGTGCCAATGGTCGTAGAGTATTGGCAGCACGTCGTGCAAAAGGCAGAAAGAAATTATCTGTCTCTGACGAATACAACGGAACAAAGTAAGATCCGTGTGAACGAAATAAAAAAGAAGGTATCTTTTTAAAGATGCCTTCTTTTTTTTTGTGCAGTAGCCTCTTAATCTCCTCATGCCTACAATATCTTTCCGCAAGTTGCACTTCTTTTCTTTGTTATCTTTGCAACAGTGGTAAAATTGACCTCCGTAAAAAAGAGAGGACCTGGTGCCCGAGATGAAGCGTCAACGCAAAAACCTCGAACTGCAACTTCTTAAATTGAAAGTTGAAATACTAAAAACAAGGTGCTTCAATAAGTACGAGATTGAATCTATTTGTTTGATTATAATTACATTCTGATTAAATGACCGTGTTCCTAAATATGTATAAATCAGGTGGCGAGTATTTGTGTTTCTGTTGCCACTCGTAAACAGACTTTTAACTGGAATTCTCTTCATTGTCCACGATTTCACCCGTCGCAAGGTAAGGCTGATTGTGGAGCATATCGGGGGCCATAATTGGCTTCTTTGTTGTTGGTGTTATGCCTTGTTGTTATTTGGACGCTCGCTGGTGCCGTTTTAAGCCTCTCTGTTTAGTTTTATCTCCTCGGATGGGTAGCACCTCGTCTTTTGTGTTTATTTAAAATAGCGGGCATAATAATTAGTTTAAGTAGCGCCTTGGTTTTAGTTGCAGTACAAGTTGTTGGCAGGTTCGTTTCTGTGATTCAATTCTGGAATATATCATCGGCATGCTATCGCCTTCTGTTGCTGTTGTAGGACAGGCTAAACCATAGCGACAATCGATTGAGAGCCTGATTGCTAATCAGCTATTTAAACCTTTTGTATTTGTATACAAAAATAACCAATAATTTTCAGCCATTGATTCAGCCATTATTTTGAGTTTGTAATGTTTTGAATTTGAGGGTTTTACAAGGTTTGACGAAAAGAGACTCAGCCATTGATTCAGCCATGATATAAAAAGAATATATAATTAATAAATAAAAATTAGGAGATTTTCCTTGTGTTTTCGTGTGTTGTCTTGATTGTTTGTCCTCTATTTTCGCTACTTCGGTTCGAACTGCCTCATTTATCGAAAAGAAGTGCTGCTTGCTTCGGGTTAGGCTGAATAAGGTTAGTAACAAGATTGTTCTAGTTATAATAGGCTACATTAAGACTGTTTTTTTTATGGTTTTTTTAAAGAATAATAATTACGTAACAATGTTCTCGCAGTTCAGAGATTTACATATTTTCATATCATGGCCTTTTATGTATTAATGTTCCGATAGGCTGCCTATTGTTCGCCTGCAAATTTTATTTCTACGCCTAGGATTTTAAAAAGTTGGCCTAGGATTTTTAATTGTTGGGGAGCAATCTGAGAAAGGAGTATATTTGAATTAGTCTATCCCTTTTAAAAACGCCGGATTCTATCCAAAAAGAATATTTCTCATTTTATTATCTCAAATTTTATTAATCCTGAAATATCGTCATAAATAGTGATAATTCTATTTTTCTACAAAATTGCTCTTCTATTTTGGAGGCTCAAGCAAAACAACTGAAAATGCGTTATCGATATTTATATTACATATTATTGCTGATTCCTGCTTTCCTTTTTAGGGATTATACGCCAACTAATGAATTAAAGTATATCAGCATTATTGACGAAGCATTAAAGAATGGCACATGGTTTACCTTCTATAATCATGGCGCAGTCTACGCAGATAAACCTCCTTTGTTTTTCTGGCTTATTATGCTGATTAAACTGATAACAGGTACCTATAACATGTGGCTCATAGGTTTATTCAGTCTGCTACCTACCATTGGTATAATGGCTGTGATGGACCGGTGGGTGAGGAAAGAAGGTATCGCCAGTAATCCGTTGGTGAGTAATGCGTTGTTGCTTACCACCGGTATGTTTCTTGGTTCGGCTTTGGTTGTTCGTATGGATATGCTTATGACTTTCTTTATTGTCGTTTCACTTTATATTTTTTGGACTATTTATAAGAACGACGAGCATGCGCGTATTGGAAGGCATGTTTTACCGGTTTTTATCTTTTTGGCTTTGTTTACTAAAGGTCCTATAGGCTTGCTAATACCGGTAGTATCTATTATCTCATTTTTGGTGCTCAAAAAGCAAATTCGTACCATTGGTCGTTATTTAGGTTGGCAGCAATGGGCCATACTTGCCGGGTTATGCACGTTATGGTTTGCTTTGATTTACGTTGAAGGAGGAAGAGATTATCTTTATAATATACTTTTCAAACAGACTATCGGCAGAGGAGTTAACTCGTTTCATCATAAAGAACCCTTTTGGTTTTATGTGCCCCGAATGATATGGTCATTTGCTCCTTGGTCATTGCTTTATGTCGTTTTACTATGGAAGGGCATTCAGCAAAAAACAATCAATGACGACTTGAAAAAGTTCTTTCTCATTGTTATAAGCACAAGCCTTATCTTATTGTCGGCTATTAGTTCTAAACTCGATATTTATCTGTTGCCCGAATATCCTTTTATTGTTTATCTGTGTTCCATTATTCTGATGGATAACCTTAATAATAAATTCGTGAAAATGGCTATTACGGTACCGGCCCTATTGTTTGCCCTTATTTTGCCTGCCATAATTGTATTCAGTCATAAAATTTTTGCTATACTCAACAACCCTATTCTTCTATTGGCTGCATGCACCATGCTGACTTTCGGAGGCGTTGTAGCCATTATACTGTTGCATAAAAAGCAAACTCTTAGAGCCATTTGTGTGATTAGTTTCGCAATAATAGGATTGGTCTTTATCGGATCATTTATCATACCGTCTGTAAATAAGTATATTGGTTTTAGAGAAATGGCAAGTTCTGCATTAGTTTTGGCGAAGAAAAAAAAGGTGGTTCATTACGCTTGTTATAAGTTCAATACAGCATCTAATATGGATGTGTACCTGAACTCAGAACTTCAGCAAACGGAGACTGTATCTCAATTAGATTCCATGGCGCATCACTGGAACAAGACGATATTATTTGTGCGTAAGAAAGAATTGTTGCATGATGAAGAGCTTATAAAGTGGATAGGCAGATATTCGCCGGTTGGAAAAACTGACGAATATAGCTGGTATCTGATTGAACAAAAGAATACCGATAAGCTTGTTCATCTTCCTGCACGTGGTAATGAATAATAAGTACTTATATCAAAAAATAAAATGCAATCTATTTTGTTAGTTAGGTCTAACTAATTATATTTGCAGCATTTATTTTAATAAAACATAAGTAGACATGAAAGAACAAATAAAATTGGCCATATCTCGTTTCTCGCGTTTTATTACGGAAGCTGAATCGAAGGCAAAAGAACTTTGCGATGTGAAAGATTTATCTTCTTCACAAATTAATTATCTTGAAACGATCAATGAATTGGGCAATCCCAGCATCACGGAATTGTCTCAGGCTCTTGGTGTGAAAAAGCCCTCGGTAACCGTAGCCGTTGAGAGACTTATAACAAAGGGGTGCATCTATAAAACCAGTTCCGATGCCGATAGGCGAAGTTCGCATCTTCATCTTACTGATATTGGCAATCAGGTGAATCAACGACATGAATATGCCCATGAATATTTAGCTGAAAGAATTATAAAATCACTCACTGTCGAAGAACAGGCACAGTTCGTTTCACTACTGGATAAATTATACAATCATAAGAAATAGCATCGGTATGGAATCAACGGATAAATTCAATGGATTGACTCAGCAAGAAGCTCAGGATAGGTTACTGAGAGAAGGGTATAACGAGTTGCATGGAAGTAACTCGCGCAATTTTTATACCATTATGCTGGGAGTGATAAAAGAACCTATGTTCCTTTTATTAGTGGCTTGTGGCGCTTTGTATATGATATTGGGTGACACAGAGGAAGGCATCATGTTACTGAGTTTTGTTTTTGTTGTGATGGGTATTGAGTTTTATCAGGAACGGAAAAGCGAGAAGGCATTGGAGGCATTGAAAGACATGGCAAGTCCAAGAGCCCTTGTTATTCGGGAAGGCCAAGAAATACGTATTCCGGGGCGCGAAGTGGTTTGTGATGACATCATTGTATTGCAAGAGGGCGATCGCATTCCGGCTGATGCTACAATTTTAAAATGTGTGAGCTTACTTGTTGATGAATCCTTGCTTACCGGAGAGTCAGTACCTGTGCGCAAACATGAATATGAAGGTGAGACTACTGATTTGCAGCCCGGAGGAGATGATCTTCCGTTTGTGTATTCCGGATCACTCGTTGTTCAAGGCAATGGTTTGGCCCGAGTTACGAGTATTGGTATGGGTACTCAAATTGGAAAAATTGGTAAGGCACTGGAAGAGGTCAAAGAGACACCCACTAAACTGAAGGCAGAAATCAGTAAGCTCGTTAAACTATTTACGATTATTGGCGGGATCTTGTGTACTTCTGTTGTCATCGTTTATACCTTAACGCGTGGCGATTTATTACAAGGATTCTTAGCCGGAATAACATTGGCCATGGCCATGTTACCAGAAGAGTTTCCGGTAGTGCTGACTATCTTTATGGCAATTGGTGCTTGGCGTATCTCACGAAGGAATGTACTGACCCGCAAACCGTCGGCAATAGAAACTTTGGGTTCGGCTACTGTTCTTTGTACGGACAAAACAGGTACACTGACGGAAAATAAAATGGTGGTGACTCAGCTATATAACAAAAGCGATTTTTGGACTGCCAAAGATAAAACGGAATTTCCGGAGGAATATCACGATATCATTGAATATGCCATTTTGTCTAGCCAGACAAACCCCTTCGATCCGATGGAAAAAGCCATCAATAAGCTGGGAGTAGATTATCTTGCTAACACGGAACATATTCACACAAGTTGGGAAATGGTAAAGGAGTATCCTCTTTCCCGTGAAATGTTAGCCATGTCTCGAGCATTTAAAAACCGGGAAAACGAAAATAGGGTGATTGCGGCTAAAGGAGCACCCGAGGCCATCTTTGATCTCTGCCACCTTTCAAAAGAACAGATTACTGATTACGCTTCGGCTACCCAACAGATGGCTGCTGCTGGACTGAGGGTGCTTGGAGTGGCGAAAGCGTACATTACCGGAAATGTGCTACCTTCCGGTCAACATGATTTTGACTTTGAATTCGTAGGACTGATTGGATTATCTGATCCTATCCGCCGACAAGTTCCCGATGCGGTTCATAAGTGCCATCAGGCCGGGATACGGGTAATCATGATAACCGGAGATTATCCTGTTACGGCACAGAATATTGCACGGGAAATAGGCTTGACACACTATAATAACTGCATTACCGGACAAGAACTTGCCGAGATGAGTGAAGAGGAACTGCAAAGTAAAATTAAGTATACGGATGTCTTTGCACGAGTTATTCCGGAACAAAAACTCAAAATTGTGAATGCTCTGAAGAGGAATGGAGATATCGTTGCGATGACCGGCGACGGGGTGAACGATGCTCCCGCGCTTAAAGCGGCCAACATAGGTATAGCTATGGGTGAGAAAGGTACGGATGTAGCGCGCGAGGCTTCGGCATTGGTCTTGATGGATGACAACTTTGGCTCTATTGTGGGAGCTATAGAAATGGGACGCAGAATATTCGACAATCTGCAAAAGGCCTTGGGCTATATTTTCGCCATTCACATGCCAATTGCGGGCTTATCACTGATACCGGTGCTCTTTGTCGATTTTCCTCTCATACTGTGGCCGGTGCACGTTGTTTTTATGGAACTGATTATTGATCCTGCCTGCTCTGTTATTTTTGAAGCTGAGAGTGCTGAGAAAGGTGTTATGACTCGCCCTCCAAGAAGTGTAAATGAGCCTTTCTTCGGCTCCGGAAAATTATTTGTGGGGTGTTTTCAAGGATTCTGGATACTGATTGCTATGCTGGCGGTTTACTTTATTACATTGGCGTTGGGGTATCCCACGGCCGAAGTGCGTACCATGATTTTTGTGGCGCTTATTACGGCTAATATATTTACCATTCTGACTAATCGTTCGTGGACAGAGTCTATCATTACCATCTTACGGACTCCCAATTCTACAGTGAAATGGGTTGCAGGAGGAGCTACCTTATTTATAACCCTTGCACTTACTGTACCATTTTTACAACGGTTGTTTCAGTTTTCATCTATCAATCTTTGGGAAATCCTTGTCTCAGTGGTGTCCGGAGCGGCAACGATTACGTGGTTTGAAATTTACAAATACACTCAAAGAAGAAAAAATGCTAAATGGGCTAAAGGTGGGCAATAAAAACATACCGTTATTTTGTTAATAACCAAAAGACATGGAAGTGACATGAAAATATTGATTATTGAGGACGAAAAAGAATTATCGAATAACATAGCAAAGTTTCTTTCAGATGATAATTATCTCTGCGAACAGGCTTATGACTTTGATAGTGCAATAGAAAAAATCTCTTTGTACACCTATGATTGTATTTTGCTTGACTTAAACCTTCCCGGTGGCGATGGCATTGAGGTACTCAAAGAAATAAAGATTCGGCATATAAATAGTGGCGTTATTATCTTGTCAGCCCGAGGCTCTCTGGATGATAAGATTGAGGGCTTGAAAATAGGCGCTGACGATTATCTCTCAAAACCTTTTTCTCTTTCCGAATTAAGCATTCGGATCTATGCGCTTATGCGACGTCAACAGTTCTCACATAGTAATCTGCTAACTTCTGGAAATCTGGAAATTGACTTGCTTTCAAAAACCGCAAAAGTAAAAGATCGGATTATTAATCTTACCAGGTCAGAATATGATCTTCTATTATTTCTCATAGGAAACAAGAAACGAATTGTATCTAAAGATTCTATAGCAGAACACCTCTCGGGTGACATGGCTGATATGTTTGATAATTATAATTTTGTCTATGCTCATATTAAAAACTTGAAGGCAAAACTTTCAGAAGAAGGTTGTGATTGTATGATTAAAACGATTTATGGAACCGGATATCAATGGGTAGAATGAGAACACTGGCAGATAAAAATCTCAGAGGCTTTTTTATATACACAACACTAGTACTGTTGTGTTGTGCGCCATTGCTGTTTTTTTTAATGAGGCATTTTTATGCGGAAGATCTGGATGAACTTATTATCTTTAGAAGTGATGAATTTATTTCGAAACGGCTTCCCTCTTTCTCAAAGGAGGATATTGACCATTGGAATAAATACAATGAAGATGTAGCTATTGTGCCGTATAGTGATTTATATGTGTTTGACAAGCCCGTGAAAGAAGCCTTTTTTAATAGTGCGGAAGGGTATCCGGTAGATTACCGGGTATTCTATCGTAAAATTGAAATTGAAGGAAAACCTTTTGTCTTGATGTCACACATCCCGATGATAGAAAACAAAGATCTGCTTGCCACGATGGGTTCGCAATATGGTCTTTTGTTTTTGGCTTTGTTGGTGTCATTGACCATACTTCAACGTATGATGTCTAAGAAGCTATGGAAACCATTTTATGATACGTTAGATAAGATAGAAGGTTTTAAGCTGGAATCGGGGCAAAAGCCTGATTTTGAGCAGACAACTACGATTGAATTTTCTCGCCTTAATGAGAAATTGAACGGGTTGATGGTTGACAATATTACTATTTATAAACAGCAAAAGGAGTTTATAGAAAATGCTTCTCACGAACTTCAAACACCATTGGCTGTCTTTAAATCGCAATTGGATATTCTTTTGCAGCAACCAGGATTGACACAGTCAAATACGGAAATAATACGATCTTTGTATGCAGTATCGGCTAGGATGACCCGCTTAAATAAGAATTTGCTGTTTCTGGCACGCATAGATAATGCTCAATTGTCAAATATGGAAGTTGTTGATTTTGTGAAAATACTACACGATCAACTAATGTATTTACGTGAGCTGGCAGAGAGTGAAGGTCTCACTGTTCATGTAGAAACAGGGAACTCGCTTAACCTAAAGGCCAATAAATTGCTTGTTGAAAGTCTGATAAATAATATGGTGGTGAATGCGATTCGCCATAATGTAAAAGAGGGAATTATTAATATAAAAGTAGACAGCAATTGTTTTAAGGTTTCAAATACTGGGATAGATCATGCGCTTGATCAAGACAAGGTATTCAGGCGATTTAGCCGCTCTTCGGAACAGAAGAAAGGTAATGGCCTTGGATTAGCCATTGTTCAACAAATATGCATCATGCATGGATGGGAGGTAAGTTATAATTATAAAAACAATCTTCATGTTTTTGGTGTTAAGATGTTTAATTAGGGGTAGTCGATTATAAACCTATTTTTTGCGGTTAATCAGTGAAACATGAAACGATTGTTGCTTCGCATACTCAAATATTTCTTGCCGGCCTTGTTTATATCTTACGTAGGGCTGGTCAGTTTATTTGTTCACTCGCATGTGGTGAACGGAGTCACAATTGTGCATTCCCATCCGTTCAATAAGGATGTAGAGCATACGCACTCTTCTGCAGAGTTTCAGCTGATAAATCATCTGTCGCAAATTTGGGTTACCGGAGCCATTGTTCTTTCCTTGTTGGTAACCCCATTACTGCTTTTCTTTTTAGAACTGCTGCCTGATGCTCGCTTGCAAGTCATTGTGTCTTCCAGGCTAACAGGCATTCAGTTGCGTGCACCTCCTTCTTACTCTCTTTGATATTTCTTGATTGATTTGAGAATAGAGTTTTCTACCCTTCTGCTATAGTATAGAGCGGAAGGCATTGATGTGCTTTGCCCCATGAGGAGCAACGCATGTGTTTCACGTATTAAAATTAAAAGCAAAATGAAATATATATTATCCATAGTCGCTTTGTGCTGTTTTTATTTGTCGGCACAGGCTGTCTCTCCGGAGGTACCGGAATTAAAAAAATCAGATGCAAACATAATCGGCCATGTGCTCGATAAAGCAACCAAAGAACATTTACCCTACATCACACTGGCGCTAAAAGGCACTACCATTGGTACTGTAACAGATGCTACGGGGCATTACTTCTTGAAGAACTTACCCGAAGGAAATTTTGTGCTTGAGGTTAGCGCGGTGGGCTACAAAACGGTTAAACGAAATGTAAGTCTCAAGAAGGGACGTACGTTGGAAGAAGATTTTGAGATTGAGGAAGACTTGGTGGCGCTCGACGGGGTGGTTATTTCGGCTAACCGTAGTGAAACGACCCGCCGAATGGCGCCTACGCTGGTCAACGTGGTTGATTTTAAGATGTTTGAAACGACCAACTCGGCCACGCTGTCGCAGGGACTTAATTTTCAGCCGGGTGTGAGGGTGGAAACGAATTGCCAGAATTGTGGCTTCCAGCAGGTACGTATTAATGGACTCGACGGACCTTATACGCAGATATTAATAGATTCGCGCCCCATATTCAGTGCTTTGTCGGGTGTGTACGGCTTGGAACAAATACCGGCCAATATGATTGAAAGGGTGGAGGTGATGCGTGGCGGTGGCTCAGCTTTATTCGGCTCTTCGGCCATTGCAGGTACCATCAATATCATCACCAAGGAGCCGCTGAGAAACTCCGGCCAGCTAGCGCATACGCTGACTGCTGTGGGCGATGCGTCGGCTTTCGAT
Source organism: Bacteroides graminisolvens DSM 19988 = JCM 15093 (assembly GCF_000428125.1). Classification (GTDB taxonomy): domain Bacteria; phylum Bacteroidota; class Bacteroidia; order Bacteroidales; family Bacteroidaceae; genus Bacteroides; species Bacteroides graminisolvens. Next base: position 567,281 of record NZ_ATZI01000001.1, read on the forward strand.
AATAATACGACCTTGAATGCTTCGTTGGTGACGGATGATCAGCGGGCAGGATTGTATGTGTTTGGTCAGAACCGCTATCGTTCGGGTTATGACCACGACGACGACGGCTACACGGAAATGCCTAAACTGAAGAATCAAACGGTAGGCTTCCGTTCGTACTTCAAGACGAGTACGTATACCAAGCTGACTTTTGAATACCACCACATGCAGGAGTTTCGCAGAGGGGGCAACTTGCTCAATCGCCCGCCGCACGAAGCTGATATTGCTGAACAATTGGAGCATTCCATCAATGGCGGTGGACTGAAGTTCGACTATTTTTCTCCCGATGAGAAGCATCGCCTGAGTGTGTTTTCTTCAGCTCAGCATACCGACAGGGACAGTTATTATGGTGGTGGAAAGGACTTGAATGCTTATGGAAAAACAACCGATCTTACCTTTATGGCGGGTGCGCAGTATGTGTACCGGTTTGATCTATTGTTGTTTATGCCGTCTGATTTGACGTCGGGCGTGGAGTATAACCGTGACGGTCTGGAAGATAATATGTGGGGCTACAACAGGTACACGAAACAGACCATCAACATAGCCAGTGCTTTTTTGCAAAACGAATGGAAAACGGCCAAGTGGGGAATACTGATTGGGGCTCGTATCGACAAGCATAACCTGATGGATGATGCCGTTGTGAGTCCGCGGGCTAATTTGCGCTTCAACCCCACGGAGAACCTGAACTTCCGACTGAGTTATGCTTCCGGCTTCCGCGCTCCGCAGGCTTTTGATGAAGATTTGCATATTGATAATGTGGGGGGGAACTGTTTCCATGATCGAACTGGCTTCTGATTTGAAAGAGGAGAAATCACAAAGTTTCAGTGCCTCGGCCGATTGATATCACCGGTTTGGCGCTTTTCAAACTAATTTCTTGGTGGAAGGTTTCTATACCAAGTTAGCCGATGTATTTGTACTCGAAGATACGGGCACTTACACGGGCTCCATGCTGGTTCAGCACATGGCCGGCTATGTGGAAAAGGATGTTGCGGTTACTACCCGTGACTTCTTAGATTTGGGCATCAAGCTGGCTTATGATTTTGATGTTTATAAAACAACAAAGTTACAGTTGAATGCAGGTGTGCAGAATCTGTTTAATGCTTATCAGAATGATTTCGATAAAGGCAGGAAGCGAGACTCAGGCTACATTTACGGTCCTTCGATGCCTCGAAGCTATTTTGCCGGAATCAAAATCAGTTATTAAAACGGATTATTTGTACGGAATTGTCACCTCAAATAACCGATTCTTCCGAAAGCGTATGCATCTTATCAACTAAATATACTATCTTTGGCCCCAAATAATGACTGGTAATTATGACAATAAAAGATTTTTTTTCTTTCAGGGAGAATAAATACTTTTGGGTAAACATCATTGTGATGGTGGTTGTAGCCGGGGTGCTCGTATTCGGTGCACTCACGGGAGTTGATCTCTACACGCGCCACGGTGAATCGGTTGCCGTGCCCGATGTGCGCAACATGACGGTGCAGCAGGCTGCCAAAATCTTTGCTGACAGGGGTTTGCTTTGCATGGTAACGGACTCTAGTTACGATAAACATAAAGCTGCGGGGTGTATCCTCGATTATACTCCGGCTGCCGGACAAAAGGTGAAGGAGGGCAGAACCATTTATCTGACCATAAACACGTTGAACGTGCCGCTGAAACCGGTGCCCGATGTGGCCGATAACAGTTCGGTACGTCAGGCGGAGGCACGCTTGTCGGCTGTAGGATTCAAACTCACCGAGAACGAATATGTGAGCGGTGAGAAGGACTGGGTGTATGGAGTGAAGTACCGCGGCAGACGCTTGATGGCCGACGAGAAGGTTCCGGCCGGTTCAACGCTTACTCTCATGGTGGGCGATGGAACGGAGGAGAGTCTGGATATGGGTACCGACAGCATCGGTGCCGACGATAGCGGTGATGACACCGGGGCGGAGCAGGCGCCCTCGAAATCTGAGGATAGCTGGTTCTAAATAATTCATCCGTTTTTGAGTGTCAGATGATAGAAAACTTTTCAGAAGAGATAGAAGATAACGATATTGATGAGATAGAAGCCATTGGCGACGAGGCTCAGCTTTACGAACATTTCCGGGTGGTGGCCGACAAAGGGCAGGCGCTCGTAAGGGTTGACAAGTATTTGTTCGACCGCATTGTCAATGCTTCGCGCAACCGCATTCAAAAGGCAGCTGAGGCGGGATTCGTCATGGTAAACGGTAAGCCGGTGAAGTGCAGCTACAAGGTGAAGCCGCTGGACGTAATCACGGTCATGATGGACCGTCCGCGTTACGAAAATGAGGTGGTGCCCGAGGATATTCCGCTCAACATTGTGTACGAGGATAAGTATCTGATGGTGGTGAATAAACCTGCCGGACTGGTAGTGCATCCGGGGCACGGTAATTATCACGGTACACTGGTCAACGCTTTGGCTTGGCACCTGAAGGATGATCCCGATTACGATGCCAATGACCCGAGAGTGGGACTGGTGCACCGCATTGACAAGGACACGTCGGGTTTGCTGGTTATAGCCAAAACTCCCGATGCCAAGACGCATCTGGGATTGCAATTCTTTAATAAAACAACCAAACGCAAATACCGCGCGCTGGTGTGGGGTATTGTTGAGGAAAACGAGGGCACAGTCGTTGGAAACATCGCCCGTAACCCCAGAGACCGCATGCAGATGGCGGTTTTCGAAGACCCGGAGATAGGCAAACATGCCGTTACGCATTACCGGGTGCTGGAGAGGCTGGGCTATGTTACGCTGGTGGAGTGTGTGCTCGAAACCGGAAGAACACACCAAATACGCGTGCACATGAAACACATTGGGCACGTGCTGTTTAATGATGAACGCTACGGCGGACACGAAATTCTCAAAGGAACTCACTTTAGTAAATACAAACAATTTGTAAACAACTGCTTTGATATTTGTCCCCGACAGGCGCTTCATGCCATGACATTGGGTTTTGTACACCCTCACACCGGTGAGGAGGTGTATTTTACCTCTGAAATGCCCGATGACATGACGCAGCTTATCGACAGATGGAGAGGCTATATTAGTAATAGAGATTTAGTATGAAACCAATTGTTGCCATTGTAGCAGGTGGAGATTCTTCTGAACTGCCTGTTTCCCTTCGCAGCGCCCAGGGGCTTTATTCCTTTATAGATAAGGAAAAATATGATTTGTACATTGTTGAAATGCAGGGACTTCGCTGGGAAGTGCAACTGCCCGGTGGCGAAAAGGCTGCTGTTGACCGTAACGATTTTAGCTTCCACAACGGAACGGATAAGGTGAAGTTTGATTTTGCCTATATCACCATTCACGGTACACCCGGTGAAAACGGTCTGCTACAAGGCTATTTCGATATGTTACGCGTTCCGTATTCGTGCTGTGGGGTATTGCCTGCCGCTATTACATTCAACAAGTTTACCTGCAACCAGTACCTCAAAGGGTTTGGCATACGGGTGGCAGAATCTCTCATGATTCGCAAAGGGCACGAGGTGCTCAATCAGGAGATTACCGGCAAGGTGGGATTACCTTGTTTCATTAAGCCCAACTTGGGTGGCTCTAGCTTCGGCGTGACGAAGGTGAAGGAGGAATCGCAAATTCAACCGGCTCTTGAGAAAGCATTTAGCGAAGCCGATGAGGTAATTGTTGAGGCGTTTATGGACGGAATAGAAATTACCTGCGGATGTTACAAAACAAAATCAAAAGAGGTAGTGTTTCCTATTACGGAGGTAGTTACTAAAAATGAATTCTTTGATTATGATGCGAAGTATAACGGACAGGTGGAGGAAATTACGCCTGCACGTTTGCCTGACGAGTTGACCGAACGGGTGCAACTGCTCACTTCGGCCATTTATGATATCTTGGGCTGTTCGGGTATTATACGCATTGACTATATCATTACCGAGTCGCAAAAAATTAATCTGCTCGAGATTAACACCACGCCCGGAATGACACCAACCAGCTTTATTCCACAGCAGATTAGTGCTGCCGGACTGGATATTAAAGATGTAATGACTGATATTATTGAAGATAAATTATGAATCCGACTGCTTTTGATGACATCCGACCTTATCATGACGAGGAGCTTCCTGCCGTTTATGAGGAGCTGATTGCCGATCCTGCCTTTCAAAAGGCTGTTTCGTCTATTATGCCGGGGGTGCCTTTCGAGGCTATTGCGCAGAAAATGCGTTCTTGCCGTACTAAGCTGGAGTTTCAGAAGGCTTTTTGTTATGGTTTACTTTGGAATATCGTAAAGGAGTGTGCCAGCGGACTTACCATTGACCACTCTGCTTTGCCCGATAAGGAGAAGCCGTATACGTACATTTCCAATCACCGCGATATTATTCTCGACTCGGGTTTCTTGTCGATCTTGTTGCTCGATTTGGGTATGAGTACGGTGGAGATTGCCATTGGCGACAATCTGCTGATTTATCCGTGGATAAAAAAGGTGGTGCGCATCAACAAATCATTTATTGTGCAACGGGCGCTCACCATGCGCCAGATGTTGGAAGCATCGGCACTGATGTCGAACTACATGCATTACACCATTCGCGACAAGAAACAATCTATCTGGATTGCGCAGCGCGAGGGACGTGCAAAAGATTCCAACGACCGCACGCAAGATAGTGTACTCAAGATGTTGGCCATGGGTGGTGAGGGTTCTGTGCTGGAGCGACTGGCGGAGATGAACATCGCACCGCTGTCTCTTTCGTATGAGTATGATCCGTGTGATTACCTCAAAGCGCAGGAATTTCAACTGAAAAGAGATGTTGAGGGTTACAAGAAATCAACTCAGGATGATTTGCTGAACATGAAAACCGGGTTATTCGGTTTCAAGGGAAGGGTTCACTTCCAAGTGGCGGAGCTGATCAACGACGACCTCTTGAAACTGGATGCTTCTTTGCCGAAAACGGAACTTTTTGCTTGTGTCTCAGCTTTGATTGACCGGAAGATTCATGCCAATTATCGTTTGTATCCCGGCAATTATGTGGCGTGTGATTTACTCGATGGAACGACCACTTTTGCCGGTAATTATTCGGCTGAAGAGAAGCAAACATTCGAGGATTATATTGCAGGACAGCTCGACAAAATTTCTATTCCCAATAAAGATGTGGAGTTTTTGCGTGAGAAGTTATTAGTAATGTATGCCAATCCTGTAATTAATTACCTGGCCGCAAGTCGATGAAACCGTTCCGACTCTTTCTAATCAGTCTACTGAGCATCTGCTGTCTGTCTTCTTGTGAGGAAGATGACGATTATGTTTATCCTTCGGTTCAACTGGAATTTCTGACCGGAAGAGCAGGAGTCAATGGGAGTTTGGCTACGTTAACCAGAGACAACGGACAGTTGTTGGAGGTAGCGGAGGATGCATCGGCCACCACGGCATCGCCGGGTGATACGTTGCGTTTGGTAGCCAATTATGAAACGAAAGAGGTGAGTCAGAATGGAGTACCCCGGGTGAAGATTTATGCTTTACTGCAAGCCATTTCACCGAAGCCCGAACCGGCTTCTGCCTTTAAGAATGGGGTATTCACTGATCCGGTGGCCATACAGAGTGTGTGGAAAGGAAATGCTTACCTGAATGCTGTGCTGCTGGTAAAAATGCACAGTGCCAAACACCTGTTTCACTTTGTGGAGGAGGCGCTTGCTATTGACGGTGAGGGAAGAACGGTAGTGTACCTCAAACTGTATCACGATGATGGGGACGACTTGCAGGCGTTTACCCGCCGGGCTTATGTTTCTGTGCCTTTGAACGGGTATCTTCTAAACAATACGAATGGGGTGGTTGTTTATTTTAGCGTTAACACGTACGATGAAGGGGTGAAGACCTATCGGTACGAATTTGCGCCTTCGTCGAATTAGTTTAACTTTAATAATTGACCAAATGTATCACTTAGTTGTAACTACCATGTTTATATTGTCGTCTTTGTTTGGTTGTCAGCAGCCAAAAAACTATACAACTCTTCCCACTAATGAGTTCGAATCGCTGATTAAAGAGGAGTCTGTGCAACGTCTTGATGTGCGCACACCACTCGAATTCTCGGAAGGCCACATTGCCAAATCCATTAATATCAATGTGCTCGACGGATCTTTTCAGGCCATAGCCGATTCGCTGTTGCAGAAGGATGTGCCGGTAGCGCTTTATTGTCGCAGCGGGCATCGCAGCAAAAAGGCTGCCTCTATTTTGGCAAAGCAAGGCTTTCAGGTTTACGAACTGGCTGAAGGATTCAACGGTTGGCAACAGGCTGGTAAACCGGTAGATAAATGACAAAAGAGCTGCAACTTCTTTCAGGGTTGCAGCTCTTTTACTTATAGGGGAAAGGTTTTTATTTCAACCCTTCAATCATTCTTTTCAATACAACGGTAGCCGATATTTCGCGGTTGGCAGCTTCGGGAATAACAATAGATTGAGGACCCTCAATCACGCTGTCAGTAACAATCATATTTCTACGTACCGGTAAGCAGTGCATGAAATAGGCGTTGTTGGTAACAGACATGTGTTTGTTGCTCACGGTCCAGTCCATATCTTTACTCAGAACTCTGCCGTAATTGTCGCCTGTGTAGGCAGCCCAGTTCTTGGCATATATGAAGTCGGCTCCTTCAAAGGCTTTCATCTGGTCATATTCTACCCGCGCATTGCCCACAAATTCGGGAGCAAGCTCGTAACCTTCGGGGTGTGTGATGACGAATTCATAGTCGGTTGCGTTCATCCATTCGGCAAATGAGTTGGGCACTGCCTGAGGAAGTGCGCGAGGATGAGGTGCCCAAGTCATTACTACCTTGGGACGTGCCGTTTTCTTATACTCTTCAATGGTAATAAGGTCGGCAAAGCTTTGCAGGGGGTGGCGTGTGGCTGCTTCCATAGAAAAGACCGGGCGACCGGAATGTTCAATGAACTGATTGATGATTACTTCGTTGTAATCATATTCGCGATCTTCAAAACGGGCAAAAGAACGTACGCCGATGATGTCGCAATAACATCCCATGACGGGTATGGCTTCGAGCAAATGCTCGGGCTTATCACCATCCATAATCACGCCTCGTTCTGTTTCCAGTTTCCAGGCTCCCTGGTTGATGTCAAGTACCATGACGTTCATGCCCAGGTTCATTGCGGCTTTGTGCGTACTTAAACGGGTGCGCAGACTGGAGTTGAAGAATATCATCATCAGGGTTTTGTTACGACCCAGCTCCACGTATTTGAATTTATCTTTCTTTATTTCAAAAGCTTCATCGAGGGCACTTTTCAAATCGCCCAAGTCATGTACACATGTAAATTGTTTCATGTTCACTTTATTTAGTTGGTTTATACTCTTATTTGCCCGTCGCCTTCAACAATCCATTTATAGGAAGTAATCTCTTCCAGTCCCATAGGTCCCCGAGCATGCAGTTTCTGCGTGCTGATGCCGATCTCAGCACCCAATCCGAATTGAGCACCGTCGGTAAAGGCCGTGGATACGTTGGTGTACACACAAGCCGCATCAACCACTTTGGTAAAAAGGATTGCTGATTCTTTGTTTTCAGTGATGATGCATTCGCTGTGCTTGGAACTGTACATGTGTATGTGTTCCAATGCCTCCGGCAGACTGCCAACTGTTTTCACAGCCATGGCATACGACAGGAATTCGGTACCGAAACTTTCATCTGTAGCATGTTTCAGTAACTCGGCAGGGTAATGTCCTTGTAGTGCGTTGTAAGCCTCGGTATCCGCGTAAACCAGTACGTTACTGGCTGGAAGCAGTTGACACAAGGTAGGTAAGTCGGCCAGGCGTTTGCGGTGAACCACCAGACAGTCGAGCGCATTACATACGCTTACACGTCTGGTCTTGGCATTGTTCACAATGCGGGTTCCTTTTTCCAAGTCGCCGTCTTCATCGAAATAGGTATGGCAAATACCTGCACCGGTTTCAATAACGGGGATAGACGCATTTTGGCGGACGAAATTAATAAGTCCGCAACTGCCGCGAGGTATGATAAGATCTACATAACCCACGGCGTGAAGCAAGGCGTTGGTTGCTTCACGGTCTGCCGGCAGCAGTTCAGCTATATGTGTGTCGAGCTGATGTTGTTTCAATATGCTGTGAATAACGCTTACAATGGCTTTGTTGGAGAATTCGGCATCACTTCCGCCTTTCAGCAGACAAGCATTTCCACTCTTAAAACAAAGGGAAAATACGTCGAAGCTCACGTTGGGGCGAGCTTCGTAGATGATACCGATCACGCCGAAGGGCACACTGACTTTGGTGAGCTTCATGCCGTTGGGCCTCACTGTCTCTGCCAATATCCTTCCCAACGGAGAGGGTAGGGAAGCCACGTTGCGTATGTCGGCTGCAATGTCTTTGATTCGTTGTTCAGTCAGCTTCAACCGGTCGAACTTCGGGTCTGCCGGATCCATTCTTTCCAGATCTTTTTGGTTCTCTGACAGAATGAATGCGGTATGTTCCACTGCTGCATCGGCAACGGCCAGTAACACACTGTTAATTTGGTCATCGGTTAACAATGCCAGTTTTCTGCTGGCCGCTTGTACGGCAGCAAACGTGTCGTTTAACTGTTCCATCATATTTTTGTTTTAAGCGTTATTCCAAGTATAAGTAATCATAATGTACTACGGCTTTTTTTCCGTGCTTGCCTAGTGCTTCGATTACCTGTCGGGAGGTGCAGTTTACTTTACCCACTCCGATGGCGTTTCCCTGGTTGTCGATGATACGCACAATATCATCTTTTTCAAATTCTCCTTCCACACGGGTAATGCCGATGGGCAGTATGCTTACTGCTTTGTCGGATGTAAGTACCTGAGTGGCTTGCTCGTTGATGTGTATTTCTCCTTTGGCAAAACCTTCGCTGTGAGCAATCCATTTTTTGATGCTGGATACCGGCTGCTCGGAGGGCAGGAAACGAGTGCACAAGGTGGTGTCGGGATGATTGATGAGGTTGGTCAATATGTCGTCTCGTTTGCCGTTGGCAATGATAACGGTAATACCTTCATCGGCCACTTTACGGGCAATGTTGGTCTTGGTAAGCATACCACCCCGTCCGAAACTTGACTTGCTCGTCTGAATGTAGTTCGACAAGTCTTTCCCCCGATCTATTTCTCTGATTACTGAGGCCGAAGGGTCGCTTGGTACCCCGTTGTAGATACCGTCGATGTTACTGAGGATAATCAATGCCTGAGCATTCATCATCGAAGCGATAAGGCCCGATAGCTCATCGTTGTCGGTAAACATAAGTTCGCTGACCGAGATGGTATCGTTTTCGTTTACAATGGGAATCACCTTGTTCTCCAGCATCACACTCATGCAGTTCTTCTGATTGAGATAATGCCTGCGGGTTCCGAAATTCTCCTTCGTGGTAAGAACTTGTCCCACCGCAATGCCGTGTTCGCGAAATAATTCGTAGTAACGGTTAATCAATTTGGCTTGTCCCACAGCCGAGAAAAGCTGTCGTTGGTCCACACTGTCGAGCTTCTTGTTGGTTTTCACCTCACTTCTTCCCGAGGCAACCGCCCCCGAAGAGATGAGAATCACTTCGATTCCCGCTTTGTGTAACCCGGCAATCTGGTCGGTCAGGGCCGACATGCGTGTGACGTCCAGTGTGCCATCCTTTCGTGTAAGCACATTGCTCCCTATTTTAACAGCGATGCGTGTAAACTGATGCTCCATTTCTATTACGATTTGAATTACAAATATAGCCTATTTTTGCTAATCTGTAAGCTAGGAGCCCATTAAAAGTCATCAAATAGTATTTTACCGCTCTGCTTTCTTGATTTTGTTGATACGTTTTCGCACTCTTTTTTGTACTTTTGCGCATCCTTTTAATACAAAATAATTCATGAAGCATATCAATCCCCAGGTGGAGCAAATGACTCCTTTTATTGTAATGGATGTACTCGAAAGAGCCAAAGAACTTGAACGTGAAGGAGTTTCCATTATTCATTTGGAAGTGGGGGAACCCGACTTTGACACGCCTGCTTGTGTGTTACAAGCGGCTAAGTTGTCGTTGGATAATCAGTGCACACATTACACCCATTCTTTGGGCGATGTGCAGCTCAGGAAAGAAATTGCCCGGTTTTACAAAGATGAATACGATGTGACGGTCGACCCCGAATGCATTGTGGTAACTTCGGGCTCTTCACCTGCCATTTTACTGGCTTTAATGTTACTCTGCGAGGCCGATTGTGAGGTTATTCTTTCGAACCCGGGTTATGCCTGTTACCGTAATTTCCTGCTGGCTGTTCAGGCCAATCCGGTATTGGTACCGTTGCGCAAAGGAATGGAGTACCACATGGACGACATCCGTAAGTCCATTTCATCGCGCACACGGGCTGTCTTTATAAACTCACCCATGAACCCCACGGGAAACTTGTTGCCCGACTCTTTTTTGAAAGAAATAGCTTCTTTGGGAGTGCCCGTTATATCGGATGAAATATATCACGGACTGGTTTATGACGGTAAAGCAAGAAGCATATTGGAGTTTACCGACAAGGCTTTCGTGGTCAACGGATTTTCCAAACGTTTTGCCATGACCGGTTTTCGTTTGGGGTATCTTATTGCGCCCAAGCCCTACATGCGCGCTTTGCAAACGTTGCAGCAAAACTTGTTTATCTGTGCTCCGTCTATGGCTCAGGCTGCGGGGATAGCTGCTTTGCGTGAAGCGGCTCCCGATGTGGAGAATATGTGTAGCATCTACAATGAGCGACGATTGTACATGATTGAACGCCTCAGAGCGATGGGTTTTGGTATCGATGTGGAACCGATGGGAGCCTTTTATGTCTTTGCCGATGCCCGTAAATTCACGAAAGATTCCTATCAGTTTGCATTCCGAATCTTGGAGGAGGCACAAGTAGGTGTCACTCCCGGTATCGACTTCGGGACTTGTGGCGAAGGTTTCATCCGGTTTTCGTATGCCAACTCGCTGGAGAATATCAAGGAAGGGCTTGACCGCTTGGAGCGGTTCTTAAAACAACTTTAGTCGGTTTTTTTATCTTCGTTTTCATTGATCAGGGTCACAGCCGATTCATAGTTCTCTTCGCTTACAAAAACCGCTACTTCCGGGCTTATGTAAGGCGCCAAGGTTCCCATGATTCCGTCTTTGAGCGCTGCTTGTATTCCGTTGCTCTCTAATAACCCTTTGACTAGTTCGGCTTGCCAAGGCGTTCCGACAAAAACTTCCGTTAATTTATTGGCATCATTCTCTTTCATGGTATTTCTCTTTAGTTGTTTCTTTATGATAGAACAAAGTAAACCGGCGAAAAGTTAACGACGAATGAAGTTTTATTCCAGTGATATTCTCTTCACTTCAATTTCCTCATTCAGGAAAAGTTTGGCCGATTCCGAGAATTTCTCTTCTGCTTCTGTGGTATAGAAATGGGTAACTCCGTTCTGCGTACATTTATCGGCTATCTCGGGGTGTCTTTTAAGATAATCTTGCAAACTGACAGCCACGAATTCACCTTGTGTGATGATTTGTACTCCTTGAGGTACGTATTGATTTATTTTAGGAAGTAAGAGTGGATAGTGGGTGCAGCCCAAAATGATCGCATCTATTTGAGGATCTTTACCGAGTAGACTGTTGAGGTTCTTGCGAATGAAGAAGTCGGCCCCGTCACCCGTTGCCTCGTTGTTCTCAACAAGAGGCACCCACATGGGACAAGCTTCTCCGGTCACGGTGATATCCGGAAACAGCTTGCGAATCTCGAGCGGGTAAGACTCTGACTTGATGGTTCCGGCTGTTGCAACCACTCCAATGTGCCGGCTACGAGTCATTTCGCCAATCCTTTCTACCGTGGGGCGGATAACTCCAAGAACTCTTCTCGATGAATCCAATTGAGGCAAGTCATTGGTTTGTATGCTACGAAGAGCCTTGGCCGATGCTGTGTTACAAGCCAGAATGACTAGATGGCAACCCATCTCAAACAATTTGGTCACTGCTTGCCGGGTAAACTCATATACAACTTCGAAAGAACGCGTACCGTAAGGAGTACGTGCGTTGTCGCCCAGATAGATATAATCATATTGGGGCAAAGTTTTTCTGATTTGTTGCAGAATGGTTAGTCCCCCGTAACCGGAATCGAACACTCCGATGGGGCCTGGTGCTTCGGGTAACTGTTTCTTCATCATAAGAGTTATACTAAAAAAAACGCGGATGAAGCGAATTGGCGCTTCATCCGCGTTATCCGCGTTAACAATATTGTTATTATTTCAACCCCAGTTTTGCTTTAACCAGCGGTGTTACATTTACGCTAAGTTTTTCATTAACGAAAGGAATAGAAGTTCTGGCCAAATCAAAGATGTAAACCAGATTTTCAGCTTCACCCACAGCCTTGATTGCATCTTCTACCTTCTTGCTGATAGGAGCCATCAGTTCTGTTTGCGCTTTTTGCATGTTCTGAGCAGCTTCTTGTTGGAATTGCTCGCTTCTTTGCATCATATCCTGCAATTCCTTTTGTCTTCTTTCAGCGATATTTTGTGGCAAAGAATCTTTCGCCATAGCTTGTTGAAACTCTTGGTACTTTTTGTTGAACTCGTCGTTGGTTCTTTTGATTTCGTCCGTGTATTTTTTCTCAAGAGCCTGTAAGTCGGTCTGAGCTTTTGTGAATTCAGGCATAGCCATGATGATTTCATTCGATGTAACGTGACCGAATTTCAAGGTTTGAGCAGCTACACCCATCGGTAAGATAAGCATAAGAGCAATTGCAATTTTTTTAAGCATAATTCTATTCTTTATTTAAATAATTATTTTTTCTTGGATGCAAATGTATGAAATTAATTTGAAAATCCTAATTTCGCCAATACTTCATTGCTGATATCGATACGTGGATTAGCATATATTATGCTATTTGCCGACGCTCTGTCAACTATAGCAGAATATCCTTTCAACTCAGCCACTTGCTTAACTGCTTCATAGATTTGGTCTTGAATGGGCTTAATCAGTTTCTCTCTGAGTTTGATGGCTTCCCCTTCCGGACCAAAATATGCGCGTTTCAGTTCGGATGCCTGTTTTTCTTTGGCTACAATATCTTCCTCTCTTTTTATTTTTTGAGCTTCAGATAATGTTTTGGCATCTGCCTGATAACTTTTATACATGTTCTGTGCCTCTTTCGATAAGTTTTCAATCTCCGACTGCCACTTGGTGGTAGCCTGATTCAACTGATCGTTGGCTCTCTCATACGATGGAATATTCTTTAAAATATATTCCATATCAATTAATGCAAACTTTTGTGCATTGGCTGCAACAGCTGTTGTGAGCAGCAAAACAAATAACAGAACAGATCTTCTCATGACGTTTAGCTTTAAATGATTATACATAAGTTAGAATTCTTGCCCCAAAATAAAGTGGAACTGACTGCCACCGTATTGTTTGGAACCTAATATCTTATCAAATCCGTATGCCCAGTCGATACCCATCATACCAATCATAGGCAGGAAGATACGTACACCCACACCGGCAGAGCGTTTTAGCTCAAACGGGTTGAAGTCTTTGATGTCGTTCCATGCGTTACCTGCTTCGAGGAATCCTAATGCATAGATGCTGGTACTTGTTTCAAGCATTAACGGGTATCTTAATTCCAGTCCCAAACGTGTGTAGGCATATCCTTCCATTCCTCTGTAAGGAGTCAGTGAGCTGTTTTCGTAACCACGAAGTGCAACACTTTCAGTGGCGTAGCTTGAATATCCGGTCATACCGTCACCTCCCATATCGAATGTCTCGAAAGGAGATTTCTTGTTTTTGTTGAAATGACCCAAGATACCGAACTCGGCACGCGTCATCAATACCGGAGCTTTGGCACCGCTGGTGAAGGCGGTATATGTTTTTGATTTCAGCTTCCATTTGTGGTATTCAACCCATTTATGCATCTTGTTTACATCGTCTTGGTTGCTCAGATTGTATGAACCGTAATCAACTCCGTCAAACAGAGAGTAAGGCGGTGTAACCTGTACAGATAGTGAGAAATCAGATCCCTGACGTGGGTAGATGGGGTTATCAGTAGAGTTACGAGCCAGTGTAAGGTTCAGGCTGATGTTGTTACATCTACCGTTTGTTACAGGGAAATACTGCCACTCTTTCAAGATATAGCGTTGGTAAGAAAGCTCGGCCGACAAAGTAAAGTAGTCATCCGGCCAGCTTAAACGCTTACCCCAACCTACAGAAAGACCATACATCTTGATCGATTTGTCGGGGTCAAGGTAATTTTCGTAGTTATTATAGTTGTAATTGCCATATCCGCCACCGTAAAGGCTATTGTAATAGTTGTTCATGTAGCCGGTGTTGTAATAGCTGCTACTGATATCTGTTTGCACAGAATAGAAAGCTGAAACAGAGAATGAATTAGGGCGTTTTCCGCCAAACCAGGGATCAAAGAAAGACACACTGTATGACTGGTAATACTTAGCATTGGTTTGTCCGCTGATGGTCAGTGTCTGACCGTCGCCCTGCGGCAAAATACCACGGTAGTTTTCTCCCGGTTTCAATAAGTTAGGCAGTGAGAAGTTAGTGAACTTCAAACTAAGCTTACCGATGACACCCGTTTGTCCCCAGCCGGCAGAGAATTCTACCTGGTCATTGGCCTTTGATACGAGGTCATAAGCAATGTCAACCGTACCGTTTACCTGATCAGGTTGAATGTCTGGCTTGATATTTTCAGGGTCAAAATGGCCCATTTGCTGAATTTCACGCATAGAACGCATCAGGTCTTCCTTGCTGAACAATTGTCCCGGACGAGTACGCAACTCACGTCTTACAACGTTTTCATACACGCGGTCGTTACCGTTGATTTTTATTTTGCTGATTGTAGCCTGACGACCTTCGTAAATACGCATTTCCAAATCGATGGAGTCGTTTTCAATATTTACTTCAACGGGTTCTAGGTTGTAGAACAAATAACCGTTGTTGTAATACAAGTTACCAATAGCGTCATCGTCAGTAGTAACACGTTCGTTGAGCAACTTCTGGTTATAAACATCGCCTTTTTTCATTCTCAACAGGAAGTTGAGCTGTTCGGACGGATACAAAGTGTTACCCACCCAAGTAACGTTACGTAAGAAGTATTTTTGACCTTCATCAATACGCATGAACACGTTCACTGTTTTTTGATCATACGGACTGATGCTATCTTCCACAATGCGTGCATCACGGTAGCCTAACTCGTTGTACTTGTCAATGATCAACTGCTTGTCGGCCTCATAATTCTCGTTTACAAACTTTTTGGTCCGGAACAAATTCAGCAGTTTATTCTTCTCGTTGGTCTTCTTCATGACTCTTTTCAACTTGGACGCTTTAAGAGCCTCGTTACCCACGATGGTTATTTTATGCACTTTTACTTTTTCCTTCTTGTCAATTTTAACATCAACAATAACTTGATTCTCGGCCGAAGCATCATCTCGTTGTCCAATGATTACATCGGCATTCTTAAAGCCTTTGTCATCGAAGTATCTTTTGATGAGGGTTTTGGCGCGGTCAACCAAGTTAGGTGTAATCTGACTACCCTTCACCAAGCCCAACTTGGCTTCCAAGTCTTCTTTCTCAGATTTCTTCACTCCATAATAGTGAATTTCAGAGATACGCGGACGTTGTGTCAGAGATATTTTCAGATATATCTTATTATTCTCTATCTTCTCGGCAGTAATGGCCACGTTAGAGAAAAGTCCATGCCGCCAATATCGCTTAATAGCCCCTGTTATATCATCACCCGGTACGGTAATGGTTTGGCCAACGGATAGTCCGGAAAGACCAATCAGAACGTAATCTTCGTAGTTTTTTACACCGGTAACCTCAATACCGCCAATTTCATATTTTTTGGGAGTACCCGAATAAAGAATCACCGGCTTTGAGGAGTCGTCTGTGCTTACATTTTGTGCGTAACCTGAAGTTGTTAGGCTACATAAGCCTACAAACGCGATGAGTATAGCAGAAATACGATTGTGCATTTACTTATTTATTTTGAGTTATTGTTCTAAAGTTAACTGATTTGCTCACTGGTTTTTCCGAAGCGGCGTTCTCTTTGTTGATAGTCGAGAATTGCCTTATGAAATTCTTCCTTCCTGAAATCAGGCCAGAAGGTATCGCAAAAATAGAGTTCCGAATAGGCAGATTGCCACAGCAGGTAATTGCTTAAACGTATTTCTCCTCCGGTACGTATGAGTAAATCGGGGTCGGGCATGAAGTGTGTACTTAGGTGCCTGTTTATGCAGTCGCAATCAATGTCCTCGGGTTTCAATTCCCCTTTTTGCACCTGTGCGGCTATCTTCTTCATGGCATCTGTTAGTTCCCAGCGCGAAGAGTAGCTGAGAGCAAGTACCAAACACATACCCGTATTGTTGGCCGTATGTGAAACGCATTGTTGTAAGCGCTCTCGCACGCTGGCCGGTAGCTTTTCTATATCACCGATGATTCGGAAACTGATGTTGTTCTTCATGAAAGTTTCCTCTTCTACGGAGTCAATGAGCAAGCTCATGAGGGCGGCGATTTCATCTGTGGGTCTGTTCCAGTTCTCTGTAGAGAAGGTGTACAGCGTGAGAAATTTAATGCCCAACCTGGCTGCTTCTTCAGTAATGACATGGACAGTCTCTGCACCAACCTGATGGCCGTAACTACGCTCCTTGTTGCGGAGCTTAGCCCATCGTCCGTTTCCGTCCATGATTATAGCCACATGTTCGGGTATCCGGTTAATATCTATTTGCTCTTTATTGTCCATTACTGTAACTGTTTAAGTATACTTAGGCACGCCTTATCAGCATGCTATATTCAATCATTGTTGATTATAAAACCTAGTTTATTAATTCGCCCGCGCCAAACTTCATCTGTTGCGCCAGCTGTTTTACTCCACATAATCCAGATGTAATTGTTTGCATCTACAACTGCGGAGCAGTTTTGTCTTCCCTTAAATTGAGAAGGCAAGAGCGTTTTGGTTTCGGCAGGTTTCCATACGATGCCTTCTTCTGATACATACAAGGCACTGAAGTCACCTCCGAAAGCATAGAATTTATTACTGTATCTCATGATGTGCGGGCTTGTCATAGCCGGCAAAGCATAAGATGAAGTCGTTTCGGAATCACTCCATTCCAATCCGTCAAAAGAGAACCAAGGAGTGGTTTTAGTCGTTGATTTTCCGGCAATGAATGCAGTTGTCATTTGAGTTCTGCTGGTGAATACCGTGGTCGAAATGTTTTCAAGCGGGAATGCTGCAGGGACTTCTACACCTGTTTGCCAAGAAGTTAGAGCGTTGTCTGAAATGGCAAATAGATTCTTTCCGTTTGCTTCAACAACAGCAGCCAAGCTATTGGGGAATGCAGCTGTCAGTGCAACCACATGGCCACTTAATGCAGTCCATTCCGACCAGCTGGTCCCATTTTCACTGTAGAACAATTTTCCGCTTTGCGTTGCTGCAAATATTTTGCTGCCAAACACCATTAAAGAATGCATCTTAGTATCGGCGGGCAGACCGGTAACAGCGCTTTTCGTCCACGATTTGCCATCGTTCACAGATGCACTGAAAGCAACAGAATAACTTCCGTATGTCCAGATGCGATTATTGAGTACAACTGATTTTTGTGTTCCGGTAATTTCTCCGGCAGAGAAAGAATCAGTCATTTTGTTCCAATTCAAAGAATCAGGATCTTGCTTGTGTCTGCGTACTTCCACGCTATACTTGCGAGTGTATTTACCATCGGCCGAGTGAACGGTTAATTCGAGTGGCTTCTCCATGGTCTTAGACAGATCCAGAGAGTCGGCCACATTAAACAGGGTGTCGGCTGAAGTCACATAACCGGATACCGTCAACGTTTTAATCAATACCTTGTTAATAATCGTATCGGAACTTACCGGGAGCGAGTCAACGTTATATATCTTATTATTGGCGTTGTCAATAGTAAAAGCGTAGTTTTCGCCATATATCGTATCAATGGCAAATGCGTGAATTGTGTCGTCTGAACTGTATTCAATGTTCTTTTCGTCGGAGCTCAAACATGAACTGACAATAATAGCCGTAGCAAAGGAGCAAAGAATTACTGATAAAAACTTTATTTTCATTTGGAGCTTGGTGTTTATTTACAAATTGCAAAAATAGAAACAAATTTCTCTATATTGAACATCTTGGGCAAGTTTTATATAAAATTATAGATAATCGCCCTCTTTTTAAAAGCTTTATAAATCATCTTTTTTCTGAGTTTGTTGTCTATTACGAATGAAATGCCAGATGGGTATGCCAAACTTTTTATCGACGGAATGGCTTATTCTCTCGTCTATTTCCGGAGATTTTACCCCCGAACCCAATTGCTTACGACTTTTCTCTATATAAATTTCATCCCATAAACCACTGTCAATGAATGACTGTAGCAGTTGGCTGCCTCCTTCGACAAATAACGATTCGATTTTCTTTTTGTATAAAGCCGTTAAAATTTGCGGGAGGATATCTTCTGTGTAATCCAGCGTGATGAATTCTACACCGGAAGTTGATTTTCTTTCTTTGGCTGTGAAGACCAGCGTAGATACTGTTCCGTCAAAAAGATGCAAGTCATCGGGTAACGTGAGGTGACGGTCCAACACCACGCGTGTAGGGTGTTTGCCTTCCCAATTGCGCACGGTGAGGAACGGATTGTCTAATTTTGCCGTACGTGTTCCTATCATAATGGCGTCTGCTTCTGCTCTTCTTTTATGTACAAGCATGGAAGTTAGCTCCGTAGATAAGATAGCGGGTGTTCCTTCCGTGCGGTTCAAATCAATAAAACCATCGGCAGATTCGGCCCATTTAAGAATGATGTAAGGTCGTTTCAATAGATTGAACGTGGTAAAAGGTTTGATGAGCTTTTTACATTCTTCTTGGAGCATGCCCACTATAACTTCGCAACCGGCATTTCTTAGGCGGCGTATGCCGCGACCGGCAACCTCAACAAACGGATCCTCGCAGCCTACAACAACTCGTGGAATACCTTTGGAAATGATCAGATCAGCACAGGGAGGTGTTTTTCCGTAATGTGAACAAGGCTCCAGACTTACATAAATGGTTGACCGTTTCAGGAGTGATTCGTCTCTTACGGATCGAATGGCATTAACTTCGGCATGTGCCTCTCCGTAACGTATGTGGTAGCCTTCACCTATGATTTTGTCATCACATACTATTACTGCTCCTACCATGGGGTTGGGCGAAACATTGGCATGGCCGTTTTTGGCCAACTGAATGCATCGCCTCATGTATTTTTCTTCTGTCATCTCTTAGGCTTGTAACAATATAATTAGTACTTTTGCACACTAAAAATTTAAAGCATGAATCATCTTCTTTCGTATATTAAAAAAACGCTCGAGAGTCATTTCCCGCCTGCCGAATTAAAAAGCCTGACGAAAATAATCTGTTGCGACCTGTTGGAAATCAGTGAGCTCGACTTTTATGTTCGCAAAGATATTCATTTATCTGAAAATAAACAGAAAGAGCTCGAAACAATTCTTCACAGATTAATCAATCACGAACCAATTCAGTATATAGTAGGGCATACTCCCTTCTGCGGTCATTCTTTTGAGGTCAATCAACATGTACTGATTCCCCGTCCGGAAACGGAAGAACTTGTTGAACTCATTGCCAAGGAAAACCCCAAAGCGAAGTTGATTTTTGATATGGGTACCGGGAGCGGCTGCATTGCTATCTCATTGTCTAAAAAACTGCCTGATTGTGAGGTAAGGGCCTGTGATATTTCGGCCGAAGCCTTGAAGGTTGCCCGCCGGAACAACAAGCGCTTAGGTGCATCTGTTTGTTTTGAAAAGCAAAACATTTTGAAATACAAATTTCCGGCCAATCTGGAGGAAATGCTTAATCTGGATGTGATAGTTAGCAATCCACCTTATATAACCGAGTCCGAGAAAGCAGGAATGGATCCGAATGTGCTGGAGTGGGAACCGGCTACTGCACTGTTTGTTCCCGATGATGATCCGCTGTTATTCTATTCTTGTATAGCAGAACTCGGATTCTTTCTACTCTCTTCCGAAGGCAAATTGTATTTTGAGGTAAACCAAGCCTACGGTAAAGAGGTTTGTGAGATGTTGAATGATATGGGTTACAGCCGTGTGCGTTTAATAAAAGATATGTTTAACAATAAGAGATTTGTTAAAGCCTGTATATGAAAACAATAACGGAAAGTGAAGCCTTGAGCCGTGTGGCTTTCTATTGTTCTTCTGCCGAACATTGCCGTTACGAAGTAGAAGAGAAATTGAGAAAATGGTCGCTCGACGAACAAGCCATTGGGCGGATACTGCAAAAACTAGAGTCAGAAAGATACGTGGATGATGACAGATACTGCCGCGCTTTTGTTGCCGATAAAATAAACTTTGCCAAGTGGGGTAAAATGAAAATATCAAGGGCATTATCCCTGAAGAAAATAGATGATGAAATTATTCAGAAGTATTTGTTGCAGATTGATGAAGATGAATATAAAGCGATGTTGCGCCATCTTATTGCCGAAAAAAAGAGAACGATTAAAGGCGGTAATGAGTATCAAATACAGGGCAAGCTCATACGGTTTGCTTTGAGTAGAGGCTTTCATTTAAAAGATATTTACCAGTGTGTAGGCAAACAAGATGATGAGTTTTTTGAGTGATTTCTGTATTTTATCCAAAAATATTTGAATTCTTCTTTTCATTCTCATTGAGTTTCCTTATTTTTGTGCCATATAATTATAGTAGCTATTAGTTATGAAAACGTTAGAGAGACTATTTGCAGAGAAATTGCTAAAGATCAAGGCAGTTAAACTACAGCCCGCCAATCCTTTTACGTGGGCTTCAGGTTGGAAATCTCCGTTTTACTGCGATAACCGTAAAACGCTTTCTTATCCTTCTCTCCGTAATTTTGTTAAGATTGAAATTACCCGCCTCATACTTGAACGTTTTGGGCAGGTAGACGCTATAGCAGGCGTGGCAACCGGTGCCATTCCGCAAGGGGCTTTGGTTGCTGATGCACTGAACTTACCTTTTGTCTATGTGCGTTCAACTCCCAAAGATCATGGGTTGGAGAATTTGATTGAAGGAGAATTGCGACCCGGAATGAAGGTTGTGGTTGTTGAAGATTTGATTTCAACAGGAGGTAGCAGTCTTAAAGCGGTTGAAGCAATTCGTCGCGACGGATGTGAAGTCATAGGAATGATTGCCGCTTTTACTTACGGATTTGATGTAGCGGTTAAAGCATTCAAAGATGCCAAGGTTCCTTTGGTTACTTTGACAAATTATGAAGCAGTGATTGAAGCGGCTCTTCGTACGGAGTATATTGACGAACCCGATGTGGCTGTGCTTGAAGAATGGCGCAAAGACCCTTCTCATTGGGAGCCTAAATAATTGAACTTCGGGAGTATTCCCGTAACTAAGAATAAAATATGTAATTCGGGCGCGAGAGTGTCTGAATTATTTTTTATCATCCTAAATCAACAAAAGCAATGAGTCAATTCGAAAGCAGCGTGAAGCAGATACCTTTCAGTCAGGAACGCGTGTATGCCAAGTTATCCGATTTAAGTAATCTGGAGTCGATGAAAGACCGTATTCCTCAAGACAAAGTGAAAGACATTAGCTTTGACTCGGATACGCTTACCTTTAGCGTGGACCCGGTTGGTAAGATTACCCTTCAAGTTATAGAACGCGAGCCGTTCAAATGTATTAAATTTGAAACAACACAGTCGCCACTACCTTTTAATTTGTGGATTCAGTTAGTGCCCGACTCTGAACAGGGGTGCAAAATGAAATTAACCATCCGTGTTGATATCAATCCGTTTATGAAAGCAATGGTTCAAAAGCCTTTGCAAGAAGGCATTGAGAAGATGGCCGACATGTTGGCTATGATACAGTATTAACAAGAAATCAACAGGTAATTAACAACTAATCAACATAGCTATGGCGCAGAAACTTTGGGAAAAATCAGTTCAGGTAAACAAGGAAATTGAACGATTTACCGTAGGTCGTGACCGTGAAATGGACTTATATCTAGCCAAACATGATGTGTTAGGCTCGATGGCGCACATTACCATGCTGCAAAGCATCGGCCTGCTCACTGAAGATGAGTTGAAACAATTATTGACTGAGTTGAGAAAGATACATGCTCAGGTAGAACAAGGCAATTTTGTGATTGAAGAAGGAGTTGAAGATGTTCATTCGCAGGTTGAATTGATGCTGACTCGGAGTTTGGGCGATGTAGGTAAGAAAATACATAGCGGACGCTCCCGTAACGATCAGGTTCTGCTTGATCTGAAGCTTTTTACCCGTGCTCAGCTTAAAGAAGTAGCCGAACTCACTGAGCAACTCTTTTATGTACTCATCAATCAAAGCGAAAAGTTTAAAAACATACTGATGCCGGGGTACACCCACCTTCAGATTGCCATGCCCTCTTCCTTTGGTCTTTGGTTTGGTGCCTATGCCGAGAGTTTGGTGGACGATATGATGTTTCTTCAGGCGGCTTTTAAGATGTGCAACCGAAATCCGTTGGGTTCGGCTGCCGGCTATGGCTCCTCTTTCCCGCTAAACCGTAGCCTGACCACCGGTCTGTTGGGTTTTGATTCTATGAATTACAATGTGGTATATGCACAGATGGGACGCGGAAAGGTGGAACGTAACGTGGCATTTGCACTTGCCAGCATAGCCGGAACCCTGTCGAAATTGGCTTTCGATGCTTGTTTGTTTAACAGCCAAAACTTTGGTTTCGTTAAATTGCCCGACGAATGTACCACAGGATCCAGCATCATGCCCCACAAAAAGAATCCCGATGTATTTGAACTTACGCGAGCCAAATGCAATAAAATACAATCACTTCCGCAACAGATTATGATGATTGCCAATAACCTGCCATCGGGTTATTTCCGCGATTTGCAGATTATTAAGGAAGTCTTCCTCCCGGCTTTTGATGAGCTGAAGGACTGTTTGCGAATGACTACTTACATCATGAATGAGATCAAAGTCAACGAGCACATTCTGGATGATGATCGTTACCTGCTTATCTTTAGCGTGGAAGAGGTGAACCGCCTGGCGCGCGAAGGAATGCCTTTTCGTGACGCATATAAGAAAGTTGGCTTGGATATTGAGGCCGGTAAGTTTACCCATAGCAAAGAGGTGCACCACACACACGAGGGTAGCATAGGAAACCTTTGCAACGATCGCATTAACTTGCTGATGCAGGAAGTCATTGAAGGGTTTAACTTCTGTTCCATGGCTGAGGCCGAGAAAGCTTTGTTGGCTACGGGAGAATAAACCCTCTGAAAGTGAGGCTGATAGACGGGTGTTGCTTAATAAATGTTTGTTGCCTGCTAATTTTGGTATAAAAAAGTTTGGCAGATACGGTAAAAGCTATTATCTTTGCACCCGTTGAAAAAACGCGAAAGTAGCTCAGTTGGTAGAGCATAACCTTGCCAAGGTTAGGGTCGCGGGTTCGAGTCCCGTCTTTCGCTCCAATGATCTTTGAATTGTTGCTCGAATGGTGGAATGGTAGACACGAAGGACTTAAAATCCTTTGGCTATTGCAGCTGTGCGGGTTCAAGTCCCGCTTCGAGTACGATTAGTCCTCTGTAAACTAACTGTTTACGGAGGATTTTTTTATCTCTATATTGATTTCTTTATTAAAAAGTGTACCCTATCACACTAGACCAACCGTCTAAGAAACTGCATTTTTCCACAACGTCTCTCAGACTTTTGAATTGAGCACGGACAGATATCATCTGTTTGTTCTTTCTTGAAAGTTTGAAGTTTATCCCTGCATTTGCGTAATATCCAGGAAATATACCATCCATCCATTTCTCACTTCGCTCGTTTCGTTTTTCTTTGCCATTGAGTATGCTACTGATATCTATTCCAAGTTCGGCGAATGGTCGTATCATTCCTTTGGGGTAAGTATAGCGAATTCCCAGTTTACCCGAAAGCATTGTTCCGCTGTGCTTGAATACATTGATCGAGTTGTCTTCATTTAGTGATTGGGCAGACGATGTGATACGCGAAAGCGAAACATCGAAGCATCCGCTGAATGCACTCATCCAACGTTTATTGGTTATAGCAAATGTGACGCCCGCCAGAAAAGATAAATCGGGTGAGCTGTATAGCCCTATTGAACTTCCAGATGGTATCTTATATTGTATAATGCCTATGTAAGGAGTTACATCCAGTTGTATGGAGCGTTTGGCTTCGTGGGTTTCAAATTCAATACAGTCCATTTGGCTGGTACACATCTCTTCATGATATTTCTTAGTGATATTTATGAGGTCCTTTCGATTGAATTTGGCTTGATCTATTTGGGCATTCAAGCTAGGACAATCTTTGAATGCGTAGTGAAGTAAAGGAATGTATCGGTCGGTTTCCCCTTTGAACTGCATATTGGTAGTTGGCTTATGCGCAAGCCGGGGAGCGTCTATTTTTATAAGAAGTCCAAAAGAACCGATAAAGCGTTGTTTTCATAAGCAGATTATAGAATTTGTTTTGAGTTTTGTAATGTTACTGATAAACGACGGCAAGTTATAAAGAAAATGGTCATAATCAAACAAAATACACCATAATATTTGCTCTTTTCTGTTGCTCTCTAAAAAAGAGTATTGTACGAATAACATCCATATTAATAACGTACTGTATGTATTTTAATTTCTAGGTGAACGATGTTTGTGTACACCCGGGTCTATAAGTGGTGTACACCTGGATGTACAAATCACGTACACCCCCATGTATAGGCTCTGTACACCCGGGTGTATATGGGTTTTGTACACCATCAAACTAAATGCACAAACGTGTCTATTTTGTCTTTTTATTACTTATGTTTTTAAAATGTAATTGTAATAAATAGCTGCAAAAAAGTTGGTGACACTTGGTGATACTTGGTGAGGCTTTTTTTTAGCCAAGTGTCACGCGAAATGGTCTGATTATCAAGTTGTTATAAGGTTGGTGATACTTGGTGATACTTTATTTCATACATTTTATGTAGGCCGAAAGGGCTAAGTTCCTGATGCTTTTTTCTTGCCTAGCGGAAACGAAATCCCTAAAAATGCATTCACACTTTTGGTGTTCGATCCTAAAAACATGTAGTCTGTTCCCACAAACAAAGGGCCTAGCTTCATCGCTAAACCAAATGATTTGCCGGCACTCTGGATAATGGAATAACTGGCAGCTAGGTTAAACCAGTTTCGAGGACGAATATTGGCCGACAGTGTTAGCTCACTTTGGGTTTTCGGTTCCACCATTCGTGTTGTTGAAAGAGCGCCCAAAACCAACCAATTGTTCAGCAGACTATACTCTGCGCCAAATACCAACGTTGAATGCAGAGAGGTGGTGCGCGACTTGCTTTGAGAGTCGTCAATCTTAAGTCCCAATAAGTCATAATTAAGCACATCGCCTGATTGCACGATGTCTTCAAACTCATGATAATTAGTGTAATAGTACGTTCTGTTAGTCTCAGAACGGGCGTAATTGGTACTCCCTTTTGTCCAAGAAATAAATCCCAAATCGAGTACGGAAGCCGAAAACGTGAGCTTAGGAAGCAATCGATAAGATACGCCCATATCAACAGCCGCTCCGTAACCGGCAATGCCGAAGCCGTTAAAGTCGAATTCGTCAATATAGCCTTCTTCGTTTTCGCGCAGCTTCATTCCTTTATATGAACTTTCAAGGTTGGCATCAACACGAATGGAAGCGGTGCTGTTTAACCAAGTGTAGGGTACATCGGGATCATCGTTAATGCTCGACCGAACCTGAATTTCATTTACCCGCAACTTCAGATTGCCTGCGCCAAGCAGAATTTTGAATTTTCCTCCCACGGTTAAGCGTTCGTTAATGGGGCGGGCATAACCCAGTCCCAGCTCGGTATAAGAGTTAATTTCAAGATTTTCATGCTTTATCAGGTAGTCCATGTTTTGATAGTCAACGGCATCTTGCTGATCCATGTCACGCAGGAAATCGAACATACTTTTGGGAACCTCCGCCCCTAAATCCACTCGTGCACCTACATTGACAGACCAGAAATTCTTGCCCTTATACCATCCGAAAGACAAAATATCGGTATGGGCCGTTACGTTTATCCGATTCTGATCCGACAAGCGACTCCTGAATTTTTCATCGGAGTAAAAGTTATCGTCCGAATTATCAATGACATCAACAATGTCATTGTAACCCAGCGAATTAGAAGATGCAGCCGCATTGATGGCTCCTGCAACCGGGAAATTGAAGTATCCACGAGTGGGAGTTAAAGCCGGATTGAGTTGAAGTCGATAGGTAACACCTTCCATAAAATAAGAAGTTCGCAAAAACTGCGAATAGCCTGAGAGACATAGAGGCAGGAGCATCAGTATCGCACTCATTCGTTTGATACATGGGAGCTGTTTGTTAGTAATCATAGCTTCATTCTATTAAGTTTACTAAATGCAAATATATGATAAAATTTGAATATCCCGCCCTAAACAATTACTTTTGCTTTCAATCAGATATACCAGAAACACATGAAACAGCTTTTTATTTTCATCTACTTACTTTTCCTTGCCACGGCGATGCAAGCGAAGGATGCTAAAGCATTTCTGCTCACGAAAAATGATGCAGTCACCCTTTATTGCCATAAGAACGAAGCCTTGGTTGTGCAAACGGCCTTGAATTTGTTCAGACAAGATTACGTAAAAGTGCTGGCGGCATCGCCTCGAACGGAATCATTGAAAAAGGCGCGGATTGTGGTGGGAACGATCGACAATCCTGAAATTGTAGCTTGGGCTGCCGAACAAGGCATCTGTTTGGATCGTTTGCAAGGAAAGCACGAGGGGTTTCTGCTGAAGGTTTTGGGCGTGGGGAATAAATACCGGTTGGCTGTGTTGGGTAGCGATAAACGCGGAACGGCCTACGGGCTGATGACTCTTGTGCGTATGATGGGAGTTTCTCCGTGGCAGTGGTGGGCTGATTGTGAACCGACACCGAGGGAGGTGTTTCAGCTTGAGGCCGACTTTGAAAGGTTGGAAGTTCCTTCGGTGGCTTATCGGGGAATCTTTATCAATGACGAAGATTGGGGTCTGAATCCGTGGAGCAGCAATAACTACGAACCTAAGATGAGACAACGAAACGGTGAGGATTCTACTCCGCGAAACGGTGAGATAGGCCCTTATACGCACGAGCGTATCTTTGAATTATTGCTTCGTTTGCGTGCTAATATCTTTTGGCCGGCTATGCACGAATGCACGGTGCCTTTTTATCTGATCAAAGGCAATAAAGAGGTGGCCGATAAATATGGTATCTTGATTAGTACTTCGCATTGCGAACCCATGATGCGTAATACCAATGGTGAATGGAGAAAAGCCGGACTAGGTGATTATAATTTTGTGACGAACGCAAAGCAGGTTGTTCATTTCTGGGAGGAACGGGTGAAAGAGTTATCGGGATCGGATTGTCTGTATACGTTGGGCATGCGCGGTGTGCACGACAGTGCTATGGAGGGTGCTAAAACCATACCCGAACAGGTGAAGGTGCTCACGGATGTGTTGAAGGTGCAACGTGATCTGCTCGCCATGCATGTTAATGCGCAAGTCGATAAGGTTCCGCAGCAGTTCATCCCTTACAAAGAGGTGCTGGATTGCTATCACTCGGGCTTACAGGTTCCGGATGATGTGACTCTCATCTGGTGCGACGACAATTATGGATACATCCGCCATTTCCCAACCGAGCAGGAGAGAACCCGCAAGGGTGGTCACGGTATGTATTACCATGCCAGTTACTGGGGCCGACCGCACGATTATTTATGGCTGGCTACTACTCCCCCCGAACTGATTCATGCTGAGATGCAGCGTGCTTATCGCCACGGTGTAGATAAGGTATGGGTGCTGAATGTAGGTGATATAAAACCGGCCGAGTACCTCATCTCTTTGTTTGTTGATATGGCTTGGGAGGGCAGTAGGTTTGGGAAGGACAAACTCGGTGCCTACATGGCGCGTTGGTATGAAGAGCAGTTGGGCATGGAAGGCAAGGAGCTCTTACCGCTATGGGAAACATATTATGATCTTTCGTTCAAACTTCGTCCCGAATTTCTTGGCGGGACCAGAACGGAGGAGAAAGACCCGAAATATAAATTGGTGAGTGATGTTCCGATGAATGAAAAGGAAATCACGGAAAGGCTTTCACAATGCCGGGAGATGATTGATGCCATGAACCGATTGGAAAAGCGGGTTCCTCAAACCAGACTGGATGCTTGGTTTCAGTTGGTGGAATATCCGTTGTCGGCTATGGCTGCCATGAATGAAAAGATGTTGGGTGCACAGTTGGCGCGCCATCGTCTGGCTAACTGGGACAAACCGCTGGAGGCGTTTAACCGCATTGTGACATTGACGGAGAAATACAATGCTTTGAAAGATGGTAAGTGGGAGGGCATTATGAGTTGGCAACCGCGTAACTTGCCTGTTTTTGCTCCTGTGAAAGAGGAATACGTTGATGCTCCGCTAACTGCCCGCACCAATGGGAAGTTGGTTTTTCAAAGTGATTTGTGCATCGGTACTGAGTTGTTGCCCGGTAAGGACATCAGTTGTTTGGTTGAAACGGCCAATGCCGACTCGTTAGTGGTGGAAATACGTACGTTACCGGTTCATCCCACGAACGGAAATGTTGTTCGCTATCGCTTGCAGTTGGACAACGAACAGCCCATTGAGCTTGACTTCCACACCGAGGGACGTAGTGAAGAGTGGAAACGGAATGTGTTGTCTAATTATGCCAGTCGTATGGTAAAGTTGCCTCTTCATAACAAGAAACGAGAGTGCAAGCTGACCGTCACTGCCGTTGATGAAGGGGTGTTTGTGCAGGAAATTGTTATTCACTAAGAGAATAAAGAAATGGAACATACTCGTTTGAATGAGCATTTGGAAAGACATTTCAAGGGAGGTGTATACTATTCATGCGTTCTAAATGAAGAAGCAGGTTACCAGCATGGCGAAGATCAGGAGTATGCCTCCAAACGATAGAAAAAGCATGTGCTGTTGCGTGCAACACGGATGTATGATGTTATATTGAGCAGCGATTTGAAGTCTGGATGCATACAGCCATTTCAAGGTGAAGTAAATAAGAGTGGAAACGGCAAAGCCCACCAACATTCCTACAACAATGTCTGACGGATAATGAACTCCCATATAGATGCGTGAATAGGACACTAATACGGCCCATACCATAATGAAAATACTTAATATCCGACTTTTGAAATACAAAACTAAAAAGAATGCCAGTCCAAAAGAATTGGCGGCATGGCATGAGGGAAATCCGTATTTACCCCCTTTATAACCGTCAATCAAGTGTAATAGAGAGGAAATTCCGCTTTGCACTTGCGAAGGTCTGTACCGATGGAAAAAAGGTCTTAATACGGAGCCGCACAACTGATCCGTACATGCTATAACTAGTGCGAATGCCACCAATGCAATGGCGGCTTTTTTCCATCCTTGCCCTCTTTGCATGATGTACAGTATCAGTATGTACAAAGGAATCCATGTCCATTTATTAGCAACTAACCACATGAAATGGTCCCAAAAATGGGAATGAAATTGATTAAGAAACAGCAATAATCTGGAGTCTGAATTTAAAATTGATTCAAGCATAACCTATTTTTTGTTTAGGCACAAAGTAAAAACATGTTTTTGTAGAAATATTGTATTTATTGTAGCTTGAGCCTTTAGATGTCACGCAAATGAAACGATAAAAACATGCTTGTTGTTCTCGTGGCGATAGTTGATTCTCCAGTGGTGGTAGTCACAAATTGATTTGACAATGGACAGTCCCAGTCCGTTACTTTCCTGCTTCCCTGCTTTGCTTTGAAACCGTTTGTAAAGAATGTTTTCATTCATCGGTTTTTCGTTGGAACTATTGGACACAATCAGTCGATCCGGCGAAACCGATACACTAATTTCTCCGTCGGGTATGTTATGCCGGATAGCGTTCACGATCAGATTGTTGATGAGACTTTCTAACAGGAAGCGATTGGCATGCACGCAAACTTCTTTCTCTTCGTATATTTTTTTTATACGCAGAGAAGCTGTCATGGCGCTTAATGTTTGAAGAACATTGTCCACTGTTGTGGTTACGTTTACAGATGCTTTTTCCTCATATTGATTATTGTCTATTTTAGAAAGCAATAAAAGATTTTTGTTTAGATGCGACATTCGTTTGGATACGGTGTACAACGACTGAACGATTTGAGATTGTTTTTCATTTAGTTCCGGAAGCTGTAATAACATATCCAGCTTGGATTGTATGACGGCAAGCGGGGTCTGTAATTCATGAGAGGCATTCTCTGTGAATTCCTTTTGCAATCTGTAACTCTTTAAATTATTCTCTATGAGATGTGTCAGTGAGTTATTGAGTCGTTTAAACTCTTTTATATCAGATTCTGAGAATTGAGGCAATGCTCCTCCTTCCAGATTAAATCGTTCTATCTTCTTTAGTGTGTCATCAAAGGGTGTCCACAGCTTTCTTGAAATGAAGAACATCACGAAGATGGATGATATGCTGAGAATAAAAGAAATAACAAGAAACTGTAACATTACTCCCTGAAGTACATCTTCTTCCAAATCGAGTGTAGGTAACGGTTTGTTCTGCTTGATAGCATTGGTTATTTCAATTAAATCTTCTGCGTAATAGTGCTCGGTGAGAAAATAAAACACCGGCGTTGCTAATGTGAATATGATCACAGTACACAGAATAAACTGTAGTTGACTTTTATATAGTAAACTTTTCATTCGGGCCATTTATAACCGATTCCGTAAATTGTTTTGATATAGTCACACGATGTAGCCTCAAATAATTTGGCACGCAAGTTTTTAATGTGCGAGTAAAGGAAGTCGTAGTTATCGAACATATCGGCTAGGTCTCCGTTCAAATGTTCGGCTAACGCTCCTTTGGATACTACTTTGTTTTTATTGCCAATGAAATAGAGAAGTAAATCGTACTCTGTCTTGGTTAGTATCACCGATTTATTACCAGCGGTGACTTCTTTACTTAGCAGGTCAATCTCTATGCCGTTGCTGTGTAGCACATTGCCTCCGGAAAATTGTCGTCGGCGTACCAATGCGTAGATGCGCATACTTAATTCAGGGAGATGGAACGGTTTGGCAAGGTAATCATCGGCACCTATTTTCAATCCCTGTACTTTATCATCTAAGGAATCTTTAGCTGAAATAATGATAACACCTGCCGGATTGTTTTGGTCTTTAATTTTACGTAGAATGTCAAGTCCATTTCCACCCGGTAACATTAAATCGAGCAAAATGCAGTCATAACTATATAAATCAAGCTTCATCAGCGCCTCCTGATAATTGAATGCTTGTTCACAAAGATAATCTTCTGATTTCAGGAAATCGGCTATGCTTTGTGATAAATCATGTTCATCTTCTATTATAAGTAATTTCATGGCAACACAAATTTCTTGTTATAACCTTTGTTTTCTTCTTCGGATATTTGCCAGCTGTTTCTGCAAATCGCCTCCCTGTTCAGCGAAGTACACTCCAAAAAGGATGAATACGGAGCCGGCCAATGCTACGGGAGTAATTATTTCATCAATAACCATAGCCGAGGTTACCAGGGTGATAAGGGGAATGATGTAGATGTAGTTGGTTGTTCGGACCACACCCAGTTGTTTGACTGTGAGGTTCCACATAATGTAACAAAGCATAGAGGCAATGAGTCCCAGAAAGACGAGATTGCTTAATACAATGGGATCTGTTATAGTTGTTACATGTAGTTGTGACGGATCAAATGCAAAGACTGGCAACATGGTGACAATGCCGTAAAAGAATATTTTTCGGGTAATGAAAAGTACACCATATTTGCTATCTAGTTTCTTTAGTATCGTTCCATAGAAAGCCCACATCAATGCTGCCGCTATGGTGAGCAGATCGCCGGCCGGACTTAACTTAAGTATGAAATTGCCGTTGAAGACAACCAGTGCAACGCCGATGAGTGCCACTAAAGAACCGTAATAAAGTCGGGACCTCAGCTTTTGTTTATCACCCCAAACACGAGACACAAAGGCGGTTAGTATAGGAGTGGTGCATAGAATAAGTGATACGTTGGATGCCAATGTGTATTGTAATGCTGTATTCTCAGCAATGAAATAGAGGGAGCCTCCACATACGCCCGAAGCAAGCAATAAAAGTTCATCGCGTTTGGTGTCTGCCCATATTTTTCGCGGACAAAAGAACCATATACTTACATAAGCAAGGATGAAACGATATAGCAATATTTCAGTCGGACTGAGGCCTTGCTGTAACAGTATTTTTGTGGAAACAAAGGTTGTTCCCCATATAATAACGGTTATCAGGGCCATGGTGTGATACCAAAAGTTCTTCATTTTTGTTTGCCTAATGCGGACTTGTTTGGGTTGTATATACATTTCTATCTATCCAAGGGCAAATATACGCTGTTTTTCTCTATCTTTGCATACTAATATACAAAAGTATGAGCATTGAGTTAGGCAAATTCAACACCCTGGAGGTGGTTAAAACTGTAGATTTCGGCGTTTATCTGGACGGAAAGGAAGAAGGAGAAATATTACTCCCCACTCGTTATGTTCCAGAAAATTGTGTGCCGGGCGATCTCTTAAATGTATTCTTGTATCTGGATAATGAAGAGAGACTAATTGCGACTACGCTTACTCCCTTAGTGCAAGTAGGCGAATTCGCTTGTCTGGAAGTGGCATGGGTCAATGAGTTCGGAGCATTTCTTAACTGGGGACTCATGAAAGATTTGTTTGTGCCTTTCAGGGAACAGAAGATGAAAATGCAGGTTGGCAAGAGCTATGTGGTTCATGCTCATATTGATGAGGAAAGTTATCGAATCGTTGCTTCTGCCAAAATTGAACGTTATCTGTCTAAAGAAACACCTACATATCAGGCGGGCGCAGAAGTGGATATTTTGATTTGGCAGAAAACGGATCTGGGCTTCAAAGCAATTATTGATCAACAGTTCCCCGGCTTATTATATGATAGTGAAATTTTTCAGTCTTTACGCACGGGAATGACATTGAAAGCTTTTGTGAAACAAGTGCGTCCTGATGGGAAAATTGATTTGATTCTTCAAAAACCGGGCGCTGCAAAAGTAGATGATTTTGCATCTTCTTTACTCGATTATATAAAGGAACATGGAGGAGCAGTGAAATTAAACGATAAAACTCCGGCCGATGATATCTATCAGATCTTTGGTGTGAGCAAGAAAACCTTCAAAAAAGCAGTTGGCGATTTGTATAAGAAACATTTGATTGTGCTGACTGACAACGGATTAAAGCTTGCCTGAAACCGGGCTGGCGGAGAATCCCCTTTAAGAATAGGAAAAATCCTATAAAGGAATAGATAGAATCACTAGGGCAGGGAATTTCCTTGCCCTATTTTTGTTGCATAAGATTAAGAGATTGAATAGACGCTATATGTTAAACCACTAAAGGACTTGAATTATGAAACGAATGATGATTACTTTATTTGCCATCGGAATGGTTGCCATGAGCAGCACAAGTATGGCCATGAGCACGAGCAGAGTCCGCAAAGAAACTCGTTTTCTCACAGATAAAATGGCTTACGAGCTAAATCTCAATACACGTCAGTATAATGATGCTTATGAAATAAACTTCGACTTCTTGTATGCTGTCCGGAATATCTTGGATGATGTTACTCGAGGTGAAGAATGGGCACTCGACGATTATTATTACTATCTTGATTTAAGAAATGATGACTTGCGCTGGGTGTTGAATGATTGGCAATATCGTAGCTTTATGAGCCGGGAATATTTTTATCGCCCCATTTACGCTGATCGCGGTGGATGGTCTTTCAGAATATATCTGAATTACTCGAATCCAACCTTGTTCTATTTCGGCTTACCGGTTCATTATCATACTTATACGGGTTCTCATTGTAGGGTTTATTACGGCGACGTTAGTTTCTATCGTGGACGTTACCATCATAACGTGTTTGTAGGAGTTCATAGTGTACGCAATGACAGAGTGTATTACTCACACAGACGTTCAGATTTTGGCAAGGTTACTTTCCGCTCTGATTCACACAGACGTCCTGAACACCGCAATATGGATGATCTTTATTCAAATCGTAAGGGTAACTCATCAAGAAGAAACAACGTTTCTGTAGAGAACCGAATTCGGATTGAAGGTGCCAATGTAACAACTGGCCGTACAGAGAATGATAATAGCCGCAGAAACGAGAATGTTCGTCGTGAGGATAGCAGAAGAATTGAAACAGAGAACCGGGAACGTGATAACAGCCGACGCCATAATGCTCCGGAGGTACGTTCAAACGGTAGTTCCATTCGCTTCACTCCGGTGAAAGAGGTCCGCAGTGAATCCAGCAGACGTACAATTGAATCTCGGTCTGATAGTCGTCCCTCCATTAATGAGGGTAGGAGTGAGGGTGTTAGAAGTGAGTCATCTTCTTCTGGCAGACGTGCAAACATGAATCGTCCTTCTGCTCCATCAAACGTTCGCACTGAGAATTCCGGTCGTAATAACGAGACTCGCAGTATCTCCGCACCTTCGAATACAAGAAGTGAAAGCCGTAGTTCTGCAGGTAATTCATCAAGAAGAAGTTCCTCCGATAACGAAAGAGATAGCCGGAGCTCACGATCAGAAAGAAGATAACAGTTTTTTTTAAGGTAAATAAAAATAGTTGGTAATCTACAATCGTTTTGATTGTTCACTTACCCTTAACTTAACTATTCTCTCTAATTTAATTTGAGCATTTTTTATTGAGGCTTAACTGAATATTTTAGCAAAGCCAAGAGAGTACCCCGGTTTGTGAAAATCAGGGTGCTCTCTGTTTTTGTACTTTCAATTACTTAGTCGTTAGTGGTGAAGTGATTTTGGATTTATTTTTTTGAGCGTTATGACTATCCGGATAGTTCTTACAGTTATACTCGTAAAGTTCTAACGCACTGTCTTTACGATCTACTGATATAGCGTATTTAGCAAGATTTTCTATTAATATTTCATCGGGTATAAAGTTAAAGTGAAGTTTCCGGGATAGTTTTCTATATTGTTCCTCTATTAGTTTTGGGTTGTTTGGAATTTCTTTTACCGGTAGTTCCATACCTTCGAATAATGTTTTCAATCCATAAAATATGCCCGGCATGATTACCGTTCCATGATTTTCGGTGGCATAATATTTCCATGCTGCCGTTAAATTGTTTGTCTGTTTAGAATCTATCAAATGAGTACAAAATTGCTTAATGGTACTGGAATGTTGCTGTTTGTCTTCTGCTTGGTCTTCCTGGGCCATTGCTATATATAAAAAACGATTTAAAAATTGGGTCTCTTTCCATTTTGATTCAGCCTTTATATATGTCTCACTGTTGTTCCACCACAAACTGGGATCAATAGCTATATATGCATTGAAAGAAAGAGGGTGGTCCAATAAAGTGTTTATGGTAAATAGCCCGCCAAAAGAGTGTCCTATTAGTATGTTGTATCCGTTAGTCCGGTAGAGGGAATCAATTTGATGCCGAAGTTCTTGTTGTATAAAAGTGCTGAACTGATTAGCACCGCCGCTATTTTCAGAAAGAACTTTGCCGTTATGCTTGAAAGATGATTTTGACGGTGTGAGATCTCTTGATCTATCGGTGTTGAGTATGCCAACAATAATACATTCGGGCATGTTGTTGTACATTCCTCTAGTGAATGTTTTTTGGATAGCTACAGCTGTTATAAAATGTGTGTCGCCGTCAAGTAGATAAATAACCGGATACGAGGCTTTACCATAATTATTATTCTGATAAGAAGGAGGCAAATAAATCCAGTAATTGCGCTCTTCGTTTAATGTTTCAGAATACAGCTTTTCTTTGTGACCTATTACAATACTTTCTTGTGCTGAAATGAGCAAAGGAAAGATAACTATGAATAGAGATAAAATATGCTTCATTGTTTTTAGGATAATAAAAAGTGTGTCGATAAATATTTCATCGACACACCTTGTAAAAATGTATGAGTTTGGTTATTTAGAAGCGATAAGTTACATTGGCAATAAACTGACGAGTCGCTTGCGGTGTTGCATTAAAGCTCGATGTCCAATATTCCTTATCAGTTAAATTATTCAGTTTAAGACTGATACGATACTTGGTTTGTTCATAGAATGCTGTTGCATCAAGTTTGAAATATCCCGGTACAGTTATCTTGTTGTCAGAGTCAAGAAAATGATCACTCGAGTAGTTACCACCTAATCCTAATCCGAAACCATTTATCACACCATGCTGGAATTTGTGACTCACCCAGAAGTTGGCGATATGATGAGGTATTGCGTAAGGATGCTTACCTACAATAGACGGATCTCCTTTTGTGTATTTGCTGTCATTGTATCCATATCCTAAAATAATGTGCATGCCTTTGATAGGATTGGCTATAAGATCCGCTTCAAAACCTTTACTTCTTTGAGTTCCGTCCTG
Organism: Bacteroides graminisolvens DSM 19988 = JCM 15093; assembly: GCF_000428125.1. Classification (GTDB taxonomy): domain Bacteria; phylum Bacteroidota; class Bacteroidia; order Bacteroidales; family Bacteroidaceae; genus Bacteroides; species Bacteroides graminisolvens. The sequence continues at coordinate 603,685 of NZ_ATZI01000001.1, forward strand.
AATGCTGTATGTTACTCCATCGGTTCCTGCAACGGTTCGGACTCTGTCTTTCACGTTTATGTCGTAATAGCTTAGTGTTCCATTCAATTTGCCATCAAACAGTTCAACTTTCAAACCACCTTCCCATTGATTCGCGTGCTCGGGCTTAAAGCTAGTTGGCTTATCGGGGTTATCTTCTGATAAAGCAGGGGCTACGTTTTGGAAACCATCCATAAAATTACCGAAAACGGAAACTTTATCTTTGAGGAGTTGATATACGAGTCCCATTTTAGGGGAGAGCGTCGTTTGAGTATAATCATTGGCTACATCATGAAATCTGTCTACCCTCAAGCTTGCCATGAATGTAAAACGGTCCGAAAGGTTAACTACATCGGAGGCGTAGGCGCTGACTGTCCGTTCTGAACGTAGGGCTTGGGCACGTTTTGCACTAGCCAATGATTGCTGATATTTGTAAATGTTAATGGCAAAAGTGCCGCTAACAGGAATATTGCTGTAAGCTACCGTAGCTCTATCGTTTGTGTTGACTAGTTGTGTATAATCAACGCCCAACAGAAGACGATTGCGGATGTTGCCTATCTTAAAATCACCAATGAAATTTTGCTGTACCTGATTGGTTGTAAATGTGCTTGGAATATTCATGATGCTTGGAGTAATGGTGTCTTTCTTATTCACTGTAAGGAACAGATAGTTGGCATTGTTTTCCGTATTAGCATATGAATACTGAGTTTGAGAAGTCCAGCTATCTGATAATTTATAAGTTGCCTTACCAAAAACATTGAATACTTTAGATTCACACAACAATTCGTTTGATGTATATGATTTCTTGAAGTCCCAATTCAGTTGATCAATATTGGTGATACCTGCAGCAGATCCAACTCTTACGTATGTTGCTGTTCTTTCAGTCTGGAAATATTCAAAATCTACATCTACGGTTAGTTTGTCGTTTACAATGTATGTGAACGTGGGAGCAATCATAATGGAACGATTAATTCCATAGTCTTGGAAGCTCTTTTCTCTATGTATTGCAGTGTTTAAGCGTACCATGAACGTTTTATCATCATTCAATGGTGTGTTATAATCAAAAGTTAAGCGCCCCAAACCACCTGCGCCGGTTGTTAATCCTGCTTCACCTGCCTTGCCGGCAAATGCTTTTTTAGTGACACGATTAACTAGGCCTCCGTATGATATGAGTGTTGACCCGAACAAAGTAGCTGAAGGTCCTTTGATGATTTCGAGGCTTTCAAGGTTTGCCGGATCTGATAACGAAACAAAATTGGTAGCCATACCGTTTCTGATGGCTCCGGCACCATTCAAACTTGAAAAGCCGCGCATGCGAATACCCAAACCGATTCCGCCAGAACCGGGCCCTTGTGAGACATTCCCAACTCCTGGTGATGACATAAGTGCGCTTTGAAAATCAACGGCCACTTGTTCGGTAAACAGCTCTTTAGGTACAACGGTATATGCTTGTGGATTTTCCAGATTTTTTATAGGCATTCTGGCTACGAAGTCTGATTTCTTTTGTGCAAACTTCTTTATCATTCCGTCAACAACAACTTCTTCAAGCATTTGTGCAGATACATCTATTCTTATAGTACCTAGGTTAGCTGTTTGATTTGAGGCCAGATTAACTGCTTTCTCTATCGGTTTACTTCCCATGTACGAGAAGAGGATAATATAGTTACCCGGGTTGGCGTTAAAGGAAAATTCTCCTTTTTCATTGGTGTAACTCCCGGTACTTTTCCCTTTAATACTAACAGCCACTGCATCCACTGGTGATCCATCGTCTTGTGATACGACTTTCCCTGTTATCTTGCCTGTTTGGGCATACATGTAAGTAGCACTGCATAGTGTTATAAGCGCTAACAACCAAAGCCGTTTAGCGAATCCTGATTTTTGCTTCATCGATTAAATGTTTACGTGTTTCAAACTTGGTTAAATATGATGCGGCAAAGGTAGATACACCTATTGCCGCCCACAATAACCACAAATAATCATAATGAAGTTCAAAATACCTATATTAAGTGATAGATGTTTGTTTTCTATTCAACAGGAACAGTCTGTATGCTGTCGTGTTTCGCTCTAAGATGGTTCAATGCCGCTCCTTTGATAGTGATTTCGGGCTTGATGCTATCGGCATCTAACTCGCTGATAAGTCCTTTTACCTTTAAACGATTGGCTATCAGATGGTAGTAACCTTTCATATAGTCTTTTAACTGACCTTCGGTAGTAAAGGAGCTTTTATAATGTTTCGGTTTGGGTATGATAGAGGCTAAAAAAATACTTTCTTCTGTGGTTAATTCCGAAGGACGTTTGCTGAAGTAATAGTCGGCGGCTTCATAGATGCCGTATACCATGGGTCCCCATTCTGCTATATTGAGGTATACTTCATACATACGCTGTTTAGAGGTGAGACACTTTGTTTCAATCAACCAGACAATAAGGGCTTCTTCAAGCTTGCGGGCAATATTCTTTTTGCGATTTAAGAATACGTTTTTTACCAGTTGCATGGTGATTGTACTGCCTCCACGTGCAAAGCGTTTGACTTTCAAATCATATATCAGTGCTTCGCGTAGTGCGTCAGGTAAAAAACCTTTGTGATAGAAAAATGCTCCGTCCTCACTTTGTAGCACAGACATCTGTAGCAGAGGTGATATACTATCGAGCGGAGTAAAATGTTCATAAGAAGGACCTACATTGAATGTTTTTACAGGTTGTTCCTTTTCGTAGGCTGTATAACTAAATTCTTCCGACATTTTTGCCAGGTTGGTAGCTCCGTATTTTATGATATGAAAATCCTTGTGATTTAATTCGGATTCTAGTTTTAAACTGTCTAATTGTGAGAAATCAAGATCGAACAAGAAATGATAAGATAACATTCCTTTGGTCTGTATTCCTTCTAAATTGCTGAACAGCCCTTTGGGAAGTGAACCGAATAGCTCGTTTGCAGGGAACCACGGTTTGTTAATGGTGGATTTGATATGCCACTTGTCGTGTTTCTTTTCTATATATAAATAAGGATGAAACTCTAATTTGTTGAACTGTACATGGCTACTACTGTCAAGCTCTGCGAAATTGCTCCCCATGTGGATGTGATAGCTGAATTTGCCTCTGTCAAGATTGATCCTATCGGGAGATAATGCGTGGTGCAAAACTTGCAACCCTGTAATGGCAGCAACTCCGCTTAATGCAATCTGACCACTACCGATGTTGGTTTTGGTAAGGCTATAGGAGAGCGAATCAAACATGACTTCTGCTTCAAAATGCTTCTTTAGATAAGGTAAGTATACTTTCTGTTTCTTTTGACTGTATAATTCAGCTTTTATGGTATGGCTTGAACGATTCAGTTCTCCGCGGGTTGTCCATCGCTGGTACTGGTTCTCTTCTCGAACAGTGATTTCTGATGAAAACTGATTGTTCTTGATTGTCAGTAGTGGCACTTTTACCTCAATAAGGTTTGTATCGCGCTGATGAGTGACTGACAGATGACGTATCTCTCCGTTTTCGGGTAATAAATCGAATACTAATTCCAATAATTCATCAGCTTGTTTGGCATAATTGTATTCTTCTTTTTTTGAAGGAGTTTCTTTTTTCTCTTTCTGGAAGAGAAAGTCATAATTGGCAATGGAATCTCTTTTGATGAGTTGGATCTTCAATTTGTCGAGTTGTACATCTTGTACTTCCAGGTGTCCGCCGAAAAGCTTCCAGAAGTTAAACTCCAAACGGAGTGTTTGCAGCTGGAGTAGCGTGTCGCGCTGCTCAGGAATGATTGTCAGTCCATTCATTTCTATATGCGATACCCCCTTTAACTCAAGTGATTGATAGCTGATGGAAAGACCTTGTTCTCTTTTGGCTTTGGCAATTCTTCTATCCATTGATATTTTGAGCAGACTGTTTCTTGCTATGTATAATCCGCATACAGTTAAAACAAGTAGCACGGAAATTATTCCAATGGTTTTTATCAATTTTTTCTTGAGTGCAGTATTCATTTCTTTTTTATTGTTTCTTCAAAGCGGTACAAATTTACTTATTTTCATTTTAGCAGAGGCCTCATGTGAAATAAAAAACCGGCGATGATAAATTCTATCGATCGCCGGTTACTAATTGACACACATTTAATTTATAGAAACTGTTACTCGATTGGTTTTCCTTTGTAGAAATCAAGTATTTTAGTACGGAACATATATTCGTACTTGGCTTGTATACGATCAGATACAGACTTCATTAAGTTTAGTTTTGACTCATTAAATTCAATGGCAGTGGCTTTGCCGTTCTCAAACTTTTGTGTCATCAGCTTGAATGCTTCTTCATTAGCAGAAACGGCTACATCACTGGATTGATATTTGCTTTCTGCAGCCAAAGCATTATACCATGCCTGCTGAATTTCTTTGTAAAGCACTTTTTTTGCATTGTCCAGTTGCAAAGAATAATTCTGTTGTTGCAGCCTGGCTGCGCGTACCCTGTTGCGAGTCTCGAAACGATCAAATAAAGGAATGTTTAGGCTAAGTCCGATATATTTGCTGAAATTATCTTCCATCTGCTTGCTGAAGCTGCTTGTTATGGTTGAATAATAGTTTGTACCTAAACTCCCGTTTAACGATAGTTTGGGATAGTATCCGCTTTGAGCAATCTTTATATTGTTTTTGCTTCCTTCCAACCGGTACTGAGCTGCCATTACACTGGGCTTATTACTAGCTGCTGTGAGAAAAATCTCATCTGGAGGTGTTAATACCTCAAACTTTGGTTGCACATCGGGCGCAGCAATACTGAAACCTTCCATGGTGGAAAGTTCAAGTAATTGGGTTAACTCCAGAAGTGATAGCTGGTAATTGTTTTTTGCTTGTACAGCGCTCATCTGGTCTTGTGCCACTCTAGATCTGGCTTCTGCAACCTCTGCCGGAGATGCTTTTCCTACTTCATTCATTTTCTCAATGCGTGAAAGTTGCTCTTTGCTTAATAGCACTTGTTCTTCTGCAACCTTACTTAGCTCTTGATTATACAAAACTTGTACATAGGCAGATGCTACATTTACAGCTAAATCTTCCTTCGCTTTTTCTAAGTCAGCAGTGGCTGCTTTTAGGTTTAACTTGGCTAAAGTATATTGGTTGGGTATACTGAAACCTGTAAACAACGGTACGTTGGTGCTTAATGAAAAATTAGTTCCTCTACTACTAGCATTTTCATATACGCTGCTATATACCTTTGTGACGGTATCTTGTACCGGTCTGCTGGTACGTCCCCAATTAAAACTTTGCTCTGCTCCGGCGTTCAGATTCGGTAAACGAGCCCATTTGGCAGTGTTTACATCCACATTGCTCTGTTCAGCTGCGTTCTCGCTTTGTTTCACGCTGATGTTGTGGCTGATGGCGTAGTCGATGCATTGGCGGAGTGTCCAGCTCTCTTGCGCCATGCTACCTAATGGTATTACACCGACAGCCATCCAAAGAGTTATTATTTTTTTCTTCATATTCTGTTCCTTTTGCTTTTATTTCTTCTTGTCGGTTTTCTCCGCACCGCGTACTTTTTCTTTCATTGTCAAACCTTTCTTGATCTCCAGTTTGATACCGTTACTCAAACCGGTAGTAACTTGACGGCGGATGAACTTCTGTTCAGGCACACTGTCTGTTAGCACCCATACAAATGTGCTGTCGCCACTGAATTCAATTGTGCTTTCGGGTATAGCAAGAACTTTTGATGCTTTGTCGAGTACAATCTCTGCATTGGCTGAGTAGCCTGACCGGATATTAACAGAATCGGGAACCTTAATTGCTGCTTTAATTTCGAATTGATTGGCACCGTTCTGTTCAACTCCTTTAGGAGAGATATATTCTAATGTAGCATCAAAGGTCAGGTTCTGTAAAGCACCGATCGTCAGCTTGATAGGCATGCCTTCGTGAATACGTCCTACTTCCGTTTCATCAATGTTACCACGGAAAATGAGGTCATTCATATTGGCAACTGTTGCAATGGTAGTACCGTCGTTGAATGTGTTACTCATAATCACTGAATTACCTGCTTTCACGGGAACGTCTAATATAAGGCCGTCAATGGTAGAACGAATCATTGTATTGCTATAAGAAGCACTTTTCTTTGTGATACCTTCCTTAATGATGTCGAGAGCATCTTTGGAAGTGGCTTTCTCTTCCCTGGCCTGCTTAACACTTACTTCGCTTTTCTCATATTCTTCTTTGCTGATCAGTTTGTCCTGATACAGTTTTTTCATACGGGCAAATTCCGTCTCAGCTTGTTTAGAGTTAATTTCGGCAAGGCGTAAACGGTTTTCAGCACTGTTTAACTGTCCCAGTTCCGGTATGACTTTTACTTTAGCTATGACTTCACCCTTCTTTACTGTTTGTCCGGCTTCTTTGTACACTTCATCAACAATACCCGAAATCTGTGGTTTAATAAGGATTTCATCACGTGGTTCAACCTTTCCCGTGGCAACTGTTGTCTTCTCCAAATCAGTTATCTCGGGAGTCACAATTTCATATTGTTTGATTTGGGGTTTTGATTTGCTATACAAAAAAGCAAATGTTCCCACGAAGATGGCTGCTACCACCACTACTAATGCAATTTTTACATACTTTTTCATTGTACTTATTCTATTAATTATTTTTCATTGTTTGTGCAAACATAAACGCCTGTTTTGCTTCGTTTTTAAGGTCTTATGTTATTCATCACGTATGGCTTCAATCGGTTTGATTGACATGGCCCGGTATGCAGGCGCTAGTCCGGCAAGCATGCCTAAAGTGAGTAATAGTAAGCAGGTTCCGATGGCCAACCAGAAACTAATCTGGAAATGCGCATGATTTTCACCGGAAGCGTTAATCCCAATTTCGGCTACCTGTAATACCAGTACACCAAATGATATACCCGCCATTCCTGCAATAGAAGTGAGCACCATACTCTCAGACAAAATTTGCTGAAGTATGTCTTTAGGACGAGCGCCTATCGCACGGCGGATTCCTATTTCAGTAGTACGTTCTTTAACTGTCACCATCATGATATTACTTACCCCAATAGCACCTGCTAACAATGTACCGAGACCAACCATCCAGATTAACATGCGAATTCCTGCAAATAAATTATCAATCATGGAAAACATCGCTTCAGCATTTAATAGCATTACTGCCTGTTTGTCATCGGGATTGATATAATGTGCTTCTTTTATAATTTTCTCAACTTGGTCTTGCAAATCAGTTATTTTCACTCCGGGTTTAGCTGTAATACAAGCCATATCTATGTTTTTACCGAAATTATAAGCTTGCTGCATGGTTGTAAAGGGCAAAACTACACTTTCGGATGCACGTCCGTTGATATTAATATTCCCTTCTGAAACACAAACGCCTATGATTCGGTAATAAATACCGTTTACCCGCACATACTGTCCGCACGGATTCTCTTTTTTAGGAAACAGTTCTTCGAATATACGTTTACCAATGGTACAGACCTTGCGTCCTTCAGCAATGTCAACATCATTTATAAAACGTCCGTATAACATCTCTTGCACTTCGATCTTGTCATATTCCGGGTATAATCCTTTGACAATGCACGAGCTGCTCTTGTCGCCGTACACTGCAGAGGCTCCCCATTTGTTGATGGTCGGAGTTATGACTTCTATTCCTTCTACTTCACGACGTAATCGTAATACATCATTATTGTCCATGCTCCACCAGCGGCCTTTTCGGAAACCTTTGTAAGCCTCTCCGGTTTGTTGGGGCCAAACAAAACACGAGTTGGTTGCAAATCCTTCGAAGTTAGCCTTCATCATGTCTTGCATTCCGTTTCCACCGCCAATCAATGCGATAAGCATGAAAATGCCCCAGAATACCCCGAAGGCTGTTAATAAGCTTCGGGTTTTGTTTCGGGTAATGGTGAGAAAGATCTCCTCCCACGTATCTATATCATATTTCATAACTATTCAGAATTGTTTGTTATTACATGTTTATTCAGCTCTTAACGCCTCAATGGGGCTTATGCTGACTGCTTTCTTTGCCGGGAAAAATCCGGCAAGAGTACCGGCTATGATAAGTGTCAGAGTTGCTTGAATAGCAATCTTTACGTCAACGGTGGGATCTAGAAATACAGTTTCAGTCCACATTCCTGTATCCATGGTCTGACTTCCTGCTACCATATTCATATATTCGGTTGCTCCGATACCCGCCACCATGCCAATGTATCCGAACAGAGTTGTAATAACAACACTCTCAATGATGATGAGCCATAAGATAGAAGATGGTTTAGCCCCTAGAGCTTTTCGAATTCCAAATTCCCTAGTGCGCTCTTTTACAGTAATAAGCATAATATTACTTACTCCAACAATACCGCTGAGCAATGTAAAAATACCAATGATCCAGATAGCGGTACGCAGAATGTTCATTCCCTTTTGTTGTTGCAGGTATTGCGTAAAGCGATTCCATATCCAAATAGCACCGTCGTCTGTAGCGTCAAAACGGTGGTGTGCTCCAATTGCCTTTCTATAATCTTTTTCGAATGTTTCGTTAGCCTCTTCCGTGTTTAGCTCTTTGGTCGTGAAAATAATATCGTTCAGGGTATCGCCTTTGTTATATATAAGTTGTAAAGTAGTGAAAGGTACATACGCTTCACGGGTGTCTCGATCTTCTTTATTTTCATATAAACCTACTATCTGATAAGCAGTTCCGTTGCCGTTTATGAACTGTCCCATTGCTTGCTGTCCTCGAGGAAATAGAATATCGGCTGTTTTCTTATTGATAACAATCACTTTTCTTCTTTCCTGAATGTCAATGTGATTTATGAATCGACCGCCGGCCGATTTAACTCTTTCTACCTCTGTATAATCAGGGTAAACACCGTTCAAGGTTACATTCACATACTCCTTTCCATGACTGATGTTTACACTTCCCTGTTCAACGGTAGCACCTGCTGTGATTACGTTTTTACGGAAGTTTTTAGCAGTGATGTCCACATCTTCATTGTTGAGTCTGATTCTTCTGCCTTCTTTTAAACCATCGTATGATTTACTGGTACGACCCGGGAATATCTTGATGGAATTCATTGCCATGTCCGAAGAAGAAGCTTCGAATGCATGGATAAGACCATTGCCTGCACCCAGCAGCACAATCAGCATAAAAATCCCCCATGCCACTGCAAAGCCTGTGAGAAAAGTACGCAGTTTGTTTCGCCTGATCGTTCCGTATATTTCTTGCCAAATATCTATCATAAAAGTAATATTGTGTTTATTTCATGAAGCCGTTTTGTCCGAACGGAGATGCATCATGATTATGATTTTCTTCTATTCGCTCAATGATACCGTCTTTGAGGCGTATGATCTTGTTTGTTTGGTTGGCAACTCCACTTTCGTGAGTCACCACAACAATAGTCATTCCATCCTCGTTCAGTTGTTTAAGGATATTCATTACTTCAACAGATGTTTTACTGTCGAGTGCGCCGGTAGGTTCATCGGCCAGAATAATTTGAGGTTGAGAAATCAGTGCTCTTGCAATGGCAACGCGTTGTTTCTGACCTCCACTCATTTCATTGGGCATGTGGTGAGCCCAATCTTTCAATCCCAGACGATCCAGATATTCCATTGCTAACACATTTCTTTTTCTTCGACTTATTCCTTGATAGAAGAGAGGCAGAGCTACATTCTCCATAGCGTTCTTGAATGAAATCAGGTTGAATGATTGAAATATAAATCCAATCATACGGTTTCTGTACTCGGCTGCTTTGGTTTCACTCAGGTTTTTAATAAGCACATCGTTTAAGAAATACTCCCCTGTATCGTAATTATCCAGAATACCAAGGATGTTAAGCATGGTTGATTTTCCCGATCCGGAAGCACCCATGATGGATACGAACTCACCTTTATTGATATCTAGATTGATACCCTTGAGCACATGCAGCGGCGCCCCGTTGTAATAGGTCTTGTTAATGTCTTTTAAATGTATCACTTGTGTAGCTTTTAAATTTTTGTTTCTCGTATTATTAATCTATTAGACGCAAGCTATTGGCTAAAAGTTGCAGAGTACACAAACTTTTTTAAAAAAAGATTTTGTGAACTCAATCTTCTTTGCGTAATTTGTGTGCTATAAACGTTTAATTAACTAACCCTTTTAATATATTATCATGAATTTAGGAATGGAAAAGCCCTACGTAGTAGGAATTGACATTGGCGGAACGAACACTGTTTTCGGCATTGTTGATACACGAGGAACAATTCTTTCGAGCGGAGCAGTGAAGACACAAACGTATGCTACGGCTACCGAATATGTGGACGAAGTATGCAAAAACCTGCTCCCACTTATTATTGCGCAAGGAGGTATCGAAAAAATCAAAGGTATTGGTATTGGAGCACCGAACGGCAATTATTATAGCGGAACCATTGAGTTTGCGCCCAATCTTCCGTGGAAAGGAATTATTCCTTTGGCTGCTATGTTTGAAGAAAAGCTGGGTATTCCTACTGCATTGACCAATGATGCGAATGCCGCAGCTGTGGGAGAGATGACCTACGGGGCTGCACGTGGTATGAAAGATTTTATCATGATTACTTTAGGAACCGGTGTGGGTAGCGGAATCGTTATTAATGGACAGGTTGTTTATGGTCATGATGGTTTTGCGGGTGAATTGGGACACGTTATTATGCGTCGTGATAATGGTCGTGTCTGCGGTTGCGGTCGTCACGGATGTTTAGAGGCTTATTGTTCGGCAACAGGTGTTGCACGTACGGCCCGAGAATTATTGGCTGCGCGTACAGACTCAAGTTTGCTTCGTAATATTCCTGCAGAAAGTATCACTTCAAAAGACGTATATGATGCGGCTGTGCAAGGAGATATGTTGGCGCAGGAAATCTTTAATTTCACGGGAACTTTGTTGGGAGAAGCTTTGGCTGACTTTGTGGCATTCTCCAGTCCGGAAGCTATTGTGCTCTTTGGAGGTCTGGCTAAATCGGGTGATTACATTATGAATCCTATTCAAAAAGCTTTGGATGCAAATGTTCTGACTATTTTCAAAGGAAAAACCAAACTACTTGTTTCTGAATTAAAAGATTCGGATGCGGCGGTTCTTGGCGCTAGCGCTTTGGCTTGGGAGTTGAAAGAAATTAAATAAATCAAATAAAAAAAGGAAATGCATTTGCATTTCCTTTTTTTATCTCGAATAAGAGGTCGTTAAATCGAAATTTACTTGATAACTCTTTTTTCTTTGATTCTAGCTTTCTTACCAGTAAGAGCGCGAAGGTAGTACAGTTTAGCACGACGTACTTTACCCACTTTGTTCACTTCGATGCTATCAATAGCAGGTGATTCGATTGGGAAAATTCTTTCTACTCCAACTGTTCCAGACATTTTACGAACTGTAAAACGTTTCTTTTCTCCATGGCCTGAAATCTTGATAACAACACCACGGTACAACTGTACACGTTCTTTGTTACCTTCAGTGATACGATATGCTACTGTTACAGTATCACCAGCTTTAAAGCTTGGGTGTTGTTTGCCGGTAGCAAATGCTTCTTCTGCAATTTTAATTAAATCCATTGTTGTTATTATTAAATTGTTTCATCGATACAACGCAACATATCAAGTAACTCTTCTGTGACAGCGATTGCGCGAAAGCGGTGCAAAGGAACGAATTTTTTATGATATGACCAAATGATTTAAGTTCATAAATATTATATTTGTAGCAATATAAATGAGGATTATGAATAAGAAGTATTTTGTAAATGGTCTTTCTGCTACCATGCTGGCTGCCGTATTGCTCTTTTCGGGATGTAAATCGGCGTATCGTTTGGTAGCAGTTGAAGGCAGTAAAACGGAAATCTCATCGAAGTGGGACCGTAACCCCAATGAAGAGGCGATAAGTGTGTTGGCACCTTATAAAGCACAAATAGATAGTATTATGACTCCGGTTATCGGCAAGAGTGCCATGGACATGAAGGCCGACAGACCCGAAAGTCTGTTATCCAATCTTGTGGCCGATGTGCTGCGTCAGGCAGCTTCCAACTATATCGGCAAACCGGCCGACATGGCGGTAACTAATGTGGGAGGCTTGCGTAGTTCACTTAGCAAAGGAAATATTACCTTTAGCGATGTGTATCAGATACTACCTTTTGAAAACTCTCTTTGCATTGTTACCCTGAAGGGCAGTGACCTGCAAAGTTTAATGGAAAATATAGCCTTGGCGCGGGGGGAAGGAGTCAGCAATGCCAGACTGGAAATAACCAAAGACGGGAAATTGTTAAGTGCTTTTGTTGATGGGAAATCGATTGATCCGGATAAAACATATGAAGTTGCTACACTTGACTATCTGGCCGAAGGAAACGACAAAATGGTCGCTTTCCTGAAAGGACAAAAGAAAATCTGTCCGGAGGGTGCAACCATGCGTGACATCTTTCTGGAATACGTAAAACAGCAAACAGCGGCGGGCAAGGAGATAACCTCTTCGATAGAGGGGCGCATTGTTGTGAAGTGAGAACTGTATTTAATAGGATCAATAACGAAAAAATAAAAAGATGAAAAGAATAAATAGTTATACACTCTTTGTTTTATTGCTATGTGCTTTGGGCCAGCCGGCTTTTTTATCGCCGGTCGTTGCACAGTCGGTCAAAACCATAACTATTCTGCATACAAATGACACGCATAGTCGCATTGAACCGGTAGAAATCAATTCTCCTGATAAAGACTTAGCAGATAAAGGCGGTTATGTAAGGAGGGCTACTTATATAAACGAGGTGCGTCAGCAAATTCCGAATTTGTTGTTATTTGATTGTGGCGACTTCTCACAGGGAACTCCTTATTACAATTTGTTTAAAGGGGAAGTGGAGATTAGGCTCATGAATACGATGGGTTATGATGTAGGAACTATTGGCAATCACGAGTTCGATTTCGGCCTGGATAATATGGCTCGTTTGTTCAAAATGGCTAAATTCCCCATTGTTTGTGCTAATTATGACGTGAAAGGAACCGTGCTTGAAGGATTGGTTAAGCCGTACGTTATACTGAATCGCAATGGACTGAAGATTGGGGTCTTTGGGCTAGGGCCTAAGTTGGAAGGACTGGTACAGGCCAATAAATGTGAGGGTATTATTTATAACGACCCGATTCGCGCTGCCGATAAAGTGGCGGCTTACTTGAAGAATCAGGAAAAGTGCGATGCCGTTATTTGTTTGTCGCACCTAGGATATACTCCTTCTTCCAAGGAAGATACTTCGTGTGACGTAAGGCTTGCAAAAGAAACATCCAATATAGATGTAATTCTGGGAGGTCACTCTCATACCTTCCTTAAAGAACCTGTGATTTACAAGAATGCAGTAGGCAAGGATGTTCCCGTTTCTCAGATGTGGAAGAACGGAGCTTACGTAGGGAGAATGGATTTGAAATTTAAAAAATAAATGGATCGGATATAAGTTTTGAGCGTGATGAAGAAACAACTGGTTTACCTGCTTACAGGTTGGTTGATGTGTGGCATGGGGTTACAAGCAAGGGCTCAGGTAGAACCTCTTTTTACCTATAAAATTAGTCGTGATGAGGCTTGCAACCGCTGGGTGGAGTCACAAATGAAACAAATGAACCTGAGAGAGAAAATAGGTCAGCTGTTTATCTATACCATTGCGCCCGATCGTAGTAAACGCAACTTGGCTTTACTGAAGAATGTAGTACATACCCACAAAGTGGGAGGATTGCTTTTCTCGGGCGGAAAACTCGATAATCAGGCTTTATTAACGAATCAGGCACAAAAAATGGCTGATGTTCCGCTGATGATCACCTTTGATGGAGAGTGGGGGTTATCCATGCGTTTGCGCGGCACGCCTGTTTTTCCGAAAAACATGGTACTAGGTTGTATTCAAGATGATCGTTTGATTTATGAATACGGACAGGAGATGGCACGCCAATGTAGGGAACTGGGTGTGCAGGTTAACTTTGCTCCGGTTGCCGATGTCAATATCAATCCCCAAAATCCGGTTATCAATGTGCGTTCCTTCGGTGAGAATCCGTTGTTGGTAGCCGATAAAGTCATTGCTTATGCCTCCGGATTGGAAAGCGGACGGGTGCTTTCTGTTGCTAAGCACTTTCCCGGTCACGGTGATACGGATGTTGACTCGCACAAAGCATTGCCGGTACTTCCATTTACGCGCGAACGATTAGACAGCGTAGAGCTTTATCCTTTTAGAAAATTGATTCATGCCGGCTTGGGCGGTGTCATGGTAGGTCATCTGCAAGTACCCGTCTTTGAGCCGGTCGGTAAACTGCCTTCTTCGCTTTCCCGCAACGTAGTTTACACACTTCTCACCGAGAAAATGGCTTTCAAAGGACTCATTTTTACTGATGCTTTAGCCATGAAAGGTGTTTCGTCTGCTCAGAAAGTCTGTTTGCAAGCGTTGAAAGCCGGCAATGATGTGGTATTGGCACCGCGTGATGTGAAGAAAGAAATTGATTATGTTGTCGAAGCGGTTAAAAAGGGTGAGTTCAGTGAGGAGGAAATTGACGAACGTTGTCGCAAAGTACTTCTTTTTAAATATGCTATGGGGCTGAACCGTAAACCGGTTGTTCGTCTTTCGGGACTTGAAAGACGTATTAATACGCCGCATACGCGTGATTTGATACGCCGGCTCAACCTAGCAGCTGTTACGGTTTTAAATAATGAAAAAGGTGTTCTTCCCATTCACCCTGATGTGAAAAAAGTAGCCGTGCTGACTGTTGGTAAGGCCAAAGAGCTGGAAGCTTTTACGAATGAATTAAAAAAGTACGTAGAGGTTCATACTTTTGAGCTGGGAAAACAAATGCCCGATTCCTTGCAGCAGAAGTTACGCGATTCACTTTCTGCCTATCGTCGTATCATTGTTCCGGTTAACGAAATCCGTTTGGCGCCCTATCAGTCATTCTTTGCTAAATTCACCCCTCAGGTTCCGGTGGTTTACGCTTTCTTTACTCCGGCCAAACTGATGTTGCAAATACATCGGGCTATCTCCAATGCCTCTTCCGTTGTGTTGGGGCATACAGATAGTGATGAGGTGCAAGAACAGATCGCTGCTTTATTGTTTGGCAAGGCAGCGGCCAACGGACGACTCTCTGCCGGGATAGGCGGATTGTTCCGTGCAGGCGCAGGATTGACGGTTACAACATCCACCCCTTATCACTTTGTGCCCGAAGAGTATGGCATGCGTTCCGAAGTTCTTCAAAGCATAGACACCATTGCTATGCGGGGCATTCACGCCGGAGCCTATCCGGGTTGTGAGATTGTGGTTCTTAAAAATGGCAGAACCATGTATAATAAGAGTTTCGGCACCTTTACCTATGAAGATGAAAAGGCTGTAAGTACCAATGATATATATGACCTTGCCTCCTTGTCGAAGACAACCGGAACTTTATTGGCGGTGATGAAATTATATGATAACGGACGTTTTAATCTCTCTGATCCGATAGGTGATTATCTGCCTTTCCTTAAAGGAACGAATAAAGCTAAAATCACTATCCGCGAGTTGCTGTTGCATCAATCGGGACTGCCGTCGGGCTTGGTGTTTTATCAGGATGCCATTGATAAGAAGAGCTACAAAGGGAGCCTCTTTAAAGGATCAAAAGATGCGCTGCATACGGTGCAGATAGGACCGAAGACTTTTGCACAACCCGGTTTCCGGTTCAAAGAAGGATTAACCTCAGCGGTTGGCGGAGGTGACTATACCCTTCATGTGGCCGACAGTTTGTGGTTGCATAAATCGTTCCGCGATGTGATGCTTAAGAAAATTGCCGATGCGCCACTGAAAGGAAAGAAATACGTGTACAGTTGTCTGAACTTTATTTTGTTGCAACAGCTTGTTGAACAGTTAGCAGGCGTGCCGATGGATGAGTTCCTGACGCACGAATTTTATCGCCCCATGAATTTGTCTCGCACAGCCTATTTGCCACTTCGGTATTTCCGAAAGGAAAACATCGTTCCTTCATCCGTTGATCGTTTCCTGAGAAAAGAAACGTTGCAAGGATTTGTGCACGACGAATCGGCTGCTTTCTTAGGTGGTATTTCGGGTAATGCCGGACTCTTTTCTACCGCCTATGAAGTATCGCAAGTATACCAGATGCTGCTTAACGGAGGCGAATACGAAGGGCAGCGTTACTTGAGCAAAGAAACCTGTCAGCTATTTACCACCGAGACATCCAAGATCAGTCGTCGCGGACTCGGTTTTGATAAACCCGATGCGGAAGATGTGGGCAGCAGTCCATGTGCCCCGTCGGCACCTGCTTCCGTTTACGGTCATACCGGCTTTACGGGCACGTGTGCGTGGACTGATCCCGACAACGGATTGGTGTATGTATTCCTTAGCAACCGCACCTATCCCGATGCGTGGGTCAATAAACTCTCCAATCTAGAGATTCGCGAGCATATACAAGAAACGCTTTACAGGGCATTGATGCAACCGGCTCCCGTTGAATAGTGTCCTTATATATAAGAGTAATTCCCGCGCTTGCAATGGCAAACCGGGAATTACTTTTATAACATTCAACCGCAGATGAGTTTATGAAACGAATAAAGGCTTGAGCAATTCGGGAATAACCACCTTGTCGCACTGTAACTCCTCTAAACGCTTGCCGCCTGCTGCAGTGAGTGAGAAAAACATCTGTCTTTTATCAACCTCACCCAATGCCCGTTCAATCAGACCTTTTTCTTCTACAGTGCGGATAACTTTCGATGTATGTGATGTTTTCATCTGGGTACGTTCCGCTATTTCTGTTGAACTTAAAGGTTTCCCTGCATCGTGAAGGGTGCAAAGAACCATTGCCTCATTGAGCGAAATGCCATATACGCCTTCAAACTCCTCCTCGAAAGTGGAGATGGCTTTGTATATGTCTCGCATGGTGCATATTGATTTCATCTTTCTCTTGTTTTAAATGAATAAATTAATGTTGGCATTATCGGCACGTTCCATGTAAGTCGCAACGCCACCTACCGTCACCTCGTCGAGCAATTCCTCGCGTTTAACTCCCATCACGTCCATAGACATTTGGCAGGCGATGAACTCCACTCCGTTTTCCAATGCCTGATCGCGAAGAGATTCCAGCGAGTCAATGCCTTTGCGATGCATAATGTAACGCATCATTCGGCCGCCTATGCCACCCATACTCATCTTTGAAAGCTTCAAACTCATGGAACTTCCCGGTAGCATCATGCCGAACATTTTGCCAAATATATCTTTCTCAACCTGAGGTTTATGAAGCTTTTTAATCACGTTCAAGCCCCAGAAAGTGAAGAATATGGTCACTTTTTGTCCGGTAGCCGCAGCGCCGTTTGCTAATACAAAGGTAGCTAAAGCTTTGTCAAGATCATCACTGAACATGATAAAAGTTTTCCCTTTGCTGTCTTGCGAGCTAACCAGCTTGCACGCTTTGGCTTCTTCCTTTTGAATGACTGTGACCGATTTGCCACCGCTTGACTCCTGAGAAACCAGTCGGTTGCCCGTTGAGTTACACCAAGCTGCGGCATCGCGTAAAAAGCCCGGATCAGTGGCAATAATCTCCACTTGTTCGCCCGGAGTCAGCTTGTCGACCACCTTCTTCATCTTTAAAATAGGACCGGGACACTGCAATCCGCACGCATCGACCTGCACCACTTTAAAGGCGGCTCTTGCCGAACCGTCATCATTCACCTCTTTTATTGTTTGCTTCTGCAACGTGACCGGTGAAGTGGCTGCGAGATATGTTTTGTATCCGCCCGACACATTGCGAATGTTAGTGAAACCGTGTTGTGCCAGAATGCGATACGCCAAATATCCGCGTAGACCCACGGCACAAAAAATGTACACCGTTTTATCTGTCGGTACTTCACTGAGGTGTTCACGAAGCTCATCGAGCGGAATGTTCACCGCCCCCGGAATGGAACCGAGCGAATACTCATCGACTGTTCTGACGTCGAGCAAGAAAGAAGTATTTGGATCTGCGTTCTGCACATCACGCCAATAAGCCGGTTTCACTTTGTCTTTTAATATATTCTCAGCCACATAGCCGGCCAGCGCCACGGGGTCTTTTGCCGAAGAGAAAGGTGGTGCATACGCCTGTTCTACTTCCGTCAAATCATAAACAGTGCCATTCTTCTTGATCACGAGCGCCATTTCGTCAATGCGTTTGTCGACTCCGTCATATCCCACAATCTGTGCGCCATACAATCGGCCCGTTTGCGGATCGAAGGTGATCTTAATGCTCATGGGCAAGGCGTTGGGGTAGTACCCCGCGTGAGAAGACGGATGCGTGGTGGATGAGAGAAAAACAATGCCCTCTTGCTTTAGTTTCTTTGCCGGCAAGCCGGTTGAAGCCACCGTCATGTCAAACACTTTGGCTATGGATGTTCCGATAGAACCTTCGTAAACCTTTTGGTTACCATACAACAAGTTTTCGGCCACGATGCGCCCTTGTCGGTTAGCCGGTCCGGCCAGGTAGTTGAGCCAAGGCTTTCCGGTTATGGGGTGGGGGAACTCAATTACATCACCGATGGCATATATATGCTCGTCGGATGTTTGCAGGAACTCGTTTACATAGATACCTCCGGCTTTACCGATGGTGAGTCCGGCAGCCTGCGCCAAAGACGTTTCCGGCCGAACACCAATGGAAAGAATCACCACATCGGCCTCAATAACTTGTCCGTCGGCAAAAACGACCTCGATGCCTTTGGCTGTTTTGCGAAACGATGCTACAGCTTTTTCGAGGTAAAGATTTACTTTTTTCTCCATCAAGTGCTGGTGCACCAATGCCGCCATTGAAAAATCAATAGGCGCCATTACCTGATTGGCCATTTCGACGATAGAAACCGATGCACCCAAAGCATGCAAGTTCTCGGCCATTTCCAAACCGATAAACCCGGCGCCCACAACAACGGCGCGTTTCACTTCGTGCGAATCAATGAAAGCTTTGATCTTATCGGTATCGTTTACGTTGCGCAAAGTGAAAATACCTTCCGAGTCGATACCTTGTAAGGGTGGACGCACAGGGGCAGCACCGGTAGAAATGACCAGTCGGTCATACGTTTCGTTGTACTGGCTGCCATCTTTTCTTTTGATGATCACCTGCTTTTGCTCTTTGTCGATAGCCACTACTTCGTTTTCCGTTCTTACATCCACCATGAAGCGCTTTGAAAACGCCTCGGGAGTTTGCACGAAAAGTTTTTCGCGCTCTTTAATTGTGTTCCCAATATAATAAGGTAACCCACAGTTCGCATAAGAAATGTACTTACCCCTTTCCAGCAAAACAATTTCTGCTGTTTCGTCTACTCTGCGGATGCGTGCTGCCGTGGTTGCTCCACCGGCTACGCCTCCAATAATTACAATCTTCATTCTACTCCTTTATTTTAAGATATAAATAGTTTCTAATGGAAATAACAAATGTAGGAAAGAAATGTTTTATATACTAGTCTATCTCCTCTCGTTAACTACTATTTAACTATAAATGGTGCGATACCTTAGCTGTTCATTACCTGATGCTAAGTCATTTCTTAAGGGGAAATAGTTCGTCACCAATATGGGTGCCATTCGTCCCCGCATGCTGTGCCTCATGTCCCCGCATGCAGTGCCATTCGTCACAGGTAGCGGGGACGAACTGTTTATAAAGAAGAAATTACTTAGTTTGTTTATTGAAACGTGTTAGTCTGTGTGGGTTGTTGACATACAACAACCGTTGCTCTGATGGAATACGAATATGCATCGCATGAATGGAAACGTGTGGTGTTACGGCATTTTGATGAGTTTTTGACAGAAAGATGTAACATGATAACATATTTTTGAAACAAATAAAAATGGCTTTTACTGATATTAATACCTAGATTTACGGAAAAATAATTTGAATATAATGGGAAATACACGTTCGTCGGTAATCTGTTTGTTATTTGCATTTCTAGAAAAGTGCTATACTCTATTTAGTGATCCTCTACAGAATTATAGAAACATTGTTTTACTAATGTAAATTTGAAATCTCAATAAGACCCTTTCATGCGTTTCACTATAAATATTTAAATATGAAAAAATATATATCTACAATAGCAGCAGCTTTCTTACTATTATTTAGTGCTTGCGATAAAGACACTGAAACCGAAAATTATTCGGCTTTCTTCGGTTCGTATAACAATGGAAATCATTTACAGCTTATCTTAAAAGATAAAGATGGTAATAATTTATTGGATTCTTCTACGCCTAATTTTGTAGAAGAGAGCAATATTTCCATAGAATATGAACATCCTTCTTTTAGAAACTATATTTCAAAACCGAGGGATGCATTCTCTGTTGAAGAGGCTCAGGGTGAAACTGCTTTATCACTTTTATTGGAGCTTCCAAATAATGCAGTAAACATACCTACCGATGAAATTGTTGAGTGCGTTACTCATACTTATCTCAATTTGGGAAAGAAGGATCGGAATGTGCTGAAAGCGCATTATCAGATTTACATACATAAGAATGATGTGCAGAAAGGTGATGTCTTGTATGGAAATGCTTCTTGCCTACTCATGAAGATATTCTTTAATGATAAGTTGATTTGGGAAAAGTCAGATACTGATGAACGTTTCCCTGTAGTTATTATTAAATAGATATTGCATTAATTTTATAAAACTATATTATGACACAAAAATCAGTCTTTAAAAACGTGTATTGGCTTCTGTTATTAGTTGCTTGTATGAATGCCTAACATGTTCGTATTATATACCAAACTCCTAATGTTCCATGAAAAACCTTATTTTATTTATTTGTATTGTCTTTACTTCAATTGGAGTAAAATCTCAGGAAAAAGTGGTAGAGAATCCTTCGTTTAGCGTTGCTTCTCATAACAATGTGATTATTGAAAAAGTTGAAATCACTCCACAGTCAACAAAACTTCACATGATGATGATGCACAGTCCCCGACACTGGATGCGTATCAGTTCAGAAACTTACATTCGGGTTGGCGACAGCAAATTCATTGTGCTCTCATCCGAAGGCATTGAACTGGATAAAGAAGTTTTTTCTGATCAAACGAATAAAACCTATTTCGTTTTGACGTTTCCTTCAATAGACCCCAAGACTGAACGCCTTGATTTTATAGAGAGTGACTGTGAAGACTGCTTTAAAATATGGGGCGTTGAATTACAGTCTAAGAACCTCACCGATCGTCAGGATGTGCCGGCGCATATCCGCAAACAGGCAAAGGTGAAAGACGACGGAAAATCGCTGGAGATTCCGGCATTTAAATCGGGCAAGGCACTGCTGAAAGGGAAGTTTTTGGCTTTCAGAACAGACATGAATAGAGGTATAGATGTGTATGTCAATAACCCGGTAATAGGAACTCAGGAAGAATATAATACCAAAATAAAGGATGATGGGACTTTTGAATTAGAGATTCCGTTGGTTACTACTTTTCAATCTGTTCTGTTTAGGACTCAGTTCTTTAACGATTACATGTTGTTGTCTCCCGGTAAGGAAACATCGATCTATGTTGATATGCAGCAAATGAGTAGTCAGAAAACCGTTAATAGCGCCATAAAACGTCCGGACGAACAGTTTATCTTCTTCGAGGGAGCGAATGCGGAAATTAACAATCAAATGCTCCTTCCTGAAGTTACTAAATGCATGGAAGGCGTTTTTACTCAGAATAAGCTAACTAATGAAGTGGCAGGCATGACAGCTTTACAATACAAGGCTTATATATTAGGTGAACTAGACAAAGGAATCAGTTCTTTGGCTTCATTGGGACTATCGCAAAAGGTACAGCAGTTTGCTGGTATTAGGTTGCGGGGAATGGCGTGCTATTATCTTCTGTCTGCAGATTACTATCTTGAAAATGCATATCGTACAGCGAACAAATTGAATTGGGATGCACCGTTAACCGGTTATAAGGCGCCTATTATTAATAAAGAGTATTATTCTTTAGTCAAAGAGATGGGGGTGAATAACGCTTTATCGCTTTATGATAATATGTATTATAACAACATTAATTCTTGCAAATACGCCGTGCACCATAGCAAGCCGGTGACTTTGAGTGATCCTCCTGCAGAAGCGTATCAAAAGCTGATTGATTCGGGACAGCTCACTGCCGAGGAACTTGTTATCGCTCAGTTTCTGAAAAAAAATTGCATGGAGAACTGGAGCAAAGAATTGGTTGCTTCTCGCAAATTGTACGAAGCCAATGTTGTACAGTTGTTGATTGATTCTTTGTCTCTAACAAAGGAAGATAGTGTGGCTGCCCAAAAAGCAATGGGTTTATGTCTTTCTCCTGAGTCTAAAATCAAAGATGTCATTGAAGAACGAGTGAATTTTCAGGCAGCATTTGCTATCTCCAAAAGATATACCAATGATTACCTAGATAAATTAGTCTCACAAGTGATATTCAATCAGGGGCTTGCTCAGAACGATACGTTGCCTCAATCTGCAGTTGCCAACCTGCAACCCTTCTATAATAAATACAAAGATCAGCTGGAACTTTTCAAGATGATGCAAGCGCTAAATGAAAGAATCAAACTTTTTGTGGCCGATTTAGTTGGTAGCTCGGAGGGTATATTGTTTGACTTGATGACGGCCCAATCGTTTGCCGGTAAATTTCAAGAGTTTACTCCACTTACCGAAGAAGAATTGAATTTTGTGTCCGAACTAAAAGATCCTTTTTTCTACACTTATTTATCGGATAAAAGCAAAGAAATAGTTGCTATCAACGAGAAGAACAAGCTTAAAGGTGGGTATACCATTCACGAAGTTCCTCAAACAAAAGGCGAACAACTACTTGCCGACATCATGAAACCGTTTGAAGGAAAGGTTGTGATGATTGATTTCTGGGCTACCTGGTGTTCTCCTTGCCGTTCGGCTATCAAATCATTTGAAGAAGCCAAGAAAGGATTAAAAGAAAAGGGAGTGGTCTTTGTTTACCTTACCGATGAGTCTTCTCCAATCAACGCATGGCAAAACATGATTTCTAATATTCCCGGCGAACATTACCGGTTAACACCTTCTCAATTTGATGAGTTAAAAAAGAAATTCAATTATCGGGGAGTGCCTTCTTACCTAATTATTAATAAGAAAGGAGAACAAGTGTATTCCAAGACAGGTTTCGAAGGATCAAGTGTTATAACAAACATTCTGAAGAATGAATTAAATAAATAAATTATTTTTTTTCTTTCATAGTTGTTTCTTTAAGAAAGATACATATATTTGCAGTGTACTAGTACAATAATACACTTTGTTTTATATGTTGAATCTATTTATTTGCTCAAACTATGATTGAAATTGATAATTTGTCGTTCGCTTACAAGCGCTCGAAGCCGGCAGTTATCCAGAACTTTTCTTTGAATCTGGAAAGGGGAAAAGTTTATGGACTGCTTGGCAAAAACGGCGTGGGGAAATCTACGTTGCTTTACTTGATGACGGGATTACTCACGCCTCGCAGCGGACGTGTGCTGTTTGAAGAAACAGATGTTAGAAAACGTTTGCCTGTTACCATGCAGGACATCTTCCTGGTGCCCGAAGAGTTTGAATTGCCTCCTGTTTCCTTAGTCAGCTTTATCGAGTTGAATAGTCCTTTCTATCCCAAATTCAGCAAGGAAGATATGATGAGGTATCTGCATTATTTTGAGATGGATATGGACCTCAATCTGAAAACGCTTTCCATGGGACAGAAGAAGAAAGTGTTCATGAGCTTTGCTTTGGCTTCAAACACTTCAGTGTTGCTGATGGATGAACCTACTAACGGGCTCGATATACCCGGAAAGAGCCAGTTCCGTAAATTTATTGCTTCGGAAATGAGCGAGGATAAGATCATTATCATATCGACTCATCAGGTAAGAGATGTTGATCGTATTTTAGATCATGTTTTGATAATGGACAACAGTAGGGTGTTGCTCAACGAGTCCACTGTGAACATACAGAAGTGTTTGCTATTTAAAGAAACTGATGATGCAAGTCTGCTGGCAAATGCTATTTATTCTTTGCCCAGTGTACAGGGGCACAGCTTGATGCTGCGCAATTTGAAAGACGAAGAGTCGGATATCAACCTGGAACTTTTGTTTAACGCTACTTTGTCACAGCCCAAGCTGTTGATTGAGTTGTTTCTAAAAAACGATAAATGATGAGCAAGAATACTTTTTTCGATTTACATCGGTTTATCAATCTTTGCCGCAAAGAGATGGTAGAAGGTTGGAAAGTGAATTTACTTCGCATGTTGTTAATGTATGGAGCGCTTACCGTGTTCTTTATCTTTATGGGATTTATCGATTATGAAAGAGCAACAACATTGATGAAGGATCCGGTTGTGGAAGGGTCATTGAGAGTCTTTCTGGTGGCAGGCTGTATCTATGGCTGCATCAGCGCATCTTTGATAATGGAGCGAATGAAGACCAAAGCAGGACGTTTTTCGTTTTTAATGCTTCCGGCTACTTCTTTTGAAAAGTACGTTGCCCGCTGGTTGGTGTTCACTGTGGTGTTTGTAGTGGCTTATCTGGTTGCTTTTGAATTGGCTGATTACACGCGGGTAGTTGTTTGTTCGCTATCTTTTCCCGATGTTAAAGGCATAACTCCTACTAGTTTGAGACTTCTTTTCTTATGGAATGACGGAAATGAAATCGTTTATCAGTCGGCATCGGACGTGCTGATCTCTGTTTGTTCGTACTTGTTCTTGCAGTCGTTTTTCGTTTTGGGAAGTACTGTTTGGCCTAAGAACGCGTTTCTAAAAACATTTGCCACCGGACTGGGATTGTTTTTTACGTTCCTATTTATAAGTACCTTATTAGTTAAAGCATTGATGCAAGGAAGTACAAATGTAAATTGGAATTTCAACTTACTTGATGCCGAGAATGCCTACGTGGCTTCGTGTATCTTCTTTGTTTTAGCCTTGTTCAATTGGATCTTGGCTTATTTTCGTTTCAAGGAATCAGAAATCATTAACCGTATGTAATTATGGATTTTAAGAATTACAAGGCAATTTATTTGCAAATAGCAGACAGAATCTGCGATGAAATTCTTCTGGGTACGTATGGCGAAGAAGAACGAATTCCTTCTGTCAGAGAGTACGCCTCGGTAGTGGAGGTAAATGCTAACACAGCGATGCGGGCATTTGATTATTTGCAGTCGCTACAAGTCATATATAATAAACGTGGTATCGGGTATTTTGTGGCTGTTGGTGCCAAAGGGGCTATCTTAAAGCTTAGAAAAGAGATGTTTCTTAAAGATGAATTGGAGTATTTCTTCAAACAGCTTTGCAGCATGAATGTTTCTGTCGTTGAGCTGTCGGCCATGTACAACGAATATATTACTAATAATCATAAACAAGACATACAATGAAACGTACTACCTATATTATTATCGCCATGTTGACGCTGACTCTCTTCGCATTGTTATCGAGCATTTTTTTCGTTGTGCAACGGAGCAAAACAAAGAAATACGCGGTAGAATTGTCTGCTGAATACAAAGAGCTGTCCGTAGCCGGGGTTCGTGCTCTTGCTTTAATGCAGGCCAACACTCCTCATAGAGTTTATGCTTTTGGCACTTTGCAGGTGGTGGCACCGGATGCTCAACATAAACCCAATACGCTTTACTATCCTAAAGATTTGGAAGGCTACATAAAACATACAATCAGGAAGGATACACTATTTGTTGAGGTTGATTTTACGAAAGGAAAGGCTCAGGCAGAGAGTAATACCAGAGACATTTTCGTCGATAAGGTGACGATGATCTTGGTTGCCGATTCTGCATTGAAAGATGTGTTGAGCTATGTGGGTGGCTTGTCAATACACGCTAAGGGAATTGTTCAGAAGGATATTTGTTTTAGCGGAAAAGATGTAATTTTGGTTGACTCTTGTCGTTTCGAAAAAGCTTCGTTTACCGGAAAGGATGCCTGTTATACGAATGTGAAGATTATAAAGAGTCAAATTGAAGATGCGTATTTGAATTTAGACTTTGTTGAGCAATGGGCGACGGAGCACTCAACCATGAATACGATTCATTGTTCGGGCAGAAACAAAGGTGGTCGCGTCTCGGCTGATAGCTTGCGTGTGGTGCATTGGGAGCCTACCGACGAAGAGGCTGAATTGAATCTTGTTCTCAAAAAGAAAGCAACTGTGCACATTGAATACTGATGGACATAAAAAAAAGCACCCGAGAGTGGAAGCCTCCCAAATGCTTATTCTTTAAGAAGTAGCGCGACCCAGGATTGAACTGGGGACCTCATGATTATGAATCATGCGCTCTAACCGGCTGAGCTATCGCGCCATCATTTCTTGATTGCGGGTGCAAAGATAGAGCTTTTTCTGAAAACTCCAAAATTATGGTCGGCAAAATTAAACTTTTTGTAGTGATCCTACCTCAGATACCTCGAAAAGTAGTTTTGTCGACTAAACTTTGATCTCAAAATGAAGTACATAGATAAAGAGAGTTAAAAGCATAGCGCATTTAAAAAAAAGTGTTTATCTTGGCGCACGCAATTTAATACGATAGCTATGAAAAAGGAGAAAATACATTTAGAGTATCTTCTGAATGCAACTTCCAGGAATATAATTTGGTCGGCAATCAGTACGCCTAGCGGACTGGAAGGATGGTTTGCCGATAGAGTAGTTTCAAACGACAAAACAGTATCTTTTTATTGGGGAAAAGAAGAAAAAAGAGAAGCCGAAATAATTGCAATAAGAGCTTTTTCGTATATCCGTTTCCGATGGAAAGATGACAATGATGATCGTGATTATTTTGAATTAAAGATGACAAATAATGAACTAACTAATGATTATGTTTTAGAGATTACTGACTTTGCTTATCACGATGAGGTTGACGACTTCAAAGAATTGTGGGATTCTCAGATAGAGACGCTCAGAAGGACGTGCGGATTCTAATGCCTAAAAATTTTTTGCTGTGCTTTTTTTGTGCTAATTTTGTGTCTTAATTATATTACATATTGAGATGCTACGCATAAAAAGATTAGATATTTTTGTTATTAGGAGCTTCCTAATGCTTTTCCTAGGCACTTTCTTTATCTGCCTTTTCATCTTTATGATGCAGTTTCTGTGGAAGTATGTAGACGAACTGGTGGGTAAAGGTCTGGAAATGGAAGTGTTGGTGCAATTCTTCT
Organism: Bacteroides graminisolvens DSM 19988 = JCM 15093; assembly: GCF_000428125.1. Lineage (GTDB taxonomy): Bacteria > Bacteroidota > Bacteroidia > Bacteroidales > Bacteroidaceae > Bacteroides > Bacteroides graminisolvens. The sequence continues at coordinate 630,708 of NZ_ATZI01000001.1, forward strand.
TCTATTCGGCAGTAAGCTTAGTTCCGGCATCCTTACCTCTCGCTGTTTTATTGGCTTCGCTCATAACTTTCGGCAATTTTGGTGAACGCTATGAATTGCTTGCCATGAAGGCTGCAGGCATTTCACTGCTCAAAATCATGCGACCGCTCATCGTTTTTATCGCTTTTGTATGCGGAATTTCCTTCTATTTTCAAAATGTAATAGGTCCCAAAGCTGAGGTCAAGCTATGGACCTTACTTATTTCAATGAAACAAAAATCACCAGAATTGGATATTCCGGAAGGTGTTTTTTATGATGCCATTGATGGGTATAATCTTTACGTTAAAAAGAAGAACAGAGAAACCGGTGTACTCTATAATGTGATGATTTATAATTTTTCCGATGGATTTGAGAATGCACATATTATTGTAGCCGATTCCGGAAAGTTGGAAATGACAGCGGATAAGAAACATCTTTTCCTTCATCTGTATCACGGTGAAATGTTCGAGAATCTAAAGGCGCAAAGCATGAGCGCGGAAAATGTTCCGTACAGAAGAGAAACTTTCCGAGAAAAACATACTATTATTGAGTTTAACTCTGACTTCAGTATGGTGGATGCCAGTATCATGAGTAACCAGTCACGTAGTAAAGATATGAAGAAGTTACAGGCATCTGTCGACTCCATGACTGCCATTAGCGATAGTGTGGGGCGATCTTATTACCGGGAAGTGAATAATATAGGAACTTATCGGTTAACTCCATCATTAACCAAACAAGATACGGTAAAAATGCAGGCTGAGAATCCCCGAGGCTACAACGTTGATAGTCTTTTTCAGTCCTCCACATTGATGCAAAAACAACGAATCATCTCTTCGGCATCTAGTACGGTAGGGAATTTGGCCAATGACTGGAATTTTAAAAGCTTTAATATTAAGCAGAATGATCAGGATATAAGGAAGCATCAAACGGAATGGCATAACAAAATTACGTTGTCGCTCGCTTGTCTTATCTTCTTTTTTATAGGTGCTCCTCTGGGAGGTATTATTCGAAAAGGTGGATTGGGAATGCCGGTTATCGCTTCAGTTCTTATCTTTATTATTTATTACATCATTAACAATACGGGCTATAAAATGGCGCGTGACGGCAACTGGGTTGTGTGGATGGGTATGTGGACCAGTACAGCCGTGTTGGCTCCGTTAGGCGCGTTTCTTACTTATAAATCAAATAATGATTCTGTGGTGCTCAATGCCGATGCTTATGTTGATTGGTTTAAAAAAGTGGCTGGAATAAGGAGCGTTCGCCACATGTTCCGTAAAGAAGTTATCATTGTTGATCCCGATTATGAAAGGATTGTGGGCGATTTGGAGAAATTATCTGCCGACTGTCAGGCTTATGCTCAAAAGAAAAAGCTGACGAAAGCACCCAACTATTTTACGCTATGGATGGTGAATAAGAATGATCATGAAATTGAGCAATTAAATGATCGGATGGAGGCGCTGGTTGATGAGTTATCTAATACACGCTCTATCGTTTTACTTAATCAGCTGAATAATTATCCCCTTATTCCGGTGCATGCACACGTGCGCCCGTTTGACATTTATTGGCTGAACATACTCGCCGGTTTATTTGTTCCTGTAGGGCTATTCTTCTATTTCAGGATATGGGCTTTCAGAATTCGTCTGCAGAAGGATATTGATAAGATTATTAAAACAAGTGAAGAAATTACTACCATTATAAAGAATAATAAATAATAAGGTATGGAAGATATTAAACTGAATACGATTGAAGAGGCAATTGCCGACTTCAAAGAGGGTAAGTTTGTGATTGTGGTCGACGATGAAGATCGTGAAAACGAAGGCGACTTTATCATAGCTGCTGAGAAAATTACTCCCGAAAAGGTGAACTTCATGCTTACACACGGTAGGGGCGTACTTTGTGCACCTATTACCGAAGAACGTTGTGAAGAGTTAGACTTAAATATGCAGGTTTCCGCTAATACATCAATTTACGAAACTCCCTTTACCGTCACGGTTGACTTGTTGGAAGGATGTACTACGGGAGTGTCTATGCATGACCGTGCAGCAACTATTCGCGCGTTAGCAGATCCCCATACGAAGCCAACCGATTTAGGACGTCCCGGACATGTAAATCCTTTGCGTGCGCGCTCCAGAGGTGTACTTCGTCGTGCCGGTCACACAGAGGCAACTGTCGACTTAGCCAAACTTGCAGGACTGTATCCGGCCGGTGCGTTGATTGAAATAATCAATGAAGACGGCACCATGGCGCGTTTGCCTCAATTGGTGGAAATCGCAAAAAAATTCGATCTCAAGATCATTTCTATTAAAGATCTTATTGCGTATCGTGCTCAAATGGAATCGATTGTTGATAAGGGTGTGGAAGTTGACATGCCTACCCATCACGGACATTTTCGCCTCATTCCTTTCCGTCAGAAGTCAAACGGACTGGAACATGTGGCTTTAATCAAAGGTACGTGGGAGAAAGATGAACCAGTTTTGGTACGGGTACATTCTTCTTGTATGACGGGCGATATTTTTGGTTCTTGCCGTTGCGAATGTGGCGAGCAGTTGCAAAAAGCCATGGAAATGATTGAAGCAGCCGGTAAAGGGGTTATCGTTTACATGAATCAAGAGGGAAGAGGTATTGGTTTGATGGCTAAAATTGCTGCATACAAATTGCAAGAAGAGGGTTATGACACGGTTGATGCCAATATCCACTTAGGATTTGATGCTGATGAACGCGATTATGGTGTGGGTGCTCAGATTCTTCGTGAGGTAGGGGTGACTAAAATGAAACTGATGTCGAACAATCCTGTTAAAAGAATAGGTCTCGAAGCTTACGGCTTACAAATTACAGAAAATGTACCCATTGAGGTTACGCCTAATCAATATAACGTACGTTATTTGAAAACCAAGAAAGATAGAATGGGTCATACGCTACATTTTAATAAGTAAACTGTCTTTTTGTTTTCATATATCAAATATTATCGTTTATTTTGCAACGATATTTACTCAACAACAATAAAAGAGATACGAAATGAATCAATTATCAGACCGTTTGAACAGTTTGTCTCCCTCAGAGACACTTGCGATGTCGCAAAAAAGTAATGAGCTGAAGGCTCAGGGCATTGATGTTATTAACATGAGTGTTGGAGAACCCGACTTTAATACTCCTGATCACATTAAAGAAGCTGCGAAGAAGGCCGTTGATGATAATTTTTCTCGTTACTCACCAGTACCGGGATATCCTGCTCTTCGTGATGCTATTGTAGCCAAACTTAAAAAAGAAAATGGTCTGGATTATACGCCGGCTCAGATTCTTTGCTCGAATGGTGCAAAACAATCTGTGTGTAATGTCTTGATGGCACTTATTGGTCCGGGTGATGAAGTGATTATCCCTGCTCCTTATTGGGTGAGCTATCCCGAGATGGTAAAGCTGGCCGAAGGCACTAACGTAATTGTTTCTGCAGGAATAGAACAAGATTTTAAAATCACTCCTGCTCAACTTGAGGCAGCTATTACACCTAGGACAAAAGCATTGATTCTTTGTTCGCCTTCTAATCCTACCGGTTCTGTGTACAGTAAAGAGGAACTAGCCGGTTTGGCTGCAGTGTTGGCCAAATATCCGCAAGTAGTGATTATTGCTGATGAAATTTATGAACATATTAATTACATTGGTCAACATGAAAGTATTGCTCAATTTCCGGAAGTGCGTGATAGAGTGGTAATTGTAAACGGCGTCTCTAAGGCTTATGCCATGACGGGTTGGAGAATTGGTTTCATTGCTGGTCCACAATGGATTGTTTCTGCTTGCAATAAGTTACAGGGACAGTATACTTCGGGACCTTGTTCGGTTTCTCAAAAGGCAGCAGAAGCTGCTTATGTAGGTGATCAACAGCCGGTGGAAGACATGCGTCAGGCTTTTGAACGTAGAAGGGACTTGATTGTTAAGTTGGCTAAAGAGATTCCCGGATTTGAAGTGAATGTACCCCAAGGTGCTTTCTATCTTTTCCCAAAATGTGATTCTTATTTTGGAAAGTCTACTGCAGAAGGCCGAAAGGTGACCGATTCAGGCGAGTTAGCTATGTATCTGCTCGAGGTGGGTCATGTGGCTTGTGTAGGCGGAGCGGCATTTGGTGCACCCGATTGCATTCGTATGAGTTATGCTACCTCAGATGAAAACATCGTTGAGGCGATGCGTAGAATAAAAGAAGCTTTAAGCAAGCTGGCTTAAGATTAATATATTAGCACACATAAAAAAGGTTGCACAACTCTGTGCAGCCTTTTTTATGTTATAAAAGGCAAAACCGTTGTTTTATTGTTACGGCTATTCAGTCTGTTCCTTTGGGTAATTTACCAGATACAACGTATGAGTAGCTCGTGTGAAAGCCGTATAAAGCCATTTGAAATATTCGGGCGTTAATTGCTCCTCATTCACATAGCCCTGATCTAGGAACACATTTTTCCATTGCCCACCTTGTGCTTTATGACAAGTAACCGCATACGCATATTTCACTTGCAAAGCATTGTAATGAGGATCCTGCTTCATTTTTTTCATCCTTTCACGCTTCATGCTAATCTCCGCATAATCTTCCAAAACTGCATAGAACAATCTATCATTGTCGGCCTTTGGCAAAGCAGGTGCGTCGGCATGTAGTGTGTCAAGCAAGACACTGGCTTCCATTTCAAAATCATCGCGGTCGGGTAAAGACAGAACCACATCGGCAAAGCGGAAACCATATAGTTCACGCGTTCGTCGAACCCTTCGAACACAAACAATTTCCCCATTTGCTATAAAATCCATTTCTTTATACTTCTCCGTCCAGAAATAATTATTGCGGGCTACCATTAAATAATCGCCGGAGTTGAGTTCATCCTCTCTATATAATATGGTATTCCTAATTCCTTTATTATAAATATTAGCCCTCTTGTTCGAACGGCAAATAACGATAGTCTCACCCATACCGTCGTTGCTATAGCATGCTGTTATCTTGTCAATCAGCTCATCCCCGGGAACAGCCTGTATGTCTGCAAAACCCGTTACTCTGATTTTAGGTAAAGACAAAGGACCTTCGTCGGTAATATACTGACGGAGTCGGGTGGCATTAAATAATATTCCCGAGTTCATCTCCTGTCTGACCACTTGAGTCAAATCAGCCTCATCAACCTCCAGACCGTACCCTTTCAGTACGTCGGAAATAAGGGCAGGAGCCTCATTCTCACCTATTGGAGGCAACTGTGCGGTGTCTCCCATTAACAATAAGCTGCATTGCACGCCTGAATAAACAAATTGAATCAAGTCATCGAGTAAACGCCCCGTGCCGAACATTGAGCCCGAGAGCCCTTCATTGGCTATCATAGAAGACTCATCGACAATGAACAACGTTTGTGTATTCAAATTATCGTTGACGACAAAGTTCGATACTTCATTTGAGAAAGATTGCTGACGATATATTTTTTTATGTATGGTATAGGCCGGATGTCCGGCATACCCAGAAAATACCTTTGCGGCTCTCCCGGTAGGAGCCAGCAAAACTACTTTTTGCTGCAAGGCAGTCATCGCTTTTACCAAAGCTCCTATCAGTGATGTTTTACCTGTACCGGCAAACCCTCTGAGCACAAAAACGGTGTCCTTTTTACCCGATAATAAAAAAACGGATAATAATTCAACTGTTTTATTCTGCTCAAAAGTCAGTTCATAAGGGAAATTTTCCTTAATTTGTCTTTCTAAATAGTTATTTATCATTTCGTTATAAGAAAAAAGTCTCCTTAACTATGGCTAATTAGATTTATTTATTTTATTTTTGCGCTACGAATATAAACTAAAAAAAACATATTTATCATGAAAGCTGTAATTAATATCTTATTAGGCCTTTGCGTTTGCGCATTAGTATATATTTGCTATGCCAGCATCATGGGTCCTATTGAATTTGAGCAAGAACAAAAGTTTAGAGAAAAAAAGGTTATTGCGCGCCTTATGGATATCCGTAAAGCACAACAGGAGTATCGTATGCGCAATGAAGGCAAGTATACTGCCAGCTTTGACACTTTGATTGAGTTTGTTAAAACACAGAAAATTCCTTTTATCATGAAAGAAGGAGTTTTGAATGACAAGCAATTGGAAGATGGGTTAAACGAAAGAAAAGCTATGGCTATTGTTAACAAAGCCAGAAAAACCGGAAACTGGGCGGAAGCTAAGGCTGCTGGTCTGGAAAACTTCAAACGCGACACCATGTGGGTTGCTATCATGGATACCATCTTCCCAAAAGGTTTCGATGCTGATTCATTGAGATATGTACCTTTCGGTAATGGCGCTCAGTTTGAAATGGCCACAAAGAACAGTACCACAAAATCTGGAGCTCCTATCTACTTGTTAGAAGTAAAAACTCCGTATGATGTATATTTGAATGGCCTTGACCAGCAAGAAATTGCTAACATGAAAGACCTTCAAATTAAGTTGAATAAATATCCGGGTTTAATGGTCGGTTCACTTGAAACGCCAAATAACAACGCAGGAAACTGGGAATAAATAATCGTATTATCATGCCCGAAGGTGCAATTGAAAATATAGATTTCACTAATACAGAACAGTACACACTATCCATCCGTCTTAGTACGGATGGATTTTCTTTTTCTGTATATAATCCGCTTCAGGAAGGAGAATCTTTCTTATCAGAATGGTCTATTGAAACATCGCTTTCACTAACAGCCAATTTGAAAAGAGTCTTTCAGGAGTCGGAATTGCTGAAGCATGCCTATAAACGGGTCAACCTAATTATAACAAGTAAAAGATTCACGACCGTTCCGCTCGAACTTTTCGAAGACGAACAGGCTGAAGCCTTTTTCTATCATAACCACACTCCCAAAGAAAACGAAGTGGTTCTTTATAACGTACTGAAGAAAAATAATATTGTAATCATCTTCGGTATGGATAAAAGCGCACACCTGTTTCTGACAGAGCAGTTCCCCGAGGGTAAATTCTATTCGCAGACCTCTCCGATGACAGAATATTTTTCTGCCAAGAGTAAGTTGGGTAACAGCAAAAAGATGTATGCAACCGTTCGTCAGCAGAGTGTGGATATCTATTGCTTTGAACGAGGACAGCTCTTGCTTGCTAATTCTTTCGATTACAAGCTGTCCGAAGACCTTATTTATTATTTGTTGCACATTTGGCAACAGCTTAATTTCAGTCAGGAAAGAGACGAACTCCATCTGACCGGAACTATCAGAGATAAAGAACGTTTTGCGCTTGAGCTCAGACGTTTCTTAACCCATGTCTTTATTATTCCCCAAAGTACATTCACAGACATTCAAACACTCATATCATGCGAGTTATAAGCGGCATTTACAAAAGAAGAAGATTTGACGTTCCACATACATTCAAAGCAAGGCCTACGACTGATTTTGCAAAAGAAAACCTGTTTAACGTATTAAGTAATTATATTGATTTCGAGGATGGTGTAACCGCACTCGATCTTTTTGCAGGTACCGGAAGTATCAGTCTGGAGCTTGTATCCAGAGGATGTGACAAAGTCATCTCGATCGAAAAAGAAAGTGCGCATTATAGCTTTATCTGTAAGGTGATGCAGGAAGTCAAAACAGACAGATGCATACCTATCCGGGGAGACGTATTTAAGTTTGTGAGCAAAAGCAAAGAACAATTCGACTTTATCTTTGCCGATCCTCCTTATGACTTGCGTGAATTGGAAACCTTGCCGGATCTTATCTTTCAGAATAACCTCTTAAAGGAAGACGGCCTGTTTGTTTTAGAGCATGGAAAGACCAGCCATTTTGAAGACCATCCACATTTCATTGAAAAGAGAGTTTACGGAAGTGTGAATTTTTCCTTTTTCTCTTCAGAGCAACGGAGCGAGAAGTCGGACGACTGATTCGGCAGCCCGCTGTTTTAGTGGACGTTTGATCCAGTTTTTCAGAAACACCTGACTGCATTTGCGCTGGTCATTGAGGAAAACCTCCTTCATGGCCAATGCCGTTTGTGTGTCGTACACAAAAGCATTCACTTCAAAGTTGTGCTCAAAACTACGAAAATCGACATTGGTAGATCCTACCGTTGCAAGATAATCATCGGCAACCATTAATTTGGAATGTAGGAACCCTCTTCTGTAAAAATAAACCTTGACTCCCGCGCTCATCACATCTTTCAAATAAGAGAATGACCCCAGATGCGTAATTCGGTTATCGGCTTGAGCAGGTAACATTAAACGTACATCCACGCCCGACAATGCCGCTGTTTGCAAGGCAGCCAAAATGGGTTCTGTAGGCAAAAAATACGGAGTCTGTATATAAAAGTATTTCTGAGCTTGCGATATAGCCATCACAAGCCCTTGCATAATTTCTTTCCAGGGACCGATGGGGTCACTGGTTACAATCTGTGCCATGGAGTCTCCACAAGACTCGATACGTGGGAAATAACGTGAAGAAGTGATTAAGGTACTGTCTACAAAATACCAGTCGAGCAGAAAAGCTGTTTGCAAACCATGCACGGCCTTACCTTCTATCATGATGTGCGTATCACGCCATTCTCCCCAAGCAAATCCCCTCAGATACCTTTCAGCAAGATTCATTCCACCCACAAAACCTATTCGGCCGTCAATCACCACTATCTTTCTGTGATTCCTATAGTTTACTTTGCTTGTAAACAGAGGGAAACGAACTTTAAGAAAGGCCCGAACCTCAATGCCTGCATTCTTCATCTCTTCGAAAAAGCTACCCGGTACATGCCAGCACCCCACATCATCATATACCACTCTCACCTCAACTCCCTCGCGTGCTTTATCAATGAGCACATCGCGAATTAAGCGGCCTACCGCATCATCTTCAATGATGTAATATTCCATGTGTATGTGGTGCTTAGCCCGATAGAGCTGCTGTATCAATGCCTGCAACTTAGCATAGCCTTCGGTAAATATCTCCATTCGATTGCCTTCAAAGGGAAGCGCCTGATTAGTCTCTTTGAAAAGCTCAATGAGTCGAGCATACATTTGCGGATATGAAGAATTCTCTTGCGCCAGGTATTCGGCAATAGGCTTCTTCATTAAACGGTTATAAGTTTTTTTACTGATGATGCGTTCTCGGCGAGTGCTTCTGCCAAAGAAGAAATAAAAGACAAGTCCCACAAGAGGCAAGAACATCAGAATCAGTATCCAGGCCATTGTTTTCACAGGATTTCTATTATCCAGAATCACCACAGTGATGGTTCCGATAATTGCTCCGAAGTAGATCAGTTTAAAGATCACTCCGGCTATTTCTCCGGCAAATAAATTCAAGTCGGCCATGATGGAATACGTATGATTTATGTTCTTCAAACAAATATACAAAAAACAATACGAATAAAACAATAAGCAGTCATGATAAAAAAAGTTCCAACACAGTTTGCCCGTGTTGGAACTTAATAAACGCCCGTAGGCATTTATCTATTGAATTAACTGGTTTGTTCGTTTTTAAAACGGACGACCTCCTCCGAAGCCACCACGACCGCCGCGTCCGCCCGGGCGAGGTCCGTCAAATCCTCCTCTGGAGTTTCCTTTGCCAAACGCATTCAGTCGGTACACAAAATGCACCATAAAATAACTGTTTATAGCATTGTATTCAGTATCCTGTCTCATGCTGGCAGAGATGCTTCTTGATAAATTGCTCTGCTCTTTCAGGATGTCATAAATCTGCAAACTGATGGTAGCCTGTTTCTTTTTGAGGAAGTTTTTGGCAATTTGTGCATTCCAAATCAGTTCGTTTCTGTCGAGTCCTTCACTATATCCTCGTTTCATGCTATAAGAAGCATCTGTAGATACAGTTACATCCCATGGCAGTGTTACATTGCTGCTGGCTCCAAACGAATAATCAAACGTTTCCTTGTCGCTTTGAGGCTGCAATGTACTCTTGGACACATTGTAACGGATACCTCCATTCAAACCAAACTCAAACCAATCGTTTCGGAATGTACCATTGAGTCTTTCCGATAAGTTCAGGCTACGTGTTGTGTTCTTCTGCGAATCAGTTTGTCCCGACAAACTTGTAAATCCAACCATATTATTATACGATCCGTCTGAGAAAGTAGAGACGGTGAACTTTTTGTTTTTCAGCGGCGTGTTAAAAACAAAACCTCCGCTGGCCGACCAGTTGCCGTTAATATTTTTAGGCTGCGTAATGCGTGCGCCTGTTTCTTCATCATAAGTCACCGTGTTGCTTACACTGTTTATGGTATTCGAGAATGTCAGTCGAGCCATCATACTCTGTTGCTTCTCAGGCAAGAAAGTATTATAAAACAACATGAAACTATTGGTGTACGAAGGCTTCAGTGAAGGATTACCCTTGCTGATATTCAACGGATCTGACGTGTCGGTTATAGGTAACAAATCAGTCATACTGGGTTGCGAAGTACGTCCCCGGTAATTGATTCGTAACATACTCTGTTTGTTGAAACGGTAACGATAGTCAAAAGTAGGAGAGAAATTCACCACGTTGCGTGTGGTATCTACTTTGATGGTTCCTTGCTCATAACTGGTTGTCGATTGCTGCGGTTGAACGCTGAACCCAATGTTGTATTGATACTTCTCCCTGATCGTTCTTAACGACACGTTGAACTCGTGCGTATTGTACTTATTTTCATAAAACTTACTTAGCGAGTCCAGCCTATTATTCATGTAATCGTCCGGGTTCATGTAGTCATACGTGTCCTTATCCGTCTTCTGGTACCTATGCTGATAGCTATAGCTGAACTGCAAAAAACGGTTTGTGAAGACCGGCTCACTATACGTTGTTTGAATCCGGTAATTGTAGCCGCTACCTACATTTTCAATATACTGATTGGTGAGTGAAGTGGAATCTTTTTTAAAATAGCGTACCTTCGATTCAGCATACTGGTCGGAGTCGTCATCGTTGTATCCGTAAGTAAGCCTTAAGGTAATATTTCTCCCTTTGCTATTCAGCTTGCGGTTAATCTGCAAATTGCCATCGGTAGAGAATCCTTTGCTCAGATTTGATGTTTTGCGCATGTTGTAGTTAACCAGATTCACATCGTCTAAGTCATCCTGAAATAGATTATCAGACAGCATATACTGAGCCAGATTATCGGCGTCGGAAGTGAGAGAAAGAGAGTTCGAAAAATTGTCGCCGGAAGAGTACGACATCGACGGGCGGAAAATGATATTCGTCATGCTATCCGGTTTCCATTCCAAACGAAAATCAGCGTTGACCGTTTCCGATTTATTAATTTGCGACCTCAGGCTTTTGGAAAAAGAAGAAGTGTTTTGTAAGAAGCTCTCCGACAAACTCTTTGTCTGAATGTCTTTGTCCGAATAACTATAAGTCACATCGCCACCAAGTTCTAGTTTACTCGATTCTGTCGCAAAGTTAAGACCCGTAGTCTTGAGTGCATTCACCCCGTTGTTTGATCCTCCGCCCATGCGGAAGCCACCGCCGCCGGGAAATCCCTGGTCGTTGATGTTGTTGGCATTGGCCACGACGCTAAACTGGTCACCGTCGGCAAAACGGTTCAACATAGCCTTGCCGATGTACCTTTCTTCGCTACCATAGCCCAGGTCCATGTTACCGAACCAACCCTGATTCATGCCTTTTTTGACCGACAAGTCGAGAACCGTTTCCTCCTCACCATCTTCAATACCAGTGATACGTGCCAAGTCGGACTTCTTATCATACGATTTCACCTTCTCAATCATTTCAACGGGCAGATTCTTCATGGCCACTTTCGTGTCCTGCGAAAAGAACTCCTTGCCGTTCACCATGATCTTTTTAATTGTCTTGCCGTTGATGGTGATAGAACCATCGTCGGCTATCTGTGCGCCGGGCAATTTCTTAACCAACTCCTCCAACATGGCCCCTTGCGGCACCCTGTAAGCAGACGAATTATAAACTAACGTGTCTTCCGCTACTGTTACCTGAGGAGCTTCGGCTGTGACTACAGCCTCTTTTAATAATATAGCATCGGTTTTCAACGCCACCGTACCCACGTTTTTGCTTGTGTTGGCCGAAGATAACTGTACGGGAACGTTTCGGGTTTTGAACCCGATGTAAGAAACGGACAATACATATTTGCCCGCGCTCACCTTAGGAAGCGTAAAAGCACCCTTTGCCAGCGTAGCCGCACCGGCAACGTACGTACTGTCGGGTAAAGAGAGCAATCTTACAGTAGCCTGCAAGATCGGTTCCTTTGTTTCGGCCTCTACGACAATTCCCGATACTGTAATGTTTTTGTTTTGCGCATAGACGGATAACAAGCCAACAAAAAGCATGGTCATCCCAATCAGAATTTTTTTCATTAGTGTTGCATTGAGTGATAACAATGCCTTTTTGACAAGCTACAGCCCAAAAGGTTTAATCAAAATGCAACTTATCTTTTGAAAAATCGATCAACAGCCGCTTTTTTAAGACCAAACTCCAAACAAATCACATGAATAATTAAAAACGAAAGAAAAGAAGACGTATCGACCGTAACCAAATCGCCTTTAGAAACACGATACAACATGGTTCCGAAGATAACCGCTATGGTGATAAAAACAGCGTTGCGCATAGCTTTTATCCGTATGGCTTCTGTCTCTTCCGATTCATTTTTGGTCAGCGCCATTAAAATCATCAATGCACCCACCATCATCAGCAGTTTGATGCATTCTTTGTAAAACAACAAATTACTATCCGTAATAGCGCCCTGCATCACCATCATAAAGGGTAAAAACAACGACACAAGTAAAATTACGTAGCCCAACGGACGACAAAATAAAGGCAACATGGCTTTCATAATACAAATCACATTATATAGTTTCGTACAAAGATACCAATTTTGCCTAAACACATGGTGAAACCACCCGTTAAGTGCCCCTTGATTTCACTTTTTTAAGTTCTGCGCTTTCAGTTGTGTGCGGAAGTCCTATCTTTGCATCGTAAAGAAACCCTTTTGCAATATGAGTAAACAAGATGTCATTCTGTGCGAAAGTCTGGAACACAGTCTGGAGCAAGCCATTGAAAAGTGTCCGCACGACAAGCTGTTTGTGTTAACCGACGAGCATACCACCTCCTTGTGCATGCCCGCACTTCGTGAACTAAGTCCGCTAAAAAATGCTGTTGAAATAGTTATTGGTGCCGAAGATACCCATAAAACCCTCGATACCCTTGCCAGCGTGTGGCAGGCATTGAGTGAAAAAGGAGCCAGTCGTCATTCCCTGCTGATCAATGTAGGCGGAGGCATGGTGACCGATCTGGGCGGCTTCGCGGCAGCTACATTCAAGCGAGGCATAGCCTATATAAATATTCCCACTACCTTGTTGGCTATGGTCGATGCCTCGGTAGGAGGGAAGACCGGAATTAACTTCAACGGATTGAAGAATGAAATAGGTTCCTTCTTTCCTGCTTCCAGCGTACTGATTGAAACCGAATTCCTGCGCAGCCTTGACCGCTACAACTTCCTGTCGGGTTATGCTGAAATGCTGAAACACGGATTAATAAGTACCCCTGCCCATTGGAGCGAGCTGCTTACCTTCAACACTGAGCACATTGACTACAGCGAACTGAAACAGCTGGTAGGTCGGTCTGTGCAAGTGAAGGAGGACATTGTGCAGCAAGATCCGTTTGAGCACGGCATCCGCAAGGCCCTTAACCTGGGGCATACGGTAGGTCACGCCTTTGAGAGTCTGGCATTGGCAGAAAACCGCCATGTGCTACACGGCTATGCCGTGGCTTGGGGAGTGGTGTGCGAGCTCTACCTGTCGAACGTCAAAGCCGGGTTCCCTACTGATAAGATGCGTCAAACCATTCAGTTCATTAAAGAAAACTACGGAACGTTCTTTATTGATTGTAAAACCTACGACCGGTTATACGAATACATGCTGCATGATAAGAAAAATTCTTCGGGCATCATTAATTTCACCCTGTTGAAAGAGGTAGGCGACGTAAGTATCAATCAATCAGCCACTAAGGACGAAATCTTCGAGATGCTCGACTTCTACAGAGAGTGCATGGGCTCTTGATGAGAACCTGAAAAACGCCAAAAGCTAAAAAAAAGAGCGCCCAAAGTTTGGACTTTAAAAATGAAGTTGTAACTTTGTGCTCCGAATTCGGGGTGTAGCTCAGCCCGGTTAGAGTACGCGTCTGGGGGGCGTGTGGTCGGAAGTTCGAATCTTCTCACCCCGACATTTGCTGAGCAAAGAAAAAGGAGTCAGGCGACAAGCCCGACTCCTTTTTTGTTTGGCAGGCAGGAAGTTATTGTTTTATTCTTAAATACATACAAGTGTTTGTGGAAACTCTCTATTGGTCTTGTGTATAGTTATCAAATTGATTGTTAACGACCTTTCTCTGACTAAATTTCCTCAATGTGTTACCAGATGCGCTCGAATCAATTCATCTCCTCATAATTGCTTTATTTGCAAAAGTATGGTTGCTTCTTGTTTGTTAAATGCTCAAGGATGTCTTTTTAAGGCTCTCTGTTATGTTTTAGTTATCTTGGCGTACTCGGCTTTGGTTTTTGTGTTATTTTTCAATAGAAGAGATTTAAAGCCTAAATTGCATGGTGTTGTGTTTGTGCCTAAAACAGTTCTTAACTACTTGCCTGTTGCAAGGCTGTGATTTTATTGGTTTAAGCTCCGGTGATTTGAGTTTGATGCCCTGTATTTGCAGCCTTTAGTTGGCGGTTAACACCTTGAATAAGCGGTGTTTGGCGGGTTCTTTCGTTTGTTGAAATAAATAACCGAAATTTATTCACCCCTCTTTTCACCCCTAAAATTATGCTTTTAATTTATTGAAAATCAGCTCGTTGTGGGTGTAATGAAAAATCGTTTTCACCTCTCTTTTCACCCCAATATATTAATATTATATTAAAAATATAGATAAGAAGATTTGGGTTGAGTTTTGGGTGAGTTTTGCGATTGCACTGTCATGATTTCTCTTAGTAAGGCGATTTGTTCCTTTGAACTGTCGTTTTTTTGAGAGTGGTAGAGCTGTTTCTGATGTGTGGTAAGTGGACATTTCTCCCAAGGTTTGGGTATTTGTTCTTAGGAGAACAATGTACTGTTTTTAAGAGATAGATGAGCTGTTTTTTATTTTGTTAATATGGTTTCAGTTGCAATAGTTGACATGACTGTAGGGCTAAAGACTTCTCTTTAGACAAAAGCGAGATTGTTGGTCTGCGATTTTTATTTCTACGCCTATAATTTTAAAAAGTTGGTCTGCAATTTTAAATTGCTGGGCAGGAAATGGGGGGAGAGTATATATAAAAAAAGACCGCCTCTTGTGGAGACAGTCTTTTTTTATATTCTACCTTACAGGAATTATTCTGCAGGGTGAATTGCTTCAGAAGGACAAACATCTGCGCAAGTACCGCAATCAGTACATACGTCAGGGTTGATTGAATAGATATCTCCTTCAGAGATAGCTTCTACCGGACACTCGTCAATACAAGTTCCGCAAGCAATACAGTCATCAGTAATTACGTAAGCCATTTTGTCAAAATTTTAAATATTAGTACTAATTAGTTGCGCAAAAATAAGAGTTTTATTGATTAGTCACCCATGTTTGCCCTTTAATTTGTTTTAATTTGTATCTTTTCTAAATAAGAACAATCGTTAAATGCTTTGACATAAACAAGCTTTGTCGCTGATTCTGTGCTTACTAACTTCTTTTTTTGCTATTTTTGCAGCCGAAACAAGTAACAACGGAGGATATTATGCCATTAAACTTACCCGATAAGCTTCCTGCAATAGAAATTTTGAAAGGAGAAAATATTTTCGTTATTGATTCTTCGCGTGCCAATCAACAGGACATTCGTCCACTACGCATGGTGGTGTTGAACCTGATGCCGCTTAAAATCACAACGGAAACAGATCTGGTGCGTTTACTTTCAAACACACCGCTTCAGTTGGAAATTTCATTCATGAAAATAAAAAGCCACACCTCTAAGAATACACCCATAGAGCACATGCAGACTTTTTATAATGATTTTGATGAAATGCGTCATCAGAAGTTCGATGGTATGATTATAACCGGTGCTCCGGTGGAACTGATGGATTATGAAGAAGTTAGTTACTGGAACGAAATTACCGAAATATTCGACTGGGCACGCACGCACGTTACTTCCACTTTTTATATTTGTTGGGCGGCACAAGCAGGGTTGTACCATCATTATGGAATTCCGAAGTACCCGCTCGAGAAAAAGAAGTTTGGCGTTTACGAGCATTTGGCACTCGACCCGCTTCATCCTATATTTCGTGGTTTCGATGATGTGTTTTACGTTCCTCATAGTCGCCATACGGAAGTGAGAAAAGAAGATATATTGAATGTGCCCCAGCTGAAGTTGCTTTCTGAATCTGAAGGCGCGGGTGTGTACATGGTAGAAGGTCGTGAAGGCAGAGAGTTTTTCGTGACCGGGCATTCAGAGTATTCTCCTTTCACCTTAGATGTGGAGTACCGCAGAGACAAAGAAAAAGGCTTGCCCATAGAGTTGCCTCAAAACTACTACAGAGATAATGACCCGACCAAAGAACCGCTTGTGCGTTGGAGAGGACACGCCAATCTCTTGTTCTCCAATTGGCTGAACTATTTCGTATACCAAGAAACGCCTTACAATATAGAAGATATTAAATAATGAGGAAACTGCGTAACATAGAGTTGCTGGCACCGGCTAAGAATCTGGAGTGTGGCTTGGAAGCTATTAATCACGGTGCCGACGCCGTATATATTGGCGCACCCAAGTTTGGTGCCCGTTCGGCAGCAGGCAACTCACTTGACGACATACAAACGCTGGTGAAGCACGCACATCTGTATAATGCCCGCATTTATGTAACGGTAAACACAATCTTGAAAGAAGAAGAATTGTTAGAAACCGAAAAGATGATTTGGGAGCTATATGGCATGGGTGTAGATGCTCTCATCGTACAAGACATGGGCATAACGGGTTTGAACCTGCCTCCCATTCCTTTGCATGCTAGTACGCAAACCGATAATAGAACATCTGATAAAGTCAAATTTCTAGCTAATGCAGGTTTTCGTCAGGTAGTGTTAGCGCGTGAACTGTCTTTGAAGGAGATTGACCGCATTCATCGCGAAAATCCCGATGTGGCTTTGGAAGCCTTTGTACACGGTGCTCTTTGTGTTAGTTACAGCGGTCAGTGCTACGTTAGTGAGGCTTGTTTCGGTAGAAGCGCAAACCGGGGCGAATGTGCTCAGTTTTGCCGTCTTTCTTTCAACATGGTCGATGCCGATAATCAGGTCATGGTGAGTAACAAGCATTTGTTGTCATTAAAAGATATGAACCAGTCAAACCAGCTGGAGGCGTTAATCGATGCCGGTGTGTCTTCCTTTAAGATTGAGGGACGGTTGAAGGATGTTTCGTATGTGAAGAATGTAACAGCGGCTTATCGCCAGAAACTGGATGAAATACTGAATCGCCGGCCCGACCTGATAAGAGCTTCCTCGGGGACTTGCTACTTTGACTTTAAACCCCAGCTGGATAAGAGTTTCAGCAGAGGTTTTACTCATTATTTTGTGAATGGACGTGATCGTGATATCGCTTCTTTTGATACGCCTAAATCACTGGGCGAGGAGATGGGAACAGTGAAAGAGATAAGAGGCAATTACTTGACTGTAGCCGGTTTGAAGTCATTTAACAACGGCGACGGGGTTTGTTATCTTGATGAAAAAGGAACCTTGCAAGGGTTCCGAATTAACAGGGTGGATGGCAATAAATTGTTTTTGCAGGAGATGCCCGAAATTAAACAACGAACTGTTTTGTATCGTAACTATGATCAGGAGTTTGAAAAAATACTGTCACGTGAATCGGCCAAGCGAAAAATAGCGGTTGAATTGCTTTTAGAGGATCATGTTTTCGGATTCTCCCTTGCGCTAACGGATGAGGATCGTAACTTGGTGACATTGGCTTTGCCCCGTGACAAAGAATTGGCTCGTTCGCCACAAACTAAGAATCTGGAGGAACAGTTGGCCAAGTTAGGCAATACACCTTTTGAGGCAATTAAGGTAGAGGTTCGCTTCTCCGATAACTGGTTTATCCCGGTGTCTGCTTTAGCCGATTTACGTCGTAAAGCGGTGGACGAATTGTTAACCCTACGCAGCATCAATTATAAGCGCGAGGTATCTGTATGGAAATCGACCTCACATGCCTATCCGCAAACGGAACTTACGTATTTGGGTAATGTCATGAACTCCAAAGCGCATTCTTTCTATGCGGCTCACGGGGTGAAGAATATTGCTCCGGCGTTTGAAAAACAACCGGTTGAAGATGCGGTATTGATGTTCTGCAAGCATTGCCTGCGCTTTAGCATGGGCTGGTGTCCGGTACATCAAAAAGGCCGTTCACCT
The DNA here is from genome assembly GCF_000428125.1 of Bacteroides graminisolvens DSM 19988 = JCM 15093. Lineage (GTDB taxonomy): Bacteria > Bacteroidota > Bacteroidia > Bacteroidales > Bacteroidaceae > Bacteroides > Bacteroides graminisolvens. Next base: position 649,040 of record NZ_ATZI01000001.1, read on the forward strand.
TATAAGGAACCGTATTACCTGGTCTCTTCCGATGGAAAACGATTCCGTTTAAGTTTTGATTGTAAAAACTGTCAGATGAAGGTAAGTGCCGTATGAAAAACTTGCTTGGTTTACTCGTTCTTCTCTTATTGTTGGTTTCTTGTCGGTATCCCCGGGAAGAGGGGCAGATAAGTGCATTGAAAGAGAACACCAATTTGGAGGTGTTTGCTGATTCGGTTGCACTGGAACGGTTACCGGTAAAAAACTCGTTTACTTACTTACATAAAGGCGATAGGGTAGTGGTTGCAGAATTAAATGTACATGCTACCGACAGCGTTGACAGCATTTGGGTGAAAGTGGCTCATTCACAGGAAGTGCAGGGCTGGATTCGGCAGAGCGAATTGGTTCAGAACTTTGTACCGTCCGACAGCATATCGCAATTCATTCATTTTTTCAGTGATACACACGCTTCTTACTTTGTCATTATTTTCTTCGTGTTTGTAGGAGTATGGCTTTTTAGGGTGTTCCGTAAGAAACAGCTTCAACTGGTTTATTTTAATGATATTGATAGCGTATATCCTTTGTTTCTCTGTTTATTAATGGCCTATAGTGCCACTCTTTATGAATCAATGCAGGTATTTGTTCCCGAAACCTGGCAATATTATTATTTCAATCCCACTCTATCACCTTTCAATGTACCGGTTATTCTATCAGTCTTTTTACTCAGTATCTGGGTGTTTATAATTGTATTTTTAGCGGTACTTGATGATTTGTTCAGGCAATTAACGCCTTCAGCTGCGGTCTTTTATTTGCTGGGGCTGATGTCTTGCTGTATTTTCTGCTATTTCTTTTTTATTCTGACAACTCATTTTTATGTGGGCTATCTTTTCTTGGCTGTCTTTACGGGCATTTGTTTCCAACGAATGCGCCACAGTATGGGTTATAGATATCGATGCGGTAATTGCGGCCGAAAGATAAAAGAGAAAGGGGAGTGCCCATACTGCGGTGCTATCAATCAATGATTTCTTAGAAGCGACAACGCATGTCTACACCAAACTGCATGGGGCGTGCCAACTGAGCGTAGCCGTTACCCGATGACTCGAAGTAGAAGGTGTTATAGCGTTTGTTAAGGAAATTGCGTGACCACAAATCAATCTCCGCACGACCAATGGAAGTACATATTTTCCAGTTTACAGTGCCATAGAAATTCTGTGCCACGTCATTCTTTTCCGTCCAGTATATCTTGCCTGCTCCCGAATAATTGGCCACGAAACGCACTTCGTCAAACAAAGAGTTTTTGTCACATTTTACAGTGTATTGAGCGCCTATATTCAGTGTGTGACGAGGAATGAAGGGAACGAAGTTATCTTTGTAATCGGCTTTCCCGTCGTTAAAGTCGGCAAAGCTAGCATGGGTGTAACCGTAGTTGGCTGTTAGCATAAGCTCATCGGTTACGTTGGCCCGTATGGCTGCTTCCGCTCCATAACTGCGACTTTTGCCTGCGTTGACCATCATTCTACCCATTTCACTGCCGGAAAACTGAGCAATCTGTTGGTCTTTCGTATCCATGTAAAAGGCTGCCAAATCGGCCCACAAGGTACCGTCGAGTAGGGTAAGGTGACTTCCTAATTCATAGTTCCATGCATATTCGGGTTTGTAGCTTATCACCTTGCTGATATCGGTCGTATTGCCTCCGGTTCTCATCATTTGAGCCTGAATAATATCCGAGAACATTTGAATGTTGTACCCTCCACTGCGGTATCCGCGGCTCACGGTTGCGTACAGATTGTTTTTAGGATCGAAACTATATTTCAACGCAAACTTAGGTAGCAGAATCCAATAATCATCGTCTTCCTTACCATCAACACTGTAGGTGTTTGACACAACACCTCCCATAGGGTTGCCCATCATATAGGCTTGTGCTCTCATGGTGGTGTGCGTGTCATGTGTAATATCCATTTTTTCATAATCGGCACGTAAACCTACGGTCAGGCTCAGACCTTTCCACAACAGGTCATTAAACGTGCTTTCATGAAATAAAGCTGCTCCCAAAGTAGGGGTGTCGTAGAATCCGTAAACCGGCATGGTTTGATCTAGCAATTTTACTTTTACCGGACTGGATGCCATGGCTGCGTCCATGTATCCTTGAAGCATTGCCATTCCGTCGGCCATGAAGGTAACAGGTGCCTCGGTATCCAATGCCTGGTAGAAAGCAAATCCTCCAAACAGCCACTCCCAACGTTTGTTGTTTTTGCTTTTGAGCGTTAGCTCTTCGCTGAAGGTTTGCTGTTTCTGTTTCTGCATGATGCTATATTTATCGGCTACAGAGAAATCCTGATCCATCATCAGTCTGTCTTTCAAATACTGGAAACCGGTTACAGATGTTAACGTGAAGTTTCTGGCGTTGTATTCGGTATTCAGGCTGGTATTAACCAAGTTGCGATGGTAGGTCGACTCCAAATTGTAAGCCGGATCGGCTGTTTTCCCCGTACTTTTATCATATAACCCATAAGGATATCCGCCCTGATCGTTGTATTCGTAATTCACATTCAAGTCTAACTTTAAATTAGCCGTAGGCAAGAATATACTACGGATACGGCCTCCGGTTGAATGGATGTGATCGATGTTTTTGTCGAGTGCCTTGTTCTCAAAGAAGCCACCTGCATATTCATAGAACCCCCCTGCCGAAAATGCAAATTTATCGGATACACGATGATAATGCGTAACTGATGTATTATACTGATTATAAGTTCCGGCACTCACACGGAGATCAGTACCCTGATAGCTAAACGGCGATTTGGTGAATACACGGATCAGTCCGCCCATGGCACTGCGGCCGTATAGAGTAGCCTGAGGTCCACGCAATACGTCAATTCGCTCAATATCAGCATAGTTGAAATCGAATGCCGATTTGTCCATAAAAGGTACATTGTCAACATACAAACCTACAGAAGGGTTGTTAATACGCGAGCCGGTGCCTCGTATATAAATGGCTGAAGTCAGCTTAGAACCATAATCGGGAATGAAGAGGTTTGGCACGAGTGCTGAAAGGCCTTTCAGAGAGGTGACCTGACTATTCTGCATGTCTCTTTGTGACAAAATAGTTGAGGCAGAGGGTTGTTGACGTAGCTTTCGGCTTTCTTTAGGCGTAGCAATGACGACCACTTCTTCTACATCAATCACTCGAACAGTATCTTTGGGCAAATCTTCGGCCCAAACTGGAACACAGCCCAGCAACGCCAGGCTTAATAGAAATTTATTTTTCTTCATAATAAACCAGAATTTAGTGAATACAGCATCCTTGGATCCTTTTTCTGTATGACCGGGACCGGGAAACGCCGTATTGATTGTAACGAGGGCAAAGAAACAGTTTATATTTGGGCTATACAATCCTAATTTATGAGGATTATATACGGTCTGCTTCTACATATCCGTTCATCACGGCATACATCGTAAGTCCGGAAACCGATTTGATTCCCAACTTTTCAGTGATGTTTTTGCGGTGAGTGATAACCGTCGTGAGACTGATGTTCAGCTTATCGGCTATCTCTTTGTTTATATACCCTTTGGTGATGAGAACAAGCACTTCTATTTCGCGTGCCGATAGCTCAGCCTCCTCGTGCGGAGGAGGGAGTGGAATGCTATCGGAGAAGAATTTGCTTAATTCAGCTTTCATCATTTTCTCCGGAAGGAAAATATTCAATATATGATTTCCGCCCGATGCGGTATTGAGTCCTATGCCGTGCATCAGAATAACCGTTTTTTCTTTGCGAGGGAGAAAAAATGAATTATACAGTACGTAGGTTTGCGAAGAAACAAAGTACCACGTATACATATCAGGGGTATCATCGGCAAATGTACCGTAGTCGGCAAACGTACGGATAATAAATTCCTCGCTTATTTCACTGAGCAACTTTTTGAGTCCGATAGCCGATAATGTATCGGGGTTGATGATTGCTATTTCCATAAGAGCATTCTATTTAAGCCGGATTGTTCAGGAAGGCAGCAACGGCTTCTGCACATCGTTCCCCATCCATGCCCGCAGATACGATACCTCCTGCGTATCCCGCACCCTCTCCGCAAGGGAATAGGCCTGCAATAGTGATGTGTTGCATCGTTTCTTTATCGCGCACAATTCGTATGGGTGATGAAGTTCGTGTTTCAACACCCATCATTACAGCTTCGTTGGTTAAAAAGCCATGACAGCTTTTTCCGAACTGCAAAAATCCTTGTGCCAACCTTTTTGAGATGAAATCGGGCAACCAGAAATGAAGCGGTGAGGCAAGTAAGCCGGGGCTATACGAAGACTTCGGCAAATCGACTCCCAATTTGCGGTTGGTGAAGTCGACCATACGTTGCGCCGGTGCCGTTTGCTTCATGCCTCCTTGCAGCCAGCTTTGCCTTTCCAATTCTTCCTGAAAGTGCATCAGTTTTAAAACACTTTCTACTTTATCGGCCTTGCCATTGGCCACGAGCCATTGGTCTACCTCTGTATCTTCGGGTCGTATTTCAACCACCATTCCCGAGTTACTCCATTTAGAACCTCGGTTGGAGGGCGACATGCCATTGACAACAACTTGTTCGGGACCGCTTGCGGCCGGTACAACGAAGCCACCCGGACACATGCAGAAACTATATACACCTCTTTCCTTTACTTGGGTGACAAAACTGTACTCGGCAGCCGGAAGATATGAGCCGCGGCCTTCTCTCCGATGGTATTGAATCTGATCTATCAGTTCGGAAGGATGCTCCAAGCGAACACCTACTGCCAGTCCTTTGGTTTCAATGGGAACGTTGTTTTCGGCTAACCAGCGATATACGTCGCGCGCTGAATGTCCGGTAGCCAGTATAACCGGTCCGAGAAATGTTTGGCCGGTATTGGTTTCAATCCCTTCCACTCTGTTATTCTTAATAATCAGTGCATCCATACGTGTTTCGAAGTGCACTTCACCTCCGTTGGTCAGAATGGTGTTACGCATGTTTTCAATGACTTTGGGTAACTTGTCAGTCCCAATATGCGGATGTGCATCGGCCAGGATAGCAGGATTGGCTCCGTGTTGGCAGAACACATTTAATATTTTATCAACATTACCTCGTTTCTTGCTGCGGGTGTAGAGCTTTCCGTCCGAGAACGCACCGGCACCGCCTTCTCCAAAGCTATAATTCGATTCAGGGTTAACGATGTGCTCCCTACTGATAAGGGCTATATCCGATTTCCGGTCGCGTACACTCTTTCCCCGTTCCACTACGATAGGACGCAACCCTAGCTCAATAAGACGCAGCGCTGCAAAGAGTCCGCCGGGTCCTGCACCTACTACGATCACTTGCGGTTTATTCTCGACACTTCGGTATTCGGTTATTTGAAATTCATCCCCCGAAGGCATTTCGTTGATGTAAACACGTACACCCAGATTGAGGTAGATGGTTCGTTGTCGGGCATCGATGCTTCTCTTTAGTATGCGAATGGCATAAATCGTATCTGGTTTCACACCCTTTTCACGGGCAATGTACTGCTTCAGTACCTGCTCGTTGGCTGCCTGCTCTGGCAGAATTCTAAGTTGGTATTCTTGTATCATTCTAAATTTATATATGAAATAAAATTCCGGTTTATCCAAATAAAGCCCGGAATGCTTCCTCTACTTTTCTAACAGGAATAAGCTCAATCTTAATCCGTTTGGTGTCAATGCCCTGCAAATTATATTTGGGAAGAACAAACTGACGGAAACCTAATTTTTCGGCTTCAGCAATGCGTTGTTCAATACGGTTTACGGGTCTTATCTCTCCTGATAATCCTATCTCACCGGCCATGCACATGCCACTCTCTATCCCTGTATCCATGTTGGAAGACAGTATGGCGCTAATAACTGCCAGGTCAATGGCCGGATCATTCACCTTTATACCTCCGGCAATGTTTAAAAATACATCTTTCTGAGCCAGTTTAAAGCCCACCCGCTTTTCAAGAACGGCCAATAGCATATTCATCCTTCGCAGATCAAAGCCTGTTGCCGATCGTTGCGGGTTCCCATAAACAGCCGAACTAACAAGAGCTTGTGTTTCTATCAGAAAAGGCCTAACGCCCTCAATAGCAGATGCAATGGCTACGCCGCTCATCCCTTCGTGATCTTGTGATAACAATAATTCGGAAGGATTGTTTACTTGTCGGAGCCCGTCTTGCCGCATTTCATAAATGCCTAGCTCGGCCGTACTGCCAAATCGGTTTTTGATGCTTCTGAGAATACGATACATGTAATGCTGATCTCCTTCAAATTGAAGGACCGCATCGACTATGTGTTCCAGCACTTTGGGACCGGCAATGCTTCCTTCCTTATTGATGTGCCCGATCAGGATAACGGGTGTATGACTCTCTTTGGCGAAGCGGAGAATGGACGCGGAGCATTCACGAACCTGCGCTACACTCCCGGGCGAAGATTCAAGTATCTCTGTCGAAATGGTTTGTATGGAGTCGATAATAACAAGGTCGGGACGCGTATTCTTAATGTGAACATATATTTGCTCCAGTGATGTTTCGCAAACAATGAGGCATTCACCCGAAGCACTTCCTAAACGGTCGGCTCTGAGCTTAAGCTGACGCGCGCTTTCTTCACCGGATACGTACAGAATGCGTTTTTCGGGGATGCGAAGCACGGTTTGTAAAACCAAGGTCGATTTTCCGATGCCCGGTTCACCACCTATCAACACCAGCGAACCTTGCACCAGTCCGCCTCCCAAAACCCTGTTCAACTCCTCGTCGTACATATCAATACGAGGCTCATCGGCCGCTTCGATTTCGTTGAGCGTAATGGGGCGGGTTTTTACGCTTTCCATACCGGTTGAAACCTTTTTCGGTCCGCTTTCTTTGCGGATGATTTCTTCCACATACGTATTCCATTCTCCACAACCGGGACATTTCCCAATCCACTTAGGTGATTCCTGTCCGCAGTTGCTGCACACATAAACGCTCTTTTCCTTTGCCATTCAATTTCTTTATTTGTAGAACAATGACAAAAGTAATGAAAATAATCAGAATGAAGATGGGTACTTGCCTTGAATCTGTTAAACTGTGATTTCACCTGCTAGCGAGTGATTCATTCGTTCTCTGATTTCCTCGGGAGAGTATCCGTGTCCGATTAGAAACATCAGTTTAGTTACGGCCGATTCTGTGGTGCTGTCATATCCACTAACAACCCCTGCCTGCAATAATTGGTAACCGGTATTGTAGCGTTCCATTTCCACCGTGCCGGCGTTGCATTGCGTTACGTTGACTATGACAATGCCTTTGGCGCAGGCTTCACTCAGGCACCGGATAAACCACGGTTTGCTGGGAGCATTACCCGATCCGTAAGTCTCCAGTACCAATGCTTTTAGTCCGTCGATAGCCAAGGTAGCCGCCATTACGTTTTCTTGTATGCCCGGAAAGAGTTTCAATACGGCGATGTTACTGTTGAGCCAGGTATGCACCTTTAACTGCCTGCCTTCTTCGTATTGATGAATATGCATGCGGTGGAAACGGATATGAATACCTGCTTCGGCCAGTATGGGGTAGTTGGAAGAACGAAATGCATTGAAGTTTTCGGCATTCATCTTGGTGGTACGGTTACCACGCATCAGGTGATTTTCAAAAAAGATGCATACTTCGGGTACAATGGGATTGCCTTCGGCATCATGTGCGGCTGCAATTTCAATGCTGGTCATTAGATTTTCTTTGCCATCCGTACGCAGTACGCCTATGGGAAGCTGTGAACCGGTGAAAATGATAGGCTTATTGAGCCCTTCCAGCATAAAACTCAATGCCGATGCCGTATAAGCCATTGTATCCGTACCGTGAAGAATCACAAAACCGAAATAGTTGTCATAGTTCTCGCCAATGATCTGTGCCAGTTTTTTCCAGATCTCCGGGTCCATGTCGGATGAGTCCATAGGAGGATTAAACTGCAAAGAATCGATGGTGAAATTGAGTTGTTTCAACTCAGGAATATGATGTCTGAGCTGCTCGAAGTTGAAATTTTCGAGTGCTCCGGTTTTTTCATTTTCAATCATACCGATGGTTCCACCGGTGTAAATTAGCAATACGGAAGTATTTTGTGCTTTTTCTTGCATAATTGTACTGTTTTCTGGCTTGCAAATATAGTATTATTCTTGTTATTAATGACATTTTGTAAAGCTAAAATTATTTTATAAGAAAAATAAGGCAAAAAGTTATAAATTGATTGTTTTTATTCTTACTTTTGCAACACTTATCAAAAACGATAATAGAAACAAAGAGAATGGTTCATTACTATCCACATACAACCACATCCATGTGCACCACAACCCTTAGGGGTTAGGGATAGTATTTGTGTTTCTACGTGATACACGCTTGCAATAGCAGGCAATTTCAATAAATCTTATTTTAATCGTCATTGAATTTCCTTTTGAGGGAATTAGTGTACTTAAATTAGCATCTTCATGAAAGTAATGAAATTCGGCGGAACATCCGTAGGTTCCGTGAACAGCATTTTAAGCGTAAAGAAAATAGTAGAGGCAGCAGAAGAGCCTGTAATCGTGATCGTTTCAGCATTGGGTGGTGTGACCGACCAATTAATCAATACTTCTAAAATGGCTTCTGCCGGTGATTCTCGTTATGAAGGAGAGTTCCGCGAAATTGTATTCCGCCATGTGGAAATGATAAAAGCCGTTATTCCGTCCGGAGAGCAGCAGCAGGATTTGCAGCGCCGTGTGGGTGAACTTCTTAATGAATTAAAAGATATCTTTCAGGGTATCTACCTTATAAAAGACCTCTCTCCGAAAACTTCTGATATGATTGTCAGCTACGGTGAGAGGCTTTCTTCTATTATAGTGGCAGCATTAATTCAGGATGCGGTATGGTTTGATTCGCGTAGCTTCGTTAAAACCGAAAGAAAACATGCACGACACATGCTTGATGCGGAACTTACCAATAAATTGATTAAAGAAACGTTTAAAGTATTACCCAACGTGTCATTGGTTCCCGGCTTTATCTCGTCCGACAAGGTGACTGGTGATGTAACTAACTTAGGACGTGGAGGTTCTGATTATACGGCTGCTATCATTGCTGCTGCGCTTGACGCTTCGGGTCTGGAGATATGGACAGACGTTGACGGCTTCATGACTGCCGACCCTCGCGTGATCAGTACTGCCTATACAATAACCGAACTGAGTTATGTGGAGGCAACCGAACTGTGTAACTTCGGAGCCAAAGTGGTTTATCCACCAACAATTTATCCGGTTTGTCACAAAAACATTCCTATTCTGATAAAGAATACATTCAACCCCGAAGCAGTTGGTACTATCATCAAACAACAAGTGAGCAGTCCGCTAGGTAAGGCCATTAAGGGTATTTCTTCCATTAACGATACAAGTCTTATTACTGTGCAAGGCTTGGGAATGGTTGGAGTGATCGGTGTAAACTATCGCATCTTCAAAGTTCTCGCAAAGAGTGGAATCAGTGTGTTTCTGGTATCTCAGGCCTCTTCGGAGAATAGTACCTCTATCGGTGTGCGAAATGCCGATGCCGATTTAGCTTGTGAGGTATTAAACGAAGAGTTTGCCAAAGAAATTGAAATGGGCGAAATTGGTCACGTATGCGCTGAGAAAGATTTGGCTACCGTAGCCATTGTCGGTGAGAATATGAAACACACCCCCGGTATTGCGGGTAAACTATTTGGTACGTTAGGACGTAACGGTATCAATGTGATTGCTTGTGCACAAGGAGCCTCGGAAACCAATATTTCGTTCGTAGTCGAATCCAAATCGCTGCGCAAATCACTGAATGTGATTCATGATTCTTTTTTCCTTTCCGAATATCAGGTTTTGAACCTGTTTATCTGTGGAATAGGTACTGTAGGTGATAGTCTTATCGAACAAATACGTTGCCAGCAACAGAAGTTGATGCAGGAAAACGGGTTGAAACTGAATGTGGTGGGTATAGCCAATAGTTCATTTGCTATGTTTCGCCGAGAAGGGCTAGACCTTTCCAATTATCGTGTTGAACTGAAAGAGAAGGGTATCAAGAACTCTCCCAAGATATTTCACGATGAGGTGATAAAAATGAATATTTTCAATTCGGTATTTGTTGATTGTACGGCTAATGCTGAAGTTGCAGCTTTATACAAAGACTTCCTGCAACACAATATATCGGTGGTGGCTGCTAATAAAATTGCGGCTTCTTCGAAATATGACAATTACCGTGAACTTAAGCAAGTGGCACGTCACAGGGGAGTAAAGTTCCTTTTCGAAACCAATGTGGGAGCCGGATTGCCTATTATCAATACGATCAATGATTTAATCAATAGCGGTGATAAAATATTAAAGATTGAGGCGGTTCTTTCGGGTACACTCAACTACATCTTTAATAAGATCAGTGCTGATATTCCTTTCAGCAAAGCCATTCAGATGGCGAAAGAAGAAGGCTACTCCGAACCCGATCCCCGCATTGATTTGAGCGGTAAAGATGTTATTCGCAAATTAGTGATCTTAGGGCGTGAGGCGGGTTATCGTTTGGAACAGGAGGATGTGGAAAAACACCTGTTTGTACCTGCCGAATATTTTGAAGGCTCGCTGGATGACTTTTGGAAACGGGTTTCCACGCTTGACGCCAACTTTGAAGCACAACGCAAGTTGCTTGAAAGCGAGAAGAAACATTGGTGTTTCGTAGCCCGTTTGGAAGATGGCAAAGCGTCTGTTGGTTTGCAGGAAGTCGATGCTTCTCATCCGTTCTACGGACTGGAGGGAAGCAACAACATCATCTTACTGACAACGGAAAGATATAAAGAATATCCGATGATGATTCGCGGATATGGTGCCGGTGCAGGCGTTACAGCGGCCGGCGTATTTGCAGATATTATGAGTATAGCTAATGTTTAATGAGATGAAACATATTATTATATTGGGAGATGGCATGGCCGACTGGCCTGTGAAGTCTCTGGGAGACAAGACGCTCCTGCAATATGCGAAGACGCCTTATATGGACATGCTCGCCCGGATGGGACGCAACGGTAGGCTGCAAACCGTAGCCGATGGCTTCCATCCGGGCAGCGAAGTGGCTAACTTATCAGTTCTGGGTTACAACCTGCCTAAAGTGTACGAGGGCAGGGGAGCACTTGAAGCGGCAAGTATTGGTATTGATCTCAAACCGGGAGAGATGGCCATGCGCTGTAACCTGATCTGCATAGATGGAGAGGTTATTAAAAACCACTCTTCCGGTCATATTTCGACGGAAGAGGCTGATGTGCTTATTCAATATTTGCAGGAAGAGTTGGGGAGTGACAAGGTGTGCTTTCATACCGGAGTCTCTTACAGGCATCTATTGGTTATCAAAGGTGGAAATAAGCAGTTAGACTGCACACCGCCTCATGATGTGCCGTTGCAACCGTTCCGCCCGCTACTGGTAAAACCTTTGCAGGCAGAGGCTGAAGATACGGCTTCGTTGATTAACGAGCTGATCTTGAAGTCTCAGGAACTTTTGAAAAGCCACCCGATCAACCAGAAACGAATAGCGGATGGCAAGGATCCGGCTAACAGTATCTGGCCATGGTCGCCGGGTTACCGTCCTCAAATGGAAACATTGTCGGACACTTTTCCCGGTATAAAGTCGGGAGCGGTTATCTCGGCGGTCGACCTGATTCGGGGGATTGGTTATTATGCCGGACTTCGCCGATTGGAGGTAGAAGGGGCAACCGGTTTGTACGATACAAACTACGAAAACAAAGTGGCTGCTGCACTGGATGCTTTGAAAAAGGACGACTTTGTTTATCTTCACATTGAGGCCAGTGATGAGGCCGGCCACGAAGGAGATGTGGACTTGAAAATTAAAACGATTGAGAATTTGGATAGTCGGGCAGTCGGACCCATTTACGAAGCTGTTAAAGACTGGGATGAACCTGTTGTGATTGCCGTCTTACCCGATCACCCTACTCCCTGCGAACTTAGAACACACACTAAAGATCCGATTCCTTTCTTGATTTGGTATCCGGGAATTGAAGCCGACAGCGTGCAGACTTATGATGAAGTGGCTGCTTGTGAAGGAAGCTACGGATTGTTGAAGGAGGATGAATTTATGAAAACGTTTATGCTTGCAAACAAATAACAGCTATGAAATATTACAGTACAAATAAACAAAGTCAGTCGGTTTCCTTGCAAGAAGCGGTAGTGAAAGGATTGGCTTCAGACCGCGGACTTTTCATGCCCGAAGCGATCAAAGCTCTTCCATCAAGTTTCTACGATCACATTGAAGACCTGTCTTTTCAGGAGATAGCCTATCGTGTAGCTGATGCCTTTTTTGGTGAAGACATTCCGGCAGACACATTGAAGGACATTGTGTACGATACGCTCAATTTTGATGTTCCTTTGGTGAAGGTGGAAGAAAACATCTATTCGCTTGAGTTGTTTCACGGACCCACTCTTGCTTTCAAGGATGTTGGCGGTCGTTTTATGGCCCGGTTATTGAGCTACTTTATCCGCAAAGAAGGTCAGAAAGATGTGAACGTATTGGTTGCCACTTCGGGAGATACCGGCAGTGCAGTGGCTAATGGCTTCCTCGGTGTAGAAGGCATTCACGTTTACGTGCTTTACCCCAAAGGAAAAGTAAGTGAAATACAAGAGAAGCAGTTTACTACATTGGGACAAAATATCACTGCTCTGGAAGTTGACGGTACGTTTGACGATTGCCAGGCACTGGTGAAATCGGCTTTTATGGATAAAGAACTGAACGATCACTTGTTGCTTACCTCGGCCAACTCCATCAATGTGGCTCGCTTCCTACCGCAGGCATTCTACTATTTCTATGCTTATGCGCAACTGAAAAAGATGGGACAAGCAGACAATAAAAAGGTTGTGGTATGTGTGCCAAGTGGTAACTTTGGTAATATTACGGCCGGCTTGTTTGGAAAGCAGATGGGCTTGCCTGTGTCTCGCTTCATTGCAGCCAACAACAAGAACGATATATTCTACCAGTATCTGCAAACCGGAAAATACAACCCTCGTCCGTCGGTTGCTACGATAGCCAATGCAATGGATGTGGGTGATCCCAGTAACTTTGCTCGTGTACTCGATCTGTATCAAGAATCTCACGAAGCTATCTGCCGTGATATTTCGGGAACCACCTATACTGATGAGCAAATTCGTGAAACGGTGAAAACCACTTATCTGCAAACGGGTTATTTACTTGATCCGCACGGAGCATGTGGCTTCCGTGCTTTGAAAGAGGGATTAAAGGAAGGAGAAGTCGGCGTATTTCTGGAAACAGCTCATCCGGCCAAGTTCCTTGAAACAGTAGAGGACATCATTGCCGACAAGGTAACTATTCCCGCCAAGTTGCAGGAATTTATGAAAGGAGAAAAGCAAAGCTTGCCGTTGAGTAAAGAATTTGCAGATTTTAAAGCTTATTTATTGAAACTTTAAGCACAAATCAAATATCTTTGGAATCTCGTTCGGCATATTGCCGGGCGAGATTTTTTTATGACTAGCAGGTATGAGTAACTGGAAAAATGTATTTGGCATTATATGGACGGGGCAATTATTCTCCATTCTAAGTAGCTCTATCGTTAGTTTTGCATTAATTTTATGGCTAAGCTTTGAAACAGGTTCAGCTGAAGTATTGGCTTTATCAGCTTTGGCCGCCTTGCTTCCCCAATCGGTTATTGGTTTGGTTGCGGGAGTCTATATTGATCGGTGGGACAGGAAACGAACCATGATTGCAGCCGATTCTTTCATTGCATTTTGTACACTCCTTCTTGCGATGCTTTTCTTCCTGAATATGGCCGAAATCTGGCATATCTATGTACTGTTGGCTTTGCGTTCTGTCGGATCAGCTTTTCACATGCCTGCTATGCAAGCCTCTATTCCTCTATTGGCACCTGCCGATCAGCTGGGCCGTATTGCCGGTATAAACCAGATGCTCGAATCGGTGTGTAACATTGCCGGTCCGGCTTTGGGAGCTTTGTTTATCGGACTGATGGACATTAGCTATATTTTGTTGTTGGATGTAGGAGGAGCTTTGATGGCATGCTTATCACTCCTTTTCGTCCGCATGCCCAATCCCGAGCAGGACGAAAATAAACGCACCGGTATCTGGATCGAATTAAAAGAAGCACTACACATCGTAAAAAAGATAAAAGGCATCACACCACTGGTACTGTTTTCGGTCTTATCTACCTTTGTCATTATGCCGGTAGCAGTCCTTTTCCCTTTGATGACATTGAAGCACTTTTCGGGAGATGCTTTTCAGATGAGTGTCGTTGAGGTTGCTTGGGGTGCAGGTATGTTGTTGGGTGGTGCGGTGATGGGCGTATTCTCTATTAAAACAAATAAAGTCATCCTTATCAATCTGATGTATGTACTGATCGGGTTAAGCTTTTACTTTTCAGGCATATTACCCGAAAGCGGTTTCTGGACGTTTGTGTTCCTTACTTTGGCAGGCGGAGTAGCGGGTAGCATCTATAACGCATGCTTTATTACTGTTATTCAGATACAAATACCACCCCATATACTCGGACGGATTTTCTCCGTTTACCTCAGTCTGGCTCTATTGCCATCCATGATCGGGCTGGTGGCTGCCGGAGCCATAGCAGATGCCATCGGATTGAGTAATATGTTTATCATTTCAGGCCTTCTGCTTTGTCTTATCGGACTGCTATCATTCGCTTTCCGTTCCATGCTGGTTTTAGGAAAACCATTGTAGCCTTTAAATAGTCTGCTTAATAGGTGCGGAAAATAAGATATTCCCCTTTAGCCTGTATGGTAAAGCTATCGCCAGTTGTTTGGTTCAAAGTTCCTTGCCACCAGTTACTGAAATCGCTGAGCGGGTATACCAATCCTTCACCTTTAATGCCTGTTGCGCCAAAGTTAATGAGAGAGATCTGCTCACCGGGTACACACTCAAAACAAGCATCACCCTGAACCGGGGTGAATACACCGTAATCGGTAGCCATTTGTACATCCGCCCCCAAATGCATGTAATCCATTAGCAGACTGATGTTTCCTAGCGTGTGATCTTCGCGCTTGCCGGTAGCTCCAAGAATCAGAAGATGATTCCTTTGCTGTTGCAGGCAATAAGCGACCGCCTTTGTCTGATCATTTGTTTCCTGGTCAGCACTCGTGATAAGTATCTCTTTGAACCGTTCACGATTTTCGGGCGATATGGAATCACCGTCTCCAATTATAATAGAGGGGGTGTTGCCACGGCAGATATAGTCGTCCGCTGCACCGTCACAACAAACTACAAAGCTTGCCTGCTGCAACAATCCGACCGGAAGCGGATGAGAAGGATACTCGCCATTGGCCAGAATAACTGTTTCAATGGCTGAATGGCTACGAAGTAAAGGATAGTATTTCATGCTAAAATCATTTTCTTCCATTTAAAGTAGCCAAAGATAGCTATAACTGCGTAAAGACCGTACAGAAAAGCCGTAAAATCAAGTCCTTTGTAAACGTACAATCCACAGCTTACCACATCAACAGCAATCCAAGCCAACCATTGTTCCACATACTTTCTTGCCAGCAGCCACATGCCTACAATGCTGAGTGCGGTGGTGAAACTATCCAGCCAGGGAACCGTGCTGTCAGTGAAATTCACCAAAATCCATCCGATAACCCAGAATGCTACTACAAAAACCAATGCAAGTGGTAAGTACACACGTAGCGGTGTATACGTTACAGGTAGCTCTTTTTTATTACCTCCGCCCTGTTGCCAGATAATCCATCCGTAAACAGCTGCCAGCAAGTAATACACATTAATGCCTGAGTCGGCATACAGTCCCGCCTCGTAATAAACAAAGATATAGATAGCAGGCATGATGACGCCTGCTATCCATAAATAAATACTGGCTTTATACTCCAGCCATAAGTAGAGTAAGCCGATAACCGTTCCTGCTATTTCAAGGTAGTCCATTAAAAACGAAGAGTTAAGTTGGCCATTACGTTAGTACCCGCCTGAGCTGCATAACCTGCGTAGTTGTAACGTATGGCTTGGTTGTTATCCATATAATATCCGCTACCTGCATACCCATTGTTTTCATACTCTTCGTTGAATAAGTTGTAGATGGTAAAACCTACACTGGCCGATTTGGTGTGAGCCAGTTTGAAACGATAAGCCACATTCAGGTTACTTACAAAATAGGCATCAAGAATGTGCTCATCCTGTTTGGCATTACTCATGTATTGTTTGCTCACGTATTGTGATTGCAAACCGGCTTCCAGGTTCTTATAGTTGAAGCTGAACAAATTATTTAGAATCAAATCAGGTGAAAAGGCAATTGGTGTATCGCCGTGTTTTATCTCAATAGGATTCTTTTCTTCGTTTTCGTACAATAGCTCGGTAAAGTTTTGTACCCGGTTTTTGCTTAACGTTCCGTTGATGTCCCATCGTAGATATTTACCTAATTTCACTCCCAGCATTAGCTCAACACCCATTCGGTAACTGTTGGGTACATTGGCTGCCATTGGTTCTCCTATCTCATTCTGTTCGCCGGTCAGTACCAACTGATCCTTGTAATCCATGTAGTACAAGTTAGCACCTGCGGTGAGCCAGCTGTTAGCAAAGGTGTATCCCAATTCATAATCGAGCAAACGTTCCGCTTGGGGATGTTCAGCTGCTTTACCATCCGTATAATTGTTACGGGTTGGCTCCTTCTGAGCAACAGAGAATGAAGCATAAGCCCGGTTGTTCTGATTGATTTGCCAGTTGATACCAGCTTTTGGGTTCAAGAAATCGAATGTTTCATCAACATTTAGTTTCTGCATTGCTGCCGTATTCCAATCCCAGTTATCATTTGCTCCTTTTATCTGGTAATTGATGTGACGATACTGTACGTCACCATACAAGCTGAGGTGTTTATTGAGACTGTAATCAGCCTTCAAATACAGATTCCCGTCGGTCTTTTTCCCGTTATTACGATAATACTCCTGTTCCGGGTCCAATGCACCGACGTAGTTCCTTACCCAAGTAACCTTTCCGAAGTGATCACCGTCATACTTATTCCATCCTCCGCCAAGAACAGCATTCAGCTGATCCGTTTTATAATTGAGCGAAAAGATAGCCCCGTAAAAGTCATTGTCCATCTTCTTTTGACGTATCAAATCGCTTTTTTCTATTGTTACTCCATCTACGATGTATGGCTTCAGTCCGTATTCAACTAACTTTCGTCCGGTTTTGTATTCCTGATAATACCCATTACCGGGAGTGTAATGCAAACCTCCGTTCAAACTCCACGAAGGAGAAATCGTGTGATTAACCAATAACTGGTAATGCGTTTGATGATAATTGTCGGTCTGATCATCATAATAAGCCGCTTTACCATTGGCATCTGTATAAGCTCCGGCAGGATTGTAGCGGCGTCCGTATTTCTTCATATCCTCTTTCGAAGCATAATACCAAGCATGATATGTTTTCTCCAATCCGCTGAAAGTAATCAGTTTGATTAACGTGTTATCAGTGAAATATGCTCCCTGAAGGAAGTACGAATACAAATCCACCGAAGCTCTATCAATGTAGCCATCGGTTCCGATGTTCGATAAACGTGCATCGAAAGCAAAATGCTTATTGATTAGTCCCGTGCCCACTTTTACGGTTTCCTTGTGCGTATTGAATGAACCATACGCACCATTAAATTCCGCATACGGCTGCATGGAAACCCCTTCGGTTTGCATGCTTACACTACCGCCAAAAGCTCCGGCACCGTTTGTTGACGATCCGGCACCACGTTGCACCTGAATATCTTTAAGTGAAGATGCAAAGTCGGGCATGTTCACCCAAAACACGGTGTGGCTCTCGGCGTCATTCATGGGAATACCGTTGGCCGTTACGTTGATACGTGTACCGTCCGTTCCGCGAATACGTAACGATGTATACCCGATACCCGCTCCTGCATCCGAGGTGGTAAGAACGGAAGGTGTCAGACTCAGCAGATAGGGAATATCTACACCCGAGTTCTGCTTACTTATTTGGTCTTTACTGATGTTTGTAAAAGCCATCGGTGTTTTGGCGGTGGCACGCGTTGATACAATCTCCACTTCCTGGAGGTTCACTTGTTTGAGACTGTCGTTTTGTACTTTCTGTGCAAAACTCATGGAGCCGGAAATAGCTATCCCGACCAGCATTAAAGCTCTCTTTTTCATTTTAAATAAAAAATTAAATTAAACAGAAAAGGGGACTTTTCTATTTTATCCCTCCGCCGGCATTATCCGGATCAGGTTAATGGGTATGATCTCAGCCCGTTTTATTAAGGCACCCCTCTTATTGAAATCTACTGCAAAAGTAACGCTTTTAAGTTAGAATGGTTCTATGTAACTGCAATTTTAACGATTCAACATCCTTATAACTTGTTGAATGTATAAGCCATGCATCCTTTTTCTGAGTTAACGCGAACCAGATAGACTCCGTTCTTGAGGCCGTTCATCGGTATGGTAATTTCGCCCGCTACCATGGGCTTGTTAACCAGTACCAAACGTCCGTTTGTGTCGGATATGTAGATGGATTTAATACAAGATTCGGCTTTTATGCAGATACGATCAGTTTTAGGATTGGAATAAATTCGAATATCAGCACCGGTTTCTGCCATATTCTCATTGGGAGTATTGCCAATAATCAGGAAGGAACTCTTGAAACCACTTGCAGCTACTAACCCATTGCCAGACGGCTCTTGAGCGGATAGTTTCCATCCGCCGGCGAGAAGTAAAAGTATGAGAGCTATTTTTTTCATACTACAATGACATGCAATAGGTTAAACAAAAATAATTATATGTTTCGGCCAAAGATAGAAGATAGATTCATTATATCCAACTAAAAAAACATAAAAAGTTATTTTATGATGATAAATAGTTCCCCAAGCATGGTAATTACATATTTATATGTCAATGAGATGTCGTGGGTTGTTTTTAGGGGGTGTTCTCTATTAAATTTATGTATTTATAAAAATAACCCCCTAAAAATTAGGGGTGTATTGGGAAAAACATATAATTTTGCGGCAACAACCAATAAAAAAGAGACCCTATATGTCTAAAATGCGTTTTTTTGCTCTTCAAGAGCTGGCAAACAGAAAACCCGCAGAGGTAACCAATCCATCGAACAAACTGTCTGACTACTATGCGTCACACGTGTTCGACCGTAAAAAGATGCAGGAATACCTTCCTCGTGAAGCGTTCAACGCCGTGCTGAATGCTGTAGAGAAAGGTACCCCCATTAGTCGTGAAATGGCCGACTTGATTGCTAACGGCATGAAAAGCTGGGCTAAAAGTTTCAATGTAACTCACTACACACACTGGTTTCAGCCACTAACCGACGGAACAGCCGAAAAACATGACGGTTTTATTGAGTTTGGTGATGACACCGAAGTGATTGAACGCTTCTCGGGCAAGCTGCTTATTCAGCAAGAACCCGATGCTTCTTCCTTTCCAAACGGAGGAATACGAAATACATTCGAAGCGCGTGGCTACACCGCTTGGGACGTCTCTTCTCCGGCATTTATTGTTGATTCTACTTTGTGTATTCCTACCGTATTTATATCGTATACGGGTGATGCACTCGATTATAAAACACCACTGCTTAAGGCTTTGGCAGCTGTTGATAAGGCGGCAACCGATGTATGTCAGCTATTCGATAAAAACATAGCCCGTGTTTATACCAACTTGGGTTGGGAACAAGAATATTTCTTGGTAGACAGTGCCCTGTTTAACGCCCGTCCCGACCTTTGTCTGACCGGCAGAACGCTGATGGGACACTCGTCGGCTAAGGATCAGCAGTTGGAAGATCATTATTTTGGTTCTATACCACCCCGCGTAACCGCCTTTATGAAAGAACTGGAACTGGAGTGCCACAAATTAGGTATTCCGGTTAAAACCCGCCACAACGAAGTAGCGCCCAATCAGTTTGAGTTGGCGCCCATCTTTGAGAATGCCAACATAGCGAATGACCATAACCAGTTGGTCATGGATTTGATGAAACGCATTGCTCAGAAACACAAATTTAACGTATTGTTTCACGAAAAGCCTTTCAGCGGCATTAACGGTTCCGGTAAGCACTGCAACTGGTCGCTTTGTACAGACAACGGCATCAACCTCTTTGCACCCGGTAAAAATCCGAAAGGCAATATGCTTTTCATTACCTTTATTGTCAACGTGCTGATGATGGTTTATAAGAATCAAGACCTGCTTCGTGCGTCAATCTCCAGTGCCAGCAACTGCTATCGCTTGGGAGCCAATGAAGCACCGCCCGCCATTCTTTCCATTTTCTTAGGGAAGCACCTTACCAATAAGCTCGATGAGTTGGTTGAGCAGGTTGAACAAGCCGGCAATACCAAGATGACACCCGAAGAAAAGACGATTCTTAAACTAGGCATCGGTCGTATTCCCGAGATTTTGCTCGACAATACCGACCGTAACCGCACTTCGCCTTTCGCCTTCACCGGAAACCGTTTCGAGTTCCGTGCGGCAGGCTCTTCGTCGAACTGTGCGGCTGCCATGATTGCCATTAACGCCGCAATGGCTCATCAACTGAATGAGTTTAAAGCAGCGGTAGACAAGCTGATTGATGCCGGAGTGGGACGTGATGAGGCCATCTTCCGCATACTGAAAGAAAATATTCTGGCTTCAAAAGCGATCCGCTTTGAAGGTGATGGCTATTCGGATGAATGGAAGCAGGAAGCTGCCCGTCGCGGATTGACCAACATCTGCCATGTGCCCGAAGCGTTGATGAAGTACAACGACGAACAAGCCCGCAAAGTATTGCTCGGTGAGAAAGTGTTCAACGAAAACGAGTTGGCAAGCAGGGTAGAAGTGGAATTGGAAAAGTACACCATGAAAGTACAGATAGAAAGCCGCGTGTTGGGCGATTTGGCCATCAACCACATTGTGCCAACTGCTATTACCTATCAAAACAGATTACTAGATAACCTGCGCGGAATGAAAGAAGTATTCTCCGAGGAAGAGTTCAACGAGTTGAGCCACGACCGCAAGGAGTTGATTCGTGAAATATCACGCAGGGTAACCGAAATAAAAAGACTGGTTCGTGAAATGATTGAAGCTCGTAAAACAGCCAATCATTTGAGCAGTCAGGAAGAAAAAGCTTTTTCTTATGAAGAGAACGTCAGACCGTACTTTGAGCAAATCCGTGATCATGTGGATCATCTGGAACTTGAAGTCGACGATGAGATATGGCCGTTGCCTAAATACAGGGAACTGCTATTCTCCAAATAAATTGCATTATTCTTAATTAGTTTTTGTTGGATGGTGGCTGCGTTGTGGTAACGCGGCCACTTCTGTTTTTTGTTATACAGAATATTGATTGTTTGCCTCGTTTTAAAAAGCGTAGAGATTTCCTTTGTGTATTTCTAAGCCCTTCTCCCAGAGATAAAAAAGTGTGGTTTACCCTCACTTACCCTCACTAACTTGCTAAAACTATTTGCTGAAAGGCGTTTCGGGGTAGTGATAGTAAAATATGTCTACCACTAAATAGGCAGTATTACCCTCACTATCTATCACTTTTAACTAAGACTATAGATTCATTAACTCCAATTTAACTAAAAAAGCGACGACGTTTGAGCTATTCCGAGTGCTTTTTGATTAAAAACGGCAGAAAGCGACTTCATAACTCGTCGAAACTCCGCAGTTTGTGCCCTAATAATAACCTGATAAAATAACCACAATGATTTGGAATTGACAGGATAATGTATTATCTTTGTACCTATAATCTTATAGTATATTCAAATTATTATAGGCGCAAAGGCAGGAGCTCATACTCTTGCCTTTTTTTATGTCTTAGCGGTTTATGATTGCATTTACACGGTGTCTCGCGCCAGTTTGCACGGTAGCAAAAGGCTCCTGAGAAACCGTCTTACGGCGAAGAGACGGTTTCTCATGACTCAAAAGACGGTTTATGATTTAAAATTGCTCGTTATCTTTTTGAAAAAGTCGGTTATGTTTTTGAAAAAGTTGGTTATGTTTTACCAAAGTCTTGCCGCTCCTTGTTGCTCCCCAGTTTACCCGTTAATAATATATAAAACTGCTCTTGACAAGATTCCTCTGATTCATGATGCAAAAGGGCGAATTTGTAAAATTAGTTCTACTACGTGGGCAACAGAACTTGGTTATCACAAAAGATTCGTAAACAGTACCATCGTGAACCACACAGCAATAATGCAGACACCAGTAAAACACGAAAAAATACAAAGCTCTATTCAAAAAACGAATTAATGAGGAACAAAATAGAAACGAATAAATGTTTAAGAAAAGAATAAAACGACAATAAATATCGATAAAAAAAACGGGAGTCAACAAAAACATACCGTAAACAAAGGACTGGAAAAGTATGGACGACAGTGGTTCAAATTGTATAAAAAACTAATAAAAAGACATAGTCGAACTAGGAAAACAAAAAAATGAACAGACTCATAAAGGCAAAGCCTAAGAAAAAAACCATCGCTAAACTGAACAACACAAGGAATACAGAGATCGGAAAAGCAAGCAGCGAAACAAATAAAGACGTAGCAGAAGATACAAGACGAAAAGAAGCACTCAGACAAATTGAAAAAAACAGGAAAACTAGTTCACCCAAAATAACATCGATAAATACGCGAGCCTGTGATAGAAAAGAAGAAAAACACAAAGACAAGAAACAAGAGGCACCAACAAAGGCTACTGCCTGAAAATTACATAAACAGACAAAAAACCCAATACCAACTAATGAACAGACTAAATCGCAAAAACCTAGGAAAAAAAAAACCAACGCAAAACACGTTGATTCGAAAAACAAAAATTTAACCAGACCCAAAGGTACTACCAAAACAGGCAGAAGGAGCAGCCAGAAAACGAAGATGAAAACACATAATAAATACATGTTCAACAAAAAAGTAAAGAAAAACACAGCTGCGGAAACCGAGCCTAGAAGCGAAACTAAGATAATACCTAAAACAAGCAAAGAGAATATAAGGACATCAGTCACGTAAGAACAGCTCTAATCGATCGACCAATATGCCAACAAATAAAGAAAACAAAGCAGAAAGAAAAACAGACCAAATAAAAGCAATTGCCTTGGATGCAGACGACACCCCGGGGGAAAAAGAACAGTAGTCTCAAGAATTTGAGGCAAAATTTACTAACACCGTAGCCTGTTACCCAACAAGAGAACAGCCCACCAACAAACCACGAAGAACAGAAATAACAAAACCACAAGCCGATAAACAGGGAGCTAAGGGAATCAGGCTCTGTATCACCAAAACAGTAACGAAACAGGAAAAAGAAGAAAGCCGCCCCAGCAAAGAACACAAAATACGAAAGCCGGGACATAAATAGTCGCAAATACCCGTGAAAACACACCCCCGAAACAAAAACAACCCCTCAGCAGCAAAAAAAAACGATAAACTGCCACAGAAAAAGAAAGCGGATTTGCTACAGAAAGAAAAAAAAAAAAAAAAATCCGCAACACAGCACAATGAAGACCCAAAAGAAGCAAGCAAGCACAAAACAAGGACCCACGATCAGAAAACAACCGAAGCAATAACAGAGAAACCACAAGAGAACCAAATAAAGAGTAACACTACAAAAACGGAAACCCAACAAGGAACGGCAAACGCCGGACATGCAGAACACAGCCCCAATCACAAAAAATCACAGTATCAAACACAGAGGGAAAACACAGAGGCCCACCAGAAAAACACATCAGAAAAAAGAAAAGAACCATACAACCACGTATAAATAGCGGCAACCCACAATCCGATTAATTCGTTTCGTCGGCAAAAGCCATCAAAATGCGCTCGAGCCCAAAAAAAAGCATACATAAAAGCCTGCAAAACACGATCCGAAAAGCCTGCAGAAACATACTGAAAAGCGGCAAAAAGACATCAAAACTGTGACATAACAGCACCAAAATAAAACGAAACCGAAACCAATAAATCCAACACGTAGCAAGTATGACTGAAAGCAAACAATTTAAAAAACACTTACAAAAAGGGAATAGACAAGCTGGGATACACACAGCCAACCAAACGCTCGAGCATACTCAGTAACCAGAACAGATTAAAAAACATCTCATCCAGAAAACCCGGAACCAAATGGGAAATCTCCGGAAAACACAGAAAAAAACAAGCCAAGCAAAACAGAAACATTCGGCAAACACCCAAAATCAACCCAATGAAATATACCGAAAAGACCACACACATATAAAAATAAAAAACAACACACCAACAGCCGGCCGAACTAATGAAGATCACCACAGCGCGCGAAAAAGACGATCCGATAGCATGGACAAAAACACAAGGACCGTTATCAGCCGACGGGCCAATCCACATGCCTCCAAACGGATGGACTATACTCACACCAGAAAGGCGGAAATAAAAGGAATTGAAAGCAGCCTGTACTAAAAGTTGCAGGACTTGGTGCAAAACCCGAAAACGAACCACGCAAAGATCCAAAACAAAGACAAACTCGCCGGGAGACAGAAATCGACACAAGGCAAGCGCAATCCGTAGTTGAGCAATCCACAAAGAAACAACATGCACCACAGCTATGCATTACAGAACCCACTAAACAAAAAGGGAAACAATAACAATAAAAAAAAAGGAAAAAATACCCAAACAGAAAGCCACTTAAACAAGGGGAAGAAAAGACCCAAATCGATTCAGCTGAAAATCAATCAAGTTATACAGCGAACTACACAATAAAAAGCACAGTATAATCGCCCAACAAAGCGAAAGAAGAGAGGTAAACCAGCCCATAGCAAAAAGAGTTAATAAATCCGCGATACAAAAAACAGATTCATGAACCAGTGACGAAGAAAAGCACTGATAAAACCCACAGAACACATCCACAAAAAGCAAAAAACAACAACATCACCACAGAACCGCAACCCTAGACAAAAAAAGAAACAGGACGGAACATGAGAAATAAAAAAACAAACAAGAAAAAAACTCACAAAAAATCGAAGAGATTAAGAAAACACCAGACGAATAACTACAAACCTGAGTGAACAAAAAAAAAAAAAAAAATGCAAAAAACATAGATAAACAATAACAAAAAAAAAAAGAGGACGAAGCAAGACAATACAGCTAAAAAGAAATAATTTCCAAAAAAAGAACAAGACCAGAAAAATCCCACAGATGAATCAACCGGATCCACAGAAAAAGAGCCTCAGAAGCAAGACGACGATAACGAACAAAATCTAAAAAAAACGAAAACGGACAGCAATCAAACAAAATAAAAAAACTACAAACTACAAAAAGACCTTCATCTTTGGGCGCATCCGAAAAAAGGAAAACAGACCGCTACTCCCAAACGACAAAAGCACCAAGAAGCACATCAAACAAAAACTGAAAAAAGAAAATCACAGCAAAAAAAAAAACAGAGGCAAATGCAATAGAAAGTGCCACAAAAACATCGGATAAGTCCGGATCTCAACAAAGAACAAACAAGATAAAGAAAGGTATTCTCAAAAACAAAAAACCTAACACCTAAACAACAAACCGTGAACATAAGCCTGACAAAAGAACACCAAGAAATGGAAATAACAGAAACGGACAACGCTATCCGAAAGAAGGAATCAATCAAAGCAAAACTGAGGAACTCAAACCAACCCCTGACACGGAGAGGTACCAAACCAAAACAGAGAAAAAAAATAGATCAGCAACAAGATAAAAAATTCACAGAAAAAAAAGGCCAAAAGAAACAGAAAAAGAGAGGCCAGAAAAAAAGAAGCCGAATAGATCAAACTTAAAAAAAAGGACCTCAGAAAAACGACAAAAAGGAACTGCGAGAAAAAATTCACCAAAAGCGCCCACGAAAACGAGAATGGAGCAGCGCCTAAAAAAAACGATCAAAAAAAACACAGAAACCGGTATAAATGATACACCACACAAAACTAGGGTGGTGCAAAACCAATTAGATATGAAAAAAAAATGTGAAAAAAGGAACCATATTAATACGACAATAAGTACAACAAAACCTTCACCAATACGTACTCCGGCAAGAAAACAAGCTAGACCCCAACAAGAACCTTACGATAGAGAGAGTACAAAAGAGTAAGAACTACTACTCGAAGCAAAACACAAATAAAATGAGCCATTAATAAACAAAACAAATCTGCAAAAGGCACAATGTACAAAGGTCGATAGATGTGAAACCGAATAAAACAAAGAAATAGAAGGAACCGAATGTCAAACAAAACAAGCTCAGACGATCATACAGAAAGAAAAACAACGACCAGATCGTAAACAAGACCCCCAGAACCAACTGGAAACGAAAAAATAAGCAGCGAGTCGTCGAGAAAGGAGACAAAAACCGTCGGAGAGTGATCAAAGCAGAGAGGAGCCGAAAGACAGACATACAAGATGAAGGGCAGCCCGAACAAACAGAAAACAAGGAACAACTAAAACGCAAAAGAAGCAAGCTCGAGACAAAAATTCCAAGCATCCAAAATGAGTGAGGCGAACGCATCATAAGCAGAAAGAGGCAGATAAAAATCAACAAAATCCAAGTGACAAACAGAACTATAAGATGTAAATGAGAAGAGAAGGTAAAAAAGATAAGGATGGAAATCGACGTACCCCAAGAATAATGAAAAATAAACAACCCCTACCAGAACACAAAAAAAACAGGAAAAAACAAACAGTATATCGAGAAAATTACAATAAGCCGCGACAAAGACAAACACGAAAAGAAGAACCAACAGGTGCAACTAGACAATAAACGAGAGCAAGGCAAATCAAAAAAAAAAACACCGCTCACAAATATCAAAGTACGAGTAAATATCTTCAGAGTCGAAAGCCCATTAAGCATAGTCATGAAGACATTATAAGAAATAAAATCAAAAAAAAAATAAAGAAGAGCGCCGAGATACTACCATCAGCTTGTCCTGCTTCATATCCTGCAAAAATACAAAAAAAAAAAACAGATAAAAGAAAAATACCATAAAAAAAAAACAACGAATATTAGCTAACACACACTTATAACTTGCAAAAATAACAAGAGCACACAACGATAAGGATCCGAGATCGAAGAAAGAGAAAAAGATGACACAACAAAAATGAAAACAGACTCGCCAAACGAAAAAAAAGAACAAAATCACAAAAAAGTCCCGGAACGCAAAAATGGAAAATACGGCGAACCAGAGGCAACAAAACAAACAACAAACGGAACACCACAAAACAAATGCGCTACACAAAGAAGCATCAAACGAAGACAAATATCACCAGGAGCACAAGGGCAAACCGTCAGAAATAAAATACAAAGAAACCAAACCCCAGATTAAACCAGAAAAAACGAATACGGAGAAGGCGAAGGCCATACACAAAAAAAAAAACGCACAGAACAGAAGAACCTCACAAAAACAACACAACAACACCGAAAGAAGAAACAACAAA
Source organism: Bacteroides graminisolvens DSM 19988 = JCM 15093 (assembly GCF_000428125.1). Taxonomy (GTDB): domain Bacteria; phylum Bacteroidota; class Bacteroidia; order Bacteroidales; family Bacteroidaceae; genus Bacteroides; species Bacteroides graminisolvens. The sequence goes on from NZ_ATZI01000001.1 coordinate 676,378, forward strand.
TAACAAACCGGCAATGCCGGAAACAACGGTACCAAAACAGAGATTCAAGAAGAACAAAAGAAAAATCCACAAAAAGAACAACTGCCCCCAGACATAAAGCCCCAAGCCGAACAAGAATGCATGGAATAACAACCATCAAACCGGTACGACAAATTACAACAAAAGCCAGACAGACCAGATGAAGGAACCCGGACCAAAACCGAAGGGAAAGCAAAAGCACGGGAAGCATAAGAGCAGCAAGAATACGAGGAACAAAACAATCCGCTAAGAAAAACAAGAACGAGTGACGGAAGCACGCATCAAAAAGGAGCACGACAAAATAGTGATTCCCAGCCCAAAAAAGACTACATCAAAAACACTAAAAATCGTAAACCCCACGCCAGCAACCGCCACAAAAAAAATTGCAGTCAGCGAGAACTAACAGAAACCCCTGCCCACCCGGTGAAACATGCCAGCCAAAAAACCGCAGATAAAGAATAAAATCAAAACAAGGCTACAAATAAACAACGAACCCACGCACACACGGGGGCCAAAAGATAAGAAAGCCAGAACCGGAAACCGACAGTCCAGGAAGCGCAACAGCGAGCACCAGACAAGAACCGAGAAAAGAAGAGCCAACCAAGCGAAGAAAATGATCGAGGGCACGAGAATACCTCAACAGACCAAAGACACCGCCAAAAACACGCACCAGATGGAAGGAAAGAATAAGGGGAAAGCCGGACAAAAAAACCAAACTTGCTACGGAAGCGACCCTCAAGCGCACAGCGCACAACTAAGGAAAAAGAAGAAGCAAGAATAAAAGACATCCCAAAGAGGATGACAGGCAAAAAAGAAGCCAGTAGCGAAACTCGCCCCTAGAAAGATTACGGAAAGGGACCGAGACCCCAAAAAACAGAACCCATCAAGGCGAAAGAGTACAACGAACGAACTGACAACAACCCGACTCCCAAAGAAATACAAGTAAACCAAAAAGAGAAAAACCAACACCAGACGGCTGCGGCACACAAGCAAGAAAAGCAGGGCACAATAAAAAAATGGACCAAAAACAAAACGAAATAACCCAGTAAGAAAAGAAAACGAAAACTATCCGGAGACGGAAAAGCAACAGTTAAACGAACAAACAAGGGAAGCACCAGCAAAAGGCCAGATAAACAGACTAAAAAGAGCCCGCCTCAATAAAAAATAAAATAACAGAAGGGACAAAAGCAAAAACGTAAAAGAGAAAGCATGATACACGAAAAGAAATACTCAAACTCTGAACCCGAAAGAAGCCCCCAACAGGAGAAAAGAGGACATGATGCAACAAAATAAAGCCGATAAAAGGCCCGAAATCAAAGAAGGGATGCCTCAAGTGACCATCTCAGAAACGGAAACAAAAAGAGCCACGAAACAGCTAGTCATCACTGTCAAAACCACGACGCATTTCCACTGGAAGAAGACCATGGCCAAACCAGCCACCTGGCAAAAGCAAAAAGACGACGAAGACAAGAGCACAGTAGTAAAACGAAAGAAGCCAGGTGAAACCTCGGAAGAAAAGAACAAAAAGAACGAGCCGACTTTCAAAACCTAAAAAAAAGAATAGGGCAATGAAAATCAGTCCAACGTCTCAATACACTCCGAAGAAAAAACAAGAAACTCGACCGAAAAACATACCCAGAAATAAAACACATCACGCAAGCCAACCGTCAACGCGAAAAACAAAAAGGAAAAGAAGCCGCCGAGAAGAAACCCCTCACAGTGCTACATCATCAGCTTACGAACAAAAGCAGAAAAACAAAGTCCGATAAAAAAGGTCATGCTGAAGTAGAAGGTAGAGACAACCAAGAAAAAATAAACGACAAAAAAACCCATGAAGAAGAAAACTAAGGAAAGACCTGCCTCTATCAGGAGGTCAACCCCAAGTATAAAACAAGAGAAGATCTAAGCCAACGAATGGCCTACAACAGATGCAACATCACCCAATGGGCCCCCTAAAAAACCGAAAGATTCGAACAATAAGACACGGGAGCACAACAAATGGGAAAGCCTGCTACCCAACAAACGCAAGCAAAAAGGCCTGGTGACGAAAGAAAAAACCCATACAAAATAGCATGCCTCGGACGCGCAAAGCGGAGCGCAGGAACTCACAAACATAACGAGCAACGCGCCGACCGGCAAAGAAGAGTGTAGCAAACGGAACAAATACATGACGGCCAAGACCGCCAAAAGTACAGAGGAAAACAAGAAAAAGCAGACCCAGCGCAACAACGCTTACATGCCCCGACTCCCGCAAACCGACAAGAGCACCTCAAAGCTCAAAACAAAAAACTCAGCAACATAATTTCGGACATCGGCACCGTCCTAGAATACTAATAAAATAGACGCCGGACTGCGTGATGCCTCCCTCTACTGAAGAAACGAACAGACAAAAAAACCCTCCCTTGAGTTCAAGGAAGCAGCTAATAACATCACATAACCATTGACTGAGAAAAAAATAAAACAAAAACTACGCAACGAGCAGGGAGGAATCAAAAAGGGAATTGCCCATGCATAAACAATTACCAAACATAAAAACAACAAGAACCCGACCAAACGACCCGATCACAAAAAACTCCCTACTCCCAGATAACAGCGGCAAAAGAGACGTGACAACACGCAGCCCAATACGCAAGGACCAAAAGCAATTACCCAAAAACCCATAGACGAACTGACGCCACATGAAAAAGAGCATACTCCAAGCGCAATCGACCCGGACACCGTGAACGGAAAACCGTCACAAACCAGAGGCGCCAACACAAGTCGCAAGAACTCTCCAACAAAAGAAACAAGCACAGACTCCACCAACAACAGCAAGCGGACAGAGACACGCAAAACCAAAAACAAGTCGAAGTAGACCAAACATATTCACAGAACCAACCCAGAAACCCGATATGCCCAAAAACACAAACTCGCAACCTGGAATCACATCCTTCCAAACCACAAAACGGAACACAGAAAATATAAAAACCTCACACCACCCCGGCCAAGAAAGGATAGCAACTAAGCAGCTCCCAAAGAAAACATGCGGCGCTGCAAAAGAACGGCAAGCGAAAACAATAGAAAAGATAAACAAGTAAGCAACACATCCCGCAACGAGGCATAAAAGCGGAAACGATCGACAGCCACAGAACGTAATTGGAAGGCAAAAGGTGTCGCTATTCGGCAGAAAACAGCAGCGCCAAACCACGAAACAAAGAAAAAAACCATGAACAAAAAAAAACCAAAAGCCAAACAAAGAGACAGCGATCCGGCCCACCAGAAAACCCACAAAGGAAAAGCAAGCGCGAATCGAAAGCAAGTAACACCCACCAACCATCCTTCATCACACATACGCATAGAGACCAAAAAGAAAAAAGCTCAGGGCGGAAAAGTAACAAACCCGACACACAAAAGCACAAAAAATCTGCAAAACACGCCGCAAAACACTGCCAGCATGCACGCACATGCCACCCGAGGAACGAAAACCGACACCGAAAAACTAAAACACATCGTGAACCACGACAGTCGATACGGTAACTAGACCGCTGGCAACAAGTTAACTAAAAACAAAGCCCCGAAACTAAGAAAGAACAACAAAGAGAATATTGCCACACAGCCCACCAATACACACGGAAAAACGCTGCATTTCAGTACCTCTACCCGCATGAAGAAACACAGACAGAAGAAGGAGCAAAAAAACAAAGAGACACACCACACGCGCAAAATGATACAACGGCTGAAGCTAACCAAGAAGAAATAGAAGCAATACACAGAACAACAGAACAAGGAGGAGCAAGAAAGAAAACAACTGAAGCCGCGCACCATCCAGAAACAGAAACCGCCAGAACAACAACCACAAACCGATCACAAAAGAGAAACAGACAACCCGTTCACCCGAAAGAAAAATGAAGAATTAAAGCGAGAGACCCAGGAAAAGCACAATAACACTTAACCGATACAGACACACAATAAAACCGACCGGGACTGACAAATCAAATACACGGGGGTTGAAGAAAACAAAACCAATAAGTTCAACAGCTTCAGAGAAGACAGCCTAGCAAAGTAAACCAACAACACACGAAAAAAAAAAACCACCCAAATAAAAACCGAAAAATACGATAGAACACAACCCGCCAGAAAAGACAAAACACAAGAACGCACTAAGACAGAAACCCAACCCAAAAAAAACAGGGAAAAGACTTAGCGAGTACCAGTACACAAAAAACAGCTAAACTAAACGAAAAAGGAACAAACACCTGTATAGGATTCAGCTTTGGGAAAGATAGGACGTATTCGCCGACCCCTCGGGCTGCAAAAAGATACACATCAATTAAAAAAACCAAACAAAACTCCCCCCTTCGACCAACAAAGCACACAATCAACTACGATGGCAAGGAAACGGAAAGCGGTAAAATTCAAAACCGCAACACGCAAAACGACCTCAAACAAATTAACGCCTCCGACAACGCCAACAACCCAAATGGTACCGTCGGTAAAAACAACCAAACCAAGTCCAACGCCAAAAGAAATAAGGCAATGAAACGAAAAAAGAAAAAAAAAACCATAACAACTGAAAAGAAGAAACTCATGACTGACAAAACCGATAACACCGCCACAAGAGACAATACATATAAACTCGAACGAAACATGAAGCAGACACCACAGAACGGAACGGCAGAGACCACAATCGCCAAACACGACCGTAAAAAAGTGAAAAGAAACCAATACACTCAAAGCAAACAGACCGTGAAATAACGCAAAAAAAGCAACAACGACGAACGCCACACCTATCCAAAACGGGGCAACACACATCTCGGTAACATCAACCAAAAAGCATAAAACAAGATTCTCGAAATCCTTTAGCGCAACAAAACAAACTATCTCTGGACAGAAAAAGGCCAAACCCGGATCAATGAAGACCAACACCTTGCCACTAAGGTCGCCGAAGAGACAGGTAACGTCATGACAACCAAACACCACGAAACCATCAGACGTACCCATAAAGAGTACGGCACTCGCAAAGATAAGGGAAACCAAACGGAAGACGCAATGAACCCGAACCATCTAAAGAAGTCCGTTACCAAAAGCAGCGAACGAAAAAAACTAGACGAAAACAACACCACGAACGGTACGCGAAGTAAAAGCGATGAAGCAACCGGAGCAGGCAATGAAACAAACAACACCAAAACAATAAAGAAAAAGACAGACAGTCACCGCAAAAGCAGAAACAAACTCGATAAAAAAACCGCAAATAAAACAACACACCTTGGGGCCATCATGACTGAAGATCAGCAAGATGACGATGCAGGAATCACACGCACTCAGGACGGCACACTAAGTCCCTACCAAAAAAACAGAGGCCACAGCAGCAGCAACCAGCCAGACCACGAAAGTAAACGCAAGGCAGCCCCCGGACTCTACTACCACATCAAAATAAAGGATAAAACCTAGAACGACCAACGGATAAAGACCACCACCGGACCAAAACCACAAAAAAACTTAAATCTCGCGAACAAGACAGAACACAACAGCATTCGAAAAACCAACCCTGATGACCAAAAACACAACGAAATAACGATGCACAGCAACAAGAAGGAGCAAGCAAAACAAAATGCCACACAACCGGCTCATCAGAAAACACAGCAAGAAGAAACTGCAGAAAAAATACAAAGAAAGCAGTAAGCGAAGGAGAATAAAGAGAGCATCAATAAATACAGAAAATACAAACGCACGAGAAAGGAACAAGGACAAGACCCGGAAAGAATAAATATGCAACAAATAAACCAAAAAAAAAAATCGGGGAAGGCAAAAAACAACAAAAGAAACAAACCGAAGGAGAAAACCCCAAAAAAAACACAAAAGAAGAACCATCAATTGAACGACTAGACGGCCGGGGCAAGTGCAGGGCTAACAATAAGAGACAACGGCGCCACCCAGGACGATGCGGATACCAATGAACACCGGAAGAACAAAAATAAACCGCTCGCAAACGAACATAACAAGAAAGGAGCAGGCAGAAAGTGCAAAAGTACAAGGACGGATAAACATAAAGACGATACTCAATCGACAAAGCCGGAAAAGAACCACAACAAGATGAAAAAAACAATCAAGCTGAAGCACAGTCATGACAAAAAGCAAGAAACCAAGGAATACACTAACAAGGCAAACAAACACAAAAACAAAACAGATGATAAAGATACCAAAAAAATAACACTCACCGATCTGGGCCGACGTGACGGCTCAAAAGACATAGAGAAAACGATGGAAAAAAACGATGAAAAACCCAAAGGCACAACGCCACAAAATAACAATAACACGAGCTCAAGAAAAACGGACACAAAGATCAACCCCACACAAGATATTTACCACGACCGGGCACTCCACAAAGGCACGCAACCCAATCACCAAACCAAGAAGATAAATCAAGCAACAAGCAGAGCGAATGATCAAAAAACAGAAGACACCAAACAGAAAATAACCGTGCCGAAGGTACTGAAACAACATACGCCAACCAGAAAACCAAAGCATAACGCAGGTAAGAACACCAGACAAACGACCCGTAGCAAAGAAGCGGCCAACAACCACCGTGCAACCAAGAATTCAGCAGAAACCCAAACGGCTAACCAAACTAAGAAGAACATAATGAGTGACCCCAAAATTATTAAACAAAAAAGCGAAGACAAACACAAAAACAACAACTATAGCCAAAAAGCAAATACAGAAATGCAGTCATAACCTCAGAAGAAAAAATACTCACCAATAAAGATGGAAATACACAATAAAAAAAAAAGCAAACAAACGAAGGAACAAGAAAAGGAAAAAACAAAGGGACACAACCAAGCCAACGTAAAAGAAGAAATAACATTCAAAGAAATGACAAAGGCGAATACACAAAACAAGCAACAAATACCAGACACAATAGACCCCATTCCACAAAAAATAGAAACAAAAAGAAAGAAACAATGGATCAATACTAAAAACAATACAGACCGTACGAAAATAAAGATCGACTAGACAAAAAGCGCAACGACAAAACCTACACGAATTAGACAAGACCGAACAAATCCTCAAATCCTCTAAATGGAAAATCCGCTGGAACTGGAAGCAGACAAAAACAAGAACCGCAACAGGAAAAGCTATCAAACTGAAAAAGAGTGGAAGAAGTAAACATGCCCTGCAGAAAACAATACGCAACCGGAAAAATTCGATAATGAGCATCAGTGGCAGAAGCAGAAATCGAGCCGACAGACTGCTAAGCAGAATCGAGAAAAACAAAATGCAAAACGGAAGGATAACTACAAGCGCTACTAGGACACCCAACAAACCAGGGCTAAGCTACTTCCGCCGAACGAACAAAAATAATAAAATTAAAAGCGTCAACTACAAGAGACGAACCATAATCACAATCCACGGCCACATCTCTAAGAAAAGGGAAACCAACAATAAAGCAAAAGGAATAGTCACGTAAACCGCCAACAAACAACAACAGACAGGAAAAACAAAACAAAAAAAAGAAACGGCGAACCAAACGAGTACCAAAATAGACAGCGATGATTCGATAAAAAACACTCATAAAAATCGCAAACAGCCACGGACAATAATCCACTAGGAAACCCAACAAACAGCAAAAAACAAAAATACCACTATCAAAGGGGCGACGAAAGAAAAAACCGAAGTACTCGATGACGCGGGCGGAATCAGTGACGATGAAATTAAGAAAAGCGACCCAAACACCTCAAGGACGAACAGAAACAGACACAAAAACAATAAGACTACAACCGGCAACGCCAGGGACGCAATACAGGGAAAAGTAAACCAACCACAGGCCATAAGGAGGCGCGCAACGCGGAAACAAACCAAAGACGTAACCACTGGTGAAACCACCGTAAACAGAAGCGATCAGCAATAGATAGGCCACGGCAAGACGACGGGCAGAAATACGAACCGAAGAAAAAGCAGCGAGATGCAACAAAAGAAGGACACCAAAGAAGCGTCCACACCCACTAACTACCGTAAACGCGAAACAAACAGAAGAACCAAGAAAACCAAAAAAAAAGGACCAACGAGGACCAAACCAGTCAACCCAACCAATACCCCAGCCTTCCACAAAAACAGGAACAAAAACATGGCAAACGCCAAAGAAAATGAAAAACTTCACAAAACACGTAATACCAAGAAAAAACCCACACCGGTGCACAACAGTAAAGAAAATATCACCCAAGCACAAGGAACGAACGGCGAAAATAAAGGCCCAAAGAAAACAGCCCGCAATCAAAACCAACCATAAACCAATGCAGGTCAAAACGAAAAGCCACGAAATAACCGCAGATTAGCAAAGATCCGTAAGAATCAACAACAAGATGGACGCCAGAAGGACAAGAGCAACGTCACCCACAATAACCAAAACACACGCAACAAAGAAGGGAAAATGCAGGTACACATTACCCCCCGGGGCAAAGCAAGGGAGCAAACACCCAAAAACAAAGGAAGCGCCATCAAGATGCAGCCGAATACACCAATAGTCCACCAAAAATCACAAAGGCAAGATAATAAAGAAAACAACCACGCCCGTCAACACAAGAAACAAACACACAACCCGCGGCCAGAAAGCACACGGGCAAACACGCACAGTCATGACTACCGACAAAAAACCAAGCATTACAGACAAGTAACACCAGTGAAAAGAATAGTCCTGCGTACCAAAATCGCCAGAAATCCACAAAGCCGCAGAAGAAACAAACATACCAAACAACGTAAAATCGACCAGCACGACAAAACAAACCAGAGCAATCTGTCGCGCAAAATCACAGAAGAAACCGACTCCAACGGCACAAACACGGAAACGGACATGAAAAAAACGGCGGAAAACCACAAGCTCAACACCAACCAGCAATTCACAACAAAACGTGCCGATAAATATAGGCTCACCCCAGACCGGGAGCAAACTCCAAACAAACCCGAAAACTGACAGGAAGATCAGCCAGAAACCATCAAGCAAAAGGCACACAGCAACAACAGCCACAACAAGCTGCCCGCGCATAATCACAGCGTGATGCATAAAGACCACAACAGAGACAACCAGACCGCTCCCCGCCACGCCGAAGGTCAGCCTAAGCTTCCCAAACGGAAAAAAAACACCTTCAGCCCTTCCCGCCAAACAGCAGGCCATAAAAAAGACAAAAAAAACAAAGAACGACAAAAAGACCTCGAAAATCCTAAAATAAGAAAAAAACGAAGACGCGCACATAACCAAACCACTTCAAACACCCCTAAAATCACACAACCAGAAACCGAAAATGCCACATTCAAAACAGACCAGCAACCTCCAACAGCATCAACAAACAAATCACGCACCAACAAAACACCGAAAAGACACAAAGCAGAAAACTACAAACACCGACTTGATACGAAACTACCGAAATCGAAAAGACAGACAACCCAAGAACCATATCACAACAAACCACACCAAATGCGATATGCTAAACAGAAAATACTGGATGAAAATGATCCAAAAACAAACAGACACGTAACCAGAAAAAGCAGCACCACAAAAGCAAAGAATTGCAAACTAACCCCTAACGGGAAAGACAGAACGGCCAAAGAAACCGGCCAAAACGCCAGCAAGAACAAAGAAACAACAAAAAACAAGGCTGCAAAACTAACAAACGAGGGAACGAGAAAGAAGGCACCATCCAAAACAAACCACATAAGCCCGAACAAAGACGACCAAGAAATGAAACCATCAAACAGATACATGCCCGAGGGCCAGGAACAAAATAAGACACAGCTACCGGCACACAAAAATGAACACCAAAACCCGTCACAAGCAAAGGCAAAAACGCGTAACATACGCCCGAAAGATCTCAACAATGACGCAACGTCAAAAAAGAAAGACAAAACCAATAAAGGGAACACCCACCACGATTGGACGAACGCGCAGAAAAAGGGCAACAACTATAAGAACACGGACCGCACAGAAAATCTCCACACAACACCCAAAAAGCAGACGGAAAAAACAACACACAACCTAAAAAAGGCCACAAAGAGCAACAACACGCACACCGCGAAGAAAAATAAGAAAAAACACGCAAAAGAAACCAGAAACCACATGCCTCGCCCCACAACCAAACAGAACAAAAGAAACTACACACCCGGATCGACAACCTAGGCGGAACACGCCTCATACTTCAACTCAAAAAAACTTAAAGCAGGTCACACAATAACCAAAAAATCGGGGCCAAACACCAAAAGCCGACTGTCGTAAACGCCAAAGAACACTCCTACAACCACACATTATGCCACAAGGGACCCCAAACCCACACAGCCAGAACCAAGCATGAAGCACAAAGCAACGGAAGCGATAACAGAAACAAATCCGCCCACACACATAATGGCAAAGCAATAAAAATTCAAATCTCTTACCAAACAGTCAATCATTATATCCCAACCCTGTGCCAAAATAACCATATCGTCATGAGAAAATCCTCGCGACGACAATGTCAAACAACAAGAAAACACGCACAAATACAGACACACTGAAGAAGAAGCTAAAGCGTCTCCCACCGCACCCCACAAAGCAACTACTTAACACGGCCCGTCACAGATAGAAAATTTCTGGAAACTGACAAAGAAGAGCACCAAGAAAATCACCAAGAGAAACACCACAAAAAATAAAAGCCGATAGATCACAACAGCTCATTACCAGGGAATTCGAAAAACCAAAGAAAATATCACGAAACCATGAAAAAACCCACAGAAAGGTATCTAGACAGACAATATTGCAACAAAAAGGAGAAAACAACACGCAATACTCAATAAAAATAAAAACAAACGACTCATCGCCCAACAAAAACCCCAAAGTGCCAACATGAATAGCAAACAAGCCAAAAACCTTGGAAAAATAAACAGTATAGACGAACGCAACATCCCCAAAAAGAAAAAGGCCAACAAACCAACTACAACCGAAAAACTAGACGAGCCAACGGAAAAAGACCCGACGGAGGACACCACCAGACAGCCGCAACGCAGAGAAACCGACACAACTCAAATCGACAAGGCCACTAGTCGAACAAACCCAGGCATCCTCCCCAAGGCTAACATACAGCACGAAAAAAGCGAAGACACAAACACCAAACACCAGAAGGGAAAAGACAAAAAACAATACGAAAGCATGGCCCATTGCAGTCATACACAGAAAATCAACGCCCAAAACAACAAAGAAGCGCGATGCGAGATCAAAAAACCCTATAAACAAACCAAAGACATGGGCAGAAGCCGGCCAATCGTAACCCCCAACACCCCGGGTACCGACAAAGACAAAAGCCCAGCCGCAGCCAAAGCAACCAATCCGGACAAGAATCATATCAAAACAAGGGATGCCAAACGCTCCAAGGCGAAAACAATTAAGAATGACCAAACTGAAAAAGAAGGCAAAGACCACTTCGCACAGAATCCAACAAAACAACGCGACAAAAATAGAAAAACAACAGACACGCTCAAAACACCCAAAAAAAACTAGGCACAAATAAACCGAAACAAGAATAAGCAAAAGACAAAAAGACCCGAAAACCAAAAGCAACCCAAACTAACAAGCAATAACCACACAATAAAAGACGCCGATAAAGCACTGATCGACGACAAGCCGTGCAACGAAAACAAAGATGACCTAAACCCACCAACCCCCCTCAAACACGGAACGAAAAAGCCAAATCGGACTAAAGTACACACCAAAGGTAATGAACTTCCCAAAGACATAAGCACTCAAAGAAGCGAAAAAATGACTCCAGAAAACCATAGAATCGATAACCTACCCCGCCGGACAAACCATAACGGCAAGAAAAATACAACCAACAGCACAAATCACAACAGAACCGTAGTCCCAGAAAACACCAATAAAACAACCAACAATCCGTATAAAACGAAAAACCAAAACAAACCTAGCAAGAAGAGAAAAACATTCAAAAAAAATCCAGAACAGCGCACCCCAACACCTTCGAATAAAATGACCATCGCGAGCCGGAAAAGGCAACAAAACCCCCACTAAAAGAAGCCAGAAAGAGATCAATCAAAACACCATAGCGGAAACTACCCAGAAAAACCCAGACAATTCACTGAAAGAAGGGAAAAAGAAAAAAAAATAGCGAAGATAAAAAACCAACTTATACCTACCTGCAGCTTCCACTGACCACGCACCGGCCAGAGAAACGCCAGGAACAAAGCAAAAAACAGTGGCAACAATTCAAAAGGTAGATAGGATGCACCCGGGACAAACCGGCAACACAAATACACCTCCCCAAGCACCGGATTGCAACGCACAGGCCAATGCACCGAAATACAGAACCCCAGCAAAAGAAAAAACCAAAGAATCGCCCTGCGAGGCAGAAAATGAAGCAGGGAAACCAAAAGGCAACCCACCAGCAATAGCACCCCCCAACATAGAAAGGGGTTCAGCCGAAAAAGGAAAAGCCACTGCAATAACAAACAAATCACGCACCCCAGAACAACAACCAACCAGCAAACCAACAAACAACAGGACCAGCCGCAAAAAACAACATAATGGTCTCAAACCAGCCAAGCAATTAAGAAGTAAAAATAAAAAACGAATCAGTAACAAGAACCCGGAACAGGAAACAAATAACAACAAACAATCAACACCACACGGCAGAGGGCCAAAATCACACCACGAGTATCAGGATCACCACACTTAACACACCAACGACCGGGAGCAAACTTACCAAAACCAAGCAAATCCAGTCAAACACAGATCACCGAAAAAAAAACACCACCACAACCAGCAAGCAAGTCAAGAGCGAACAAGTGGAACTAACCACCAAGAGCATAAAGATGCCCGGAACAACGACAAAGCACATAAACCCCGCAACGCACCAAACGCAACAATACGGCAGCAGCAACCACATGGCCAGTACGGAAATAACACTAAGAAAGACAACAAACAAACCAAGCAACACGCAGCACACTACAACCCGACTGCATCTGCTCAGGGACAGCAACGCAACAAAAAGAAGAAACGCAAAAACGCAAACACGAACTAGAAACACCCAAAATCAGATGACAAGCCTGACGTACGCACCAAAGAACCGCAACCAGACCAACAAAATGGCCCACAGCAACACCAAAGCAAAGAGAATAAGCACGGTGAGGAGAACAAATCTTACGAATTTGCCCATTACAATCCCGACACTCAAAAGAACAACACAAGAAAAAGCCCGAACGCTAGACATAACCAAAAGACGGAGAAAGGTGCAGACGCACAGAGTCACGAGACCTACAGAAACGCGGCACACGCAGAACAAAAAAACAACCATACACATAGCCCCTAAGAGCCTAAAGGGGCAATCCACCATAATAGAAAACAGGAACAAACGCTCCAGCCAACCCATAAGCCAAAGAAAAACGGGAACGAGAACCGACACACCACCAACAAATATCACCGCAATAATACCAAAATCAATAAACCGCACAGCCGCAAAAGCCAAAAATCACCTCATCACAAAGGTCATCAGGCCAAAAAAAAAGAGAACAACATGTCGCACAAAACCGAAAAGCTCAATAAAACACATCAACAATAGAAAGCGCAGACAAAACAAAACAAAAATAATACTACTACCCAAAATAAGAACCGCAACGAAGGTAAAGACATACCAAGACAGCCGCGGCTACGACACGACGCAAGTGGCACTAACGAAAGCCATAACCTACAAATAAACCTTTAGGAAGAAACAACCCGACGCTATCGCCCAGCTCAGAGCCGATAAAATCAAAGACAGCCCGAGGAACCACCAGGCCACAAGAAGACAGACAAAACTAATTAAAGAACACGGCCAATGGAACATGGCGGAAGACACCAAGCAAACGCACACAGAACCAGACAACAAGAAAACGACAAAACGCCCACAACCAAACAAATGCTCCGTCAAAGAACACAAATCGACCACGCGAAAGAGTGCTAAAAGCTACCAGCACAGAGGAAGCGCACAGAATCCCAAACAAACAAACATACCAGACAAACCCGCCAGCAACGACATCGACAGCCAAGCGATGAAAAAGCAAACGGAACCAAACCCCAACAGACACCCACCAGCCAACACGCCCAACGGTAATAAACCGGTCAGCCAAAACATCACTCAGGACATCAAAGAACGAAACAATCCAATAACCATGCGCAAAAAGAACAAACGTGACGCCGACCAAAGCCAGTATACCAGCACAAGAATTTACCGGAACAAACGGATCATAAAACCTCCCGACAAACATTGTACAAAATGGAAAAAAAGCTGGCACCAAAACACAACAAAAGATAAAATGGCAGAAGTGCAGAACGACATCCAGCTAGAAAAGCATCAAGAAACAAAAGCCCAATTAAAAGCAAAGAACAAACTGGCGGATCCACAGAGAAAACAGACGGCAACCAAACGCACCAGCGGGCAAGACGGTAAAAAAAGAAGAACAAAAAAAAACGCCACAGAAAAAAGCGACAAAAAACAAAGACGGGACAGAACCGCAAACAAGAACCACACACAGAAAACAGAACTTTGTAGCAAACGAAAACCCAACAATCAAAATGAAAACAAAGAGGGAATCACAACGTTCAAGAAAAAAACCGACAACCGCCGGACGCGCAATAACAGAGGCATGAAAGTCAAAAGCGTTTGTAAGCACAACGACAACGAAACACTAGGAACCGTAATACAAAACGACGAGAGGAAACATCGCATACAAAAAAGCAAAAAAAAAGAACAAAACCACATCAAAATGAGCAAAAACCAAAAAGCACCTCAGGGATACGAGAAATGTCAGAAAACCAGATCCCACGACATGAAGAACGCCACAGATAAATGGAACAGCCCTAAAAACAACACCATCCAAGGAAGAAACAAACCAAAGCCCACTGGCAACAACACCTGCAAACTCCAAGAAAAAGAAATTAACCACAAGGTGACCGATATCAAAACCAGACAAAGCAAGCAACCCAGAAGGATCATGGGGACCACAAACAACAAAATAAACCAGACCAACAAACCGCAAACGCACCAAACATAAGAAGGGACAACCAACAGTCAACCCAACAACACAGAACAAAAAACCAAAACTCCCAACCCCAACCGAACTCCAATTAAGGCCAAACGAAAAGCAACAAGTCTACATGCAACAGACACTGACCAAACGATGACCAAACAGATAACAAGAAACAGAAACTCAAAAAACACCGAGTAGACCCAACCGACGAAGGTCGAAGGAGACAAACAAACCAAAGACACGAATAACCAACAGCAAAAAACCAACACCAAAAGTACAATTCACGCCAGCGAAAAACGGCAAGACCAGAAACACAGGCGTACAAGGCCCCAAAAACAAGAAATATTCACCAAGATAAAAAGAACAGCAAAAAACGACCAGCGGAAACAACGAAATAGAACTGCAAAAGGACTGAATACAGGTCACCCCAAACTCGCCACGTACACCAAACCCAGCAAACAATTCCACACCCCTCACGAATCAGACAAACCAGATACGCAAACCAGAACATACCCCAAACAAAATAACCCATCTATCAATGCATCCGAAAGCAGAAAAAACGAAACCACACAACCAAGCCGGAAACAGAGATACACCAATACAACAAAAACACAAACGACCCAAAAAAGAAAAGAGGTGGGCAAAATGAAAACAAACGACCAGAAAAAAGGCACCATCAGCTGGGACATACCCAACCAGACCCAAGAGGTCAGAGCCAAAGCCAGCAACAAAGAAAGCCGCATTAGAACAAACCAATCCAGAAAAACATCAAGACGGACAGAAACAACAAAACAAACCCCCGACCGTACAACCCTTAAAGCCAACCGGACAATAGCCCACACAACCAAGGAGCGACTGAAGGAAAATGGAATAGCTCCGAAAAGCGCCAACAACAACACCACAAGTGAAGGCAAACGCACTGCCAAAGGAACCGAACCAAAAGGAAAAGATAACAAACAGATGAGCGACAAAAACAATAAGAATAAACAACGATAGAGCGCACGCCTAATGACTCAAAAACAGACGAAAGACAAACAAGGACCCAGGAACATCAAAATCAAAGAACCCCGTTTACAACGAACACAAGTCTACCTAAAACAAGAAAAACAAAACAGAGCATACCGTATGTCCCTGAAAAATAAAGTACCAAAAACAAACAGCAAGATCAATAAGAAGAGAAGTAGCATTAGAACCAATGGAACTGCAAAAAACAACCCAAACACAAAGAGCACGATAGGCAAAAACAACAGAAAGAACAACAAGAAAACCAAAAAATCCGCAAGAAGGAACAAGAACCAAAGCAGCACGCGCGAAATAAGCTCCAAGTCCCCAACACCAGTCGATAACAATGAAAGCCCCATAAGCAAAACGAACGCGATAGTCAAAACATCAATGACCCCCAATCAGAGGAACCGAAGGCACAAGGGAAAACCCGGCACCAAGCACGGCAACAAGCAAAGTCGAAATACCAAACAAAACATAGACAACGCGGGAATAACAAAAAAGAACAAGGTAGAGTTGCCCATACACAACAAACAGAACGGACATCATAAAATCAAAACAAAAAAATCCACAAAAACAGGCATGAATTCCGACATCTTTGTAAAAGATCCCAATCCGTAGCAAAAGAAAGCCAGGCAAACCACGCAACAACGAAACAACCGAAACGGCACCATCATCAAAAAAAGCAAAGATCGCAATGCCAAGAGCATGAAGAAGGACCAGAACGACACCCAGAACAACGTCAACAACAATAACACGACCAAGAACCACACAACGGCAGAACACACCACACAAATGAACAAGGAACCAACCATTAAGCACAAAAGCACCAGCAGTGAAAAACGAAACAAAAAAAAACACACACAAAATCACAATAGAGGCACCAAGACTGAACACATGAAGGAAAGCCGAAAGGCAGAAAACAAATATCGCCCATGCGAATACGACCGGGTCAAGCAAACCAGAAACGAAAACAACCAACACAACCAGCAACTCAGGGTCAAACAAAAAAACAAAAAGAATATCAAGCACGCCAAAAACCAGTACATCAAACCCCCGATACAACACACAAAAGAACGTAAAAAAACGATCAAACGAAACCACTAAACAAAACCGAACGTATATCCCAATAATGGCAACGCAAGGGCAGCCCCTATCCAGAACACAACCTCCAAGAACCGTGCAAAAACACAAAAAGCCAACGAAACCTGAGACTCCAACTGGCCAGCCCAAAAGACCGACACCAAGGAGCATGCACATCAGAAAAACAAAAAATCCAAACCCAAACAACATTCGCTACCCAAGCAGAAAACTAACAAATCAAAGACAATATAAACAAAAAAAAAAGAAAAACCCTCGACGACATAGAACGAAAAGGAGCAAGCCAAAAAAATCAAATAACAACAACCAAAACAGAAAGACACAATGAAAAAACACAGATAAAAAGCACAACCGACCAAGAAAGTGCGAGATTCATAAATAGATACAACGGCAGATGCCATGTAAAAAAGTACCAGCAAAATAAACGGAAGATCAACACCAACACACGAAAACACTTTACCATCTACCAAGCTGCATGACGTACACAACCAAAACAACACGACCTCCAGCTGATCTACAAAAAAATCTAAAAACGCAATAACAAATAGTAATAAGAGAAAAGCAAAAGAAAAAAGAAAAATCGATGCAATCAGTAACCCCAAAGCCAAAAAAAAAAAAAAGGAGCAAATCCATAATCAAAAGAACGTGTACCGTAAAATGAATCTCTTCGATAACCCTAAAAACAGAAATGAAAACCACCACAAAAGTAGGAAATAATAAAAAAAAGGCAGCGTCAAAGAAAGCAGAGAAATACCGGAGATAAGCTTCTACAAAAGAAATAGAAACAAAAACCTGAAAGAAGTCCCCCACATAACCCCCCGCACAAACTACAAAAAAAAAACCACAGTACTCCCCAAAATAGAAAACATAAAAAAAAAAAGGATCAATACATCGCAAGAAATAAACATAAGTAAAATACGAAAATTCCCAAACGATGTTGTGCCCGTCCATGAAATCATCACTCGATGAAATAAAGGCAGCATCAAACACATAAAATCGCTCATTGCCGATAAGCACTTCACGACGAAAAGAAAACACACGAATCACTAATAAAAAAAAAGAGAACACCAAAAAGAAAAAAAAAAGAGAAACAATACGCAAAGAAACAAAGCCAAAGACCACAGCAAGGTCAGAGTAGACAATTTCTTGACCAAAAGTATCGATCATGAGAGGAAAAAGCAGCCGAAATGAGAATATGCATAGTAGTGCAAAACACAACACAACATCATCAAGAAAGAGAGAAACAAAGAAGCAAGCAATATAAACACCACCATCATAAAACACAAACAACGCAAGAAAACCTAAGGAAACAAAATACCCGACAAAGGATGCCATGTCGAAGACTACACACAGAATCAAAAAATCCTTCACATCTACCGTGCCGTAACGGAAGAAATAAGAAAACGAAAAAGGATAAACCAATATGGCAAAATACCGCCCAGCGAAAAAAGTACGCAGCACACAACTTAAAAGCAGAGCAATAGAACCAGTAAAAACAACATGAACATTCTACCGAACCAATCGGATAACGAAAAAAAACAAGCCAGCAATATTATGGACCAAAAAAAAAAAAACACAGTAAAAATCACCGTACACAATATATAATGCTTCCAATAGAGAAGTAAAGGCATAAGAGGCCAACAAACAAAACAGTACGCCATCGAAATGCAAATAAGAAGAAGGAAGGTAGCCTGCCAGGAGAAACACATGAAAAAAACTTAACATGCCAATTCCACCTACGCACATAACAACTAAGCCCAAGAGACCGGCCATATCAAACAGGCTATCATCTATGCGGGAACATAAATCTATGGGGATGACAAATGCAAACCCCTCCTTGCAATAAAAAACAAAAGAAGCAGAATCGTACAAACGAAAGACGGCAAATAACCTAAAGAGCACGAAAAAAATATTCTCTTAAGAACTAAAACGGCACAATTCCCTATCCAGGTTAATAACAAACTCCACTATAAGACTTAAAAATTGAGGGCGGACTGCAATAGTTCTGACCAATACAAAAAACAAAAAAGCAGAAACATTAAAACAAAAAGGAACAACATATAAGATTGAAAAAAAAAGAGAGAGAAATAAAATGACCGCTGGCATAAGCCAATGCAAAAAAATGAAAGTGCCTGAACTAAAAAAAGTAGAAGACAAAAACAAGTAAAAGTAAAGAAAAAAAAAAAAAGGAGCGCAAAAAAGAAATCACTGCCTTCAATGAACCGCCAAAGGAACGAACCAAAGAAACAAAAATGAAAAGTCTTATGCGCTAACTACAGAGCTAGCCAATCAAACAGCTATGCCCCTTAACCGGGAAAAAAAACAGGGAATTTGCTTTTAAATGAAAGAATTTGACGCAGAAAAACAACATTAACATTAAAGGATAAACAAATAAATGAACATGAACAAAGAATCCCATAAGTGAAAAAATTTCTTATACACGTCAAAGAATATAACCACGACAATACCAAAGGACAAAACCCACTATGGGGAGCAAAAACAGAATACCGAGCAACCCCAAAAAACATAACCAAATGGAAAAACATAAGAAGAAGACGGCGCAAATTAATCCGGCAACCCTTAACAGGAACCACCGAACCAACAAACCGAATCCAAGGAAAAGCAAAACGCCGAAAAAAACTAACCCCAGAACCAAGAACACCCAAAACTGTGCTACAACCGCACCACAATACAAAATGGCAAAGAAAAGAGCGGGAAGGAAACCAAGAAACTCAAGATAAAGAAAAAGCTAAAATACACAAAGCAAGAAAAAAAAACCAATAGCCACACGGAAAGCTATCAGCAGAAAACCGATACAGAACAAAAGGCCGACACAAAATGCCAAAAAGGCCTCTAAAACGAAAGAAGAACCCATCACTGGTGCAACGGCAATGAAAAAAAACCCCACGAACAACCGGAAGATTACCGACAACAAGGGAAAACAAACGTCAGCTATAAACCAAGAGGCGAAAAGAACCAACACAAAAAAAAGCAGCAAAACAAACAACGCAAAGAGCAAAAACACAAAAAAGATCGAATCAGAAAAAAAAGCCCAGAGCTTACACAAAATGGTAGTAACAAGCTACACCACGCAACCCAAACCAAACAGGACCGGAACGACATCCGCAGCAAGAATCGATCAAATGAACAAACAAAAGGAAAAAAATACAATGAAAGCATTCAAAGCACCAGTAAAGGACATCAACAGCACAGCCGACACGAAGCCAAACGCAAACACCACAGGACGAACCAGCAGGAAGGCAACACCGAACAACAAGGAACCTATAGAGACAAATGAAGCAAAAACGAACAAAACGCGGATGCACAAACTGAACGGAAATGAAAAGAAATCAACCAAGGGATAGAACAACGAAGCAACGACCCAAACAAAGAAGAACCGCACCACAAACCCGCTCAGCAGCACCACCAACAACAAAAGGAAAAAAAGGAAGACAAAGATCAACACCAACACTACGAAACCCGCGAACATGAATACCAACAAGAGCAAAGTACGAAAGGCAAAAGAATATGCTCATCCCATGCGACAGCCCGACGAAAACAAAGGCCACAAACCCAATACCAATCCACGGGGTCACAAAGAAAAACCGGGTTACCACGCAAAACGGTACCCTCAAAGAAACAACAAAACCATCCCCAAATAACGCAAATCCCACAAAACTGAGACACCTCCCCAGAAAGACCACAAAGACCAAACAACCCGCACAAAGATTAACCAGCAAAACAAAGGACAAGTAAGCAAAGGATCACAAAAACGACCTTCTTGCCCAACACAGGGCAAACATAAAAAAATACGTAGCAAAAAAAACAGCCACCGTCAACGCCCACAACACCGAATGAACAAGGAAAAAAAACAAAACGGGAAAAACAAGAAAACAGGAGAAAAGCAAACCCAGAACCGTAATGCGAAACCACAGGCACCGCCCAGAAGCCCACAGAAAGGACCGCAATGAAAACCTCAACCCCCGGTTTAGCATACCAAGCGAGAATAAACCGGCCCAGGAGGTCGACACCCTGACCGCAAAAAACCCAGCCCAAGACTACATCAAAACTCCCACAAACGCTAGACTCACGGACCTAAGCTTCCGAAAACAGAAACAAATCAAAATCCCTTAAAAGGAGCCAAAAAAAGAACAACCTTCGGAGCGGAAAAAGAACAAAAAACAAAACACATCTACACCTACCCCATCACCCAAAGAAAAAAAACAAATGAAAACAATACCGAAGAAGACAAAAAACAACACAAAACAAAAGAAATATCGAATACAAACCATACAGACAAACCCGAAATCGCCAAACAAAGACGTGACACCACGGACCATACGCAAGAGAAACGCGAACACGAAAGCAATGGCGCAACAAATAAAGAAGAAAATACCAGCCACACCACAAAAAACAGCAGGCCAAAAGCCGGTTCCGGTACAACCCAAGCAAACAGCTCAGCCGAAGGTGACTCAAGAGGTTCTTGCTCCGGAAAAACCAATTATACAAACAAGGACAAATATCAGCTCGCCAGAAAAGAACAAAACAACGGGAAGCCACCGAAAGGCAAGAAGAACCAACAAGACACATCCCCTTCCGACACAACGGGACGGCGCCGAAACCGAGAAAAGGAAAGAAACAGCCCCACATCGAGAGACGACCTCAAAGGCCGAGGAACAAAGAACAAAACCAGCAACCACCAAAGATCAAAAATGGCACGAAAAAACACTGACCGACCCAACGAAGGTGAGAAAGAAACACGAGAACAAACAAACACAACGGAAAACGACATGGACGGAACAAACCGCGACAAAATCCGGAAGACAGGACCCAAACCGAAACAAAGGGGCAAAAAGAACATCAAATGAGAAACAACCACAAAAAACAAACAGCGCCTAGACTGCTCAAGCATCAAAAAATAAAGAAACCCATCAAGCCACACCATAAACAAAAAGAAAACAAAAAGCTAGAGACAGATGGCAAGAAAAGAAAAGAAGGGCAAACGAAGCAGCCAATCGAGCAAGCCGGGACAAAGGAAAAACCCGAGCCGGGAACTGAAGCGCGACGAGAGTAAGCAAACAACAGTAGGAATGAAGAATGACCGCAAGGCCAAAATACACACGTACCGGAACGAAAGGACAAAACGGCACACAACAAAAGCAGCCAATGGGAAGGTCGGAGGCAACAGAAGAAAAAACGCAAGACGAAACGAAAATCGCTCACAAATGAACCACGTACCAGACGCCATCATCAAACAACACAAAGAGAGTGAAAAACACGCAACCAAGGAAGGGAACAGAACAGGCCGGAACCGCAGGCGCCACCTGCACCACAAAGGCAAAAACAACAAGAAAAAACAACAAGAGACACATGAGACCAAACCAGACAACACCTAACCGCAAAACAGCCACCTGGAAAAAAAGAAATTAGACCACAACAAATACACGAAAAAAAATAACGGAATAAACAAAAGCAAAAACAAAAAGAAAGAAAAAGACAGTAGGAGTAAACACAACAGCAGCATCCTGAACAAAGGGAAACAACAAAGCAAGAAACAACCAACAACCAACACCAAAAAAACAATCACTCCAGAGCCAAGCAACAAAACAAAAAACAAAAAGCGACGAGACAATGAGTACATTCAAAAAAGTTCAGGAAGGAAGCCACCAAATAAACACCGCCGAAACAACGGTCCAAAAACAAAGACCAACAAGAACAAAAAAGACCGCCTCCGCCAAAAACCAAATGCACACAAAGAATGAACCAACAACAAAAACAAAGGAACAGAACAAGACACAGAAAACGAAAACGAAGGCTACCCCAAACAAAAAAAAAAAAAATTCGGCACAAATGAAGAAAGCGAACAAAAAAATCACAGACGAACGAAAAACCAAAAATAAACACAAAGAAGAGGTCCAGCACGAACGGGCGGCAAAGAAAACAACCATCCAGAAGATCAACGAACCAAGGAAACCACCAACAACCAACAAAGAAAAAACCACGCAGAAAAAGAAAACCAAAGCAAAAACGCTTACGCAACAAGAAAAACCCACGAAGACAGCAACGCATCCGTCTCCAACCAAAACGAAAACGAACGCTCAGAAGACGCTGAAAAACGCGGAAACAGTAAAGAAGACGGAGATGAATAACAACCACTGGACACAGAGCAAGGTACGAACAACAAAACAGGGAAAACCAGACACAAAACGCACAGAAGCGACAACCAAACACCACGCAACAACACACACACGCAACAAGGACAACAAGGGGAAGAACACACCTAGCAACTCAAACACCAAAGAATTGCCGAAAGGAGATAACTACGTACACATGCACATGAAGTAAAGAAACAACCGGACAAGAAAAACACCCGGGACAACGAACCCAAATGAGCACACCAAGAATACAACTATCTCACAAACAAGAATAAAAACAAGGACGAAGACCGGCAACAAACGCCAGACGAGTTCCCGCTGAATGACCAAAACACGCCCGAAAAAAAGGAACACAAAGATCAACCCAACAAAGACGCAGAAGCGGCCCATCAGGCAAACACCAACCAGCACAAAACCAATCAGAAGGAAAAGGCAGACAACCACGAAGGCAAAAGAACCAACAAACAACACAACAAGAAACGAGTGCAATACACGCACAAGACCATCAGGGCGGCAGACGAAAACGGGCCACAAACCGACACCCACAACAACTTCCACCCGAAACCAAAAAAAAAAAAACGGATACAACACCCCAAAGAAATGCAAGAATACATGAACCACCATAACAACAACGACAACTGGAACAACGCCTACCGCCAAATTCAACCCAACAAGACGCAAGCGACAGACAGTGATGGCGACTTCAAAAAACCGAGCCAGAACCAAGAGAACGCAGTCAGGAAACACGCCAACGAAAAACCCCACCTGGACCCCTCAAACAAGAAGGAGGACAAGAAACAATCACATAAGACTGACCAAAGCCGCGAACCCAAAATAACCAGACCACAAGGCACTGACAAACACAAAAAAAACTACAAGATAAAGCACACAACCAACGCAACTCGTAAAAAAACACATGACGGAAACAACGTAAACCAAAAAAACAAGATAGAACAGAAAAAACACCACCGGACAAACAGAAAATGGAGAAAAACAACAATCAACAAGAACCAACAACCCTACAAGAACGTAATGATCAAGCCTGCAGAAGCAACAATCCAACAAAAAAAAGCACCAACAACCAAAACCAACAACCACAAAAACGAAGGACGAAAACGCCCCAAAAAAAGGAAACCCATGATTGCCGACGAAGAAAGCGAATAGGGAGTACCTTTAAACATTCAGCCCGAGAAGGAGACCTACTCACAACAAGAAAAACACAAAGGGCTGAACCCTAAAAACAGCCTAAAAAAAGAACCACAATCAGAACGAATCAACAACCTGGCAAGAGCCGGTGAACACGCCAACAAAAGGAACAAGAGAAACCCCGAAAAAACCGCAAAACGCACCATCAACAACAAAAACACGGTCAATAAAAAAAAAAACCAAGATATCCCTATGAAAAAGGCACAGATGAGTGCCAAAAACGGGAATAAGACGCACAAAAAGGGGAACAGGTAACACCAAAAAAAAAACACCACTAGGAAAACAAAACAGAAGAAACAAAAACTGAGTCAAATGAGAAACGTAAAAATGCAAACAATCCCGGGATGCAGCCATGATAATACACCCGAACCGAAAAAGGACAAAGACACAAGGCCTAAAGCCGTTAAACAGAAAAACACCAATAGGAGAGTAAAACACCGGACCAACAAGACCATAACAGAAACAGAACCCGAAATATAACAAACTGATACAAAGAAAGGCACCGATATCAAAAAACCCGAAGGTGCCAAAGAATATGAAAAAACAGGCAATGTGCTAAAAATAACAATACCAAAAGGCATAAAAGTGAATAATGAAAACGTATACCTAAAAAATAAAGTCAAAAACAAGCACGAAGAAACACGGAGACGAACCTGCAAACTGAATGACACATATACAGAAGTGATCGAACAGCCTAAACGAACCATAACCATACCAGTGCCAAAATAAGCCAAGATCAAAAATACGGTAAAGCACAATAAAACTTCCACAGGAAACATCGAAATACACACATCCAGACAGGCAAAGAAATTAAGTAATCCTATAAAATAAACTGAAGAAAAAAACAACGAAAACAAAACTAATACGGTAACGAACATCCCGACCGATACACAGAGCGCCGGAGACGGAGCAAACGCAGAGACAGAAAAGGAACGAAATACCGAAGAAAAACAAGCGGCAACCAGGAGGAGCAACAATGTTACCAAAACGCACTACAGCACATACCAAGACGGACAGACAGGAAAAGTAGACCTGAGCAAACACAAAATCATCAGCTAAAATCCGCAAAAAGACAGAGACAGCGACAAAAAGGAAAAAAGCGAAAAGCAAACCCACGCAGAAAGCAGTGCATAAGGCAAAAGCAAAAACCCTTAAAAAAATGGCAGGAACCGCCTACGGAACAGCGAAGAAACCTACAATGACACCAACTGCGGCGCTACCAAAAACGGAAAAAACACAAAAAACCGCTGGGGACAATCAGAAAAATCCAGTGAAAGAACAGGCGGCGCATGGAAAGGCAACAACCAAAAACACAACTCCCACACCCTCTACAACAATTCGACGACGAACAACGGGAAAAAGAAAAACAACTAAACATCCGATACAGGCTACCGAACCAACAACAGTACAGCAAAATAGCACATCGATAAAGACTGCGGAGACTAAGACAAAAACGAAGCATAAAGAACCAACCACGAAGGCGATGAACGGGGCAAGGGGAGCGAAGGGCCTAACGCGGAAAACAAAGAACAAGCCGAAGGCTAAAGAGGAAGCAGCAAAAGTAGAGGCAAAAGAGGCCACAAACGCTAGACCAACGCCAAACAAGCATCGAAGGAAAAATACCACGACAAAGTAGCAAAACTGACAAAAAACGCAATAGAATACAAAACCGGAAAATAAAACCAATACATCAAAACAACAAAAAATTCACACACACGCGCTGCTCGAATCAGGAAATCGTGCAGCAGCAGAAAAGATGAAAACGATCCCGCAAGAACAAAAAAGAACTGAGAAAGAACCAAAACTAAATTCGAAACCAAAAATACCATAAACAGACAGAACCAATAAAAACAAACCGGAGGATAGGTAGGACAAACGATGCAAAAATAAGAACCGCAGGCAAAAGAATAAAAGATCAGGTACCGAAACGACAAACAAACGAAACAAGCACACACCTACCACACAACAGGAGCAGTAAGGACTAAGGAAGCGCCCTCAAACAACCCAATAGACGAAACGAGAAAAGGCGGAGGACCAACAAAAAACGAGGCTGAAACTAGAACCGAAAGTACCATATACAAACCATAAGACCAAATCTAATACACCAACGAAACAGGGAACAAATAGCAACCTACCCCATCAAAGAAAGAACAGCGCGCAAAGTAAGCCAAAGCATCTGAGAAAAAAACATGGAACAAGAAACGTACATTCTAGCGGAAAGACGACATATAACGATAGAGCAAAAAGCACTAACGCGACCCCTGCGTGTACGAAGAAGAAAAACACAACTATCACAGCCAAACATCAACAGGAAAAAAAGGAAAAAGAGGACAAGAAGAACAAACCGCAACAAATAAGAAAAACAAGGAACAGCTAAACGAATACAGCAAAATGAGGTGCAAACGTTACGAAGAATCGACAGAACTCTTCAAAAAACCAAATTGATGGCAGCAAAGCAAGTAACAAAAGCACGCAGACAGACACAAACTACAATAAATCAAAGGAAAAAAAACAAACCAAAGCAAACCAAAAAAAAAAAATAACGCAACAACATAACATAAAGACCATGAAAGGCTACGAGAATCACGCGGTGAAAATGCAAGAAAAAAACCGAACGAACACAATAATCGATAAACCGGGGGATGGAGACCTAAGCAATCCGGTAAAAACAACACCGAAAGAGGAGCCACGCACAAAGAACCAGAAAACGCAAGGAGATAAGGCGCACACACAATAAGACAACAAGAAGAAAGAACACGAAAGTGCGGATTAACACAAGGAAGCACCCTCAAATATGCAACCACAAAACAGATGAAAAGAATGGAAAAAAGTAAGCGCGGCTCAGAGAATAACGAGAGAGAAACATAAGAAAAAAATCAAAAGGAACGATACAATAAAACAAAAAGCTACAAAAAGAACACAAGGAAAGGAAAAACACCAACGAAAGCAGAGAAAAACGGACGGTCATTAGTCCACGGCACAGACTCATCAAAATAAAAAAAGGGTAGAAAAAAATCGCAAGAGAACAACAACAAAAGAAACATAAAAGGGGAAGAAAAAGAAAACGAAGGAAAAGGAATAATCAGAGAAAGAGAGGGCGAATTATGACACACCCCGGCGCACAATAAATAGAACAAAACAATATGCAAAGAGAAAAACAGATGAGTGGCTAAAAAAAAAGACAAAGCCGATTACACAAACCGAATCTACAAAACCAAGAAAAATACATGATATAAAAAAAAAAAGTCAGGAACTAGAGAGAAAAGCAATAATAAAGAAAAACAAAAAAAAAAATAGCACAAATAATTATAAAGAGAAACAGTAGAAAAATGAAAAAGTAGATCCAGACAAAAAGGTAAAAAAAACAGGGAGCAAACGAAACAATAAAATCTAAAAAAAAAAAGCAACAAAGCAAGAGACAGACATGCGTAAAAAAGAAGAAATGAAAACTGAAAAAGGAAAAGCACCATAGTATCTAGACCAATCAAAAAAAAAAGACAAGACAACTACAGATTAGTCTAAAGATAAAAAAACTAAAATAGGAACTAAAACAAAAAAGATAGACACAACGTATGCAACAGAGAATACTGGAAACACAGAAAAACATAATAAACAGAACACCTACCAAGAAAGGAAAAAAATAAAAGATGGTTCACACAAAGCAAGAAGAAAGAATGCTGAAAATACAGGACAGAATGCCCAGAAAGAGATTTCAAAACAGGCAACTAATCAGAATAGAAATACGAACCATCCGCGCCAGGCACAAACAAAAGAACAAAAACAAAATCAAAAAAAACGGCTCCTAACGAATGCAGAAGAGCCGACTCCAAAGACTAAAATATAGAGAAATACGCACAATAAAGAGGTGCGAACCAAGAAGGCAAGCAGCAAAATAAGAAAGAACGATGAAGGAAATAAACTGGACCTGTCCGCGGCTCATAAAAAATCACATCCAAGGAAAGCACAACGTAGAGCTAATACGACTACGGGTGCAAACAAGATCAAACATTCTAAAAAGCGTGATACAGCTAAACGCGAAAAACTCACACCGGAATAACAAATAACAACGCAGTATGAAACGAAAAAAGAAACAAAAGAAATGGAGGATAAAAAGCAAAAAGACAATTTCGTCGAGCAATATAAACACTATGCCGCAATCTCAGAAAATAACCAAAGAGCAAAAACAACAAATACCAACCGCAATACCAGAGAACATCAACCCAGAGCCAAAACGCAAGATGCCTGGGAGACCAAATCAAGTCGGTCTTGTGGCGGCGACAAAGAAAAGACAGCAGGATGCAGGGCACCCAACAGCATGCCTAACTAAACATCAGAAAGCCACCGACAAGAGCAGAGAAAAGAATAAAGACAACAGAACGAAAAAAAATAGAAAAAATACGCACAGAATCCAAAAATAACCTAAACACAACACGAGATCCGCCATCCAAAAGAATCAGAGCAAAATACCAAAAAAAGAAAGAAAATCAAACGAGCCGGAAAACAAGAAACCAAGACCTAAACTGCACCTAACTCAAAAGAAAGCACCTAGCAAAGTAGATTACGTAAAGGACAAGCCGCACAAGCAGGCGAAAGAGAAAGGCAAGAAGGATAAGAAATACCTACCGAAGGTACTGAACTAATGAAGGGCGGACGACCCTGCAAAAAAAACCCGCGCGAAACAAAAGGAGGCTCAGCAACAAAAAATGAAAGAGCAACATGCGACAAGAAGAAGACTGGAAAGCAATAACAGAAGAGCAAAAACAGAAAGAAACCAACAAAAGACCAATACGCAACGGGCACGTGCAAAAATACACATGAAAAACGCGCCAGAACAAGCACGAGAAGCAGAAAAAGCAAAGACGCCAAAGACGTACCAACACAAAAAGAAAGCAGCGCAAACGCAGTACAACGAGACAACTCACGCTAAACAGAAAGGGGGGAAAAATATAAAAAAGGAAAACCTTACCCAGAAATATCAAAGTTGACAAACAAAACTAGCATCAAATACACGTGAAAAGTAGACCACAAGCATAAGCTCGAAAAACGAAATGAAGATAATACCGGAAAATAAAAGACCGACAAAACAAGTAAAAAAAAAAACGCAGAAGGAAGAAAATTCAAACTCCTCAAATCAAGAGGCGAAAAGGTGGAAAGGGATTACAACTGAAGCGAGAACAAAACCGACAAGGACCGAACTAAAAGAGGAATAAAACCAATAAACAAAGAAGAAACATCCGCAACAAGGGCGCCCGGAAAAGACCAAAAAAGAAGAAAAATGCGGCAGAATAAGAACAAAACAAATACTCAAAATTCGGGTGAAAACCGTGCCAATGCAAGGTAAAATCGCAGAAGCAAAAAAGAACCTGAAAAGCGCAGCAAAAGCAAAGCGAAACCCCGAAGATACAAGCAAACCAAATGAACCGAAAACACATCAAAATGAAAAAAAGAGAAAAAAAAGAGTAGAAAAAGGGGAAAAACGTCTCTCCAGACCAAACAGCAGCCGACCAGGCAAACCTGTTGTGCGATAGCATAAGAAGAAAGAATAGAAATTGCCTCAAACAATCAAAAAGAAGATCAAAACAAAACACAGTCACAAGCCAATACATATACCTCAAACAGAAACCAATAATAACAAAGGCATTCCGGAACCACAAAAAAACAAAGAAACCGCACAACACGAAAAAAGACACAATCAAACAGCAAGCGAGGGAAAAACTGATCAATAGTGAAACAAAAGATAGAAGACAACTTAGTAACCATCCGAATAAAACTAGAATAAATAGAAAAAGGAAAGACATTGACCCAAACAGCAAAAAAGCCCTTACCTACAAATATAGTGAACACAAACAAAGAAACAAGCAAGGCAAACTTAGGTAAAGAAAAAAAAGCAATTGCTCCAGTGTTAACACAAAACATTGACACATCGGAAATCACGCAAACAAGAAATCATTCCGAAATGGACCAGCCAGTGTTGTGTTGAACATACAGGGCAATACACACAATCACGAAGGATAGACTAAAGATGACAGCAAGCCAAAAGAAAAGACAAGAAAAACGACCAGCTACCAACAAGCAATACAGGCCGTTATTAAGCAGACCACACAGCTAACATCCAACTCCACATATGAGAAGACAACTGCAAAGTCAAGAACAAACTAACACAACAAAAACAAAAAAGCTAAGGGAAAGTACGAGGATAAAAACAACAAAGGCGAGCAACGCAAAAAAACTGTAACAGATATTACGCACAAAAAGAAGAGTGGTGGGGGCCATCATGATACACAGCGTAAACCCAAAAATCCAGAAGACTAGCAGTATTAAAAGGATGTGACAAGCAATGGGAGCCCACGAAACTCTTAATGAAAAAATCACGATATATGCCAGAATTCCAACTAATAGATTTCGAAATCCAAAAATAGCCCCTAGCAAAACTCAAAAAGCTTGATAGTATAGGCACCAAAAAAAAAAGGAAATATCAAGAATAATGAGAAGAGGCGGGTTGGAGGAAAACAAGATACCAAGAAAAAAACGCATGGCAAACGACCCGAATGGCCAAAGTGCACCGGTCGACGGGAAGACCAAAAGAACAATATATTAAGTTCTGAATAAGCCAAAAATCAAACATTGAGGAAAACAACAAACGGTTTAAAAAACAAAAATAGAAAAAATAAAAAATCAATAAGAATAAAACTACAGTGAAAACCAGAAAGAAGCTCTGGCAGGTACTTAAACAGGGCAAAAAGAGAGGAGCTGAAACGGCAAACGGGACAAATCACGCAACAAAATGTGGGAAGGACAGTAGCATTATTAATGAAGTCCGTGAAAATACAGAGCGAACAGAAATAAAGGACATATAACAAAACAAAGCCTTAAAGAAAATCAGCGCGAGTACGCCATAACCTACAAGGAAAGCCCAAGGGACGAAAGATAAACTAAGCGGAAAAGGCAAAAAAAGAAAAGAAGCCGTAAAGCGCAATAACATACCCTGCAAAGACAAAAGCAAAGCTACAGCATTAAAAACACGTGCAGGATGTCTCCGTACTAAAGCACAAAACAGAAAACAGACTACCGAAACCACCAAAAGATTCCTTGAAAAAATCCCTCAATTACACGGTAAGGCGAACACCTATAAAGTAAATCACAAGAAAAAGACCGACACTAAAGAAAAAACCTGAGATGCCAGGAGCCAAGGCAATAACCCAAAGAGAAACGAGAAGAAAATAAGGATAACAAATCGGAAATGGCAATATCCTAGTAATGACGGACAAGAAAACGAAAGAACCAAGCTCCAAAAACATAACTAAAACAAGCCCAAAAAAACATGTGCAAACAAAAGCAACAAGGTGTATACGACCAGAGGTATATCGCATCAAGAAACGAAAAGAGGAAAAACCGCAGACACGGGCGAAAACCAAAAAACCATTACAGAAAACACCAAAGCCAAAGCACGGAAAAGAAAACCGGCAAAAGAACCGCACAAATCCGCTATACAAAGCACTACAGTTGTGTGCACCAAAACAGGAGCAATGAATAAAACTACCGAAAAATCCAAAAACAAATGGAAATAAGCAGAGATAACAGACAGAGGAAGACCTCCTCTACATACAATGCCATAGCAAAGAGAGAAGGAAGATCACACTAGCAAAAAAACAACTAAATGTGCTCCCATTAATAAAAAAAGACTAGGAACTATATATCAAACAATCAGTAACTAACAAAGCACAAGCAAACAACACAAAATTGCGAGCATAAAACACGCAAACACACGAGGAGCGAAAAACAAACCAAGATCACAACGAAAAGCCAATTCTGACAGAGACAGCCCGAACGGAAGCGATGAAGAAGGGCACCAACAGACGAAAAATGACAAACTCCGTAAAGCACGTAGGAAAGAGAAAGCTGAAGGAGAAAAAAGAACATCTAAAGAAAAAAAAAGCAAAAAAAAAAATCATAGACGATAAACCATAGACAAAAAAGAGGAGAAACATAGAAGCACAACTAAAGAAGAAAATACAAGAACCCAAGTCGCTGAAGAAGCATACAACAAACAGACGCCCGCAAACGGCGCAGACCAAAACACAAGAGCAAATAAAGAAACAGAAGAAGAAGGAGCCAAGAATGACGAGATAGGGAAAGCACCTGGAAAAGAAAGGGCCAAGATCAGGAAGCGGAAAGGGACGGTCAGTGAAACTACGCGCACCGCACGAAACGCACCACCAAATGAACCCCAGCAACATTCTAGAAAGGAAATATCTCCACAAAAAGAAACTCACAGACAGGCAAAAGAAAAAGGCGAAGCAACACAAGAACAAGCACAAGAGAAAACGAATAAAATGCGGGAGAAATACCAACAAAGAGAAGTCGACCATGAACAAAACAATCGCAAAGAGCCACGAGCTTACGCAGAAGAAACTAATAACCACACAGAAAACAACAGTCCGAAAAGTGAAAATGAAAAACTTCCCCGTCAAGCCCACAGATAAGAGAAGATACATACCCAAAAAGCCAACACAACTGGTAGAGACCCCAAAAGAGACGATGGACGAAGGCAAACAACCAGAGATATCCCTAAAAAACGTAAACATCTACCACAAAAGATTCGAAAAACAAATGGAAATGATGAACAAAACACTCGAAGAAAGAAAAGGCAAACAGAAAACATGAAAACTTAAAATGAAAAAAATGAAACCTTAAACGGAAAAAGAAAAAAATACCGACGACCTTACCCCAAGAAACAAAGAAAACTGAAAACGAGAAGAACGAATGAATAAGTAAAGAGCGAAGAGCGAAGAAAAGTGTATTTATATCTCCGCGCCAAAAAAAAGCAAAATCGAGAACTTCAAAAGCAAAAAAAAAAACAGAAGGAAAACAAAACACAAGCAACACAACACACACAACGACTTGAACAACAAAACATACAAAAAAAACAACGAAATAGAAAAAAAAAGAATCCAAAACAGACAAAACATGAAGTCCTTAAAAAGAAAACGCAGGACTGTCGGACACACAAAACAGGAAAAACTGAGCCGACAGAACAGCTAGAGACGAAAAAAGCACAAAATAAACGCTCCCCACAGCTAGTAAAACTAAGCAAGAAAAACACGCATATCCCACTACCCGGAGGAAACAAAAAACATGAGGGACGGAAACAAGAGAATCGAAAAAAGGAAACTCAGGCTGAGAACTGTGACATGCAAAAAAGCCAGAAAGAAAGGAACAATTATGATAGTGGCGAAGAACCAAAGAAACACAACGCTGATACAATTGAGGACGACAAAGATGCGAAGTATAGAAAGAGCGCGGAAATCGAAAAGATCAAACAAACAGAAGGGAATGAAGTACCAAATAAAAATAAATAGACACCTCAAAAGGCTAAGATAATGACCAGGTAGCAACACCATCCCCAAAAGGATAACCGCAAGAGACAGAATACGGAGAACTATACAAAAAAGCAAGAAGCAGAGACAGGGTATAAACGGAACCAGCAAATGAATCCTAATAAAGCAGCAACGAAGAATGGAAAAGCGGGCGACCGCGCCCGCATAGAAAGGAACCGACGGAAGAAAAACGCGAATAGCAATAGCAAAGAAACCACGCCGGTACACACTGGACACAAACAAAATAGAGAGGACTCTACCATAGCAGAAAACTCTAAAGGAGAGGATGGTAACAAGATAAGCACTACATTCATGGAACACGAGAGTAAGAACGAACACAAAAAGACTGAAGAAGATTCTCCGACCGTCAGTAACAGTCAAGAGAAGAACGAAAAGCCAACTGATATAAAAGCAGGGCCGTCGACAGAGAATCAACAGAAAGAGACCGCCCACAGAACAAAAAGGATTAAGCTTACGAAGAAAGACACGCCCGATAACAAAAGTAATCACATGAAGAAACCGGGACCAAATCAACAAGAAACCAGGCAGCGTGGAAAGAAAAAAACACAAAATTCTCACATCCCGGGGACGGCAAAGACAGCAGCCTCCTCGCATGAAAAACGCAGCCAAGGGAATCATGCCGAGACAGAGAATCATACCTCTAAACACCTCAAAGAACAAGGAAAAACCACGCACCTACGGAAGGGAATTAACAACCGAAGACAAGGAAAAAAACGCGATGAACAGAAACAGCCTAAACAAAAAAAACCAAAGAACGATAAAAAGAAAGACTGCATTAATCACAATAAGATGAGCCCGGAAAAAAGAAAAAAAAAGCCCAAAGGAAATGCGGAAAAGAAGGACCGGAAAAGGGGCACGAGCCAAACACAACAACACCACAAATAAAAAACGGCGAAAAAAAAGAATCCAAACGAAAAAGGGCGTAACAAAAAACAAAAAAAGGCCAGACATAAATTAGCGGCAAACGACATCACCAAACCTCAAAAAGCCCATAAAGTTCGGAATAAAGAACAAACAAAACAAACAAAGAAACACAAAAAAGAAATCGGACAAAGTCAGACGGAGGATCTAAAAAGAAAAAGTGCACCAAAAAGTAAAAAAGAGAAAAGGGTGCGCAACATCAAACACAGAAAAACCAACACCACGAAAAAAAGCAACCCGCAATGTGAAAAGAAACACAGGAAATAGGACACGAATGAAAGCACACGGCCACAGAAAAAAATACAACAGAACCATCCACAAGAAACAAAAAAAAGAAACCCGCCGCACCGGATGCCGATGCTGCAGCAAACAAAGGAGTCTGGTAAAGAACCAGAAAGAAAGCCGTAAGATCACGCACGCAAAGACCGATCGCAATCACCCAAGACAGGCTGTCGCCCCGAAGCAACTCAGCAACAGAACAACAGCCACGGCAAGCACGCACGCCATAAATTGGAAACAAAACCCAGTGTAACAACTGGGCTAAAACAAATGAAAAAGAAAACGGCATAAAGAAATCAAATAATTAAGAAAAAAACAAACCTCAACCAAAAGAAAGGAGGAATTACTAGCAAGCAATAATATGTATACGGCAGCGAAACAGATAACGTGGCCACACAAACAAACATGAAACAAGAAATCAAAGATATAACAACAAAACCCAATAAGGAACAGGACCCCTAACCCACGGGAAAAAAGACTACCGACTACCAATCCCAGAAAAAGGACTATGACGCGGTAAGTGAACTCAAAGAAAAACAAATTCAAAAAGCCCAGACAAAAGGGAATACGCAAAACAAAAACACCGCAGGCCCCAACGTACCATACCTCAAGCACCAAGAACACCAAAAGAACGTAGCTAAGAGCTAGAAGGACCACCAAACCAGTAAAAATGAGAAATAGGTGCCCAACAAATTCACCAGCAACGCCAAAGATGCAACAAACGGCAACCAACCGTGTAGCCAACAAACCGGTAAGGAAAAAATCGTAGAAAAAAAAGGCCAAAACAAAAACACAAAGGGCTGCGACGAAAAAACTCTAGCAAAAAATAAATATAAAACATAAACAGAACAAAAGCTCAATTACTCTCAAAAAGTAACTAAGAACACAAAAAATAACAAGAAAACCGGCGGAAACCTACAAGCAAAGACTCATTTCTATGCGAGAAACAAGCCCGAACATAAATTCAACAGAACGACAAAGAAAAAAAGACCTGCCAACAAAACAGAAATAATTAACGAAAAAAAGGCCTACATAAAACCCAACACACCCATGCCGAAACAAAACGAAAACACCAAAACACAAGCCACAACAAATGGTCCAAAGCATAACACAACAAAGGCCAGCAGCAATACTCCCGCCGAAACAAACCTCAAAAAAATAAAAGGGGATAAAGCCAAGAATGAACAATCACCACCCACACAGGAAAATCAAGGAGAAAAAGCGCTCCATCATGAAAAAAGCCAAAAGAAAATATTACTGGAAGCAAAGAACAGCGGATAAGCCACCCAGGCCGACCACAAACAGGTTGCACACGATAACCGAATTATCCGTCTGCACCGTCAAACGACCTCTAGTCCAGCACAAATCCGAGGTACTGGCTCACCCAACCGGAACAATAAGTGAAAAAGCAATAAACATGCCATCTGGGGAGAAAAGACAAAAAAAAATCAAGAAAAAAATACTACGCAAAAAAAGAACAAAGCGGGCCAACGAAAAGAAGAAAAAAACAACCCAAACCAACAAAGAGATAAGAGACGGAAAGACAAACCAAAATATACGGTAGCAAAGAGTGCATCACCCAAAAGAAAAAACAATGTAGGAAGTAAAATAACTCACGCAAAAATAAAAGAACGACTAAACAAAGGAGAACATATGCCACAGTAAAAGAAGAATCAGACTATGGAAAACAAACCTCCGACCAAGACACCGAAAACCACGGCTGACAATTCCACGGAAACAAAAAAGGAAACACCGAGCCAGTCGTACAACGATCAGCACCAAAGCAATACCGGTAGCATCACAACGCGCCCCAAGGGAAAAACTACGCAGCAGCAAAAGGAAGCTCGCAAGAAACAAGCTGATAAATACAAGAGAAGCAATGGAGATACCGCTGCGAGCCGGACTCAGAACAATATCAAGAACACTGAAGCGGCAGACGAGCCGAAACAAACAACAGAAAACAGCGAGAAAAGGGAAGAGAAAAATAAACCCGCACTCACCCGGATTAATCACAAAAGAAACGACGGCCCCAAACAGATGAAACACGTCTCCATAACGGGAGAATGCAACCAAAAAAACAAAGAAATAAAAAAAAAGAGCCAAATACCCGAAAAGACGCCACACAAAAAGGAGATAAACACAGAAACGAGAAACGATGAATCTCAGCAAACAGCACAGAATAACGAATCAAAGAACTACCAAAAACGCTGGACCAACGGAAACCAACGACACAAACCTATACCATATTGCATACGCAGGAAAAAGACACACCGGAGCAATCAAAGAAAAAAGAAAAGAAAGCTACCAAACCACAAAAACGGGCACACAAGGGATCGAAAGAAAAGCAACACACCAGACGGGAAAAAATACAGCCGTCGCCGTCGCGAAACAACGCGCAAACAAATCCCAAAAGAGTGGCCAGAAAAAACCAGCCGAAAACTCCATAAACAGCAATCATAAGCGCAGCAAATGGCTTAGGTAAAAACAAGACAAACAAAACAAGGAGCAACCAACCAGAACCGCGAAAAGAAGGTAAAGCATAGGCGCGAGCAGAAGACGCCAAAAGAGGAAAAACAAAAAGAGACGCAAACCACACAGCAAATGAACCGCTGACGGGCAACTGTCAACGAAGAACACAAACAATGCACAAAGCAAAAAATCTACCAGAAGTATCAACCAGATTCTCAGGCAAAAAAGAGCAAGGCAAAGCCTGCGCGAATAAAGAAAGAACGAATAGAAACACAGAAACAACAGCGTAGTAGACACAAGCCAGCAAAGAGAAATAACCTGAAGAACGAGGATAAAAAAGAAACCATCAACCAGAGGCGAAGACAAACTAAAACAGGAATGCAAAACCCCAAATGACCAATGGCTTGTAACAAGAGGCCATAAACAAAGTGTACAGACAGACCAACTAAGAAAGCACAATGCGGAGAGCCCCAAGAAAAACTGTACGCCCGATATCGCCTGTAGAGCAAACCAAAAACACAATGTACTCGACAGCACTGAACTCCAAAAGCATGGAAATGGATCAAGAACATCCACCTAAAGTAAACAAATAAAGCAATAAAATAACGGAAATACAGACAGCTACAACAGGATGGAAAAAACCGACGACCAAATTGAGAGCCAGGCAGACCAAGAACTCGAAGGCAAATGAATCAAGATAAATAACCTCACGCTCAACGAAAACAAAGGCAAAATAAGAAAAAAGTAAGAAAACGAGAAGACAAAAATGATGCAAAACAAGCCTTCAATAAGAAGAAACAAGATACTGAAAAACGCACAACTAACAAAGCAGACATACAAAAAAAGAAGAACGAGATTCACTCAACGAACATTCCCCTATGGCTTGCAACACTGCACAGCCCGAAGCATCCCAGAAAGAAAAGTGGTGGTAAAGCCAATGACCTGAACCACAGAAAAGCGCAAGGAAATAATGCCCAAACTCTAACAACACCATACAAAAAGGACCAAACCCCAAGAAACCCAATCCCTCAAGAACAAAACCATTACCATATACCCGAAACAGCTCAGAAAAGATACAAAGGACCATACAAGATACATCATAAAAAGACATAGCAGCGGATCAGACCCAAGACAAAGGCAAAATACGAAGGAAAAAAATGAAAACGCAAAAACCCGAAAAACAGCAGAAAAGAGGAACAAGTAAAACAAAAGCGACACCTACCGGAGAAAAAACACCAACAAACAAGCAGAATAATCAAAAACAAGGACAAACAAGACGATCAAAAAGGCAAACTAATGACAAAAGATAAGCAAATCACTCCTAATGATAAAGATAAGCTTTATAAAAAAAGATGGTAACTCGAACTCTGCATCAAACGGCCAAAGCAAAAAAGCAAAAAAAAAAAATCCTGGAGGACAACCGAGAATGCACCCAGAAAACAAACAAGCATTGCAAGAAGCAAGCAGCCAATAGGAGCGATTGTCCAAAAAAATATGAAAAGCAACCGATCAACTAATGACGCCGCGCAGATACTAAACAGATCAAAGACGGACAAAACTCACCGAAGAAGACGGGTACAGAAGACCAAACACAAACAGGGCAAAGACCAACGAGACCCCCCAAACCCAAAGTAACATAGATAATACATTAAACGAACCGACCGTAACCGGACACTACCGAATACCAGCCTACGATACTATCAAGGAAAAATCCGCCAACAAGCATAAGGACAGCAGCCCCTACTCCGTCAAAAAAACAATACATACAACATGCTTGATAAACATGGAGTAGACCATCTGGAGTTGACCAACCGCACACCTAACGGCGACGTAGAGCAAACCGTCGGCAAAGCCAAGCACCAGCCCGTCAAGACAAAACCAACGTGCATAACGAATAAAAAGTTCAACAACGCACCAACCGCCAAAGCATTGATACACCAACTGAGCGCGTCGGGCTTCTGTACGCGGCAGAATAAACAAACGGATAAACGCACCCAAGAATTCGGGCAGAAGACCCAAAAAAGAACAAAAAAGGGCTAATACAATCGCGACAAACAAATACCTGGCCAATAAGCGGATCGTGAGGGAAAAAGCCTCGCAGGTCCAGAAGGCAGCCACACGGATGAGGCGCACCATACCCAACTAACAGTCTACAAAGATACCCAAAACAAGGCAGGCACTAGCGAAACCGGCACGGAAATGCAAAAGAGAATAAGACAGAGACAAAATCCCCAAATCAATAATCAATTGCGAGACGAAGATACAGCAAATAACCACGAGCAGATAACAAAAATCCACAAACAACCGAACAATACCCAAGTTAGAAAAAAAGAAAATAGCCTGCCGCGCATGGCCAAGAGTAAGCCGTGAAAAAAACAATAAAGAAACAATAGCTGCAACCTCCATAACCTTTTGAAAACCGCAAAGAGCGGCCAACTCGAAAAAAACAATAGGCAAGGTCTAAGCTGGACACAAAAAGGGAGCAATCAAGCCCAGAAAATTCAATCAAAAGAGATAAAGTCAATCGAAAGAGATCAAGGCGAAAATGGTCGCACAAGTCCCTATCTCGCGCAAACCAGTATAGAGAACGACTAACCGGAAGACCTGAAACAAAACCAAGGCAACAATGCCAAAGCAGCGAAGAGACGAAACGGGACAAGAAATGAAAAAAGCACTTCAGGTACCTGCCCAAACAATTACGAAGAAGCAATTTTCCAAACAATCAATGGCTGTCCATCGGCAGTAAAATTCTCCAAGGCGCTCAAAACGAACACCACTGAGAACATGTCAAAAAACTCCGGCACAGCAAAATGCCCAACTGAAGGCAAAACGGAAAATAACACTGGAAAACAGACCCAACCGCTCGCATTAAACACGATCCAAACCTTTGCGGGCACAAAAAAGACCGCGAAAGAGGCACCCACCACCAAGAACGAGACACATTCAAACGCACAGAGCGCAAAACTCCCTGAAACGCTCAGCGAACCCCATCAACCAACTATCAGCAACGCCATACGAATTTGCACACAAGAGGCCCACGCAACTCAACCGTAATAAAATTCCAATACAAATAGCCAGACCATTAAAAAGTATTACATTGTGCAAAACGACAATTTTTAACCAGAACACTAACACAAAAGGAACACAAAACATCCCCAACATAAGCAAAACCTCAACATGGAAATTTCCAAAAACACTCTTAACGCCAACCACGAAAGAACAGACAGGGGGAGAGTAATCAGCCCAAGGAAAAACGGAAAGAAAAAAAAACAAATGGCATAGGGACGCAAAACGACACGCAAAAACGAATAAGCCCAAAAATATAAAACCGGACAAATAAGAAAAAAAGCAAGTAAAAAAAAGCAGCGCTAATCGAAATCGCTAGGCTAAAAAGAACGATCCAAATCAAAAAAAAACAACGA
The DNA here is from genome assembly GCF_000428125.1 of Bacteroides graminisolvens DSM 19988 = JCM 15093. Classification (GTDB taxonomy): domain Bacteria; phylum Bacteroidota; class Bacteroidia; order Bacteroidales; family Bacteroidaceae; genus Bacteroides; species Bacteroides graminisolvens. The sequence continues at coordinate 717,364 of NZ_ATZI01000001.1, forward strand.
ATTACCAGAAGCACTCTCACTATCACAAAGAACTAAACCAACGGCAAACTAACAAAGCAAAGCACCCAAACGCTGGCGACCACAAGCAAATGATGCAAGCAAAAGAACAAAAAGAGCAGCGCCTGGAAGAGCAAACATTGGAACAACAGCGTGACAACCCGCCACACAATAAAAGCATAGGGAAACACGATGAACAAGAACAAGAAAAAGAAAAACAAAAGAGAAAAACAAACCTCCAGAAAATAACAACACCTACACGCAAACAAGACCCACCTCACCGAAATCCAAACCAAGCAGAGGATCCAAGTAACCATCACAAAACGAAAGAGCAAAAGCAAAATGCATGGCGTAAGCATAACTCGGCGGAGGCACAGAAGACGCTGAAAAAAAAATAGGAACAAGAAAAGACCGCTAACCGATAAGGGATCGGGCTCTTTAGACACAGGTCAAACAGAATGGAAAGAAAACATTGCACCTCTTTAAAAACCAAAGTAATAAAAGCAAACAAGACAGCATGAAAACAAAAATAACCAACCGGACTAACAGAAAAGATTCCCCATTGGAATCCTACACAAGCAGCGAAACACGTATGCATCCCTCTAAAAATGAAGAGGGAAAAAAGATACCACGAAAATACTCACACTGGCTCTACCCAGCCCAAATAAAGATACAACTCCAGGAAGCGAAGCATCACAGCAAGCACGAACACATACAGAACGTCAACGCGTCCAGCTATTCCCATGAGGGAAAGAAGAAAAGCCGCAAAACGGACAAAAGCATCGTGAGAAAGATTAAAGCCGGAGCCAACAATGAAAAGAAGAAACATAACGACACCCAAAGCCGCATAAAAAAGAATGCAGACGAAAAGAAAACCACAGAGAAAAAGCTCAACGCGCCATTTGAGAGAAAAGACGACCGAAAAACTGACAAAAAAATCAAAGACGGCCACCAAAATGAGAAATAAAAACAGAAAACACAGCTACACCACAACGAATAAACAAAAAACCACAAGCAAAAAAAGGAAACCAACGCAGGCAACCGAATCCAACTAAACAAAACGCACCAAAAAGCCACACAACAGAAAACAGGCTAAAACAGAAGCAAACAAGCCAACAGCACCCTCGCAACACCAAGAAAAAAGGAACAGATCAGTAAAGTCAACCGCACAAACACACCTAATTATAAAAGGACCAAAACAAACCCATGGCCTAACATCCAACGAACAATAAAAGCGGAAACGATTGAAGAACCGATGAAACGGAATGAGCAAAAACAGGAATAAACAGCAAAACACCAACAGCAATCGGGAAACAAAACCGAATCCAGCATTGTGGAACAAAAGGCCCGCCACCACCAAAAACCGCGCATCATCCACAAAGTGAAACAGAACACACCGGAGCAAAACACAAAAAAATAGAGGAACGACCTCCAAAAGAAAGAAAAGCAAAAACGCCGTCCATGACAGGCAAAACAAGAGCAGATAACAAAAAAGAGAAACATCCAGCAGCCCCTCTATGAGGCAAACAAGAAACGCGACCAGGAACAAGACAAAACGGTCAATAGCTTCAACACAGAAGGGAAAAAAAGCCTAACCGAACAAGAACAAGGCAGAAATGGCCTGTCGCTAAAACAACAGGAAGAATACCAAACCAAACAAGACGATCCAACCGAAAAAAACGTAGGCAAGCAGCCGCAGCCGAAACGCTACGACGTAGCCGCCGAATAGAAACAACAGCTGCCGAAAGAAAAAAACCGGGATACCCGCGAGGCCTAACGGCCAATACAACCAACCCAAACCAAGTAAAACAAACCAGCCCGACTGCCACACCGCACACGCCAAAAGCACGGCAACGAATGATGAAGACATGGCAAACTAGAGACCCAAAAGCCGCAACGTACACCACATTACCCAAAATACAAAGAGCAGCCAGGGTGGGTGAATGAAAAAGAACTAATGAAAGGCGATCAAACAAAAAAAAGAAAAGTAATCAAACAAACAATAGGAGAAAGAGACAAAAAAACGACGGAAAAACAAAACCACACGAAAACAAACGTACACAGCATAGCACCCGGTCGCAAAGCCACGAAGAAAAGAGCAGTGCTGACAAATAGCCGCAAAAATACAAGAAAAGCAAAAAATCGCATGCGGACCGCGAAACAAGGCTCAAGCTAAAACAAAAGAAAATGGAAAAAGAAGAACAAACATTCGACAAAAAACAAGAGAAGAGACAAGAAAAAACGAGATGAACGAAACAAAAGCCAACAAACAAGAGATGCGAGAACCAAATAACCCTGACAAAAGACAACAGGTACCTCAGCAAAAGAAGCCGGTCAAACACCCGCGCAGCACGGAACAAACCCACAACCAAACCCAGACGCGGAAAAATGCCACCACGCAGGCCCAAAGCCACAAGAAAACAGCAGCCCCAAAAGTCACGCGAAACAAAGAAAGGAAAAAAAGAACGAGAAAGGTAACCGCGCAACCATGAACCAGAAGCGCACGAGCCAAACCAGGAGATCAAACGGGAAACCGAGTCAATCGCAAGCAGGATCAAAAAAGAGAAAAGAACCAACAAGCAGCTAAGGCGTGAAAAACGAAAACAAAAGGGGGAAAGAAAATAAAAGAGGAACAAGAAACAGCACAGATGAAAGCAATTTGAAAAACAAAAAAAAAAAAATTACGTAGATACTAAACAAACCGAAAAAACCTACTAGCCTGCAACTTCGCAGAAAAGATGAAGAAGATAGGCGCAAGCCCATCAAACCGCAAACGGCAAAAAATAATACGATCATTCAAAAAAATGATTAATGCACGAAAAGATGACACTACAGAAAAAAAAAATGAATCCTACAACACGAAAGACAATACACAAACACAGAACAAGAATGAAAAACACGAGGATAAATAAAAAGAAAAATATATACAAATACCAACTGGGTCAATACTGCGCCAAGCAAGAAGAGGACCAAAAAGAAACAGGACTTCAAAAGGCCAAAGAAGAAAGACAAAACAATGAACCACACAAAAAAGACACAGAAACCACAAAAGCCAAAAAACAAAAAGAACAGAGCGACAACAATAACGAAAAGAAAACGGAAGTTATTAACGAAAAATCAGAGGAGCACCAAGCCGAGCGAGAAAATAGGGAATTAACCAATCAGCAAACAAGAAAACAACAGAAAAACTAAAATCACAAAGAACACACCCGTAAGACCGGAAGGGACATAGCCACGCTCGCTTACAATCACGGCGAACAAAAAAAAAGCAGCGGCAAGAGACAAAAAACCAACCAAAGACAAAGTCCAAATATAGACAACAAAGAATATAGCCAACAACAAAACAAAGAAAACACAGACAAAAAAAGCGACGTAAGGAACAAAAAGAGAAAGGCAAAACAAAAAATCGGGAAACGGCAGGACAAAAAGAAGTCAAAACAACATGAAAGCCCGAACGACGAAAAAAACGACAACGTCAGCCAGAGAAGCAAGAAACGAACCGAGAAGCCACAGAGCTTTCAACACACATCCCAGCATACAATCAAAAAAAGCAAAGACGACGCAAAAAATGACAAACAAGAGGGAAAAATCAAAGGGAACAGCAAAAGACAGAACACGCGCAACAAAGCCGAAGAAGAAGCTCAGAAAGAGTACGAACAACAAAAAAGACCAAACGAAGACACTGGACAGAGAGATACCACGCAAAACTAGCTAGAAAAGAAACCATACAAGAGAGGAAAAGCCACACACGAACAAACAGCACAAAAGACAACGGCAGAAAAAAAAAAACACACCACACCAAATAGATGAAAAAAATCGCATCAACGAGAGACCATACCAAACCAGCCTAGCAAGAAGGCACGATGCGACAGGACACACCACCAGAAACCGGAAGGGCAAACACGTACGTTCAAGAAAGAGAGTCAATAAAAAGCGTAGAGCGTAAATACACACTACAGGCCTGACGCAACCAAGCAACCACAAAACAACCATTTAAACAGCCTACCAAAGGAACAGGAAAAACTACAGCAGACCAAATCGCAACAACACCAAGGAGCCACACGAAAAAAAAAACCAGGAAACCATAAAATTCGAAATACCCACGGGAATACAACGAGTCAAGAGCAACAAGAGTGCCACCAGCAGGCGCAACAAAGAAGAAAGCGGGTAAAAGACCAAAAAGACATAAGGGACAAAACAAGAAGAGCACAACCAACAACTAGAAAATAACGCAAAGAGAAAAAACCAAACAAAATAGTAGTAGAAACCCAAAAAAATAGTAGAAAGCGGAAAACACCCCCAACAAGACCAGAAACCAACAAATTAGAAGATGCGGACCTAAAACCAATAAACAAAGCAGAGGAACCCAGATCAAAAGAACAACCTACGCAAACAAAAAAAACAAAGCGCAAAAGCATCCCTATCCTAAAAAACAAGAAAGTAAATAAGCACAGAAAACAAACGGGAGCATAACATGAAAACAAATGTGCAGCATAGCACGAAAAAACAAAGGAAATTAACACTGAAGAACCCTATATACGAGAACAATAACAGATGAGAAACTTTGTACAATTGCAAACCAACACGCAAGATACAAGGCCCGACGACCAAGCCAAAGTAACAGCAATAACCAACAAGGAAAAAGACAAACGTACGAAGGGAATAGAGCGGACGGATCACAGAAAAAAGGATCCCACCAAAGAGGGAAGAAACTACGAGAACAAAAAGAAGGATCCCCACAATCGTGAAATCAAAAAACAGAAAAAACAGACGACAACACTGGAGAAAGAAGAAGATAGTGCCGAAAAACAAAAACCAAATGCAGAAGCAAAAGCGAAACAAGAAAAACCTAAAAGCAAAAACTTCAAAACGACTAAAAACAAGGAAAAGAAACTAGCACGCACCACGATCAAGAAAAAGGAAGAAAAACACAAAAACAATGATAATCAAAGAAAGGAGCGTGCCAACAAAAAAGAAAGAAACAAAAAAAGGACAAAACTGGTATAAAATCCCCCGAAAGAAGGATAATAAACGCGCCAGCAAACCGAAAGGAGCGAACAGGAGAAACAAAATGAACAACGGAGTGGTAAAACGGATCAATCAAGACAAGAAAATCCCAAAAAGAGAAATCAGGGCCAACACGACCAAAACCAACAAGAAAAAAAGCGGCACAAGAACCGGTTAGGGGAAAAGAACGACCGGGAAAAGAAACACCACAAAGCAACTCAACCCAATACCAAAAATCAAACCCAGCAGATAAACGACAAAGACAACAAACATTCAAGCAAAAGGACAAAAAAATAGAATGGCAAGCTAAATTACACCAACGAACAACAAAAACCAAGCGAAGAAAATGCGGACGACCATCACCACAAGAAAGACTAAACCACCGAAAAACACAAAAAAGATCCGAACAGCAAGCACTACACCAAAAAAGAGCCGACAAAAACCCCGGAAGAAATGGCTCATATCCTTCCCGATCGAACCGAAGCATAAAGAAATACGGTACACAAACATAAGAACGTAAAGAAGAAGGCAACAGATCAAGCACCGAATACACCCACATTCGATAATACACAGAACCCAAGAACGCAGAAAGACAACACGAAAAACCATCCTAAGGAAGAACATAATAATGAAATCACCCCGGAAGAAAACCGAAACCTAAAACAACCACACCAGGCCCCGGAAGAAAAGACACAAAAGCCAGGAGGCGATGACAACCCGGACAGGAGCAAATCAGAACCAAACCACCCCAAAAAACGAACTTTTCACGAAGCAAAAAAAAGACATCCCGATCCTTTAGAACATGATGGGAAAAAGCAGACAACGTCTGAACAGCAAACCAAAAAAAAAAGGGATCCCCCAAGTTACGACCAGACACAGAAGCAAATCATCCCAGCGCCCCACAACAAAGAAAAGAAAGGGGGACCACCACACGCATCGGCAGCGGGAACAGATGAGGATCACGCAGCAAGAACTAAAAAAAAGAACCCCACCAAATATCAGGCAACGAATCAGCAATCACTGAACCCAGACCGTAATAAAGTGCCTCATAATCACAAAGACACGGAAGATGACGCCCAAGAAGAGGAGAAGCGATGGACAACGGAAAAAGAGCAAAAGCAAAACCTGGCGCAAAAAACGAAGGATCAAACCAAAACACCCAAGCTACCCATCAAGGATCCCACGAAAGAGAACAAACGTCCACCCCCAAAAACCGAAAGGTTACCAAAGTGAGTGCCAGAGAAGATTCCCAACCAAAAATTAAAAATAAAGAACGACAGCGCGTAGGCACCCCAACTAAAAGCGGCTCAAATGCCGCCAAACCCGCAAGCACCCGAAACAATTAAATAAACCAAAACACTGGAAGGAAACGGGAAGAGCAAGGCTCAAAAGAACTGAGGAAAAATAAACTCAAGCCACAACATTACGCAACCGCTGCCTGCAAATACGGCAGACGACAACGAAAAGCACGAAAACACGCTCCCAACCCACGAAGAAAGTCCCGACATGGAAGATAAGACAATGAGCAAAACAGACCTTCAGGGGCTGAAAACACAAACAGAGATAAAACAAGAAGACGAGAAAAATAACAAGAAAAAAGACAGAACAATCGATATAAAAACAATGAACACAACAGACCCGCCTACATAAAAGTTGTAAAGGAAAGCTCCAACCAACGGTAACAAAAACGCTAAATCGGCTACTAAGAAAAAAAATCTAAAAAAAAAAGAGACCAAAAATGATCAGGACCGAAAAGAAAGGAATCAATAGAACAAACCGGGTCCAAGCGAAAAAAGCCAAAACAAAACGGAGCCTAAACACAGAAAGAAGAAAAAAGAAAACAACAGAACCGACATGGAGAACAAACAAAAAAAAACAAACGGAAGAACGGGGGAGCAGGAACAGAACATGAACTACACCCGAAAGGCGGCAAACTTTACACATGCCGAAACGGAAGCACTAAAAAAAAAAATACAAAACAAGGAAAGAGATAAGCTAAAACAAAAAAAACCGAAGAAGACGGAACGCGAACAAAACAACAAACAAAAACCAAAGGGAATTAAAAAGATAGCAGAAGAAGGGAAGAACATTGCTCCTTAAAAAAAAAAAAAAAACCAAAACACCAAACACGCATCGGTGGCACAACAAACAACAGACCTCAAAGAAAATTACAAGGCCAAGTATAGAACCACAGACAAGAAGCACAAAAAGGCAAACAACACAAAAACCACTAACCTGACAAAAGAATGAAAGGCAATCAAAAGAAAAGTAGAACGAACGCAGAAAAACAAGACTAAGAAAAAAAATAAAAAAAAAGAAGTGGACAACATACCGGAAGGAAAGGAAGCCATAAAGAAAGTGGCCAAAGGGGCGGTGAAAAATATTGTTGAGAAACGCAAAGATAACAACCCCACCAAAGGGACACGCAATTCTGGAAAACAAGCCAACCGCAAGGCCTGCAAAAAAAAGAACAAACAAAAACTGACCGCAGAAGGGGGCAAAAAGAATTTCAACCAAATAAAGCGCGAGAACAAATGGACTAAAAACAGCAGGCCAAAAGTGTTGATTCAACCGATAAGGAACTACCAAAACCATAATAACGTTGACAAAGAAACAGCTACTAATTCGCTTTTCGGCGGAGATAATGTGGTAGACGTAGCCACTCCCGAAATTCCGTTGGCTCCTCGTTGGAATGATTTGGAGAGACTGAACAAGGAAAGAGAGTTGGTGGGCATCTACTTGTCGGCTCACCCGCTGGATGAATATGCCATTGTTTTGAAGCATGTATGTAATACGCACATGGACGAATTGGATAATAAACCAGCACTAGCCGGACGAGAAATTACGATGGGAGGCATTGTGACTAGTGTGCGGCGGGGAACCAGTAAAAACGGCAATCCTTACGGCATTGCACGGATAGAAGACTATTCGGGCTCAACTGAAATACCGTTCTTCGGTAACGACTGGATAACCTATCAGGGATATCTGAATGAAGGTACGTTTCTTTACATGAAAGCTCGTTGCCAGCCCAAACAATGGCGTCAGGAAGAGCTGGAATTAAAGATCACATCCATGGAGTTGTTGCCCGATGTAAAGGAAAGGCTCATTGATAAGATAACGATTACCATTCCGTTGCCCGAGTTAAACAAACAAATGATTGCCGATTTGAGTGTGCTGACCAAGGAACATCCGGGTAATACGGAGTTATATTTCAAGGTAACCGATCCGGAAAATCGTTCGCACGTAGAGTTTCTATCGCGCCCGGTTAAACTGTCGGTTGGCAAAGAGCTGGTGTTGTATCTGGAGGAGAATCCGGAATTAAGTTTTAGCATAAATTGATTTTTTTATGTGTATTATTACACGGTTCTCGAAACTTTAGTAACTTTATCGGTGTTATGCTATTGATGAAAGAATACTATTTTAACTAATATAATTTATAAGAATATGGCTTTAGAAATTACAGACGCTAATGCAAAAAGCGTGTTATCTGAGGGAAAACCTGTTGTGATTGACTTTTGGGCTCCTTGGTGTGGTCCTTGTAAAATGGTTGGCCCAATCATTGAAGAACTGGCAAAGGAATATGAAGGACAGGTTGTTATTGGTAAATGTGATGTAGACGAGAATGCAGATTTGCCCGCGGAATATGGTATTCGTAACATTCCTACCGTTTTGTTTTTTAAGAACGGCGAAATTGTCGATAAGCAGGTAGGTGCTGTGAGTAAAGCAGTTTTCGATGCAAAAATCAAAGCATTAATTTAATAAAAAGAACATGAAACAGGAAGAAGACATTCTGCCGGAATACGCAGATGATGAAGAAACTATTGAATTTATCAAGGCGTATTTACCGCAAGAATTGAAAGCTAAATTCTCGGACGATGAATTGCATTATTTCATTGACCTGATTGACGAGTATTACATTGAAAGCGGAGTCCTCGAAGGAGAACCCGATGCTGACGGTTACGTGGAAATTGATCTTGAAGCAGTAGCCAACTACATTGTTGCTGAAGCAAAGAAAGATGAAATGGGAGAATATGATCCCGAAGAAATCCTCTTTGTCGTTCAGGGAGAGATGGAGTTTGGTGAATCATTGGGGCAGGTGGAATAATCCGGTTTCACAGATTACGAATAATAAAGGGAGAATTACTTTTAGTGTAAGCTAAAGGTTATTTCTCCCTTTTTTCTTATACTAACCTTTACTTATATTTTAAAAACATGGAAAAAAAAGAAACTGCAAGACTTTTCTACGCCAAACGTTCGTTGGGTGATACGCTGAATTACTCTGTAGATTTTGTGAAAAACAACCTGAAGTGTCTGTTGAAGTTCATGGCACTGCTTATATTACCCTGGAATGTTATTCAAGCCATCCTAATGTGGATGCTTTCGGGAGCTTTAATTGATTTTGCCGCCATCGCTGATTCTACTGACGTGGTTGCAATAGCCGGTCTGCTGGGTGTAAAACACCTGCTTTTGTACGGAGGCATGATGCTGGTCTCTGTTGGTGCCGGTACCTGTCTTATCGCTTTGTTTTTCTCACTGTTGAAGTTGAATCACGAAAGAGAAGGCGGATTGGCCGGACTTCGTTTCCAAGAACTGAAACCTCTTTACGTAAGCAATGTGTTTAAGGGACTGCGTTTGTTCGCGTTTCATATCTTACTGGGTCTTGTTATAGCCTTGCTTATGGGGCTTTTGGCCGGTATTTCTCCTTGGGTTGTATTGGCTTTTATACCTTTCTTATTTATATTTATGTTGCCTCTTGCTTTGCTTATGCCGGCTTATATGCTCGAGAAACAATCCTTCTTCAAAACACTTGCCTCGTCATACCGCATGGGTTTCATTACCTGGGGTGGCGTTTTTGCAGTCCTTTTGGTGATGGCAATCATAGCCGGTTTGATACAGTTGGCTGCCAGTGCTCCCTGGTATATTGTTACCATGGTGGAATATGTGTTTTCGTTAAGTGAAAACGCAGCGACAGAGTCTGCGAGTGTCGGCTTCAACATTCTATCAGGCTTCATGGCATTGTTTCTGTTCTTCGGACAGGCTATCGGACTCCTATTTATATATAGCGGAATGGGCTATCAATTTGGACATGCTTCGGTAAAGTCTCAGGAAATAAAGGTGACGGATCAGATAGACTCTTTCTGAAAAAAGAAAAATATGGCCGTGGCAACTAGTATCAATCCCAGTATGCCATAGAACAGTCGGGCGCGTTTGCGCCCTACGTTCTTTACAATAAACTGCACGTTCTGTGTATTGAAAAACCAGTCCCAATTCAAAACAGCAGCTAGGATAGATACGATGCCGGCTAAGGCAAACAAACCCTGAACAAAATATTGCGGGCTCATAATTGGTTCAGCGTAACAGTCCTGGTTCCGTCTTTCTGCTCTTCAATGCTTACCTTAATGGTGTTTCCCGGAAGTAGTTCTTCAACCAACTCAGGCCACTCAATAAAGCAAAGCGCACCGCTGTAGAAATAATCCTCGTAACCCATGTCGTAAACCTCTTCCAGCTTGTTGATGCGGTAGAAATCGAAATGATAAATTAATTCTGCCGTATCTTCAGAACGGTATTCATTGACAATGGCAAAGGTTGGCGAGGTAATCACATCCGTTACGCCCAGCTCTTCGCATACAGCCTTTACAAACGTTGTTTTACCGGCTCCCATCTTACCGTAAAGAGCAAATACAGTGTTCTCGCCCATTGCAGCGATAAATTCTTTGGCTGCCTCATGTATCTGATCGAGTGATTGAATCTTTATTTCCATATATGATGCTTTTAATGTTTATTGCTTGTTGATAACTGTTGGATTCTTGTTAATAACTTCCTTTAGTCCTGTTTATAACTTCTTGTTTTCTTCTCTCTGTATTCTGGTTGAAATGCTTTTTGCTACCTTGCAGACAGCGTAAATCAGAATAGAAAAGAAAATGATGGAAGCTCCCGAAGGCACATTCAGAAAGTAAGAAATGAAAAGACCGCCCATGCAACTCAGAAAACCAATGATAACCGATAGCCAGATAATTCGTTTAAACTTATAAGTAAATAGATTGGCCGTCATTTGCGGTATGGTGAGCAGCGATATGGCAAGCACAATGCCTACCATTCGTAAACAGGCTACTATAGTCAATGCGATGAAAAGCATGAGAGTGTATTCAAAGAATGCCACGGGCAAACCTTGAGAACGTGCAAATTCCCTGTCGAAAGCCACATGAATGATGGGATGAATGAACAGAGTGAAAAACACGATGAGCACCAATGCCAAAACGCCTAGTATAGCCAGATCGGTTACGGTAATGGTTAAGATATTCCCAAAGAGATAAGCCGAAAGATCGGGTGCGAAGCCGGGCGAAAGAAAACTAAACATAACACCCAGCGCCATGCCGAGTGTCCAGAACACAGCAATGGCCGAGTCCTCACGCATGTCTTTGCGCTTGCTGAGCCACTCTACACCAAAGGCCGATAAGACAGAGAAAACAGCGGCAGAGAGCAGCGGAGAAATTCCGGTGAACAAACCGATTCCGATGCCGCCAAACGAAGCATGCGTGATGCCGCCACTAATAAAAACCAATCGGCGGGTCACGATGTAAGTACCAATGATGCCGCAGGCAATGCTTGCCAGGAGTCCGCCCAGCAAAGCATGTTGAAAAAAAGTATATTGAATCAGCTCTGTCATATACAGTGATTAGTGTCTTCTTTCACCAATGATTAAAAAAATCTCGTCTTTCAGTTCCGTGGGCAAGTTGATTCCTCTCAACTGAAGACTCCTTACCCAGCCGGCCACGTCGATATCTTGCATGGTGTAAAAAATATCACGAAACTGATCTACCTGATACGGATAATAACTATCGGGATCCTTGCCGATGTATTTGTCCAGGTCTTCGTCATCATAATATTCAATCTGTGTGCTTACAGCAGCCAGTAAGCTATCCTTTTCACATATTTCGTGCTGACCGCAACATTCGGCATCTGCTTCCACAATATCGGGGAAGTCGTTCAGCTCACCTTTTTCTATTTTTTTTTGTATGTTTCTGTTACGTATATAGCCGGCAGTCATCGCTACGATGGCAAGTACCAGTAAACCAATGATCAGTATCCACATAATTAATCAAGAAATTTCTGCAAAGTTACTTATTTAATTGTATTTTTGCACCTTGTCAGAGTTAAAACATGAATAAGAACAAATACGGCACATATAAGTTCGGATTGGTTACGGCATCGGCTTTTGTTATTGCCAATATGATTGGTACCGGTGTATTTACCTCGTTGGGATTTCAACTGTTGGGCACCACGAACTTCTTTTCGTTGATGTTGTTGTGGCTGCTTGGTGGCATCATTGCCTTGTGCGGCGCGCTGGTATACGGAGAACTGGGTGCGGTGATGCCTCGCTCGGGAGGAGAGTACCATTATCTGCGCGAAATTTATCACCCGCTTTTGGGATTCATGTCGGGTTGGGCCTCACTGATTGTGGGCTTCGCTGCTCCGGTTGCTCTGGCGTGCATGGCATTAAGCACTTATCTGCATAAAATGTTTCCGGCTTTTGACCCGTTGGCAACGGCAATCACTGTGCTCACCGCGGTAACACTGATTCATGCTTACGATGTAAAAATGGGAGGGACCCTGCAACGGGTGTTTACCTTCTTCAAGATACTCATCATCATCGTCTTTATTATTTGCGGTTTTTGTTTGCCGCCTCACGGACAAGTCGACGGTTTCTCTGCGGCAACGTTCTCTTTCGACGATGTCTTTTCAACAGGATTTGCCGTGTCGCTCATCTGGGTTTATTACGCTTATTCGGGCTGGAACGCCTCAGCTTACATGGCTAACGAAATTCGCGAACCCCAACGTACCATTCCCCGCTCTCTGTTTATCAGTACGGTTATTGTTACCATTTTGTATCTGCTGCTCAACGCCGTGTTTTTGTTTGCCGCTCCGGTGGAGGCGATGCAAGGACAAGTGGAAGTGGGACTGATTGCCGCTCGTTATATCTTTGGCGAATGGGGTGGCAACCTGATGGGATTGCTCATTGCTTTGCTGCTGGTGTCGAGCATCAGCTCCATGGCTTTTCTGGGGCCCAGGGTGTCGCAAGTCATGGGAGAAGATACGTATATTCTACGTTCCTTGGCCCGTAAATCGGCAGGTGGTACGCCTTTTGTCGCCATTTGGGTACAGTATGGCATCAGTGCATTACTTATCATTACCGATTCTTTTGAATTGGTTACCAAATATACCGGCGTTACCTTGTCGTTCTTTGCTTTGATGACGGTAGCCGGACTCTTTGTTCATCGTCATCGTTTCCCTCACGTGGTTCGCCCGTACCGCACATGGGGCTATCCGGTAGTGCCGCTTCTTTTCATTGCGCTCATTCTCTGGTCGGTTGTGTACCTGATTCATGAAGATTACTACAATACGTTTGTGGAGCATACGCAAACGGTGATGTGGATGAGTTTGATGAGCGCCGGCACTTTGCTTTCGGGAATGATGGTTTACGTGATGAATCAATTGATAGTACATTATAAAAAACAGTAAAACAATACGTATATATGAAATCTACGCTGAACTATTTAACATGGAGTTTCGCCTTGCTGCTTGTGGCAGCCTGCGGACAAAAGAAACCTGCTGTGCCGGTGAGTGCATCGGTTGAGCAGACCGATACGCTGCCTGCGGACACAACCAAATTAGTTGCCGATGAGGCTCTGACTGATGCTGCGCGTTTTGTTGCCGGATTGCCGGTGCGTAACGAAACGGGTCGTTTATATGAACTCTCGCAATCGGATACGTGGAAGGCTCACGCCCGTAACATGGAGCAGATATGGAATGCTTTTCAGCAAACTGCCCCACGGCTCATTGCTTTCACGGAGAAGGAGTTGAGTGACATCAATGAAAACTGCCGTACGGTATTTTATCCCTTTGGCGGTCCGGATTACCTCTTTCCCAACACCTTTTTCCCCGAGATGAATACCTATTTCCTGATCGGACTGGAGAAAACCGGTTCGCCGACAAAAATAGAAAAACCTTCTAAAGAAACTTATAAGCTCTACCAAAATGCCGTATCGGACATTCTGAATCTCAGCTTCTTCCGCACGGACGACATGAAACAAGAACTGTTTAACGACACCATTGACGGAGTAATACCTATTATCTCTGTGCTGATGGTGCGCTCGGGCAGGGAAATTGTAAGCATCCGTAATGTGCGCCTCACCGAACAAGGCGCAATCACTGATACGAAAGAAGACGGACAGCCCATCGAACAAAGCGATATGGTTGAGTTTAAGTACTTTCGTCACGGAACCAACAAACTGCAAACGCTTTATTACCTCAAGGCAGATTTGAGCAACGGTGGTTTCCCCCGCAACAAAGCGCTTACGGCTTATGTTAATCAGTTTGATGCAGGCACAACGGTTACGTTTATCAAATCGGCCTCTTACCTGATGCACATGACTTATTTCTCGGGAATTCGTGAAGGCATACTGAACCATACTTCGGCTGTACTTCAAGATGATTCCGGAATTCCTTTACCATTTTACGATACAGAGAAGTGGGACGTAACACTTTACGGTACTTTTGAGAAACCCATTTCGATGTTTGGCAAATATGCACAACCCGAATTGCGTGAAGCCTACGAGCAAGCCGATCCCAAACCGCTGAACTTCCGCATAGGATACGCACGCCAGTCGAACTTGCAAATTGCACGCAAAAAATAAAAGCCGCCGGTCAATCCCCGGCTTCTGTATATGCTAACATCAGAATGACCTGTATATAAGGCCAAAGTGCCTGTATACTAAGGTCATTCTTCTTTATAAACAGTTCGTCCCCGCTACCTGTGACGAATGGCCCCGCATGCGGGGACGTAAATCACCGCATGCGGGGACGAATGGCATAGGTACCTGTGACGAAATAGTCATAAGTAGCAAATGACTTAGTTAGTGGGTTGTTTGGGACTATTAGGTGCGTTGCGTTTGGTTATTGAAGAGATAATGAAATCTCTGTTTTCACAACTTAAAACCACCTTCTTTCCTGAATTTAAAATGATATAAAAAGCTTCATGGTAATCACCTACATAAGCGGAATGTTTGCCTAGTTGTTTAGAGTAGAACAAGCCGACGAATCCCCAAAAACCACCACTCCCAAATATCCTGATTCCTGCTTCTTCATTGTATACATCGATATGCTGAATGCAATCTATCGGAAACATCTTTTTACCGATTGGTCTATAAAGAATCAGTTCAGCTGGAGTTAATGATATGGATAACGGTGTTAGTGCCATCGTGTACGCACTAACAGAAAGTATAACGATGAAGGTAAACAAACACCAAGCTCTATCATGCCAATCATCAGTAAAATTGAAAGAAGCAATCAGGAGAAATAACTCCGTTAACACGAATATAATGCTCAATGTTATGGTTAGTGCCTTTACAGAGCGACTCCAATTTACTGTGTAACGTTTGTCTTTCATTTTTTTGATTTTACTCTTCTTCTATTCCGAAACCGGCCAGACGAAGATCGTTCCAATAGTTGGGATACGATTTGCTTACCACATGAGGTTCGTCTATGCGTATCTGCGGAAAGACAATGCTTGCAGGAGCGAATGCCATGGCCATGCGATGGTCTTCGTATGTGCTGATAACAGCTGTGGCATGCGGTTCGCATCGTTCACCATTCCATATCAATACGGAATTGTTTTCGTGGCGCAGAACATAACCTAGCTTAGCCATTTCGGTTATGAGGGCAGCAATGCGGTCGGTCTCCTTTATCTTCAGACTTTGCAAGCCTGTAAAGCGGAAAGGAATATTGAGCAAGGCGCACGTTACCACGAACGTTTGTGCTAAGTCGGGTATGTCGATAAAATCTTCGTCCAGTCGTTCGGGATATTCACTGGTTTGGCGGAGTATGACGTCTCCGTCGGTAAATTCCGTTGCGATGCCCAATTTGGCAAACACCGCTGCTCCTCGGCTGTCGCCCTGATAACTCTTTTCGAAAAGTCCCTTTAGCTTAATGGACGACTGCGAACTCAACGCTGCAATCTGGTACCAATAAGAGGCTGCACTCCAATCGCTTTCCACCCGGAAAGCCGTATCCGAATAAGGATGAGGAGCCACGCGAATGCAGTTCTCCGAGATCCATTCAGCCTTTGCGCCAAAGTCGGTCATGAGTTGCAACGTCAGGTTGATGTAAGGACGAGAAATAATCTCTCCGGTTAAATGAAGCGTGAGTCCGTTTTTCAGCACAGGTCCTATCATCAGCAAAGCCGAAATATATTGTGAACTGACATCTCCTTTCAGCGTAACCTCTTGGCCGTTTAGTTCACCGCCCGTAATGCGTAAAGGCGGAAACCCTTCGTTGCCGGCATACTCAATCTGCGCACCCAATTCGCGAAGAGCATTTACCAATATCTGAATGGGGCGTTGCTGCATCCGCGCCGTACCGGTGATGACGCGTGTACCAGGCGTTACGCAGAGGTAAGCCGTAAGAAACCGCATGGCCGTTCCCGCCGCCAAGATGTCAATTACATCGTGATTCTCTGTGAGTGCCTGAATCATTACCCGGGTATCGTCACAATCCGACAAGTTAGCCGGCACAGTTGTTCCGCGTCCCAGCGCATGAATAATAAGTGCTCGGTTACTGATACTTTTTGAAGCGGGGAGTTCTATGACGGCCTTCGGTTGCAAAGGCGCAGAAAGTTTGTAGCGCATAATTTCAGTTTGGTAATAAATGAATCTGTTTGCAAAAATAGGAATAAAATCGAAGCTTTTTAAAATAATCGGATGGTATTGATACGAATAAAGTGATAATTTATAAATTTGTGAAACTAAAAACTTGATTCTATGAATGAGAAAGAACGCTATACGAAATATTCACTAATCATTATTATCCTTTTACTGGGAGGAATTCTTTTCGTTCGTCTGATTCCCTTTCTGAGTGGCATTCTGGGTGCGGTAACCATTTATGCGCTGTTAAGGGGACAGATGAAATATCTTTCCGAAAAGAAAAAGATGAAACGCAGTTTGGCTGCCATTTTATTGATTGGCGAAACTGTTTTGTTTTTCCTGATTCCGTTGTCTCTTTTTGTCTGGCTTCTCATTGGTGAGTTGCAGACGTTGAATCTGGATCCTGCCGTACTCATGTCTTCTGTAGAAGATGCCGTGCAGGTTATTCGTGAAAAAACAGGTTATGAACTGTTCAAAGAAGAAAATATGTCGGCCGCTGCATCGTTTTTTACGAAGCTGGCTCAATCGTTTCTAGGCAATGTCAGTGGACTGATCATGAATCTTTTTGTATTGGTCTTTATCCTTTTCTTTATGCTCATAGGTAGTTCTAAAATGGAGGAGTATGTGTACAGCATTCTTCCTTTTGGAGAAGCCGACAGGAAATCGGTTCTCAAGGAAATGAATCGTATAGTGACTTCCAACGCTATCGGAATTCCTTTGCTGGCTGTTATTCAAGGAGGAATTGCTATGGCGGGTTACTTTATTTTCGGGGCACCCAATGCACTGCTCTTTGGTTTCCTAACCTGTTTCGCTACTGTTATTCCGCTGGTTGGTACTGCTCTTATCTGGCTGCCCCTTGTTGTATACATGGCGCTGTTGGGCGATTGGGTAAATGCTGCCGGACTGGCTGCCTACGCGTTGATTATCATCACCAATGTTGATAACCTTATTCGTTTCATGCTGCAAAAGAAAATGGCCAACATTCATCCGCTTATAACTGTGTTCGGTGTGGTCATCGGTTTACCGCTGTTTGGTTTTATGGGAGTTATCTTTGGCCCGCTTCTGATCTCGGTGTTTATTCTCTGTTTTGATATTTATAAAAGGGAGTATCTGGATAAATAAGTCTACTTTTTATTCTGATAATATTGATGGATGGCCGTTGCCAATCCTGTAAAAGCACTAAAGTCTTGCGCTACAATGCTTACTTTGAGCCCTTTTTTTCTTGCGTATGCGGCTGTGTAAGGGCCGAAACAGGCAATCTCAAGGCTGTCGGTTGAAAGGTGGTGCTTCTTGCACGTTTGCAAGGCGACCTCAATTTCGGCTCCGCTGGTAAACACAAGGCAGCTTGCTGTCTTTGTCCGGATCAGTTCGGCAAACCGGTTTTGTATGTTCTCTTCGCTGGCACAGGTTGTGTAAGCGTCAATGCGTGTTACTTGCATTTGAATGGCTTCGAGTGCACGCATAAAATCGGGTACCACATCGGGTTCGGGTATGTCTTTTACCCAAGGAGCCAATACGGCTATTCGCTTTCCGCTGATGTCCGGCCGGGTTTTTAGTTTGGCAACGATGCCCATGGGACTGGCTTCGTCGGGTAATAATACATCGCTTATTTCCAATTCCTTTTTAAGATATTCGGCATCTTTACCAATGGCGCAGAGCGTTATTTGTTGCAAATACAGTTTAGCCTCCGGATGTTTTGCCAATGCAATGGAGAAAGATTCAATGGCTTTGCGGCTCGAGAAGGCGATGTAGTCATAGTTCTGCATCTCTTTCAGGAATTGATTCATCTTGGCTTCTTCAGGTAGTACTTTTGTTTCTATCATGGGACAAGAATAAGTTGCAATATCCTTTTCTTGCAGTGCTTTTTCCAACCGTTGGGCATAACCTTGTGGAGCTGTAATGATTACACGGGGTGTTGCTGACTGCCTCCGGGTTGGTTGGCAGTATAAGCAACTTATGGCAACAAGAATAATAGGGTAGAGGTGCATAGTGTCCTTTTTTGTGGATTCTTTGCAAAACTAATTATTTTTTTTACTCTTTACTTGTTTTTACGGAATAGATTTTTTATTTTAGCACCGTTACGGAATCTAATAGTTTTATGAAAAAAGTACCTATAACTCTTTCATACAGGTTGAAGCTGTTTCTTGTTGTTTCCGCAGGATTCATTTTCGGTGGTGGTTTTCTTTTCCTGTATCTGCTAAGGGCTCATACCTACTTGGGAGATGATCCGTCGGCCTGCGTTAACTGTCACCTCATGGGCGCTTACTATGATACGTGGGCACACGGTTCACACGGTCGTAACACCACATGCAATGATTGCCATGTTCCTCATGAAAATATGTTTCGGAAGTATTTGTTCAAGGCGATGGACGGTACGCGCCATACTGCTGTGTTCCTTACGAATACGGAACCTCAGGTTATTCAGGCAATTCCTCAAAGTTCAGAGGTTATTATGAACAACTGCATCCGTTGCCATACTCAGCTGAATACTGAATTTGTAAAAGACGGACGCCTTTCTTACATGCAGACTCAGGTTGGTGAGGGCAAGGCTTGTTGGGATTGTCACAAGGAAGTTGGGCATGGCAAGGTGAGTCTTTCGACAACTCCCAATGCGTTGGTTCCTTACCCGGAATCACCGGTACCTCAATGGTTGAAGAAAATAATGAAAAAATAATATAGCGGATATGGAAAGAAAACTCAAAACCTGGCAAGGGTGGCTGTTGTTCGCCGGAACAATGGTTGTTGTATTTGTACTTGGTCTGGTAGTTGCCTCTATGCTGGAACACAGAGCTGAGGTGGCAAGTGTCTTTAATAACAAGAAGGTGGATATTAAAGGCATTGAACCGCGCAATGAAATATTCAAGGATAATTATCCCAGAGAATATGCCACGTGGCTGCGTACTGCAGAGACTGACTTTAAAAGCGAGTTCAACGGCAGCGAAGCTGTTGATGTGCTGGCTCAACGACCGGAAATGGTCATTCTATGGGCCGGATATGCTTTTTCTAAAGACTACACAACGCCTCGCGGACACATGCATGCCATTGAGGATGTGCATCGCACGCTCCGTACCGGTGCACCTACTGGTGATCATGATGGTCCGCAACCGGCTACCTGCTGGACTTGCAAAAGTCCGGACGTACCACGGATGATGGAGGCTGTAGGAGTTGATTCTTTTTATAACAAGAAATGGGCGTTTTGGGGAAGCGAAATCGTGAACCCTATCGGTTGTTCCGACTGTCACGATTCGGAAACGATGAATCTGCATATCAGTCGACCGGCTCTGCGTGAGGCATTTGCCCGTCAGGGAAAGAATATCGATGAGGCTACTCCGCAGGAGATGCGCTCACTGGTGTGTGCTCAATGTCACGTAGAATATTATTTTCGTAAAAGTGACAATTACCTGACTTTCCCGTGGGATAAAGGTATTACCGCCGAGAAAATTGAAGAGTATTACGATGAGGCCGAATTTTATGATTATAAGCATGCGTTGAGTCAGACGCCTGTCATCAAAGCGCAACACCCTGATTTTGAAATTGCTCAGATGGGTATTCACGGACAACGGGGCGTTTCCTGTGCCGATTGCCACATGCCTTATATGGCGGAAGGAGGCATTAAGTACAGCGATCACCATGTGCAAAGTCCGCTGGCTAAGATTGACCGCACTTGTCTGGTGTGCCACAGAGAAAGTGAAGAGACATTGCGTAACAATGTGTACGAACGTCAGCGTAAAGCCAATGAGGCTCGTAACAGGTTGGAGCAAGAACTGGCTAAAGCTCACATAGAAGCCAAATTCGCTTGGGACAAAGGTGCTACCGAAGCACAAATGAAGGATGTACTCAAGCTGATTCGTCAGGCACAGTGGCGCTGGGATTTCTCCGTTGCTTCGCATGGGGCTTCTTTCCATGCTCCTCAGGAAATACAACGTATTCTGGGACATGGTTTAGACAGGGCATTACAGGCTCGCTTGTCTATTGCCAAAGTACTAGCTAAAAACGGTTTCACCGGTGATGTGCCGATGCCCGATATTTCAACCAAAGAGAAGGCACAGCAATACATCGGATTGGATATGAAAAAGGAACATCAGGAAAAAGAACAATTCCTGAAAGTGACTGTTCCCAAATGGCTTGAAAAAGCAAAAGCCAAAGGAAGATTGGCACAGATATAATAAAAATAGCTATGTTTGCAGAACCACCGTTGCCCGCGTCGTGACGGTGGTTCTTAATTAAATATCTGATAGTATGTGGAAACAACCCTGGGGGTATAAAGAAGGTTACGTCATTTGTGGAGGACTATTTCTGACTGGTTTGTCATTGCAGGCTGCCGTAGGAGGCTTTCACCTCGAAACACTGGCTTATCCGATCAATTTATTGGCTGCCGTTGTCTTTTTTCTCTTGTTACTTCTGTTGCACTTTTTTCGAAGAAAGTTTGCTGCTTTGCGATGGCTGAGCAGTTATCAGGCTGCCATCTCTTCCATTTCTTCTTTGGCTTTACTGACCTTGGTTATGGGATTAGTGAAACAACTACCCGGTTACATGCACGAAGGAGATGCCTGGCCCGGCTTTGCACAGATGTTATCTAACTGGGCTTTTGCATTTCTATTCGTTTGGTTCATTGCGGTGTTGGGCATGACTGTTTTTCTACGGCTTTTCTCTGCCCAATGGAAGGACATCCCTTTTGTACTTAATCACTTGGGGTTGCTTATTGCCCTTACCGGTGCGGTTTTGGGCAGCGCAGATATTCAACAACTTGAGATGAATACGTTAGTGGGGCGTCCCCAGTGGATGGCAACTAATGAACGGGGGGATGTGTTGGAACTACCTTTGGCTATTGAATTACATGAGTTTTCCATAGAAGAATATCCGCCTAAGCTGATGCTGATAGACAATGAAACCGGCGATATGTTACCCAAGGGGAAGCCGGATCATTTTTTGGTAGAAGATAGTGCTGCTGTAGGAAAGCTTCTCGACTGGGATGTGGCAGTTATTACTAAACTGCCCATGGCGGCTGGTGTGCCTACGGGTGATACGTTGAAATACGTGGAGTTTCATTCTGTGGGGGCCACAATGGCTTTGTATATTCGGGTGAGTCATAGAAAAACAGGCGATACACATGAAGGATGGGTTAGTTGCGGTAATTATATGTTTCCCTATAAAGCCATGCGTTTAAATGATAAAGTCAGTTTGGTAATGCCGGAACCTGAGCCTAAGCGTTTTTATTCGGATGTGACGGTCTACACGGAATCGGGCAAAACCATTCGTGAAGTGATTGAAGTCAATAAGCCCGTACAGGTAGACGGATGGAAGATTTATCAATTGGGTTATGATGAAAGTAAAGGGCGCTGGAGTGATGTCAGTGTGTTTCAGCTGGTGAGAGATCCATGGTTGCCCGTGGTGTATACGGGTATACTCATGATGATTGCCGGTGCACTGGCTTTGTTTGTTTTTCAAAAAAGGAAGGAGGGTGTTCATGATAAGCTGGACTGATTTTTGGATGTTTGCCTTACCGGCTTTCTGTTGCTGGCTGGCGGGTGCATGGTTTGCCTGGCGAGGAAATAGGATTGCGAAGGCCTGTGGATTTACCTTGGCGGGTTTATTGATTTTTGCGGCATTTATCATCGGATTGTGGGTGTCATTGGAACGTCCTCCCATGCGTACGATGGGTGAGACCCGTTTGTGGTATTCTTTTTTTCTTCCTTTGGTGGGTCTTATGACGTACCTGCGCTGGAGGTATAAATGGATTCTTTCCTTCAGCACTGTGCTGGCACTGGTTTTTATTGGCGTGAATTTGTTAAAACCCGATATCCATAACAAGACTTTGATGCCTGCTTTGCAAAGTCCTTGGTTTGTGCCTCATGTAATTGTTTATATGTTTGCCTATGCGATGCTGGGTGCGGCTACTGTTATGGCGCTGTACCTGCTTTTGAGAAAAAACAAACGTCCGGCAGCAATGGAAATGGATATGTGTGATAACTTGGTGCAGATAGGATTCTCCTTTATGACGTTAGGACTTTTATCCGGTGCGTTATGGGCAAAAGAGGCTTGGGGACATTATTGGAGCTGGGATCCCAAAGAAACCTGGGCGGCCATTACTTGGTTTTGTTACCTAAGTTATATTCATTATCGGTTACATCGCAAGACTTCATATTCAATTGCACTGATCATGCTACTTATCTCTTTTCTTTTACTGCAAATGGCTTGGTATGGTATTAACTACCTGCCTTCGGCACAAGGGGTGAGTGTACATACGTATAGCATGTAAGTACTAATAAACCACATTGGCAATCAGTTGAATGAAAAGAATCAGGATAACCATGGCGATGGGGTAGACCGTGGCGTAAGCCACACTCGGTGCCGAACTGTCCGACATCGAATCGGCTGCTGCCAGTCCGGGGGTGCTGGTCATTCCTCCGGCTAAGGTTCCTATCAAGTCGAGGATATTAATTTTGAAGATAAAATGTCCAACTAATGTTGCTATAATCATGGGTAGTAAGGTGACAGCAATACCTACGCCAAACAAGGTTAAGCCACTTTCCTGAAAAGTAGAAACCAAATTAACGCCGGCCGATGTCCCTACTTCGGCTAAGAAGAGAAGCAGTCCCAGTTGGCGCAACAATTGATTGCCTGCACCCGACATGGTCCATACTATGGGACCTGTTTTGCCGATGGCACTCAGAATCAAGGCAACCATCAAGATGCCTCCCGTTAGGCCGAAAGAGAAGCTGAATGAATCGGAAAAGGAGAGGCTCAGCTTGCCGAATAAAATGCCTAAAACAATGCCGGCGGCAATGGGGAAGAAGTCTGTATCCGACAATCGTTTCTCATCGTTACCAATGAAATGTCCCAGTTGTTTTACGCTTTCACGTTCTCCGGCTACCATCAGTTTATCGCCGAATTTGAGTACCAGATTTGGTTCCGGAGAAAGATCAATACCGCTTCGGCGAACTCGTGTCACGGTGCAGCCAAATGTTCCTTGAAGATTTAAGAAACCTAGTGTATTGTTGATTATTTCTTTATTTGTAAGCAACAAAGATTGTAGCTCCTGTGTAGTTCCCAATGGCAAGTCAATATCAACGCGTTCGCCCATTAATATGGCAAGTTGTTCCAGCGACTGCTCATTGCCCACGGCCTTAATCAGATCGCCTTCCAGCAAAACGGTTGAGGCTACCGGAATAATGGTTTTGTTGCCGCTTTTGACTCTGGACACAACAGCTCCCGTCATGCTGCGTACGTTGAGTTGTGCCAGACTTTTGCCGAATACATTGGCATTGCTTACGCGGAATGAAGCCGTTGATAGTTTGGGATGCATATCTCTTCTTTGTTCCTCCACCAATTGTGCTTCTTTTTGTATGTCAATCCGCATCATTTTCGGAAGTAGTTTAATGAATAGAATAACACCGATAACTCCAAAAGGATAAGCAATTCCGTAGGCAATGGAAGCCGCGGGCGAATTGGTCGTATCAATGGCTACCGCCAGTCCCGGGGTACTGGTCAGCGCACCGGAAATAAGTCCCACGACACTAGGCGTATCAATATCTAGGATATATTTAGCGATAACAGCTATTAATGATGCTGATCCCACCAATATAGAGGTGAGTATGATTAAGGTTTTACCTTTGGAGCGAAACGACTGAAAGAAACCCGGTCCGGCTTGTATACCGATGGTAAAGATGAACAGTACCAAACCGATATTTCCCAATTCTTTGGGAATGACTACTCCCAAATGACCGAATAAAAGAGCGATAAAGATGACCGCCGATACATCCAGCGAAAGTCCCATAATTTTAACTCTGCCCAGCATAAAGCCCAGTGCAATAATTAAAAAGAGTGAGAAGTAAGATGATTGAAGAAGTGTTTCGAGCATAATTGTAGAATCTTAGATTATGTTGTGGACAAAGATAATACTTTTATGCCTGATAATAAAATTTATTGCCGTCCTGTGGAAATTAGTAAAGCAAAAAAGGGGCTATCCTACTTCCAGGACAGCCCCTCATTGTGTTACACAAGCCTAAATAACTTCGGCTATTCAAATACCGAATATATTAAATGCCGGCTAGCTCTATCACTTTATCAACAGCTGCATGCAAACCGTCAACGTTCTTGCCTCCTGCCGTAGCGAAATGGGCTTGTCCGCCGCCACCGCCCTGAATAAGCTTCGCAGCATCTTTAACCAGCTTACCGGCATTGAGTCCGCCGGCTACCAGGTTGTCGCTGAGCATAACGGTAAGCAACGGCTTCTGAGCGTCAACAGTACCTGCAACAAAGAATAGGTTCTCTGTTATTTCACCACGCAACTGGAAGGCTATATTCTTAATGGCTTCGGCTGGTATGGGCATGCAGGTTTTTATCACTTTGATGCCGTTAATCTCTTGGATGTTCTTCAGAAGGGTTTGCTTGATCTGAGCTTCTTTCTCTTTCATAAACTCATCGACTTGCTTCTTCAATCCGGCATTTTCGTCAATGTACTTTCTGATGGCATTAGCCAGATCGGGAGCATTGTTGAAAAGGGCTTTCAAATCGGTCAGCGTATCTTGAATGGTGTCAAGCATCTCTTCCACACGTGCACCGGTATAGGCCTCTATACGGCGTACACCTGCTGCTACTGAGCTTTCTGATACGATCTTCATCATGCCGATGTGACCGGTTGCCTTCACGTGTGTGCCTCCGCAGAACTCTACGGACTTGCCAAATTGAATGACGCGCACTTCATCACCGTATTTTTCACCGAAAAGGGCAATGGCGCCCAGCTCTTTGGCTTCGGCTATGGGGATGTTGCGGTATTCTGTTAACGGTATGTTCTGACGTATTTTGGCATTTACCAGGTGTTCTACTTCGCGAATTTCTTTATCGGTTACTTTCTGGAAGTGTGAGAAGTCAAAACGCAACGAATCCGGAGTGACCAAGGAGCCTTTTTGCTCTACGTGGTCGCCCAATACTTCACGCAATGCTTCATCGAGCAGGTGGGTTGCCGAGTGGTTGGCTGCACAAGCTGCACGCTTATCGGTATCAACACATGCCATCATGGGAGCATCTAGTTGCTCGGGCAGTTTTTTGGCAATGTGTACCGGCAGGTTGTTTTCTTTCTTGGTATCTATTATTTCAAGGGTTTCGAACTCACTTACTATCACACCGGTATCTCCTACCTGACCTCCGCTCTCTGCATAGAATGGGGTGTAGTCAAGCACCAACTGGTACAGGGTTTGGCTTTTTTGTTTTACCTGACGATAGCGCAGAATGGATACTTCGTACTCGGTGTAATCATAACCAACAAATGTGGTGGTTCCTTCTTTGAGCACAATCCAGTCGCCCGTTTCAACGGCTGCTGCATTACGGGCTCTCTCTTTTTGCTTCTGCATTTCGGCATGGAACTCTTCAATATCCGGAGTCATTCCATTTTCTCTCAGAATGAGCTCGGTGAGGTCAAGCGGAAATCCAAACGTGTCATATAGGGTAAACACGTCTTTACCATTAATCACGTTTTGACCTGCGGCCTTGGCATCGCTCATCGTTTTATCGAGCAAACGAATACCTGTTTCCAACGTACGAAGGAAGGATTCTTCTTCTTCTTTGATTACTTTCTCAATCAGTCCTTTTTGTGACACCAACTCGGGGTAGGCATCGCCCATGTTGCTGATAAGCACGGGTAAGAGCTTGTACATGAACGCTTGCTTCTGATTGAGGAAGGTATATCCGTAACGCACCGCGCGTCTCAGAATGCGGCGGATTACGTATCCGGCTTTGGCATTCGAGGGCAGCTGTCCGTCTGTTATGGAGAATGAAATGGTACGTATGTGGTCGGCAATAACGCGCATGGCAATGTCGCTTTGCGCATCGGCTCCGTACTGGATTCCTGCCATTTGGGCTATTTCTTTAATAATGGGCTGGAAAACATCGGTATCATAGTTTGATGTTTTCTGTTGCAGAGCCATGCAAAGGCGTTCGAAGCCCATACCGGTGTCTATCACTTTGGCAGGGAGGCCTTCCAGACTACCGTCGGCTTTGCGGTTGTATTGCATGAAAACAAGGTTCCATATTTCAATAACCTGCGGATGGCTTTGGTTAACAAGTGTCAGTCCGCTAACTGCCTCACGCTCGGCATCACTACGCAAGTCGATATGAATCTCCGAACAGGGACCGCAGGGACCGGTATCACCCATCTCCCAGAAGTTATCGTGCTTGTTTCCGTTGATAATTCTGTCGGCCGGCAGAAATTGTCCCCAGATAGCAGCGGCTTCATTGTCGCGCTCCAGATTTTCCTGCGGATTGCCTTCGAATACAGTTGCATACAAACGATTAGGATCCAGCTTCAATACTTCAACCAAGTATTCCCAGGCCCACTCTATGGCATCTTTCTTGAAATAGTCTCCAAATGACCAGTTACCTAGCATCTCAAACATGGTGTGATGGTAGGTATCATGACCTACTTCTTCCAAGTCGTTATGCTTACCACTTACACGAAGACATTTCTGTGAATCGGCTACTCTCTTATACTTTGCCGGATGATTACCTAAAATAATATCTTTAAATTGGTTCATCCCCGCATTCGTAAACATGAGCGTAGGGTCATCTTTAATCACCATTGGAGCCGAAGGAACAATTTGATGTCCTTTCGATTCGAAAAAATTCTTGAATGATTCTCTAATCTCTTTTGCAGTTAACATACTATTTATTCGCTTATATTATTCAGATTCATCAATCGCCTCAAATATATTGATCTATGCAACTTGGAATCTTTGAGGTTAATATTCTAAAAAAAGATGTGCAAAGATAGCTCGTTTTATTATTTTTGCCCTATTATTACGTGAAATATTTTTGCCTGATGCGTAAAGTTTACTATATTTATAACCCACGGACACAGACGTATGACCGCATTTATCCCACCGTTCGTCAACGAGCTTTGAGTATAGCCCGCAGACTTTTTATTGGTATGGGACTGGGTGCGGGCGCTTTTATTCTTTTACTTATCATTTTTGGATCACCGTCTGAAAAGGAGCTTAGAATGGAGAACAGTCAGCTCACTGCGCAGTATCATGTGCTTTCAAAAAGATTGGATGAAGCGCTGGGGGTCATGCAGGATATTCAACAACGTGATGATAATCTTTACCGGGTTATTTTTCAGGCTGATCCTATTTCCGAGGTGATAAGGAAGGCTGGCTACGGTGGAACCAATCGCTATGAAGAGCTAATGGAAATGGCGAATGCTGAACTGGTGGTGAGTACAACAAAGAAAATGGACCTTCTGCGCAGACAACTTTATGTGCAGTCACGCTCTTTTGATGATGTGGTTGCCATGTGCAAGAATCATGATGAGATGTTAAAGTGTATTCCTGCCATTCAACCGGTGGCTAACAAGAAACTGCGGCAGACGGCATCGGGATATGGGGTGCGCATTGATCCGATTTATGGTAGTGCTAAGTTTCACGGGGGAATGGATTTCTCGGCTCATCCGGGAACGGATGTGTACGCAACGGGCGACGGGGTAGTCGTTAAAATGGGCTGGGATGGTGCTTATGGTAATACAATTATTATTGATCACGGTTTCGGATACAAAACAGTGTATGCACACCTGAAAGATTTTAGGACGAAGCTCCGTAAGAAAGTGGTAAGAGGTGAAGTGATTGGGGGTGTGGGTAGTACAGGAAGAAGTACGGGGCCGCATTTGCACTATGAGGTGCATGTAAAAGGCCAAAGAGTGAATCCGGTCAACTATTACTTCATGGATTTAAGTGCTGAAGATTATGACAAAATGATTCAAATAGCAGCGAATCATGGTAAAGTATTTGATTAAATTAATTAGTTAGCTTTTAATGAATATGGCTCTTAATACGAATAAAGAATTGAAATTATATTATTCAATTAGCGAGGTTGCAGAGATGTTTGATGTAAACGAGTCTTTACTACGTTTTTGGGAGAAGGAATTTCCTCAGATCAAACCGCGTAAAACGTCGGGTGGCACCCGGCAGTATCGGAAGGAGGATATTGAGACCATTAAGCTCATCTATCATTTGGTGAAAGAAAAAGGAATGACTTTACCCGGAGCGCGACAAAAGTTGAAAGACAATAAAGAAAATACAATCCGCAATTTTGAGATTGTGGAGCATTTAAAATCAATAAAGGAGGAACTGTTGGCCATGAAAAAGGAGCTCGACGAGATTTAAACAGCTGTTACCCGCTTATGATTCGACACGGGTAACTGCTTTAATCTGATTGATCTTACGAAGGTTATTGCATATCTTTTTCACATCGTCAACATCGTGAACGTACAATTGAATCTTTCCTTCAAAAATGCCATCGTTCGTTTCAATGTTTAGTTTGCGGATGTTCACATTCAATTCACGTGAAATAACCTGAGTGATTTCGTTGAGCAAACCTACACTGTCAATTCCTTTAATGTAGATATAAACAAGAAAGGATAGTGCTTTGTGGGTATCCCACGTGGTAGCGATGATACGATTACCAAAGCTACTTTTTAGTTTAACAGCAACCGGGCATTGTCTTTTGTGAATGGTAATTTTTTCATTTTCATCCATGTAACCCAATACATCATCACCCGGTATTGGCTGACAACAATCGGCTATTGCATAGTTCTTTTGAATACTATCATCTGTGAGTTTGAGTATCTGTTTAGGATTAATCTTCTCTTGACTGGCTTTCTCTTCTGGACGGTCTTTGTTCTCTTTGTTGGTACCAAAAGAGAACGTCAGATATTTCTTCCAGTTGCTGGCTTTCTCTTTTAATTCATTTCTATCCGTGTCTCCTAATATAACATTCTTACTGCCAATAGCCATGTACAGATCATCAGCAGTCTTCATATTGTGAAGCTTACAGAGTTTTTCTATATTTGACTCATCCGCCTGAAGCTCTTCTTCGAGCAAGAAGTCATGTAAGATACGTTCGCCCTCCTTTTGAAAGCTCTTTTGTTCTTTCTTCAGTATAGCTGCAATTTTAGCTCTTGCTTTGGCTGTTGTAGCAAACACTTCCCATGAAGGTTGTACGCGTTGAGATTTGGAAGTCAGGATTTCAACCTGGTCACCACTCTCTAATTTATGGCTAAGGGGAACCAGTTTGTGGTTTACTTTGGCACCAATGCAATGACTTCCTAAATCTGTGTGCAACGAAAAAGCAAAATCAAGCGCGGTTGAATTTTGAGGCAT
The DNA here is from genome assembly GCF_000428125.1 of Bacteroides graminisolvens DSM 19988 = JCM 15093. Lineage (GTDB taxonomy): Bacteria > Bacteroidota > Bacteroidia > Bacteroidales > Bacteroidaceae > Bacteroides > Bacteroides graminisolvens. The sequence continues at coordinate 747,218 of NZ_ATZI01000001.1, forward strand.
GGTTTTTATTTCACCTTTAGGGGTGAATACAAATATCTCAGAAGCAAAAAGATTTAGCTTAATGGTATCAAGAAAATCGATGGCATCCGGTTGGGGGTCGTCTAGTATTTCTTTAATGGTACGCAACCATTTTTCAAGTTCCCCTTCATCTTCGCTGCCTCCTCCTTCTTTGTATTTCCAATGTGCGGCAAATCCTTGCTCGGCTACATCATTCATTCTTTCGCTACGTATCTGCACTTCAACCCATTGGCCGTTGTTTCCCATCAACGTAACATGAAGGGCCTGATAGCCATTGGCTTTGGGGTGGCTTACCCAATCGCGCAATCTGTCGGGATGCGGTTTGTATATCTTGGATATGGATACATATATGTCGAAACAGTCGTTCAATTCTTCTTCCTCATTTCGAGGATCAAAAATAATACGCACAGCGAGTAAATCAAAGATCTCTTCGAAAGGAACGTGTTTGGTTTGCATCTTGTTCCAGATGGAGTAAATGGACTTGACGCGTGCTATAATTCTATATTTAAGCCCCATTTTATCAAGTTGTACTCTGATAGGAGCGGTGAAAGATTGGAAGGCTTCTTCGCGTTCAGCGGCACTAGCTGCCAGCTTTTCTTCAATCTCCTGGTACTCTTCGGGGTGTTCGTATTTGAAACTCAGGTTTTCGAGCTCGGTCTTTATTCTGTTCAGGCCCAGCCTATTAGCCAAAGGGGCATAGATGTATAGTGTTTCTCCGGCTATTTTATATTGCTTATTGGGTAGCAAGGAACCGAGTGTTCTCATATTGTGCAAGCGGTCGGCTATTTTAATAAGAATCACCCGTATATCGTCAGACATGGTGAGAAGCAGTTTCTTGAAGTTCTCGGCTTGAGCCGATGCTTTATCACCAAAAATGCCGCCCGATATTTTTGTCAGCCCGTCAACAATATGAGCAATCTTGGGACCGAATATGTTTTCAATATCTTCAACCGTGTAATCGGTATCTTCAACCACATCATGCAGCAGTGCAGAACAGATTGATGTGGAACCTAAGCCAATTTCATTGCATACAATCTTTGCAACAGCTAACGGGTGCATAATGTAGGGCTCTCCTGATTGACGTTTTACTCCTTTATGCGCCTGATTAGCAAAATTGAATGCTTTGGTGATTACTTCAACACGCTTACGATGCTTAGTCGCCAAATAGTCATTCAGAAGTTCCTGAAATGATTGGTCAATCATCTCTTCATCAGACATCTCGTTATATATCACATTCTCCATCATGCACTTTTTTGTTCGTTGGTTTGCAAAAATAATCAAAAATCAAGAGCATACAAGCACTGTGCACCCTTTTCTTATCATATTGTAAATACAACAATATTTCCGCATATTAGGTTGATTCTACTTTCAATCTAATATGCGGAAATATAAAACTTTTTTTTCGAAAATACGATCCGACTGCCTCTTATTTATATATTTTCAAACGCTTTCCTGCAGTAATCCTATTATTTCGAATGTTATTCCATTTCCTGAGATCACTGATACGCACATTGTATCTCTCAGCAATAGTAGATAAAGTCTCTCCACTTCTTATTTTATGATACGTAGCTGTACCTCGGGGAGTTGATTTACGTACAGTAGCAGGTTCGTTTTTTACCTCGACGATCTTTCTGTCGCTGAAAAGTTCTTCAGCACGATGTTTGTAAATAGTGTCCTGGCTATCAATGAACGTGCTGACCTGATTGTAGGGCAATCTGAGGGTATATGGCTTTATGTTGCCGGGAATAATATTCTTTCTGTATTGTGGATTTAAGCTTTTAATTTGCTCCATACTGATACCGCAGATATCGGCTATTTGTTCAAAATGCAGTGCTTTCGTTACTTGCACGGTATCTGTATTAGCAGGAATATCTGTCTCCATGGGGCAGATATTATGATCACAATAATACGTCATTAAATAATTAGCGGCAATGAAAGCAGGAACATAGCCTCTGGTCTCTTTCGGCAACAAATTATAAATGCTCCAATAATCATTCTTGCCCCCTGAGCGACGTATAGCCTTATTGATATTTCCCGGTCCGCAGTTATAGGCTGCAATCACTAAATTCCAATCTTGGTATATCTCATACAAGTCTTTTAAGTATCTGGCTGCTGCCCATGTTGCTTTGATAGGATCCCTTCTTTCATCAACGAGGCTGTTAACCTCTAAACCGTATATTTTACCGGTGCCTATCATAAATTGCCATAATCCCGAAGCACCTGCACGTGACACTGCCGACGGGTTTAAAGCCGATTCGATAACGGGTAAATATTTGAGTTCCAAAGGCAGGTTATAAGCATCTAAAGCTTCTTCAAAGATAGGGATGTAAAAATTTGAAGCGCTGAGCATGAAGGATACTTGTTCGCGCAAACGTGAAGCATACATATCAATGAACTTCCTTACGACGTCATTGTAAGGCATTTCCATCACACTGGGAATCCTTGAAAGCCGGTCTACATATATGGAATCACTGAAGTACGGATTCTCTTCGGAGGTATTGCAATCCTTACCCAATTGGAGATACGTTTTAGCCTTCCAGTCATTCAGTAGACTGTCTATCGGGTAAGTCATACTTTTGGGTAAGTCAATACTTTCCTGTCTCTCTACTCCGTTGTCACGAACCACAACGTCAACGCTTTGTGCATTTAAATTCTCTGCTACGGTTACCGTAATAACCAGAAACAGAATTCTGTATACACCCCCATTAACTGTTTTGAGAAGTTCGCTTATCATGTTTTTATTCTTCATATTTACTTTTTTTAGAAACGGAAACTACATTGCAATCCGACTGATTTGCCCGCTTGAGTCCGGTTGTTAATTATAGTTGGTTCTACCTTCATGCTTAAATCCGGTGTGATGTCGAAGCTTGATAATTCTGCATCAACATAGGCATCAATGATTGACACAAGATACACGCCAATAAATGCAAAGATGCTCATATCCCGATAACGCCTATACATATCTTTCCTTTTCTTTAGTACAGATTGTAGCTGACTATCGGTATAGTTAGCATTGGGAGGCAATAAATCCAAATAACTGTTTGTATTTTCATTGTCATCCATTAAATCCATATACGCCTGTGAATAATCCTTATACATCTTATTATTCCAGCTCAACGCATAGGCACATCCGGCAAAGCCTCCGTATATAATGGGGAGTTTCCAATATTTCTTGTTGTATATCTGTCCTCCTCCCGGAAAAATAACAGCCAACCAGGTTGCTTTGCCCGAATTGGGTATCCATTGTTTTTTGTTCTTCGCAAAATTAACACTGTCATTTTTCAGGCTGTCTGCCAGTAACACCGGTGAAGACAACTTCTTAATATTGCGCTGGTTTGCTAGTGCCAAACTATCCGAGATGGCTATCGAATCATTTCTGCGAATATCCGTTTCCGAGACTTCGTTGATTGATAATCTTTTTCTTCGAGCAGCAGCTTCCTGTGCATATACGCAACCTACCCCGGTGTGCGTTAAGCAAACAAGCAGACATATTATTTTCCAGTAATATTTTTGATTCTTAATTATCATTTACTTCTTTAATGAATCAAGCTTTCCCATAATACGTTCTAGTTCTTCTTCGTTATTAAAAGGAATGCTTATTTTGCCTTTACCCTTTTCGGAGCAGGTTAATTGGACCTTCGTATTAAAGAAACCCGAAAGATGTTTTTTTAGTAAGTTGAATTCTTCCGGTAGTTTCTTTCTTTTAGGCACTATTTTTTTATTCCCACTTGTAATGGTCTCTCCTTCACTTAACGACTTAACGATTTCCTCAACCTTACGAACAGAATAAGCATGCTGAATAATCTCCTCAAACACTTTAATCTGTAGTTTAGGATCAGTCAATGTGATCAGAGCGCGTGCATGCCCCATATCTATCTGTTTGTTTTGAAGGGCCATTTGTATAGGTGCGGGCAGTTTTAACAAACGCAGGTAGTTGGCTATAGTAGTACGTTTTTTACCTACTCTTTCGCTAAGGCGTTCTTGTGTTAAGTCATATTGCTCAATCAAATGTTGATAAGCCAATGCTATTTCAACAGAGTTAAGATCTTCACGTTGAATGTTTTCTATCAATGCCATTTCCATGACATTCTCATCATCAGCGGTACGGATGTAAGCAGGTATTGATTTGAGTCCTGCTTTCAAAGAAGCGCGATAACGTCTTTCTCCGGCAATTATCTGATATTCGTCTTCGTTGATCTTACGTAGAGTGATAGGCTGAATAATTCCTATTTCTGAAATAGAGTCGGCCAGCTCACTTAATGCTGTTTCGTCGAATTCACGACGCGGCTGATTGGGATTTACGGATATTTTCGATAATTCAATTTCATTGATAGAAGAAGAACCTTCGGTTTGCACCTCATCCATAGATAGTAAGGCATCGAGTCCTCTTCCTAGCGCATTTCTTCTTTGTACCATACTATTTATTTTTGTTTTTGCTTATAAGTTCTTTTGCTAATGACAAATGGTTCTTTGCACCGGTTGATTCTGCATCATACAAAATTGTGGGCAAACCATAACTGGGTGCTTCGCTTAATTTTACGTTACGTTGAATAACCGTTTTAAAGACAAGTTCCTGAAAGTGTTTCTTCACCTCATCATATATTTGGTTAGCCTGTCGTAACCTCGAGTCATACATGGTCAATAGAAATCCTTCAATTTCTAAAGTCGGATTCAGTTTTGACTTTATAATTTTAATCGTATTAAGGAGTTTGCTGATTCCTTCCAATGCAAAATACTCTGCCTGTACCGGAATAATGACCGAATCGGCGGCTGTGAGCGCATTGATTGTAATTAATCCCAATGAAGGAGAACAATCAATCAGTATATAGTCATACTGACTCTTTAAAGGTTCTAATACCTCCTTCAATATTTTCTCTCTGTTTTTAAGATTCAACATTTCAATCTCAGCTCCAACCAGATTTATATGCGAAGATATCACTTTTAATGATTCGATCTCAGTATCATGAATGGCCTTTCTTACATCAGTCCGGTCAATTATACACTCATAGATAGTATATTCAGATTGTTTGATATCAACTCCCAATCCGGAAGAAGCATTAGCCTGCGGATCGGCATCAACAACCAAAACTCTCTTCTCAAGTGTGGCGAGCGATGCTGCAAGATTTATCGTAGTGGTCGTTTTTCCAACGCCACCTTTTTGGTTAGCCAAAGCAATTATTTTTCCCATATGCCTTTAATTTATGGCAGCGAAATAAATCATAAAAACTCAGAGAGCCTACTAAAAAAATGAAACTTTTCTCAAACTGTTGATAAAACGTTGTTTCTGTTAATAACTTCTGTTACTCACATTTTTCTTTAGTACTCATTAAGCACGCAAATATAAATATTTTAGTTGAATTAACAGTCTTTTTTTTACTCACTTGCAGAACATTAAGATTTATAAACGGCTTATACCCTTATTATTATAGATATGGGTTACTAAACCTTAATTGTAATTATCAGTAAGCAGTTATGAACCAGAGTTTCATTATTCCTATGTTTTTTGCTATTTTTGTGGTATCAATATTAAGAAAGATTTTTGAATGGAAAATAAAAGACCCCTTATTCTGGTTTCTAACGACGATGGCTTTACGGCAAAAGGTATTAGTGAGCTTATTAAGTTTCTTCGCCCCTTGGGTGAAATTGTGGTTGTAGCTCCCGATGCTCCCAGATCCGGTAGTGGTTGCGCGCTGACAGTGACCACTCCAATTCATTATCAACTGGTTCGGAAAGAGGTTGGCCTCACCGTTTATAAATGTTCGGGCACACCTGCGGATTGCATCAAATTAGCCAGAAATGCAATTCTTGAGAGAAATCCTGATTTAGTGATTGGAGGAATTAATCACGGAGATAATTCAGCTACAAGCGTTCATTACTCGGGCACTATGGGAGTGGTAATAGAAGGTTGTCTCAATGGCATTCCGTCAATCGGCTTTTCTTTGTGTAACCATCAGGCGGATGCCGATTTCTCTCCTGCCCACCGTTATGTTCAGCAAATTGTTTCGGCTGTGTTGAAAGACGGTTTGCCAGAGCTGGTTTGTTTGAATGTCAACTTCCCCGACATGCCATCTTATAAAGGAATCAAAGTGTGCGAGCAAGCCAAAGGATTTTGGCAGAAAGAGTGGGAAACATGTCCCAGAGAAAACGGGAAGAAATATTTTTGGCTTACAGGTGAATTTACCATTGTAGATTCCGACAATGTGAATAGCGATAATTGGGCCCTTAGAAACGGCTATGTGGCGGTTACGCCTACAACAGTTGATGTGACTGCATACCATTACATCAATCAGTTGAAGACAACGCTTGCTGCAGAATAATCGTTCAATAAAACAAATTGCAGATTATGAAATATTACGTAATAGCAGGAGAAGCATCCGGAGATCTGCACGCATCTCATTTAATGCGTGCACTGAAAGAACAAGATGTCCATGCAGAGTTTCGTTTTTGGGGAGGCGATTTAATGAAAGGTGAGGGAGGAGAGATCGTTAAACATTATAAAGAGCTCGCCTACATGGGTTTTGTTCCCGTTTTACTCCATTTGCCTACCATCTTGTCGAACATGAAACTGTGCAAGAAAGACATCATGCAGTGGAGTCCTGATGTTCTTATTCTGGTTGATTATCCGGGGTTCAATCTGAATATAGCCAAGTATATCCATAAAAACTCAGACATACCTGTTTATTACTATATTTCTCCTAAAATATGGGCATGGAAAGAGTATCGGATTAAAAATATAAAGCGAGATGTGAACGAACTATTTTCAATTCTTCCGTTTGAGGTAGAGTTCTTTCGCAAGCACAACTACCACATTCATTACGTTGGCAACCCTACCTTAGACGAGGTTACCTCTTTCAAATCTCATTACAGCGAAACGCAGGAAGAATTCTGCAAGCGCAATAATCTCGAGAACAAACCCATAATCGCCCTTTTGGCCGGTAGTCGTAAGCAAGAAATAAAAGACAACCTGCCCGATATGATTTCTGCAGCTTCGGCCTTTGCCGATTATCAGTTAGTGCTGGCTGGAGCACCCGGTATCCATACCTCCCATTACGAGCAATTCATTGGTGGAACCCCCGTGAAACTTGTTTCCGGGCAAACCTATCCTTTGTTGTTTCATGCCAAAGCCGCTTTGGTCACCTCGGGCACTGCCACTTTGGAGACCGCTTTATTCGATACCCCGCAAGTGGTGTGTTATCACACCCCGTTGGCCAAGTTCATCGCATTTTTAAAGAAACATTTGCTCAAGGTACGCTTTATCTCTTTGGTCAATCTCATTGCAGATAAAGAAATTGTGCGTGAACTGGTAGCAGATACCATGACCGTTGACAATATGAAAGCCGAGTTGAAAGCCATTACCAGCAATGAAGCCTACAGGCAGAATATGCTAGCCGGTTATCAAGAGGTGAATGATCAGTTAGGTGGTGCCGGAGCACCCAATCATGCCGCCCGCATTATGATTGAGTTGCTTAGTCGGAAAGGATGAATAAACTTGTAGAATGAGAAAAAATAAAGCCAGGCGAATTTGAATTCTAAACCTGGCTTTTATATTTTTTAGACTAACTCTATCAGATAAAGATAGACTACCGCAGCAGGAATCGCCATCAGTGCACTATCAAACCGATCGAGCATACCTCCATGACCGGGCAAAATTTGGCCGGAATCTTTAACTCCCAGCTGTCTCTTTAACAAAGACTCTGTTAAATCCCCCCAGGTTGCAAATACAACAACGACCAGCGAAAGTCCTATCCACTCAACGGTATTCAAAAAAGTAAAGTACGATGCCATTGCAATAGAAGATCCTATTGCGATTGTTCCGCCACCCAAAGATCCTTCCCATGATTTCTTAGGAGAAATCCGTTCAAACAAGCGATGTTTACCAAATAAGCTTCCAACACAATAGGCTCCCGTGTCATTTAGCCAGATAAATATAAAAATAGACAGAGGCAATATTGGATTGTATTCTGCACTATTTGTTAAGGAGTTAGTTTGAAACGCCAGAACATTAAGCATGGCAAAAGGCAAACCGATGTATAGCTGACTAAACATGGCGTAAGCCCAATTATTTAAAGGACTTTTTCTCTGCAAATAAAGTTCACTGATCATTAGATATATCAACAGAACTAAATAAGGAATGAAAACTTTGGCATCTGCCATGTCCATGCAATAAATCATAATGGATAGGAATAGATACATTCCCCCAAGCATACAAATGTGTTTGTTTATGTGTATGTCGGTTCCCGATTGATTAAAGAGAGTGGCAAATTCCTTGATTGTCATCATGCTGATGATCGAAAAAAGAATACCGAATGATATTGGGCTGTATAAAATACAACCCAATAATATAATAACAAAGAATACTCCTGTTATTGCTCTTTTGATAAAATTACTTTTCAATGTCTAAAAAATTAATTGCTCGCAACTTCTGCTTCCAATGGTTGGTCTGAAACCTCAGACTCGGACGATTGAACTTCAGGAACATCATTTGAATCAGTCTTCTTTTTAGATTCGGCAGCCATGATTTCTTCAGAACGTGAAGCCCATGGACGTTTACCGAATATCCGTTCTACGTCTTCTGCAAATATAACTTCTTTTTCAATAAGCAAATCTGCTAACTGATTATGTTGCGAACTATACTCAGATAAAATTTGTTTGGCTCTGTCGTACTGTTCGTTTACCATTGTTTTCACCTCGTCGTCAATCACTTCTGCCGTGCGCTCACTATAAGGTCTGTTGAACGAATATTCATCATTATTATAATAGCACAAGTTGGGCAACTTTTCACTCATGCCCAAGTACGCAGTCATGCCATACGCTTGTTTGGTAACCCGTTCCAAATCATTCATTGCACCGGTTGAAATCTTACCCACAAACAAATCTTCAGCAGCCCTTCCGCCCAATGTAGCACACATTTCGTCGAGCATTTGTTCCTTTGTAGTAATTTGTCTTTCTTCGGGCAGATACCATGCTGCACCTAACGCGCGTCCTCTGGGTACAATGGTTACTTTAATCAGAGGGTTGGCATGTTCCAACAGCCAAGACAAACTGGCGTGTCCGGCTTCATGCAGCGCAATTGTTCTACGCTCTTGCTCGGTCGTAATTTTTGTTTTCTTCTCTAATCCGCCGATAATTCTATCAACAGCATCCAGAAAATCTTGCTTATTGACAAATTTCTTGCCATGGCGTGCCGCAATAAGAGCCGCTTCGTTACATACATTGGCTATATCAGCGCCCGAAAAACCCGGAGTTTGACGCGCTAATAAATCAACATCAACAGATTCGTCTATTTTAATAGGGCGCAAGTGTACCCCAAAAACCTCTTTTCTTTCATTTAAGTCAGGCAAGTCAACATGAATCTGACGATCAAAACGTCCGGCTCTTAACAGCGCCTTGTCAAGTACATCCACCCGGTTAGTCGCAGCTAAAATGATAACGCCGCTATTGGAACCGAAACCATCCATTTCGGTGAGAAGCTGATTGAGTGTATTTTCTCTTTCGTCATTGCCTCCCATGCTTGGGTTTTTACCTCTGGCTCTACCTACAGCATCAATTTCGTCAATAAACACAATACAAGGAGCTTTCTCTTTGGCCTGTTTGAAAAGATCTCTAACTCGTGAAGCACCTACGCCAACGAACATTTCAACGAAATCTGATCCTGCCAACGAGAAAAAAGGAACGTCAGCTTCCCCTGCAACAGCTTTAGCCAATAACGTTTTACCCGTACCCGGAGGGCCTACCAACAATGCGCCCTTAGGTATTTTTCCTCCTAAATCAGTATATTTTTGCGGTTCTCTCAGAAACTCCACAATTTCCTCTACTTCTTGTTTGGCTTCAGCAAGACCGGCCACATCTTTAAACGTCACCTTAATAGATCCGCCTTTTTCAAAAAGTTGTGCTTTTGATTTTCCAACGCTAAACACATTACCGGCAGATCCGCCGCCACCACTCATTCTTCTCATAAAGAACATCCACAAACCTATCAGGAATACGATAGGGAGTACGTTCCAAAGAATAACACTGAAGTAATCCTTTTTCTTCTCGTAACTAACGGCACCGTCGAAATGCGCTTCATCCCTTTCTTTTTGCAGAAACTCGCCCAAGCTTTCTCTGGATGGAGCTTCCGTTGTAATCATGGGGTTCTTACCAACGCGATTGGAATCCTGTTTGAATACATCTTTCACAAAATAAGGCTTGATATAAGCTTCTACGGAATTGTCATCATAGCCAATTACCTTACTGACATAGCCGCTTTTCACGTATTGCTGAAACTGATCATACGAAGTTTCTTTGTTGACTGAGCCGCTTTCATTGGTAAAGTACAGTCCCAAAAGCATCAATGCAATAATCATATACATCCAGCTCATGTTAAAGCGGGGCATATTTACTTTATTAGGTTTCTTTTTGTTCTCCATATTGTTAATTAGTCAATATCTGGGATGTTAATAAGTTGAGCGTCAGCCCACAAGTGCTCCAAGTTGTAGAAATTTCTGGCTTCCGGTAAGAAAACATGAACCAACACATCAGCGTAATCCATCGCTACCCACTCTGCGTTATTCAATCCGTCAACAGCAGAAGGCTTAACATTCGCTCCTTTACGGGCAAACTCTTTGACCGAGTCAACAATTGCACCAACCTGACTAGGGGAGTTTCCCTGGCAAATAACAAAATAGTTGCATATAGTATCTCTGATTCCCGTTAAATCAGCAATAACAATATTCTTACCTTTTTTTTCTTGAATTCCCTCTTTAATTTTTTCTAATAATAATTTGGTTTCGTTCATTTATCAATGAATTTAATATTTTGTTTCTATTTTGTAACTATAACAAGAAATACACAATCTTTGTTTTGCATCGAAATCTCGATATATTTTACAAATATACACCGAATTATAATATGAATGAAGATAGGCTGCTATTTCTCCTCTTTTTTTTGTGTTTTTTTAGGGATAATGAGGGCTATAACCTATTTTTTTTCTTATCGAAAAGAAGAAAAAAAAGCTAAATAGCTTTGAATATACAAATATTTTCTATCTTTGCACCCGAAATGATTGGGCTATGGTGTAATGGTAACACTTCAGATTCTGGTCCTGACTTTCCAGGTTCGAATCCTGGTAGCCCAACTAAAAAAAGCAAAGACGTATTTTAACGTTCTTTGCTTTTTTATTTGATATAAACAAGAGTAAAGATTGTAATTCCATAAAAAAAAGGATGACTAGCCTAATGCCTGTCATCCTTTCTTTTTTTATATTTTATTCTTCATGTTGAAGTGATTCGTCAATCATTTTAATTTTCTGTAATACCACTTCTAAATCCGTTTTCAACTTATCAACTTTACGGTTAATTTCGGTGAGTAAGCTATTTCCCTTTTGAGAAGATGAGCTTAAAAAACCCAAGTTGTTTTCGTAGGTCAATAGTTCATTTTTCATGTTTTCGTATTGACGAGAAAGTTTCTCTCTTTCTCTATACAAAGACTGATTACCTCCTTGCATTGAGTTGATAGCAAATTTGAAGTTATTCAGTTTCTTATTAGACGCATTTGTATTCAGGTTGTCAAAGATACCATCTACAGCAGTATGATATTGCTTGTATATTTTATCTTTCTCTTTGAAAGGAACATGTCCTATAGAGTTCCATTCCTGCATCAAATCACGCAATTTCTTTTCTGCGTCTTCAGTATTCTCAGTGCCCTTTAATTCTGCCAATTGATTGATAATTGCTCTTTTCTTCTCCAAGTTTTCAACTTCTTCCGAGCGTTGAGAAGAAGTGGCTTTCATCTTCTGCTCAAAAAAATAATCACATGCAGAAATGAAACGATTCCAAATCATATCAGAATGTTTTTTGGATACGGGTCCTATAGCCTTCCACTCTTTTTGCAATTTAGCTAAAGCGTCAGCCGTTTCTTTCCAATCGGTGCTATCTTTCAAAGCTTCGGCTTTTTCGCATAAAACCTTTTTCTTTTCAAGATTTTGCACCATATTATCTTTCAGTTGCTTGTAAAACTCGCTCTTCTTTTTAAAGAAGTCATCACAAGATTTTCTGAATCTCTCAAATATTTTGACGTTCATCTTTTGAGGAGCAAAACCAATGGTTTTCCATTTATTTTGAAGTGCAATAACCTCCTGCGTCTTGTTCTCCCATCCGGCAAACGTTGTCAGTTCGTTATATTCAATGGCCTCAACAATTTCGCAAATCACTGTTTTCTGGTCAAGGTTGTGTTGTTCAACCTCCTTTAATTCCTCAAAGTGTTGCTGATGATTTCTATTAACTACGGTAGACGCAGCTTTGAACCGAGCCCATATTTCATCACGAAGTTCTCTCGAAACAGGTCCTGTATCCCTGAATTCCTGATGTAATTTTTGCAGCTGATGGAACGCTGAAACAACATCCGATTCTTCTGTTAGCCTTTCAGCAGCTTCGCACAAACGAGTTTTTATTTCCAGATTCTTCTTAAAATCATAATCGCGAAACTCATTGTTTAGCTTCAGAATATCATAAAACTTTTCAACATACAGTTGATACGTTTTCCATATTTCATTGGCTTTAGCTTGCGGAACCTGTTTTATTTCGTTCCATTCCTGCTGAAGTTTCTTGAAATCGTTATATGATTTGTTAGCATTATCGGGTGATTCGGTCAACTCTTTCAGCTTGTCTAATATACCAAGCTTAAGTGTCAGATTATGCTCTTTTTGTTTTTCTACCTCAGCGAGTAAAGAGTTCCTTTTTTCTTTGATAACAGACATGACATTCTTGAACTCATTTTCAAGTTCATCGTTTTGTGGCACAAAGTCTTCTTCCTTGCCACCATTATCAACAAACTCTTTTTTGAGTGCTTCTAACTCTATATTATGTAATTTATAGAATGATTGTTTGAGCGTGTCAAGTTCAAGTTTACTTGCATTTTCAGGATCTTTTGCTAAATCATTCAGACGTTTAAGCACGCTTTCTTTGGTTGGTTTCTCAACCGGTTCACTTTGCTTTTCCAATGTAGTATCAGTCGTTGCATCTTCAGCAGTTTTATCAGATACCTCGGTTACATCTTTTATTTCCTCGGGATCGCCTTGATTTAAAGGCAGATTAGTGTCATGAGAGTCCATCATTGTATATTTCATTTAGGAACAGGATTTTACCCTATGGTTACATTACGACACAAATTAATGAAATAAAACAATCACTTCATACTTTTTTGAGATATTTTTTTGTTGCAGCCCGATTTTATGATAAAAGAACAGTGATTCCCATGTACAACATCATGCCAATGATGTCATTGGTTATGGAGATGAAAGGCCCGGTTGCAATAGCCGGATCTATTTTGAGTTTCTCCAACGTCATGGGTACAAACGTACCGAAGATTGATGCAAACATAACCACTGCAAACAAACTGATAGAAACCGAATAGGTCACCGTGGCAGTTGCTCCGAAGCGAATGAAGTTATACAAATAAACCAACAATGAAATGATGGTGGCATTGATAGAGGCAACTACTGTTTCTTTTAATATTTGTTTAAATGTATCTTTGGTATCGAGCGAACTGTTGGCCAATCCTTGTACAACCAATGCTGACGATTGAGTTCCCACATTTCCCCCCGTACCTCCAATTAGAGGAATGTATAATGCCATCTCCGGGTGAGCAGCAAAGGTAGTACCAAAGTTTCCAAGTATCATGGAATTCCCAATACCACCCAACATGCCGATAAGTAGCCACGGAAGTCGCGCGGTTGTTTGCCGCAACACATTATCGTCCGTTTCCACATCCTGAGAAAGTCCGGAAGCCAACTGATAATCACGTTCTGACTGTTCACGTACCTCGTCCATAACGTCGTCAACAGTAATTTGTCCCACCAATCGCCCTATGCTATCGACAACAGGAACAGCCACCAAGTCATACTTTTCAATCGTCTGAACCACATCGTCTATCGCCGTGTCAACCCTTACAGAGATAGGGTCTTTTTTCATAACGTGTTTCACTTTGGAGACAGAAGGCGATGTTATCATCTTCTTCAGTGGAAATACCCCCCTGAGACGTTCATCGTCATCAATGACATACACGTAATATATTTCATCCAAGTCTTCAGCCTGTTGCCTCATCTCTTTGAGACATTCGGGCATACTCCAGTTTTCGTTAACGGTAACCATTTCGGTACCCATCAATCCACCGGCCGTATCCTTGTCATATTTAAGCAGATCGACAATATCACCCGCCTGCTCAATATCTTCAATGTGCGACAGAATTTCTTCCTGTTTATCTTCATCCAGATCACGCATGATGTCGACAGCATCATCCGTATCCATGTAATCAACAAACCTTTTGGCAATGGTTTCAGAAGGCAGAATTTCAAGAAACTCCTTACGAGCCTCCTCGTCCATTTCAATTAATACATCGGCAGCCGTTTCGTTATCGAGCAACCGATAAATAAAACGCGCATTGTCAAGGCTCAGTTCGTTGCATAACTCGGCAATGTCGGCCGGATGAAGACCGAGTAACGATTCCCTTACCTGATCAGCCTCTTTCTGTTCAATAAGAGATTTTACTTTATCAATGTATTCCTCGTTCACGCTTGCTTGAATTACTACTTTTGATAAACAAGTTTTCTTTGCTTAATGTTGTTGGCTGTTCATTAAAACCAACTCATTTTCAACCATATTGGTTAATTCAACAAACTGTTGTACGGAAAGTTGTTCTGGACGTTTGTTGAATATTTCATCTTGCAAAATCGAGCTTTCCTTCCCTAGAATGGGTTTTATGGAGTTACGTAACGTTTTGCGTCGTTGGTTGAAAGTCGTTTTAACCACTTGTTTGAAAAGTTTTTCATTGCATCCCAAATCGCGGGTTTGGTTTCTGGTCATTCTGACAACAGCACTTTTCACTTTGGGAGGCGGATTAAAGACATGTTCGCTCACGGTGAACAGATACTCCACCTCGTACCAAGCCTGTATCAGAACGCTTAATATACCATAAGTCTTACTTCCCGGTCCGGCAGCAATTCGTTCGGCCACCTCTTTTTGAATCATACCGGTACAACAAGGAATCAACTCCTTGTTATCTAGCATTTTAAAGAAAATCTGGCTGGATATATTATAAGGATAATTGCCCGTCAGGACAAACGGATTCCCATCAAAAGTTCTGTTGAGGTTCATTTTCAGAAAATCATCTTCAATGATGTGATCTTCCAAACTGGGGAATGCTTCGCGCAGGTATGCTACCGATTCATAATCAACCTCCACAACTTTTACAGTTCGTTCTTTCTTTACCAGAAACTGGGTCAACACTCCCATTCCCGGTCCTACTTCAAGAATAGGAAGTTCCGGTTGTGAATCAACTGTGTCGGCAATGTCTTGCGCTACTTTTAAATCTTTCAAAAAATGTTGTCCTAAGAACTTTTTGGGTTTGACTAATCTCATTCCTTCACATTTTAATGTTTATTCATACCGGGTTTGCAGATAAGTACTATCTTTGCAGCCGACAAAGGTAATTCTTTTAAATGAAGAATTGAAAGCTAAGAATGAATAAACTGATAAAAAAGAGCCTGAAGCTGATTT
The DNA here is from genome assembly GCF_000428125.1 of Bacteroides graminisolvens DSM 19988 = JCM 15093. GTDB lineage: Bacteria > Bacteroidota > Bacteroidia > Bacteroidales > Bacteroidaceae > Bacteroides > Bacteroides graminisolvens. Next base: position 762,769 of record NZ_ATZI01000001.1, read on the forward strand.
TACCGCTTCTTTTGGGAGGGTTCATACTCTTCTGGGTATACCGTGATTTTGATTTTGCCAGAGCAGGTAATGTACTAATTTTTGAAATGAACTGGTGGTGGATGCTCGTTTCTCTTATATTCGGCGTATTCAGTCATGTTTTTCGTGGCTGGCGCTGGAAACAAACCTTAGCACCGTTGGGAGCCTATCCCAAGACAAGCAACTGCGTTAATGCCATCTTTATTTCTTACGCAGCCAATTTGGTTTTGCCAAGAGTAGGCGAAGTGTCACGTTGCGGTGTACTGTCTAAATATGACGGAGTATCCTTTTCCAAATCGTTGGGTACTGTTGTTACGGAGCGGCTCATTGACTCTTTATGTGTTATTTTGATTACCGCTGTAACCTTCATGCTCCAGCTCCCTGTTTTCAAACGTTTTTTTGAAGAAACAGGTACCAATATGGATTCCATCGGAGAACTTTTTACCTCCGTGCATTTGTATATCATACTTTTTTGTCTCATAGGAATTGCCGTTTTGTTATACTATCTGGTACGCACCCTTTCTTTTTTTGAGAAAGTAAAAGGCATCGTTCTCAATGTATGGGAAGGTATTCTGTCTTTGCGACATGTAAAAAACATCCCATTATTCATTCTTTATACCTTTTTGATTTGGTTTTGCTACTTCATGCAATTCTATGTAGCCTTTTACTGCTTTGACTTTACCGCCGATTTAGGTATTCTGGCAGGACTGGTTATGTTTGTGGGCGGTAGCTTTGCCGTTATTGTTCCCACCCCCAACGGAGCCGGACCGTGGCATTTCGCCGTTATTTCCATGATGATGCTTTACGGAGTCGATGCCACAAATGCGGGAATATTTGCCTTGTTAGTACATGGTATTCAAACTTTTTTAGTAGTTTTGTTAGGAGTATATGGTATGGCGGCTTTGCCGTTTACAAATAAAAAGCAAAACGTATGAAAACAATTCAGTCATTAGCGCCACAAAACGTGTGGAAGCATTTCTATTCATTGACTCAAATACCCCGTCCTTCGGGTTACATGCAGCCCGTAACAGATTTCTTGCTCAACTTCGGTAAGAAGTTAGGTTTGGAATCATTTACTGACGAGGTAGGCAATGTTATTATTCGCAAACCGGCTACAGCCGGAATGGAGAACAGAAAAGGAGTCATTCTTCAGGCCCACATGGACATGGTGCCTCAGAAGAATAACGACACCGTTCATGATTTTGAGAAAGACCCCATTGAAACCTATGTTGACGGCGACTGGCTACGCGCTCGCGGCACCACATTGGGAGCCGACAACGGTTTGGGAGTAGCAGCCATACTTGCCATTTTGGAAGACAACACTCTGAAACACGGTCCACTGGAAGCACTTATCACCAAAGACGAAGAAACCGGCATGTACGGTGCATTCGGTTTGAAAGCCGGCACCTTGCAGGGTACCATTCTGCTGAATCTTGACTCCGAAGACGAAGGTGAATTATACATCGGTTGCGCCGGAGGTATGGATGTTACCGCCAGTCTGGAGTACAAAGAAGTAACTCCCGAAGAAGGAGATGTAGCCGTTAAAGTGACTTTAAAAGGTCTCAGAGGCGGTCATTCCGGTTTGGAAATCAATGAAGGCCGTGCCAATGCCAATAAATTACTGGTACGCTTCCTCCGCGAAGCCGTTGCCAGCTACGAAGCCCGTTTAGCTAGCTGGGAAGGTGGAAATATGCGCAACGCCATTCCTCGCGAAGCCCATGCGGTAGTTACTATCCCAGCCGAAAACGAAGAAGAACTTCTGGAGCTGGTCAAATACTGCGAAGACCTCTTTAACGAAGAATATTCAGTTATCGAAACCCCAATAAGCTTCACCGCCGAGCGTGTTGAACTACCACAAGGAGAAGTACCCGAGGAAATTCAAGACAACCTTATTGGAGCTATCTTTGCTTGTCAAAACGGCGTGATGCGTATGATTCCTTCCGTACCCGATACGGTGGAAACCTCTTCCAACCTGGCTATTATTAGCATTAAAGACGGGAAAGCCGAAGTGAAAATACTTGCCCGTAGCTCTAGTGACAGCATGAAAGAGTATCTCGTTACCAGCTTGGAGTCATGTTTCTCCATCGCAGGAATGAAGGTGGTGCTTTCCGGTGGTTATTCCGGTTGGCAACCCGATGTTGACTCCCCTATTCTTCATGCGATGAAAGCTTCTTACCAACAGCAGTTTGGTGTAGAGCCGGCGGTAAAAGTGATTCATGCCGGACTTGAGTGTGGCATTATTGGGGCTAACGTGCCGGGGCTCGACATGATTTCTTTTGGTCCTACATTGCGCTCACCTCATTCACCTGACGAAAGAGCTTATATTCCTTCTGTTCCCAAGTTCTATGAGTTCTTGGTAGCCACTTTGGAACAAGTACCTTTGAAGTAAGAAGGAGATAAATTATAACATAAATAGGAGGAAAGCTGCGTTGTTTTCCTCCTATTTTTTATGTTTAGGGCTTTTTATTTGATAGCGTTAAACTTTTATGCTTAACTCAATGTCTGGACAAAGTTAGCTATTTCATTATAATTAAATTAATCCTTCTAAGCTTAAATAAGCAAATTGAATTTCATCATTCAAATTCATTATGATTCTATTATTATCATCATCATAACAGAAGTCTACTATTTTATAACCAACATCTAACGTTTTCAAATAGTCACCATGTAAATCAAAAACCAATATCTTTGTAGGATTGTATTCATCAGAAAAATTAGCGCCACCAGAATACGAAGCTAGTATCTTATCTTTGCAAAATATTACATCTCCGTAATGATGAACTCTGTTTGACTCTTTACTGTCCCATGAAGGCCCATAAACATTGCAAATCAAATCTCCGTTTAGGTTACAAATAGACATCAAGTCATGAAATGTATAGCATTCAACATATATATCATTTTCAATAGAGACAGCGAAACTTATCCTTTTTTTTGTTATATCGGGATGCTGGTATTTCATGCGCGCAAACTGCCCGGATTGCATATTCCATTTTGCAATATATTGTTTAAATGTAGATGTACTTGTGGGTTCTATCGCCAAAGCAAAAGATAATGTATCATTTACATATTGATACTCACTAGGAAACTGAACCGTATTCATTTCAATCTTAACCGTTGGCATATAATTGGGAAATGATAAGACACTATCTATGTCATAACTAAATATTTTCTGCTTCCCATGATCGGATACATAGAATTTATGCCTATTCTCATCCGTACCAATATGTCCAATTCTTGTAATTTCACCAGGTCCCTGACCCGCATACGCCGTACTAACCAAATACTTAAAATTATCTTTTCTAAATAGGTGTATCAACCTATCAGGAGAATTAAAATCAGCAATAATTACATAGTTCCCCAAAACACAAGGTCTGGCAATAGAACCTATTAAAACAGGATCTGTCTGGATCTCTGTGCCTAATGAATGTACATTGGTAATAACATCACGTTCTTTTTGATATATTTCTGTTTTTGTACTATTCGCACAGCTTTCCAAAACCAAAAGTAATAACAGACCTAACAGGCTCTTAATATGATTCATGTTATTTATATATTTCAGATTAAAGGTTTATAATCTTATTTGTATTTTTACAAAGCTATCTGAAATAAATGAAGTTCCTAAGCATTAATCCTGAAAATACATGACCAACAGCATTTTTATTAACTTTGCAAGCACTGCTTCTATTGTTCCACAGTATTAAGAAAAAGATTCAAATATCTATAAAATGTTTATAATAAAACGATTCATTACATGCTTCAGTTATTATTATCAATTTACCTTCAGAAATATCATATCAGATTGTTATGTCACAATAAATAACAGTTCGAAATAGCAAAGAGTTTTTGGAGTATTATTAAAGACTAGGCTTTCTTTATATTTATGCCATAGTTTTTCCTATAAATGCATGCTCCAGATTATTGTGTGTCTCATATCTCAACTTTCTAAGTATAGTTACCCACATGTTATATTTTCAATATGGAGGGATACCATGCGGTATCCCTCTTTTTTGATTGAACTAATATCCCATCTTTGCTTTTAAACCATCCAATATTGCAGCTCCATTTGCGTACATTTTTTTTAATCCCATATATTCACTATTTCCCTCCCACATAGTTCCATTTTTTAAAGACAATATTCTTTCTGAAAAAGAATCATTCTGATATGGTTTTTGAATTTTTACTTTTGAAATCAAATCCTGATCTTTTAATAGATTTTTTAAGAAAAGTTGTAATTTCTCATTTTGATAGTTTTTATATAAAGAGGTTGATACAAAGTCATCCGGGAAGATAAATCGTTCAAAAATTTCTTGGTCTATATCGCCATTTTTAAATAATGGCACTACAGAGTATAACAAATCAACATAATCATCAATATGTAAATTATATAAGAGATATGGAATGTCATAATCAATTAAGTCATACCTTTTAAAAGATTTATCTGTTAATAGATTCAAAATGTCGTCTTTATATAATTTAGTATCTGTCAGAAATTGAGGTGCTACTGTGTTGACGACTTTAAAGAAATGCATAGTATGTCCTATAAGTTCTTCAAACAATCTGTTCTTCTCCATGTAATCATTATGAGCTTGCATCTTGCCCGAAATAACTTGAAAAATCTCATGAACTTTATTTGTTTTAGGATTGTGATTTTCTATCTTAGCTGAGCAACATGGGAGTAAAATCCAAAAAATTAATATATACTTTTTCATATCTTTTATCGTTTTAGTTTATTCTTTCCCGACATATCTACGGATTATCATTTTATATCTATCAGTGAAGTAACTCATATTTCTAATATAACAAGCGTATCGATGAAAAATATTATATACTTAATAGATCTTTTGCTTAAATAGGATTCCCTGAATAAATCAATCGGGCAAAGTTGCTCAGCTGGCAAATCTCGGCATCGGCAGACACTTTCTCTAATAACTGCCGGGATTTGCTATTAATTCCAGCATCCCAAACAGGATACAAAGAAGTCCCTTGAGAACTTGATACTCCCCCGTTGTCAATTCTTTGGGCGGCCTACCCAATGGCTTCCCCATGCCCTCAATTCCCATATCTTTCATCAGCTTTCGATTTCCCACGCACAATGGGCGGATATGTGACTAGAGTATGCTTATGGTCACGTAGTAGAACTAATTTTACAAATTTATCCCTTGAGATCATGAATCAGACAAATCCTGTCAAGAGCAGATTTATGCATTATTAACTAATAAACTGGGAAGCAACAAGGAGCGGCAAGACTTTGGTAAAACATAACCAACTTTTAGAAAAACATAACCAACTTTTTCAAAAAGATAACGAGCAATTTTAAATCATAAACCGTCTTTTGGGTCATGAGCAACCGTCTTACGGCCATCACACGGTTGCTCAGGAACCTTTTGCTACCGTGCGAACCGGTGCAAGACACCGTGTTAATGCAATCATAAACCGTTAAGACATAAAAAAAGGCAAGAATATGAACTCCTGCCTTTGCGCCTATAATAATTTGAATATACTATAAGGTTATAAGTACAAAGATAATACATTATACTGTCAATTCCAAATCATTGTGGTCCTTTTATCAGGTTATTATTAGGGCACAAACCGTGGTGTTTCGAATGTAACGAAAATAGCCAATCCGCAAAATAAATACATAAAGGAACCAACAAAAATCCCTATATACAAACAATAAACAGATATATGCTTATAAGGAAACATCGCCAAAAAAGTTGGTGATACTTGGTGATACTTGGTGAGGCTTTTTTTTAGCCAAGTGTCACACATAAAAAACTGATAATCAATTCATTGCAAGATTGGTGATACTTGGTGATACTTTATTTCTATCATTTTATGAGGGAAAAAGCATATTTCCAAAATAAATGTATCTTTGTGTGGTACTAGGAATATGCACTGCTTATGAATAAAAAGGGTTATTACATATTGTTTCTGCTCTGCTTCATGCTTCTGCCCCATCTGCACGGGCAAAGAAACAGTTACCAGCTGTTTGAAAACATCGGTTTGGGACCGGAGGCATCTGTCACGAACTGTTTTCTGCAAGACCGGCAGGGCATTATCTGGATTGGGTCCAACAAAGGTTTATTCAGTTACGATGGTTATTCCGTACAGGCTCATCTGGGGGCGGGGAAGGCCAACAATGCATGGATATATTGCGGGGTCATCATCGACCAAACGTATCTGTATCTGGGAACCGACAACGGCATGCTTATTTATAACTACAAAACCGACCAGTATGAAACGCCTGCCATCTCTTTCCCGAAAGATTTCCGAAGCATGGCACTGCAGGGCGATCATCTCTGGATTGGCACGCTCAACGGACTGTTTGTGTATCACATCAGGAATCATACGTTGAAGCAGTTTGATACAAAGAGGTACAAAGGGCTCACGCACTCGGCCGTTTATTCGATTATACATACCACCGATAATCACATCTACGTGGGCACGTACAACGGTCTGTCGCGCTACATTGTTGCCGAGGATCGTTTTGAACCGGTGAATCTTCCGGCAGCTCCGGGCAAAAAGAATCTGTTTATCAATTCGTTGCTGGAAGATGTGTCTCGTCAGTGTATCTGGATTGGCACGGAAGGCAGTCTGTTTAAATATTCACCAAGTAACGGGCAGGCGGAGCAAATTGAGAGTGTGCATGCCAATTCCATCAAATCACTTGCGCTCGATGCCAAAAAAGATTTGCTCATCGGAACGGACAACGGACTGTATGTGTACCACGAAAAGAAGGCTGTGCTGCATGCCTTGCATGATTCGCGCAACAGGCAGTCATTGGCCGATAATATTGTTTGGAACATCTTTGCCGACCGGGAGCATAACATTTGGTTGGGCACCAATTACGGCATATCGCTGTCACGCAACAACAGTGCGTTCCAATACATTCCCATCGCTCAAATAACCGGTACGGGAGAAGGGAACCAGTTTTTTTCACTCTACAAAGATGTGCAGGGTTGGTATTGGCTGGGGGGAAGCAACGGAATTATCCGTACCAAGAGTCCGGCCGACAACCTACCGGATGCCATCTGGTATAACATGGGCGATGCGCTTTATCACCTGCCGCACAACCGCATCAGGCACATCTATCAGGACAGCAGTAACGACTTGTGGATTGCAACAGACGGTAGCATCAACCGCTATGATTACCGGCAGAAAAGATTTATTCATTATAACATAACCGATAAAACGGGCAAGTACAATGCCAACTGGGCGTATCACCTGATGGAAGATGGGCAGGGTAACTTGTGGGTTGCCACTTGTCTGGGAGGTATTTTCATTGTCAACAAAGAGAAGCTGATGAAAAGTCAGTCGGAAACGTACGTAGCCGAATATAACTTCACCACCAAAGACGGGTTATCGGGCATGTTCATCAATCAGCTTTTGCCCGATAAAGAAGGAAATGTATGGGCTTTGTTATACAACAACGGAATTGACAAAATCAATATCCGGACTCGTCAAATTACGCATGTAAAAACGGACTTGCCTACCAGAAATAATAAACCGAATTATCTGCTGGCCGACAAAGAGGGTCATATCTGGGCGGGCTTTCGGGGTGGCGTGCTTCGCATGAATCCGCGTAGCAACGAGATTCAGCCGGTGTATCTGGGTAGTTTCAGTAACAACGAGATTTTGTCGATGCTCGAGGTGGAGAATAACATCTGGATTTCGGCATCCAATGGTTTTTGGGTGGTTAACAAGAAAACACTGGCCCCGCGCCGGCTCGACTTTACGAGCAGACGTTTCACCAGTATGTTTTATGATCGGGAACTGCGGCAAATCTATTTGGGAGATGTTGACGGAATAGCCATTACTTCGCCCGATGTGCTTAACATGCACCCCACGACTCGTTCCATTGTAGCCACCGCGCTTTATATCAACGGGCTTCTCAGCGAGCAAACCGGCGAAGGAAGCATTCGTTATGCACGTAACATCAGTCTCAATCATCAACAGAATAACCTGGCTATTGAGTTTTCCGATCTTCCTTTTTCACTCGAAGAGAAGAATAAGTTTGTTTACCAGCTGAAAGGGGTCGATGCCGGTTGGCATTTGCTTGATCCTAACAGCAACCGGATTACCTACAACAACCTCAACCCGGGCAGTTATGTGCTGCACATCAGCAAGATTGATGCCAACGGAAATCCGGCCGAACAGGCTTACACGCTGAACGTTCACGTCAGTCCGCCGTGGTATTACACCACATGGGCTAAATTGTTTTATTTCCTGCTGGGCGTGGGACTCATTTTGTGGGCTGTTAATTTCTTCCGCATGAAGAACCGTCTGCGGATGGAACGAATGGAGAAAGCCAAAATCATGGAGCAGTCCCGACAGAAGATTGACTTCTTTACCAACCTGTCACATGACTTCAAAACTCCGCTCAGCCTCATCATTGCTCCGGTAAGCAGGCTGTTGCCCGAAATCAGCAATCCGCAGGAGAAGAAGGTATTGGAGGGTATTCAGCGCAATGCCATGAAGATCAACTCTTTGGTGCATCAGGTGCTCGACTTCAGCAGAATTGACGGCAACGCTAACACGTTTCTCATTTTGTCGCACACGGAAATGGTATCTTTCACACGCAACCAGTTTCAATCTTACGAAGAACTGGCCAAAGAGAAGAACATCACGCTTCGTTACGAAACAAACCGGGAGGAGTTGTTTGTCAACATTGATATCATCAAGTGGGAGTCCATACTTCACAACCTGCTTTCCAATGCACTGAAGTATACACCGGCCGGTGGCAGCATCTCTCTTTCGCTGAACTACAAGGAAACTGAACAGGAGCTTGCCATCAGTGTGAGCGACACGGGTATCGGCATCTCGCAACAAGACGTACCGTACATCTTCCAGCGTTTCTTCCAATCGTCCAGAACCAAAGGGAAGAAAGAAGGAACGGGTATCGGACTTTATCTGGTAAAAAGGTATGCAGAATTGCACGGGGTGAACATAACGGTTGCTTCTGAGGAAGACAAAGGAACTACCGTGACACTCACCATGCCAATAACAGCAGATACCGAAACAAGCGGGGTTGTTCCTGCTTCCTCCGGCTTACCGGATGCAACCGGCGGACCGGCAACCGACGAAGGGGCTTTGCAACCGTTAATCCTCATCGTTGAAGATGAACCGGAAATCTGCCGGATGATTAAAGAGGTGCTAGGTAACCGATACCGGTACAGCGAAGCATCTAACGGAAAAGAGGGATTGAAACATTGCATCGAGGAGGTGCCCGACTTGGTTATTACCGACTTCATGATGCCGCTGATGAATGGCATGGAGATGTGTAACCACATCAAGAAATACCTGCCCACCAGTGCCATTCCAATTATCATGCTGACCGGCGTAAGCAACAAGGAAACGGAGCTGGAAAGCATACGGCATCACATTGACTCCTTCATCACCAAACCTTTCGAAGCCAGCATGCTGCTCTCACGGGTGGAACAGCTCTTGAGCAAGAAACAGATTCTGGAAGCTCAAACGCGTATTGAAACGCTGTCGGTTCCTCAGAAATCGGATGCGGTTTCTTTTGATGAGAAGTTCTTGGCGGATGTAACGCGAATGATTGAGGATCACATGGATGATGCAGGGTTGAATGTGAACATGCTCTGTCAGTTATCAGACATCAGCAACAAACAAATGTACCGCAAAATAAAACAACTAACCGGCTTGTCGCCTGTGGAGTATATCAAAAACATCCGCATGAAGAAAGCTGCCATGTTGCTTGAACAACAAAAATTCTCCATTGCCGAGGTGATGTACATGGTTGGATTCTCCAGCTCATCATACTTCTCCAAATGTTTCCAAAGTGAGTTCGGTGTAACTCCCAAACAGTACATGGAAAAGAGTTAAAAACCGCCTGTTAACCGACAAAACAGGGCATTGTCCTACTTTTGTCCTTTTATGTCCGATTTCTACTTTGAGGTAAGAAAACGCATCTTTACTTTTGTCCTCGTTATAAACCGAAAGAATTTATATATTATGAGGAAGCATTTTCTTACCTTGTTTATTACCCTATTCGCCGCTCAGGGCTTTGCACAAAAAACACCTACCGTTTTCATTGATTCCAAAGGAACCATGAGGTGGAGTGACAGTCGTAAGGAAGCCGTTTTCTACGGAGTCAATTACACGCTGCCTTTTGCGCACGCCTACAGGGGAATGAATTATTTGGGAATAGATCATAAAAAGGCTATAGACCGTGATGTGTATCACTTTGCCCGTCTGGGCTTCAATGCATACCGTATTCATGTGTGGGATGTTGAAATCAGCGATTCCATCGGAAACCTGAAAGAGAACGATCACCTCCGTTTACTGGATTACTTGTTCATGCGTTTGCGTGAGCGGGGAATACGCATTGTTGTGACAGCACAAACCAATTTCGGCAATGGTTACCCGGAACGGAATCAGCCCACGGGTGGTTATTCTTATGATTACGATAAGTGCGATGTTCACCAAAATCCCAAAGCCATTGCCGCGCAAGAGAAGTACATCGCTGCGCTGGTAAATCATGTGAATCCGTACACGGGGGTGAGTTACAAAGACGATCCTTACATCATCGGGTTTGAGATTAACAACGAGCCTTGTCACCCCGGCACAAAAGAGCAGACAAAGAGTTACATCAACCGAATGCTCGGTGCGCTCAAGAAAGCGGGCAATAAAAAGCCGGTGTTCTACAACGTAAGTCACAACCAGCACGTGGTTGAGGCGTATTATGACACGGCTGTTCAGGGAACAACCTATCAATGGTATCCTACCGGACTGGTAGCGGGGCACACTCGCAAAGGGAATTTCCTGCCTCATGTAGATGCGTATCACATTCCGTTTTCCAACGTTCGGAATTTCGGAAAGAAAGCATTGATGATATACGAATTTGATCCGGCCGATGTGATGTATTCGCATCTGTATCCGGCCGTGAGCCGCACGTTGCGCTCCACCGGTTTTCAATGGATTACGCAGTTCGCCTATGATCCTATTGACATGGCGTATGCCAACACGGAATACCAGACTCATTTCCTGAATCTGGCTTATACGCCGGGTAAGGCTATCAGCATGAAGATTGCCGCCGAGGTTGCACAAAATGTGCGCAAGGGCGACTCTTTCGGGTCTTATCCTGCCGACACGCTATTTAAAGATTTCCGGGTTAGCTATTCACAAGATTTAAGTGAACTGAACCGACCTACTGCTTTCTTTTATTCCAACAACACCCAAACACAACCGGTTGCTCCTCGTGAGCTACAGGCTGTTGCCGGATGCGGTAGTTCGCCGGTGGTGAGCTACGAAGGAACAGGCGCTTATTTCCTCGACAAGCTGGAAGAGGGTGTTTGGCGACTGGAGGTTATGCCAGATGCCGTACAGGTCAGTGACCCTTTTGCCAAACCTTCATTGAAGAAGGAGGTCGTGGCGGTGATAAGCCGTGCCTGGGATATGAAACTGAGTCTGCCCGATTTGAGCGAGCGCTTTAGTGCACAAGCGTTGAATGCCGGAAATACGCGTTCGTTCACTGCGACCAACGGTACATTGAGTAATCTCACACCGGGTGTTTACTTGCTGGTGAGAAAAGACACCAAACCTTCGGACAACTGGACAGCCGAAAAAAGATGGAAGAACATCAAACTGGGAGAATTTGTTGCTCCGGCAGAGAAGAAGTGCGACTCTTACCGCATGGTTAACTATACTCCCAAGATTTACGAAGCAGGTAAGGAGCTGACCTTGAAAGTACAGTTGGCGGGATGGGAACAACCCGATTCGCTGATTGTGTACACAGATCAGATTTCATTTTGGAACGAACACAATCCATATAAAAAGATGACGCGGAAGCAGGGTGCTATTTACGAAGTAGCTGTGCCTGCCGCGGAGGTGAAAGAGGGCATTTTCAGGTATAACATCGTTGCATTCAACAAAGGAAAGCGACAAACATTCCCCGGAGGAATGGAGGGTACACCGCTCGACTGGGATTACATTGGGGACCAATATTGGGAAACCCGTGTTGTCAATCCATCAGCCGAAATATCGTTGGTTGCTCCTTCCGTTTCTTCGCAGTGGAACGGTGTGGAACAGTACACCGTTCCACAGGAAGGGGGTGCTTGTTTCTTACGGAAGTACATCCGCGATGAGGTGGCAGGACGTGAAAGCAAGCTGCAACAAGTGCAGTACCTTTGCGTGCAATTAAAAGGAAAGGTCAACGGAGTGGAAGCCGGATTCATCACATCCGATGGATTTACGTACAAAGCCAAAGGAAACACTTCGCAAGAGGGAATACTCAGGTTACCTTTGTCGGCCTTGCAGCAAACGGCCACCACATTGCTTCCTCATGCTTATCCCGTTTTTCTGGATAAACAGTTTAAGCCTACTACGAATATTCCGTTCGAAGTGCAGCAGATTGAATCGCTGGAGGTTTCTCATCTCACCGAGAATCTGGTGCTCGAAAAAGCATGGATAGAATAACAAATAACCAATAATACCATAAAAACAGAAATTATGAACAGCAAAAAATTAAATCCGCGTATTTGGATGATGTTGTTACTACTGTGTGCGCTGGGGAGCATGTTTCCGGCCTTGGCACAGCAAACAAGAACAAGAACCATTACCGGTCTGGTTACAGATGAAGCAAAGGAGCCGTTAATTGGCGCCAGTGTTGTTGTAAAGGGAACCACGGTTGGAACCATAACGGATTTTGACGGCAATTTTGTGTTGTCGGTCCCCACGGGTGCCATCGCACTGGAGTTCTCTTACGTTGGATACAAATCAAAAACAATCACCGTTCCTGCCACAACGAAGGTGGTCAACGTTCAGTTGAGTGACGATGCTCAGGTGCTGAGTGATGTGGTGGTTATCGGATATGGTACTACCCGCAAAAGTGACTTGACGGGTTCGGTATCAAACGTAAGCAGCAAGGAGTTTAACGCCGGACTGATTTCTTCTCCGGAACAGTTGATTAACGGAAAGGTATCGGGCGTACAGATTATGTCGGCCAGTGGTTCACCCACAGCGGGAAGTACCATCCGCATTCGTGGAGGAGCGTCGCTCAACGCCAGCAACGATCCGTTGATTGTGCTCGATGGTGTTCCGTTGGAAACAGGGGGAATAAGCGGCAACAGCGGTAACTTCCTCAGTCTGATTAACCCGAGCGATATTGAGAGCATGACTATTCTGAAGGATGCTTCTTCAACAGCTATCTACGGTTCGCGTGCGTCCAACGGTGTAATCATCATTACCACCAAGAAAGGAAGCAATGAGAAAATCAAAGTGAGTTTCAACACTACCAATTCCATACAAACACGTACCAAACTAGCCGATATGCTTTCGCGTGATGAGTTTGTGGATGTGATTAACACGTACGGAACTTCTGCTCAGAAGTCATTGCTGGGGAATGAGAGTACCGACTGGAACGATCAGATTTACCAATCGGCGTTCGGCACAGATAATAACCTCAGTCTATCGGGAAAAATAGCCAAAGATTTTCCGATCAGAGCTTCACTGGGATATTACAACCAGAAAGGTATTTTGAAGACCGACAAAGCCGAGCGTTTTACCGGTAGCTTATCAGTAAGTCCTTCGTTCTTTGACGGCTACCTGAAAATTAATTTGAATGCGAAAGGGTCTGTTAACAACAACCGTTTTGCAGAAACGGGAGCCATCTGGGCTGCATCTACATTCAACCCTACTTTGCCCGTTTATTCGGGAAACACTAATTTTGGCGGATATTATGAAACACTCGATAATACGGGTGCACCGGTGAATGCCGCCGTTCTTAATCCGCTGGGAAGGGTGAAACAAAACAAGTCGACCAGTAAGGTACAACGTTTCATCGGTAATGCCGACATTGATTACAAAATGCACTTTCTGCCCGAATTGAAATTCCACACAACTCTGGGAGTTGATTATGCCGAGGGCGAAGGAAAGATTTATGTGCCCGCAGAAGCCATGCAGTACTACACAACGGCCGGCCGCAATTACGAGTATGGTCCGCAAAAAAATACGAACCGACTGCTCACGGCTTACCTGAACTACAACAAATACCTGGAAGGTTTGAAAAGTAACATAGATGCCACGGTAGGTTACGATTATCAGTATTGGAAGAGTACCAGTCCGGCTTACGCTGAGCTGAACACATTGGGAGAGACACAGACCAGTATTGCTGCATCCGATCAGCGCCACACTCTGTTATCATACTATGCTCGTTTGAACTACACATACGATTCACGCTATATGCTCACCGCCACCATCCGTCGTGACGGAACCTCGCGTTTCGATGCGTCGACCCGTTGGGGTACCTTCCCGTCGGTAGCGCTTGGATGGCGGGTAACGGAAGAGTCATTCCTGAAAGACAATGCCGTGCTAAGTAACCTGAAGATCCGTGCCAGCTTCGGTATCACTGGACAACAAGACGGTATCGGTAATTACGGTCATCTGCCTGTTTACACCATTGGACAGGACGGTGCACAGTATCAGTTCGGCAACGAATATTATTATACATACCGTCCGCAGTCGTACAACAAACTGTTGAAATGGGAAACAACAACAGCATATAACATCGGATTCGATTTCGGCTTTCTGAAAGACCGTATCACCGGTAGTTTCGACTACTATACGCGGCAAACAAAAGATTTGATTGCTACCGTTCCTGCTCCAGCCGGAACCACTTTCAACAAAACCATCACCACCAACGTGGGTAATGTAGACAACAACGGTATAGAGTTCACACTAAACGCTACGCCCATTCAAACTAAAGACTGGACATGGGACATCAGTTACAACATGACTTGGCAGAAGATGAAGGTGAAAAACCTGTCGCTCGTAGAAAGCAGCGCTAAAACCAACACGTTGGTAGGACCTAGTATTGACGGGTATCAATTTCAGGTGTTGAGTGAAGGGTATGAGCCTTATATGTTTTACGTGTACCACCAATTGTATGATGAAAAAACAGGTAAACCCGTAGAAGGAGCGTATGCTGATTTGAACAAAGACGGACAAATCAATTCGTCGGATCTATACCGGTACAACTCTCCCGCACCCGACTATATCTTCGGACTAAGCACTTCACTGCGCTACAAAAAATGGAATTTGGGAATGAGCTTCCGTGCCAACGTGGGCAACTACGTGTACAACGGTATGGCAATGAACACAGGTGCATGGAGCACCGTGAGCTACAACTCGTATCAGCTGAATAACCTCAACCACAGTTTCCTGAATACCGGATTCAAGAACCGCCAATATCTGTCGGACTACTACGTAGAGAATGCTTCTTTCCTGAAAATGGACAACCTCACGCTGGGTTATAACTTCGGACGGGTACTTAACTGTTTCAATCTGAATGCCAGTGCCATGGTACAAAATGTGTTCTGTATCACCCAATACAAGGGGGTAGATCCTGAAGTGCCCAACGGCATGGACGTATCGTTCTATCCGCGTCCGCGTACTTTCTCTGTTAGCGTGGGACTTGAATTCTAATTATTTAAAGATTTACGAATATGAAAAGAATACTATATACACTTTTGCTAGCCGGTACGTTCGTGTTTTCATCGTGTACGGATGAGTTAAACCAAATTCCTCACATTGAAACAACCTCGGCTAACGTGTACAATGAACCGGCCAACTACAAACAGGTACTGGCTAAGCTGTATGCTTCGTTTGTTATTAACGGACAAGAAAAGGGCGGCGGCAATGCCGACCTGAGCAGCAACAACGGACAAGATTACATGCGTTGCTACTTCAACCTTCAGGAGTGTGGAACAGATGAACTAGCTTCTACCTGGTTAGAGGGTGACAAGGTGGGCGACTTAACCTACCTGAGCTGGGATGCTAACGACACATGGGTGTCTGACATGTATTACCACATCTATTATACCATTGCCTTGTGTAACGAGTTTCTGCGTAATGCAGGCGATGAGCAGATCAGCAAGTTTGCAGAGAGCGATCAGGCTGATATACGTACATACCGTGCAGAAGCTCGCTTCCTGAGAGCATTGGCCTATTACCATGCACTCGACTTGTTCCGGAACATTCCTTTTGTTACCGAAAATGATCCGGTAGGTTCGTTCATACCACCGCGTTACACAGGAACAGAAGTGTTCAGCTACATTGAATCGGAACTGACTGCTATTGAAGAAGTGTTACCTTCTCGCAGTGAAGCAGAATACGGCCGCGTGTCGCAGGCTGCTGCTTATACCTTGCTGGCCAAACTGTACCTCAATGCAAAGGTTTACACCGGCACGGAACGATACACCGATTGCATTACGTATTGTAAAAAGGTAATTGCCCAAGGATATACCCTAGAACCGGAGTACGCCAAACTGTTCAATGCCGACAATCATAAGCGCACCAACGAAATCATATTGCCGCTCACTGTAGATGCGGAACACACGGTTTCATGGGGAGCAACCACTTACATCATCTGCGGAGAGGTAAGTAATACGTCCGATTATCAAAAGCCCGAAGCATACGGTGTAACTCAGGGATGGGGCATGTTCCGCATCCGAGGCGAGGTGCCTGCCCTTTTTGAAACGGCAGACGGGCGTGCCATGTTCTTTACCGAAGGACAGTCACAGTATCTGGATGTTATCGACGACCAAAGCAACGGCTACTTCGTTGAGAAGTGGACCAACCTGACCGATGCCGGAGAGGCAGCCTCAAACACGGTTGACGGTGGCGTTGATACTGATTTCCCCCTATTCAGACTGGCTGATGTGTACCTGATGCTGGCAGAATCTGTGGTACGTGGCGGACAAGGAAGTGACCGCGCAACAGCATTGGGATATGTCAATCTGTTACGTCAGCGGGCTTTTGGCAATGATTCGGGCAATATACAAGACGGAGAAATGACACCCGACTTCATTCTCGATGAACGTGCTCGTGAATTATATTGGGAGTGTACCCGCCGCACCGACCTCATTCGTTACGACAAGTTTACAACAGCCAATTATCTCTGGCAATGGAAAGGCGGAGTCAAAGCAGGAGCGGCAGTCAACAGCAAGTACAACGTGTACCCCATTCCCACTACTGACCTGACTGCAAATCCGAACTTGTATAACGAGAATTATTAAGTTGAACATTAAAAGAACATTCCATGAAAGCAATCATAAATAAACTCCTGCTACTGGCAGCCATACTGTGCATCACCGCCTGCGAGAAACAAGGAGATAAAATATACCTGAGCAGCCTGGAAGAAGGAGAACTCGTTTCGTCCGAAAGTGAAGTGGCTCTATCCATGGCAAACAGTAAACAAATAGTTCTGTCCCTAGCCTGGAACAACAGTGACTTGTCGGTTAGCGACCCCAGCATGCAGGCCCCCAATCTGGTATCTGCCACGTTGCAGGCATCCACCTCGGAAACATTTGCCGAGAATGTGCTTGAATCGGTAGAAACCTCTTTATCAAAAGCTTATACCGGCAGCGAGCTCAACACCCTTGCCAAAAACCTGGGTTTAACTCCCGACGTAGCGGTTCCGGTCTATTTCCGGTTAAAATCAGTAACCGGGAACAACATGGAGCCCGTCTACACCAATACCGTAACCGTTCAAATCACCTCGTATTTCATTGACATGAGCATCGGCTATGTACTCGACAGCAAACAGGCTGAAACGGGTGCCAAACTCTATTCGGCAGCATCCGATGGGGTGTATACGGGGTTCATGGGAGCTACAGGCTGGTACAACTACTATTTGAGAGAGGGCGACGGCACCATCTGGGGAAATGACGGAGTAGATGGCAGTCCGTTCCTAATCTCTTCCGAAGATACCAAATGGAACATGTGGTTCCCGCAGTTCGGCGGATGTTATTTTGTAAACCTGAACACTACCAAGAAAGTATGGTCGGCACTTTACATTCCGGAACTCACGGTAAGCGGAGACCTCACGGGCACCCTTACATTCGATCGTCCCAACTTGAAATGGACGTTGGTGTTCAACGCCACTCAAACAGGAAATATCACCTTGCAAGTGTCGGGTAGTGGTAAGCAATATGACTATTCAACGGGTACCACCGATGATGCGGCCAAAACTACCGCTGTAGGCTTTACGCAAAACGGAGAGTCACTGGCGTTTGGTCAACAAAGCGGAAACATTACGGTTCAGGTAACATCCACCGGTACCAACACGCTGGTAATCGACTTAAGCAATCCGCAGCAATGGGTCGCTAAGGTAGTGGGAGGTAGCGATACACCTACCGAAGTCAGACAACAGATTTATTTATCGGGCATTGATGATTTAATCACCGGAAACTGGAATTTTAATAATAAACTGTACCTTTACGATGAAGATAACCAAGCGTACGCCGGAGTAGCTTATGCTTCCTCGGAGTGGGGATACAACATCTTCCTGGAAGCAGATAACTGGGACGATAAGTACACCTTTGCGAGTGGCGACGCCTATCAGGGAACAATGGAGTTAAAAGGACAGGGCGGTAACCTGAAAGCACCTGCCACGGGACTTTATTTCTTCGATGTATCGCTCAAGGCACTTACTTATAAGCTAGTGACCCTAGAGAACAAGATTTACTATTCGGGTGTCAATGACAACTGGGACCTGCACGATCTGAATGCCACAGCCACCAAAGGAGTTTTCAGCGGTAGCGTTACCATTGAGAAAGCATCCGAATGGGGATTTCAGATTATTCTCGATGCTGCGTGGACCTATAAATACGGGGGAAGCAACGGCAAACTAAGCTACAAAGGCAGCAACATAACAGACGATGCTACCTTGTCGCCCGGCACATACACCCTCACGGTTGATCTGATAAACGGAACTTATGCTCTTACCAAATAATGAATACAATGAAAATAAAAGCAATATTAATGGGCTGCCTCCTGATGGGTATCACGGCAGCCTGCAGCAATGACGACAAGCCACAATTCCCGGAGAAGCCCCAGTATGACATGAGCGGTTTCGCCAAAGGAGCCGATGTAAGCTGGTTAACAGAGATGGAAAAGTCGGGCAGCAAATTCTACAATGCCGACGGCAAAGAAAGCGAGTGTATGACCCTCCTTCGCGACTTGGGAGTTAACTCCATCCGGTTACGAGTATGGGTAAACCCCGCCAACGGTTGGTGCAATAAAAGCGATGTCGTTGCCAAGGCCTGGCGGGCACACCAACTGGGCATGCGCCTTATGATTGACTTTCATTACAGCGATTCATGGGCAGACCCCTCTCAACAAACCAAGCCGGCAGCTTGGGCCGATTATACAATGGATGAGTTAAAAGTGGCTGTTGCCAACCATACCAAAGAGGTGCTGAATGCCCTGAAAGACAAAGGCATTACCCCCGAATGGGTGCAAGTGGGCAATGAAACAGGAAACGGCATGCTATGGGACGAAGGCAAGGCTTCTGATAACATGGCACAATATGCAGCTCTGAACAATGCCGGTTACGATGCCGTGAAATCAGTCTTCAGCAATGCCAAAGTCATTGTACACCTTCAGGAAGGAAACAAAAACGACTTGTTCCGCTGGCTTTTCGACGGACTGAAGACAAACGGTGGAAAGTGGGATGTCATTGGCATGTCACTCTATCCGCAGGCCGATACCTGGCAAACCATGAATACCCAATGCGTGGCTAATATACAAGACATGATCAGCCGTTACGGTTCAGAAATCATGCTGTGCGAAGTAGGCATGCCCTGGGATGATGCAGAGAGCTGCAAGAACTTTCTGTCTGATTTATTGGCAAAGACCAAAGACATAGATCAATGCCTGG
Source organism: Bacteroides graminisolvens DSM 19988 = JCM 15093 (assembly GCF_000428125.1). Taxonomy (GTDB): domain Bacteria; phylum Bacteroidota; class Bacteroidia; order Bacteroidales; family Bacteroidaceae; genus Bacteroides; species Bacteroides graminisolvens. Next base: position 782,468 of record NZ_ATZI01000001.1, read on the forward strand.
GCATCTTTTATTGGGAGCCACAAGCATACAGCGGATGGAATGCTTATACACTAGGTGCTTTTGACAACACCGGAAAGCCAACTGTGGCGCTCGATGCGTTCAAAGAGTAAGCTTCTCTTGTAAATAACGAATAGCTTCCTGCCCGTTCATCTTGGAATGAATTAGCAGGAAGCTATTTTATTTATTTTCTTACCATTCGTAATGAAAGAGCGTTTGTTGTTTTATGAAATTCTTCTGTCACCTTATTTGAATAGTGTTGTAAACAAACAACCTTATCGGCCACGCTGGTCTGTGTGTCTCCTGCCATCCAGAATCTAACTTGTTCTTTTCTGTATATATAAGTACTATCAAAGTAACCTGCACCCACAGCATAGAAGCCGCTTAAATTGCTTACAAGATACTCAGATTCAGTCCATGATGTACTGCCACCTTTAAGTACTGATGCATCATTCTGAATGTACGTAATAAGCTTTTGCCAATCTTGAGATGACGGAATGGCCCATCCGTTTGGTGCTATTTTCCCGCTTGTTACAACTTTCTGATTGTAAAAACAGTAGGTAGAAGTTGGTTTTCCATATCCAGCACTTTCGGTAGAGAAGTCAGTTTTAAGAGTAATAGGAGTTCCGTCATTATAAAAGGTTGCTTTAAAATTGCTTCTGAGCCAATATTGAGTACCTACTTTTATAATTGGGTAAGCAATGTTTTCATCCCCTCTTTTATCAGATAATACATCAGCCGAAATGGATATCTTGGGATAATTTGATGCCCCTGTTTGGACTAGTTGGTTATTCGCGTTAATATAAAACTTGTTTGTGTCTGTCCAACTCCCTGTTATATAGCTTAAGGTATTTGTAGATGTGTCCCATTTTGCAGTTCCTCCATGTACGCTTTCTGTGCAATCCATCAGCCTCATGACCTTTCCTGCAGCAAAGTTCACTTTGTTGTCTGAGACCGGATAATAAACAATAGCTTGAGAATTAATGTTGTCTGATAAAAGGTATTCTTTGCATAATTGCCCAATTTCTACTCCATTTGAATAGACTTTATATACGGATGATTCTTCAAAAGAAATAGTTGAAAGATCTAATAAATTAGTTATTTCAGCAGCAGGTATCTCTGTAGGAGTGTTTTCTTCCCATGGAGTAATGCTGTGACTGAAACTAGACGTTAGTGAATTTGTTGATTCATTACATGTAATAATTAGTTCTTCAGCTTTTCCCGATGTTAATGAAATAGTATTTATTGATCCATAGAATATCTTATCTCCTATTTTTACTGTAATATTGTCAATGCTTGAATTAATTGTTTGTGGAATAACAATCATCTCTTTTCCTACTAAATATTCACCGGATATATTCCAACTACCATTTGGAATCATTGTTTGAGGAGACGAAGATACTCCTAAGTTCATTGTCTCAAAATTGTAACTACTTTTAGTATTTAGATGATTAATCTGAATAATCGGGCTTTTAGTTAGTATTGATGAGGGGCTATCGTTTCCACTTAATTTCAGTTTTATTTTTATTTTGCAAAAAATATGTTTGTAATTTAGATCTACCGGTGCAGTGCTGGTTATTATGTTTTTTTGAGAAGCAACCAAGAAATCTGAAGAGGAAAAACTTCCTGTACTTGTCTGATCTTTATTAACAGATACTCCAATTTCTGATTTTCCTGCTTTGATTCCAACTTTTTGATAGGGGTAGTAGCTGATGAAGTCACATTTGTAATCTCCTGTAGGATAGTATTGTTCTTTCTCAGACATAAATTCAGAATTTGAAGAGTAGTAAAAACAGACGTTGTTAATACATCTTTCTTCGGAAAAAAGGTTGGGTTGGATTAAAACAAAGAGCCCGACGGAATCTTTAAATTCAAAATCATTGTTTTTTACTCTAGTTTGAGGACCTGTAATACTCGATGTAATCTTAATTACAGTTTTACTACTTTTGTCGTTGTTATCACTAATTTCATTCACACAAGAAAAGAAGAGAAAGCATGCCAATGCTCCCACAAGGACGAGCCGTGTTTTCTTCATAGGATTAATTTAAATAATTATAAATTGGTTATATCGCAACAAAGATAATTTTTATTTTTATATAATTCCCCTCCAACCCATACAAAAATCACAAATAATTTCTTTACTTTGCCATTCAACTCAGACTTAAACCCACAAGTATGAAAAAGAATGCATTGATTCTCACCTTGTTACTGGCTTGCGTTACGCTGATACCGGCTAGCGCACAAACGTATAACACCTATTGGAAGAACCTGAAAACGGCAGAGCAGAAAAGCTTACCGCAAACAGCACTGTCCATTTCAAAAAGTATTTTTACCAAGGCGGAAGCCGAGAAGAATTCTCCACAGATGCTCAAGGCGTTTGTTTGGCGAATGAATTACCTGCAACGAAAGGCACCCGATAGTGTCCGGGTGTGTCTCGCCGAGCTGGAGCAATGGACGCAGCGCGCCCAGAAACCAACAGACAGGGCCGTGCTGCACACACTGATGGCTCAGGCTTACAACCGGTATGTGTCCGCCAAGAGTTGGAACATCAATCAACGAACGGAAACGGAACCGGGGGTAGTGCCCGATGATATGGACGAGTGGGGGGCCAACCTCTTTAAAGAGAAGGTGAACAGCCACGTGGAGCAAGCGCTACGTGACTCGGCGCTCTTGCTGGCTACATCGGCACGCAGCTATGTGCCGTTTGTGGAACCGGGTAGTACCAGTGCGCTGTATGGGCATAACTTGTATCATCTGCTGGTGATGTGTAATATGCAGGTGATGAAGCAGGTGGATGGTCAGCTCCATGGGGAGTTTTTTCGACCGAAGATAAGGCAGCTGTATGCCAACCTGATAAAGGCGTACAAAGTACAAAAGAATATAGACGGGGTGGTGCTGGCGACGCTCGACAGCCTGAACTGGCATTACACGGAAGTGAATGGTGGCATTGACGAGGAGCAAAAAACGACGGAGGGCTTTGAGAAGGATGCTTATGTGCTGGCGCTTAACGGGTTGTTGCAGCAGTACGGCAAGAGTGCCGTGGCAGCGGAGATTTATTTGCAGCAGGCCAACCGGGCACGGAGCATGAATCAAAGGGTGAAGGCGTTGGCGCTGTGCAACGAGGGCATCGCTCGTTATCCCAAATACAATCGCATCAATGCATTGAAGGAGGTGCGCCAAGAGATTCTGGCGTCTTCGTTGTCTTTCAGCCTGAACGAGGTGGTGTACCCGGGGGCGGAGGTGTCGGTAAAGGTGAATCACCGCAATGTGGACGGTTTCCGGTTGCAGTTTTACAAGCTGAATGTTCCGGCTACATCTGCGTTATTGAAGGAGCGTTTGGATGCGGATTTCATCAAGAGACACGGTACCCGGGTGTTGACTAAGGACTTGGTGTTGAAGCGCACTGCGGATTATGTGGAGGCCGACACGACTTTGCGGGTGAAGATGCCTGCCGAAGGGGTGTACTTGATCACGGCATCGCATGGGTCGGGGGTGCAGGATCGGTCTTCACTGGTTTATGTGAGTAAGTTGAAGACGTTGTCGCGCCGGCTGCCGGGTAAGGATTGCGAAGTGGTGGTGGTCGATGCGCAAAGCGGGCATCCGGTAGCGGGTGCGCAGGTGTTGCTGTACAATCAGGAAAAGGAAGATACGAAGTTGGCAAAGGCTTTGACTACGGATGAGCAGGGCAAGGTGGTGTTTCCCTGGGATGCTACGTTCCGCTTTTTTAGGGTGAGTGCTGCGGGCGATGAGTCCATGCCTTATCAGCATTGGCAAGCGGGATATTATTATCAGGAAGTGGCCCGATACAAGGAGGTGGTGCAATTGTTTACGGATCGAACCATTTACCGGCCGGGACAAACGGTGTATGTAAAGGGGGTGGCGTATGAGCAGATGGAGGACAGCAGCCGGGTGGTGGCCGACAAGACGTATGAGGTGAGGCTGTTTGGTGCCAACGGGCAAAGAATAGATACACGCAGGTTACCTACGAATGAATTTGGTTCTTTTCATCTGGAGTTTGTGTTACCGGCATCGGGATTGAATGGGGTGTACAGGCTGTCTGTTGATGATACGGAGTGTCGTTTCAGGGTGGAGGAGTACAAGCGACCTACGTTCTTTGTGGCATTTGATGAGGTGAAGGATGAGTTTCAGCTCAATGATTCGGTCGGGGTGAGGGGCACTGTTCGTACCTATAGTGCGGTGCCGCTGATGAAGGCGAAGGTTCGTTACACGGTGACTCGCCAGGCTGGTGGTTGGTGGCGCATGGGGCGTATGCAATCGGAGGTTATCGGGAGCGGTGAAACGGAAACGGCGGCAGACGGCAGTTTTCTAGTGCCCGTGAAGTTAACGCCCGGCAAGGAGGATATGCCTCAGGGGCGTTATTACAGGTATGCCGTGGAGGCGGCGGTGACTAGTGATGCGGGCGAAACGCAAACGGAAACGTTTGATATCCATGCGGGTGAGCGGTCGCTGGTTTTAAGTACGACTCTCAAAGAGATGGTGTGTCGCGATGATTCTATTTGGACTACGTTTGAGGCTCGCAATCTTTCGGATAAGCAGGTGGCGGTGAACGGGGTGTACCGGTTGCTGCGCTACACGGATGTGAAGGCGGATCGAGTGGACTCTGTCGCTGTGGCGCAGGGATCGTTTGTTGCCAATGAAAAGATGTTCTTGGCTGATTGGCAGGCTTTGCCGTCGGGGGCTTACAAGTTGGTATTGCAGGCGCACGATGCAAAGGGCAGGGAGGTGACTTTCTCAACGAAGGTGGTGCTGTTCTCGCTCCGTGACACGCGTCCGGCTGAAACAACTGATTTATGGTATCATCCGGTGAATACGGAGTTTGATGCCACGCACCCGGCTGTGTTTGTGGTAGGTACTTCGCATGCTGATGCGTATGTACTGATGGATGTGCTTTACGGTGATCAAAAGCCCGAAAGCCGGTTGTTGCATTGGTCGGACTCTGTACAGACGTTCCGCCTTCCGTATCTGGAGAAATACGGTGACGGGGTGAATGTGCAGTTCTGCTTCGTGAAGAACGGGCAGGTGTATCAGCAGAGTGTGAGGCTGACGAAGAAGCAACCGGAGAAATGGCTAAAAGCAAAATGGCAGGTGTTCAGAGATAAGTTGCAACCGGGCAAGAAGGAGGAATGGAGGCTCACGCTGACTACGCCTCAGGGTAAGCCGGCGAATGCGGAGATGCTGGCAACCATGTATGATGCGTCACTCGATAAGATATGGGACAATGAGCAGGAGTGGAATCTTTATTATAATCGTTTGATCCCTACTGTGCAGTGGTATTCTCCTTATATGCAAGGGGTTTTCGGCTCGTTCAGTTTTCCGCAGCGGGCCATCAAGGTTCCTGAATTGATTTTCGACTCGTTATATGGAGTAGCCGATGGGGATCGGATCTTTTATAGTTTTGAAGAAAGGTCGCCCATTATGATACGTGGCATGGCGAGCAAAGCGGCAGGGATTATGACCAAGAACTCGGAGGAACTTCTTGGGGAGGTGGCCGTTGTGGGGTATGCGGCTAGTGATGCGGCTGAATCGAAAACTAGCGGCAGTGTGCAAACGGTTGGTTCCGGACAGGTGCGCACGAACTTCGCGGAAACGGCTTTCTTCTATCCGCAGTTACTGACCAACGAGAAAGGGGAGGTTGTGTTTAGCTTTACCATGCCCGAGAGTCTCACGACCTGGAACTTCAGGGGGTATGCGCACACGAAAGATATGTTGCTGGCGGAGCTGGACGAAGAGGTAGTTACCAGCAAGGATTTTATGCTGACGCCTAACTTACCGCGTTTTGTGCGGGTGGGTGACCATACGATGTTGGCAGCTACGGTGGACAACCGTACGGAGCGTGCACTGGCGGGCGTGGTGACGCTGACTTGGTTCAACCCGTTAACGAATGAGGTGGTTGCTACGCAGAAGAAGCCGTTTGCCACGGAAGCCAAGCAGAGTGTGGCGGTGCAGTTCGCCTTCACGGCAACGGATCGGTATGACTTGCTGGGCTGTCGCCTGGTGGCCGAGAGTGAGGATTTTAGCGACGGTGAACAGCATGTGATTCCGGTGCTTCCCAATAAGGAGTATGTGACCGAGGCGTTGCCCATTACGGTGCTGCCTGGCAAGGAACAAGAATATAGTTTGGCGGATTTGTTTAACAAGGGTAGCCAAACAGCTACTTCGCGCAAGCTGACGGTGGAGTTTTCTTCTAACCCGGCTTGGTATGCCATTCAGGCGTTGCCTTCGGTGAGCAACCCGGAGTCGGATAATGCCATTTCGTGGGCAACGGCGTATTATGCCAATGCCATGGCGTCTTACCTCGTGGAGCAGCAGCCTTGTATTCGTCAGGCAATGGATGCCTGGAAGATGATGGGGGGCGACAAGGATACGTGGGTAAGTAACTTGCTGAAGAATCAGGAACTGAAGGATCTGTTGGCAGAGGAATCGCCCTGGTTGCTCGAGGCGCAGAGTGAAACGGCACAGATGGAGCGCTTGGCTACGTTGTTTGATCTCAATAACATGAATAATAAATTGGCTGTGGCTCAGCAGAAGTTGAAGGCTTTGCAGTTGCCCGATGGCTCGTGGAGCTGGTACAACGGCATGTCGGGCAGCCGATACATCACAACGTATGTGTTGGAAACGTTGCTCCGCCTCGGCAGGAATCAGGAGGTGAAGCTTCCTGCTGAAACTGAAGAGATGGTGGTCGGTGCGCTGAATTATCTGCATGCGGAGATGCTGAAGGTGTATCAGCTTGAACAGGAGGCTCTGAAGAAGGGGCAAACGGAACCGGGCATCACGTATGGGCAGACGGAGTATTTGTATCTGGTGTATTTGTGGGGCAAGGGGGTACCTGCTGCCAACCAAAAGGCGTATGGGTATTTCCTGCAAAAATTATCGCGTTCGGTAGCGGGTTTGTCGCTGGCCGACAAGGCTCGGGCTGCACTGGTGTTGCATGCGGCCGGTAAGGAAAAGGCATCGGCAGAGGCTTTGGCTTCTTTGAAGGAGCACACGGTGTACAGACCGGCAGAGGGGCGCTTCTTTGCATTCGGATCGGCTCCCCAAACGTGGAATATGCGCCGCATGGCTACGCAGGTGGCTGCCATTGAGGCTTTTGAAACCTTATCAAACGATACGGTGTTGACGGATGAAATGAAGGTGTGGGTGCTGAATCAAAAGCGCACGCAGCAGTGGGATTCGCCGGTGGCTACCGTTGATGCTATTTATGCTTTGTTGCTTCGCGGTAAGGATGTGCTGACTGCGGATGCTTCACTGAACGTGAAGGTAGGGGGCAAGGAGTGGAGCGTCGGCTCGTCGGTCACCAATGTAATGGGGTACCGAAAAGAGGTGATAACCGATGCCGCAACGGTAAAGCGTGCCAAAAACATCCGCGTGAGCAAGCAGGGGAAAGGCTTGGCGTGGGGTGGCGTGTATGCTCAGTTTAATGAGGAATTCGGAAAGATTACTCGCTACGGTACGGCCGGCTTATCGGTCGACAAGGTGATTTATGCTGAACGCGTGGCGGACGGTAAGAAGCAGTTGCAACTGGTTACGACGGCTAATCCGCTACAGGTGGGCGACCGGGTAGTGGTGCGCCTGACCATCCGTTTGGATCGTGACATGGATTTTGTGCAGATCAAGGATCGTTTGGCTGCTTGCATGGAACCGCTCAACCCTGTTTCGGGTTACCGGTGGTCGGCCGGGGGTGGCTGCTATGTGGAGGTGAAAGATGCTTCTACGCAGATGTTTTTTAGTTCGATGAGTAAGGGTGTGCATGTGTGGGAGAACACGTATGTGGTGAGTCGCCCCGGTACGTATGAAGCGGGAATTGCCACTGTACAGGGGGCTTACACGCCCGAGTACTCGGCACATTCGGCATCGACCACACTGGAGGTTGCAAATTAACCGCTGTTTCATGTTCCTTAATTCATGAAAAAGGGCTATTTTTGTGCAGCTTAATTTGTAATGATTAAAAATAGATACGGATGAAACGCAATATGACTGCTCTCTTTTCTTTGTTGGCCTTCAGCTTGTCGGCTTATGCGCAATCGCACATTTCTTCGAATAAGGAAACGCATAACTTCGGCCAGATTGAATGGAAAAAGCCGGTAACGGTGGATTATACCATTACCAATACCGGTAATAAACCGTTGGTGCTGAGCAATGTGACTACCTCATGCGGATGTGCGGTAGCCGAGTGGACCAAACAGCCCATTGCACCGGGTGAGAAGGGAACGGTAACGGCTACGTTTGACGCTCAGGCGCTGGGACACTTTGAGAAGACGGTGGGCATTTACAGTAACGCGGATCCGTCACTGGTGTATCTCACCTTCAAAGGGGAGGTGGTGCGTGAGGTGAAGGATTTCACGACTTCGCATCCGTACCAGATCGGTCAGATTCGTTTGGATAGAAATACCATTGATTTTCCGGATGTGAATGCGGGTGATCGTCCCGAAATTACCATCGGTGTGGTGAACTTGTCGGACCGTCCGTACGAACCGGTCTTGATGCATTTGCCGCCTTACCTGCGTATGGAAAAGAGTCCCAATGTGCTGTTGAAGGGTAAGAAGGGTACCATCAAGCTGACACTGGATTCTAAAAAACTGAATGATTTCGGGTTGACGCAAAGTTCGGTGTACCTGGCTCGCTTTGCGGGCGATAAGGTGAGTGAGGAGAATGAGATTCCGGTATCGGCCGTACTTTTGCCCGACTTCTCTAAAATGAGCGCGCAGGAAAAAGCCAAGGCTCCTGTCATTCGCTTGTCGCAAACGGAGGTTGATTTTGTTCCTCATCTGCTGAAGAAGAACAAAGCGACTCATGCGGTTGTTATCACCAATACGGGTAAATCACCTCTCACCATCGGCAAGCTTCAAGTCTTTAACCCGGCGGTGGGTGTGAGTTTGAAGAAAACGGTGCTTCTGCCCGGTGAGCAAACGCGCCTGACCATTACGTTGACGCGCAAAGGGCTCAACAAGAAGAAACATTTACGCATATTAATGATAACCAACGACCCCGTGCAGCCCAAGGTGGAAATCAATCTGAAGGCCAACTGACGCGGTGGCTTAAACGAAACGAATGAAACATGGAACATCCTGAAAACAATCAAGAATATAAAGGCCTGGCAGTGAACCGGGGCATCGAACAACCTGCATCTGTTAACCCTTACCTGAAAGCGCAACGCAAGGCCAAAAGGCGTACGTTGTCGGTTGCCGAATTTGTGGAAGGTATTTTGCAGGGTAATGTCACCATACTCAGTCAGGCTGTTACGCTGGTAGAAAGTGTAAAACCCGAACATCAGTCCATTGCGCAGGAGGTGATTGAAAAGTGCCTTCCGTATTCGGGCAATTCTGTGCGGGTGGGCATCAGTGGGGTGCCGGGCGCCGGGAAGAGTACTTCGATAGATGTGTTTGGCTTGCATGAGTTGCAAAAGGGAGGCAAACTGGCTGTGTTGGCCATTGATCCCAGCAGTGAACGCAGCAAAGGAAGTATTCTGGGCGACAAAACCCGCATGGAGCAACTATCCGTTCACCCTGATTCTTTTATACGCCCTAGTCCCTCGGCCGGATCATTGGGAGGGGTAGCCCGCAAAACGCGGGAAACTATTATTCTGTGTGAAGCGGCCGGTTTCGATAAGATTTTTGTAGAAACGGTGGGGGTAGGTCAGAGTGAAACGGCGGTTCACTCCATGGTGGATTTCTTCTTACTGATTCAGCTGGCCGGTACGGGTGATGAGCTGCAAGGCATCAAACGGGGGATCATGGAAATGGCCGACGGTATTGTGATCAATAAGGCCGACGGCAGCAACGTAGATAAAGCGCAGCTGGCTGCTACGCAATTTCGCAATGCCTTGCATCTGTTTCCTGCTCCGGATTCGGGCTGGACACCTCGCGTGCTGACTTACTCCGGCTTTTATAACTTGGGTGTGAAAGAGATATGGGACATGATTGATGAGTACATTGCTTTTGTAAAGGAGAACGGGTATTTTGACTATCGCCGCAACGAACAGAGCAAGTACTGGATGTACGAGGCTATCAACGAACATTTGCGCGATAGCTTTTATAACAACGAAGTGGTGAAGTCTATGCTGGCCGACAAAGAGCGGCAGGTGCTGGAAGCGAACCTGACTTCTTTTGTCGCTGCACGAAATTTACTGGATGCTTATTTTGCCGAGTTGAAAAAATAATCATAGTAGCGGAACTCTTTTCAAGGGTTCCGCTGTTTTTCTGCCTCCAACTGTGCCTTCGACTTGCTTTGTGTCACAATGAATACCCCCAAGAATACCAGGACTATGGCTATGGCTTTTTGCCAGCCAAATGTATCCATGCCGATGGCTACGGCCACAAAGGAGGCTACAATGGGTTGCACGTAGTTGTACATACTTACTAACGTAGGGCGAAGCACGCGCTGTGAAGAGGTAGTGAGTATGTATGCCAGGAAGGTGGCAAAGAATACGACATAGCCTATCTTTAGTATCATATCAAACGGGATGCTGGTAAAATCAATGGCGGCTACGTCATGGTAAGAGAAGGGAATGAAGCACATAGACGCATAGATAAACAGCCATTTGCTGATGGTCACGGCCGAATATTTGGTAATGAGGTCTTTAAATACGGTAAGGTAAATGGCGAAACTGAACTGTGCAATCATGCAAAACAGGTCGCCCAACATGCTGCCGGGACGACCGCTGGCAGCGGCCTGACCACTCAAAATCAGTGTGAGCGCCCCCAATGCTCCGATGAATATACCCAGCACTTTCTTATTCGTTATCGGTTCTTTGAGGTAGATAGCCGCCACAATCATGGTAACGATGGGCGAGGTGGTGGTCACAATGGAGGCATCGATGGGTGAGGTGAGTGACAAGCCGAAGATGAAGGCTCCCTGATTAAACACAACGCCAAACAAAGCGGCAAAGAAAAGTTTCAAGAGGTCTTTGTTCTCTACATTTTCCTTTTTACAGAAAAATGAAAGTGCCCAGAAGGCTACAGCGGCACCCACCATACGGAAGGTGGTTACCGACATGGGTGTGAACTCTGCCAAAACGGCTTTTCCGATAGGGGCATTTAGTCCCCACATGAGGTTGGCAGTGAACATGGCTGCGTGTCCCCAAATATTTTTATCGTTTGTCATCCTGTTATCCTTAAATAAAACCTGTTGCAAAGGTAGAAAAAAAGTATGTCGTTACGGGTTAATGAAGAATATTTTTATCTTTGTGGTACGGAATGCTATCCGAATTAAATAGAAACAAGATGGAAAAGCAAGCGAATTATATCAAGCGGATTGAACTGGATGGTCTCTGGGGACGCTTCAACATTGCCTGGGATCTCAGGCCGGATGTGAATATTCTTTCCGGCATCAATGGAGTGGGGAAAACAACTATTCTGAATCGTTCGGTGAGCTATCTCGAAAGATTGTCGGGTGAGATGAAGAGTGATGAGAAGAACGGGGTACGTGTTTTCTTTGATGACCCTGAAGCTACTTTTATTCCTTATGATGTGATTAGAAGTTATGACCGGCCGCTTATTATGGGCGATTTTACCGCGCACATGGCAGATAAGAATGTGAAGTCTGAGCTCGACTGGCAACTTTATCTGTTGCAACGCAGGTACCTGGACTATCAGGTGAACATTGGCAACCGGATGATTGAGATGTTGGCTAGTGATGATGAGGAGTTACGAAGCAAAGCTTCCACACTTTCTTGTCCCAAGAAGAGGTTTCAGGACTTAATTGATCATTTGTTTAGCTATACGCGTAAAAAGATTGATCGTAAGCGTAATGATATTGCTTTTTATCAGGACGATGAGCTGCTGCACCCGTACAAACTATCGTCGGGTGAGAAGCAGATGCTTGTTATCTTGTTGACTACATTGGTGCAGGATAACCGGCATTATGTGCTGTTCATGGATGAACCGGAGGCTTCGTTGCACATTGAATGGCAGCAAAAGCTGATTTCGATGATCAGGGAGCTCAACCCGAATGTGCAGATTGTGCTCACCACTCACTCGCCCGCGGTGATTATGGAAGGCTGGCTCGATGCGGTGACTGAAGTAAGTGATATATCGACCTTGGTGCACGCGAAATAGATATGGGGAAAAGATTGGTTGACAACCTGAGTTCGTCATATATCGGTGCGGCACAACAGCTTTATCCGAAGAAAACCCGAAAAAAGATTGTGGCGTATGTGGAGAGTTATGATGACATTGCTTTTTGGCGAAATCTGCTGGAGGAGTTCGAAACGGAGGAGTATTATTTTGAAGTGATGCTGCCTTCGAACACGTCTTTGTCGAAAGGCAAGAAGATGGTACTCATGAATACGCTTCGGGTGGAGGAACTGGGCAAGAGTCTCATTGCTTGTGTGGACAGTGATTTCGATTTCTTGTTGCAAGGAGCTACGGCTACTTCGCGCAAGCTGAACGAAAACAAGTATGTGTTTCAAACGTATGCTTATGCCATTGAAAATTATCATTGTTATGCCGATGGTTTGCACGAGGTATGTGTGCAGTCGACTTTGAATGACAAGCGTCTCTTTGATTTTAATGCTTTCATGAAGAGGTACTCGGAAATAGCTTATCCGCTTTTCTTGTGGACGGTTTTCTTTTACCGGCAGTATGATACGCACTCGTTTCCGATGAATGAGTTTCACGCTTGTGTACGGGTGCGCGACTTGAACTTTCATCATCCGGAAGTGGCTTTGGAAAGAATGCAGAAGGAGGTAAGTGCTAAGTTGTTTCAACTGAAAAAGCGTTTCGGGCAATTCACGCCTGAGGTGGAGAAACTAGGCGAGGATTTGCAGAAGCTGGGACTGAATCCGGAAACTACTTATCTGTATATTCAGGGGCACCACATCATGGATAATGTGGTGATGAAGATTCTGAATCCTGTCTGTGCCGTGTTGAGGCGGGAAAGGGAAGAGGAGATTAAACGACTGGCTGAACACGAGGAACAATACCGGAACGAACTGACGAGCTATGAAAATAGTCAGGTCAACGTAGAGGTGATGTTGCGCAGGGCGCAGAGTTACAAGGAACTTTATTTGTATAAATGGCTCCGTGATGATGTAAGGGAGTTTATGAAGGAAAAATAAATAGGTGTGTATGACAAAGGAAATGTTGAGTGATTACAGAATTGTAGAAAACATTAATGAATATCTGGTAACTTTAGGAACGGGACAGAGCTTGGCCGATAGTCTGGACCAATTTATTGCCGTAGGCTTGCTGTTGCTGCTGGCATTCTCGGCTAACTTTATCTGTCGCACTGTGCTGCTGCATGTGGTGACTAAGTTGGTGAAGAATACGAAAGTAACGTGGGATGATGTTCTGTTTGATAAAAAAGTATTGGTCAACCTTAGCCGAATGGTGGCTCCGGTACTGATTTATGTGTTGCTTCCGGTGGTTTTCCCGCGTGAACCGGATGTCGTTTCTTTTTTGCAGCGCCTTTGCATGATTTACATCATTGCCACTTTCTTGCGGTTTATCAATGTTTTCCTTCTGGCTATTTACCATGTCTATAGCGAAAAGGAGCAGTTTAAAGATCGTCCGCTAAAGGGACTGCTGCAAACGGCTCAGGTTACTCTGTTCTTTATCGGGGGTATCGCTATTGTCAGTATCCTGATGAATAAATCGCCTGCGGTGTTGCTTACCGGACTGGGTGCATCGGCAGCCATCCTGATGTTGGTGTTCAAGGATAGTATCATGGGATTTGTGTCGGGCATTCAGTTGTCGGCCAACAATATGTTGCGTGTGGGCGATTGGATTGTGATGTCCAAATATGGAGCCGACGGTACGGTGATTGAGGTGACACTCAATACGGTTAAAGTTCGTAATTGGGATAATACCATTACGACCATTCCGCCCTATGCTTTGGTGAGCGATTCGTTTCAAAACTGGCGGGGCATGCAGGAATCGGGTGGCCGACGAGTGAAGCGTTCTATCCGGATTGATATGAACAGTGTTAAATTCTGCACGCCTGAAATGCTTGATAAATACCGTAAAATACATCTGCTTGCTGACTACATTGATGAAACGGAACGGGTTGTATCCGAATACAATGAAACGCACCACATCGATAACAGTCTGCTGGTCAACGGAAGGAGGCAGACTAACTTAGGGGTTTTCAGAGCTTACCTGAATAATTATCTGAAAAACCTGGATGCGGTGAATCAGGAGATGACTTGCATGGTGCGACAATTGCAACCAACGGAGCAGGGCATACCGATTGAGTTATACTTTTTTTCTGCTATCAAAGAGTGGGTGGTTTATGAAAGTATTCAGGCTGATGTGTTTGATCATGTGTTAGCTATCATACCTGAATTTGAACTACGTGTTTTTCAAAATCCTACGGGAAGTGATTTCAGGGAATTACGCACTAATTGATAAAAAAGTATTGCTTGACACCAGATTTAAAATAATGTGCTATATTTGTGACGATAATACTATATTAACCTTCTATCGATATGAATGTAGCACAAAACCAGATTATTCGTGAAATTACCCCTTTATCGGACAAAGATTGTTTTTACATCGCGGAGCGGTATAAAACGGAATTTACTTATCCGATGCACAGCCATGCTGAATTCGAATTGAACTTTACTGAGAAAGCAGCCGGAGTGCGTCGCATCGTTGGCGATTCGGCTGAGATTATCAGTGATTATGACTTGGTGCTGATCACCGGAAAGGATTTGGAACATGTGTGGGAGCAACACGACTGTTGTTCGAAAGAGATTCGTGAAATAACCATTCAGTTCTCTTCCGATCTGTTTTTCAAGAGCTTCATCAATAAAAACCAGTTTGATTCCATCAGGTCCATGCTGGACCGTGCTCAGAAAGGACTTTGCTTTCCCATGCAGGCTATTATGAAGGTTTATCCGTTATTGGATACATTGGCCTCTGAAAAACAGGGGTTTTACGCTGTGATCAAGTTTCTCACTATCTTGTATGAATTGTCTCTGCACAGTGATGAAGCCCGCACGCTGTCAAGTTCTTCTTTTGCTAAGATAGGCATTCACTCTGACAGCCGCCGGGTTCAAAAGGTGCAGGAGTTTATTAATGCGCATTACAAAGAGGAAATCAGACTGAATCAGCTTGCCGATATGGTTGGAATGACATCTGTTTCTTTTAGCCGTTTCTTTAAGTTACGAACAGGAAAGAACTTGTCTGACTACATTATTGATATTCGTTTGGGCTATGCGGCGCGCTTGCTGGTGGACTCAACCATGTCGGTTGCTGAGATTTGTTATGAATGCGGATTTAATAATTTGTCGAACTTCAACCGGATATTCAAGAAAAAGAAAGAATGCTCTCCCAAAGAGTTTCGCGATAACTATAGAAAGAAAAAGAAATTAATTTGATTCTGCAAGAAACAGGTACGGCTGCATATTCCTAACGAATACATGCAGCCGTACTTATTTTCTGTGAATTGTGGTTTACTAAAGAATTATCCGATTGATCAAACGTAGCTCTTCGGCCGTAAATTGACAATTTTCAAGACCCTTAAGGTTGTCTTTCATCTGTTGAACGGAGCTTGCTCCAATGATGACAGAGGTTACCAAATCATCTTTCAACACCCAGGCCAATGCCATTTCAGCTAGCGTTTGTCCGCGTTCGAGCGCCATTTTATTGAGTTGCTCAATCTTTTGGAGAACATCATTGGTTAGTTGCTCTTTCTTCAAGAATCCGCCCCGCGCTATGCGTGAATCGTCTGGAATACCTTGTAAATAACGGTTGGTGAGCAAGCCTTGTGCCAAAGGTGAAAAGGCAATGAATCCGCTTCCGTTTTCTTTTGCCTGCTGCAAAATCTGTTCTTGCTCGGGTTCACGGTTGAAAATATTGTATCGCCCTTGGTATAGTAGGCAACGTACATCTCTCTGCTTAAGGTAATGATAGGCAAACCGAGCTGCTTCATACGGGTATTTTGATATACCCACATAAAGAGCTTTGCCCTGGCGTACGATATCGACCAGCGCTTGGAGTGTTTCTTCCAACGGAGTATTCGGATCAAAACGATGAGAATAGAAGATATCAACGTAATCGAGATTCATCCGCTTTAGACTCTGGTCCAGACTGCTCATGAGGTATTTGCGCGAACCCCACTCACCATAAGGACCTTGCCACATTTCATGTCCGGCTTTGGTTGAAATGAATAGTTCGTCACGATAGGGAGCGAATGATTTTTTCATGATTTGCCCGAATGTTTCCTCGGCTGAACCATAAACCGGACCGTAATTATTGGCCAGATCGAAGTGAATAATACCGTTATCGAATGCGTAATGCGCCATTTTCTGACTGTTGTCAAATGTATCGACACTCCCGAAATTGTGCCACAATCCCAATGAGATTTCGGGAAGCAAGATACCACTTTGTCCGCAACGACGGTATTTCATGCCGCTACTATAACGTTCCGGACTGGCTGAGTACACAGTGTCTGTCATCATATTAAAAATACTTTTGGGGTTACTATGCGACAAATATAGTTATTTGTACAATGAATAGATAAAATAATACAAGATACTTTAACGTAAGAGTATTACTTTTGCCATGAAACAAAAAATCTGATATTATGGCGAAATTTATTTCACTCTTTATTTCTCTGCTATTTCTATTCACAGGGTGCATGGCGCGCAAGTCAACATCTGCATCTTCTTTCATTCAAGTCAACGACGGTCATTTTATGAGAGACGGTAAGCCTTATCATTTTGTAGGAGCCAACTTTTGGTATGGTGCTATTTTAGCATCCGAAGGTGAAGGAGGCAACAGAGACCGTTTGAACAAAGAACTCGATTTTTTAAAAAGCATAGGAGTGGATAACCTGAGAATTCTGGTAGGATCCGATGGTGAAAGAGGAATAACCGCAAAGGTGGAACCTACGTTACAAATAGCTCCCGGTGTGTATAATGATACTATTTTAGCCGGTTTGGATTATTTGCTGGCTGAAATGAGTAAACGAAAGATGGTAGCAGTACTTTACCTGAATAACTCTTGGGAATGGAGTGGAGGATATGGACAATACCTTCAGTGGGCCGGGCATGGTAAAGCGCCGGTACCTGCGGTCGATGGATGGCCTGCTTATATGGAATACGTGAAACAATATCAAAAATCGGATAGCGCAAAGGCTTTGTTTGCCAATTATGTGAAAGACATCCTTTCGAGAGTCAATAGGTATACACATATAAAATATGTAGATGATCCGACAATCATGTCTTGGCAGATTGGCAACGAACCGCGCGCTTTTTCCGAGGAAAACAAGGAACCTTTTGCTAAATGGATAGCAGAGGTCGCTGCGCTCATTAAGTCGATTGACAGCAATCACCTGGTGTCAACCGGCAGCGAAGGAAAGCACGGTTGCGAGCAAGATATAAAGTTGTTTGAACAGATTCATGCAGATACCCATATTGATTATATGAACATTCATATCTGGCCGTATAATTGGGGATGGGCTCCAAAAGACAGCCTGCAAGAGAATTTGGAAAAAGCCAAAGTCAATACCAAGAAATACATCGACGAGCACTTGGTGGTAGCTCGTAAATACAATAAGCCCATAGCTCTGGAGGAATTTGGGTATCCGCGTGACGGCTTTCAATTTTCAAAGGATGTTACCACTCGGGCACGTGATAGTTATTATCGGTTTATTTTTGATCTGGTAGCCGATAAAACGGAAGCTTATAAACTGTTGGCCGGCTGTAATTTCTGGGCTTGGGGTGGTTTTGCTAATCCATCTGCAGAACATGTAAACTGGAGAAAAGGAGATGATTACACGGGCGATCCGGCTCAGGAAGAGCAGGGGCTGAATTCTGTTTTCGCAACGGACAGTACAGTGACTATAATCAAGGAGGCTAACAATAAATTGAAATAATCAGATAAACAAAAAAAGATGAAGAAAAAGACATGGATAGCAGTTTTATTGTTCTGCTTGCCCTTAGCTTTAAATGCTCAGAAATTTGAGGGATTGGCCCAGACACCTCCCATGGGATGGAATAGTTGGAATAAGTTTGCTTGTAATATTGATGAGAATTTGATTAAAACCATTGCCGATGCCATGGTTGAGAGCGGCTTACGCGACGCCGGGTATGTATATCTTAACTTGGACGACTGCTGGCATGGTGAGAGAGATTCTTTAGGCTTTATTCAGGCTGACCCTCTTAAGTTTCCATCTGGCATGAAAGCTCTGGGTGATTACATTCACAGTAAAGGACTCAAATTTGGTATTTACTCAGACGCTGGCCGGAAAACCTGTGGTGGCCGCCCGGGAAGTTTCGGTCATGAATATCAGGATGCCCTTCAGTATGCCAAATGGGGTGTTGACTATTTGAAATATGATTGGTGTGAAACGGAAGATATCAATCCGGTAGGAGCTTACAATTTAATGAGGGATGCTTTACGGGCAGCCGGTCGTCCTATACTTTTCAGTATGTGTGAATGGGGACATAGTAAACCTTGGACTTGGGCAAAGGAAACCGGTCACATGTGGCGCACAACAGGTGATATCTTTAATTGCTTCGATTGCGTAGATCAGCACCCGGGATGGGCTGCTTATGGGGTATTGCAAATTTTAGATATGCAAAACGGTCTTAGGCAATATGCCGGTCCTGGACATTGGAATGACCCGGATATGTTGGAGGTTGGTAACGGACAAAGTGTGAATGAAGATCGTGCACATTTCTCTATGTGGAGTATGTTAGCTGCCCCGCTGATTTTGGGAAATGATATTCGCAGCATGTCTCAGCAAACAAAAGATATTTTGATGAATAAAGAGGTTATTGCTGTAAATCAAGATAAACTGGGTATTCAAGGATTGAAGTTTGCTGCGGAAGATGGTCTTGAATTTTGGTTCAAACCATTGGCTGATAATGATTGGGCTTTTTGTGTTTTGAACCGTTCGACAACGGATAAACAGTATGTCATTGACTGGCAGAAGTTTAATTTGTATGATGAGGTTTCGAAGCGCTTTACTGATTTTGATTCGAAAGTTTACACCATTCGAAATCTTTGGACCAACCAAAATGAAGGAGATACTAAGAAAGTAAGGCCGGTTACTATTCCGGGGCATGACGTTGTTATGTACCGCTTGTCGGTCGCCAAAAAGAAAAAATAAATTGTAGTTAACATGGTTCGTAAAATTGTATTTGTTTTGGCAATACTGATTGGGCAAGTCATATTTAGTACGACTTTTGCTCAGATCAGAGGAAATGAAGTGAGGGTGGTCGTATCTCCCAATCACAATGATTGGCGTTATGCATTGAATGAAAAGTGTGAATTCACTATACAAGTATTCAAAGCACAGAATTTACTTCAGAATGTGCGAATTGATTATGAATTAGGCCCTGAGATGTATCCTGATGTACAAAAAAAGAACATATTATTAAAGGATGGCAAGATACAAGTTTCTTCCTCGCTCAAAAAACCGGGTTTTCTTCGTTGTAAAGTGAAAGCCTATGTAGGTGAACGTGTATATGAGGGAATGGCTACGGCCGGCTATGCACCTGAAGAAATAAAAGCTTATACAACAGCTCCTGCCGATTTTGATGCATACTGGGCCAACGCGTTGGCTGAATCTAGGAATGTTCCATTAGAGCCTACTATGGAATTAATACCCGAAAGATGTACGGATAAGGTAGATGTGTATCAAGTAAGTTTTCAGAATATAAGATGGGGTTCGCGAACATACGGTATTTTGTGTATGCCTAAGGCCGGTGGTAAATATCCGGCACTTTTACGTGTGCCGGGTGCCGGTATTCGCCCTTATTATGGTGATATAACAACGGCTTCTAAAGGTGCTATTACATTAGAAATAGGAATTCATGGCATTCCTGTAACCATGGAACAAAGCTATTACGATAAGTTATTTAATGGAGCTTTGTGGAACTATTGGGAAATGAATGCGAATGATAAGGACCGCTTTTATTACAAGCGTGTTGTGGTTGGAGCTTTGCGCGCAGTCGACTTCATTTGCAGTTTACCCCAGTATAACGGGAAGGCACTTGGTGTAAGTGGTTCCAGTCAAGGTGGAGCCTTGTCTATCATTACCGCTGCACTAGACAAACGGGTTACCTGCTTGGCTGCGGTGCATCCTGCTATGTGCGACTTTATGGCGGCTCAGTATGATAGAGCCTGTGGATGGCCACATTATTTTTATAAACAAAGCAATCCGGATAAGAATCAATTGGAGGTTAGTCGCTATTACGATGCGGTTAATTTTGCTAGCCGATTATCAGTTCCTGCCTGGTTTAGCTGGGGGTATAACGATGATGTTTGTCCACCTAGTTCTATGTATGCTGCTTATAACTCAGTTCCATCATTTAAAGAATTGCACCCGTATCTTGAAACGGGACACTACTGGTATCAGGAACAATACGATGAGTGGAACCAATGGCTTTGGAGGCAGATGGGGTTGAATTAATCTCATCGACTGTTTATAAAGTATTGGTTTATGATAAAATTGTATTTGTTAGGATGTTTTAGCTTATTTACTTTTGTATCGTAAATATGTATGTCTTGTGATTGAAGCAAATTAATATGTATTTTTCTTTTTAGATAGATGCATGCTATTACTTTTATTTAATATCTAATAGACATATTTGTTGTATTTATGTATAAATATTGGTGTTTTGATATTATTCTATTCTTAGATATTTGATTTCAGTAATTCAGGGAATAAAAATCTTAAAAAAGGTTATACTTATATATAATTGTGTATTTTTGTTTTTTGAAGAGAAATAATATTTCTTAGCTTAGTTAATCTAGGAGAATAGTAGATGAATTGTCCTTTGTTAATGTTATTATAAACTTAAATTTAAATGCATGAAAAAAAGTTGGAAAACTCCTTAGTAGAATAGAAGTAGGGGGATACTCTTCTGTTCTAAGTTCTAACAGACACTATTATCTAATCAGTAATTTGACTATTATTTAATGAATAGTCGTTTAATCTTTTAATACTTTTAAAAGCATGAATCTTAATTCTAGAAAAACAGCACTAATTGCGAAGATTTGTCTTTCTTTCCTGATTGGTGGCGTTCCTTCGGCTTTTGCAACCTTACCTGTTGCTGTTGAAACGACTCAGCAGAACGGTAAAGTAACAGGAACAGTAGTTGACCAATACGGTGAATCCGTTATTGGAGCTAACGTACTTCAAAAAGGTACTACGAATGGTGTCATAACAGACATTGATGGAAACTTCGTATTAAATGTACCAAGAGGAGCAACACTTGAGGTCTCTTTTGTAGGTTATGTTACCCAATCTGTAAAAGTAACTGGTCCTACTATTAAAATTGTTTTAGTTGAAGACTCTAAAGCTCTTGAAGAAGTAGTAGTAGTAGGTTATGGCGTTCAAAAAAAGAAATTAGTAACTGGTGCTACGGTTCAAGTAAAGGGAGAACAACTAGCAGCGCTAAATACAACTAGTGCCTTGACTGCCATGCAAAGCATGTCTCCAGGTGTTAATATCACTCAATCCTCAGGGCAGCCTGGTGAAGGATTTAAGGTTAATATCCGTGGTTTAGGAACAGTAGGCAGTTATGCTCCTCTATATGTTATTGATGGTATTACCGGTGGAGATATCAACTCTTTAAACCCTTCTGATATTGAAAGTATTGATGTGTTGAAAGATGCGGCTTCTTGTGCTATCTATGGTGCTCGCGGTGCCAATGGTGTCATTCTTGTAACAACGAAACAAGGAAAAATAGGTAAGATACAAGTAACGTACGATGGCTATTTTGGATGGCAAAATTCACCCAAGATGCCAGAACTGCTGAATGCAAAACAATATATGGAAGTGCAGGACCTGATTATGTTCAATCAGGGTGGACAAGCAATTGACTGGGAAGGGAAATTATCATCTGGACTATATAATAGTATCATGGATGGATCTTATCAAGGAACGAATTGGTTAAAATTGATCCATAATGATGATGCACCAATCACCAACCATGCGTTGAATGTAGTAGGTGGTAATGATATGTCTAAGTTCTCTTTGGGTGTGTCTTACACCTCTCAAGAAGGTATTTACGGAAAGCCCGTTCAATCTGATTTTGAACGAACTTCTGTTCGTCTAAATTCTGATCACGTGCTTTGGAAGAAAGGTGACTTAGATGTGATATCGTTATCTGAGAACATGACATATAATTATAAGACGAAATCGGGTATTGGTATTGGCAATCAATATTGGAATGACATTTCTAATGTGTTGCGTGCTAATCCCATTACTCCTGCTTATAATGAAAGTGGTGATATTTTTGCGTACGATGATTTATTGGCTAGTGGTATTTTTGGAATAATTCCAGGGGCCGGAAATCCTCTTGGAGACATGATATACAACCGCGGAAATAATACTTCCAAGAGTCATGCATTGAATATGTCAGCAACTTTGAAAATTCAACCTATTAAGAATTTGGTTTGGAGAAGCCAATTTAATTACAAAATGTCTTCAAGCTCATATCGTCAGTATGTGCCTAAATATAAGATCAACCCTTCTGTTAATTCACAAGCCCAAAGTGATAGGACCCAGCAATCAGCTAGCCAGGGATGGTCTTATTCATGGGAAAATACGCTAAACTATAAGTTTAGTATAGACACTAGCCATAATATTGATCTTCTTGCCGGTACATCTATAGAGAAGTGGGGCATGGGTGAAAGTATGGAAGCTACAAATTCGGGAGGATTATGGAGTGATTGGGATCATGCTTGGTTAGATAACATGAAGGATGTTGGTACGGCTTCTGCTACAGGTTCTCCTTGGGGTGAAGGTGGCTTGGCCTCTTTTTTCGGTCGTGTGAACTATGATTATAAGGAAAAATACATGTTTAGCGCTATTGTTCGTCACGATGGTTCTTCAAATTTTGCTAGTGGTAATCGTTGGGGTACATTCCCTTCATTCTCGGCCGGTTGGGTCATGACAAATGAAGAGTTTATGAAAGATTCAAGCAATTGGCTTGACTTTTTGAAACTTCGTGCAAGCTGGGGACAAAACGGAAACTGTAATGTCGCTGGATTCCAATATTTGGCAACTGTTTCTTTTGATAAAACCGCTGCTTATGCTTTCAATAATCAGGTAAATAATCCTCAGACGGGTGGTTACGCTAATAAACTACCTAATGCAGATATAACGTGGGAAACATCTGAACAGCTAAACTTCGGTTTTGATGCACGCTTGCTCAGAAGCCGTTTGGGCGTAGCGTTTGATTGGTATAAAAAGACAACGAAAGATTGGTTAGTTAATGCGCCTGTTCTTGGGCATTATGGAACTGGAGCCCCGGATATCAATGGTGGAGATGTTGAAAATACAGGTATTGAACTAGCATTGAATTGGAATGATAAGGCAGGTAAAGAATTTACTTACACTGTAGGAGTGAACATGGCGTACAATAAAAATGAGGTAACTCGAATTGCTAATGCTGAAGGTATACTTCACGGTCCATCTAATGTTTTATCACAAGGAACAACTGAAATGTATCGCGCAGAAGTAGGTCAACCTATTGGTTACTTCTGGGGGTATAAGACAGCAGGAGTCTTTCAGAATACAGCTGAAATAGATGCATGGAAAGCTGCAGGAAATGCTACGATGTCATCAAATCCGGTTCCGGGTGATTTGATTTTTGTCGATTTGAATGGTGATAAAGCAATTACTGATGCCGATAAAACTAATATTGGTAATCCACACCCAGATGTAACTGCCGGTTTGAATTTGAATTTCGGTTATAAAGGATTTGATTTGACTATTGCTGGCTACGGGGCGTTTGGTCATCAGATTGCCAAATCATATCGTAAATTTGGAGACGGCCAATATGATAACTATACAACAGATGTTTATGATACTTGGCACGGAGAAGGAACTTCCAATAAATTGCCTCGTTTAGTTCCTGGTAATAATTATAATTACCTTAATATTTCTGATATCTACATGGAAGATGCTGATTTCTTCAGATTGCAAAATATTACTTTGGGATATGATTTTAAAAAGCTATTCCCCAGAGCACCGTTTCAACAGGCACGTCTTTATGTAACTGCTCAGAATTTGTTTACCATAACAGGGTACTCTGGTATGGATCCTGAAGTTGGTGCTTCTGGTGATGAGACAAACTATTCATGGGGATCAGGTATTGATTTGGGATTCTATCCGAGTCCACGAACATTTTTGGTAGGTGTTAATCTTAAATTTTAATTAGAATTATTTAGTATGAAAAAGATAATTTATTTTGTGGTTGCGGCCATGATGTTTTCTTCTTGTAATGATTTTCTTGATTCGGAAAGTTATACTCAGAAGAATACAGGCAACTATCCGTTAACAGCTGAAGATGCCGAACAGGTAATTACGGGAATATATAACAATTTGAATATTGTTAATGCTAATCCGCAATACTCTTTCTTTTATTACTCGGAATTAGCCTCAGACGACCGTTTGGGTGGTGGTGGTTTCAATGACCAATTGATGCAAGCTGAAGACTTAATGCTGAATACAGGTTCAACCATGTACACGCAGTTTTATCAAGATCGTTACAAAGGTGTTTTTAGAGCTAACATGGCAATAGAAACATTAGGAAACTGCAAAGGGGTAACTGAAGAAGCTTTGAATCAGTATAAGGGAGAGGCTTATTTCTTGAGAGCTTACTATTATTATGAATTGGCTTCTATGTTTGGCAACATACCCTGCCCGGTTTCTTCTGTAGCTGACCCTACATTGCCCCAGATATCTGGTGAGCCACTTTGGGGGCAAATATTACAAGATTTAATGGCTGCCATTAAGTTGATGCCAGCAAAGGCGCAGATGGGAACTGGCCACGTAGATAAATATTGTGCACAAGCTTTGCTCGGTCGCGCATACTTGTTTTATTCAGGTTTTTATAACGACGAAACCGTAACATGTCCTGATGGAACAGAAATAACCAAACAAAATGTAATTGATGAAATTAATGATTGTGTTGCAAATTCAGGATATTCATTGGTTCCTAATTATTACAATCTATGGGCTTATACAAATCGTTGTACTGTTAATGATGAGCTTTCTGCTTATAAAGGCAAGGGCTTGGTGTGGGTTGAGAACGATTATGGAACAAACCCTGAAGCCATGTTTATGGTGAAGTATAATACGCAACCGTCTTGGAGCACCACCATTGGATATGTAAATGGTTACGCACTTCATTTTGGTGTTCGTGGTGGACAGGATTATGCAAAAACATTCCCATTTGGTCAAGGATGGGGAGCAGGTCCGGTTGCTCCTAATTTGTATTCTGATTGGAATGCCGCAGAACCAAATGATCCACGTAGGGATGCTTCTATTCAGAAAGTTAATGATCTTCCGGGTTATTCTTATGGTGCCGGTGGGTGGAATGATTTTGCACAAGAAACGGATTATCTTCAGAAAAAGATTATGCCAGTTGTTGCGCGTAAAGATGATGGAACTTCATTTTGGGCTTCATTCTCAAATGCGATGGACCCTAACCTTACATGGTCAAGTGGTAATGAGGATAACTTCCAGTTAAATAGCATAAATGATATGGTGTTGATTCGCTTTGCTGAAGTATTGTTAATGCAATCCGAACTAACTGGTGATGCAACCGGTATGAATAAAGTACGGGCACGTGCTGGTTTGCCGGCAGTAGCATATTCTGTAGAGGCACTTAGAAATGAAAGACGATGGGAATTAGCATTTGAAGGTGTTCGGTGGAATGATTTGCGTCGTTATGGTGATGATTATGCTAAAACAGCACTTGATAAACAAAATAATGTGAATATTTATTTATCAGGAACGCCTGGGAAAAATAACGTGAGCAGCATTAATGGTGGTTACGGAAGTCGTTATACTCAAACCAAAGGATTTGCACCATTACCAACTGATCAAATTTCTTTGTCTGCTCAAGCCGGAGAACAATATAAGTTCAAGCAAAATGAAGGCTGGGGAACAACTGATAGTGAATATGGTGGCTGGCCAAGATAATTGGATTTCTATATTGATTTAAATAAAAAGTTATTATGAATAAGATAATATATATATTCCTTATAGCATTTGGTGCAATTTTAGCATCATGCGAGCCGGAAACCATTGAAGGTTCTACAGCACAAGCATTCTCAGGAGAACTAGATGCAACTTGTGAATTAGAGATTATTAATGGAAAAGCGGCTAATATGGCAATCTTAAATTGCAAGAGTCCTGTGACTTGCCAATGGACAGATGGTATCAGTAAACTCGCTTCAAACAGTGGTAAGATTCAGCTAATGGGGACAGGGAATCAAAAGATTACATTAACTGCTATGGATCAAACCGGGGAAATTGTGACGAAAGAGTTTACCGTTAATGTTCAAGAACTGGCATATCCTGTGCCCGAAATATATGGTTTGTTATTTGATGGTAGCGAAAAAGTCTGGAAATGGGCCGATGGTTCATGTTTTGGTAATGGTGGCTTTTATGATGGAGCAGCAGGGCCTCAATGGTGGACTATGGGTGCAGATGGTGTTGAAGGACAATTTGCCGGTGAAGGCAACAGTGCCACTATGACATTTACCATGTCAGGTAAGCAAATTAAGTTAAGCAATGGCAAGACTGGTACCTTAGACTTTAGTACAGGAGATGCCGTATTTGGAAATTGGTATGGTACGCTGACCTCTTCTTGTGGTGTATTAGGAGGTTATGCATTAAATGAAACGTATATAGCCAAAGGTAGTCAGATTAAAAAATATCAGATAATATCGCTTACAGATGATAAGATGGTTTTATCTTGGTCAGAAGATGCTAACATGTCTTCATGGAGTACAGGTTGGTTCTGGGTTTTTAAGTCTGAATGATAAATTAGAAATTTTGAGGAAAACAATTGTCGCTACTGAGATTTATTAAATTGTTCGTAGCATTGGGCGTAAGAAATAAAATACAACCTATAGTACAATTGTTTAATGGTTAAATAAAGGAAAGGCAAGTCGTGAGACTTGCCTTTTTGATTGAATGATTTAGACTTTTTCTTCTTATTTTGCTCTTCTCATCTGGAATATTATCTATCTTTGTGGAGAAACAATTATGAAATCGAACTTATGAAATACACATCATATACTTATCACTGTGTTCGTGCTGAGGTTTCTGCTTTTATAATAGAAGATGGAGTAACTGAATACCATATAATGTTACATGTTACTAATCCCATGCTATCTTATTATGAACAGATGGAGGCTGTTTTTAAGATCTACACTTCTTTGTTACAAAATGAACTTCATGGTGCGTCAAGTATCTTCAAACGTTTTTTTCTCAGCGATGCTGCTAATCAAACTGATTTATTGCTTGCTAGAATGATTGAGGATTCAGATTGTGCCCTATCAGTGGTGCAACAGCCTCCACTTGACGGGACCAAAATTGCTTTATGGGCACATCTGTTGACTAATGTCAAAACGAATATGTTACCCAATGGACTTTTCGAAGTAAAGTATGGAAAATATCGTCAGCTTTGGTTAGGAGGTTGTTCTAATAAAGCTGCAAATTCAGAGTACCAGATGCGTTTGCTCCTGAATGATTATGTTATGCAACTAATGGAAGAAAATTGCACATTGGAAGCAAATTGTTTGCGTACATGGATTTTTGTTCAAAACGTGGACTGTAATTATGCAGGAGCTGTGAAAGCTCGTAATGAAGTCTTTGCCACTCAGAATTTGACCGAAAAGACTCATTATATTGCCAGTACAGGAATAGAAGGAAGACATGCAGATCCAAAAGTTCTTGTTATGCTCGATGCTTATGCTATCGAAGGAATAAAACCCGATCAAATCAAGTATCTATATGCTCGTACTCATTTAAATCCGACGTATGAATATGGTGTTAGTTTTGAACGAGGTACGGCAGTTGATTTTGAAGATCGCCGACAAATTATTATTTCGGGTACGGCAAGTATTAATAACCATGGTGAAATAGTTTTTCCTGGTGATGTTGTTCGGCAGGCAGAGCGTATGTGCGAAAATGTTGAAGCATTATTAAAAGAAGCCGATTCATGCTTTGAAGAATTGCAATATATTATTGTATATTTACGTGACACGGCTGATTATCTTATTATAAAAAGTTTCTTTGAAAAAAGTTTCCCCAATATTCCTACAATAATTACGTTAGCTTCTGTCTGTAGACCGGGCTGGCTAGTGGAAATGGAATGCATGGCTGTTAAGGCGTTGTAAAGTATCATCTTTTGTTAATCTACTATTGGTTTAACTGATTATAAACTTTTATTTTTGGCTTTACAATAACTCCAAAAATGTAGAAAATGAAAACACGCATATTTTTCTTTTTAGTATTTATATTCTTAGGAATTGGTTGTACCAAAACAGATCGTACTTTTGTTATTGAAGGAACAGTTCCATCTGTAAGATACGATGGTGAATGGATTTTTTTAGTTCCAATGGAAAATGCTCCAGGAAGAGTTGATTCTGTCAAGATATCTAATGCTTCTTTTAAATTCGAAGGTCAAGGTGAAGAGATGAGAGTGATTAGGTTACGCCCGGCTCTTCGTTATTATGTTCAGGAGTTATTAGTGATAACCGAGCCAGGTGTAATTAAAGTGACAGCTGATTCGATAGGCTGTGTTAGTGGAACTCCTCAAAATGATGCGCTTCAAATATGGAAAGCTCAGCATGAGAAAAGATTAGCTGCTTATCATTTTATTTATGACGGACTTAAAGAAGCGAAGGGTGACGATTCATTAAGATTAATTCAAGCTTTTGATACACTAAAGGTGCAAGAGAAAGAAGCTAATTTCCTTTTGTTGATGAATCATAAAAATACTACATTAGGTCAATTTATGCAGAGAATTATATTACCATCTCTTACGAATGAACAGAAGAAACAGTTGGATGAAAAGATGGAATAGCAAATTTGTAAATTGGTTACTTCTTGGTATGGGAGGTTTGATACTCTTCTTTTTTTTCTATGAAGTACTACCTTACCATCTGTTACATAGAGAGCAGATGATACTATTTTTATTTTCACCCATTGAATTAATTCAATATTTTAATAATTCAGGAGGATTAGCTCGTCTATCTGGAGATTTCTTAACTCAATTTTTCTGTTACAAAGGAGCGGGCCCTTTGATTATGGCTGTGGTATTGGTCTCGTGGGGAGTCGTTGTGTATAAATTATCTTTTCCTTATTTAGGCCGGTGGGCATGGTTTGTGGTAATATTGGCTGTTATATGGGAGACGGGAAAAGAATGTGGGCTAAATTATCCCTTGTCAGGAACGATTTCATTAATTGGTATTGGTCTCGTTTATTTACTCTGTCGTTTTTTTATCAGAAAACCTCTTAAGTGGGGGGTACCTATAAGCGTATTTGTAATTAGCCTTGGATATTGGCTTTGGGGTTATGGAAATTGGTCAAGTTCTTGGTATAACACGCCCGATTTAAGAAGAGAAAAAATGTTAGCAATAGATTCTGAATTCTATTTTGGACATTGGCAAAAAGCTCAGAAACTATTGGATGAAGATAATCAGGCGAGTTTGCTGTCTACCTATTACCGAAATTTATATAATGCCCAAAGAAATCAGCTACCAGATAAATTAATGAGTTATAGTCAGCCTCTCTCCCAAGTCTTATTCTTACCTATTTCTCCCTCCTCAAATTACATTATGATATATGCTGCTAATGAAGCTTGGTTTGCTATTGGTGACATGACTATGGCTGAACATGCAGCTATATTGGGAATGATTTTTTCTCCATATCAAAAAGGAACAAGACCCATTAAACGTTTGGCCGAAATTAATTTAATAAATGGAGATGATGCTGCCGCATTGAAATATTTACGACTTCTTCAGAAAACATTGTGCTATAAACGCTGGGCAGAACGGCGTATTCCGGGAAACCTGAGTCCCGATGTGCAGCAATGGCTAAAACGCAAGCGTGAATTAATCTCTCAAACTGATACTTTAAGGTTATCAACAGATGTTTCAGCTTCCCTAATACATTTGCTGAATAACAACAGAGATAATTTTATGGCGCGAGACTATCTTCTTTGTTTTGATTTACTAAATAAAGACATTGCTTCTTTTGTGGATCACTATCAAGAATTTGCAAAGAATATGGTTCCATCAGGAATTTACGCAGAGGCTCTTCTTATTTATCTTGCAGAAAAGAAAACTTCTGCTGAAGAAATTAAAGAATGGAAAATCTCCCCTTTCATTCTGAACGAATTCAAGAACTATAGTAAACTATATCAAACTAGTAATGGAAATGCTGGTTTACTTAAAGCTACATTTGGAAACACTTATTGGTATTATTTTCACAATGCATTAATAGAAAGATGAGAGTTTTTAATATAACTATATTTTTTTGTGCTCTGGTGATCATTCAAGCATGTACACCTTCACCTAAGAATGTAAGGCTGACAAATGATTTGTTAGTTATTTATCCAGAATATAAGGATGTTACTATTCCGTTTAATGTGGCCCCTCTTAATTTCCTTATCAGAAACGAAGGGGTTGATGCCGTGTCTGTTGAGGTCAAAGGTGTTTCTACCTGTTTACAAGTTAATGCGAAAGGCAATAAGGCCGTTTTTTCACAGAAAGACTGGACACCTTTTATAGCCAAGGAAAGAGGTCATAAACTTGTAATAAAAGTGATTGCACGTATAAACGGTGAATGGTTACAATATCGATCTTTTACTTGGCAAGTTGTTGCAGACCGTCTGGATGCTTACGTCTCTTATCGCTTGATTGAACCCGGTTATGAGGTTTGGAACAAACTCCAACTCCGCGAACGTTGTATTGAGAATTTTGATGAAAGGGTCTTGGCGGACAACAGCCAAACAAATGGGCAATGTATGAATTGTCATATTCATGGCAAAGGAAATAGTTCCATGTTCCACATAAGAGGAAGCAAGGGAGGAACTCTGTTAAATCGTCATGGGAAGTTACGTAAACTAATGTTGAAAACATCTCAAATGAACTCTGCTGCTGTGTACGGGGATTTTCATCCCGATGGACGTTATGCCGTTTTCTCTACTAATACAATAATTCCGGCATTGCATGCACAGGGTAATCATCGTTTGGAAGTATATGACACTGTTTCTGATTTAGTTATTGCAGACTTTGATAGAAACAAAATGATAGCATCTCCTTTGCTGGCCGATTCTTTAACTTTAGAAACGTTTCCTACCTTCTCGGCAGATGGTAAGTGGGTGTTTTATTGCTCTGCACCATTGGTTGACCTACCATCAAACATAAATGAATTGCGTTATTCTTTGTGTCGTGTCGCTTTTGAAGCTGAACAACAGAAATGGGGTTCTCGTGTAGATACACTTTGGAATGCAAGGTTAATGCAAGGTTCAGTATGTCACCCGAAGGCCTCACCGGATGGACGGTATTTATTATTTACTGTGGCCCGATGTGGAACCTTCCCTATTTGGCATAGAGAGACTGACCTGCAATTGCTTGATTTGCTTACCGGTAAAATCGATAAACTAGAAAGAGTCAATTCTAATCGTTCAGAAACTTATCATAGCTGGTCTTCTAATAGTCGTTGGTTTGCTTTTGCAAGCAAGAGGGGAGATGGTCAATACGGTCGTGTTTATTTTGCTTATGTTGATGAAATGGGACAAGTACATAAACCTTTTGTTTTACCTCAAAAAGATCCTGAAATGGATGATTTAAATCTTAAATCTTACAATATACCTGATTTGTCAGCGATGCCTATGCCTTTTGATTCACATGACGTTAAACGAGTATATGATGAAGTGGTTGCAGAAAAGTTCAAATAAAAACAAGATGACTTCTTTTAGATGAATAAAATACATATAAATATGGAAAGAAAAATAACAATGCTTTCACAAAGAAGGTGGAAAATAGGATTTTCAGTCATTTTATGGCTGAGTGTATTTCTTTTTTGGGGGAGGTTTTATCCGTCACATCTATCATACCAAGAGCAATTACAGCTTTTTCTCTTTGATACAGATTATTTGATTGAACATTTAATTATTCCGGGAGGATTAGCGGAATATATTTCCGAATTCCTAGTCCAGTTCTATTATCATAGATGGATAGGTGCAGCTATTTTAGCGACACTTTTTGTTGTTCTGCAACTCCTCGTATGGTTATTGGCTCAAAAACATAAGGCTGCTGATGTTTATTATCTTTTAAGCTTCTTGCCGATAATTTCTATGTGGTATTTTATGACAGATGAGAATGCCATGCTTGCTTTTGCTGTTTCAATCTTATTTGCGCTTGGAACCATGTATTTGCATGTTAGTTTAAACAGTCAATGGAGACGTGTGTTAAGTGTTGTTCTCTTTGCTCCATTACTCTATTGGTTTGCTGGTGCAGCACATTTTCTATTTATAGGTTGGGCAATCATTTGTGAAGCAAAACTGTTGTACCAAAATAACAAGAAATTGGCTATTGGGGGAAGTATTGCTGCACTAATATTGATGGGATTAGCATGTCCTTTAATCTCTGGCTTATGGCTTCAATATCCTATATTCAGGTTAATGGGAGGAATTAATTTCTACCGTTTTCCTTCTTATATACCATTAACGGTATTCATCGTAGAAGCGCTTTTCTTATTCTTTCCGTTTTTGATTTCCTCTTTGTCTCCTCCTAAGAAGAATGTACATTTTGCTATAATCCTTCAAAGCTTGATTTTGATAATGAGTGGATATGTGTTACTCTCATCAGGTGCCGACATGAATAAGGAAGAAGCTATGGAGTATGATTGGTTAGTGCGAAATAAAGAATGGCAAAAAATAATAGAAAAGGCAGAGGCTAAATCTCCGACTTCGCCATTCGGAGTGACTTGCTTAAATCTGGCTTTAGGAAAAACAGGGCAATTAGGTGATCGCATGTTTCAATTCTATCAAAATGGAACAGAGGGTTTGTTACCGCATTTTCAGAGAGACTTTATATCTCCTCTTCCAACGAGCGAAGTTTTTTATTATTTGGGAATGATCAATACTGCTCAGCGTTTTACCTTTGAAGCGATGGAAGCCATTCCTAATTATAATAAAAGTGGCAGATGTTTTAAACGATTAGCTGAAACAAATCTGATAAATGGTCAATACGAAGTAGCGGCAAAATATATAAGAATCCTTCGTAAAACAGTATTCTATAAAGATTGGGCAGAAGAAGCCATGACTTACTTGTATAATGAGAAAAAAATTAGTAATCATAAAGAATGGGGGTGGCTCAGGAAACTTAGATATGCTGATGATTTTTTATTTAGTGATCGTGAAATAGATATGATGCTAGGGCTATTGTACCAACATAATTATCAAAACCGAATGGCATTTGAATATATGCTAGCTTATGTTTTGCAAGAACGTGATTTGGAACGTTTCATGAAATACTATCCTCTGGGGAAGTATGCAGGCTATGATCATATTCCTCGTAGTTATCAGGAAGCATTAGTCTATGTGTGGACTCAGACACATCGGAATTTTGATGGAATGCCTTGGAGCATTTCACCTGATGTTGCACACGAGGTTACTGATTTTGCTAGAATTTATATGTCTCAACAAAACAGTCAGCCCATTTTGCACACGCAGTATGGTGATACATTCTGGTATTATTTATTGTTTAAGAAAAAATAATGTATATGAAGAAAATAATTACTTTTATATGGATTGGATTGTATTTAATGGCTTGTAATAATCCGGTTACTTCACCAGAGAAGATCAACGAATTGCCTGCTATATATCCTGATTATATTGGAGTGACCGTACCTGTTGGTATTGCGCCTATGAACTTTAATTATCTGGGTGATTATGAATGTCTGGATGTTAACGTGGTTGGATCAAAATCTGGGAAAATCCATCTTAATGATGATAAGATATCCTTTCCTGATAGCGAATGGAAAAAATTGTTGCAAGATAATGTGGGAGACAGTATTGTATTCACTCTTAGTGTGCAAAAAAAGAATAAATGGATACAATACCGATCTTTTTCAATGTATGTAAGCTCATACCCAATTGATTACGGATTAGTGTATCGTAGAATTGCGCCTGGATATGAAGTGTATAGTAAGATGGGTATTTACGAACGTGATCTTTCTACTTTCAACGAACGCGCTTTGGTCGAAAATACAATGGTGCCTGGCATGTGTGTTAATTGTCACTCTTTTAACAAAACGAACTCTAATCAGATGAGTCTTCATATTCGTGGCGCTCATGGGGCAACTTTGATGCAAATAGAGGGGGAGCGTGAGCTTTTAAATACCAAAACAGACTCTACTCTTTCAGCATGCGTTTATCCATACTGGCATCCAAGTGGTAAATACATAGCATATTCAGTTAATAATACGCGTCAGTCGTTTCATGCGGTTAAAGACGAACGTGTGGAAGTACTTGATTTAGAATCAGATGTTTTGGTATATCACCCTTCCACTCATCAAGTATTGCTTTCTCCGTTATTGAAGAAAAAAGAAGTTTTTGAAACTTTTCCTGTTTTCTCACCAGACGGTAATAAATTATATTTCTGTGCGGCAAAACAAATGCCAATTCCAGAAAAATATAAGGAAATACGTTATAGCTTATGCAGTATTGATTTTGATAAAGAAAAGGGAACGTTTGGAAACCGGATTGACACATTGATTGATGCCGAGAAAATGAAAAAAAGTATTTCCTTTCCTAGACCATCTTATGACGGCAAATACATCATGTTTACTTTATCTGATTATGGCAACTTCTCCATTTGGCACAAAGAAGCAGATTTATGGCTGCTAAACTTGCAAGATGGTAGTTTACGTACTATTCATGAAGTTAATAGTGATAATACTGAGAGCTTTCACAATTGGAGCAGTAATTCGCATTGGTTCGTTTTTAGCAGTCGCAGAGAAGATGGTTTATATACTCGTCTTTATTTAGCATGTATTAATAAGGAAGGTAAAGTTAGCAAGCCTTTTTTGCTGCCTCAGAAAAACCCTATGAATTATTATGATAAGTTATTGTATTCTTATAACGTACCAGAATTTACTAATAGCCCTGTCAAGATAGAACCAAGGAAGTTAGAACGTGAAATCGTTTCTAATAAAAGGGTGCAAGTTGAAGTGCGTAAGTAAAACGATGCTCTCAACACCGAAGCCGTGCTTTCACGAGACGAGATGCCAGATTTGAGATAATATTATCTTTGGATAAAATTGTATTTGTTTGATTCCTCGTACACTCGTACTTTTGTCGAATAGAATGATGCGTTACATTGAAACTGATATAAACCATGAAAAACTTTTTAATGACAATGGCAATTGCGGCAACGGTGGGAAGTGGATCCGCCGAAAAAAAGGAAATGTATAAAGATCCTTCAGTTCCGGTGAAAGATCGTGTGGAAGACTTGCTGAGTCGGATGACTTTGGAAGAAAAAGTGGGGCAGATGAATCAATTTGTTGGTATTGAACACATCAAAGCAAATAGCGCTGTGATGACTGCGGATGAATTGAAAAACAATACCGCAAATGCATTTTATCCGGGAGTGACCGATAAGGATGTAGAACGATGGACAGCACAAGGACTCATCGGTTCTTTCCTGCATGTGCTTACCATTGAAGAAGCCAACCATTTGCAGTCACTGGCAATGAAAAGCCGCCTGCAAATTCCTATTATTTTTGGTATCGATGCCATTCACGGCAATGCAAATGCTCCCGATAACACGGTTTATCCGACCAATATAAATCTGGCTTGTTCCTTTGATACAGCCATGGCTTACAAAATAGCCCGGCAAACTGCAAAGGAAATGCGGGCTATGAATATGCACTGGACGTTTAATCCCAATGTAGAGGTAGCACGCGATGCCCGCTGGGGAAGAGTTGGTGAGACCTATGGTGAAGACCCTTATCTGGTAACTTTGATGGGAGTTGAATCTGTAAAAGGATATCAAGGAGCTTTAAACGGCAAAGAAGATGTTTTGGCATGCATTAAACATTTCGTTGGCGGTAGCGAACCTATTAACGGAACAAACGGATCACCGACAGATCTGTCGGAACGCACCTTGCGCGAGGTGTTTTTTCCACCATTCAAAGCAGGAGTAGAAGCCGGTGCCATGTCATTGATGACTGCGCACAATGAGCTCAACGGCATTCCGTGTCACAGCAATGAATGGTTGATGCAGGATGTGCTTCGTGGTGAATGGAAGTTCCCTGGTTTTGTGGTGAGCGACTGGATGGATATTGAACACATTCATGACTTACATGCCACAGCGGAAAACATCAAAGAGGCTTTTTATCAATCCATTATGGCTGGCATGGATATGCACATGCACGGCATTCACTGGAATGAGATGGTCGTTGAACTAGTCAAAGAAGGACGTATTCCCGAATCACGTATCGACGAGTCGGTGCGTAGGATATTGGACATCAAATTCCGTTTAGGACTGTTCGAACAACCTCTTGCCGATACTTCTAAAAGCATGAAAGTGCGTTTATCCAAAGAACATCGTGAAACAGCTTTGGAAGCAGCCCGAAACGGTATCGTATTACTTAAAAATGAAGGCGTACTTCCTTTAGACGCTTCAAAATATAAAAAAGTATTGGTTACAGGCATCAACGCCAATGACATGAATGTGTTGGGCGATTGGAGTGCGGTGCAGAAAGAAGAAAATGTTACCACCATACTGGAAGGTCTTCGTCAGGTGGCACCGGGTACGGCATTTGATTTTGTAGATCAAGGTTGGGATCCTCGTAATATGGATCCTGCCAAGGTGGCTGAGGCTGAGAAACGTGCCAAGGAGTCCGACCTAAATATTGTTGTTGCCGGAGAATACATGATGCGTTTTCGCTGGACGGATCGTACCGACGGTGAAGATACCGATCGTTCGGATCTTGATCTTGTGGGGCTTCAAAATGAATTGATCCGTAAAGTTGCTGCTTCGGGAAAACCTACAATTCTTATTCTAGTCAACGGTCGCCCGTTGGGTGTGGAATGGGCTGCTGAACATCTTCCGGCCATCGTAGAAGCTTGGGCACCGGGCATGTATGCCGGTCAGGCAGTGGCCGAAATACTATATGGAAAAGTAAATCCATCGGCTAAGTTGGCAATCACTATCCCACGGAGCGTTGGTCAATTGCAGATGATTTACAATCATAAACCGTCGCAATACTTTCACCCGTATGTCGTTAAACCCAGCACTCCTTTGTGGCCGTTTGGTTATGGGCTTTCATATACCTCTTACAAATACGATGATTTAAAACTCTCTGCCAAAGAGGTGTCGCAAAACCAAAACGTTGAAGTAAGTGTGAAAGTAACCAATACCGGCCAGCGTGATGGAGTTGAAATAGTACAACTGTATATACGAGACAAATACAGTTCTGTAACTCGTCCGGTCAAAGAACTGAAAGATTTTGCGCGGGTAGCACTGAAAGCCGGAGAGAGTAAAGTCGTCACCTTTACCATCACGCCCGATAAACTGGCATTTTATGATAAAAAGATGAAATGGATAGTTGAACCGGGAGAATTTGTGGTGATGGCGGGTGCTTCCTCTGCCGACGAATCATTATTAAAAGAAACATTCATCCTTAAATAAGTCGCCTTATGAGACATATTAAGTTTATGACCGCAAGCATGCTAATTGCTGCGGGGCTATCTTCTTGCAACCTGTTTGGACAGAAAGATACAATGAAAATGCAATCATCGGAACGAACAGTTGAGACCAAAAACTTACTTATAAACCTAGGGACAATCCATCAAAAAGGTTTTATGTTTGGTCACCACGATGATCCGGTTTACGGCATTGGTTGGGAAGGTGATGCTGACAGAAGCGACGTGAAAAGCGTATGTGGAGATTATCCGGCCGTGATGTCTTTTGATTTGGGAAGAATAGAATTGGGAGGCGATAAAAACCTGGATAAAGTACCTTTTGATAAGATTAGGCGAGAAATTCTGGCCCAATACGCACGGGGTGGTATGGTTTCATTGAGTTGGCATGTCGATAACCCTCTTACAGGTAAGGACTCTTGGGATGTGAGTGATACAACTGTTGTGGCCTCTGTATTATCCGGCGGCGCTAATCATCAAAAGTTTTTGGGTTGGTTGGATAAGGTGGCCGACTTTATGAATTCGCTTACTACCGACAAAGGTGTGAAAGTTCCTGTACTTTTCCGCCCCTGGCATGAGCACAGCGGCAGTTGGTTTTGGTGGGGACAGAATCTTTGCACGGCTGCCCAGTACAAAGCCTTGTGGAAGATGACTTATGACCGTATGCAGGAAAAGGGAGTAAATAACCTGCTTTATGCATACTCTCCCGGAACGGAACCACAAACAGTAGAAGAATATTTGGAACGGTATCCGGGTAATGACATCATTGACTTGGTGGGTTTCGATACGTATCAATTCGAACGTCAGAAATACATCGATCAATTAAACAAATCACTGACCATCCTGACTGAAGTTGGTAAGAAACTGGGCAAACCTATTGCCATTACCGAAACAGGGTTTGAGACTATTCCCGATGCAACTTGGTGGACAGAAACATTGTTGCCCGTTATCAGTCAATACCCTATCTCATACGTGTTGGTGTGGCGCAATGCCCGTGAGAAAGATAACCATTATTACGCTCCGTACCCCGGACAGGTTTCGGCACCCGATTTTGTGAAGTTCTACCAGAACTCCAAAACCTTATTCGTCCGAGACATAAAGAAGCTATATGACTAACGAAATTCAATAACGAAATCAATAACCTAATTATGAGCTTGTTTAAAGATAAAGTGGCGAAATTACTGACTGACCACGAAGCTTTTTTATCACAGAAGAACGAACCTCTTGCGGTAGACAACGGTGTGGTAACCCGTTACAAGAACCCTGTGCTCACAGCAGAGCACACCCCCGTATTCTGGAGATATGACTTAAACGAAACAACCAATCCGTACTTAATGGAACGCATCGGGATGAATGCAACGATGAATTCGGGAGCCATCAAGTGGAATGGAAAATACGTACTGATGGTACGTGTGGAAGGATCCGACAGGAAATCATTTTTCGCTGTAGCCGAGAGTCCTAACGGAATTGATAACTTCCGATTCTGGGACTATCCGGTACAAATGCCCGAGGATCTGATTCCTGCTACCAATATATACGACATGCGGCTTACAGCCCATGAAGACGGCTGGGTATACGGAGTGTTTTGTGCAGAGCGTCACGACGATAATGCTCCGGCGGGCGACTTGTCATCGGCAACAGCAACAGCTGCTATTGCACGTACCAAAGATCTTCTTCACTGGGAGCGCTTGCCCGATTTAAAGACCAAGAGTCAGCAACGCAACGTGGTGTTACACCCCGAATTTGTTGACGGTAAATATGCTCTTTACACCCGTCCCCAAGACGGATTTATTGATGCGGGCAGTGGCGGAGGTATTGGCTGGGCATTGATTGACGATATAACCCATGCGGTGGTAAAGGAAGAAAAAATAATCGATCCGCGTTACTATCACACCATTAAGGAAGTGAAGAATGGAGAAGGTCCGCATCCCATAAAAACACCTAAAGGATGGTTGCATTTGGCGCACGGCGTACGCGGTTGTGCAGCCGGTTTACGTTATGTGCTCTACATGTATATGACCTCTTTGGAAGACCCGGCCCGATTGATCGCTTCACCTGCCGGTTACTTTTTGGCACCCCAGGGAGAAGAACGTATCGGCGATGTGTCTAACGTTCTTTTCACCAATGGTTGGATTGCCGATGAAGACGGAACCGTGTTTATTTACTATGCATCCTCAGACACACGCATGCACGTAGCTACCTCAACTGTCGACAAATTAGTTGATTATTGTCTCCATACGCCGGAAGACGGTTTAAGCTCTTCGGCATCTGTAGCCACATTAAGTAAATTGATTGAAAAAAATCTGGCCGTACTTAATCAGTTTTCACTGAAAAAATAGCAGATTTGTATTATAATGAATGAATAAGATGGGAAACACAGCAAGTAAGATAGTAGCAGATAAGGAACGAATATCACTCAAAGAAAAAATTGGTTACGGTTTTGGTGATATGGCCTCGTCTATGTTTTGGAAACTTTTCGGGTCATACTTAATGATTTTTTATACAGACGTGTTCGGTTTACCGGCTGCGGTAGTAGGTACTATGTTTTTAATTACCCGCGTCTGGGACTCGGCTTTCGACCCCATTGTAGGAGTTGTGGCTGACAGAACCCATAGTCGCTGGGGGAAATTTCGTCCTTACCTGCTCTATCTGGCTGTGCCTTTTGCACTTATCGGCATTCTGACCTTTACTACACCGGCACTAAGTGATACCGGAAAACTGATTTATGCCTACGTCACCTACTCATTGATGATGATGGTTTACTCGGCTATCAATGTTCCCTATGCATCTTTGCTGGGCGTGATGAGTCCCGACCCGAAAGAGCGCAACACACTTTCAACCTACCGAATGACTTTTGCCTACATCGGTAGCTTCATAGCCCTGTTGCTCTTTATGCCGATGGCTAATCTCTTTGCAGGCAGCGAAGCAGACGCGGTGCACGAACAGCGCGGATGGATGCTGGCAGTAGTCGTGATTGCGGTGATGTGCGCCGTGCTGTTTTACTTCTGCTTTGCCTTAACACGCGAACGGGTAAAGCCCATCAAAGAAAAACAAAGTCCGCTGAAAGAAGACCTTAAAAACCTGCTTGGTAATGGGCCGTGGTGGATTCTGCTGGGTGCCGGCGTAGCAGCACTGGTGTTCAACTCCATTCGTGACGGAGCCACTGTGTATTACTTTAAATATTTTGTTGTTGAAGCCGACTATGCAACCGTATCCCTTTTTGGCGTGTCGTTTGTGTTGAGCGGATTGTATTTGGCAGTGGGGCAAGCGGCCAACATTGTTGGAGTCATACTGGCCGCTCCGTTAAGCAATCGCATTGGAAAGAAGATGACCTACATGGGCGCCATGGTTATTGCCACCGTTCTTAGTATTATTTTCTACTGGTTTGATAAAGATGATATTGCGCTGATCTTTGTGTTCCAGATACTGATCAGTGTGTGTGCCGGCAGCATCTTCCCGTTATTGTGGTCTATGTATGCCGATTGTGCCGATTATTCAGAACTGAGAACAGGCAATAGAGCCACCGGCCTTATCTTCTCCTCCTCCTCCATGAGTCAGAAGTTCGGTTGGGCCATAGGCAGTGCACTTACCGGTTGGCTATTAGCTTATTTCGGATTCCGGGCCAACGAAATACAAAGCGAAGAAGCCATTCACGGCATTAAAATGTTCTTGAGTTTCTTACCGGCTGTGGGTACCGTGTTATCAGTTATATTTATTAGCATGTATCCCCTCAGTGAAAAGAAAATGAAAGTCATAACCGAAGAACTCGAAGCAAAGAGAAAACAACAATGAAAACAAAGATAACTCACTTAAAGGCAGAAGTAACCGAAGTACTTACCACAAACATACTTCCGTATTGGATAAATAAAATGGTCGACACCACTTATGGTGGCTTTTACGGCCGTATTGACGGAACAGAAGTGTGCCGCCCCGAAGCTGAGAAGGGTGCGATACTCCATGCCCGAATGTTGTGGACCTTCTCAGCCGCTTACCGTTTGCTGAAAAAAGAAGAATATCTAGACATGGCCACACGCGCCAAACGGTATATGATAGACTCTTTTTATGATAAAACGTACGGAGGAATCTATTGGTCGCTTACCCACCAGGGCGACCCGTTGGATACCAAAAAGCAAATCTACGCTATTGGCTTTGCCATTTACGGGTTGAGCGAATATTACCGTGCCACGGCAGATGCCGAGGCACTTACTTATGCCATTCATCTTTTTGAGAGCATAGAAACTCATAGCTTTGACAAGATAAAGAACGGTTATTGTGAAGCCCTGACTCGTGAGTGGGGCGAGATTGCCGATATGCGTTTGAGTGAAAAAGATGCCAACGAAAGAAAGACCATGAATACACACCTGCACATATTGGAACCCTATACCAATTTGTACCGCGTGTGGAAAGACGAACGCTTGAAGAACCAGTTGCGTAATCTCATTTTTCTTTTTACAGATAAGATACTCAATAAAGAAACCCATCACCTGGAGCTATTCTTTGATGACGATTGGAACAGTAAATACTCCATCGTATCTTACGGGCATGACATTGAAGCATCGTGGTTGATTCACGAGGCAGCTCTGGAGTTGAAAGACCCAGCCGTATTGCAATACGTTGAGCCGTTAGTACAGAAAATTGCTGAGGCTGCTACCGAAGGATTTACACCCGAAGGAGGAATGATTTACGAACGCAATCTCACTAACGGGCATGTTGATGCCGACCGCCATTGGTGGGTACAAGCCGAAACCGTAGTAGGATATATTAATTTGTACCAGCACTTTGCCGATGAGGCTTCACTTGATAAAGCACTTGCCTGTTGGGAATTTACCAAATCGCATCTGATTGACCGTGTCAACGGAGAATGGTTTTGGAGCCTTCGTGCCGATGGCACCATAAACCACACCGATGACAAAGCGGGGTTCTGGAAATGCCCCTATCACAACGGTCGCATGTGCATGGAAATCATGGAACGATTCTGACTATTCAAACGGGTAGAGATTGTTTCTTCATCTAACCCATTCAGGAATAATTCCTCCTTCTCAATCATTTGCTCAATTTCCTTGATAACATCCTCAAAAATATACGCTGCCATAGTCTTCTTTTTTATGATTCAACAACTTTAACTTATTCATACTTTTGCAAAAGTAAAGCGATTAATGCCATCTGAGTTGTAAAAATCGGACTTTGTATTGTTATCTGTGTAACTTAATAATATTGAGCTTGCTTCCTTTAGAAAAGAAAGTGGAGTGTGGCTTTCTTGATTGCAGATATTCAGTAGGAGTGCATCCGGTGAGGCTTCTAAACTCCTTCACCAGATGAGAAGAGTCGCAGAACCCGCAACCATAGGCCAGTTCTGTTAATTCTGTGCCGGGATTGTTTTGCAATCGATGCAATAGCCGTTGAAAACGAACAATGCGCAAATATTCTTTAGGACTTGTGCCTATGTATTTAGAAAATTCCCTGTTGAAATGTCTCACTTTAGTCCGGCATCCTCCATGGAATCAACATCCACATATTGATTGTAAATAAGTTGCAAGGGTAATGAAAAGAATACATTGAAACCCAGCGGATGGAAAATCACGGCAACCATGTCTATTCCACCTTTTGATTGAAGAACTCCTGGACCCGAAAGCTGTCCTCTGATAAAAGACTGCGGCTGTTGCTCTCCATCAGAAAAGTACATACTTCCTCCTCTGTGAAACACCAAATGAATACATCCCGACGGTACGGTCTGAATGGCTGTTGTTTCATCCGCTTTCACTATCCAGTAATACTTTACGTAAGGTGCCAGTAACGGAGAAGGAAGTACGTTCATGGATTATAATTTTAAATACTCTTCAGTAGTAACAACGGTTGCATAGAAATAACTTAAAGCAGCAAGAAAAGCATTTTGAACATCCTGGGCTTTAACCGATTGATCATGAATGAACAAATCTTTCGTTGCACATGCATCACCAATGATGGTACAAGTAAA
This sequence comes from Bacteroides graminisolvens DSM 19988 = JCM 15093, assembly GCF_000428125.1. GTDB lineage: Bacteria > Bacteroidota > Bacteroidia > Bacteroidales > Bacteroidaceae > Bacteroides > Bacteroides graminisolvens. The sequence goes on from NZ_ATZI01000001.1 coordinate 825,880, forward strand.
ACCTAAATCTTTTGCAGCTCGCGTAGTGGCATCAACACACATGTGCGTCATCATTCCAACAATAACGAGACTGTCAACTCCCTTTTCCTTCAGCTTTTCCAATAAAGGAGTATTTATAAAACTGTTGGGAAAGCCTTTCGTTATAACCAGCTCGTTCTCGCCCGGAGATACGTTGGAATGTATTTCTACTCCATGCGTATTTGGAATGAAAAATGTGGCTTCCGGTCGGGTTGAAACATGTTGAATGTGAACAACCGGTTTGTTGCAACTTCTAAATCGTTCAAGAATTGCTTTTGCATTTTGACTTGCTTTCTCAGCACCTACCAGTTCGTTAGCACCACCCGGAAAGTAATCATTTTGCATGTCGATGATTAATAATGCTTCTTTATTCATAGATACTATGTTTATTATCTTCTTGATGTATTATTTGGACTCCTTATGCGGTAGAATTTGTATAAGACTATCGAACAAAACCGTTTTTGTGATGAATTTCGAAATATTATATCTTCTCTCAAGAGGCATCTCTACTAATGCGAAATGAAGCATGAATCGCTCAAAAGTGCGTACCGAATAACAACTTTCACAATAATTGGTTACTGTTCCGTAGCCGGGATCAATACCGTCCATCAACAGGGGGAAGGCATTGAAATATTTTTGAGCATAAAACGTATCTTCTCGTTTCAAATTTCCATATTTACTTAGTAATATAAAGGTAAAGCCAAAGCCGAATCTTCCAATTTGTTCTGACTTATATCCATCGAAGTAGCCCCAATTGAATTTGAGACAGAAAGCTTCGAATATATGCTTGAACAGTTTTGCATCGTCATTCATTATCTTGAAACCATTGGCCGTTAGGGATAAAACCCCTTTACGAACTTTTATCAGCCCTGCCGCTGTGGTTATATACCTTGCTAACGTGACCGAGTTTGAATCGGCCTCTTTGGATAGTTTAGAGAGACCATTGTCAATATGATATTCGCTGACTCCCAAAGGATAAAGTACCTTTACCAGGGAAGGAGGCAGGAAGCCGGCCGCCGTCAGTTTTATTTCATGTTCGGCAAGTGTTTGCAGAAGATACTTTACTTGCCTGAAAATCGGCATTTGATTGTACTGTTCTGATGTGAGCGGATTGAATTGCAATACAGAATCACTGTCAAAAGGCTCGTATAGCACTTTTGATATTTCCGAGGAGGAGTATCCTTCAAAACCTTCTTTAGGAGCGTTGTTCATGTTGTGAATAAGATTGGCAAGATGAGCGTTAATCTGCTCTATGGTAGGGGTTATTCCCTTCGCTTGCATCCTATCCACATACTCTTTTATGTACTTTTGAATTTCCAAATTCATTTGCGTATGTATTATAGCCTGACTAATAAACAGTGCAAGTTATGGAAATCTTATTAGATGACAAAGTGTGTAAGCGTATAAAGATAGAAGAAACAACTACGTTTGCAATTGGAAATTACAGATGCCATAGCGTACCTATTGCACCGCTATCATTATTTTCTTTCATGCTGTATGAATATTAAATTATTAATTTGCAATTCAGTGATCTAAAAGCACTTATAGTACTCGTTGGCGGGATTAAAAAGTTAAGAGATTTATGCTTGTGAAGTTGCGCATATTTACAAATCAACCCCTTGACATCATGAATCAGACGAATCTTGTCAAGAGCAGTTTTATATATTATTAACGAGTAAACAGGGAAGCAACAAAGAGCGGCAAGACTTTGGTAAAACATAACCAACTTTTTGAAAAACATAACCGACTTTTTCAAAAAGATAACGAGCAATTTTAAATCATAAACCGTCTTTTGGGTCATGAGCAACCGTCTTACGGCCATAACACGGTTTCTCAGGAACCTTTTGCTACCGTGCGAACCGGCGCGAGACACCGTGCTAATGCAATCATAAACCGTCAAGACATAAAAAAAGGCAAGAGTACGAACTCCTGCCTTTGCGCCTATAATAATTTGAATATACTATAAGATTATAAGTACAAAGATAATACATTATCCTGTCAATTCCAAATCATTGTGGTTCTTTTATTAGGTTATTATTAGGGCACAAACTGCGTACTTCCGAATGTAACTCTATTTTTGCCATATTACAAAAGATTAATTGCAGATAATTCCTTTGTTAATGCTTGAATGCCTTTCTGAATCTTTTCCAACTGTTGTCTACGAGGTTTATGAACCCCTGCCGCATAATGCCACAACTGGCGTTCATTAATTCCTGTAATCCGGCTCAAAGCAGCCTTAGTGAAGATACTGCTATAGTAGTTGATAAAAGTAGCTGCATCTATCTTGAACTTTAATTCAAACTCTCCTGACAGCAATTCGCAAGGGTTAGAATTATCTTCGAGATACAATTCGATTGCTTCCTTCATATTATCCTCTATTTCTCTCATATCATTGCCCACTGTAATCACCGGAGCACCTTCGATATAAGCACTCAGGTTCTTTCCTACGTGCTCTACAATCACTTCTACTGTCTTCATATTAACCTCCTATATTTTAGATTTAGAGAACAAGGGGACTACTTTAGCCCCGCTTGTCTCTCATGATGCTTTGGACTTAATTACTATGTAAATATAGTAATTATGCGAATACTGTCAAATGAGTTGTTCATTATTTCACTATGAATAGAATGTTTTGCGGCAACTCCGAAGGATCACCGCTAAATATACTCTTTGTCTTATCTTAACTGCTTCTAACCCACTTGCTGCCAACTGAACGAATAGAATATTAAACCATTAAATTGCATATTATTACGCTTTACCCTGTCTTTTCTAATAGCGAATCAAACCCAAAAAGCGTTGAGCCAACCCAATATGCTCTCAAAATGAAGAGTTATGAAGCGAAAAAAGAGTGTTTTTCATCGAAAACGGACTTGAATGAGCAAAACGTCGACTAATTTATAGTTAAATTGTAGTTAACGAATCTGTATACATGGTTAAAAGTGAGAGATAGTGATAGTAAAATGCCTGTTTTAGTGGTAGACATATTTTACTATCACTCCTCTGTAACTGCTTACAGTAAGCCGTTTCTTTCCAGTTAGTGAGGGTAAGTGAGGGTAAACCACACTTTTTTTTCTTTAGGAGGAAAGTGGTGTATTAATATACAGTATTCTGTGGGTCAAAGTTACACCAACCGTTGGTCCAGGTAGGGAAAGAAACTGTTGCCGTGCCAAAGGTTACGTTTTCCTGAGTAGCGGCAGTACCTTCCCAATTCAGCGGGTATCCGTTGATGTTTGCGTTCTTGAAGCTGACCGCTGTGTTACTGCTCAAAGCAATGGCTGCCCCGTAAAGACCTAGCAGACTCTGATTATCGGGCAGCAATCCGGCTCCGTTGATGTAGGTCGTGGTGTTTTCAAATTCGGTATCGGTGGAGGAGGGGCCGTACAGGTTTACGTTGCTGAAGGTAGGGGCCGTCTGCGGTTCGGCATTGCTGCTACTGCTGCACTCAAAACCATGTGAGGTGGAGGCATCGGCTATCCGTGGGTGACGAATGCCCAGCAGATTGGTTGCGGTACCGCGGTATCCGTTGTCGGCATCGAAGTCATCGTCCCATGTGTGGTAGGCCACCAGGTAGTTGGGGCTTACTGTTCCGCCAAACCATTCGAAGGCGTCATCGTTGGAGTATGATACTTGTATGTGGTCTATCTGCGTGTTACTGCCTACTGACCCCAGTGTTAGTCCGTTAATTTCTTGGTTGGTTCGCAGGGGTGATCCGGCAAACTCTATGCGTACGTAGCTTAGTATGCCCGAGTTGTCCGTGTCTTTGATGCCGCCGTGCATGGTTCGCGGACCGCCTTCAACTTGCATAAAGCCTTGGTTGTTGCGGGCGTTGCCACAGAGAATAAGGCCGCCCCAGTCGCCCGGCTTGCGTTGTCCCGGAGCTTTCTCGGAAGTAAATACAATAGGAAGTTCGGCTGTTCCGCGGGCTATGATTTGTCCGCCCGGCTCCACAATGAGGGCTGCACGTGTTTCGTTGTCGCCTTTGATAACGGTGCCCGCCTCAATGACTAGTGTAGCACCGTCTGCTACGTAGCACCAGCCTTTGAGCAGGTAAACTCCTTTTTTAATTGTCTGGTTGTGGGTAATGATAAACTCTTGTTCACCGTTACCTATCTGGTTATCACCAAAAACAATGTTGTTGTCTGTTTCGTCGTTACTGCCGTTGCAGGCGGCAAGGCCGGCAGTCAGTGTAAGTGCCAGGATGGCATAAGTCCATTTTTTCATCTCGTTTTTATTTAATAACGAAAGCCGATGGGAAACAGTTCACCATCGGCTTAAGCAAGTTAGTTGAAAAGAAACGCTATTATAATGATATCAACAAACTAATTTGTATGATTAACGAATCCAACCTGCTGTCCAGTTATTAGCTGTACTGATGGCTCCTTTGTAAGTAGCTTTGGTAAAGAAGCTGTCGGCGCTCAGGTCTGCACCTCCGTCAACAGTTCCGAAGAACGTATCTGTAAATGTCAGCGTCTGATTAATGGCATTGCCGGTAGCTGCTGCGAATAAAGCCGATGTGTATCCGCCTAAACCGCTTACCTTGATGTCATTGGCTACATGTATGTAGTTCAAAATTGATTTTGTTCCGCCTACCAATGCTTCTTCAGTCTCTTTGGTTTCTGTGGTCAGGTTATTGGTCTTACCTGTTACCAAAGCGTTATATATCTTAGCATAGGTACCTGCACGCAAACGAATGCCGCGTGTGTTGGCTGTTGATCCGTTACCAATCAGTGTGAGGTTGGCCAATGTGGGTTGTGAGATAGGTGTTGCTGCTGCATTGCTTCCCAAGTTGTCGGCTTCAATCAGACAGTCGCACTCATAACCTAGTGTGGTGCTTGGTTGCTGGTAAGCAACGAGGAACTGACCTTTACCGTTCCAACCTTCAGTCCAGTCGAACGAGTCGTCGCTACAGCTGGTTGCCACAAGGTATTTCACGTTTACCGATCCGCCGAAGAACTCAAATCCGTCATCAGATCCTTTGTAGGCTTGCAGGTATTCAACGGTTGTACCGTTACCCACGCCGTAGAATGATACGCCGTTAGCTTCTTTCTCTTCGCTGAAAGCATAACCGGTGTACTCCAAACGGATGTAGCGAAGTGTTCCTGAGTTGTCGGCATCATTGGTTCCGCCATAAGTTGCGTCACCGATTTCTGATTTTGAGGTAGCTCCCAGGTTGGTGTGTGCATATCCGCAAATGTGTATGCCGCCCCATGCTCCGGGTTCTTTCTTTTCAGAAGTCATCACGATGGGTGAACTGGCTGTTCCCTGTGCATCAATTTTACCGCCTTGTTCAATAAGGATGTAATCTACTATATTATCGTTTTTGGCAATAACAGTTACGCCGGCTTCGATTTTAAGTGTAGCACCGCTCTTCACGGTATATCCGCCTGTGAGGTAGTACACCTTGTTGGCTGTCAGTGTTTTGGTACCGCTGGTTAGTGAACCTTCCAGTGTTTCCGACTGTTGCACGGCGTTGCTGGCTAGTGTCCAACCGGCTGTCCAGTCGTTGCTGCTGCTTACGGCTCCTTTATAAGTGGCTTTGGTGAAGAAGCTGTTTACGGTGCTCATGTCTTTACCACCGTCAATGGTACCGATGTAGTTGCCGGTCAACGAAATAATTTTGCTGATGCCGTTGTTGGTATTGCCGGTGAAAAGTGCTTCTGTATAACCGTTGCCGCTAGTGCCTACACCGCTTTCCAGATACACATAGTCGAGCACGGAAGTACCGTTAACCAATGCCGTTTCTGTTTCAGCAGTTTCAGTGGTCAAGCAGCTGGTTTTTCCTTTTACCAACGTGTTGTATATTTTAGCCTGAGTACCGGCACGCAGACGGATACCGCGTTTGTTGGCTGTGGATGAGTTACCCACCAATGTCATGTTAGCCAATACGGGTGCTGAAACAGGAGTTGCAGCAGCGTTCTTGCCGTTGTTGTCAGCTTCAATGAGACAGTCGCAGTCGTAACCGATGGTCGTTTTGTCGCCCTGATAAGCAACCAAGAATTGTCCGTAACCGTTCCAGCCTTCTGTCCAGTCGAATGAGTCATCGCTACAGTCGGTTGCCACGAGGTATTTCACGTTTACCGATCCGCCGAAGAATTCAAATCCGTCGTCAGAACCTTTGTAAGCTTGCAGGTATTCAACAGTTGTACCGTTACCTACACCGTAGAATGATACGCCGTTTGCTTCTTTTTCTTCGCTGAAAGCATAACCGGTGTACTCCAAACGGATGTAGCGAAGTGTTCCTGAGTTGTCGTTCTCAACGCTTCCGCCGTAAGCAGCGTCACCAATTTCTGATTTGGCTCCGGTTCCGGCATTGGTATGTGCATATCCGCAGATGTGCAAACCGCCCCATGCTCCGGCTTCTTTCTTTTCGGAAGTCATGATAATAGGTGAACCGGCAGTACCTTGCGCATCGATTTTAGCTCCTTGTTCAATGAGGATGTAATCAACGATGTCATCGTCTTTAGCTATGATGTTTACGCCCGGCTGAATGGTCAGTGTAGTACCGCTCTTCACGTGGTAACCGCCCGACAGGTAGTAGGTGTTACCGCTTTTCAGCGTGAGGTCTTTGGTGAGTTCGCCGGTTAAGGTTGATCCTGCATCCACTCCGCCCCCGTTATTGGGTTCATCGTTATCGCTGCACGAAGTGAAAGCGAACAGGGTGGCTGCCATGGCCAGTGTTGCTAATTTCCAATTTGTCATTTTCATACGAATAAAAGTTAGTGTTACTTTTTAATTTTTTACTTTAATAATCTATGCTTAGAATTTGTAAGTGAATCCAATCTCAGCACTTGTTCCGGGTTTGAAAGATTCTACCTCAATTACCTTGCCTGTACTGGGCACGTCTTGCTTGAAGCGTACGGTACTGTTCAGCAGGTCTTTGAGTTGCACTTTGGCACTGAAATGTTTGTTGAATTCGTAGTTGCCTACAAAGTCGAATGTATGCAAGGCTTGTTGTTCCACATTTCCCAGGTTGTAGATACCCACTGAATGTATGCGGGGACCTTGCACGTTGTACATCATAGCGAGTGACATGCGTCTTTCTTCACCGAAGCTGGGTGTGTAACTCAGGTCGGCATTGATCAGGTAAGGCGATGCTCCCTGTAGCTGACGCTGACTGTCGGTGTAGATACCTTCTCCTTCGGGCAGTTTCACGTCGGTATACATGTATGATCCGTTGATGCCGAAGCGAAGGTTCTTGATAATTTCTTTGCGGATTTCTATTTCTACTCCGGCTGCCATACCGTTATCGGCATTGCGGAAGGAGTGTACGGCCGATCCGCCCGATGATTCTTGTACGCGTTCAATAGGGCTTTCCAATTTCTTGTAGTAACCGGTGATAGAGAACATGTCGCTGCTGTTTTGCGGGAAGAACTCGTAACGGAGGTCGATGTTGTAGTTGTATCCGTTCTTCAGGTTTTCGTTACCGCGTATTTCTGAACTTCCGTATGACTCTTTGTAGAGGAACGGTGCCATCTCAATGAATGAGGGACGTGTTACGGTTCTGGAAGCCGATAAGCGAAGGCTGTTGGCGGGGTTGAAGTTGTACTTCATATTCAGGGCAGGGAAGAAGTCGTCCGTGTTCAGTTCGGAACGTTTCTCGTTGGAAGCATCGTCCCAGTAGCGTACCCATTGGGTAGAGTGTTCGTAACGAACGCCCAGACTTACTAAGAGCGACTGAATGGGGTAGTATTCGGCCTCAGCAAAGGCGGCTGCTATTTCACTGCCTGCGTAGTAGGTGTACTTCGGCTGAAAATCTCGTGTGATGGAGATGGTACCGTTGGCCAGGTTCGACTGGTTGAGGTAGCCGTCTGTATCATAAATATCGGTGATGGTAGGGTTGATGGCGTTGAGGTTGTAATAGAAGCGAGCAGAGGTGAAGTCGCGGTCTTTGTCTTTATAGGTTCCGCCCACCTTGATTTTGTTGCTTTCGCCAAACTTGTAGTTCAGGCGAAGATCGCCTACTACTTCTTTTTCGTCCAACTCACCATAGTATCTCATGGTTTCTTGCTTGTTGAGCTTGAAGAGGCTCAATGCACCGGCATCGTCTTTGCGGAACATCACCTGACGGCGGTCGGGTTCGTCACTTCCGGTTTCGCCGTATGAGGCGCTCCAGTTCAAATCCCATTGCTTGCCGAATTCGTGGTGACCCAACAACTGATTGTTGAGCAGTGTGTAGGCGTGAAACACGCTGTTGCTACCGATGAGGTTTACACCTTCTGAATCATAGCCTTCACGACGCATGTAGTTGTCAACAGCGTTGCGGGCATAGAACAGGGTGTAGTTGATGCGGTCGGCCTTGCGGAAAGTGTAACCCACGCTGGCCAGACCTGCCATTTTCAACTCGGATGTGTATTTGTCATAACTGAATTCGTTGAGGTTGGTGCCTTGTGCGGTGAGGGTGGTTACGTAGGCGTCTTTCAAAATCTGACTGTCGTTGCTGATACCTACGGATGCCAAGAGGCTAAGTCTTTGTCCGTTGTTCAATTTCCAGCTTTTACCTACTCCCAATGATCCGCCGATAACGGGTAGTGAGGTGTTCTTTGAAATGGAGAAGTTGGTACCGAACGGGTCGTTGTTTTTTACGTAGCTGTCTTCGAACTCGCTTTTATTCATGGTAAGCAGGCTTTTGTTGAGGTTGCCTGTGCTGAATAAAGAGCCTTTGCGATCACTGCTGTAGAAGTCTTTGAAAAGTGTGTTTATCTTTCCTCCGGCATTGATGGAAATAGAGAAGAAGTCTTCTCCGGTATTTTCACGCGTACCGATGTCAACGTGTGCTCCCGAGTAATCGGCAAATGCTCCGGCTTCGTACACCTTACTCACGGTGATGTTTTTTACGGTTGAGGTAGGGAAGATGTCGAGGGGGATGAGCTTGTTGTCGGGGTTGGGTGAAGCAATAGGTAGCCCGTTGAGGGTGGTTGTGCTGTAGCGGTCGCCCAATCCGCGAACAATAAGCTGTCCTGCGCTGGCTAGTGATACGCCGGTGATTTTCTTCACACCGTCGGCCACACTCGATACGCCTTTCAAACTCATTTCTTTCGCTCCCATGTTCTCAATGGCCAACGTCGCTTTCTGGCGCTCCTGCAAGAGGGCTTTCTCGCCTTCAAGGTTTTTACGTGCCACAACGGTTACGTCGCCCAAGACTTGTGACTCGGGTTCCATCTCGAAGTTCAGAACGGTTGGGGTGCTGCCCGATACTTTAATGTTTCTAATCTGGATGGTTTTGTAAGATACGTACTTGATTTCCAGATTGTACGTTCCGTTTTTGAGTCCGGCTAAGTTGTAATTACCATCTAAGTCGGCTATTACACCGATGTTGGTACCCACGATTTGTACGGTGGCTCCGGTGAGGGGTTCTTTGGAGCTTTTATCACGAATAATTCCTTTGATGTTTTCTGCCATCAGTTGAGTGGATAGCAGACTAAGTAATGTGACAATGAATAAAACTTTTTTTCTAACTGTTTTCATACTTAACTATAATGCGTTTCTTTTTCGATGCAAAGATGCGGGTATGAGATTACAACAGTAAGACGGGTTTTATACGTTTAATTGACAGATGTGTTACAGTTTGGTTAAGAACGAGGAGGGTGCGAATACAAAAAAGGCCCGGCCGACAGGGGTACTGTCTGTTCCGGGCCTTCTGACTTTAGGTTTGGTTGTATGTGGTTAGATGCCGAAGCTAAACTGGTTTATCGTTTCGTAAACAATGCTGGCTATCCCTAAACCGATGATGCCGATGAGGCAGATAATCATGCCTGCTTTGCTGTACACATCACTGCGGAATGTCGCAACAGGTGTTTCATTTTTGTTAATGTACATGGCCTTTACAATGAGCAGGTAGTAGTACAAGGATATAACGGTGTTGACCAACGCAATGAATACCAACAGGTGGAAGCCGCTGCGGAATGCCGACATGAAAATGAAGAACTTACTAAAGAAACCTGCAAACGGTGGAATTCCGGCGAGTGAGAACAAACTCAGTGTCATGAGGAATGCCAGTTTGGGGTTGCTTTGGTACAGACCGTTATAGTCGTCCATCTCCAACTTTCCGCTGCGTTGCTCTATAATAGAGATCACAGCAAATACGCCCATGTTGGCTGCCAGATACACCAGTACGTAGTACACCAGTGCGGTCATGCCGTCGGCACTGCCGCCAATAACTCCCAGCATGATGTAACCTGCCTGCGAGATGGCCGAGAAGGCCATGAAGCGTTTCAGGTTTTGCTGACGAATGGCAAAGAGGTTGGCAATGGTGATGGAGGCAATGATCACCCAGTAAAGTACTTCTTGCCACTGTGCTACAATGGGAGCAAATACTTTGATGAGAATAGCCATCAGCACGAATGCGGCCGATCCCTTGGAAATAACGCTGAGGTAGCTGGTTACGGCTGTAGGTGCTCCTTCGTATACATCGGCTGTCCACAAGTGGAAGGGAACTAGCGATATCTTGAATCCCATGCCGGCGAAGAAGAATACGAAAGCCATGATTTGCATCGGGTTGCCGTTGATGCCGGCAACGATGTCGTCAAAGTAAAGTGTACCTACTGTTCCATATATTAAGGAGATGCCGTACAGCAACAATCCGCTCGAGAATAGGGCGGTGAGGATGTACTTGGCTCCGGCTTCGGCGGAGTGGTGGCGGTATTTGTCGAACGCTACTAATGCAGCCATCGGGATGGAAGCGGTTTCCAATCCGATGAAGAACATCAGGAAGTGGCCTGCCGAGATCATGAAATACATACCCAGCAAGGTGCTCAGGGTAAGTACGTAGAATTCTCCCTGCTTGATGGCGGTGTCTTCACGTGCCAGCCATTCATGTGCCAACAGGAAGACCAGGAGGGTTCCGATATTGAGTACCGACTTGACAATGGTCATCATCGGCACGTAGTGATACATACCTCCGAAAGCATCGGCTGCCGCACCCGGCACCAGGTTGATGAGGGTGTGGATGGTCATTAGCGCTACGGGCAGTATGGTGTTCAGTGTTATTTTACCGTCGCGTTTGTGTGCGTCGGGACTCATGAACAAGTCTGCTACCAGAAGAATCACAATCACGGCAATGAGTGACAGTTCTTCTTTCATATATAAAAATTGTGAGTAATCCATATGCTTGTTTTATGATTAGACGGTGACTGTTTATCGCATTAATTGTGAAACAACCGGTAATACACTATCACCGATCATGTTACTGATCCACCACGGAGCGAGTCCCAATCCGGCTACCGCAACAATGAGGCAGATCACGGCAAAACGTTCGTCCCACGTAGCATCGGTAAGCTTGAGGTGCTCTTCATTCACCGGGGTGCCATACAGAATTTTTCCAACCAGTCGCAAGATGTACACGGCTGTGATTACAATAGAGGTGGTAGCTAGTATGGTCATGGTGCGGTGAAACGCGTCAAAGTGCTGGAACGATCCGACAAAGATGGTCATCTCGGCTACGAATCCGCTGAGTCCGGGTAAACCGAGGTTGGCCAAACCGGCAATGACGTAACACACGCTGAGGAAGGGCATGATTTTCATCAGTCCGCCCAACTGGCGCACGTCACGCGTATGTGTGCGGCCGTAGATCATACCGATCAGGGCGAAGAAAAGAGCGGTCATCAGTCCGTGACTGAGCATTTGCAGTACGGCACCGGTGCTGGCGGTTTGGTTCATCATCAGGATGGCGAACAACACGAGTCCGCAGTGACTAACTGACGAGTAGGCGTTGATGTACTTCAAGTCGGTTTGCACACAAGCACTGAAAGCTCCGTACACAACACTGATACCGGTCAGGATCAGGAAGATCCAGCTTAGTTCGTTGGCTGCTTCGGGCATCAGGTACATAGCGATGCGGAAACATCCGTAACCTCCGAGTTTCATCAACACACCGGCGTGCAACATAGATACGGCAGTTGGTGCCGAAGCATGACCGTCGGGACTCCAGGTGTGGAAAGGGAAAAGTGCTCCCAATACACCGAATCCCAAGAAGGTAAGCGGGAACCAGATGCATTGTTGTTCGAAGGGGATGTTATGCAAAGCTGCAATCTCCAGCAAGTTCATGGTGCTTGCTCCGCTGCCGAAGTAGATTCCCAGAATGCCGATAAGCAAGAAGGCGGAACCTCCCATTAACATCAGAGTCAGCTTCATGGCCGAATATTCTTTCCGGCCGCTTCCCCATACTCCGATAAGCAGGTACATCGGAATCAACGCTATTTCGTAGAACATGAACATGGTGAAGAGGTCAATGCAGATGAAGAAGCCGAATACGCCCATGCTAAGCAGGGTAAACCAGAGGAAGTATTCTTTTGTTTGTACCTTCATCTGCCACGAAGCAAATGTTCCGGTAAATACAATGACAGCACTCAGTAGCAGCATGGCTACCGATATACCGTCTACACCTACCGAGTAGGCTATGTGGAGCGGTGCATACCAAACGGCATCTGCCCGGAAGAGCATTTCGGCCGTGTTGCCCCCGCTGCGTTCGCTCAGATACATGCCGGTAAGCACTACAGACAATACCAGCAATGCCGTACTGCCCGCAACCATCACACCGCGGATGGCTTTAATGCCTTTGGATAACCAGAGGCCTGCCAGCATGACTAAAGGGATTAGTACGAATAAAGATAAGAAGTTCATATCGTTAATACTTTAGAATGTCAATAAAAGGGTTACAATCAGCGCCAGAGTTCCCAACAGGAACACAAAAGCATATTGCTGCACTTGTCCGCTCTGGAAGTCGCGTATCTCATCACTCGTGGCATGGGTTCCCCAAGCAAGGAAGTCGAAGAAGCCGTCAACGACGTGGCGGTCGAACCAGGCGATAGGGGTGGATATGCAACGGAATATGATTTTGTGTGTTACAAACTGATACACTTCGTCAATGTAAAAGCGGTGTGATGCGGCGGTATGTAAGCCTTTGAAACGCTTACCTAGCTTGTCGGCCACGGGTTGTGAAGAACGGGCGTACATCCATGTGGCGATAGCTATTGAAAGGATAGCAATCAATACGCTGGTTATCGCTACTGTGGCATCCAGATGGATGTGATAGGCTTCACCGTTACTGCTTACCAAGGTGCCAAAAGGTATGAAACCTGCTACACAAGTCACTGCTGCCAGGAAGATCAGTGGGAAGGTCATTACCAGCGGACTTTCATGCGGGGTGTGGTGTGCGTGTAGTTCTTTGTTCTCTTTTCCCCAGAAGATGCCGTAGTATAAACGGAACATATAAAAGGCTGTCATGGCGGCTATCACTGTCATCACCCAGCCCATTACCGGACTGTAGTGGAAGCAGGCTGCCAGTATCTCGTCTTTCGAGAAGAATCCGGAGAAAGGAGGTATTCCGGCAATGGCCAGACACGCTATCAGGAAGGTGATGTGTGTAACGGGCATGTATTTTCGCAATCCTCCCATCGCACTCATTTCGTTGCTGTGCACTGCGTGGATAATGCTACCTGCACCCAAGAACAAGAGCGCCTTGAACATGGCGTGAGTGAAGAGGTGGAACATGGATGCCATGTAACCCAAACCGCCTTCGTGCGGGTTCATATCGGTACATACGCCCAATGCTACAATCATAAAACCAATCTGCGAGATGGTAGAGAATGCAAGCACGCGTTTGATGTCGGTCTGCACACAGGCAATGCTGGCAGCAAAGAAGGCGGTGAATGCACCTACCCAACCGATCACCTCGAGCACTTGTGGAGCATAGGCGATAAACAGCGGGAACATACGGGCTACCAAGTATACACCTGCTACAACCATGGTTGCGGCGTGAATGAGGGCGCTGACGGGAGTTGGTCCTTCCATGGCATCGGGCAGCCAGATGTGCAGCGGGAACATGGCACTTTTACCGGCACCACCCACAAACATAAATCCCAAAGCCAGCGGCAACATGGCTGCTCCACCGGTGAGCAGAGTCATACTGTCGGGCGTAAAGGCGAAAGTACCACCGTAATAACCGTATAGCAAGATACCAATCAGAAAGCCCAAGTCGGCAAAACGAGTCACGATGAAGGCTTTCTTGCTGGCTGCTACAGCCGAAGGTTTGGTGTAGTAGAACCCAATGAGCAGGTATGAACTGACGCCTACCAATTCCCAGAAAAGATACATCTGGAAGATATTGGTTGCTACTACCAATCCCAACATCGACATGGTGAAGAGGGAAAGGAAAGCGTAGTAACGCTGAAATCCTTTTTCTCCTTTCATGTAGCCGAATGAATACAGGTGTACCATCAATGATACGGTAGAGATAACTACCAGCATCATAACAGAGATCGGGTCTAGCAAGATACCCAGATCAAAATGCAGGGTTTGCGTAAAGGGTAACCAGGTAAAGTTGTAGGGAAGCAGGGTTTCATAAACACCTTCGGCCGTACGGGGACTGGTAAAGTAGAGCCAGGCAGTAGCGTAGCTCAACAGGGTAACCAGTGATAGTGACAGCGTTCCCAACAGTCCTGCATGTGCAGGTTTCATCCATTTCCCTCCTATTCCCAATATTAGAAATGAGAGTAAAGGAAAGATGAGTATCAATATTGTTAATTCCATTGTTCTGAATTTATTCTGTTAGCAATTAAAACTACCATTTCATCTCGTTCAGGTTCTTCACCTGAATGTTGCGGATGTTTCGGTAAATGTTGATCATGATGGCAATCGCAACGGCTGTTTCGGCAGCCGAGATGGCGATTGAAAACAGGGCAAAGAAATGTCCTTCCAATCCGGCCGGAAACAGGAAGCGATTGAACACGGCAAAGTTTATGTCTGTTGCGTTCAAAATCAACTCAATGGATATCAGAATGGCAAGTGTGTTGCGGCGGGTAAAGAAACCGTAAATGCCGGCAAAAAACATGATAGCGGATACTATCAGGTAATATTCCATGTGTATACTCATAATCTTATCGTTTACGTGCAATTAATAATCCGCCTATGATGCAGGCTAACAGTAAAATACTCACTGCCTCGAAAGGTAATATGTAACCGTACTTGTCACTGCCCAATAGTGCGTGGCCAATGGTTTTGATACTGGTTTCAACCGGCGCAATGTCTGTTGTTGGAGTAAACTTATGCGTCAGGGTGATAAACAGAACGATGGCTGCACCGCTCAAAGTTGCAACGAGCCCGGCCAGAAACTTACTGCGTTTCAGGCGTTCGGCGCGGTCGCCTTCTCCACTGGTGAGCAGGATGGAGAACACGTACAACACCACGATACCACCGGCGTATACCATGATTTGAACGGAACCCAGAAAAGTGTAACCGAGCAAAAAGTAGATACCTGCCGTTCCGAATAGCACGAATAGCAAGTAGGTAGCCGAACGGAGTATGTGCCGGGTACTTACGGTCATCACCGAGAATACGGAGATGAATATAGCTAGTGCGTAGAATATAATTGTTTCAAAGAATTCCATAACTTATTTTTTATCGATTACTTTACTACCCTCGTTGTTGAGCGTTCTAACAAGTTTGTCGCGGTTAAAGACTGCATGCTCAAATGACTGACCGAAAGTTATGGCATCATGCGGACAAGCATTGACGCAGAGCTGACAGAAAATGCAGGAACCTAAATCATATCGATAGGTTTTCAGTATTTTCTTCTTTTTCCCTTCTTCTGTTTCAATCATTTCACTGATTACCTCTATGGTGTCGTTGGGACAGGCTGTTTGACAGAGTCCGCAAGCTACACAACGGTGTTCGTTGTTCTCGTTGTGGGGCATGATCAGTTCACCACGGAAACGGTCGAACATTTTCAGTTCGGCACGATTTTCGGGATATTGCTCGGTTGTTTTGGCACGAAAGAATACCTTGATGGTGGTTTTCATACCGACTAACAAGGATGAGATGCCTTGTATCAAGCCTCCGAAATAGCTGTTTTCATTCTTCATTCTTTTTCCTCCTTATTAGAAATGCAGCCCGAAGACTACGATTAATACCATGATGATAAGGTTGACCAAGCTGATGGGGACAAGGTATTTCCACTCCAGACTGAGTATCTGGTCAATACGCAAACGGGGGAACGTCCACTTGATCCACATAAGCAGGAATACAACAAAGAATGCCTTGCCGAAGAACCAGATGAATCCGGGTATATAATCCATGATTGCATTAAAGCTGTCGAGTCCCACTACGTGGAAAGGCATCCATCCTCCTAAGAAGATAGTGGTTGCAACAGAGGCAACAATAAACATGTTAAGGTATTCAGCCAGGTAGAAGAATCCGAAATGCATACCACTGTATTCGGTATGGTATCCGGCGGTGAGTTCACTCTCTGCTTCAGGCAAGTCGAACGGACCACGGTTGGTTTCGGCATTACCGGCAATGAGGTAGATGACGAATGCAATCAGAGCGGGGATGTGTCCTTTAAAGATAAACCATCCGTCTGCCTGGTTGGCTACAATTTCCGAAAACTGCATGCTGCCTGTGAGTACTACCATCGTGAGGATGGACAGTCCGACAGAGAGTTCATAACTGATAATCTGAGCACCGCTTCGCATAGCTCCGATCAATGAAAATTTGTTGTTACTTCCCCAACCTGCCAGCAAGATACCTACCACGCCGATTGATGAAGCTGCCAAGAGGAAGAACACACCCACGTTAAAGTCGAGTATCTCCATTCCTTTGTTAATAGGTATGCAAGAGAATGCCATAACAGAAGCTATGATGACCATGAAAGGGGCTAGTTCGTACAAGAACTTATCGGCATGCTTTAACTCAATAATTTCTTTGATCAGCATTTTGATTACATCGGCAAAAACCTGGATGCTTCCCCATTTACCTACACGATTCGGCCCCAAGCGGCATTGGAAAAAAGCGCAGACTTTACGCTCCATGTATATGAGAATAACGGCCAGCACTGCATACATGAGCAGGATGCAGATGCCTATTGCTACACATTCGATGAACACAGCCAGTCCTTCGGGCATAAGCGAGGTAAGTGTCTGGTGTATCCAACTGGTTACTATACTAAAATCGAACATATAATTGATTTACGTTTGATGATTTGTGTTACTACCTGTATGAATTATCTGTCTATATCGGGCACTACATAATCGAGTGTTCCGCCGATAGCAATGAGGTCGGCAATCTTGCTTCCGCGACAGATGGTGTCGACAGTGGAAACCAGAGGAAGACCGGTGCTACGGAAATGTACACGATACGGTGTTTTGTCGCCCCGACTTTCCAGATATACGCCGAACTCGCCGCGACTGCCTTCTACAGCTGTATAATACGAGCCTTCGGGTACGCGAATAATAGGTTTCATCTTTTCTTGGAAGTTACCTTCGGGGATGTTATCAATGAGTTGCTCGATAATTCGCATCGATTCCATGATTTCATCCATACGCACCATGTAACGGGCAAAGCTGTCACCTTCCGTGTATATTATTTCCTTGAAGTCAACTTTGTCGTACACTCCGTATGGCATACGCTTACGGACATCACACGCCCAACCCGATGCACGTCCGGTTCCGCCGGTAGCACCGAATGAGATGGCGTCTTCACGACTGAGCACGCCGACACCTTTCAAACGCTGTTGTGCAATCACATTACCGGTAAATACATCGTGGTATTCGTGTATGATGCCTCTCAGATAGACGATGAACTCTTTTACACGCTTTACAAAGTTAGGGTGTATATCGTCTTGTACACCTCCAATGGTGTTGTAGTTCATAATCAAGCGGCCACCACAGGTCTCTTCGAAGATGTCGAGTATCTTTTCACGATCACGGAAACCGTAGAAGAATGCAGTTAAAGCTCCCAAGTCCATGCAAAGGCAGGAGTAGAATAGTAAATGGGAGTCGATTCGTTGCAGCTCATCCATAATGGTACGGATATACTGTACGCGTTCCGAAACTTCTACGCCCATAGCTCTCTCAATACACATGCACAGGGCATGGCGGTTTTGTTGTGCACCAAGGTAGTCGAGTCTGTCTGTCAATGCCAGTGTTTGCGGGTAAGTGAGACTTTCGCACATTTTCTCAATACCTCGGTGTATGTATCCGCAGTTAGCATCTAGCTTTTTGATATTCTCGCCTTCTAGCGATACACGAAAACGCAGAACTCCGTGCGTTGCGGGGTGTTGAGGTCCTATGTTCACCACATATTCGCGGTCGTCGAAAATAATATTTTCTTTGTCCTTTATGCTACCGTCGGGGTTCAATTCCAATTCGGTGGTGGTATCTATCGTTTCTTCGTTATCCATTCGTAGCGGATTGCGTTCATCCATCGGATCGTCGTCTTTACGCATGGGATATCCTACCCAATCATTGCGTAAAAAGAGGCGGCGCATATCAGGATGCCCGATGAAGCGTATGCCGTAGAAATCATAGACTTCGCGTTCGTTAAACTCTGCGGCTTTCCAAATATCACATACGGAAGGTATTTCCGGATTCTCACGGTCGGTAGTCAATGTTTTGATGGTCATTCTTTCACCTGTCACGGTCGACTCGAGGTGATAAACTACTCCCAGGCTGTCTCCCCAGTCCATACCGGTGAGACTTTCAAGGAAGTCCATCTTTTTGTCGTTGTATAATCTTAAAGCTTCATCGTGTAGCTTCTCCAAAGGTATTTCTATGATCTCATTCATCTCTTTTCTCTTTTTTGTTAACACCACCAAAGAATTTTTCAACCTTGACCTTGCGTTGCAATTGCATTAATCCGTAATAAAATGCTTCGGGGCGGGGAGGACAACCGGGTATGTATACATCTACGGGTAGTATCTTGTCTACTCCGTTCAGTACGTGATAGGACTTCTTGAATGGACCGCCGCTTACTGCACAACCACCTACGGCAACTACGTATTTGGGGTCGGCCATTTGGTCGTAAAGTCGCTTCAGCACGGGAGCCATCTTGTTGGTAATGGTACCGCAAACCATAATCATGTCTGCTTGTCGCGGACTGGCGCGTGCTACTTCAAATCCGAAGCGGGCCATGTCATAGCGGGCCGCGCCCAATGACATGAATTCAATACCGCAACAGCTGGTAGCGAAAGTAAGCGGCCACAATGAATTGCTACGTCCCCAGTTAATGACGTCATCCAATGCACCGAGAAAAACGTTGGCTCCACCTTCGTTGAGCTCTTTGACCATTTGTTCCAATGATTCGTTATCAACGAAATCCTCGTAAGGAATCGATTTGATTTTTGGCTTTTTCATTTCCATTCTAATGCTCCTTTCCTCCAGGCATAGGCAAGACCCAGAACTAAGATTACTAAAAAGAATAGGATGCTAACCAGTGCGGCAACACCCAAGTCTTTGGTAATGACTGCCCAAGGAAATAAGAATACGGTTTCTACATCGAACATCAGGAATAGAATAGCAAATAGGTAGTATCCTACTCGGAATTGCATCCATGATTTACCGCGTGTGGGTATACCGCATTCATACGCTTCAGCTTTTTGTGCGTTGTAAGAGCGCGGAGAAATGGCTTTTGCTATGCCTAAAGCTACGGCAACTAAAGCTATTGCCGTTAATAATACAACAACTAATAATACGAAATTCATAATTCAATGTACTTAAGATTGAATGATATAATGCTAGGTTACACAGACCTTTGGCCGGTGTAACAATACTGTTCGAAAAAGAGGGAGGTTGGGTGCTAAATCAGTATCTTCCTCAACCCAAATACATAGTAGGTCTTAAGGCTCGTTGAGCTGAATAGGGAGGGGTGAGGAGGATGATAACACGAAAAAAGAGATTCCGGCTTGTAAGCACAATAGCCATTGACAAAGCGTATGAGTACTTTGTACTGTAGCGTGTAGCATTTGTCTATATGAGCTGCGTCACATGCTAGATGGGAATAGAGGTAACAAAACTGTCTTAATAAGACGGTTTGCATGCTTTGAGCACTATCAACTTCTTCTGCATGGCCAGTGGTTGGGGCTGAAGACGACACCTTTGCTGCTGTCATTACTAATGAATGAAGCATAACAACGAATAAAATAAAGATGCCGTATTTAAGTATTTTTTTCATGCTACCCCTTTTCGGCTGCAAATATAGAACTTAATTTGGCTATTTTGTAATCTCTATATATCAAAAAAAGCTTTTTTAGCACTCTTTTTTGTCGCAGATCAATTCTTCTTCCAAAAACCAGGAGTAAAGATCAGCAAGATAGTGAATATTTCTAGGCGGCCGGCAAGCATGAGGAAAGACAACAGCCATTTGGCTGCGTCTGGAAGATGGTTCCAACTATATGCGGGTCCACAAGTCCCTAATCCGGGTCCTACGCCTCCCATACTTGAAACAACTGTTCCGAATGACTCAATAAATCCTACGCCTAGTAACATCATAATAAGCTGTCCGACGACAAGTACTAATATATATAGAAAGGTAAATGCTAAAACTGAATTTTTAACTGACGGTGAAATAACTTGTTTATTTACTCGAATGGGTAATACGGCATTGGGATGTATCAAGTGCTTAAATTCATTTCTAATAATTTTAGCCAGTACTACTAAACGGATATCTTTTAAACCTCCACTGGTAGATCCGGCACAACCTCCTACTACCATGGTAAAAGCAAGAATACTCCATAAAATAGGTTCCCAAGTCATATAATCGGCAGTCGCAAATCCGGTAGTAGTATGCAAAGATGCTACTTGGAAGAGTGCTTTTCGGAATGCTTCTTCCATGCCCATTGGTGAATTCTGTATTAACTTTACTGTGATGAAAAGCGTACAGAGACCGATTGAGTATAGAAACCATTTCATTTCAGCATCACTGAAGAACTTGCGTACCTTGCCTTTAATCATGAAGAAATAGAGTGTAAAGTTGAGCCCCGATAAAATCATGAAGATAGAAATGACGTATTCTATGTAGGCAGAATTATAGTAGGCAATACTGGCTTGCTTGGTTGAGAAACCGCCTGTTGCTGTTGTGGTAAAGGAATGGCAAACTGCATCAAAGAGGCTCATGCCGCCAAACATCAGCAGAATGGTTTCACTGATGGTAAGTACCAAGTAGATACTCCATAAGAGTTTTGCCGTGACTCCAATACGAGGATGAATTTTATCGTGCGTAGGACCGGTCGCTTCGGCAGCAAATAATTGCATGCTACCTATCCCAAATATGGGTAACACAGCTATGGTAAAAAAGACAATACCAAGTCCGCCGATCCATTGAATCATGCTTCTCCAAAATAGTAATCCGTGGGGTAAGGATTCAATGTTATCGAGAATACTTGCTCCCGTAGTCGTGAAGCCCGACATGGTTTCAAAAAATGCATTTGTTATATCGGGAATGTAACCGCTTAGGTAGAATGGTAGCATACCAAAGATAGTAAAGACAACCCATACTATACTTACAATTACATATCCGTCTCGCTTGCTAAGACTTTTTTCGGCGTTCCTGCCCATTAAGAGCAATAAATTACCCGTAATAAATGTGATACCTGTAGTCAGCAGAAAACTATTCAGATCATCTTCCTGATAATATAGAGAGACTCCGATGCACGATAACAACATGGCTGTTTCAATAAGAATCAGAAACCCCATGATTCGGTAGATCATTTTGGTGTTAAGCATGACAGTCTTTTAGTTGAAGAATTTTTCTATTTTTTTTATCATCATACTTAGGCAGAACACAACGACGTGATCTCCGGCATGTATTAACGTATCACCGGTAACCACAATACCAACTCCGTCTCTGATTAGCCCTCCGATGGTAGTACCTTTGGGGAGGCCGAGATCTTTAACATGATGGCGGGTTATTTTAGAGTCTGCCTTCACTGTAAATTCGGCAACATCTGCATTAGCGAAGGTTAAACTTTTCACGTTCGATACATCAGCATCGAGCATCATTTGATAGATATGTCCGGCAGCAATCATTTTTTTATTGATCACAGTACCGATGTCCAGGCTTTCTGCCATTCCGATGTAGTCAATGTTCTCAACCTCTGCCACGGTTTTGCTTACACCCATTCGTTTGGCAGCTAGGCAAGCCAGAATATTTGTCTCAGAATTACCGGTAAGTGCCACAAATGCTTCTGTGTTTTTCAATCCTTCCTCAGTAAGCAAGTCGAGATCTCTTCCGTCTCCATTGATGATCATGACCTTGTCATCCAACAGTTCGGTTAATCGGTTGCACCGGTTGACGTCTTGTTCTACTATTTTGACCTGCATGTAGTCGGGTACGTATTGAGCCGTTCTTACCGCGATGCGGCCCCCGCCCATGATCATAACATTGCGTACATCGGCATAATCTTCTTTGCCGGCAATTTTCCGAATATAAGGAATGTATTTACGGGTTGTGGTGAAATAGACAATATCATGTAACTTTATCACATCACTACCTCGTGGGATAATGGTTTCGTTTCCTCTTTTAATGGCTACGATGTGATAGGGGTTGTTGCCGCTACCCAATTGTTGAAGCGAAATGTTTAATATTTCGGCACTCTCTCTCATTTTAGTTCCAATGAGAATCAAGGCGCCTCCGCAAAACTCCCACCATTGTCTGATCCAACTCATTCGCATAGATGAAACAATTTCTTTTGCAGCAAGCATTTCAGGATAGATGAGTGAATCGACACCTAATTTTTGGAAGAATTCTTTATTTTTGGGCAGCAGATATTCATAATTATCAATACGGGCTACTGTCTTTTTAGCCCCCAGATTACTGGCAATCATGCAAGCCGTCATATTGCGGCTTTCATCGGGTGTAACTGCAATGAATAAATCAGCTTCACTGGCACCTACTTCTTTCAATCCGGAGATGGAAGAGGGCGAAGCACATACAGTCATCAGGTCGAAGTTAGAACCCAATGCGCTCAACTTTTCTTCATTGTCATCAATCAAAATAATATCCTGTTTCTCACGGGATAGTAATTTGGCTAAGTGTGTGCCTACAGCTCCGGCACCCGCAATAATAATTTTCATCGCAATACCTGTTTTTCTTTTAATTCGTTTTCCAAACGATTGTTTTATATTGTCAGGAGGTTCACACCTCTTGATTGTGCATTTGTATAATTGCTTTGCAGATAGCGGGTGCATCTATTTCGCACAACGAATGCAGTTCTTGTACACTTCCGTGCTCAATAAACAGATCCGGTATACCGATGCGTTTTACATGCGGATAATAATTGTTGTCCGACATAAATTCAAGTACTGCACTACCCATACCTCCTTTAATCACTCCATCTTCTACGGTAATTACTTTCTTGAATTGTCGGCCAACTTCGTGCAACAATTCTTCATCGAGTGGTTTGAGATACCTCAAATCGTAATGAGCAATTGAAATACCTTCTTTTGTTGCCATATCAATAGCCTCTGCTGCTGCTTTACCGATTGGACCGATTGTTATGACGGCAATTTCGTTGCCATCTGTGAGTTTACGACCTTTACCAACCGGAATCTCTTCCAATGGACATTCCCAATCAGTGAGTGATCCTCTTCCTCGCGGATAACGGATCACAAACGGCCCTTTATCGGGTAGTTGAGCGGTGTACATCATTCTTCTGAGTTCATGTTCATCAAGAGGTGATGCAATAGTCAAATTGGGTATCGGTCTTAAGTAAGCCATGTCGAACACGCCGTGATGCGTAGGTCCGTCTTCTCCAACCAGTCCCGCTCTATCCAGACAAAAAATTACGTGTAGCTTTTGAATTGCCACGTCGTGAATAATATTATCGTATGCCCGTTGCATGAACGAAGAATATATGTTGCAGAAAGGTATTAGTCCGTCTTTGGCCATTCCTCCTGAGAAAGTGACAGCGTGTCCCTCGGCTATACCGACATCAAATGCTTTATCAGGCATTTTATCCATTAGTATATTCATGGAACAACCTGTAGGCATGGCTGGAGTTACTCCGATGATTTTGTCATTCATAGATGCCAGCTCAACCAACGTATTGCCAAACACTTCCTGAAAGAGAGGGGGCATTCCGTTTGTGTTAGCCACAAAACGTTCTCCCGTCTGTGGATCAAACTTGCCGGGTGCATGCCATAAAGTAGCCTGCTTCTCTGCCGGTTCAAATCCTTTTCCTTTAATAGTATGCAAGTGTAATATTTTGGGTCCTTGCATGTCTTTTATATCATGAAGTATCCGGGTGAGGTTCTTTACATCGTGCCCGTTAATAGGACCGAAATAACGAATATTCATGCCTTCAAATATGTTTTGTTGCTGAGCCAACATAGACTTGAGGCTGTTGGCAAAGCGTATGAGGCTTTTTCTTCGTGATTCGTTCAAAACCCCCATTTTGAATAACATCTTAGATGCTTCAAATCGTAACCGATTATAACGGTTGGATGTAGTGAGGTTAAACAGATACTCCTTCATCCCTCCAACACTGCGGTCGATAGACATATTGTTATCATTGAGTATAATCAATAAGTTGTTGGGAGTTGATGAAGCATTGTTGAGACCCTCAAAAGCAAGTCCGCCGCTCATGGAACCGTCACCAATAACAGCAATCACATGCCGTTTACGATCTCCTTTTTTCTGAGCGGCTACTGCCATGCCCAGAGCTGCAGAAATAGAGTTTGATGCATGTCCGCATGTAAATGTATCATATTCACTTTCCTCGGGTGAGGGGAAAGGACGAATGCCTTTGAATTTACGATTAGTTGAAAAGACTTCTCGTCGGCCTGTTAGAATTTTATGTGCGTATGCCTGATGCCCAACATCCCATACGATGCGGTCGTAAGGGGTATTGTAAACGTAATGCAGAGCAACTGTGAGTTCTACGACTCCCAGGCTGGCTGCAAAATGTCCTGGGTTACAGGACAGTTCTTTTATGATGTCTTGCCTAAGTTCTTCACATACCAAAGGAAGCTCATTCAGGGTCAGTTTACGTAAGTCTTCCGGATATGAAATGAATTTTAGCAAGTTATGTATTTGCTCGTTTTCCATTATATGGCCAAAATTTACTGCAAAATTAGTATAAATAAGTCGAAGTATGCTCTTTTAAGGCATAATTTTATAGCAATGTGACTTACTGTCATTCCTAATCCTGCATTTTAAATGAATTCATGCATTGTTCTGAATTTATTGCCTTATTTTTGTCACACGAAAATGATAAATAGCCTATAGAATGGAACTAATTACAAAAGTTGAGTACGGTAAAGCGCCTTTCAAAATCAGTCACTTGTCGAAATCTTTGTTACTGGGTTCATGTTTTGCCGAAAATATAGGTTGCCTGATGAGGGAGAATAAGTTCGACTGCGATGTCAATCCGTTTGGTATTCTATACAATCCGCTATCTGTGTCGAAAGCTCTTGACGATATTATTGCGTGTAAGCACTACGGACCCGATGATTTGTTCTTTCACCAAGAATGTTACCATAGCTATATGCACCATGGAAGTTTCTCGGCGACCAATCAGGAAATAGTACTTGATACTATCAATACCCGTCTGAGCAAAGCATCTCAACGATTGGCACAAACAGAAGTGCTTATTATCACGTTTGGCACAGCATGGGTGTATTATCTGCAAAGCACTCGGGAAGTTGTGTCAAATTGCCATAAGATGCCTGCAAAAAAATTTGTAAGAGAAAAGTTAACGGTAAACGACATTGTGGAAAACTATTCTTCGCTGATTGCTAAGCTGCAGCAATGTTCTCCTAATCTGCGCCTATTGTTTACGGTGAGCCCTATCAGGCATGTGAAAGACGGCTTGCATGAAAATCAATTAAGCAAGGCAACACTTCTTTTAGCGGTTGACGAATTAACAAGAAGGTTTCCCGAACAAATTTCTTACTTCCCTGCTTATGAAATTGTAATGGATGAACTGAGGGATTATCGTTTCTACGCCGATGATATGGTTCATCCTTCTGCATTAGCAATTCAATATATATGGGAGCGTTTTTGTGAATTGTATTTTTCGGCTGACACGCTTCAATTAATGAAGGAATGTAGCAATCTGGCTCGAGCATTAGCTCACAGACCTCTGAAGCCCGATTCGACAGAGTATAAAAGATTTTTAGGACAAATAGTGTTAAAAATCGAGCAACTTAACGAAAAATACCCGTACTTAGATTTGAAAAAAGAATTAGAACAATGTTATATACAATTGAATCAATAGCAAAACTGATTGACGCCAAGTGCATGGTTCATGCCGAGGCACACATTGATTGGTTACTTACCGATAGTCGCTCTTTATGTTTTCCGGAGACTACCTTGTTTTTCGCTTTATCAACGAAACGTAACGATGGCTCCAAGTATATTCCCGATTTGTATGCTCGTGGAGTACGTAACTTTGTAGTAAGCAAACTGCCTGAGAACAAGGATGAATACCCGGATTCTAATTTTCTGGTAGTGAGCAATCCGCTGAAAGCTTTGCAAAAACTGGCAGAGTTACACCGCCAGAAATTTCAGGTTCCCGTTATCGGAATTACCGGAAGCAATGGTAAAACCATTGTGAAAGAGTGGCTTCATCAGCTACTTAGTCCGGAACGTACTATTGTGAGATCACCCCGAAGTTATAATTCGCAGATAGGGGTACCCATCTCCGTGTGGCAGATGAACGAATCTACCGAATTGGGAATCTTTGAGGCGGGCATCTCTGAAGTAGGAGAGATGCGGGCATTGCAAAATATCATCAGACCTACCATAGGAGTGTTGACCAATATAGGCGGTGCTCATCAGGAAAACTTCTTCTCGTTGCAGGAAAAGTGCATGGAGAAGCTCTTGCTTTTTAAAGATTGCGAGGTCGTTGTTTATAACGGCGACAATGAACTGTTGAGCAATTGTGTTGCCAAATCCATGCTTACTGCCCGTGAAATTGCTTGGTCATGTGTGGACATGGAGAAGCCGCTCTACATCAGTAGTATCAAAAAGGAAGCCGACTGCACGGTTATCTCCTATCGTTATCTGGAGATGGATAATACCTTCACCATTCCTTTTATTGATGATGCGTCAATAGAAAACTCACTGAACTGCTTAGCCGTTTGTCTATACCTCATGCTATCTCCCGAACAAATTACGGAACGTATGCAACAGCTCGAACCTGTTGCCATGCGCCTAGAAGTAAAGGAAGGAAAGAATAACTGTGTGCTGATTAACGATAGTTACAATTCAGACTTGGCTTCGCTGGATATTGCACTTGATTTTGTCTATAGACGTTCTTTGTCGAAGGGGCTCAAACGTACCTTGATTTTGTCGGATATGCTTGAAACGGGACAAAGCGTAACTACCCTTTACCGTAAGGTGGCACAGTTGGTTCATAGTCGCGGCATAGAAAAGATAATAGGTGTGGGAGAGGATATCTCTTCGTGTGCAGACCGCTTTGATGTGGAGAAGTATTTCTTTCAGGATACAGAATCATTGTTGCACTCGGATGTAATTAAGAATCTCCGTAATGAAATTATTCTGATTAAAGGTTCTAGAAACTTTGAGTTTGACACCGTATCCGAACGATTAGAACTGAAGGTGCATGAAACAATTCTGGAAATAAATCTGAATGCCTTGGTTGGTAATCTAAACTATTACCGTTCTAAACTGAAACCCGAAACGAAAATAGTTTGCATGGTTAAAGCATTTGCTTACGGCGCCGGTTCGTACGAAGTTGCTAAAACTTTGCAAGAACACAGGGTTGATTATCAAGCAGTAGCTGTAGCCGACGAAGGTTCCGAACTTCGCAAAGCTGGCATTACCGGATCAATCATCATTATGAACCCCGAAATGACAGCTTTTAAAACGTTGTTCGATTACAAACTGGAACCCGAGGTTTATAGTTTTCATTTGCTCGATGCTCTAATTAAAGAGGCCGAAAAAGAAGGTATAACTAATTTTCCGATACATATTAAGCTGGATACCGGTATGCACAGGCTCGGTTTTGCTCCGGAGGATGTGCCGGCTTTGATTAAACGTTTGAAAGGTCAGAATGCTGTAATTCCACGTTCTGTCTTCTCGCACATGGTGGGCAGTGACAGTGAACAGTTTGATGCATTTACCCGTAAACAAATTGCTGCGTTCGAAGAAGCCTCTACACTTTTACAAAATGCCTTTCCGCATAAAATACTTCGTCATATCTGCAATTCAGCCGGTATTGAACGCTTTCCGGAAGCACAGTATGACATGGTGCGTTTGGGTATCGGTTTATATGGCGTTAGTCCCATCGATAATTCCGTTATAAATAACGTAAGCACATTGAAAACAACCATTCTGCAGATACGCAACGTGCCGGCCGATGATACGGTGGGCTACAGTCGTAAAGGTCATCTGACCCGTGATTCGCGCATTGCTGCCATTCCGATAGGCTATGCCGACGGACTGAACCGACATTTGGGAAATGGAAAAGGATATTGCCTTGTTAACGGTCAGAAAGCCCCTTATGTAGGCAATATCTGTATGGATGTGTGCATGGTTGACGTTACCGGAATTGATTGCAAGGAAGGTGATCCGGTTATTATATTCGGAGACGAATTACCCATAACGGTACTTTCGGATTTGCTGGAAACCATTCCGTACGAGGTGCTCACCAGCGTGTCGTCGAGGGTGAAACGAATCTATTTCCAAGATTAATATTCTGGGCGTTAAACTTAGGAAATAAAAAACTTGGTGACATGCTTGCTTTTACCTAGTTTTGTGTGATTATAACTTATGTATCTACCTAATAATCTGAATGTATGGTTAATGAATTAGTGATTTTAGGCTTTATTCCCAGTGGGTCGGAGTTTCTGATTCTGGCACTGCTGATTTTGTTATTCTTTGGAGGAAGAAAAATTCCTGAGTTGATGAAGGGATTGGGCAAAGGCGTAAAGAGTTTCAAAGAAGGAGTCAACGAGGCCAAAGAAGAAATCAACAAAGCGAAAGAAGAGGTTGAGAAACCGGCTGATGATACGACGAACGAGAAGAAAGACTAGCAATGGCAGAAATGACCTTTTGGGATCATTTGGATGAATTGCGGAAAGTACTGTTTCGCATCTTGGGAGTTTGGTTTGTTCTGGCAATTGGTTATTTCATTGCCATGCCTTGGTTGTTTGACCATGTGATACTGGCTCCCTGCCACAATGATTTTGTTTTTTACTCATTGTTACGGTCTATCGGAGAATCGCTTAACCTGACGGATGATTTCTTTACGCAAGAATTCTCCGTCAAGTTGGTTAACATCAACCTGGCCGCTCCATTTTTTATCCACATGTCTACCGCATTCTGGATGTCGGTTGTCACAGCCATGCCCTATCTTTTCTGGGAAATTTGGAAATTTATTAGTCCGGCTCTGTATCCCCATGAACAGAAGGGTGTGCGCAAAACATTGATTTTAGGCGCCATGATGTTTTTTATTGGCGTGTTGATGGGTTATTTTATGGTTTATCCGTTGACGTTGCGCTTCCTGACAACGTATGAGCTGAGTGCCGAAATAGTAAACCAAATATCGCTGAACTCATACATTGACAATTTCATGGTATTGGTGCTGTGCATGGGACTAGCGTTTGAACTGCCACTTGTGACCTGGTTGCTCTCCCTCTTGGGGTTAGTGAACAAAACCTTTCTTCGCAAATACCGCAAGCACGCCATTATTATTATTGTTGCGGTAGCTGCCATTATTACTCCTACCGGTGACCCATTTACCCTGAGTGTGGTTTCTATTCCCCTAATCATTTTATATGAACTAAGCATTCTGTTGATAAAAGACAAAGATTCGCTACCTTTGCCAAATGATTGATGAAGTAAAAGAATACTATGACATATTGTTGGCACTTTGTGAGGCAGAGGAAACTTCGCTGAGTGCTCGCTACCGACAGTTGCGTGACATGCTGGAACGTATTTGTCGTTTATACATGAAAGACGAAAGTCTTCAGATGACCGATTTAGC
This sequence comes from Bacteroides graminisolvens DSM 19988 = JCM 15093, assembly GCF_000428125.1. Lineage (GTDB taxonomy): Bacteria > Bacteroidota > Bacteroidia > Bacteroidales > Bacteroidaceae > Bacteroides > Bacteroides graminisolvens. The sequence goes on from NZ_ATZI01000001.1 coordinate 855,617, forward strand.
TGCACGAATCAGTTTTCTGTCGTCTTGCGTGTCGTTAGATAGTGCAGAACAAAACAAGCTACACACGTTCAGGCTTACATCCAATGCCATACTCAACCATGAATTGGCTCCAACCAAAGAACTCTTCCTTCGTGATGTAAAAACGTTGAGCTACCTGCTTCGGAAATTGACGAGTCAAGATATTCCATCCAAACTCTACAACCTCTTACCTAAGCTACAGCCGGCTTCTTTTAAACAGACCTCAACACGCAAGCAATTCAGCAGAATGAGGGTGTGTTTTCAATATGCCGATGACACTTTTCTGTATGTGATGCCTGTTGATGAAGTATCCGACGAATGTCTTCGTGTGCGTTATAATGAGCCGCAGGTAAATGAAGAATTTGCTGAAACCTGCAAGTTATTGTGGACGCATGCGCAGTTGAATCTGCTGGATGTACGTGTTGGTGAAGATGGCGTATTGCTTCCTGCTTTTATTGTTTTGGAACCCGATTACCTGATAGATATCAGCTCATTGGCAGAATGCTTTCGAGATTACGGTCATCACCCGGCCAATTACCTGTTAAGCAGACTTCAACCCATAGACAATGCGCGGCCTTTGCTGCTGGGAAATATCGCCAACCTCTTTCTGGATGAATGGATACATGCGGATGGAGAGGTTGACTACATCAGCAGCATGAAAAAGGCGTTTCGCCGGTACCCCATTGAATTGGCTGCTTGTAGTGAGTTGACAGACAAAGAGCGTGAGCGTCAATTCTTTGATGATTGCAAGATGCATTTTGAAAACATTCGCCGCATGGTGACCGATACGTTTGCTTCGCCCGGTTACGACCTGAACAAAAAAGATGCTGTGCTCGAGCCGGCCTATATTTGTGAAGCTTTGGGGCTGCAGGGACGCCTCGATTATATGCAACGTGATATGCGTTCGTTTATTGAGATGAAGTCGGGCAAGGCCGATGAATATGCTATAAAAGGAAAGATAGAGCCAAAAGAAAATAACTTGGTACAAATGTTGCTATACCAAGCGGTGCTGCAATATTCCATGGGAGTAGATCACCGTAAAGTGCGTCCTTATTTACTCTACACACGCTATCCGTTGCTCTATCCGGCACGTACCTCCTGGGCGCTGGTGCGACGTGCCATTAACCTGAGAAACCGTATTGTTGCGAATGAATTCGGTGTACAGTTGCATAATAATATAGAATACACCGGTAACCTGTTGGAGCAAATCAATGCGAACACATTGAATGAGAAACATCTTTCAGGTCGGTTCTGGGAACAATACCTGGCACCTTCTATTGATGGCTTTCGTGGAGAACTGCAACAGCTTACCTCCATCGAAAAAGCTTATTACCTAACCGTTTATAATTTCATCACCAAAGAACAGTATACCGCAAAATCGGGTGATATTGATTACGAAGGTCGTGCCGGAGCAGCTGCGTTGTGGCTTGCCTCATTGTCTGAGAAGCTGGAAGCAGGCGAAATTCTGCATCGTTTAACTATTGTTGAGAACCATGCTGCCGATGAACACAAAGCATCGCTTACTCTAGCTATTCCCGAAGCCGACTGCTGTGAAGTTGAAGCAGAGGTGGCGTTGCCTAATTTCAGGCAAGGAGATGCTGTTGTTTTGTATCAGCGAAACAACGATGCCGATAAGGTTACCAATCAAATGGTTTTTAAAGGTAATATTGAATACATTGACGAACATTGTGTGAAAGTACGGCTGCGTGCTTCGCAACAAAATCCTTCGGTGATTCCGGCCGATAGTCTCTATGCGCTGGAACACGACGTCATGGATACCACTTTCCGAAGCATGTATATGGGACTGTCGGCTTTTGCACGTGCCACGAAAGAAAGGCGTGACTTGCTTCTCTTTCAGCGCCTGCCTCAGTTTAGCACGGCTTATAATGAACAGATAGTAAATGCCTCGACCGACTTTGATCGTGTTGCGTGGAAAGCATTGGCTGCCCAAGATTATTTCCTGTTGGTTGGTCCTCCGGGAACGGGCAAAACATCGCGAGCTTTGCGCTTGATGGTTGAACGCTTTCGGGAAAATCCTGAGGTACATATTCTGCTAATGGCTTATACCAATAGAGCCGTTGATGAAATATGTAAGGCCTTGTCGGCCATCACACCTGCTGTTGACTTCATCCGTGTTGGTAGCGAATTATCTTGTGATGCCGCTTACAGAAATCACCTGATGGAGAATGAGCTGGCGCTTTGCACCCGTCGATCGGAAGTAGTAGAGCGCATGGTATCCTGTCGGATATTTGTGGGGACAGTGGCTTCCATAGCCGCCAAACCCGAATTGTTCCGCCTTAAAACCTTTGACGTGGCAATTGTTGATGAGGCTACTCAAATACTGGAACCTCACTTGCTGGGCATACTGTGCGCTCGCAACGCAGCCGGCTCCAATGCAATTGGCAAATTTATCCTCATAGGCGATTACAAACAGTTGCCGGCCGTGGTTCAGCAAAGCGATGTTCACTCCGAAATACACGAAGACAGTTTGCGTTCGGCCGGACTTGTGAATCTCAAAGAATCTTTGTTTGAGCGGCTTCACCGTGCCTGCCTCTCTGCACCGGTAAAGGAGCAGGCGGTTGACCAGCTGTGCCGACAAGGCAGAATGAATCCGGAGGTTGCTCTGTTTCCGAACGAGGCTTTTTATGGTGGAAAATTGGTCTCAATAGGCCTTCCGCATCAAGTTGATGAAATTTTGCCGGCCGATACGCTGACAGACGATAAACTCAACGCACTAATAACTCATCGCGTTGCTTTTCTTCCCTCAGAGCCCAATAAACAAGGAGCATCTGTTAAGGTGAACTACTGTGAAGCCCGTTTGTGTGCTCAATTGGCACGGAAAGTGTTTGAGCAGTATCAAAACACATTCAATCCTTCTTTTACGCTGGGCATTATTACACCCTACCGCAGTCAGATTGCACTAATCAAAAAAGAGCTTTGTCTGATGGGCATCCCTCAGCTGAACTCCATATTGGTTGATACGGTAGAACGATTTCAAGGAAGCGAACGCGATGTTATTATCTATTCTTTCTGTGTGAATCAACCCTATCAGCTTCGTTTCTTGTCGAACCTGATGGAAGAAGACGGTGTAGCGGTTGACAGAAAATTAAATGTGGCTTTAACGCGTGCCCGAAAACAAATGTTCATAATGGGCGTGCCTCAATTGTTGGCTCTGAATCCGATCTATAAAAAGCTGCTCAATTTTATCAAAATGAAAGCAGATTTTACATAAATACGGAGTAATTAGGTTTTATTCTGTCTTTATGCGGTTTGTTAACACTTTCGTATTGCCAAAACCTCTATATTTGCACTACGTTTTTTTCATAGAGATTTAGATTTAAGGTTAGAAGAATTGTGGAAGTCGTGAGACTTCCCTTTTTTTTGCCTTAAGCCTCCTCTTTCTTTCATAGATTGAAGGGGGCTCAAAAAGTCCTTTCGTGAGAAAGGGCTTTTTTATTGATATATGCCATTCCGAATCATACCGCTACATAAAAAGTATGAAAAAAAGTATCACCAAGTATCACCAATCTTGTAAAGATCTGAAAATAAGACCATTACGTGTGACACTTGGCTAAAAAAAAGCCTCACCAAGTATCACCAAGTATCACCAACTTTTTTGCAGTGATTCTTTACAGTACAACACTAATTAAATCTTTCACATAAAGGATTTCAATCAGCCTGCTTATGCGATTTATTTTGCTGGTGAGCCATTCTCGTCTCCACCCCGATGTACACAGTTTGTACACCCCCATGTATAGATTGTGTAGACCCGGGTGTACAAGCGTCCTACACCCGGGTCTACACTGAGATTTGCAACCAGCAAAATTTATTGGAGCTATATGGCAAATAAAAAATCCCCCGACTATTTGCAGCGAACTGCAATAGCCGGAGGACTTTATGATTCTTTATGGAGAAGTATTATTCTACCACGATTGGTTTGTAGTGAGGAACCAATGTTTTCATTACGATCCATCCAATGAGATAAGCTACCGCACAGATAGAGAAAATAATGAAATAGCCCGACTCAATTCCTTCGAAGCCCATGAATTTCATGTTGGTTGTTTCTGCATGGTCAAATAAAAGACCCGATCCTTTATTGATAAGGAAAGAACCAACACCACCTGCCATACCGCCAATGCCTGTAATGGTAGCAATAGCCGATTTGGGGAACATATCACCTACGGTTGAGAAGATGTTGGCCGACCATGCCTGGTGGGCTGCACCTGCAATACCGATGATGATAACCGGATACCAATAAGAAATGTGTCCCAATGGTTGTGCTGCAAGAGCCAATAGGGGGAAAAATGCAAAGATAAGCATAGAGCGCATACGGCCTGCATAGGGGTTCATTCCTTTCTTATCAACGAAGTAAGTAGGCAACCATCCGCCAATGATTGAAAGCAAGGTGATGGCGTATAGAACAAATAGAGCCAACTGGCTTTCGAAATCAGAAGATTTCATTCCGTATACCGAGCTCAGGTAGGCTGGTGTCCAGAATAAGAAGAACCACCAAACGCCATCGGTCATGAATTTACCAAAGGCAAACGCCCATGTCTGCTTGAATTTGAAACATTCGGCAAAAGTGAGCTTGCGTTGTGCCTTAGCCGGTTCACCGTTAACAGAAGCCGCTTGCGTATCGTCTTTATCTTGTTGAATGTAAGTGAGCTCAGCAGCATTAACTTTGGGGTGATCTTCGGGTTTTTTATATACAAATACCCAGAATCCCATCCAGATGAAGCCCAATGCACCAATGATGATGAAAGCCATTTCCCAACCGAAATGCTCCGCAATAACCGGAATGGTAACAGGTGCAGCAAGAGCACCTACGGTAGCACCTGCATTGAAAATACTGGTTGAAAGCGCTCTGTCTTTCTTGGGAAAATACTCGGCAGTAGCTTTAATCGCAGCAGGAAAGTTACCGGCTTCACCCACAGCAAGTACAAAACGAGCGAAGATAAACAGTGTAACGCTGACAGATACTACCATGGAAGCATCTCCTACGGTTGCAATCGCTTCTTTGGCGCCTTCAAAACCTACGAGCCATTGGCCTGTAGTAACACCAGACGTTGCTATACCGCAAAAAGCATGAAGACATGCACCGACAGACCAAACACCAATTGCCCATAAGAAGCCTTTTTTTGTGTCCAACCAATCGACTACGCGACCTGCAAAAAGCATACTGGCAGCATAGAAAATTGAAAAAAGAGCCGTAATATTACCATAGTCATCATTTGTCCAATGGAACTCGGGGGCGATAAAGTCTTTCCATGTCAGCGACAAGACTTGTCGGTCCAGGTAGTTAACTGTAGTGGCAAAGAACAACATGGCGCAAATGGTCCATCTGTAGTTCGTCATTTTTTCATTTACTTTCTGAAATGTACTCATGATAGTTAATTTAAAATTATATAGTTTTTATCTGTTGCCAAAATTAGTTATAATTTGATGTAAATCAACTATAAATATTGCTTAATTTAGTGTATAAATTGACCGAAGTAGTGCAAAATCGTTCGCGATAACGAAGATAATCGTTAGCGTACACGAGAAAATGTAATTAATACACCTTTTAAAACGAAAAATACACAAATGTGTATAAACAAGGTATTATCTTTGTATAATGGCAAGAAATCTATTACCTAATTAATTTAAAGAAAAGATGAATAAACTAATTTGTAACCTACTTATGATGGGAGCTGTGGTTAGCTCTTTGCAAGTCAGCGCCCAGAAAGTTGACGAACAGCTTCCGTGGTCTGTGCGTATGACCGAATCGGAAATGATTCGTTGTCCGGAGTCTTGGCAGCTCGACTTTCAACCTAGTTTGAAGTGGGATTATTGTCACGGACTTGAATTACAGGCCATGCTTGATGTGTATGATGCTTACGGTGACAAGAAGATATATGATTATGCTTATGCCTACGCCGATACCATGATTCAGGCCGACGGGAGTATCAAAACCTACAAATTAAGTGAGTATAACATTGACCGTTTAAACTCGGGCAAGTTTTTATTTCGCATCTTCGAACAATCAAAAGAAGAGAAATTCCAGAAAGCCATTGATTTACTTAGAAGTCAGCTCGATACACATCCACGGAATGCCGATGGAGGTTTTTGGCACAAAAAAATATATCCTAACCAAATGTGGCTCGACGGACTCTACATGGGAGCACCTTTCTACGCTGAGTATGCGTTCAGAAATAGCCGTCCGCAAGATTATAAAGATGTAGTCAACCAATTCATTACCGTGGCACGACATACGTACGATCCCAAAAACGGATTGTACCGCCATGCTTGCGATGTGAGCAAAAAAGAACGATGGTCGGACCCCGTTACCGGACAATCGGCTCATAGCTGGGGTAGGGCAATGGGGTGGTATGCCATGGCATTTGTCGATGCACTCGATTTTATTCCAAAACATGAAGCAGGAAGAGACTCAATGCTTGTTATTTTAAATAATATCGCTACTCAGGTGAAGAAAATTCAAGATCCCAAAACCGGATTGTGGTATCAGGTGCTCGATAGAAGCGGTGATAAAGGCAATTACCTTGAATCTTCATGCTCAACCATGTTTGTGTATACACTCTTTAAAGCTGTACGCATGGGCTACATTGATCCTTCCTATCTGGAAGTGGCAATAAAAGGATACAAAGGGATTTTGAATAACTTTATTGAGGTTGACAAGAACGGACTGGTTAGCATCACCAAAGCTTGTGCAGTGGCCGGATTGGGCGGAAAGAATTACCGTTCGGGAGATTATAACTATTATATAAATGAAACTATTCGCAGCAACGATCCCAAGGCTGTTGGTCCGTTTATCATGGCCAGTCTGGAGTGGGAACGCCTTCAACGGTTAGGATGTAAACTGGCTAAATAATGATGAGCATGTTGAAACGTATTGTTTTATCGATATTTATGCTGACTTCTGTTAGCATTTCCATCTTGGCTCAGCAGCAAGATACGTTGGTTGTTTCGCGTGACGGAACCGGTAAATACCGTACCATTCAGGAAGCGGTGGAGGCTGTCCGTGCTTTTATGGATTACACCGTTACCATTTATATTAAGAACGGACTGTACAAGGAAAAATTAGTGATTCCTTCTTGGCTTAAAAATGTGCAAATTGTGGGTGAAAGTGCTGAAGGTACCATTATTACCTATGATGACCATGCTAATATTAATAAGATGGGAACTTTCCGTACTTATACGGTAAAAGTGGAAGGCAGTGGCATTACCTTTAAGAATCTGACAATAGAAAATAATGCAGCCCAATTGGGGCAGGCAGTTGCTCTGCATACGGAAGGTGATAAGCTCATCTTTATTGGTTGCCGTTTTTTAGGTAATCAAGATACAATTTATACCGGTGCCGAAGGCACACGTTTGTTGTTTTCACATTGCTACATTGAAGGTACTACTGATTTTATTTTTGGCCCTTCAACAGCCCTTTTTGAGTATTGCACTATTCATAGCAAACGGAATTCATACATCACGGCGGCCTCTACTCCCAAGGATGTTGAGTATGGTTATGTTTTTAAAAATTGCAAGCTAACCGCTGCCGATGGAGTTGACAAGGTGTACCTGGGACGTCCTTGGCGTCCTTATGCAGCCACTGCATTTATTAATTGCGAGATGGGTAAGCACATTTGTGCACCTGGTTGGGAAAACTGGCGCAATCCGGAGAATGAGAAAACAGCCCGCTATGCCGAATTTGATAATAGAGGTGAAGGTTCAAGCTTAGCTGGCCGCGTTAATTGGAGCCATAAGTTGACCAAGAAAGAAGCCTTGAAATATACTATTGAAAATATATTTAAGAATTGTTCGGACTGGTATCCGTTTAAATAAGTAAAAAATATAAGGAACTTTGGTTCTTATATTGTCTGCTCAACATAGCCGATAACAATTTGCATAAACTTATTCATTGTTTATGCAAGGTTATCGGCTTTTTGTCGATAAAACCAAAAAACACACATAAATAACTAAAATTTTGCAGTACATAATTGATTAGAATACATATTTTTGTGTTCGGTAACGGTCTTAATAAACCTTTATTCCTTAAGTTATAACTATAAAAAATACAAATTTATGGATCGAAAAACACTTCTAAGAGGGGCGATTATGACTTTTTTTATGAGTCTTTATTGTCTTTTTTCCTTTTCACAAACTACACGTGCAATCTCTGGCGTTGTAAAAGACAATGCAGGAGAAGTAATGATTGGTGTTAATGTTCTTATTAAAGGAACGACCAATGGAACAATTACGGACATTGACGGCAACTACAAATTAACTAGTGTTTCTGAAAAATCAGTTCTTGTTGTTTCATACATTGGTTATCTGACACAAGAAATTGTTATTGGAAATCAATCTGTTATTAATGTAACTTTGTTGGAAGATACAAAGAAACTTGATGAAGTTGTGGTTATTGGCTACGGCGTTGTGAAGAAGCGTGATTTGACTGGATCGGTTTCGTCTGTTAAAGCCGACGAAATAGCGAAGGTTTCTTCAAGTAATGCTATTCAGGCTATGCAGGCAAAAGTGCCGGGTTTAGATATTCAACAATCTAATGGTGAGGCCGGTGCCGGTATTTCTATGACTCTACGCGGAAATCGTTCGATTTCTGCTGCTAACAGTCCACTTATACTTGTAGACGGTATTGAATACGGATCAACATTGGACATAAGTGCTTCGGATATTGAATCAATGGAAATTTTGAAAGATGCTTCATCAACTGCTATCTACGGAACAAAAGGCGCTAATGGAGTTATCATTATTACAACTAAACGTGGAAAAGCTGGTAAAACTCAGGTAAACCTGAATGCTTATGTTTCTTCAAACACCCCTACGCATGTGCCACAGGTTATGTATGGAAGAAAAGAAGTGCAGCGTTTAATTGATAAAGCCAATTATCAGGCCGATTTGGCTTCGGGCAATTGGGGAGGGAGCAATCTGACTCCGGAAGATGTGCTTACTGAAAGTCTTGAGGATTTTACGGAATATGAAATCTATCAGGATGGCTCTTATACAGATTGGGCAGACATAATACTTAAAAATGGTTTGACTCAAAATTATGACGCTTCGGTTTCGGGAGGAAATGAAAAAACTAATTTTAATCTTTCTCTTGGAGCAATATACGAAGAAGGTTTGCTGAAAAACGATGCCTTGGATCGCTATAATGTGAAAGCTAATGTTGATCACCGGATTAATAAAATATTCAAAATAGGAACTAGTTTGCTCTACACCTATAAGGATCACAATGCCCGTCAGTCAAGTGTCTTTTCACAAGCCCTGAAAATGACAACTATTACTCACCCTTATACAAAGGATGGGACCATCATTGCTACACCAAATCCTCGGTATGCAGCTCATTGTAATCCGCTATTAGACGAGATTGACGGCGCTTATGTGAAGAACATAGAAACAACTCGCTTCTTTGGTAATACGTACATGGAAATTAATCCGATGAAGAATTTGTTCTTCAAATCTATGTTTGCGCTAGACCGTAAGAATACGCGTACCGGTATTTATCAAGATTATCAGAGTGTAGCAAGATATCAATCTCCGGGAACTAGTTATATTTCATCTCAATATGAAAATAGTACAGGTTTTACATGGGAGAATACCCTGAATTACAATACCAATTTTGGTGGCAGTAAACATGACTTATCGGCATTGTTGGGTCATAGTATGAATCAGAGTGTATATGAGCAAAATACCACAGTTGGTGATTGCGGAAAAGAACATTATTATGCTAGCACATTCTATGATTTATCGAAAATATCGGATCCCACTACTACTAGCTCCTATATTAAATCGTCTATGCTCTCTTTCTTTGGACGTTTAAACTATAAGTTTAATGAAAAATATTTATTGACTGCTTCTGTACGTGCTGACGGTTCTTCTGCTCTGGCTAAGGGACATAAATGGGGCTATTTCCCATCAGTAGCTGCTGCGTGGAGAATTAGCGACGAGGCATTTATGGAGAATACACATGATTGGCTTTCTAATTTAAAACTACGCGCATCGTGGGGATTGTCTGGTAATGCAGCTATCGATCCTTACAGCACGTTGACTGCATTGAGTGAAAATAATATTTATTATTATTTGGGTGGACAGAGTCTTGCCGGAAAAGTCCCAAGTACCATGGGAAATAATGAACTGACTTGGGAAAAGACGTCAGCTTTGGATTTTGGTATTGACTTTGGGCTTTTCAATAACCGTATTTCGGGAAGCATTGACTATTACATAAGTAATACTTATGATTTACTTTACTATAAAAGTGCGCCAGCCTCTTCAGTATACCCTAGTGTATTGGCTAATATTGGTGAAACAAAAGGTAGTGGCTTAGAGGTTGCTTTGAATACATTAATTGTTAGTTCTAAGAATTTTTCGTGGGATGTTAACTGGTCTTATTCAACATCAAAGGATGAAGTTACCAAACTAGTAGATGGTGTGGATAGGAATATCAATGGTGTTACTGGTCAGATAGTTGGACAGCCTGTTTCAATCTTTTATGATTACGAAACGGATGGTTGTTGGAATGTAGGCGAATATGACGAGTATGTTACCGCTTGGAAAGAACGTCATCCTGGTGAATCAACAGGATATTTGTCGGCTTACGGTGTTCCGGGTACTATGAAATTAATAGATCGTAACGATGATGGTAAATTAGATGATGATGATAAGAAAGTTTATAAACGCTCACCCAAGCATTTGTTAGGCATGAATAACACCTTTACTTATAAGGATTTCTCTTTGTCTGTTCTTCTATATGCTCGTTTAGGTGGATATATGTCATATGATATGAACTCTCAGCTTAACTATGAAACGGCTAACTGGGGCGATCTTGATTATTGGACGCCCGATAATGTGGATGCTAAATTTCCAAGTCCGGGAGCGGCAAGTACTATCTATTCTACTTATGCAACTTCTATAAAGTATGAAAAAGCTGATTATTTAAAAATAAAAGATGTGACACTGGCTTATAATTTACCCAATAAGTTGATTTCAAAAGTAGGAATTCAAAAAGTTAAACTGTATGGTTCTTTGAAGAATTATTTCACTTTTAGTAGCGTTGATAATTATGACTCTGAGCGTGGAGGTTCTATCGCTTTCCCATTGGCAAAACAAGTCGTATTTGGTGTTAATGTTCAATTTTAATTCAATAAGGATATGAAAAATAAATTATATATATTGCTTGTGATGGCTTTGGCTTTTACTTTTAGCACGTCATCTTGTTCAGATTTTCTTGATGAAGAAAATAAAGTCGGTGAAACTGCCGACCTGACTTATTCTACCTCATCAGGTATACAAGGGTTGGTTTCATCTTGTTATAGTTTTGCTAGGGGATGGTATGGTAAAGAAGCAGGTTTGGGACTTTCGGAAATGGGCACCGATTTGTTTTACTACGGTTATGACAATAAGCAAAAATCATTGACTTCTTATAATATCGCAGCAGAGAGCTTGGATGGAAACTCCAGTGACAACGCCTGTTTGGACCACTATTGGGAGCTATTTTACAGTGCGGTTGATGTTTGTAACAATGCACTATATTACGTTCCTTTGAATAGTGTTATAAGTGATAATACTCGTCAACAATATATGGGAGAAGCCTATTTTCTTCGTGCTTTCTATTATTTTCACATGGTAAATATTTGGGGACCAGTACCTTATAATAATGCTCCGATTACACAAATAGTAACCGACCCTACCAGAGTTCCCGAAGAACAAATTTATAGTAACATATTGGCTGATTTGGATAGTTCAATTGCTGCTTTTGAAACAGCTGGATATAAAATTAAAACAGATGGACGTGCTAATTATTGGGCTGCAAGGGCATTAAAGTCAAGGGTCTTGTTGTATGCAGCATCTTGGTTGGGCAAAAATAGTATAACAACCAATACTGCTTACGCCGGCAAAGATTTATATGCGCTGGCTCAAACAGAGGCCGATGCTGTTATGGGAAGTGGAATTGCTTCTTTCTATAACAATTATGAAGATACATGGTCAATGAATAACGAAGATGTTACAGCTAATAAAGAAGCTATCTGGGGTGTTGCTTATTCTTCGGACATCAGCACAAATGTAAACTGTATACCTTATCGGTATAAAACAGATTCAGACGGTGATCCGCTTGAATATAATTCGTTAATTACGCGCACGGGATATAGTCGTGGTGGTAGTGCGATGTTATTGATGTTCGTCTCAATGTGGAATAATGGAGCGACTGATTTGGGAGGAAATGGAAAAGAAGTCTTTGTTCGTCCTTTAGGAGAATCAACGTATTATGTAACAAACACAGTAACTAAGGAAAAAGTATATGTAGCCGACTCATATTCTCCTTATGGAAGAGGATTTACTCGTTATTTGCCATCACTTTATTTATGGAGATTACTTGAGAAAAATCGTGCTACCGACCAGCGCACCGAAGCCACTTTGCTTGATGCGTATAAAATAGCTAAAGGGTTGGAGCATAGTTCTACAAATTATCCGTTAATGCAAGATACTGCTATTTATTATTGCTTTAAAGATGGTGCTTCTGCCGAAGGTAAGGCTATGCAGGCTTGGGCCAAAAACCGTTATAGAATTCAGTTTGTAAGCGGTGGTGATATTCCAGTATTTACGTCATTAGCTGAAGCTACGGCTTTACCTACTGAAGCTGCAAAAGCTTCCTCAGATGTCTATAGCGACAAGAGGTATAATTCCTATAAAATTGGAGGTTGGTGTTCTTATCCGGGCATAAAGAAGTTTTTGGATAATGTATTTAATTCAGCTTATCCAACACATGATATATCGAGCCGAGATGCGATAGTGCTCCGTTTAGCCGAGATGTACTTAATTAAAGCAGAATGTCAGCTTTATACTGAAAATGGAAATGCGGCTATGTCAACAATCAATGAATTAAGAAAAGTACGTGCTAAATCAGGTAAAGATAATACATTGAGTGGTGCTGCTACGTTAGAGACCGTTCTGGAAGAGCGCGCAATTGAGTTATGTGGAGAACAACAACGCTGGTTTGATTTAAAACGTACTCACAAACTTGTTGATCATGTGACTAAATATAATGCGCAAGCTTCTAGCCAGATTAAAGAGATGCATTATTATCGTCCAATACCTCAGTCGCAAATTGACGCGGTTACTAATTTTTCTACTACTGAAGGACAAGGTTTCTGGCAAAATACTGGTTATTAATCACATCTAATTCTTTAATAATCAGTTATTTACCTGCAGGCAGCGGCTTAACCGCTGCCTGTGTTATGTATATAAGAAACTAGTTGTTTCCTCGAAATGAATAACATTTCCACATAAAAAATCAATAAATCCCATTGCCGTTTCGTTAAGAAACGTATCTTTGTGTTCGATAACGGGTCTTTATTAGCCTTTGTCGCCTATTAATAACTATAAAAAATACAAAAGTCTATGAATCGAAAAACACTTGCCAGAAAGGCAATTGCGTCTCTGTTTATGAGTATGCTATGTTTGCTTTCTTATGCACAAACCCGACAAGTTACGGGATTGGTCACTGATGCTAATGGTGAACCGATGATTGGAGTGAATGTTACTGTGGTTGGAACAACCAACGGAACAATAACCGATATCGATGGAAACTATTCACTATCCGTAGCATCTAATGCTAAACTTCAATTTTCTTTTATTGGCTATCTGAGCAAAACAGTTGAAGTTGGTACCCAAAAACAAATCAATGTTAAGTTGGTGGAAGATGCCAAGAACCTCGATGAAGTGGTGGTAATTGGTTATGGTACAGTAAAAAGAAGAGATTTAACAGGTGCTGTAGCATCTGTCTCGGGTGAGAAATTGGCTGCAAATCCGGTTTCTAATGTGGCCCAGGCGCTACAAGGTCAGCTGCCGGGTGTGTCTGTGACATCTCAGGATGGTCGTCCGGGAGCTACCATGTCTATTCGTGTACGTGGAGGTGGCTCTATAACTCAAAGCAATGATCCTTTGTTTATTGTTGATGGTGTTCAAGTGAGTGGTATTGATGATATTCCAGCCGATAACATTGAAAGTATCGATGTGTTGAAAGATGCTGCTTCAACAGCTATTTATGGTGCACGCGGTGCAAATGGTGTTATTTTGGTAACTACTAAAGCGGGTAAAGAAGGAAAGGTTTCTGTTAATTACAACATGTATTACCAGATGAAAGAGAAACCCGAAACATTGGATGTGCTGAATGCTTATGATTATGTTTATTCAACTTGGGCTTACGGAACCGCTTACGGTGGTACTTATGGTGATAATATTGCTAAATATTTTGGACTGGGATCCAAATATGGAAATCATTTAAATGAATATAAAGGTGTTGCTTCTCATAATTATGTTAACGATATTATGCGTAGTGCCGGCGCTTGGAACCATGACCTTTCTTTGAGTGGAGGTAACGATAAGACCAAGTATTATGCCTCTGTTAACTATACGGATGAAGAAGGCGCTCGTATTAATACAGGATTTAGTCGTTGGAGCGGTAGCTTTAAAATAGATCAGAAGATTAATAAATCATTGAGTTTTGATGCTGACTTGCGTTATACTGAAACCGAATATTTAGGAACCAAATATGATGTGTCTACTTCTGCTTATAAATACCGCCCGGTAGATAATCCGTTGGGTGATGCTGAACTTACAACTGCATTTGGTAATGGTAGCTCTTATGTCGAATTAGGAAGAGATCCTGTTTCTGTTATTAATAATTATGATAACAATAGCAAGATGCAACGTATCCGTGCTAAAGGTGGATTAACGTGGAATGTAATGAAAGGCTTGACAGCCAAATCAGAATTGTCACTCAGCCGTCACTGGCAAGAAACAAAAGAATGGGATGGCGGTTTGGAGGCTGGTTACAACACGGCGGAACTGACTAATAAAAATGGTTATGCTATACGTTGGGCTACGACCTTGAACTATGAGGTGCAAGGTTTGGGAGCTGACAATAATCTGTCGTTCATGGTTGGTAACGAAGTGCTCTCTTCTAAAACTAATTCAAGTTATATCACCGGGTCGGGATATCCTGATGGTTTTACCAAGGAAGATGCATTCGGTATGATTAATATGACAACTCCTAGTTTGGGAAAAGATGAATTTGGGTCAACAATCGGTACTCCTAATCACACTCAATCATGGTTTGGTCGTGGTAATTATTCATACAAAGGACGTTATTTGTTAACAGCTACATTCCGCGCCGATGGTTCAAGTAAATTTGCACCCAATCATCATTGGGGATACTTCCCTGCAGCGGCTGTTGCATGGCGAATATCTGACGAACCATTCATGGAAGCACAGAAGGAGTGGTTAGATAATTTGAAATTACGTGCATCTTATGGATCAACGGGTGCTGATAATATTGATGCGCTTTTGTGGAAAGAAACCTGGACAACAGAATTAATCAAGGTAGACGGTGAATCAGTAACAATCTATAAACCGGGCTCAATGAAAGGAAATCCTGACTTGAAGTGGGAAACAACGATATCGCGCAACATTGGTTTGGACTTTGGTTTCTTTAATAGCCGCATTCGTGGTAGTTTAGATTTCTATTGGAATACAACAAAAGATCTATTAATGAAAGTTCCTGTAGACTCTTCTACCGGATATAGCTATCAATTCCAAAATGTAGGTCAAACGTCTAATAAAGGTATTGAATTGGCATTGGGTACCGACTTGGTTCGTTCGAAAGATTTCAATTTGTCAATGAACTTGACTTATAACTTTAATAAGAATAACATTGATGATTTAGACGAAAACACACTTGCAGATACCAATACTGGATGGGGATCTTCTATGCGTTTACCTCAATATGACTATATTATTCGTAAAGGACAACCGGTGGGGTTGATTCAGGGATTCAAGTCTGACGGATTCTATACTGTTGACGATTTTGATTATGCTAATGGTGTGTATACTTTAAAACAAGGAGTTCCCGACATTAAGAATGTGGTTAATTACCCCACAGGCATGTCAGGTTTTAAACGCGCCGACGGTCAGCTTGCATTTCCCGGTATGTTGAAGCTCAAGGATGTTGACGGTAGTGAGACTGTTGACTTAGGTGATGCAACTGTAATAGGTAAAACATTGCCCGAGCATACCGGAGGTTTTAATTTTACAGGTAACTATCGTAACTTCGACTTCTCTCTTGGCTTTACTTATCAGATTGGCGGAGATGTGTATAACGCCAATGCTATGCACAGCATGATGGGAGATAAAGATAATGCTTTGGGAGCTAATCGTTTGAATATTGTGAAAGATTGCTATAAAGTATATGATGTTGATAGCAATGGAGATTTATTCTTGGTAACTGAGCCTAATGCATTGAATGCTTTGAATCAGAATGCTAAATATGCTCTTAATTATTCAGAGTACGGTATTACGGTTTCTGAATTTGTGGAAGATGCTTCTTATTTACGCTTACAGACTTTAACTTTGGGGTATACTTTACCTAAGAATTGGACAAAGAAAGCCGGTATGCAACGCGTACGTCTTTATTTTACAGGGAGCAATCTTTTCTGTTTGACTGGCTATTCTGGTCTTGATCCGGATGTCAATACTGACACTGATGGTGTAAACGGATTCCCAACACCTAACTATGATTATCAAGCATATCCTAAAACTCGGTCGTATACATTCGGCGTTAACGTATCATTCTAATATTAAAGGAGGAAAACAATATGAAAAAATATAAGTTATTAATTGCTGCCGTAGGCCTTGTTACTACCACAGCATGTAGCGATTATCTCGATACAAGTTCTCCATCGGTGGTGGATGCTGATTTTGTATTCTCTAATACAAGAACCGCTCGCGCAGCTATGGATGGCGCCTATGAAGCCTGGCGCGATTGTGCACAGAATCAAGTGTTTGGTGACGGATTATATTATGCTGCTGATGCGGCAGGTTCAGACATAGAGCGTCACCCCGAATCATTTACTAACCAACCCGGTCGTCATTATCCGGAAACTTTTTATCAAAATGGAACTTATGCATCACAGTATACGCTAACTTCTTATAACAAGGATGATGCTACCGGTCCGTATAATAAAATGTATAGCGTTGTAGGAAAAGCAAATGCTATTATAACGGCTATGGAAAATGCCAGTAACTTTGCCGATATCACTGGCACTGGTCAGCCATCGGAGTTAGGACAATTATATGGTGAGGCCATTGCGTTGAGGGCCACTATGTATCGTGAACTGATCAGGTATTATGGTGATGTACCTTATCAGGCTGCTTTTGGCTCACCTGCTAAAGGATTGGCTCCACGTGATTCAATCTATGACAAAGTGTTGGAAGACCTTATTCGCGTAGAGCCTTTAATGTATCGTGTGGGTGAAGCTCCGGGATTTAAAGCTGCTAGTAAGAACTATTTTTCACGTACTTATGTACAAGGCTTGATTGGGCGCATAGCGCTTGAAGCCGGCGGATATCACACAAGGCGTACAGATCTTGGGGCGTCTTTCTACAAAGACGGTAAAGGCAATGTACTTACTTTCGAGAACAAGGGAACAGAAAATAATAATGCTGTTTATGGCAGACGCAGTGATTGGCAAAGTCTATACACAATAGCGAAAGACTACTTTAAGAAGGTATTGGATAACTCTGGTTCTGCACGTCTTGTGCTAACAGATCCGCGTTCGGCTGAAAACGGACGTGTCTATAACAATCCTTATCAGTATTTCTTTCAACAGATGATGATGGATGATGCGGTTTATGCAGATGAATCAATTTATGAATATCCTATGCAGCGGAGTGGAGGTAACGATGCACGATCTTACTCAATGGGCCGTCCTTCCAGTGGAGGTAGCAAGCAAGCTTATCCTTGCAAGGCTTACGGACAAGCGCGTATCAATCCTGCTTATTATTATGGGGTGTTCGATCCTCAGGACAAACGTCGCGACGTGAGTGTTGTACTAACCGGTTCAACAGGTAAAGGTGTAGAAAAACTTATTTCCTTTAAACCGAATTCAAAAGCTGATGGTGGTGGCCCGAGTCTTAATAAATGGGATGAGAATCGTCAAGTGAGTCCGTGGACAGCTGAGCAACGTAAGTCGGGTATTAATGGCCCATACATGCGTATTGCCGAAATCTATTTAGGATATGCTGAAGCATGTGCTGCATTAGGTGATCAGGTGACAGCTAAGCAATATTTAGCAACTATCCGTGAACGTTCCTTCCCTGCTGGTAAAGCAAATACAGATGCTTTCATCACATCACAGGGAGGTCTGCTGAGAGCGATTATTGAAGAACGTGGTTTCGAGTTTGCAGGTGAGGGAGACCGTCGCTGGACACTGATCCGTTCGGGATTCTTACCTGAAGCAATTAAACGCATTAAGGATCTTACCAATGAAATGATTGAAGGTTTGAAAACCAATGGATACTATCGCTTTAACAATGGAAATATTATTTCTGATTACGTGTGGACGAAGTTGGTCGACGCAAAAACAGAATATGGTTTCCGGCTTACTGCACAATGTCCTGAAGGAAAAGAAACTGATCCGGTACTTTATCCGGGATGGCGTGGACAAAATGATAATTGGGAAGGTCTTGGTTTGACTGGTAACAATGGTAAAACCAACCTTGCCATCAAGGGACTCTTTGAGAATATCATCCCGGGTAGTGATGAAGCCAAAGCGCTCGAAGCTGCAGGCTATCAGAAAACGAATTGGGGAGCAGATTTGAGGGGCGCTGCAGATGAGTACAATAAGTATTTATTCTACGATTATGATTATAAGAAAGCGCCTATTTATTTATGGCCGTTTACTCCTAATATTTTATCAACGGGCGGATTTACCAACGGTTATGGATTTAAGCAAGAGTAAGTAGTGAGGATATAAAAAGAGGAAGGGGATAATCGAAGTACTATCCTCTTCCTTTTTTATTTTCACACACTTTACCACATGAACCCCTTCAAAGCACTGATTTAATCTTATACTTCATGAAGCCAAAACATAATATACTTAGTATACTGCTGTTTCTAGCATGCATATTATTCTCTTTTACACTTTATGCTCAGTCGGGAAAAATTTCTATAGATCTTTCGGGAAGAGGTTGGAAACTTTGGTACGACAAAGAGGCCAATTGGAAGAGTGAATCTCTAGTTATGCCACCGCTTGATGTCAGAACGTTGCCTGTGGCTATTCCTTCTTCAGGATGGAATATCTTTTCTACTAATGATGCGCTTGAAGTAGAGGTTCCTGGTACTGCCGAAGAATATTTGCAGACCATCTCGGGGCCGGAGGGCGATATTCACGGGGTTAGTTGGTGGAGCAGAGTGATTCAGATTCCCTCTTTTAATAAGGGAATGAAGGTTTATTTGAAGTTTGAATCTATCCGCTCGCGTGCGGAGATCTTCATTAACAGGCAGCTGGTCGATTATCAGATTGTAGATAATACGCCATTTGAGGTTGACATAACTCCTTATGTACAGAAAGGCACTACGGCAGAATTAGCTGTTAGAATTACCGATGCCGGCGGCAATTATGATTGGAGAGACGGCGCTTTGATTAGGTGGGGCGATAAAACACTCCCCCCCGGACATGCTTTTGGCGGAATAACTGGTAAGGTATGTATGGAAGTACGTCCGGCTGTTCATGTTGCCGATATTTACATGCAAAATACACCCGAATTAACTACGGTGAATGCTATTGTTAGCATAGACAATCAATTAAATAGGGTAGACAAAAGAGATGTGCTTTTCACGATATATGAGTGGAATAATCCATCGCAAATTTTGTTTAAAAAGAAATTAAAGTCAGTTGATTTATCGTCTGGCCTCAACAATGTCAAGCTTTCAATTGCGGCTCCTGCAGCTAAATTATGGGATATAGATCAACCTAATTTATATGTATGTAAGGTCGAATTATTAGGGAATAAAAATCATCGTGATGTAGCTGAACAACGTTTTGGCTTCCGATGGTTTGAGGTATCAGGTATCGGACAAAATGCAGTTTTTCGTCTGAATGGCAAACGAATTGTTTTGCGTTCGGCTATTAGTTGGGGATTTTGGCCGGTTAATGGAATTTACCCATCCGATGAGTTGGCCGAGCGACAAATTCGCATAGCTAAGGAACTGGGTTTAAATATGCTGAACTTTCATCGCTTTATTGGTTCTACCAATATTTTAAATTATGCCGATGAGCTAGGTCTTTTGTATTTCGAAGAGCCTGGTGGATTTCGTGTGAAAGCGGGTAATGATTTTCTGAACAAGAATCTGCATGAGAAAGTGATGCGAATGGTCAGGCGTGACCGCAGTCACCCTAGTTTAGTCATTTATAATATGATGAATGAATCGGGAGATGCATCTCCTGAGCAGTTAGCGATTGAAATAAATACGATGAAGGATGTCCATAAAATGGATCCTTCACGATACGTTCTTCGCACTTCGGCTTGGGCTAAAGGCTATGATATAGATGATCAGGCCAAAATCCATATTCGGCCAAATGATACGACTGTTTATTGGAATGGTTGGTACGACTATCATCATGCGGGCGGTCCGGCTGTTTGGAATGAAGCATTGTATAAAAGTCCGGCAGATTATTATAACAATACTACAAATGCCAAAGAAATAGTGTTTTTTGGTGAGGAAGGTGCTCTGTCAGCCCCACCCAGACTAGCTAAGAACAAGGAAGAACTCGACAAAATGGAATACAAAGGATGGGATGGACGCGAATATCTGCGCTGGTATGATGAGTTCAACCGCTTTGTCGACAACAAAGGTTTGAGGCAGGTATATCCGTCGGTCGATTCATTGACTGTAGCCATGGGGGCTGTCTCTTTTGAACACCAAGGACGAAAAATCGAATTGGCTCGCATAAACAATTACACGGATGCTTATGTGGTAAATGGCTGGGAGTCAGAGTTGATAGAGAACTATTCGGGTATAGTCGATTGTTTTCGTTACCCCAAATCAAACCCTAGTATTATAGCGAGGTATAATAAACCTCTTTACGTAGCTGTGAAACCGAGGCAACAAATCGTAAAGGCAGGTGAAACAGTGGTCACCGATTTTTATTTGATTAACGAGAATGACGTGAAAGGCCATTTTGTTTTATCTATCAATCTTCAAAGTGTGGCTGGAGGAGTATGTGCTGAAACGAACCGGCAAGTGAAAGTGATTGGTGGAGAAACGTATGGTCAGTTAATAGCCGATAGTGTTTGTTTGAAACTCCCCTCGGTGGGAGGCCTGTGCCGAATATCTGCCAGACTACTCAACGAAGATGGTACGTCGGTAACTACTGGTTATGATGAGGTATTGGTAGTTGATCTTTCAACGAATAAATTAGAAGGGGAGGGATCCGTATGGGAAGATGGAACCGCTATGACTTCATTCTTAAAAGGACGAACAGCGCAGCCGGTAGAAAAATATCGTGATGATTTGGGTAAGCTCGACTGGGTGATTGTTACCCGCCCTCCCAGAAAAGAACAGTTAACCATGATTCCCTCAGAATCTTTGCGCACTCCACAAGGTGAACACGGTCTGGAGGCAGTTTATTATATGGATATGGATTTTCAACAAGAAGTTCACCGAGAGACTTCTAAAGTGGTTAACCTGAGTGCTATTGAAGGAGCTACTCCCAATCCATCGGTTCCTACTATTGCCGGATATGGTATTGTGTGGAAAGGCAAGGTGATACCTCCCGTTAGTGGAGAATATACTTTTCATGTTCAAAGTAATGACCGAAGTATCATTGAACTGCTGGTCAACGGCCAGGTGGTTTATGAAGTGTTGGCCAATAAAACTCATTTGGGCAATGGCAAAGTACATTTAAATGCATCTGATGAAGCAACGATTGAAGTTCGATTCAAACATCCTCGAAGTAATGCCAGATGCCGATTGGAATGGGCTGTTCCCAACAACAATTTAGCCAATCCGCAGCGTTTGCTTGAACGAGCTCAAAATGACGGAACGCGTATTTTTATATTAGAAAATACCGAGGAATGGACGGAGTATATTGCTAGGAATAGCCGCGCTGTGTTTAAAGACAAATTTTTTGTCGGAACCAATTGGCTGGGAGGGGTGATGTTTAATAAATCACACCCGGTTTTCAATGAACTTCCGGCAGACGGAGCATTGAACTGGCCTTATCAGGCGTTGATTCACACAGGAGTTGAACGCATGGGAATTGTGATGGAGGGAGAAGAACTCTTGGTCGGCGCTTACCATACTTATCCCATGGCTTTAGGAACTTCTATGGGAATAATCCCTGTGGGCAAAGGAAAGGTGCTTTTTTCTACATTAGATATTTATGGTAATATTGTGAATCCATCTTCAGCCGGTTTGGTCGCTCAAAAGTTAGTTTGTAATATGATTGATTTCAAAAGTCCTTCTTTGGACGGATTCAGCGATGGCATTCACCATTGGAATCTTGAGCACAGGGAGAGAACCTATCAACGTTTTACACCGGATCAGGTACACGAGATAGCCTCGAATCTGATGGCTTATCAGAACAAAGACGGTGGTTGGCCTAAAAACATAGACTGGCTGGGTGTGTTAAATACCGACTCGGTTTATCAGAAACTAAAAGAATCATATAAACGAAGTACACTCGATAATCGTAACACCTTTCCGCAAATAGAGTATCTGGCCGATGCTTATTGTTTGTATCGTAAACCGGCGTACAAAGAGGCTGCCCTGAAAGGACTCTTTTATTTGCTGAATACACAGAAAGAAAACGGTGGCTGGCGAGGTTGGGATGTAGATGCCATCACGTTTAATGATGATGTGACAACGGGAGCGTTGGAGTTGTTTCGTAATATAGTGCAGGGTGATAAAAGCTTTGCCTGGCTTAATGATTCCGTGCGCCACCAGATTCATGCTGCTTTTGAAAGAGGTTTGAAGATGGTGCTCGACTGTCAGGTAAGTCAGCAAGGGGTGAAGACGGCATGGGCACAACAACATGACAATATAACCCTACAACCGGTCAAGGCCCGTACTTTTGAACTGCCGGCCATAACAGCGAACGAGAGTTGCGAGATACTTCTTTTCCTCATGGGAATTAAGAACCCATCGCCAGAAGTAGTTGAGGCTATTCATTGCGGAGTGAAATGGCTTCGCCAAGTTCAGATTAAGGGTGTTAAGTTGAAGCGTGTTCCTTTGGCTCCTGACCAGATCATTAACCATGAATATCCGTATGATTTAGTGGTGGTGAAAGATTTAAAAGCGGAACCTATTTGGGCTCGCTTTTACGAAGTGACGAATAATAAACCGTTTATGTGTACACGTGCCGGAGAGAAGGTATGGCGTTTGGCCGATGTCGATCCGGAACGACGTACCGGATACGACTGGTATGGATATTGGCCAAAAAAAGTTTTTGAAGCGTATGCAAAGTTTATTTCCCGATAAAATCGGCACGCATAGGACTGAAGCAATCAATCAGTACACCTGCTTCGAGGCATTTACATCCGTGTTCTACATCGGGGGCAATGTAAATGCCATCACCTGCTTCAACAACACGTGTCTCACCATCTACGGTAAATTCAAATTTACCACTTGCCACATAGGTTGTCTGTGTATGGTAGTGGGCATGTGCGTAACCTTGTGCTCCTTGGGTAAACTTAACCTTGACAAGCATCACTTGCCCATCGTACCCCATAATCTGCCGTGTTACACCTTCACCGGCAGGCTCCCATTCTTTGTTACTTTCAAAAATAAACTTCTCGCTACATGTTTTCATAAATTCAATATTTTGATTATTTCTTTTGTAATTATATAGTTCAAATATACACATTTAATTCTAATACCAACAACACAATGATGAGAAACCTACCCCTGAAATTGACTTCGTGTCTGGCTTGTTTGCTTCTTGCAATCTTTACACAGCCGGCACATGCTTCCAAAAATGAACAGCAAGTTTTGGAAGTGATGAAAACAGCCACCCGATTCATGATGGAAACTGTTAGTTACAATGGAGGATTTGTTTGGAGTTATTTGCCCGACCTATCTAGAAGTTGGGGCGAATTGGAAGCAAAACGCACCATGGTCTGGATACAACCTCCCGGAACACCTACAGTTGGACATCTGCTTCTGGATGCCTACCACGCTACCGGTGATGAATACTACTATGAGGCTGCACAAAAAGTGGCCAGCGCTCTGATTTGGGGACAACTACCCTGTGGCGGATGGAACTACGTTTTTGATTTTGCCGGAGAGAATTCATTGAAGCAATGGTATGCTACGATTGGCAAAAACGCTTGGCGATTGGAAGAGTTTCAGCATTATTACGGGAATGCAACCTTTGATGATTCGGGTACTATGCAGGCGGCCAAATTCTTACTTCGCATGTATGTCGAGAAAGACGATCCGGTTTATCGATACCCTTTGGAAAAAGTAATCCATTTTGTTTTGCAGAGTCAATATCCTTCGGGAGGGTGGCCGCAAAGATTCCCATTGATGCACGATCATCCATTTAGAGGGAAGAAAGATTATTCGTCATTTATAACCTTGAATGATGATGTAACTCCCGAGAACATCGAATTTCTGATTCAATGTTATCAGGCAATTGGCTTACAAAACGTGAAAGAACCCATTTACAGGGCAATGAATCAGCTTATTGTACTGCAACAGGGTGCTCCTTATGCCGGCTGGGCCGATCAATACTACGTAGAAGACATGAAACCTGCACATGCACGCTCTTACGAACCCAGAAGTATCAATGCCGGAACCACAGTTCGTGCCATTCATTTATTAATGGATTATTATCGGCTGACGGGTGAAACCAAGTTCTTGGCAGGCATACCGGCTGCTATTCAGTATTTGGAATCGATGGAACTACCTGCAGAAGAAGCACGGAAGTACGGTCATACCGGAAACGGCCGCCAAGGGATATTGGTTCCCCGCTTTGTTGATCCCGATACCGGCAAACCTCTTTATGTACACAGGGTAGGAAGCAATGTAGCAAACGGTCATTATTATACGGATCAGAATATCACCAATACGATTGCTCATTACAGTTCGGGTGCTTTTATTGATATAGCATCTTTAAAATCGGCTTACAACGAGATACGGACAAAGCCGGTGGAAGAGTTAATAAAAGACTCTCCGCTACTGAGTACCGAACAAGTTCCATTACCCCGGTTTTATACGCGTATATTTTCTCGGGGCGGTGATAAGGGAGGAGATGTGATGCAAGTTGTGCGTTCACTGACAAAAGAAGGATACTGGCTTACTCCACTACAACAAATTTCCAACCCTTATAAAGAATGTCTGGACATGGAGCCTAGCAAGGAAACGAAGTATGCATCCACTTTTGTAGGCGACGAATTTGATACATCTTGTTATACGAGTGAAGAGCCCGTTATGGGCATATCAACAGCTGTCTATGTGTCAAATATGATGAAGTGCATCCAATTCCTCGAAAGCAAGAAGACCAAATAACAAGATATTAATTTTTCCACTTGTTACACCTGTTTTTGCACTTCTAACCGGATGTTTCTTTGTAATATTGCAGTATAAACCATAATATGTAGAAAGATGAAGAATAAATTAGCGTTACTTTTGGTAACCTTTTTCCTTTTTTCGGCTTTTAAAGCAGATAAACCGGCAATAACTATTTTCATGATTGGCGATTCGACCATGGCTAACAAGAAGTTAGACGGAGGCAATCCCGAAAGAGGTTGGGGGCATGTACTTGCCGGCTTCTTTTCCGAAGACATCGTAGTTGATAACCATGCCCAAAATGGCAGAAGCTCAAAAAGTTTTATTAATGAGGGACGTTGGGAGAAAGTCATTTCCCAAGTGAAGAAGGGCGATTATGTCTTTATTCAATTTGGACACAACGACGAGAAGAAGGATTCCACACGTTACACCGTTCCCGGTGGTTCGTTTGATGATAATCTTCGTCGATTTGTCAACGAAACTCGTGCCAAAGGAGGTATCCCTGTTCTATTCAATTCCATTGTTCGTCGCAACTTTATCAGTCCGGACGACAAGGATATGAAGGTTGATGCCCGAAAGGTGCCCGGCGCTGCGACCAAACCGGTTGAAGGCAATGTGCTGTATGACACGCACGGAGCGTATCTTGAATCGCCTCGTCGCGTAGCCAAAGAGTTGGGTGTGGCATTCGTGGATATGAATAAAATAACGCATGATCTGGTTCAAGGCATGGGTCCGGTAGAATCAAAGAAACTGTTTATGTGGGTTCAGCCTCAAACGGTTCCCGCCATTCCTCAAGGACGTGAAGACAATACACACTTAAATGTATACGGTGCGAGGGTGGTTGCCAAACTGGCTGTGCAGGCCATAGCCAAAGAAGTTCCTGCGCTGGCCGGGTATGTTCGTTACTATGACTATGTAGTGGCGAAAGACGGTAGCGGCGACTTCTTTACCGTACAAGAGGCTATTGATGCTGTTCCCGATTTCCGCAAAGGTGTACGCACTACCATTCTGATCAGAAAAGGGGTTTACAAAGAGAAGTTGGTGGTTCCCGAAAGCAAAATCAATGTTTCGTTGATCGGGCAGGAGGGTGCAGTTATATCCAACGATGATTATGCCGATAAACTCAACCGGTTGGGAGAGAAGATGGGCACATCGGGCTCTTCTACCTGTTACATTTATGGTCCCGATTTCTACGCGGAGAACATCACTTTTGAAAATACGGCGGGCCCGGTGGGACAAGCTGTTGCTTGTTTCGTAAACGGAGACAGGGCTTATTTCAAGCATTGCCGCTTCTTGGGATTTCAAGATACACTTTACACCTACGGTAAGCACAGTCGTCAATATTACGAGGACTGCTACATAGAGGGTACGGTTGATTTCATTTTCGGATGGTCAACGGTTGTCTTTAATCGTTGTACTATTCATAGCAAACGTGACGGATACGTAACGGCGCCTTCAACCGATCAGGGGAAAAAGTACGGTTATGTGTTTTATGATTGTAAGCTGACGGCAGATGAAGGCGTTAAGAACGTCTATTTATCTCGCCCGTGGAGACCTTACGCGCAGGCCGTATATATTCGCTGTGAACTGGGCAGCCACATTTTGCCGGTGGGTTGGAATAACTGGGGAAAGAAAGAAAACGAGAAAACTGCTTTTTATGCTGAATACCAAAGCAAAGGTCCCGGAGCAAATCCCCAAGCACGTGCAGGTTTCTCGCATCAGCTGAAAACGACAAAGGGATACGAAATCTCAACTGTACTGGCAGGTGATGATGGCTGGAATCCCGTGAAAAACGGAAACGCTGTGTTTGAAATAAAAAGATAAGGTAACAATGCAGCCTTCAAATTGGCCATCTCAAGCCATTTGGAGGCTGTGTTGAACTAACTAGCCGAAAATCTATTTAATTTATATGGCTTTCCATTATAGATAAGGCCATTTGTCTTCCCAAGATTGAAACGTGTAAATAAACGTGGTTTAAATATCAATGTATCCCAAAAGATATTTTAGGCTCATAATGTACAATCCCAACTCCATAAATGTGTGATATAAGTGTGTCGTCGCACGTGTGAACTGACTTTTTAGCAATACAAAATTTCCTATACGCTTGTCAAATACACCGTACGCCTTTTCGAGAAAATTGCACCAATGTAGTGGTTTCCCCATTATTATTTAAGATATAGGTATCTTCGTTCAAGATTGGTAGCTTGAATACGTTGGCTTAACAATTCGTGTGGCACAACATTTATAATGTAAAGGATCGGTTCATTCTATGTTTGGTAAGTGTTAGGATTTCTATTTCTCTGGATACTTCTGATACACTGGGAATACCCGTAGTCTCTTGTTCTTTGATTAACAAAGCGAACTTAGGCAAAAGATTCTCTTCTAAGTAACCTTGTAAGCAAAGTGTAAACAGTAAAGGATATGCTTGAAATAAGAACTTGGAAGCGTTGCCTTTTGAATCTGAAGCTAATGACGACAATCTCGAAACTATCGCTAACTCAACAGAACAGATTTCATAATTGAGGTTCATTGTGGTCAGACAACGTCTATAATGACTTAAAGTGTTTTCGTTTCTGACGTTTATCAATATGCTACGTTCTATTAAGTAGTAAAGATTTTAAAGCTTACCGTATTTTTATGGTGCTTTCAATACGAGATAACGTTTTTTTTCTAATTTTGTAAATTAGATAGTGAGGATTAATCCAAAGATATAGCAAAAAAAAACATTCTTTCGAGTTTGGTCGCTTTTAGCATAGTCTAACATCATATATAAAGTGGGTTGTCGAACGTTTCACATTCGTAATCGTTAGGTGGAAAGATCGGAAGATTGAAACGGAAATATGAATTAAATGTCATACATGATGATAGAAATTGTAATGATAGATAATAATTGATTTGCTCTATTTTACAAGGCTTCTTTTTAATGATCAAAGACGATATAAATAATTTTATGAACCCTGAAATTGGTTATTATTTATGTTATATTGTATATGTATAAGTCAAATAATCGGAAGTTATTTCTGGTATGTCATCCGAACTGAGTGTTTAATATAAAAGAAAGTGGAAATTATGTCAGAAGAATATGCAAATCAGTTATTTAGATTAGCTGCTGTTTTATATGCAGATAACAACTATGAAGTAACTCCCAAAACGATTCATCGGAAGATTATTGAATCGGTTTTACTCGAAAGTAATTCAGTAGAATGTACAGTGCATCAAATAATTGATTTTATTCATGACAATTACAATCTTCTTTTTGAAGAAGAAGTAATTAAAGAAATTGTCAATAACGAGCAAGATAGGTTTCTAACTGATTTTAGAGATGGTAATTTGTATGTTTGTCTAACTCAATCAAGGAAACAAACTTTGCTTTCAAAGATCGAAGCGAGAAACATTGATTATTTTATTGCTGAATTTCATGACAAATATAGTCAATTAATCGGTGATGTTGATGCGAGATTATTGATACATCGCTTCTTGTATGAGATTTTTAGCTCAAACACATCAAGCTTTCAAAAATTAATTAATAGTAAGAAGGGTGTTACTGGCTTAATTAATCTTGAATCAACAAACTATACTGAAAAAGAAAAGGAAATAATTAATAACTTTTTGTTTTGGGATAATGCTGACAAAAACAAAGCAATCTTTGATATTTCAAGTTATGCACTTGAATATTGTATGCTGACCAATAAAAACGGAGTTTCATCCATTCATTTAACTAACTTAAAGAATAAAAGTTTTTATCTTGATACAAATATCATTTATAGGACTTTAGGAATTAATGGTGAGGACAGAAAAAAGAGGTCTCAAACATTTCTTAAAAAGTTCAATGATGCAGGAGAAAAACTGATAATATCTAAATCAACAGATTTTGAATTTAAAGAAGGATTAAAAGGGCATATTGACAAAATTAGCAAGTATAATACGCCTCGTATAAAATCAATTGTTTATCAGGAAGTTAAGGTTCAACAAGATATTTATAACTTTTATCACAAGTGGAGAATTGGTAAATCAAATTATAACCTTGATAAATTTTTAGCTGAGGTATTGAGCCTATATGATAATTTTAAGAAAGAATTTAAAATCGAAACAGAGACTTTAATGCCTTATGATGTAGAGAGAAAAAATATCAAAGAAGTATTAGATGATTATACTTCAAAAATTTCTTCTTTTAAAGCAAATGAAGGTCACGAAACTATTGGAAGTGCTACTATTGATGCGGAGAATATTCTTTGGGTTGAAGCCAAAAGGGGTAGTAATAATCAAAATATTTTTGATACAAAATATTTTCTCATTTCTACCGACCAAGGTTTAAGAAGATGGGATTATCAGAGAAAAGATTCAGTGCCAACTGTCTTATTACCAAGTCAATGGCTAAGTATTTTGCTTCGTTATTTAGATAGAACAGACGATGATTTTAAAAGCTTTGTGAATTTTCTCAACTTAAAAAACAATGAAGTTCTAATCACAAGTGAAAGACTTCATATTGTACTTGCTGGCATCAGTGAAATGACCGAGGATATTATTCAACAAAGAACCTTGTTGAATAATTTGATTGAGAATAAATTCAACGGTGTTGTTCATAAAGGAATTAGCAATAATGAAATATTTGAAAATGCTAAAAACTATGCTAAACATGAACTGGAAGAGCGTGTTGAACTGTTAAGTGTGCAGAATGAAAAATTAATCAAAGAGCAAGAAAAGATATCATCAGATTTTGAAGAACATAAAGCTAAAGTTTTAGAGGATATAAATCAGTTGAAAGATGATAAGAACGGAATTAATAGTAGGTTGTCAGAAAAGGAAGCTGAAAACAAAGTGTTGAAAGAGAAACTCATAGCAAAGGAAGTCAACGAGGATTTCCGGAAATGGCAAAAACAAGCTTATTGGCTTTTGTTAATTGGTGCACTTCTATGTTTTTGCATTTATCTCATGTTTTCAAATGAAGATTGGGAATATAATTATCCTTATAAATTTATTAAGTATATTGATTCTTTTAATAGTTCTGCACGCGGAGCGATTTTACTTGGATTAGTACTTGCATTATTGTCAGGCTTATGGAAAATAGTTGCATTTTCTTGGAAAAGACTAATTGATAAAGACGAAAAAGAGAAAAAGAGATGTAACATAAAAGATGAAAAGATGAAAAAATATAAATAGGGTGCGAGACTGTAATCTAAACAGTGTTAGTAAAGTTAATACTTTTTTAATTTACTGACACAGTTTAGATTACAGTCTCTAATGCTCTTCCTTACTTCTTTAACCAACGGTCAAAAAAGTCAAGCGTTTCTTGCTGCATGGCCCGGTTGAAAAAATGCTTCTCGTCCCATATCTTGGTGACCAGTTTCTCGTCGGCTCCCTGACTATTCCACACGGCACGCATGGTTTTGTACGCATCTTCCACCCCTTGAACAGGGAAGAGCTTGTCTTTCGTTCCATTGAAAAACAGCGTGGGCTTGGGACACGCAATGGAGGCAACATGCGGATAGTCCAGATACCGCCGTATGCCCGGTATGATCATGGAGTAAGCAGAGCCCCCCTTGTTTTGATTATTAGTAAGCGTCATTAACGAGTCGGTTGTGTTCATCCAACAAATAGCGGCAGCCGCCTTTACACGATCGGTCACAGCAGAAAGCATCCAGGCACGGTATGCACCCATTGAAAAGCCGAGCGTACCGATTCTCTCCGAGTCAACCTCGGGTAAAGTCGACAGAAAGTCAACACTATACGCATCATCCATGGTGATCAAAGCCCCCCAGGAGGTTCCCATTTGCAGCAGATTGGAAGCCAATGCCTGCTGGCCCTCATAATTAACCCCTTCTTTTCGTCCACGTTCCCCCCAATACAAAGCATCGATGGATAAAACGACATACCCGTGCGCGGCAAAGTAATCACCGGTATACTGTCCGTCATAACATTTCTGTGCCCAGTCATCAGCATCGGCCATTACTTCGGCAGACACACCAAAGGGTCTGATCATTTTTTCCTTTCCAATGGAGAAGGGTGCACCGTGGTCGTGCAGCATGACGATAGCCGGAAACGGCCCTTTCCCCTCAGGAACAAGCAGATAGGCGGGCACCCGGCTCCATTCCGATAAGTTAAATAGTATTTTTCGGGCTTCATATCCTTTTCGCTTCTCACTGCCTACTACCACCATGTTGTAGGCTTTGGCTGTGGGAGGAATATTTTCCATACATTCCATGAGCGTTTTCCGGGCTTCCGTGCGCCATTTGGCGAACTTTTTGACGGGTGATTTTCCCCATGCCTCAGGGTAGGTGAGCTGCTGTTTTATCTGATCATAAAAAACAGGCATGTTTTTTGTCACTTCGTACGAGGCATTTGCTGCTTCTTGAGCGTTTAATGACTGCAATAGTGCTATGCAAACAAATATAAATGCGAATCTTCTCATGGTTCGAAAACTTTAAAATTTGTAACAAAGATAGCAAAATCTCTCTTTAATTCGTATATTTGAACCTTATTATTAAAAAACGCCACCTATTATATGAAGAAATTTGGCCTATTTTGCTTACTAGTTTTTACCAGTCTGTTTTCTTTTGCTCAACATAAATGTTTCTTTACCCATTATTCTTCCGAAGATGGACTGTCGCAGAATACGGTAATGAGTATTCTGCAAGATCACAAAGGGAATATGTGGTTTGCTACCTGGGATGGTATTAATAAGTTCAACGGCTATTCCTTTAAAACATACAAAGCCCGTCAGGGCAATCTCATCAGTCTGACCAACAACCGGGTGGACCGGATGTACGAGGATCGTTATGGTTACTTGTGGGTGCTGACTTACGACAACCGGGCGCATCGTTTCGACCCGCGCACCGAGACGTTTGAACAGGTGCCGGCCACGGGAGAGGCGAGTACTTATAACGTTTTGACCATTGAGGTGCTACCCAACGGCGTGGTGTGGCTGCTCACCGAAGCCGACGGAGCCATCCGAGTTCGCACGGATGCGGACACTTACCGGCTTTCTACCGATACGTATTCGGTGAAGTCGGGACTCTTTCCTGCAACCCGGGTGTACAAGGCGGAACTGGATCAAAGCGGCAACGAATGGATACTGACCGACAACGGTCTGGGCTTGATCAAGAAAGGGGAGAAGAAAATGACTCCTTACTTCGTTGATGCCAAAGACGGGCGCGAACATGCTGATCAGGCCTTTTATGGTTTCGCCGAGAGTCAGGACGAACTCTTTTTCGCATCCGACAGGGGGCGTGTGTGGCGTTACAATAAGAAAGCGCAACGTTTTACTTTACTGGAATTACCAACGAAATCGGCTGTTGCCGATATAGCAGTCGTTCACTCTTCGGAGTTGGTTGCCGCAACAGAAACCGACGGATTCTTTACCTACAACCTGAAAACGGAGAAGGCAACGCACTATTCGCACATTGTTTGCAGCGATTTCCCTCATGTACCCGTGCGCTCCATATACGTTGATAAGAAATCGGAAGTGTGGTTTGAACAGGAACTGGTAGGTACCGTTGCCCATTTCAATCCTTCCTCGAAGATACTGAAAGTTGAGAAGATGCGTGTGGAGCCCGGTAGCGCTTATCGCGGACATCCGGCTTTTCACATTCACGAAGACAGCCACGGAACCACGTGGGTGCACCCTTACGGCGGCGGATTCTCTTATTTCGATCGCAAAAGCAATAGCCTGATTCCGTTTTATGATGACCTCGACTCACCCGATTGGCGGTTCTCAAATAAAATGCATGCCGCCTTCTCCGACCGTCAGGGTAATTTGTGGCTCTGCTCGCACTCCAAAGGATTGGAAAAAGTAACGTTCCTCACCACACAGTTTCATCTGAATACGCCCGTTAAGCATAACTACGAATCGTTGAGTAACGACGTGCGTGCGTTGTTTCAAGACAAGGAAGGCAACCTGTGGGCAGGCTTAAAAGACGGAATGCTAAGGGTGTATAACTCGAAACAACAGTACCTGGGTTACCTCACCGAACAAGGAACCATCGCTCAGTCGGGCACTCCCCTCAAAGGCAGCACGTATGCTTTGACGCAAGATCGCCAGGGAATTTTGTGGATTGCCACAAAGGGCGACGGATTGGTCCGCGCCGAAAAACGGGGCGACCGTTACCTGCTGACCCGTTATAAATACAGTGCCGACGACATTTACAGTCTGAGTAACGACAACCTGTACAGTGTGTTTGAAGATAGCAAAGGTAGGTTGTGGATAGCAACTTACGGCGGAGGCATCAATTACATTGAAAAAGATAAATCGGGTAAGCTGCTTTTTATCAATCACCGGAACAACCTGAAAGGATACCCCATCGACAAATGTCACCGGGCTCGTTTTATTACGTCCGACCGGAAAGGAAACATCTGGGTGGGAACGACTACGGGGGCCATCTCCTTCAATGAGAACTTTAAGAACCCTGAGGCCATACATTTCCATCATTATTCAAGATCATCCACCAATCCTCATAGTTTGAGTAACAACGATGTGCATTGGATTCTGGCCACGCGTAAAGGCGAGGTGTATCTGGCCACTTTCGGCGGAGGGTTGAACAAGTTAACGGGCTACGGTAAAGGAGAGGAAGCGATTTTTCGTGCCTATAGCGTGGCCGACGGGCTGCCGTCGGACATTTTACTCTCTATTCGTGAAGACAAACAAGGTAACTTATGGATGAGCACGGAGAACGGAATAAGCAAGTTCATTCCCTCTACAGAGACGTTCGAGAACTATGATGACAGAAGTTTCACCTTCCGGGTGCGTTTCAATGAGGCGGCCTCTGAAATAACAGCGAACGGACAAATCTTTTTCGGAGCAAGCGGAGGCATTTTCTACTTCAATCCGCAGAAGATAAGGAAAAGCACTTTCACTCCTCACATTGTGTTTTCAAAACTCCTGATAGCCAACGAAGACATTATACCGGGAGATAAATCGGTGCTGAAAGTCATTCTTGACGATACGCGTGAACTGGTTCTTTCTCACAAGGAAAATGTTTTTGCCATTCAGTATGCCGCCCTCGATTACATAAACCCTGCTAATATTCAGTACGCATACATACTGGAAGGCTTTGAGAAGCAGTGGACGTATGCCGATAAACTAAGAAACGCCACGTACACCAATTTGCCGAAAGGACACTATGTGTTTAAGGTGAAATCCACCAACAGTGACGGTGTGTGGGTGGACAATGTGCGTACGCTCGATATTGAAGTGCTGCCTTCTTTTTGGGAAACACCCTTTGCCTACTTCCTTTATGTGGTTGCTATCTTGCTGATCATTCTCATCACGGTTTACATTTTGTTTACGATCTACCGGTTGAAACACGAGGTGTCCGTAGAACAGCAAGTTTCTGATATTAAGTTGCGCTTCTTTACCAACATATCGCATGAGTTGCGCACACCGTTAACGCTGATTGCCGGTCCGGTGGGCTACATCCTGAAGAACAACCAATTGTCGGCCGACGTAAGAGAGCAACTGCTGGTGGTAGAAAGAAACACCAATAGAATGCTTCGGCTGGTCAACCAGATTCTCGATTTCCGAAAGATTCAGAATAAGAAGATGAAGATGCAGGTGCAACGCATCAACGTGGTTGCATTCACCCGAAACATTATGAATAACTTCGAGTCATTGGCCGAGGAACAACAGATAGACTTCATTTTCGAAACCGAGAAAGATGAGTTGTGTTTATGGGTAGATGCCGATAAGTTTGAGAAAATACTGTTTAATCTCCTTTCCAACGCGTTTAAATACACGCCCGTGGGCAAGAGCATTACCGTGTTTATCAGGGAGGAAGAAAATACGGTTTCCATAGGTGTGCAAGATCAGGGCATCGGTATAGCCGAAAACAAAAAGAACTCCATCTTCATGCGTTTTGAAAACCTGGTAGATAAGAACCTTTTCAACCAGCAGGCCAGCACCGGCATCGGACTCGCCTTGGTAAAGGAGTTGGTTGAAATGCATCAGGCAACCATTTCCGTTGACAGCAAACTGGGTGAGGGCAGTTGTTTCAAAACGACCTTCCTGAAAGGAAAAGAACACTATGAGGCAACGGTGGAATTTATTCTCGACGATTCGGTCAAGGCCGAAGACACAACTTCTTTGCCTTGCGAATTTGCAGAAGCACGCCACGATGATTCGAAGCAAGATGCTCCGGATGACGGAACGGTGGAAACCACTCCTCGGCAAAAGGCGCAGGCAACGATGCTTATCGTTGAAGACAACTCGGAGCTGCGAGTGTTTTTGCGCTCCATCTTCGTGTCCAAGTTCCGTGTGGTTGAGGCCGTTGACGGGCTTGACGGTTGGAACAAAGCGTTGAAGTACCTGCCCGACATCATTATCAGTGATGTGATGATGCCTCAGAAAGACGGATTGGAGCTGACCAAAGATTTGCGGGCCGACATGACAACCAGCCACATTCCCGTGATATTGCTCACCGCCAAAAACTCCATCGAAAGCAAGCTCGAGGGCATGGAATACGGTGCCGACGACTATATTACCAAACCTTTTAGTGCTGCCTACCTGGAGGCCAGAGTGGATAACCTGCTGGCGCAACGTGCCAAGTTGCAGAGTTTGTATCGCAGCAACCTGATGAACATGCAGGCCGACGAGGAGCGTAAGGATGACGAGCAACCTGAAATGTCTTCGCACGACCGTAAGTTTATGGATAAGCTGGTGGAAATCATGGAAAAGAATATGGATAACGGCGAATTAGTTGTCGACGATTTGGTCAGCGAGCTGGCCGTTAGCCGCTCCGTGTTCTTCAAAAAGCTGAAGACACTTACGGGGCTTGCACCTATTGAGTTTATTAAAGAGATGCGAATCAAACGCGCCGCTCAACTCATTGAGACGGGCGAGTTCAATATGACGCAGATTTCTTATATGGTGGGCATCAATGACCCGCGTTACTTCAGCAAGTGCTTTAAACAACGGTTTAACATGACCCCAACCGAGTATCGCGACACGTATGGCAAGTCGTGTAAGCTGTAGTTCGCTGAGCAGTTCACTCAACGGACTATGGCTTTTATCCCCACGTACCTGGCTGTTTCCATGAAATAGCTTTACTTCTACACTCTTTTCAGTGGAATCTTGTCAAGAGCAGTTTTATAGATTATTAACTCGTAAGGAGGCTTCGGCGAATGATTGGCAAGAGTTGGGTAAAACATAACCAACTTTTTGAAAAACATAACGGCCGATTGGAAAAAGATAACGAGCAATTTGAAAAGAGAAACCGTCTCTTGGGTCATGACAAACCGTCTCACGGCCAAGAGACGGTTTGTCGCGGACCATTTGCTACCGTGCAAACCGGCATAAGCAACCGTCTCCGATCAAAAATGAACCGGCAGCAAACAAAAAAGGCAGGAGTTTGAACTCCTGCCTTTGCGCCTATATTAATTTGAATGTACTATAGGATTATGCTGACAAAGATAATACATTATATTACCAAAGTCAAGTGTTTGGCCAATTATTTTGGGCATAGCATACCCTCATCACTATTATTCTCTCCAGCGAGGATCACCGGCTGTTTCTGTTCCTGCAAATGTTTTGTCGAGGAAGCTGAAATCGCCTGTCGTCGGTGAAGTAAATAAGGCAGAAGAAGCACCGCTATAGCTTATCAATCCTGAAATGGAGGGTGAACCTAGCTGCCAGTCAGATGTAGCATAACTGTTTTCTACTGTCACTGTGCCCGAAGCACGAATTCCTTTCGCAGTAGCAGCCTGACTCAGTGCAAAGATTGAGTTCTTGATACTGATGCCATTGGCCGGACCGTAGCTGGTTGAACCGAAATCAATGAAGTATCTTCCGCTTGCAATCATATTATAGAAAGTACAGTCGCTCAGCGTTATGCTGTTTGTATTGGTACTCTTACTCAAAATAAAGCGGCCAACCGTGTTGAAGGTTGAGTTGGTAATATTGATGTTGCTTATTACTCCATTACCGCTGGCATCAGCATTGATAAAGTAATAACTATCCTTCAGATTCGTTACGATACAATTATTGAATGTCAGCGTACCAATGGTTTTGGCTTCCGAACCTTGCAACCTGAAAGGTGTATTTGCTAAATCGTGAATCAAGCAATTGTCAAACGTAATGGCACCTACGTTAGTGGCAGCCTGCTGGTTGAAGAGGTAACTGTTCAGCGAGCTTGTTGCCACTCCATTCTCGTACACATATCCGCTTATATCAACATTTGTAAAGTTGATGAAGGAGTGGTTGGCACTTAACGTAATCTGTTTGATTGATAGTACGGCTTTGCTGGCTCCCGGCAAACCAAAGAAGTTCACCGACATGCCGTTGGGGATAGTCAGTGTATTGTTGTTTGCAAATACGGCTCCGGCAGGAATAGCCAATGTGACGGTTGAATAGCTACCGGCCAGGTCATCAAATAGAGTTTGATTAATTGAGTCGTTAGCATTCAGGTAAATCATCTTATCGGCTTCCGGCACTTCCGGATAGGTTGTGAAGCTGATGTATCCTCTTTTTACGGTACCGTTATACAAGTTGGCCGTGTACGAAGTGTTAGGTGTTAAACCGGTAACGGTTACGTATCCGTTAGCAACTGCATTGGCATCTAAATTGATTGTCTTAATTACCGCGAGATCTGGAGTCAGAATGTCCATGTTGGTAACGGTTTTGCCGGCTGTCCACCGCAAAGTAGCCGAGGTGGCTTTCAAGTCTTCAGACGCTACGGGCGACATGATTTGTTCTGATTTTGTTTTAAACGAGAACTTTTCATGGTAAGCCCACTTCGAACTAATCTTTTCGTTCGAACAAGATTTAATACGCAGGTAATACTTCGTATCGCTATCCAGATTGGTTAATGTAAACGGTGATTTGGTGATTGACTTGTCTTCACCGAAAACAATAGATCCGGTTTGAATGTCATCTTGATAAAGAGAATCCTTACTGATTTCAATGATATAGAAATCGGCTTTCGATCCTGTTCCCCAAGTTACTTCGGCCTCAGTGGCAGTCGGAACGACGCTAATGGAAGTAGTACGGAATAAGCGGTCGTAACTCTCGTCAACCGACCAGTCGTTTGTGGTATCGCACGATGTGTTAACCCATGCAGTCAGGAGGAATAATCCTCCCGCGACTGCTATGTTTTTTAATTTCTTTATGCTATTCATTGTATATAAATTATTCAAATCCATATGAGTTCTTTAGTGATCCCTTTGAGTCGGAGATGGTGGTTGCTCCCAGAGGCAATAAATGTCTGTTCTTAACCACTCTGTTCAATCCCCAGCTGATGTAAGGAAGATAAGCTACGTTTTTACCGTTTGTAGGATCTTCGCCTCCCCATCCGGTTACACTCTTATAATCGGCTACATTAGCGGGAGCTTCATACCAGCAGATGCTCGACATGTCGATGGCGTTAGCATCACTGCTCTTCATCTTATAATATAGTGAAGCAGGTGCTTTGGTAATCAATTCCATGTATTGCTCTTTTGATTCTGTTATTTTGCTGTCAAGCAATCCCCAACGAATCAGGTCGTACTTGCGAACCGCTTCTCCGGCAAGCTCCCATGCTCTTTCATCAACCAGCGCGTTGAAGAAATCACTTCCGCTGCTTATTGCGTTTACATAAGCCGTTACGGCTGCTTGCTTGCTTGAATCAAAAGATCTGGAACGAACTTTCAACAAGGCTTCACGGGCGGTGAGTCCGCAGGTAGGACCAACCACGTCGGCTCCCTGCAATTCATTCAATGCTTCTGCGTACATCAATAATACGTCGGCATAGCGAAGTACTATCCAGTTAATACCGTAACCAAACTTAGTTGTTGCGGCTTTTGATGCCGTGCGCCATGAGTCGCTCATTTTTCGAGGGTCCCACTTAGCCACGTAGATGGCAAATGGTGAGTTGCTTTGCATGGTTTCAACGGGTTCGTTGCTGCTGCCCGGCTTAATTTCATAGGTTGCACAAGTCAGGTCGCGTCTTAAGTCGTCTTTGTCAAACGACCACAAGAAAGGTGCGGTCAGCTTGATTTTACCGGATGAGTTTCCGTATCCGTAAGTGGTGGTTACACCCGACAAACGTACGCCCACTGTGTATCCCATTTCACCTGAATAATTTAATCCGTGAGCCACCTCAAAGATGTTTTCTCTGTACGTTTGATCCAATGATTGCTGGTTAATCAAGTACCACTCGTTTTCAATGCTTGGGTTCAACTGATGCGTACCGCTGGCAATGATAGCGTCCAGATGAGTCAGTGCTTTCGTGTAAAGCTCCGTTCTTTTGGCAGCACCTGGTCTTTGAGTAGGGTAAGTGGCATCACTGTTTGCCAATGTTTCGTAACCTTCACCGGCTTTGGATGATTCGCGAATAGAATATCCGGCGTAACTCATCGCTATACGAGCCAATAGTCCGTGAGCAAAACCTTTGGTGATGCGCTCTGTTGTGTATGATGACTCTCCGGCCCATGGCAAGTAATCAATGGCTTCTTCTAAGTCGGTAATGAGATGCTCCATAATGGCATCACGATCTGTTTTGGGCAGGTAAATGTTTGATCCGTCCGACTTAGTCGTTTCGAATTTCATCGGTACGTCTCCGTAGTTTCTTATCAGATCAAAATAGATCATAGCACGAAGAGCCAATGCCTCACCTTTGTATCTCAGCATCTTGGTTCTTGAAGAGTTACCTTCGGCAATCAAACTGCTGTTTTCTATTCCCTCTACAACGATATTAGCGTTTTCAATGATCTCATAGCATTCGCTCCAATTGTCATCCAGCTTAGTCCAGCTTGAGCTCGGGTTAAAGTTACCTGCACCTCTTTCGTTAACGGCCACTGAATTTCCGGAACCGGTGTTATCAAGTCCGTCAACTAATTCAATGTCCGAATTGGTTGAGAAGTTCAATGGAATACGTGCTCCGTAAGTGTGGTCAAGGGTTAGGCCTGCATATACTTTATTGAGTGCATTCTCTGTGTATGCGGCGGAGTTGAAGACTGTTTCATCAGTCATTTCAGACGGTGAGGTCTGATCCAGAAAATCGGAACAAGCCGTTAAACTTGCTATTCCTGTTCCCAGAATAAATAGTTTAAATATATTTTTCATCATTATATGGCTTCTAAATTAAAATGTAACATTAATACCACCTACAAAAGAACGGCTTTTAGGGTATGCAGAGTAGTCTACACCCGGAGTCATAGGTGTGCTGGTAGCACTATCAACCTCGGGGTCTGCGCCCTTGTATTTTGTAAAGCAATAAAGGTTATATCCTGTAACATATAGTCTGACGTTTTGCATCAGCATCTTTTGAACCAGGTTCTTGGGTAAGGTATACCCTATGCTGATGTTGTTAACGCGCAGGAATGATCCGTCTTCAACAGCCCAGTCAATAAGCGGCATAACGGTTGCTGCTGCCGGATTCCAGATCGAAGCATTGGCATTCAGCTCATTTAAACGATTCTTCACTCCCTCGGCTCCCAATGTTTTGATGGATGAACTGCTTAACAGACTGTTACCTGTAGCCGGATCAATCCATGTGTATCTTTTATCGATGGTGAAGTTATCATTGATATTCCAATTCTTTGATGATCCGCTATAGAAACTAGAACCCAGTTTGGTAGCGTTGATCACTTTGTTGCCTAAACTGTAGTTGAAGAATGCTGTGAAATCAAAGTTCTTGAAGCGTCCGTTCAATCCGAATCCTCCCGATACGGGTGCGATGGTGTTACCCAAACGTACTTTCTTGATGTTTCCATCAGCATCGGCTTTCAACTTAATGCTACCCGGGTACACATTACCTCCGGTAAGCGAAGCACTGTTTGTGATACCGCTTTTGAGTGAGTAAGTTCCTGTAGTTTCGTTGAAGTTAAAATCATCGGCCGTATAGAAACCGTCGGTCTTGTAACCGTAAACCTCACCCAGACGTCCGCCTTCTTCAATTAAGAAATCTTCCAGTCCGGCTGCTGCGCTACCTCCCCACTTACTGCTTTGCCAGCTGCTATTGCCATCTAGCTTATCAATCTTACCTTTGTTGTATGAAATGTTGAAGTTGAAGTTCAGACCGTAGTTTTTCTTATCCAAAATAACTCCGTCGAGTTGTAACTCAACACCTTTGTTTGAAGTCTGTCCCAGGTTCTTGTACTGGTATCCGTAACCGGAGCTTGCTGCAATGGTTGTTTTCATGAGCAAGTCTTGGGTGGTATTCCAATAGAAGTCGAGAGAACCCGACAGTCTGTTGTTCCAAAAGCCAAAGTCGAAACCTAAGTTTCTTGAAATGGTAGTTTCCCATTTCAGTTCAGGGTTCGATAAAATGTCACCGTGTTTCAGTACGGTAGCTGTCTGATCACCGAAATAAATACTCTTGTCGCCGGTTCCTGCTACAGAGAAAGTAGTATACATAGAACCATCGGGAATACGGTTGTTACCTGCCGTACCATAGCTTAAGCGGAACTTCAGGTTTGATAACCAGTCTTTTGTTCCTTCCATAAAAGGTTCATCGAACATTCTCCATGCAAAAGCAGCAGAAGGGAAGTAACCCCAACGATTTCCGCTTGCAAATTTGCTGGAACCATCGGCACGCATTGTTGCAGTAAACAGGTATTTATCGTTCAATGTATAGTTTACACGTCCGAAGAATGACAATAAGTTGTCTTTGATTCCGATATAAGTTGTGGTAGGTAATGAAGTTCCATTTCCTAATGCGGCCAAAATCTCGTTAACAGTTGTTTCTTTGGCAAAGTTAACAGCCGTAAGGTAGGTCTTGGTATCCTGACTGGAAGTTACTTCCTGACCAACTAATACGTTCAGCCTGTCTCTTTTATTGAAGAGTTTTGTATCGTAAGTAACCGTGTTGGCGTTTCTCCAGTTCTTGTTATTTACTTTGGAGATGTAGGCTTGTGGTAATCCGGCATATCCGTATTTAGAGTTTGAAGTAGCCTGATATTCCCACACCTGATCCGTGTCTTGGTATTTCCATCCATAACCGAATTCGGAACGGAAAGTAAGTCCTGCCATTGGCTTCCAATTCAGTCCGGCGTTATAGTTTTGTTGGAACTTGGTTTGTTTTTTGTAGGTTGCGTTCAAACGTTCCAATGGAGAGTACTGAGCATTCAGGGTGTTTTCGCCGTCTTCACTGTCTTCGTTGAGCTGACTGATGGGCTTGTAAACAATCGATTTGGCCACAAGTGAGTTAGCAGCACTCGTCTCGTTGTCGGCTCCGCCACTTAAACCATCAACTGTTTGATAAGTTAACCGGGCATTGAAGTCCAAGTTTAACCATTTGTTGATCTCGGTATCGATTTTAGCATTGATGTTGTTCTTTGAGAAACCGGAACCCCTCATAATGCTTTTTTCATCGTTGCGTGCATAGCTTACGCTATATTTGGTTGACTTTGCTCCACCGCTCACGCTTACATTGTATGATTGCTGGTTTCCGGTACGGCCAAATATCTCATCCTGGTAATCGGTACCTTTCACTGATTTGTAGATTTCCAAGTCGTCATACACTCCGTATGAAGTGCCGGTCTGATCCAGTTCGTATTGGTACAGTGCGTATTCATAAGGGTTAAGCACTCCAACCTGTTTCGTTACTTTCCTTAGACCGAACGAAGCTCCGAAATTTACCTGAGTTTTTCCTTCTTTACCCGATTTGGTGGTAATGATGATAACACCATTGGCACCGCGGGCACCATAGATAGCGGTAGAAGAAGCGTCTTTTAATACATCAACAGATTGAATATCCGTAGGTGCTATATCCGAAATGCTTGAAACAGGGAATCCGTCAACAATGTAAAGGGGCGAGTTGTCTTGCGAAAGAGAACCACCACCTCTTACTCTGATTTTGATGTCTGCATCAGGAGAGCCTTCGGTTGTTGTGATTTGCACACCGGCCATTTTCCCTTGCAATGCTTCAGAAGCACTTGACACAGGAACTGACTCTAGTTGTTTGGCACTTACGGAAGCCACAGAACCGGTCAAGTCTTTCTTTGCTACGGTTCCGTAACCAATGACAACCACTTCATCCAATGCCTGTGCATCATCTTCCAGTGTTACTTCCAACTTACTTTTACCTTTAACGTCTATTTCTTTGGTTTTCATTCCAATATAGGAAATAACCAAAACATGTTTGCCTGACACCTTCAGACTGAAATTTCCGTCAAAATCGGTAATAGTACCGTTGGTGGTTCCTTTCTCAACAACAGACGCCCCGATTACCGGTTCTCCTGTCTTGTCTTTCACATTACCACTCAAGGTAACACTCTGCGCTGATAAACTAAGCGATATTGTTGCAAAAAGCATAAGCAATACCGTGCGCATGTTTTTCATCTTGTTAGACATTTTTTGCATGTTCACTGATTAAAAAATTTTAAGTATAACGTTTCTGTTAATTCATCAATACAAAAATAAGACGGGTTTAAGTGCCCTGTGTGCAATATTTGTTCTTACGATGGTAATTTTTGTTATATGCTTTGGGCGCATTGCACAACGAATTATCATTCTGTTCAGCTTAAAGCGTTTACAGATTGGTATCATTGCAGTTGCGAATAGGAAGTTTATAGACGAATTAGCTCTTTTTGAGTTTCGGAATGTAAGTTTGAGTGCGGTATATGTCCGTAGGGTTGCACGTAGTATAGTCCGTTAGTAATTGGTTGGTTTTAGTCAGATTTTGGGAGGCGTATGCCTCCCTTTTTGCTGTGTTAATGCCTTGTTAATGTATCTAAAGTTACAACATTTAATTTGATATTGTATTTCTTTTTGAATAAGAAGTTGCCGCTTTTAGATTAGATAAAATGGATGATTTCCTGCGGAACATCCACTATGTGTTTGGGGGTGAATTGTTCCAGTTCCGTGCGCGGACGAAACCCCCAAGTTACTCCGCAGGCCTCTACGCCACTGTTGTGTGCCGTCTGCATGTCTACTCCCGAGTCACCTACATAAAGGGTTTCCTCTTGACTTATTCCTGCTTGTTTTACTATGTCATATACAATAGCCGGATCGGGTTTTACGTTGACACCCTCCCGTTGTCCCAATACGGCAACAAAAGGAATGTTTGGAAAGAAATAACTGACAAGCTTTTCTGTGGCGCTTTGGTATTTGTTGGAGGCAACAGCCAGCACCTTCCCTTGTTGATGCAACTCGTTTAAAAGCTCTGTAATCCCGGGGTAGGGAGTGCTTAAATCGGTGTTGTGACTATCATAAAACGGCACAAATAGTTTTCTGATCAGTTGTATGTTGGCTTCTGTTTTCTCTCCTTCCGGCAATGCTCGTTCAAAGAGTTTGTTGATGCCGTTG
Source organism: Bacteroides graminisolvens DSM 19988 = JCM 15093 (assembly GCF_000428125.1). Taxonomy (GTDB): domain Bacteria; phylum Bacteroidota; class Bacteroidia; order Bacteroidales; family Bacteroidaceae; genus Bacteroides; species Bacteroides graminisolvens. The sequence goes on from NZ_ATZI01000001.1 coordinate 900,202, forward strand.
CCTACCATAAATTTATATTCATCGGCAGGATGCGTGGGGAAGCCCGCTTCCTTTAATGCATAATTCGTACTTTGAGCCAGGTCTGCTATTGTGTTTAATAAGGTTCCGTCCAAATCGAATATAATCAGTCTTTTCATCTTTTAAGTATCTTAGTTTCTGCAAAGATACGCTTTTTGTTCTTTGCTTAAACATAAAAAAAACGTATCTCCTTGGGGAAATACGTTTTCTGAAAGAAATATCATTCTCTTTTATTTCTTAGTGATTCTGAACCAGTCGACTTCAGACCATCCGCCATCGTTAATGGTTATAGCCGGACGAGTGCAGAAGGTTCCAACCTTCGTGCCGATCCACATACCTTCTTTGGCTTGGAATTCATTGCCCATTGACTTGAATTTCTTGCCATCGAGACTGTAGCTGAACTTACACATGGCCAGTACATCCGATCCGCCTTCGCTTTCCTTTAGCTTCTTCTTGCCGGCTTTGAACTCAACACGAAGATAGATAGCACCGTTCTTTAATTTAGTGGTTTCGTTTATTTGTTCCGCAGTGCCCTTATCGGCATTCTTACATTCCAATTGTGAAAGCACAATGCCGTCGTTCGTGTTTTCCAATACGAGACCGGCATAACTGAATCCCATGACAACCAGACCGGTACGCTCTCCTTTATACTTGGTTGTTGGTTTGAAATCGAGTTTGATGGTAGCAACAAAGTTATCGGCAGGAGCCTTTTGCAACATCAGGTTGGGCACGTTCCATAAGTTCTTATATTCTTTTACTACCGGATAGGAGTAAAGCCTTGCATAACCTTTGTGGCCGGCAAAGTAAGCCCATTTTTCGTTGATGTTGGCATGCCATTGCCATTGAGGCGACAAGGTGTAGCCATCAAACTCATCACTTTCCTGCGGAGTGCAGATGGGGTAATTCTTGCCCACGTTGGGTTTCTTGTAGCTTAAAACAGGCTCGCCACATCCGTCGCCGTCTTTATCAACGCCGATAACAGGCCAGTCGTTCACCCACTTCATCGGTTGCAAGTGTACCAAGCGGCCGTAAGCACCTACGTCTTGGAAGTGCAAGAACCAATCTTCACCGGTAGTAGTGTCAACCCACGCACCTTGATGAGGTCCGTTTACATTTGTTTTTCCTTGGCTGAGAACTACTTTTTCTTCGTAAGGTCCGTATACGTTTTTAGAACGAAGCACCAGCTGCCATCCGGTAGCAACACCTCCGGCAGGAGCAAAGATATAGTAATAACCGTTGCGTTTATAGAATTTGGGTCCTTCTGCAGTGGGGTGCTCATCGTGACCGTCAAAGATGATGCGCGACTGTGTGATTGCTTTGGTAGCATCTGCATTCAGTTCGCAAATTCCCAATAAGCTCTTAATGCCCGAACGGCTTCCGGCATATCCGTGAACCATGTAGACTTTACCGTCTTCATCCCACAGCGGGGTTGTATCGATAATTCCCTTACCGGCTTTCACCAGCACGGGCTCACTCCAAGGTCCTTTGGGGTCTTTGGCTTTCGTCATGAAAGCTCCTTGATCCGGATCTCCCCAGAAAATATAGAATTCTCCTTTGTGATAACGAATGCTTGGCGCCCATACTCTGCTACCGTGCTGAGGTTTCTCGGGAAACTCAACGGGCGATAATTTGTAAGGTACGGCAGCTCCAATAATGGTCCAGTTTACCAAATCTTTTGAATGCAAAATCTGTAAGGCAGGTAAACAGTTGAAACTGGAAGAGGTCATGTAGTAGTCATCTCCTACACGGCATGCGTCGGGATCAGAATAGTCTGCATGAATAATGGGGTTGCGGTAGGTACCATCACCTTTGTCGGCTACCCACACTTCAGAAACATAGTTTTTCTGTGCTGTTACTGATGATGTAACGAATAAGCTTAAACCAATAATTAGTGCTAACTTTTTCATGTAATATTGATTGGTGAATAATTATAATATTTTGACTAGTACGGGATGGTCAATTTCCTCTTTCCACTCACGCATGTAAGCAAACCATGCTTCGGGTGTTTTGTACCCAAAGGTTTCTTTCAGGGAAGTGAACATGATGTTATAGCGGATGTAAGCTTGTCCTTCAGCACCGATGGTGTATAAATAGTTGGCATTGTCTTTCACTTCCGCTTTTACGTATTTCTGAGGAATGTAAGTCGCTAACCCCACTGTCTCTTTGGCGTATTTAACGGTGTCGTTAACAGGCCAGTCGGTACCCCAACATCCAATCAGTCCTTTGTGATCCGAATAAGAAATGGATCCTTTTACGTCTTGCACTCCGGTGCAAAATAGCTCATTCTTCAGAGGCTCTTCAAAGAAAGTTTCCACGATGGCATCTCTGTGTCCGCCGTAAAGTGTATAGCGGTTGATCATGTTTAAGGCCGAACCTTGATACTCCCAATCATTCACCTCAATTTCGCAGATTGTTCTTACCGGACCGTAGGCCAATATCCGTTCTGTTCTTTGCAGTACGGGTTCTATGTGCGTTGCTTTTTTGCCGTTCCATCCTTTCAATGCACCCAGGCCACAACTTCCACTCACTCGAAGTACGTCATCACCGAACCCTTTGGCCAGCTGGTCGTCGTTGGGGTAGAACTGACAGGCTTCGATTTCAAATCCTTTGTTGAATTTGCCGTAGATATCTACCGTTTGCTTCTGATCAAAGTATAGTCGGTAAGCTACCAGCTCCGATTCGAATGCCGGACCGTGATGATGTAATTGATTGTAAATGTTGCTGGTACCCGGAATGGTGAGTGAATGAATGGGCACGTGCTTTCCTTTCTTGTCGCTTACTAACATCTCGGCAAAAACGCGCGAAGGATATTTCTTGTCTGACTTTTGGTCGGACAGAACCACCTTGAATGTTTTCTTTGTTTGAGGATCGATGTTGATCAAAAATGCCAGCTCATCGGCTTTTCTGTCTGAATTGAGGTCATCGAGCTGTGACGGGATTTCTTTCTCACCATCCCATACGGTGGCTGATTTAACTACGAAGCCGGTTTTCAGATCGCTTATCTTCAGTACTACCGGTTCGTCGCTTTTTGCTTTGTTCCAGTTATTTTCTACTTCTACAACCACACTTTTGGTCGATGCTTTTACTGCTCCCATAAGTGCTGTCGTACAAATGGAAAGAAGGAAAATGCTTGCTACTACTTTTTTCATGGAATTGGTCTATTTATATTTGATACAAATATAGGTTAATTGAGCCTATTTCTGATACACAATTTGATTGAATCACTAGCTTCTTTGTTTTGATGCTGAACAAGAACTTGGTATAACCCTGAAAGGCGGCTCGGGTATAAAACAATGCTTGCAAACTTCAGGTGGTAAATACTGCCCGAAATTTGCAAGCTTATCGATTAATTGAAAGAATCCGAATGTTTATTTCTTGTTAATCGATTTTCCTTTTGCATCAATCTCTTTATAAAAAACACCTTCTACCTTGATATTCTTTGCGCTTTTCAGCTCTACAGTTGCACCTTTGGCTGCCTGAATGTGTATGTTCTCTAATGTTACACCGTCTGCTTGTGATATGACAGCACCTTCGGCAGCATCAGTAATCACTACGTCTTTCACGGTTACATTCTGAATAGGCATTTCCGGAAGTCCGTTGAAGAACATAGCTCTTCCTGCACCTTTACAGGTAACGTTAGATATATGAATGTTTCTGAAAGCAGGAGTTTCAATGGTCACAGGCATAAGCGCCGGTTTTCTGTTCTTATCTGCTTCAGTCAGCTCGTCGGGTGCTTTACCACCATAGAATAAGTCGAACAGGAGCGGCTCGTTCGGTATGTTGATCATGTTGATGTTGTTGATGAAGATGTTTTCAACTACACCGCCGCGACCGCGTGTGCTTTTGAAACGAAGACCTACATCGGTTCCGAGGAATGTACAATCTGCCACATAGATGTTTTTCACACCTCCGGACATTTCACTTCCTACCACAAAACCTCCGTGTCCGTGTAATACCACGTTGTTCTTTACAAGTACGTTTTGACAAGGTTCACCTCTTCTTCTTCCGTCTTCATCCTTACCCGATTTGATGCAGATAGCATCATCACCGGCATCGAATATGTTGTTGATGATCAATGCGTTTTTGCAAGATTCCAAATCAAGTGCATCACCGTTTTGCGAGTACCATGGGTTAAACACCTTTACATTATTGATTGTGATGTCTTCGCATGATAGCGGATGCAAACACCAGCTGGGCGAGTTCTTAAAGGTTACTCCCTCCAGCAATACTTTCTTGCTTTTAACAATGTTAAGAAGTACCGGTCTGAGCCATGGTTTGATTTCGTTCCATTCTTCGTCCGTTTCAATGCCTTCGGGGTTATTGAAGTTTTTGCATGCTAATGCTCCTTTTAATGAGCCGGCAGTGGGATACCATATCTTCTTGGCTTCATCGAGTACTCCGCCCGACTTCACCAGCTTGCTCCATTGAGATGCTGTTAGCTTCTCTTTTTTGACTGGACGCCAGCTGTCGCCGGCACCATCAAAGGCACCGTAGCCGGTTATTGCTATGTTTTCAGCGTTGCGTGCCCAAATAGGCGACTGACAACGACGGGTCTCCAAACCTTCAAAAGAAGTGCTTATGATGGGGTATGCATCGAAATCATCGGTAAATAAGACCAATGAGTTACGCTCGGTATACAAATTGACGTTACTTAATAACTCAATCGGACCGCTTAACCATAAGCCTTCGGGAATAACAACGGTTCCTCCGCCTTTTGAGTTTACTTCTTTAATAGCATCGTTGATAGCTTGGGTATTGAGAGTTACACCATCACCTTTTGCTCCGAAGTCTTTGATGTTGACCGACAAAGCAGGGAAGCTGGGTTGTTGTACCTTTGGCATTTCAAAAGGAACGTCGTTATAGATACTATTGTCTATTACCTCTCTGTGTTGTGCCTGCACTAAATTTGCCGTTAGGGGCAAACAAAGTGTAGCTACCAATAAAAGCCTTTTTGCAAGTGTGTTCATTCGCTATGAATATTCTAAGATTATATAATATGGTAATTCACTCGGGATTATAGCAGTTGCGGAAGCTATTACCCATTCGCAGGCTACTCTCGCAAGCGGCCTGCGAAGATGGTAATAGGATTCATGTTAACCTAATTTTTAAACTTTAAAAATATCGGGAAAAACTTCCTAACTATCTGAGTGCAAAAATATTTCAGAACATCCATCTCTGTGTGTACAATTTGTTAGTTTAGGTGGATTTTTTGTTGATTAGGGTTTTTCTTTGCCCTTATTGTCTGCTTTTATTGCGAAAGTTCTTATCTTTGCCGTCTAATTTAACTATAATATAGGTATGAGTTACAATTTATTAAAAGGAAAAAAGGGCATTATTTTCGGTGCGTTGAACGAGCAATCAATAGCTTGGAAAGTAGCCGAAAAAGCCGTTGAAGAAGGTGCAACCATTACATTGTCAAATACTCCTATTGCAGTTAGAATGGGTGAAGTAAGTGCTTTATCTGAAAAACTGAACTGTGAGGTAATACCCGCTGATGCTACCAGCGTTGAAGATCTGGAAACTGTATTTAAACGTTCTATGGAAATTTTCGGTGGGAAAGTAGACTTTGTTCTCCACTCTATTGGTATGTCGCCCAATGTGCGCAAAAGACGTACGTATGATGATCTTGATTACGATATGCTGGATAAAACACTTGATATTTCAGCTGTTTCTTTCCATAAAATGATTCAGGTGGCTAAGAAATTAGATGCCATATCAGAATACGGATCCATATTGGCGTTAAGCTATGTGGCTGCACAGCGTACTTTCTTCGGATACAATGACATGGCCGATGCCAAAGCATTGCTTGAGTCTATCGCTCGCAGCTTTGGATACATTTACGGTCGTGAGCACAACGTACGTATCAATACCATTTCTCAGTCGCCTACCATGACTACTGCCGGATCGGGAGTGAAAGGAATGGATAAGCTGTTTGACTTTGCTGATCGCATGGCACCACTGGGTAATGCATCTGCCGATGAATGTGCTGACTATTGTATTGTGATGTTCTCCGATCTTACTCGTAAAGTGACGATGCAGAACTTATTCCATGATGGAGGATTCTCTAGCGTGGGCATGAGCCTTCGTGCAATGGCTACCTACGAAAAAGGACTTGATGAGTACAAAGATGAAGATGGTCATATCATTTACGGTTAATCGTTAAATGAGTCTGAAGAGAATCTACATATTTATTCTAATAGGCTTGCTGCTCTCCGCTTGTAAATTTGGCGGCGACAGTAAGCCTTTAGAACGTTCAGATAGTGCAGCCGTTCACATAACCCGTTATGATAGGCTGCTCACCGAATATGTAAAATTCAATAGTTTTTCTGCTCTTCAGAAGATGAATACCGAGAGCATGCAGGAGACTAAAATCCTGATAGAAGATGTGCTCTCTATCGGTCGGGTTAACGACGATAACATTCATCAGAAGCTCAAGGAGTTCTACTCAGATACCACTTTGTTGCAACTCATGGCTGATGTGGAAGCCAAATATGAAGATATTGGGAAAATAGAAAAACAGATAAACAAAGGATTTGCCCGGTTAACGAAGGAGGTTCCTCAATTACCTGTTCCGCATGTGTACACCCAGATTTCTGCGTTCAATGAGTCGATTATCGTTCAAGACAGTCTGATTGGAATCAGTCTTGATAAATATATGGGTGCTGATTACCCACTTTACAAAAAATTCTATTACGATTATCAATGTCGTTCCATGTCGCCTGAACGCATAGTGCCCGATTGTTTTTTCTTCTATCTTTTCAGCAAATATCCTTTGCCGGCTAACAGCAAGCGCACCTTATTACATACGCTTCTTCATTTCGGCAAGCTAAACTACATCGTACAGGAGATTTTGAACATATCTTCAGCTGAAGATCTTTTGGGATATTCCAAGCGTGAAAAGGCGTGGTGTGAGAGTCATCGTAAAACGGTGTGGGAATATATGTTGGCCAACGGACATCTGCATGCAACCGACCCTCAAATTATTCGCAACTATACAAAGCCGGCACCCGATCCGGTTTATTTTGGAGATGACTCACCTCCGCTAATCGGTATATGGGTAGGTATGCAAATTATCTCTTCCTATATCGAACACAATAAGAAAGTGACCATCCAACAATTACTCAATACGACAGACTATGATTTGGTATTAGCCAAATCACAATACACGTCAGATAAGTTTAAATTTTAATCATTTATGGATACAGCCCTTTATCTGTTGCCGGTTACACTTGGCGACACCGAGTTGAACACCGTTTTGCCGGCTTATAATATAGAGATCATTCAAGGGATCAAACATTTTATAGTAGAGGATGTTCGTTCGGCACGCCGTTTCCTGAAAAAGGTAGATCGCGAGTTCGATATTGACTCACTTAGTTTTTATCCGTTGAACAAGCACACTTCTGCCGAGGATATTTCGGGCTATCTGAAACCTTTGTTGGCTGGGCAATCGATGGGAGTTATTTCCGAGGCAGGCTGTCCGGCAGTAGCCGACCCGGGTGCCGATGTGGTAGCCATCGCGCAGCGTAAGAATCTGAAAGTAGTTCCGTTGGTGGGGCCGTCATCTATTATTCTTTCCGTTATGGGTTCGGGCTTTAACGGTCAAAGTTTTGCTTTTCACGGATACCTGCCCATCGAACCGGGTGAACGGGTGAAAAGAATCAAGCAACTCGAACAGCGCATCTATTCCGAGAATCAGACACAACTGTTTATTGAAACACCTTACCGCAACCATAAAATGATTGACGACCTGCTGCAAAATTGCCGTCCGCAGACTAAACTCTGTATAGCAGCCAATCTCACTTGTGAGGGCGAGTACATTAAAACACGTGCAATCAGTGAATGGAAAGGCAAGGTTCCTGATCTGTCTAAGATCCCTTGTATTTTTCTGTTGTATAAATAATGTCTTTGAGGTATTCGTATTCTACCTCCAGACATTCACAGAAGAAGTTTTCTTTTAAATTCTGCTCCATCTGTTGCAGAGTCCACAGTTTTCCGTTTTTGAATCGGGGATTGCATAGAACTGATTCGTCATCCATGTTCACCACAAACAAATAAATCAAACGGTTGGTGATTTTATTTTCAAAATGATACATGATGCTAAAGGTCGGTTCTATATCGGTCAGGTTGGGGAATACATGCCCAACTACCCTCGCCACACCTTCTTTAAGTGTTTCGCGGTAGCGCAAATAACATTCCATTGGAATATCCGTCTTCCCTTTGTCGAGAATACACTCTTGTGAGCGGTTGCAGAGAAACAAACGTCCGTTGCTCACCACTGCGATACGGATAACCGGATTGATGTATGTGTTTTTATAACTAATGGCCTCCACCTTCAAGCTTTTACCAATCACATCTCCTCTTTCGTTTACGATGGGAACGTATTCCAAACAGGCCATCATGGAATTGAAAAAATTGATGACTACTTGGTTGAGCAAGATACTGAATAAAAAGATTAGTCCCGGCAGTAAGTTGAAGTACACCCACATCGTTCTTTCCGCGAGTGGATGCCAAAATAAGATGCCTAACGTCAAAGCAAGGAACTGAAGCCCCGATAAAATAAGAATAACCTTACCCGCTACTACAGTCGACTCCGCACTTTGAATCAGGTTCGGCTTGTCACAGGCCCCTTTCTTACGTCGGAAGTAATTGACAAAACGCCTGCGATGCAAATGCAGAATGAGTAACGGAACTACAATAGACATTTCCAATGTAATGGGCAAGTTTCCTTTCGGACAGTAATCGATAGGAAGCAATGTAGCCAGAGCTAGTACCGATAAAACAAAGGTTGACAGGTATAGAATGTAATTGTGCATCCTCGCCTTGTTTATATACAAGGTGAAGTATGTATAAGTGAGAGCTGTTGCCATGCCTATGTATATCGCAACATCCTGTGCCATTAATTCGCTAAGTAATATGGTTAAAATAACGGGGGCATACCCCAATGACATATTAAAAGCTACGGAAAGAATTTTTCGGTGACTCATCTTCGCATAATCTATCGTTTCTACATCTAAAAACAACCGATGGCACAATTAGTTCTGATTGCTCTTTATATTTATTGTTGCGGCGGAAGGTAAAACCCTCCGCCGCAACCTTTTTTATAGATTATTTAGGAAAAACTCCGTTAACCGGGTGAATAAGTGGTAACGGGTGTTACCGCCGTAAATACCGTGGTTTCGGTTGGTGTACACCTGCATGTCGAATTGCTTATCGGCTTGCACCAAGCATTCGCTGTATTCCGCGCAGTTTTGGAAGTGTACGTTATCGTCGGCCATGCCGTGCACCAACAGCAAGCGACCGTTTAGGTTGGCAGCTCGGGTGAAAGCCGATCCTGCTTTGTAGCCTTCTGCATTTTGCTGCGGTGTGCGCATAAATCTTTCTACATACACGGTATCGTAGAATCTCCAGTCGGTTACTGCCGCTACGGCCGCACCTGCTTTGAATATCGGCGTACCTTCACTCATACTCATGATGGTCATGTATCCGCCGAAACTCCATCCCCAGATACCAATGCGACTCTTATCCACATAAGGCTGTGCAGCCATGTGCTTGGCTGTTTCTACCTGATCTTGTGCTTCTTTCACACCCAGATTCAGGTACGTACATTTGGCAAACTCAGCGCCCCGGCCGCCTGTTCCGCGACCGTCTACACATACTATCACATAGCCTTTGGAAGCCATGTATGCATCCCAGCCGATGCCACCGCGATCACCACCGATACCCCATTTGTCGACCACTTCCTGGCTGCCCGGACCGCTATATTGATACAACAACACCGGATATTTTTTCGATTCGTTGAAGTCGGCCGGCTTAATCATCCATCCATTGAGTTCCGTGCCTTGCGAAGTACGGAAAGTAAAGAACTCCTTCTTCGGCAGCTGATACTGCGCCAGCGTTTCCTTCAGTTTCTGGTTAGTCACCAAAGTTTTCAGCACCTTTCCCGTATTGTCGTTCAGCGTAATAACGGCAGGCGTTTGCAGGTTCGAGTAGGTGTTCATGAAATACTTCAAATTGCTGCTGAAGATGGCAGAATTGGTACCCGCTTTCTCAGACAGCTTGATGCGTCCGCCCTTCTTGTCGGTCTTGTATACAGCCGTACGTAGAGGACTTTCTTCATTGCTTTCGAAGTAGAATGTATTCGTAGCAGCATCCCACCCGATGAAACGTTTCACCTCAAACTTACCTTTCGTAACCTGCTTAATCAGATTACCACCCATGCTGTACCAATATAGGTGTGAGTATCCGTCTTTCTCGCTGATGAAGCTGAAGTTTTGAGGATAGAACATTATATTGTCAAACACACTTTCGTTAATGTAGTAAGGACTCTCGTCACGCAACACCAGCTTGCAGAGTGTGGAACGCGGATCGGCAAAATAAAGATCGAACCGGTTCTGGTTACGGTTCAGCGTCATGATAGCCAACTTGGCTGCATCTTGCGTGAAACGGATGCGAGGAATATATCCGTCGGGATCCAACGGCAACTTCATTTTGCGGGTTACTTTCGACTTGATGTCAAATGTATGCACGGAAACCTTTGAGTTGGCTTCACCTGCTTTGGGATACTTATATGTATAGGCACCCGGATAGGTTTCGAGTGCGCTGTAGTGCGGAGCTTGTCCGGCAAAGATAGGGAACGTGAAAGACGCTACTTCCGATTCGTCGAAGCGGATAAAAGCCAGCATGGTGTTGTCCGGGCTGAACTCCAAAGCCGTAGCGAAACTAAACTCCTCTTCATACACCCAGTCGGGTATGCCATTCAGCACATGATTAAACTTGCCGTCTTCTGTCACCTGTGATTCACTGTTACCGTAAAGCATCTTCACCAGGAAAATGTTGTTGTCTCTGACAAAAGCCACCATGTTACCGTCGGGCGAGAACACGGGCGATTGCTGCGGACCGCCTTCCGACAACTTTTCAACGATATTCCGTTTGATGGTGTATAGGTAATGTACTGCCTTGTATGAATGCCTGTAAATAGGTTGCGTTTCCGTGCGGATCAGAATCTTACTGCCGTCGGGTGAGAAGGTGTAACCGTCAAAACGTTTGAAGGTACACTCACGCGCTTTGGCCACATCGAATACAACTTCCACTTGCTGCCCGGTTCTGAACGAATATTTAATGATTTGAGTACCTTCGGCATTCATCTGAGTATAGTGTTCTCCGTCGGCCATTGGAATTACACCCTGAATACCTTCGGCACGAAACTTGCCGGATGTGATTTCCTTCAAGTCGAGAGCCTTGCTTCCCTGTGCCGGTACTACCTGCACCAACAGGCAAAGTAGAAAGAGTATGCTAAGTTTTTTCATCTTTTAATAGTTTTGATTTACGCATTATCCCGCAAATTTAAGAATTTGTAATTACTTAATTCGTAAATTTGCAGCTAAAATTAGTTGAATGATGGTTCACAACCCACTATATAATGATTTTGCTGCCTTCTTGAAGCAGCATTTCACCTGCAAAGTTCAGAAAATATCCATAAATGCCGGGTTTACCTGCCCTAATCGGGACGGTTCCAAAGGTCAGGGAGGCTGCACTTACTGCAACAACCAGACTTTTAATCCCGAATACTGCCACACCGACAAGTCGGTACGCACCCAGTTGGAAGAAGGGAAACGATTCTTTTCGTATAAATATCCCGATATGAAGTATTTGGCCTATTTTCAGGCTTACACCAATACCTACGGCGAATTGCAGGAGTTGAAAAACAAATACCTGGAAGCCCTTCAAACCGAAGATGTAGTGGGACTTGTTATTGGTACACGGCCCGACTGCATGCCCGATGAATTGCTCAACTATCTGGAGGAATTGAACAAACAGCACTTTTTATTGGTTGAATATGGAATTGAAAGTACCAATGACCAAACGTTGATACGGATCAACCGCGGACATACGTTCGCCGAAACCGTTGATGCCATCGAGCGAACTGCTTCGAGAGGCATTCTTACGGGCGGTCATGTTATATTGGGACTGCCGGGTGAGAGTCCGGAAGAAATCGTGTCGCAGGCCGGCACCCTTTCGCGTTTGCCGCTTACCACGTTGAAACTGCATCAGCTGCAACTCATACGAGGTACCCGCATGGCTTATGAATATTACAAGAACCCCGAAGAGTTTCATCTGTTCGGAGTTGACGAATACATTGATTTAGTGATTGATTATGTAGAACACCTTCGTCCGGACATCGTACTGGAACGTTTCATTTCGCAATCGCCCAAGAAGTTGCTTATTGCGCCCGACTGGGGATTGAAGAACTATGAATTTACCGCCCGGGTTCAGAAAAGGATGCAGGAAAGAGGCTCATATCAGGGTAAGTTATATAAAGATTGAAAAAAAAGGATTATTTTTGCTTTATAAAAAAAAAGAAGTATGAAACAGAAAACAATAATCAGGGGTAAAGTACATTATGTGGGGGTAAACGACCGCACCAAACATTTGTTTGAGGGATTGTGGCCCCTTCCTTATGGTGTGTCATATAATTCCTATCTGATTGATGATGGTAAGGTTGCTTTAATAGACACGGTAGATATTTGTTATTTTGAGGTATTTCTGCACAAAATAAAAGCCGTTATCGGCGACAGACCGGTTGATTATCTTATTATTAACCACATGGAGCCCGATCATTCAGGTTCTATATCGCTGATTAAAAAATACTATCCCAACATAACCATTGTGGGTAACAAGCAAACATTCGGCATGGTAGAAGGATTCTACAACATCTCGCCGGATCATCAGTTGCTTATCAAGAATGGAGATTCGCTCGATTTGGGTTATCACAAACTCCGGTTCTACCTTACACCTATGGTACATTGGCCGGAAACGATGATGACATTCGACGAAACGGAAGGATTGCTTTTCTCGGGCGATGGGTTCGGAGCATTCGGTACGCTCGACGGTGGTTTCATAGACAGCAACATGAATGTGGAAATCTTCTGGGATGAAATGAGACGCTACTATGCCAATATTGTGGGCAAGTATGGTTCGGCTGTACAAAAAGCCCTTGAAAAGCTGGCACCTCTTCCCATCAAAGCTATCTGTTCTACACACGGACCGGTATGGATTGATCAGATTGAGAAAGTAATTGGCATATACGACAAATTGAGCCGTTACGAAGGAGAAGAAGGCGTGGTTATTGTTTACGGAACCATGTACGGCAACACCGAACAGATGGCCGAAGCCATTGCGTTGGAACTCTCTGCACAAGGCATAAAGAACATCATTTTGCATAATGCCAACAAACGTCATCATTCGTATATCATAGCCGATATATTCAGATACAAAGGTCTCATCATTGGTAGTACCACATACTGCAATCACCTTTTCCCTGAAATTGATTCGTTGATTTCAAAGATTCTGACTCGTGACATGAAAGACCGTTACCTGGGTTACTTCGGATCATTCTGCTGGTCGAGTGCCGCAGTGAAACGCTTGGCCGAGTTTGCCGAAAAGAGCAAGTTCGAGATTGTAGGTGATCCTGTGGACATGAAAATGGCTATCGACGACAACATCTACGAGCAATGCGAAAAGCTAGGTAGAGCCATGGCCGACAGATTGAAGAAAGACAGATAACACTATGTATAGAAATTCCCCCAATTTATTAACATCTTAAATACAATCTGACATGAGACTCATTATTCAGCCCGATTATCAGGCAATTTCCAAATGGGCAGCCGGTTATGTGGCAGCCCGTATCCGCAAGGCACAGCCTACTGCGGACAAACCTTTCGTACTTGGTTTACCTACCGGATCGTCTCCGCTGGGCATGTACAAAGAATTAATCGACCTTAATAAGAAAGGCCTGGTATCTTTTAAAAATGTAGTAACGTTCAACATGGACGAGTACGTAGGCTTGCCGCAAGAACATCCGGAAAGCTATTACTCTTTCATGTGGAATAATTTTTTCAGCCATGTGGATGTGAAGCGTGAAAACGTGAACATTCTCAATGGTAATGCAAACGACTTGGAAGAAGAATGTGCCAATTACGAGGCTAAGATAACTTCTTACGGTGGCATTGACTTGTTCTTGGGCGGTATTGGTCCCGACGGACACATTGCGTTCAATGAGCCGGGCTCTTCCCTCTCGTCGCGTACACGCATCAAAACGTTGACAACAGACACGATTATTGCTAATTCGCGTTTCTTTGATAACGATGTGAACAAAGTTCCGAAGACTTCGCTCACAGTAGGAGTAGGAACCGTGATGGCTGCTAAAGAAGTGCTTATCATTGTGAACGGTCACAACAAAGCCCGCGCTTTGTATCATGCTGTTGAAGGCCCCATTACACAAATGTGGACCATCAGTGCTTTGCAGATGCATGAGCATGGCATTATTGTTTGCGATGACGCTGCTACCTTTGAATTGAAAGTAGGTACGTACCGTTACTTCAAAGATATTGAAGCAGCCAACCTGGATCCCGAATCCTTGCTGGCCGACTAAGGCCTTCGGCTTACGTACAGATACAAAAAAGACCGGTTCAGTAACTGAGCCGGTCTTTTTTATTTAAAATTCTTGTAAGATGCCTTTTCCCTGACGGGTAATCTCCGCCTCACCGTCTACACAATACACAATGGTTGACGGTTCAATACCACCAATGCCGCCGTCGACCACCAAGTCGACCATGTTTCCGAATTTCTCCTCAATCAGTTCCGGCGTAGTAAGATACTCCACATCATCCTTCACGTTGTAGGGTAGGGTGGTGGTCATGATGGGAGCATCGAGCATGCGAGCTATCTCCCGTGAAATGTCATTGTCGGGCATGCGGATACCCACCTCCTTGCGGTTCTTGAATATCTTCGGCAACCGGCTTCCCGCACCCAGAATAAATGTAAACGGGCCGGGCAGGTTTCTTTTCATCAGTTTGAACGTATTGTTATCCAACTTGGCGTACTCACTGATGCTGCTCATGTCATAGCAGATGATGGAAAGATGATTCTTCTTGGAATCAATATCCTTTATCCGGCAGATGCGTTCGATAGCCCGCTCCTTCAAACCGTGGCATCCGATGGCATACATCGTATCTGTGGGATAAATAATTAACCCGCCATCATTCAATACATCCACAATTCGTTGCAAATCATTGGGATTGTTATTCTTTTCGTATAACTTCAACAACATTATTTTATTTTCTTTTTCAAGAAGTCCAATACCTTCTCGGTGGCCTTCTCTGTTACTTTTTTCTTCAACGTATCCGTATTGGCACGTGTGGCCGAGTCGAGTCCCAGTTTCTCACCCAACTTGTCAATTGCTTTGTCTTTGACCGATTCCGCTGCCTGCTTAGCCATACTCTTGGTATCGATAGACACCTTGGGCGAGGTAAACGTACCGCCAATCTTCAGGTCGAGTGTAGACAACTGTCCCAAACTACCTGCCGAAGCGGGTAACTTCACCTTACCGGCGTAAGCAATGCTCTGGTCCAGTCCCGTGCTGCCCGATAAATTCATGGTGTACTCACCCAACTTCACATCGAACGGTTCGGTAAACACCCGCCCCTTGTCGATGGTGAAGTCCACCTTCAAGTTCTTCACTTTCATATCCTTCAGTGCCGGCTTACCCAAAGCGTCGGCAATTCCGTCGATCGCCTTCACCCCGCTGAGGCTGATGTCCTGTGTTGTGAGGCTTCCCGCCCCCTTCATCGTCTCCATTACCGGACTCATGGTTGGGTCGAGTTCCGTGCGTATATCCATATTTCCGGAGAAGTTTCCTTTTAAATTCTCGAATATAGGCGCCATCTTCTGCACCATGTCGAGCTCCTTGTACGCCTGCGCAAACTGAATACCCGTTAACTTGAACGCCCCGTTCATTTCGGGCTTCTCAGCGTTCTGCGTAGAATAATATCCATTCATCACTACTTGTCCGCCCATGGTATTCATTGACAGATTCTTCATGTCTGCTTTTCCCTCCTTCACGGCCAGTTTACCGTTCATGTTTCTGAAAGCCATTTTATCGAACAACACCTCTTTGAGATTAGCCTCCATCTGGAAATCGATGTTCTTGGGAATGACAATGATTCCCGTGCTATCGGCGGGAGTTGCTGTTGCGGTAGTGTCCGCACTACCCATAAAATCGTTCAGGTTGAGGTGATTAGAGCGGATGTTGAGCGTACCTTTCAATGTTTTATCTTTCAAGGCATAACCCATGTAATTCTCGAAACGGCTGTCGGCAGTCACATCATTCTTACCGATGTTGACCGTTGTTTCGCTCAACTGCAAATACTTCGGAGTGAAAGTGAGCAACGACTTCTTGATATCCACATCATCCATCCCCTTCATCTTCAACTTCATGTTGCTCAGTCCGATGGTACCTGCTGCGTAGAACTTGTCATACTGCTCCTTCTCGGCATAAGACAAGCGGCCCGCCATCTCCATATTGGCATTCACCACCCCGTTGAGTTCCATGTCTTGCAGCGGATAAACCTGCTTAATCATGCCCAAATTCAGCGTACCTTTAGCTGAAGCCTTTACGTCCGGATCACTAACCGGAGTCTTAACAGCGGCCGTGATGCTGAACGGATTTCCCGCCAACCGGAAACTGAACGGACTGACCGTAATTTCTGTAAGGTCGGCACTGCCGCCCGGGTTCTTCATGTTGGCATGTACGTTGATCTGATCGACCCCTGCCGGCAACGATGGGTAGCGGAACATGGCATCTTTCACATCCAGCGTCGCATCAAACTGCGGCAATGTATCGCCCTGCAACGTACCTTTTGCAAAAGCCGACAAGGTAGCCTTGCCGTTGGTTTTGATGCTTTCAAAATCTTTCGCGTAGATAGCCGGAATCAAAGAAAGAATTTCCTTGAACCCAACCTCGCTGGTCTTCAATTTCAAATCCATCTCCATGGCCGGATCCTTCATAGCCACCCAACCATCGATTCCCGCTTTGATGGCATTCAGGCTGAACTCACTCTCCTTGAACGTGTAGCGGCTATTGAGCAAGTCGGCATCCAAATCCATCCGCGTGGTCACCACCGCCCTGCTTAAGAACGGAATGTTACCCATCTTGAAAGAAAGTCCCGGCGTTTTAGCCTCCACCTTCAAGAGCGTGCGGTCACTGCCTAAGTCGCCCGAGCAAGTAGCCTCCAAACTATCTATTTGCGCCAACATACCCGCCTGGCGGTCATCGTAAATAATCGTCAGGTTGCTGGCCGTGAGCTCCTGTAACTTCATTTTGAACGGGGCCTCTTCTGCGGCAGCAGCATCCGTTGCAGCCGAGTCGGGCTTCATGACATCCCAGTTCACCTTTCCGTTGGGCAGAACAATGGCATGTAACTTCGTATCTTCGAGTGTAATCTTTGAAATATCGTAACCACTGTTTCCGAACAGCGAAAACAAATTGAGAGCAACGGTAACCTCTCCCGCCTGCACCAGCGTATCCTTTTCGAATTCACCGGTACCCTTTAGCCAGAAATTATTGAGAGTAACAGACGCTTTGGGGAAGTTGCGGAAAAGACTAATGCCCAGTTTCTCAAAGTCGAACTGAGCATTCAACATCTTGTTTCCCTCCGTTTTAATGATTTTCTCCATTTTTCCTTGAAACGCAAAAGGCAATAGGAGCATCAAAACCAAGATACTCCCAACGGTAATTGCGGTAATTTTAAGACCTTTCTTCATAATTAGTCAGTTTAAGTGAGTTAGTTGTCAACGTCTATTCGAACACAAATATACTGTTTTTTAATAAGAGTACAAATTTCCTTATAGATAAAGCCAATTGCATGTTTATGCGCTGCTCTCCTCCTAGAGAAAAAAAAGTGTGGTTTACCATCACTTACCCTCACTAACTGAACGGAAACTCCTTGCTGAAAAGAATTACAGAAGAGTGATAGTAAAAAATGTCTACCACTAAAACAGCATTTTTACCCTCACTATCTATCACTTTTAACTAAGTATATAGATTCGTTAACCATAAATTAACTATAGATTCGTCGATGTTTGGCCCATTCGAGGCCTTTCGCGATGAAAAAAGCCCTTTTATGGACTCATAACTCTTCATTTTAGGCACATACTTGGTTGCTTCGATGCGTTTTTGAGTTGATTTGTTTCTGAAGAAAGGTGCTCTAAATGCAATAATATGCAATTTGGCCCTCTAAGCGTTATATTCATTCATAAATAATCTAACGGCTGTGCCATGTACTTGACTGCCGCAACCTAAATCATTGCTTACCGGATACTAAGTCCTTTTCTGCCGACAACTAGTTCGTCACGCATACCCGTTCCATTCGTCCCCGCATGCAGTGACTCATAGCCCCGCATGCGGGGACGTTCGTCACAGGTAGCGGGGACGAACTGTATATAAAGAAGAAATTGCTTAGTTTGTCTGTTGAAAGGGGTTAGTATGTCTTGATGTTGACGGCACATTGGTTGATAACGAAAGTGCTGTAATAAACACATGGCAGCAAACCATTGAAGAGTTGCTGGGTAAACATTTCGAGAAAAAGGAACTGGATTTTGTGTTAGGCATACCAGGCGTTACTACTATGCAGAAGTTAGGAATAGAGAATCCGGATAAAGCGTTTGAATTATGGAGCCGTAATTTCCAAAAATATAGAAGCGAGATAGCTTTGTTTGAAGGGATTGATAAACTTGTTAATACCCTGAAAGAAAGGCAATTCAGATTGGGATTAATTACTTCACGAATACGAAGTGAATTGAATAACGATGATGCTCTCTGTGAAATATTTCATCTCTTCGATGTTTCCATTTGCGTAACGGATACTGTAAAGCCCAAGCCTTCGGCAGAGCCGATACTTGCTTACTTTGAAAAGACAGGTGCTACTCCGTCAACCTGTTTGTATATAGGAGATGCCGCGTATGATAGTGCCTGTGCCGCCAACTCTCACGTTGACTTCGCTTTGGCTACCTGGAGCAATGGTAAAAAGGAAATACCTTGTAAATATGAACTGGTTCATCCCTCGGATGTTTTGAATATTGTTGGCTGATTATTTATGAAAAGGAAGTTTGGCTAAGTTTTTAGAAAAACTTTTCTTTTACAAGATTCCTTTTTTGAATAATTGTCTATTTTTGTTTAAATTCAGATAATTTCAAATTCAATTATAAACATGTAAACTACCATATCATACCAATCTATAGAATCCAGTTTACGAGAACTGCACGAAACTACTTCCGCACAAGAATTAGGCTATGACTTGCTGCGTATTTTTAGCGGTATGTCCGAAACTCGTATAAATAGAATTAAGAGTGGGAAAGATAATCTTTCGAAGAATCCTGATACTATAATCATGAAAGAGTTTTAGTTGAGGTTGCTGACACTGTTTATCAGGTTGAACAACAGATGGCTATTTATTCGCTTGGGAAAATGTTTGAGGTGAATGATCTCTGATGTAGTAAAATTTTTCCTTTTGCGGTTTGTTTTCTCCATGAATTGGTTGAATATAGTTTGCTAAATAATTCAATGTAGGTGATCATTTTCGTGAGATTACGAAAATGATAGCACTTAGAAGTGTATAAAGCAAAATCTCTTATGCAAAAGGATTACATTCATGTCTTTTAATTTAATACTTTTATTATTATTCTAAATACATTTCTACTTGTTTTATTTTAGAAAAAGCAAATGTTTTTTAGGGGTATTTATTTTCTTATGTGTCTATTATAGAAAACACAATATTATGGAACTATATTCTCTTATATCGAAATACTTGGCGGGAGAAGCGACCGCTGAGGATAAAGCAGAGTTATCTGCTTGGCGTAAGTCCGATCCCAAAAATGAACGTGAGCTTCAAGAACTCAAGGAAAGTTGGAGTTTGGCTCATACGGATTTCTTATTTGACAATTCTAATAAAGAAAAAGTATGGAACAGGATTATAAGCAATATTAACCGTATGCACCCCATCAAAATGTATTCGCGTACTGTACTTTACCGTACCATTGCTGTTGCGGCAACCGTAGCTTTATTAATAGGCATTTCAATCCCTCTGTTATTTTCCAGAGAAGAGGAAAATAAGATGGTTTGTTTTAAAGCGCCATTGGGGCAGAAAGCGGAAGTCTGTTTGCCTGATGGAACTAGTGTCTTACTTAATTCGGGGTCAGTACTTACTTATTCCACCGATTATAGCCGCACCAAACGTTCGGTGAAACTGGAAGGACAAGCATTCTTTGATGTAGCAAAAGACAAAGATCATCCGTTTGATGTAATGGTAGATAATTTAAAAGTGGTAGTCCACGGCACTTCGTTTGACGTCAATGCTTATAAAGATAAGGCAGAAATATCCGTCACTTTGTTGACCGGAAGTGTTAGTGTGTTTTCTTCCTCATCCAATAAACTGTTGGCTAAATTACAACCCAATCAGAAAGCCATTATTCCTTTGTATGATACCGATAAATGCATTTTAGCTAATTGTAATGCTCAGGAAGAGGTCATCTGGCGTTTGGGCAAATTGAAAATCGATGGAGAAGAACTTACGGACTTGGTACGTAAGATGGAGCGTTGGTATGGTGTGAAGATAGCCGTAAATAATATTAATACTACAAAACGCTATTGGATGACTGTGAAAACAGAGTCCTTTAGGGAAATGCTTGAGATAATTAACCGTATTACACCCATTGATTATTCTATAAACGGAGAGGAGGTTACCATCACATGTAGATAAATATATAAAAACGGACGTAGAAGACGGCTATCTTCTACGTCCTATATACAAAACCCGAGATATATATATTATTCGCTAAGCGAGTAATATAGGGAAGTCTTGCATTTTGCAGACAAAGATAATAATAGTTTTTTATTTAACCTTAAATGAGTTTACAATGTTAAAGCTTAAACAAATATTAAGTAGTATTTTTATTTTGTTCTGCTTGTTTTTTTGCTCTACAATATGGGCACAGAACTCTGGCAATATTAATATTCCAGTAGGACAAATTACAATTAAGAATCTGATACAAATAGTTGAAAAACAGACAGATTACTCTTTTGTTTTTGACAACTCAATCAATTTAGATAAAACAGTACAAATAAAAGGTGAAACCAAGAATATTAATTCTATCTTAAAACAGCTATTTGATGGGCGGGAGATTGCTTACGAAATAGTAGGTACGCAGATTATTTTAAAAAAGACAGCGCAAAATAATCTGTCAGAAAAAAAAATAGCAGGTACAATTACTGATGAGGTTGGTGAGCCTATTATTGGGGCGAGTATTCGTATTAAGAATGGAAATACAGGTACTATATCTGATGCAAATGGTGCTTTTTCTTTGATGGTGCCTGGAAATGGAGAACTTGAAATAACTTTTGTAGGATACACACCTCTGATGGTAAAAGTGGGAGCTAAACAAGTACTTCAGATAGTGATGAAGGAAGATGCAAAAGCATTGGAAGAAGTTGTTGTAACGGCTTTAGGTATCAAGCGTGAAGAGAAAGCCTTAGGATATGCGGTTCAGAATTTAAAAGGCGATCATTTACAAACGGTGAAGGGTATTGATGTTGGGTCTTCTCTGACTGGCAAAATTGCAGGTGTGAATGTATTGAACTCTAGTGAATTCGGTGAAGGACCTAGCATCTTAGTGCGTGGCGAGCAACCTTTGTTGGTTATTGATGGTATTCCTTATGCCAATATGACTCTTCGCGAAGTGGCTTCGGATGATATTGAATCGCTAAGTGTATTGAAAGGTGCCACCGCTTCCGCTCTTTATGGTTCACGTGGGCAGAGTGGTGCTATCATGGTTACTACCAAGCGCGGAGCTGAGAAGGAAGGTATTAGTATTGCGGTTAATAGTGGAACAATGTTTTCTGCCGGCTATCTGGCTATTCCAGAATTGCAATCAACTTACGGACGTGTAGTGAAGCAAAATGTAGATGGATCTTTGGAATATGTACGCTCTGGTGACGGCTCATGGGGAGCTCCACTCGAAGGACAGGAAGTGATTCAATGGGACCCCATTTCTAAAACAATGAAGGCAATGCCTTACATTGCACGAGGAAAGAATAATTTCAGAAACTTCTTGGAGCAGGGCTATATCCTCAACAATAACGTAAGTATTTCGCAGAAAGGAAAATATGGGAATGTTCGTGCTTCTGCAACGTGGATCAATAACAAAGGGCAGTACCCTAATTCTACTTACGATAAATATACTTATACATTAGGTGGTGATATTAAGTTCGACAAATTCTCATTCACTACAAACTTAGCTTATAACAAACATGAATCACCCAATTTGGGATTTAGTGGTTATACTGGCTACGATCCTATGTACAGTCTGCTTATCTGGGCTTCTCCCGATTGGGATTTGAGAGATTATAAAGACTATTGGTTGACTCCGAATGAAGTGCAAAATAATAGCTATACAGCAGGAAACAACAATCCATACTTTGACCGCTACGAAAGACTACATTCATTGAATAAAGATATTTTCAACGGGTCTGTTGAAATGAAGTATGAGCCTACCAAGTGGCTGAATACATTAGTACGTTTGGGATACGATACATACAGCAATCGTCAGGATGTCAGAATCTCTAAAGGCTCTTTCCAAGGTGGAGGTAATTCAACTGTTATATCCGGTGGAGAGGAAGTATGGGGAGAATCTCAGAAAGGATCTTATAACACAGGTATTGGTCGTGGCTATAGTATCAATGGTGACTTTATTACGTCAGCCAACTATCGTTATAAAGATTTTGGAGTAGATGGCTTTGTGGGAGGTTCTATTATGTATACTCAGGATGAAGGAATAGAGGCTCGCACCAAAGGCGGACTTTCCATACCTGGATTTTATTCACTGAAGGCCTCTGTTGACCCCGCTAAGGTAGCATCGCGCATGTACAAGAAGCAGACAAACAGTTTGTATGGTCGTTTAGGCCTATCTTGGCGTAGTCTGGCATTTGCCGAAATGACTCTTCGTAATGACTGGGTATCTACACTTCCAGAGACAACCCGTTCATATCTTTATCCATCTTTTTCCGGAAGTTTTGTAGTATCCGAATTACTTCCAGAGTGGGAATGGCTATCATTGTGGAAGCTGAGAGGCTCTTGGGTAACTTCGAAAAAAGCAGCTGATGTTTATGCTATTAATTCTGTATTAAGTGTAAACAGTAGTGTGTGGGGAACTTTGAGTTCGGCTGTATTGCCTACTACTATACGCGGTACAGACATTCTGCCCGAGTCTACCCGTACTTACGAGTTCGGAACTGCCGTCAATCTACTGAAGAATAGGCTTTCTTTTGACTTTGCTTACTATAATAAGAAAGCTTACGACTTTATAAAGAGTGCCAGCATCAGTCCTTCATCAGGTTATTCATCTAACTTTATAAACACGCAAGAGGAAATCACTCGCAAAGGTGTTGAATTAACAATTAATGGTACTCCGATTGAAACTAGAAATCTTCGCTGGGAGCTATCATTCAACTGGTCCAAATATGCTGACTATTACACCAAATTGGATCCTACATATTCTGCAGACAAACCTTGGGTGAGAGTTGGCGAGAGAGCAGACGCTTTTGTTTTCAATGATTATTTGAGAGACTCGGAAGGAAGCATTATTCATAACTCATCAGGTTTGCCTGAATACTCAAAATATCAATCAAAATATGGAAATAAAGGTCCCGATTGGATTTGGGGTGTTAATACTACATTGAAGTATAAAAGCTGGCAACTGGGATTGTCATTTGATGGTCGCGTAGGTGGTAATATCTCATCAATTACAGAGATGTATATGTGGCGTTCCGGTGGGCACCCCGAATCTGTAACGCCTGAACGTTATTTGGATATGAAAACCCCAGGTAGTAAAAACTATGTTGGACAAGGTGTGAAGATTGTTTCTGGTACCGTTCAGTATGATACGTATGGCAATATTATAGAAGGCACTGATACTCGCGTGTTTGTTCCCAATGATATTGCTACTACTTATAAATCTTATATTGAATCATATCACAAGGGTACAGCTTGGGGGGGCGCTCCTTCAAAATCAGATATTAAAAGCGGTACATTTTTCAAACTGAGAGAAGTCTCATTAACCTATAATGTTCCCAAAACAGTTTGCTCGATGATAAAAGCCCAGTCTTTGTCTGTATCAGCTATTGGGCAGAATGTCCTATTTTGGGCAAAAGATTTTAAATATTCCGACCCTGATGGAGGAAGCGAAAATTTCTCGGATCCGTCACAGCGCTATCTTGGATTTAATGTAAAAATAGGTTTCTAACTTGTTAAATAAGAACATTGTATGAAAAATATATATCGAATAGTATATACAGCGGGGTTTATTTGTTTATCTTGCCTATCTGCTTGTAATAATTTTGAAGAAATCAACACCAATCCTGATTCTATTACCAAAGCGAGTGCTTCTATGCTCTGTACCAATATTGTACTGAGTAATGTAAAATTCAACGGAAG
The DNA here is from genome assembly GCF_000428125.1 of Bacteroides graminisolvens DSM 19988 = JCM 15093. GTDB lineage: Bacteria > Bacteroidota > Bacteroidia > Bacteroidales > Bacteroidaceae > Bacteroides > Bacteroides graminisolvens. The sequence goes on from NZ_ATZI01000001.1 coordinate 924,543, forward strand.
AGATTCGCATGCATATTTGCAGCCAAATGCAATTGCAAAATATTTGGGATTTGCCAACGAGAGTCAAATGCCTGAACAATACAACAGCTTTGGTAATAGCAGTTTCGAACAAATGACGATTCTGCCTAATATTGAAAAAATGGTAGAGTATGCTACTGGTACAGCAATGGAGAACTCCTATAGAGGAATTGCTAAGTTTTCCAGAGCTTATATGTTCTATAAAACAACGATGCGTGTAGGTGACATTCCTTATAGCCAAACCAACCAGGGGGCTACAGGAAGTTATCGTCCTATATTCGACAGCCAGAAAGATGTATTATTGGGAGTACTCGATGAACTGAAAGAGGCAGATACTTATTTCGCAAATGGTATTAAGTTCGATGGTGACCCTACCCCTTTTGCCGGAGACCCTAAAAAGTGGAGAAAGGCAACCAATGCTTTAGCGTTGAGAGTCCTCATGAGTATGAGTAAAAAGGAAGGGGATGCTTCTCTGAGAATCAAAGAACGTTTTGCCGAAATTGTTAATGCAGGTCAGCTACTGAGCGAAGCGGATGGATATTTAGGATTAGTATATACTTCTGTCAACATGCATCCTATGGCTGGAACAAACGACTTGTTCACAAGTCGAACAGTGATTAGCTCATTGTTGATTGATGAACTCAAAAAACTGAATGATCGTAGATTATTTTATTTTGCCGATCCAGCAAGTATCAAAATAGCTACGGGTAATAATGAATCGGTAATGGATGCCTATGAAGGTGTAGATGTCTCTATGGATTATGCCGAAATGACAAATAATTATCTAAAAGGTGATTACTCACTTTTGAATTCCAGGTATCTGAAAGATGTTTCAAGTGAACCAAGAATGGTGATCAGTTATGCGGAACAACAGCTAATCCTGGCTGAGGCACGTATATATGGATGGATTACTACCGGAAGTGCAGAAGATTATTATAAATCAGCAGTAAAATGGGCTTTGGGCATTCAAATGAATACTAAAGGCGATAAATATGCTCATGGTATGGAAATAACTGCAGACTATATCAACAACTATTTTACAGGAGAAGCTGCTTTCAAAAGCACTAGTAGTGAACAGTTGAAACAAATCTGGATTCAACACTATATTCTTAACTTTATGCAAGATGCAGAAGAAAGTTATTTTGAATATCGTAGAAATAAATATCCTGTTTTCCCCATTAACCCCAATACGAATCTAAATTTGGAGAATGCCTCTGTTATTCCTATGAGATGGCTCTATCCTTCATCTGAAACCAATTATAACAGAGAGAATCTGGAGACAGCTTTGAATAATCAGTTTGATGGATATGATGAGGTAAACAAATTAATGTGGATTCTTAAATAGAAGCTGAATAGAAAAAAAAACTGACTAAAAGGTCGACTGTTATTAATTGAGACTGCTTCAATTCCCCCATTTTCTTTGATGTAGCCTTGATAGAATCACTGTAGACTTTTTAGTCAGTTCCTAAACAATATGGAAGTATGAGAAAAAAGTTATATGCTTTATTATTACTCTCTTTGACCGCTAACTTTCTATACGCTCAGCAACTTATTAATGGTAGAATTCATTGTGAGAATAAAGGTATAGCGGAGGTTGTTGTAACCGATGGCAGGAATGTGACCAAGACAAATTCGAAAGGTTATTATAAACTTTTTGTAGATGGGGCTCAAAGCTATGTTTACTACTCACTGCCTAAACACTATGAATCGCCTTTAAAAAATGGCATACCGGTATTTTACAAAGAAATAGTCCCCCATGTAGATCGCTATGATTTTGAAATAAAGAAATCAGTTAGGGAACAACATAAACATACATTTGTAGTTTGGGCAGATCCACAGATCATTGATCCTGAAGAATTTCAGTTATTAGAGAAAGTAATAGATGATATAAAGGGAACTCAAGATATTTATAATACCTCTTTTCATGGTATAAGTTGCGGGGATATTGTTTTTGACCGACTGAACTTTTTTGATAACTATAAGAATTCTATTGGTCGGTTTGACTTTCCTTTCTATCAGGTGCTGGGAAATCATGATATGGACTATTCGAATGAAACACATGAGTCGTCAAGACGGTCGTATCAGAAGGCTTTTGGTCCCGACTATTACTCTTTCAATATAGGAAATATTCATTATATCGTTTTAAACGATGTATTCTACTACGGCTATGCGTACCATTATATGGGCTATATTGATGGTCAGCAGCTAGAATGGCTAAAAAAAGACTTAGCGCAGGTGGCGAAAGGTACAACAGTGATGATTGCCTTGCATATTCCCACTATGTATACAGATGCTGATACCCGGCCCAATATGGAGAAGAGACAAAAGAATTCTCTCATAAACAACAAGGCGTTTTATGAGTGCTTGAAGGGATATAATGTGCATATTCTAGCAGGGCATAGCCATACACAGTGGAATACTGTAATCAATGACTCAATTACGGAGCATACACATGCTGCAGCTTCTGCAGCTTGGTGGCAAGGCGAGGTAGGGCTTGATGGAACTCCTAAGGGCTATACTGTTTATGAAGTAGATGGTAACGATATAAAATGGTATTTCAAAGGTGTAGGGATCGACAAAGATGAACAATTAAAAATTTATCCAGTGGGTACCGACGCCGAACATCCTACGGCTTTTGTTGCAAATGTATTCAACTATGATCCGCTTTGGAAGGTAGAATGGTATGAAAATGATGTACTGAAAGGTGATATGGAGCAGTATTGGGGAGTAGATCCATTGGCAAAGAGTCTTTACGCACCCGGAAAGAATAAAAAATACTCATGGTTGAGTTACGATCACACCAATCATCTGTTTAAAGCTGTTCCCGCTGACGAGCACTCACAGATAAAAGTGGTAGTAACTGATCGATTTGGACAAAAATACACTCGAACTATCTCAGAAAAGAAAAACAATGAAAACAATAAATAGAACATATTTATGGGTGTTTTTGTGCATATTCTTTACACAATGCACCCGGATATCAAATAATCGAACCTTTGTTCACCCTCTGACAGCCCAGGCTGATACAAACGTAGTATTACCCCCGTTGTGGGCTTTCGGTGTGATGTATGGCGGTTATACCAACCAAGATGAAACGATGAAACGTGTCGATGAAATCATTGATCACGATTATCCCATTGACGCATATTGGATTGATTCCTGGTTTTGGAGTTATGATGATAAAGGGAAGGGGCCACACAGATATATGGACTTTATAGCAGATACAATAGGCTATCCGGATAGAAAAGCGATGTGGAATCATTTAGAGCAGCGTAACATCAAAGGTGGTTTTTGGGCATGGGATTGTATCTTTCAGACCGGAAATGAAGCTGCTTTTGAAGATTTTCAGCAAAAGGGATATTTCAGAAATACGTATGTAGAGTCCAATCCATGGCACAATAACAGTACTACTACAGCTATGTTTCAGACAGAAAAAGACAATAAGAAAGGTACTTTGTGTGGCAATATTGATTTTAACAATCCCGAAGCTGTAAACTACTTTAAGCAGCAGATGAAACATTTCTTTGAGGAGGGAGCCGACTTTATCAAGTTGGATCGTACATCCGCTATCCCAGTTTGCAAGGTTATGTTTGAAATGTCACAAGAATTTGGGAAAGAAACGAAAGGACGCGGATTCTTATTCTCTCATACCGGTGGTCAGGAGACAGAAGAGTATAAACGATATCCTGGAAAGTGGACTGATGATACTCGTTCGGACTGGACAGTTGAGAAACCTAACAAGAATTTCAATTCATGGGTACCTGCTGTTGCTTTGAAGGAAAATATAGCCATGTTCAATGACACTATGCGTAGAAGTAGTTGCAACATACCTTTCCTTGCCAATGATTTGGGAGGTTTTGATATGGGGATTACTGATCAACTAGACGAAGAACTTTTTATCCGATGGATGCAATTTTCTCAATTCAACCCCATTGTAGAAATCTTTTCCCAGCCGGAAAACCCTACGGCAAATCTGCCTTATCGCTATTCGGAACGAGCAGATAAACTATTTCGTGACTATTCACATCTACGTATGGGACTTTTTCCTTACATATATTCATATGCACACCTGACACGTTTGGAAGGAAAACTAATGATGCGCAAGATAGCCGGACAAGTTTACGAATATTTGTTTGGTAATGAATTTTTCGTAGCTCCTGTATATGAGCAGGGGGCTGTGGACAGAGAATTCCAGTTGCCTGCAGGCAGTTGGGTAAATTTTTGGACGGGAGAGATACTCGAAGGGGGCAGAAAGCATAAAGTAGCAGCTCCGTTGGAACAGATTCCATTAATGGTTCGTCAAGGTGCAATTATTCCGATGCGTGCATATGCCCGTTCTATTGAGAAGGGAACCAACGATACATTGACTTTGCATGTGTATCCGGGAGCCGACTCGGAGTTTACATTGATAGAAGACGATGGTAGTAGCAACGATTATCTGAAGGGTATTTATGCCAAGACAGAGATTACCTCCAAAACAGGTAAAAATTCGCAGAAGATTGAGATTGCACCTATGCTTGGATATTATGATGGCATTCAACCCAAACGCACCTGGAGAATATGTGTACATGGTGCAAAAAAGGTGGATAGCCTTATTTGTAATGGAACAGTTCTACCCTATTTCAGTCAAGAGAGTCGGATAACTTCTGCATATTATACGGCAGACAAATATGAAAAAACCATTTTTGAAATAAAGAACGAATAATGTATCGAGCACAGTCTTTCTTTTTAGTATTATTCAGCGTGTTGTTCCTCCTGTTTTGCTCTTTCTCTTTCCATGAGGGAAACAGAATATTGGTATTAGGTGATTCCAATGGAGCAGCCCCGCAAGGGTGGGTTATGCAACTAAAGAAATTGCGTCCGGAAGATACGTTCTGTAACTTAGCCATTTATGGAAATACAATTGGATTTGATAACTTGAAAAATGACACTCTGAATACTCTGAAGAATATAGACAGTTATTTATTTCGTGCAGTTCAACAGATGGGAGGAATCGATCAGGTACTCATCTGGTTGGGATCGAATGATTGTAAAGCTGATTTCTCTTCTTTGCAAGCTGAAGTTCCTAATAATCTGGATAAATTACTTCGTCGGATAAAGTTGTCTACATATTCTTCGGAAGCAGAGGTCATTTTCATAGCACCTCCTCCAATGGCTGCCGATTCTCTTTTGGAAACAAAGTATCATGGAGGAAAAGAGAGATTGGATAGGTTGGTTCCCCATTTAGAAAAAATAGTGCGGAAGCATCGATGCTTCTTTCTCAATATTCATGATTCGCTTGCTACGGATTATTTACGATTGAATTCGGATGGAATACATTTGAATGAAGAAGGATCTTTAAAGGCAGCTTCAATAATAAACCAATATTTAAACAAAGTAACCCGATGAATAAAAAGTATATAAGGTTGACCATTCTTTTAGCGGTTGTTGCATGTCTATTTTCTTTCATGTCTGGTCAAGTCAGACTGTTTGTTATTGGTGATAGCATATCTATCTTCTATGGCCCTTACTTAAAGCAATATGTAGAAGGGAAATATGAATATGATCGGAAAAGAGACAAAGGCGAGGCTATGGAGGATTTAGATAATCCTATTGGAGCCAATGGCGGTGATTCACGTATGGTAGTAGAGTATTTGAAAAAGCTTTCAGCCAACAGGAGTTTTCATACTGATGTATTGTTGGTAAATTGCGGACTGCACGATGTGAAAACTCATCCTATAACTGGCGACAAACAAATCTCTTTGGAAGAATACCGTCACAATCTGGACACGATCTATCGACTTTCCCAAGAGATGAAGGCCAAGCTAGTCTGGGTGAATTGCACTCCTGTCAATGACTCTATTCATAATGGCAAAGGAGTTGCTTTTCATCGTTACAATCGGGACGTGCAGTGTTATAATGCAGTAGCCGATAGTCTGTTCTTTTCCAAAGGAGTACCTATTATAGATATGTATTCTTTTTCATTGCGCTTTCCATTGGACGCTTATATAGATCACGTGCATTATTCTGCCAAATATCGTAAGTTGCAAGCCGCATATATAGCCGGCTTTTTAGAAAGTTTGAAATAACAATTAATTTAATAACATTGAAAACAATGAAACATTTGATTTTATGCCTTTTGGCTTTAGGAGCAGTTGCTGTCTCTTGTGCAGACAAGAAACCTGCTTATCAAACCATTACTACCCCTACCGGAACATGGGAATTGGTTTGGGATGAAGAATTTGATTACGAAGGATTACCCGACTCTACAAAATGGAGCTATGATACCAAAGGCAACGCTACAGGATGGGGAAATAATGAAGCGCAATATTATACCGAAGCCGACAAGAGCAATGCCTGGGTAAGTAACGGTATACTCACCATCACCGCCCTCAAAAAACAAATGGAAGGCAAAGAGTTTACATCGGCGCGACTCATTACCAAAGGGAAAGGCGACTGGCTGTATGGCCGTTTTGAAATACGCGCCAAACTGCCCACTGGTCTCGGCACATGGCCTGCTATATGGATGTTGCCTACCGACTGGAAATATGGAGGTTGGCCTGCAAGTGGTGAGATTGACATCATGGAAAATGTAGGTTATGATCCCGATACGATTATTGCTTCAGCACATACCCAAACTTACAATCACGTCATCGGCACTCAGAAAAATGCACGTATTGCTTGTCCGGATTCTTACAAGAATTTCCACACATATACATTAGAGTGGGAAGCGGATGAGTATCGTGCTTATATTGATGATATTCATTACTTCACTTTCAAGAACGAAAAGGCTAGTTATAAAGAGTGGCCTTTTGATAAACGCTTCCATCTCTTACTGAACCTAGCTATTGGCGGCAATTGGGGAGGTGCTCGAGGAGTGGATGAGACATTATTGCCTCACCGTTTTGAAATAGACTATGTACGTGTTTATACCAAAAAACAATGAAAGCAGGCAAAATAATACTTGGAATGTTGGTGGGATGCCTGTGTGGGTGTTCCTCCAACGGTTCACTTCATTCCCTGAAGGAAGTAAGCATTCAGGCTCTTTATGCTCAGAAGGTAGATTCTGTATTGAAGCTAATGACACTAGATGAGAAGATAGGGCAACTCAATCAATATACAGGTAACTTTCAAGCCACGGGACCTGTGGTGGAAGATACGACCAAAATAGAACAAATAAAACTGGGGTTGGTAGGCTCCATGCTGAATATAAAGGGAGTGAAGAATACGCGTGAATTGCAAGAATATGCGATGCAGTCACGTTTGCGCATTCCTTTACTCTTTGGTCTGGATGTGATACATGGACTTCGTACTATCTATCCTATTCCGTTGGGTGAAGCTGCCAGTTTCGACCTCAATCTGATGCGACGCACAGCAGCCGGTGCTGCCAAAGAAGCAGCTGCACAAGGCGTACACTGGACATTTGCTCCCATGATGGACGTCAGTCGTGATGCCCGTTGGGGACGCGTGATGGAGGGAGCCGGAGAGGATACTTGGTATGGTACACAAGCAGCTGTGGCCCGTGTGCAAGGATTTCAGGGAGATAATCTGGCAGATGTGCATACAGTCATGGCTTGTGCCAAACATTTTGCTGCTTATGGGGCTTGTATAGCCGGTAAAGACTATAATACTGTGGACATGTCGGAACAAACGCTGCACGAAGTGTATCTGCCTCCTTTCAAGGCGGTGGTCGAAGCGGGTGTTGCTTCTTTTATGAATAGTTTCAATGACATAAATGGTATTCCCGCTACCGGAAATCAATATATTCAACGTCAACTATTGAAGGGTGACTGGAACTTTAATGGCCTGACTGTATCCGACTGGGGATCTATTGGCGAAATGGTGGCTCACGGTTACGTGCCCGATCTTAAAGGTGCTGCCGAAAGTGCTATTCTGGCTGGTAGTGATATGGATATGGAGTCAAGGGCTTACGTAGGTCACCTAAAGGAACTGGTCGAAGCGGGTAAAGTCTCCGAGAAATATATTGATGATGCTGTTCGTCGCGTGCTGCTAAAGAAGTTTGAACTGGGATTGTTCGATGATCCATACCGTTATTGTAATGAGCAGCGTGAGAAGGAGACTGTTTTGTCGGAGGAATTGCGCAATCTTTCACGAGAAGCAGGTGTAAAATCCATCGTTTTATTAAAGAATGAAAAACAAGCCTTGCCTTTGTCTGAGGCTCCAAAGAGAATAGCAGTTGTAGGGGCTTTGGCCGATTCGAAAGTGGATATGCGTGGTTTTTGGGCGAATGAAGGGGTTGTTGAAGAGATGGTTACAGTGCGTGAGGGACTTGCTTCCAAATACCCTGACACCTCTTTGCTTTACGCCGAAGGGTACGATTTAGAAACAAACGAACTGAAGTTGCAAGATGCCTTACGTGTAGCGTCACAGTCCGATGTTGTGATCGTTGCTGTAGGCGAACGCTATTTCAGTAGTGGTGAGGCAAAATCGAGAGCAGACATAAATATTCCTCAATCGCACCAACAATTGGTAAAAGAGCTAAAGCAGACTGGTAAAAAGGTGATTGTGCTGTTAATGGGTGGACGACCTATGATTTTTAATGAGATGACTCCCTATGCAGATGCTATCTTACTGACCTGGTGGCTGGGCACAGAAGCCGGGAATGCAATTGCCGATGTATTGGCTGGTGACTATAATCCCAGTGGTAAATTACCGATGAGCTTTCCGCTGCACGTAGGACAAGTGCCTGTCTATTACAATTACAAGAGCACGGGACGTCCTGAAAGTAAGAACAAAGGCTATACCTGTTGCTATCAAGATATTGATTTTGAACCGGCTTATCCTTTTGGATACGGATTGAGTTATACCACCTTTGAGATCAGTGAACCAGTCCTTTCGAAAGAGACTTACACTATGGGCGATGTAGTTGAGGTGACTGTGAAGGTGAAGAATACGGGCAGTTATGCAGGCAAGGAGACGGTACAACTTTACATTCGTGATTTAGTGGCTTCTATTACTCGTCCGGTGAAAGAGCTACGTGGCTATGAACAGGTATTGTTACAGCCAGGTGAAGAGAAAAGTGTTTCTTTCAAACTCTCAATGAATGATTTGGGATTTTACGACTCACAATTGAACTTTGTGGTAGAACCGGGAAACTTTTTAGTGATGTGTGGAGCAAACTCAAAAGATACTAAATTTGCAAAATTTACTTTGAATTAAATATGTCTGTAAGCTAATTATGAAAAAATACTAGTTACTATGTTTAAATTATGCTAATAGATATAGTAACTAGTCTAAATATTAAAATTTGTTATATTTATGTTGTGATATTTGTGGGGAATATTTTATAAATAAAAGACTTTTAGTCTAATTTATTAAATGTATATAATGTGCTTAAGTTTGTTTTTTATGTGGAATGTTAAGATCTAATTATGAATAATTTGCCCCATTGCTATTAAAACTAAAAAAGTGCTGCTAGATAATGATTCCCTTATTCGCTTTAATGCAATTCCCATTTGCACTTCTACTGTTTTTACAGAGAGGTTTAGTTTGTCTGCAATTTGTTTGTAAGTTAGTTTTTCTTCGCGGCTTAATAAGAAAATTTCGCGACATCTCTCTGGGAGCTGTTTTACTATTTTGTCTAATTGTAAGATGAATAGCTCCAAGTCAAAACAGTCTTTACCTTTACTTTCATATTGTTGTTGGTTAAACCAATTCTCTAGTAGATAATGACGACTTTGTTCATCTCTTAGATGATTGAGAACCTTGTTTTTGGCAGCGTGAAAAAGATAAGTTTTAATATACTTTACTTCTATTTTTTCTCTATTTTCCCATAATTTGAGAAATATTTCTTGTAATACATCTTCAATGATAATTGAATTTTTGGTGTAGAATGTCAAGAAATGATATAGTTGATCATAATAAGAATCGTAATACTGTCTGAAAGTAGTAATATTCATTTTTTTTGTATATCTATAATGATTTTATTTGCAAAAATAGTGATTAATTTTAATATATTGGTAACTACTTAGGCTATTTTTTAAGTATAGAATTTTCCTCTACGTGCATTTTAGTAATTGCCAATAAGTTCTTATATCTTGATGTTTGATTTTTCTTTGCAGTATCTACGATTTAGTATAATTGCATGAATGTGTCTGCTCCTTATTTAACTTCTCAATACCGCCAATGCTGAAATCTTCAAAATTGGGACTATTCCAATACATCTCAAAAGTGTCAAGAGCAGTCTTTATGATGTGCGGATTTTCAACGCTTGTTACACGCATGTTCCATTCCAAACCTTCTGTTTGAGCCGACTTGGAGAGATTAGATGAGCCGATATATGCCGTGTGCATGCCGGAGTTGCGTACAAATATATAAGATTTTGCATGTAGACGTTCGATGTCAGTATTATACGATATACGTATTTCTGTATTTGGAAGTGCTGCTAACTGTTCAATAGCTTTTGCTTGTGTTGCCCCACAATAAGTAGTAGTAATGATGCGTAGGCGACTTCCTTCCTTTTGACTGAATTTTCTCAAATCATCTAGCAAAATACGTACTCCTGATACCTTTAAGAAAGATACAATTAAACAGATTTGATTTGCGCTTGCTATTTCACGGCGCATTTCTTCACCTAGAGATATGGGACTGTTGCCCCCTACAAATAAATTGCTTACCCGAAAACCGGATAAAGGACGTACTGTTTCTGTATGACTTTCAGTTTGCAATACATTTTGCTGCTTGCTCATTACTTCAGCTAACAGATGAGAAGGTTCAACAATCTGCATGTCCTTTACAAGTCCTGCTTCTTGCAATATATTATTGACTAAATTTATTCGCTCCTGCTGACTATCAGTATCTTCTAACTTTTCACGAATAATCTGTGCCAAATAGTTAGCAAGCATTTGTGGTGATTCTGCTGTATCTATATTCTTGCGAACACAAACCATATCTTGTTGTTCGGTTTTCTGGATATTGCGTTCGGTCTCCTCATTAATGATATGCTCGTATATACCTTTTTTCAACATATTCGGTTGACTTAACTAATGCATGATGTTTCTTTAGCACAAAAGTATTATTTTATTTCTCTTATAGTTTATAATTTATTTATATAATTCCAATAAAGTGATTTTTATAAGTTACTTCTGTTTTTGTGACTTTTTATTGTACCTTTGGCGAACTGATTGAGCACATTTTTGCTTCTATGCGACAAAAGACTATGAAACAAATCAATGTATATGAAAAAAATAATACTGTTTTTACTATTTATTGTGTCTATCCAACACGTTACAGCACAAACAATAAAAGGCACTGTCTTAGATACTAATCATCAGGCGCTACCTTACGTAACAGTTCGTTTACTCCAAACTGATTCAACTTTCGTTCAAGGTGCTTATACTGATAGTTTAGGGGTTTACTCAATGGATATGAAACGCGAAGGGAATTATTTATTGAGCTTAAGCTGCATCGGTTACAAAACACACCTGTTGCAAGTGCAGGCACAAACTACTAAAACATTTCCCACGGTCATTTTAGAGACCGACAATGTGGTTCTCAACGAGGTCACCGTTGAGGCTTCTTCCTTTGTTCGGCAAGCCGATAAGCTTTTGGTCTATCCGGATAAAAAACAAGTGAAGCACTCATCTTCAGGATATGATTTGCTTTATAGATTGATGATTCCGGAGCTGGACGTAGACAGAATGGATGGAAAAGTATCGACTTTGGGCGGCGAAGCTACGCTTTATATTGACGGACGTAAGGTTGACTCTAAAGAAGTGAAAAACCTGAATCCTAAAGATATTGATAAGGTTGAGTATTATGATGTTCCTAGCGGAAAATATATGAATGATGTGGCGGCTGTTAACTTTATTACCAAGAAATATAAAACAGGCGGATACGTGTCAGTAAATGCAGAACAACGAATTGGTTATTTGAACGGAGATTACAATGTCGTGGCTAAACTATCGCACGATAACACCAGTTACACCTTGTTTGCCGGGCATGCCATGCAAAAATATGATGGCACAAAAGACAAAACGAGTGAGCATTTTGTTTTTTCAGATCATGAAACAGATCGCCAATCGGGCACGTTGGAAAATAGGGTAAAGAATAACAGCCAATATACTCAGTTCAATGTTGCAAATGAGAGTACCAAACGTACACTTATTGGAAAATTATCTTTGGTGCGTAATGATGCTCCCGATAATTTTAGCAGAAACCTATTGAAATATGATGATACGGAACAGGTGATAGAGAACTTTAAAAGTACAGATCAGTCCGGATGGAAAACAGACATGGAACTATACGGTTATTTTCATTTGAATAAGAATCAGTTTTTGGAAACGAGCCTAGGGGCTAACTATACTAATAACTCGTATACTTATGGATACAAGGAGCCAAATTATTTGACTTTAACCGATAGCAAAGAAGATTTATACGATTTTTCAGTGAATGTGAATTATGGCATTGAATTCAACCCTCAAAGCTCACTAACAGCTCAGGCTTTTCATTTTCAAACAATCAGTTCTGTGGATTACAAAGGAACTAACCCTTCCTGGCAGCATTTTTGGAATGGTGAGAGTATTTTATTCCTAGAATATAACCAGAAAATAGGAAAGAAAGTGACGCTTAAAGTTGGTCCGGGCTTATCATACGTACAATATCGTTTGCACGGTGGTGACAGAGAAGACCAGTTGACTCCTCGCTTGCGTTCCCGCTTGATTTATTCTTTTGCCAAAAATCAGCAGCTTCAGTTAAGATACCATGTAGGTAACAGTCAGCTGCAAATTAATGAGTTAAATGAAGTAGAGCAACAAATTGATTCTTTGCAGATAAGGCGGGGCAATTTGAATCAAAAGATTGCTTTTCTTTATAAAATCATTGCATCATACAGCGGACAATTTGGTCGGTTTAATCTAGGTGCTGAGTTGTGGTATGATGGGATTAATCATGTTCCTTCTGAAGGTTTTTACATTGAAAATGATAAATTGATAAGAAGTTATCAAAGTGAGGGGAAACGTAGAATGCTTTCAAGCCAACTGTCGGGCGGATGGAAGGTGACAGATAATTTTCGTGTTAAGTGTGTTGGTAATTGGTTGTATATCAGGCATAAAGATACGCCGGAAACGTTACGTCATTTTTCGGGTATGGTGCAAGCTGACTACTATTTAAATGATTTTTCGGCGGGAGTGTTTTCCCGAACGAAGAATAAATCGCTAAACTATAACCTGATGTACATCACTGAACCGGCTCAATATGGTTGCTATATTGGCTGGAGCCATTCCGGCTGGCAGTTAGAAGGTGGGTGGAAGAATCCTTTTTCAAAACATGGTCAAAAGGAATCGTCTATGAATCGGAGTGTTTACAGTTTCCACAATGTGGCTACGGGTAAACTTTATCAGCAAAGTGGCTATGTCAAAGTAACTTATACTTTTGACTTTGGCCGGAAAACGTCTCGTGCTAACAACGAAATTAACACGAATATGAATAGCACCATTTTAAAGCTGGATTAACACATATCGGGCTATTGGCAGATAATCAAAGAATAGAGATATTCAACTTTAGATTTAGGCTACCAATCTAAGAAATGGTAGCCTAAACATAAAGTTAGGAATCAAATGCATGAAGTGTAAATGCCTCCTTATAGTCTATTAATTGATTGCTATTATTGAACTTTATCCAAGCGTTTTCTCTGTGACTTAAATCTGATATTTCCGATGCGGAGAAATCTTTAAATTTGTCAAGTACCATCTCTAAAACCGCAATTTCTTCAGTCGAAAAGCAATTATAATCAGGTGAAAGTGTAGAACATAGTTTTGTTCCACAATTGCCAGACGTAAATTCAATAATTTCTGGATAGACATCGTCTATTAAACTATAAACTCTATCCCATCTTACCGGGACTGGTCCAAACTGAATTGCTTTATATGCCAAACCACTCATTCCATATCCGTATGTCTTATATGATAGAAAATCTGTATAGAAGAGTAGCTTATTCATTTTGGTATTAAATGTGTTACCGCATTTTTCTATAAAGAAGAGTATGATATTTTTTAATTTGCTGTATGATTGGGTAGCATATCCGTTGCATACTCCTCTAGAATATGAATCAAAAATAAGTTCTTCTTTGATGTGAGGTCCCTCATATTCCATCGCTTTTTTGAGTTTAGAAAGTATTTTCTCAAAATCTTTGACTTCAAATTGATTTTTCGCGTTTTCAACAAATACTTTAAAAATAGATGGTTCTTTTATGGAGCTAAGTATCTTTCCGTTTGCTTCACTTGGCATATCTCCATTTTCGTATAATCGATATTGATTATCACCAAATCCTAATATCTCAGACATCTTGGATGCCGAGAGCTCGTACATTTGTCGAATACGTTTGATCTCATCGGGAAATGGGATTCCATACTTTACGCGATATTGGTTGTACACTTGCGATAGATTGAGTTCGTCAATCTCCGTTGTCGTGAAACGCTCCTTAGTGTCTTCGCATTGATAATACAGATGAACATACTGAAATTTCTCTTTGCGAAACATCAATTCTGAATTTTCTTGTTGGAGGGCAACATTTCCTCCTGTAAAAGGACTTTTCATTGTTTTTCTCCTTTAAATTTATAATTCATTTTATATTCGGCAATATGAAATGATACACAAATGGTATTAGTGTTTTCCTGACCTAGTGATATTTTAATATAAACCTCTTGCCCTTTTATATCTTTGCCAAATACCCACATGTCTCCCATGTGGTTTAATGTATCAACTATGGGACCTTGACAGTAATCTTCAACCTTAATTTCTTTGATAACTGTTTCTCGATATTTAGGTGTAATCTCTAATTCTGCAAGTGTTTGAGCATTTTTTCCTCTATCATCTCTAAAAATAATACTGAATATTTTTAGCTTTTGATGAAATTCTTTGAGAAATGCTTCTACAACTTCTTTTGTCACCATTCGTTTTTATTTTGCAAAGTTAATAATAAAGTTGTTATAATGACTTATTTCCAACTTTAAAGTTGGAAAATTGTTTTATTTGAATCTTTGATTTGGAATAAGATTAGTTACTCAAAGGGAGCTATTTTTTCTTCTTCTTTTTCTTTAATTCTTCCGCCAATCGCCATTGCAAACTGGCAAGATCTTCTTTCCCTGCTTTAAGTAAGGCATCGCCAAAGAGTTCGTGAGCACCGGGATGTTCGGGCTTTAGTGTGGTGGCTTTGTCGAGGTCGGCCAAAGCGCCGTCGTTATTTTCTGTTTTCAGGCGTAACTTTCCTCTGTTATAAAAGGCTTTGAAATCAATTGGTGATAGCTTGATGGCAGTATTGAAACAATTTTCTGCTTCGCCGTATTTGCCTTCGTTGCTAAGAGTGATTCCCTTGCGCACCCATGCATCAACATATTCGGGGTACAGATCGAGGGCTTTGTCGTAATTAGCCAATGCGGCGCGATTGTCATGAGCCACGGTGATGCATTCATTTCCCATCTGGTAGTACTCTTGTGCATACTTGCGCAGCCGTTGCTTTTGTTGCGCCATCTGCTCCTTCAATTCTTTGTTTTCGGCGCGAAGCTGGTTGATGATGTTCAGCTTCTTGCGGATGAAACGTTGAATAACAGGCTTTTCAATGTCATAACGAGAATGGATGGCTTTGAAGAATTGCTCTAGAAATGCGGCAAAGTTTCCTGCATCGAAAGCTTTCACCGACTCTACATATTGCACGTCGGCCTGAGCTTGCTTCAAGGCTTTGTCTATGGCTACGCGGTTGTTGAACCGTTCCGAGAAACTCACTATCTCGGGGCGCACAAAGATGTCGGCCCTACTGATTTGCTTCTTCAATTGTATACCTTCCAGTGAAGTACAACGGCTGAGTGCCACGTAGGCTTGTCCGCCAGCAAACACGCCTCCGGTAAAGTCAATCACTACCCGGCTGAAGGTAAGGCCCTGACTTTTATGTACGGTGATGGCCCAAGCCAAACGGATAGGGTATTGTACAAATACTCCCAGTTCTTCTTCTTCAATTTGTTTCTTTTCTTCGTTGTACCGGTAACGTATGTTTCGCCACGAGTCTTTCTTCACATCGCACTCTTTACCGTCATCCGTTAAAACGTAAATGGTTCCTTCTTCGTCAATGCCGCTCACTACACCGATGGTACCGTTGACCCAGCGCTTTTCGTAATCGTTTTTAATGAAGATGATCTGTGCTCCGGGCTTCAGGACCAGATCTTTGGGGGTAGGCAGACTGCTTTCAGGGAACTCGCCGGTTATTTCGCCGGGGAATGTGATGGGATCTCCGGGCAGTTCGGCTAGTTTTTTATCGTTGATGAAGTCCACACTGTCACGACGGGTGGCGAGTGTGATGTACATGTCTTCTTCTGATTGCTTGAGGCTTGTGCCGTAACGCGTGTTGAGTAGTTGGAGGTCGGCCGCTCCTGCGGTATTGGTGCGGATGTGATCCAATACGCTCACAAAAACTTTGTCGGTTTGCCGGTACACCTTCTTCAACTCAATGGATACGAGGTCTATTTCTGCAAATACGCGTGCCGAGAAGAAATAGGGAGTGGGGTAGAAACGGTTGATGATTTCGCGTTCATCGTTTTTAACTACGGGCTCCAGCTGAAACACATCGCCCACCAAAAGAATCTGTTTGCCGCCAAAGGGTTCGCGCAAGTTGTGTGAATATACCCGCAAAATACGGTCGATGGCATCAATCGTATCTGCGCGTACCATGGAAATCTCGTCGATAATAACTAGTTCAACTTGTTCAATGAGCTTGCGGTGAGGCTTGGCGTATTTGAAAAATTCGTGTATGCGTCCTTTCTGTAAACTGAGGTTCGGATCGTCGGGCAGCAACGGGTAAAAAGGTAGTTTGAAGAAGCTGTGCATGGTGCTTCCGCCTGCATTGATGGCGGCAATACCCGTAGGAGCCAACACAATGTGCTTCTTCTTTGTGTTTTGGCAGATGTATTTTAGGAAAGTCGACTTACCCGTACCTGCCTTACCGGTAAGGAATACCGACTGGCGGGTGTACTGAATCAAATTCAGTGCGTCCTGAAATTCTTGGTTTTGGGTGTCGACTGTTAAGTTATCTGCCATGATATTTTTATATTAAGTTGAAATGTTTCAATGCGTTCCAGATGCCGTCTTCGTCAACAGAATCGGTTACGTAGTTGGCCGAGGCTTTTACGGTATCGTTGGCGTTGCCCATCGCTATTCCGATACCGGCATGGCGAAGCATGCTGATGTCATTTCCTCCGTCTCCGAAGGCCATGGTTTCTTCTAACGTGAAGCCGAAACGTTCCATGATTTTATCCATGCCGAGTTGTTTGCTGTTGCCTTTACAAACGATGTCGGTAAAGGTAGGATACCAGCGGCTCGACTCACAATGGGGCATGAGGGGCAGGTATTTTTCTTCCTCTTCCAACGTGAAGAAGGGTGATAATTGGAAGATTTCTTTTTTACCGGCATCTTCCACACTGATTTCGGGCACATCGGGAAACTTCAACATTTGTATGAAGGATGCCGTCTGTGCATTGGGATTGCAAAAAGACATTTCTTTCTCGTGCACAATAACACACGGACAGTTTCTCTCTTTTTTCAGTATGCCGAGCATCGTTTCTACATCGCTTTTCGGAATGGGGCTTTTGTAAATGACCTCATCGTTTTCGCCAAAGCAATAACTTCCGTTCATGGTTATGTAACCGTCAAACTGTAGGTTGCCCAGATTGTTAATAGCTACCCGGGGGCGGCCGGTGGAGATGAACAGTTTGATTCCTTTCTTTCTGAGTTCGGCTATGGCGTTGAGGGTAGATTGCGGTATGGTATGGGTGTTAAAACTAACAAGTGTCCCGTCGATATCAAAAAACAGGGCTTTTATCATAATTATTATTCTTTTTCGTTTGTTGCAAAAATACGAACTTAGTACCATAGATATGGTATTTTTATGGCTTTTTAGTCTAAAAAATAACATTTGTTTTTATTATCAACGAGATGAATCTTACCTTTGTGAATGTAATCTTTAAAAGAATAAGGATATGATATATAATTTTGATGAGGTGATTGATCGTCGCAACACGGATGCGCTGAAGCTGGAGGCATTGCAACCTCGTTGGGGAAGAACGGATTTGATTCCCTTATGGGTGGCGGATATGGACTTTCGTACGCCTCCGTTTATAATCAAAGCTTTGCGTGACAGACTGGAAAATGAAATATTAGGCTACACGGTAAAACCGGATAGCTGGTATGATTCCATTATAAATTGGGTTAATCAGCGTTATGGCTGGAAGGTTTCCCGCGAAATGATGAACTTTACACCGGGCATTGTGCCGGGATTGGCTATGTTGATTCAGAGTCTGACTCGCCCCGGCGACAAGGTGATGGTGCAACCCCCGGTGTATCATCCGTTTTTTCTGATCACACAGCACAATAACCGTGAGGTGGTGTACAATCCGCTGGTGCTTGAAAACGGTCAGTTCCGTATGGATATGGAGCGTTTCAAAGAGGATGTAAAGGGGTGCAAACTGTTCATTCTTTGCAACCCGCACAATCCCGGAGGCAGGGTGTGGACAAAAGAGGAATTAATTGAGGTGGCCCGCATCTGTGATGAAAACGGTACCATTGTGGTGTCTGATGAAATTCATGCCGACCTGACGTTACCTCCCAACAAGCATTGTTCTTTTGCTACTGTTTCTGAGGAGGCAAGGCGCAATTCCATTGTCTTTATGTCGCCCAGTAAGGCGTTCAACATGCCGGGCATGGCAAGCTCTTATTGTATTATCGAAAATGAATCGATACGTCGCACATTTACGGCTTACATCAATGGCAGCGAGTATGCTGAAGGGAATGTGTTTTCTTTTATCGGGGTGGCGGCGGCTTACAGTAACGGTACGGAATGGCTTGACCAGGTGATTGCTTACATTCAGGGTAATATTGACTTCACGGATCGTTTTCTGAAAGAGCGTATTCCGGCTATTAAAGCCATATTACCACAGGCTTCTTACCTGGTTTTTCTGGATTGCAGGGAACTGGGTTTGTCGCAACCTGAATTAGTCTCTCTCTTTGTGGAGGGAGCGCATTTGGCATTGAACGATGGGGCTATATTTGGTAAGGAGGGTACCGGTTTTATGCGGCTGAATGTGGCAACGCCACGCAGTGTGCTGCAGAAGGCTTTGGAACAATTGGAAAAAGCTTGTAACGAACGACAAAAATAATGATTATACGGAATGAAGAAACAAGGTTTTGAAACACGGGTTTTACATACTTCTTATGAAAGGGAGGATGTGTATGGAGCATTGGCTATGCCGGTTTATAACACGGCGGCTTATGAGTTTGAAACAGCTGAGGCTATGGAGGCTGCTTTTTGTGGCCGTACGGCAGATCATGCTTATTCACGCATCACAAACCCTACAGTACAACATTTTGAGAATTGCATACGCAGCGTAACGGGGGCTTTAGGGGTCACGGCTCTGAATTCGGGCATGGCAGCCATCAGTAATGCGCTTATTACGGTGGCTTATGCAGGAAGCAATGTGGTTACTTCGTCTCACTTGTTTGGCAATACGTATTCTTTTTTGAAGAATACATTGGCTGCATTTGGCGTAGAATGCCGTTGTTGTGATTTAACGAATATGGACGAGGTACGGGCACAGGTAGATGAACATACTTGTGCTCTTTTTTTGGAGGTGATTACCAATCCTCAACTGGAAGTGGCGGATTTGAAGAAGTTGGCTGCCATTGCTCACGAGAAAGGGGTGCCGTTGATTGCCGACACAACGGTTGTGCCTTTTCATGTGTTTCAGGCCGATAAGTTTGGGGTAGATATTGAAATTGTGTCGAGCACGAAGTATATTTCGGGTGGGGCGACCAGCATCGGTGGACTAATTGTTGATTATGGCTCATTTGATTGGAGCCGTTCGCAGAAATTGGCGGGCATGAGCCGTGATTTTGGTAAGGCGGCTTTTGCTACGAAATTAAGAAAGGAAATTCACCGGAATTTGGGGGCTTATATGACTCCGCAGGTGGCTTACATGCAAACGCTGGGATTGGAAACAATGGAGGTGCGGTATGCCAGACAGGCTGGTTCTTGTTTGCAACTAGCCCGCGGCTTGCAAGATTTGGACGGTATTGAGTCGGTTAACTATACGGGATTGGAGTCGAATCCTTTTTATCTGATCAGCAAAGAGCAGTTTGGTAGCTTACCGGGGGCGATGCTTACGTTCGATCTGGCTTCACGTGAGGATTGCTTTCGTTTCATGAATCGGTTGAAGCTGATTCGCCGGGCAACGAACTTATTCGATAACAAAACCTTGGCCATTCATCCGGCTAGTACTATTTATGGTTCGTTCTCGCCCGAACAACGTCTGAGCATGGATGTAAGCGATAAAACGATTCGTCTTTCTGTGGGACTTGAGTGTCCGGATGATTTATTAGAAGATATAAAGCAGGCTCTTGGTTGATTTTTCTATATTTGTATTTCTCTGGTGTTAAGTTTAATCTCTGACGTATATGAAAAAAAACTATTTGTTTAGGTTGCTGCTCTCGGTTGCTTTGCTGATTGGAGGTTGTGGCTGTGTCATGGCTCAGGATGGAAAGGCCAAGGCTGAGGAATTGTTTCGCTTTTTGATGGATGGCAAAGGGGATAGTGTGCATGTTCGTCTGACGGAAGATATTCGTTCTAAAATTGCACCGGCTGTATTTAGTGAAACACCTAAACAGCTGGAGGCGCAATTTGGATCGTTTCAATCAAAAGGTCCTTGGGGCACTTCCACGAACGGCGACATGACGGTTTATTATTGTGATGTGCGGTTTGAACGTTCGGCTCTGCGATTTTTTACCGTTTTCAACAAGGACGGTAGGGTTAATACGGTTCGGTTTGTTCCGGCTACTCCGGCTGCTAAATCCACTACCGATAATCTGTTCAACAATGATAAGATGGCGGAGTCTTCTTTCGAACTGATTTCCGGAAAGTATAAGTTGCCTGCTGTGTTGACTTTGCCTAAAGCGGGCAAGAAGGTGCCTGTGGTGATTTTAGTGCATGGCTCAGGACAGAATGATCGGGATGAATCGATAGGTCCCAATAAACCATTCAGGGAGTTAGCGCATGAGTTGGCGTTAAGGGGAGTGGCGGTGCTGCGCTACGATAAGCGTACATTGGTTTATCCTTCTTCTTGGGAATCGGTTGCGGGAAAGGGTACTTTCATGGATGAAACGGTGGAGGATGCTTTGGCGGCTATCGATTGGGTACGAGGGCATGCGTCGGTTGATTCGACAAAGGTATATATTCTGGGACATAGTCTGGGGGCTACTTTGGCTCCGTTAATTGCTCAACAAGCTCACAATCGGTTGGCGGGCGTTATCATGCTTTCGGCAGCCGCCCGTCCGATGGAGGATTTAATTTGGGAACAGGTCACTTATTTATCGACTTTGCCGGGGAATGATCAATACGGGGCTGATAAGCTGCAACAGCTGAAGAAGCAGGTTGATAATGTGAAAGTGGCGGGTACCAGAAAGTTTAATGTTGAGTTGGGAGGCCCCATGAATGCGTCTGAAAGTTATTGGGTGTTTGCTCACAATTATAATCCGCTTAAAACGGTTGCCAAATTGCGGTTAAGGATGTTGTTGTTGCAAGGTGAGCGCGACTATCAGGTTACTATGAACGACTTTTCATTATGGAAGTCGGCCTTGCAGAAAAGAAGGAATGTTTTCCTGAAATCGTATCCTGAACTGAATCACTTATACCAGCGTGGCGTAGGAAAATCAACGCCCGGCGAATACATGAAGCCTGATTCTATTCCTGCTTATGTGATGAACGATGTTGCCTGCTGGGTGGTAACCGGACTTCTTAAATAAATTTTCCTGCTACGTTTAATTTTTAAAAATGCTTATTTATGAAACGGAATTTGTTTGTGGCTTTTTTCATTTTGCTGGCTTTTGTATGCAATCACACGTGGGCATGTACATCGGCTGTTATATCCGGTAAGATTACTCCCGACGGGCGACCGCTGTTGTGGAAACAAAGGGATACGGATACGGCACAAAACAGTGTGATGTATTTTTCGGGGAAACGTTTCTCTTTTGTTGCAATTATAAACAGCAATGAAAAGAATCCCAGGGATATATGGATTGGTACCAATTCTGCTGGCTTTTCTATTATGAACACTCAGTCGTACAATCTGGAAAAGGTTAAGAAGGGGGAGGATAGAGGATCGGACAACGGCCGGATCATGAAACTGGCATTGGAGGTATGTGCTACAGTAGAGGATTTTAAACATTTCCTTGACTCAATCAAGAAGCCTTCACTTACGGAAGCTAATTTTGGGGTGATTGACGCCAAAGGGGGGGCGGCTATGTTTGAAACGGGGTACTACAAATATACGATGTATGATGTGAATAATCCCAAGGACGCGCCTTACGGATACATAGCACGAACCAATTTCTCATTTGCCGGCGAGGTGAACAACGGTGCTGGGTATGTTCGTTACATGCAGGAAGATAAGATATTAATGCCGGCTTCGGCAACGAAACAGATAACGCCTTCGTGGATATTTAAAGAATTAGCTCGTTCGTTTACTAATTCATTGCTTGGCATTGATCTCAAAAGTGGAGATTTTAACCGTCCTAAGACTTCAGGGTGGTTTGTTGATCAGGACTTTATTGCACGTAAAAGTACTTCTTGTTCGGTGGTTGTTCAAGGTGTGAAGGTTGGCGAGAATGCGGAGCTTACTACCATGTGGACGGTTTTAGGGTATCCGCCGGCTAGTGTTGTGGTACCGGTTTGGGTAAAAGGTGCTTCTGAGCAGTTGCCTGCTTTGCTGGCTCGTAATGCCGGAACGAAACTGTCGCCTTTGTGTGACAGGGCGGTTACACTGAGGGATCGGGCTTTTTCATATACTCAGGGTCTGGGAAGCGAACGTTATTTTAATTGGGAACTGATTTTTAACAAGGCAGGCAAGGGATATATGCAGTTGTTGGAGCCAGTTGAGGATGCTGTTTTTCAACGGGTGGCAACCAAACTCGAAGGTTGGCGCAAAAACGGATTCGTTGATACAGCGGATCAGGCTCTCTTGTACAGGGAGCTCGATGATTTTATTGCACTCAAATACAAGGAGTTGTTTGATTTATAATTGAATCTTCTGTTTGATGTAAGTCAGGATGTCTTCTTCCTGATTCGGGTGAAACCAGCGTATTTCTTCGTCGCGTTTAAACCAGGTCATCTGTTTGCGTGAATAGATTCGTGAGTTTTGCTTGATTTTATCTATGGCAAAAGGGAGTGCCCATTCACCGTCAAGGTAATTGAATAGCTCTTTGTATCCTACGGTGTTCAGTGAATTAAGTTGTCGGTAGGGGTATACTTGTTTGACTTCATCAAGCAGTCCTTGTTCCATCATGATGTCGACACGTTGGTTGATACGGGCGTAAAGTTCTTCACGATCGCGGGTCAGCCCAATCTTTATCATGCGGAAAGGACGTGTTTTCTTTTCTTGTGTGCGGAATGAGGTATATGTTTTTCCGGTCATATAGCATATCTCCAACGCATGAATAACGCGCTTGTGGTTCTTAAGGTCTACAATCTTATAATAATCGGGATCAAGCAATTTTAACTCGGCGCACAATTGCTCCAAGCCTTCTTTTTCATATCGTTCAAGCAAAGTCTTGCGGGTTTCTTCATCTACAGTGGGGATGTCATCGATACCTTTGCAAACGGCATCAACGTACATCATGGAGCCTCCTGTCAGAATGACTACATCCTTTGTTTGGAATAAATGATCAAGTAATTTTAGAGCGTCTTCTTCGTATTGGGCGGCACTGTAGTAGTCTGTTAATTGCAGTGTGCCTATAAAATGATGAGGAACCCGTTGCAGCTCCTCAGGTGTTGGGGCGGCTGTACCTATTTTGAGATTGGCGTACAGCTGCCGGGAATCTGCAGATACAATTTCGGTACCGAAGTTTTCAGCGATACGTAAACTGAGTTCTGTTTTCCCGACACCTGTAGGGCCTATTATAACAAGCAGGTTTTTTGCCATTAAAGACGATCTTCTTCGAATGAACCTCCGGCAGTATCTCCGTTCAAACCTTCAAATCCTTCCGGATCAAACTCATCAATGTCAAAATCCTGGTCACCGTAGAAGTTTTCATCCAGGTCCATAGAACTGTTGGTGAGAGCCATTTCCTCAAAATCCACCGTTTGTTTGGGAGGATTTCCTTCTTTCTTTGTGCATTTGGCTGCTTTTATTTCTTTTCCTGTGATGATTTCAGAAAGTTCAATAAAGAAACAACGCTCTGTCATGTAATCGAATACATAAAGAAGTTTCTGCTTTTCATCTTCAATGAGTTCACTCAACGGGGTTTCTTTCATTACCCAGCTGTCGATTTCGGGGTTATCATCCATTTCTTCAAGGGTGACTTCCTTTTCTTTTTCCCAATCATCATCACAGATGAAGAAGGATGTCATCTGATCTGCTTTATAATCAACAGATTTCAGTATGGCCTCATGCAATTCGAAAAACGTTGCTTCCGGATCAATCTGTATTTCTCTGACAAAGTCATCGGCTTCATCGGATATTATGGTAAATCTGTATATCATAGTTGTTATTATTTGATAATTCCTCTTTCTGATGAACGTACAAAATCAACAATATATTGAATCTCGGGTGTCATTTCCACTTCCGCTTCAACCTTTTGAAGTGCATCCGATATATTCAAACCGCTTTGATAGATAATACGGTAAGTATTGTGGATGTTCTCTATGATTTCGTTTGAAAAACCACGGCGACGAAGGCCAATGATATTAATTCCGCAGTAAGCGATAGGATCACGACCGGCAACGATGTAGGGTGGGATGTCTTTGCTAAAGCGACTTCCGCCTTGTACCATTACATAACCTCCTACGTGACAGAACTGGTGCATTAAAATAGCTGCACTAATGATGGCATGGTCATCAATCACAATTTCGCCAGCCATTTTAGTTGCATTGCCGATAATGCATCCGTTTCCGATTTGTGCATCATGAGCTACGTGTACGCCTTCCATCAGGAGGTTGCCACTACCTACTTTGGTAATGCCTTTAGCGGCTGTACCTCTGTTGATTGTTACATTTTCTCTAATCAGGTTGTTGTCACCGATTTCTGCTGTTGTTTCTTCTCCTTTGAACTTTAGGTCTTGCGGTACTGCACCAATGACGGCACCTGGAAATATGGTGTTACCACTACCAATTCGAGATCCGTACAAGATGTTCACATTGGGCATAATCTTATTGTTGTCACCAATAATCACATTCTTGTCAACGTATACAAAAGGACCAATCTCTACGTTTTCACCGATTTTTGCTTCGGGATGAATATACGCTAAGGGACTTATCATGCTATAATTTTATTTGTTTTTTACTATTTGTGCCATGAACTCTGCTTCACATACCACTTTTTCGCCTACAAAAGCATATC
Organism: Bacteroides graminisolvens DSM 19988 = JCM 15093; assembly: GCF_000428125.1. GTDB lineage: Bacteria > Bacteroidota > Bacteroidia > Bacteroidales > Bacteroidaceae > Bacteroides > Bacteroides graminisolvens. Next base: position 949,928 of record NZ_ATZI01000001.1, read on the forward strand.
CTTTCATGGTAGAAATTCCTCTGCGGATAGGTGACAGAAGCTCAACACGGAAGATGAGCGTATCACCGGGAACTACTTTCTGGCGGAATTTAACTCCGTCAATCTTCATGAAGTAAGTAGAGTAACGATCGGGATCATCGACCGAGTTGAGAACAAGAAGTCCTCCAACCTGCGCCATCGCCTCAACCTGCAGTACACCGGGCATAACAGGTTCTTCTGGGAAGTGTCCCTGGAAGAAGGGCTCGTTAACTGTTACTCCTTTTACACCAACAATATAGTTCGCTCCGATTTCGATTACTTTATCTACCAATTGGAATGGGTAACGGTGGGGCAGTAATTCGCGTATGCGGTTGACATCCATAACTGGTGCTTCGTTGCAATTATAGGTTGGAGCCTGTATTTCATGCAAGCGGATTTCTTTGCGCATTTGGCGTGCAAACTTGTTGTTTACAGTGTGTCCCGGGCGGGTGGCAATAATCCTTCCCTTGATGGGTTTACCAATAAGTGCCAAGTCACCAATTACATCGAGTAGCTTATGGCGGGCGCATTCATTAGCCCATACAAGTGGTTTGTGATTGATATATCCTAACTCACTGGCATCCATGTGGGGTACACCCATAACGTCGGCCAGTTTGTCATAACTTTCCTGAGACATTTTACGTTCGTAGATAACGATGGCGTTATCTAAGTCGCCACCTTTAATCAGTCCGGCAGACAGTAACGGCTCAATTTCTCTAACAAAAACAAAAGTGCGGCTTGCCGCTATTTCTGTAGGGAATTTGCTCATGTCTTCTAATGTAGCAAACTGATTAGGAATGATTGTTGAATCATATGAAACAAGTACATTCAAGCTAAAATTCTCATCGGGTAGCACAATGATGGAAGAGCCGGTTGCTTCATCACGGAACTCTATTTTAGATTTAATGATGTAGAAGTCTTTCACCGCATTCTGTTCCTCTATTCCTACGCGATCAATCTCTTGTACGTAGTATTGTGCACTTCCGTCAAGAATAGGAAATTCAGGACCGTTCACCTGGATCAAGCAGTTATCTATGCCTAAAGCATAAAGGGCAGCCATACCATGCTCTATTGTGCTGACTCTAGCTTCTCCTTTTGCCAATACTGTACCTCGGGTTGTTTCCACAACATTATCAGCCACAGCATCTATAATTGGTTGCCCCTCCATATCAACACGTTGTATTTTGTACCCATGATTGTCTGGAGCAGGGTTGAAGGTTACGGTGAGTTCAAGCCCGGTGTGAAGACCTTTTCCACTTAGCGAAAAGCTATCTTTCAGTGTTTTTTGTTTCAACATCGTTTACTTATTTAATTGTTGTTTTAATTCTTCTAATTCTCTGCGTAGTGCATGGACTTCTGTATACATTTCAGGTAGTTTCTTGTATGCAACAGATGCTTTGAAGTACTTTTTGGCATCAAATGCAGGCGAACCCATTATCTGAGAACCCGACGCTACATTTCCCGGTATACCCGATTGAGCAGCAATACTTACTTTATCGCCAATCTTGGCATGTCCGGCAAGTCCTACTTGACCGCCAATCATACACCATTCTCCCACTTTGGTTGAACCGGCTATACCAGCCTGCGCGGCCATCACGGTATGTGAACCAATCTCGTCATTATGAGCAATCTGTATTAAGTTATCCAGTTTGACTCCTTTGCGAATGACGGTAGCTCCCATGGTAGCCCTGTCGACACAAGTATTGGCACCTATTTCTACGCTATCTTCCAGAATGACGATTCCTATTTGAGGGATTTTTTCATATCCATCGGGAGTAGGGGCAAAGCCAAATCCGTCGGCTCCAATAACGACTCCTGAGTGTAGTATGCATGCATTACCTATGCGACAATCGTGGTATATGCTTACGTTGGAGTAAACAGTACAATGGTTCCCTACAGTAACTCCATCGCCAAGATATGCATGTGGATAAATTAATGTATCGTCTCCCACAATACAATTTTCACCAATATAGGCAAAGGGGCCAATGTATACGTTTTTGCCTATCTGCGCTGTTGATGATACGTATGCCAATGAATGTATTCCTTGTTTTTTGGGCTTGCTCATTTCATACATGTTAAGTAGCTTTGCCAAACTCTCATAGGCATTATCTACCTTAATTAAGGTAGCTTTTATCTCATGTTCGGGGATGAAATCTTTGTTTACTAACACAATGCTTGACTGTGTTGTATATATATAAGAGGTATATTTGGGGTTAGCCAAAAAAGAAATGGCACCCGGTATTCCTTCTTCAATTTTAGCAAATGTATGCACGGTTGCATTCTCGTCGCCAAGAATTTCACCCTGTATAAATGTTGCTATTTGCTTAGCTGAAAATTCCATTTTATATTTTCTTGTTGTATAGTTCTATCCTTATATTTGCTGTTCGGGGTCGGAGACATATTGTTTCACGACAGCATATCAGGGCGCAAATAACGGATTTTTTTTTTATATTACCTTATTCTTCATTGAATATTTTACAGTACCTAGGCAAAACGATAGTAACAAATATAATACTTCTTTACTTTTTTAGAAAGCATAGAAAAATTGAGCATATCTGATGCTTCTGCTATATTTTTTATCGTTCCATCTGGATATATGATATCAATACTATCATCATCCGGATTGTACATGTGATTCTCAATGCTGGGGGTAGAGACAAAATAACCGGCTTCTTTCAAGCTGATATTTAGTTTTTGACTGATGTGATAAGTTAATTCCTTTTTGCGTTCTGGGCTAATAGGATCGGTTGATATTTCCACTTTGAATATGTTCCGATTTATGATGGCGTTACTTAATGTTGACAATACCTTGTCTGGATGTGATCCCCATACCTTTAAAGAGGTCCAAATGTCATTGTCGTCGAGCTGAATAAAGTGCTCCAGACAATTGGGGTTGTTGTGAAATTCTTCAGGTCCGATATGGTTGTACAAGAAAAAACGAAGGGCCGGTGAAGCAAATAGTTCAGTTCCTTGCGCAGCCAATTCTTTGGCACGAAGCAGTACGCTAATCAACATACGTTCATAAGCCACTGATGTTTTGTGCAGGTAAACCTGCCAATACATGAGGCGACGCGCAGTCAGAAAATTCTCAATGGAATAAATTCCTTTGGCTTCTAAAGCAAGCTGATCATCTTTCACCTGAAGCATCTCAATGATACGTGCAGAACCGATACTGCCTTCGGATACACCGGTGTAAAAACTGTCACGTTTTAAATAATCCAGACGGTCCATGTCAAGTTGCCCGCTAACCATTTGATGCAGGAACTTCTTTGGATATTCATCTTTGAATATTTGAATGGCTAAACTGAGCTGACCATTCATTTCCTTGTTCATGCGTTCCATGAGCATCAAAGATATTTTTTCGTGAGAAACATGGTGCACCAACGTGTTTTCAAGTACATGAGAAAAGGGACCGTGTCCGATGTCATGTAAGAGAATGGCTATTTTAACAGCTTCTGCTTCGCTGTCGAATATGAAGTTTCCTTTTGCAGTGAGTTGCGTGATGGCTTGCTGCATTAAATGATAGGCACCCAGCGAATGCTGAAAACGTGTGTGTTGGGCGCCCGGATAAACAACAAACGAAAGTCCCATTTGCTTGATGCGGTTGAGGCGTTGCACAATAGGATGTCGCACAATGTCGTACAACAATCCTTTTGGGATGTTTATAAACCCGAATACCGGGTCGTTGATAATCTTTCGTTTATTGTTCATTGTCTTTTATGCTGCTACTCGGATTAAGTATCTGAGACTACGGCTCAAACAAGTCGTTTCAACTCTATTGCCATTTGTTCCTGCACTTCTTTTGCGGCTTTTCGGGCTGCTTCTGCAAAAAGCTCTGTCTTGTCAGCATAGATGATTGCTCTGGAGGAGTTGACTATCAGTCCGCACATATTATTCATGCCGTATTTGCAAACTTCTTCTAAGGAACCTCCCTGTGCACCAACGCCGGGTACGAGTAAGAAATGGTTGGGAGCGTACTTGCGGATTTCAGTGAACATTTCGCCTTGAGTGGCACCCACTACATACATCATTTGCTCGTCATTGGCCCATTCTTGTGACTTTTTAAGTACTTTTTCGAAGAGTCGTTCTCCGTTGCTATCTACCGTAAGTTGAAAATCTTGTGAGCCTTTGTTAGAAGTCAGCGCTAACAATATAACCCATTTTTCCGGATAGATAAGGAACGGTTTTACGCTGTCTTCACCCATGTAAGGAGCTACGGTTACCGAATCAATATTCAGTTCATCGAAGAATGAGCGAGCGTACATTTCACTTGTATTCCCAATATCTCCTCGTTTGGCATCAGCAATAATGAACTGATCGGGATAATTCTCTTTGATGTATCTTATTGTTTTTTCAAAAGACACCCAGCCTTTAACTCCCATACTTTCGTAAAAAGCTAAATTGGGTTTAAAAGCGATGCACAAATCAGCAGTGGCATCAATAATGGCTTTGTTAAAAGCAAAAATAGGATCTTCTTCTTTTAATAAGTGCTCAGGAATCTTCTTTATGTCAGTATCTAGTCCTACACACAAGAAAGATTGTTTACGTTTGATGTTTTCAAATAATTGCTGTTTATTCATTGCTCTGTACTTTTAATAGTCCTATAATTCGCTTTCTTTCATTCGTTCTGTGTTCTCGGCTACAATTAGATGGTCAATACAGTCTTGTATATCTCCTTCCATAAATGCTGCGAGGTTGTAGATGGTATAGTTAATGCGGTGATCGGTGATGCGGCCTTGCGGGTAGTTGTAAGTACGAATCTTGGCTGAGCGGTCTCCGGTTGATACCATCGTTTTGCGTTTTGATGCAATGTCGTCAAGGTATTTTTGATGTTCTTTGTCGTATATAAAAGTACGCAGACGAGCTAATGCTCTTTCTTTGTTTTTAGGTTGATCACGCGTCTCTGTACACTCAATTAGAATTTCTTCGGGTATGCCGGTGTTCGGATTCTTCCATACATAACGAAGGCGTACGCCCGACTCTACTTTATTCACATTTTGTCCACCAGCACCTCCCGAACGGAAAGTGTCCCATTTGATCTCTCCCTCGTTGATGACTACATCAAATTCTTCAGCTTCCGGTAAGACGGCTACCGATGCGGCCGATGTATGAACTCGCCCTTGTGTTTCTGTTGCCGGAACCCGTTGTACGCGATGTACACCTGATTCATATTTCATGATGCCGTATACATTATCACCTGTAATACTGCAAATGACTTCTTTATAACCGCCAGCTGCTCCTTCGTTACAGCTCGAAACTTCCATTTTCCATCCTTTGTTTTCGCAATATTTTGCGTACATGCGGAAGAGATCGCCTGCAAATATAGCGGCTTCATCACCTCCTGTACCTCCACGAATTTCAAGTATGGCATTCTTGCCGTCTTGTGGATCAGCAGGTACAAGCAATATTTTTATTTCTTCCTCAAGCTCCGGAAGTCTGTTCTGACATATATCTAACTCTTCGCGAGCCATGTCACGTAACTCCTGATCTGTTTCGTTAGATATAATTTCTTTGGCTTCATCAATGGTATTGATAGCTTGAATGTATTCATTTCTCGCTTTCATTAAACCATTCAAATCCTTATACTCTTTGGTGAGCTTTACATATCTTTTCTGGTCGGCTATTACTGCCGGGTCTGTAATGAGGGTAGAAATCTCTTCAAACCGACTTACTAATCCTTCCAGCTTTTCTAGCAAACTGTTATTTCCTGCCATATTTTAATATCTGAATTCGCCGAATTCACTTCTAATAATTAACTCTTTTTTATCGCTTTCTTCGACACGGCCTACAATCTGAGCGTCTATCCGGAATGACTTCGAGATATCAATTACTGTCTCAGCATCTTCGGGTGAAAGATATACTTCCAAACGGTGTCCCATATTGAATACCTTGTACATTTCAGCCCAATCGGTTCCACTTTGTTCCTGAATCGTTTTAAATAGGGGAGGAACAGGGAAAAGGTTATCTTTAATGACTCTCACATCGTTTACGAAATGAAGAATTTTAGTTTGAGCACCACCCGAACAATGTACCATTCCATGTATTTTGGAGCGAAGTTGATCCAATAATTGCTTTACTACAGGAGCGTAGGTACGTGTTGGTGAAAGAACCAGTTTCCCGGCATTTAATGGGGAACCGCTTACTTCGTCTGTTAACCTGAGCCCTCCAGAATAAATTAACTCATCGGGTACACCGGCGTCAAAACTTTCCGGATATTTCTGTGCCAGGTATTTAGCGAAAACATCGTGACGGGCTGAAGTTAAACCATTACTTCCCATACCACCGTTGTATTCCTTTTCATAAGTGGCCTGACCATACGAAGCTAAACCAACAATGACATCTCCCGGACGAATTTGAGCGTTGTCAATAACGTCGCTTCGTTTCATGCGGCACGTTACTGTGCTGTCAACTATAATGGTTCGAACTAAGTCGCCTACGTCTGCTGTTTCACCTCCGGTGGCGTAAACTCCAACTCCCATTTCGCGTAGCTCGGCCAGAAGTTCATCCGTTCCGTTTATGATAGCAGAAATAACTTCTCCGGGGATTAGTAATTTGTTGCGGCCAATTGTTGAAGAAACCAGAATATTGTCTACGGCACCTACACAAAGTAAATCGTCAATGTTCATAATAAGGGCATCCTGAGCTATGCCTTTCCAAACTGAGAGATCACCGGTCTCTTTCCAGTAAAGATAGGCTAAACTTGATTTTGTACCTGCACCATCGGCATGCATAATGTTGCAGTAATCGGGATCGCCTCCCAGTATGTCGGGAATAATTTTGCAAAAAGCTTGAGGAAAAATACCTTTATCGATGTTTTTTATGGCATTGTGTACATCTTCTTTAGATGCTGATACGCCACGTTGCATGTATCGTTGGTTACTCATGAATGGAACATTTTTAATGTATATGCCGCAAAATTACTTCATTTTTCGTTTACAGGCAACTATTTCTGTCAGATACTCATTTTAGGAATGCATAAATGCAGGAAATGGAGGCCGGTTATTATAATAACCGGCCTCCATTTCCTTGTACCTTAAGAAAAGATTATTCTTTTAAAACTCAACCTTGGGTGCCTTTTCTGCTCCTTCTTCAGCTTCGAAGTAGGGACGCTTTTCAAATCCGAACATTCCGGCAAAGATGTTTTTGGGGAATCTGCGAATGGCCGTATTGTACTCTTTAGCAGCATCGTTGAAGTTTTTACGGGCTACATTTATGCGATTCTCTGTCCCTTCAAGTTGTGCTTGTAGCTCTAAAAAGTTTTGATTGGCTTTTAGATCAGGATAATTCTCGGTGATAGCCAATAATTTACCTAATGCAGCGCCTATCTCTCCTTGTGCTTTTTGATATTTAGCTATAGCTTCGGGAGTAAGGTTCGATGGATCGACTTTCATTTGCGTAGCTTGTGAACGCGCTGCAATAACTCCTTCCAGTGTTTCTTTTTCATGTGAAGCATATCCCTTTACTGTATTAACCAAGTTAGGAATCAGGTCGGAACGACGTTGATATTGTGTCTCAACATTGGCCCATTGGTTACTTACATTTTCTTCCATGGATACCATACCGTTATAGGAAGATACTGCCCAAATGGCAATGACTGCTATAACAGCTATTAAAATGATAACTGACTTTTTCATATATTCTTCTCGTTTTAATTATTACTATTTATTTTTTAAAAGCGTGATCCTGCTCCACCGCCACCACCGGAGCCCCCTCCGAAACTACCGCCGCTGAAACCGCCGCCACCGCCAAAGCTGCCACCACCAAAACCACCGATGAACGGGCCGCCACTGCCACCGCCTCCCCGATAGTTATCGTCATACGATTGTTGACGTCTGACAATGCTATGTCCACAATTCATGCAAGTATAAATAACATCTTCTGTTTTTACTCCGTTACGTTTAGATATGAGTTGTGTACTGCTTCGCTGAAGTTTATGTTTTCCGCATTTAGGGCATTTGGTACTAATCCAGATAGCCCATAAGCTAGTTAGTCCGCCTACCAGTACCACACCGGCAATGGCAATGAACAAAAAGAAAACACCGCCGTCTTCAGATTCTTCTTGCGCATCATTAGGCATGGAACCATCCAACCGCGATACGGTAGATTTTATGCCTGATACCATTCCCTTATCCCAATCTTGGTCTTTCAGGTACGGAATCATATCTTTGGTTTGTATTCTTTTGCAGATAGCATCGGGTAGCACTCCCTCCAGTCCATAACCGGTATAAAACTGAATGCAGCGTTGATCGGTAACAAGCAAAATAACGAGTCCGTTATCTTTTCCTTTTTTTCCTACACCCCATGAATTAAGCAATTGATGAGAAAAGTCGAAGCAATCAACTTCACCGATGGACGGTAAAACTGCAACGACCGACTCAATACCGGTTTGTTCTTCTAAATGATACAGCATCCGATCAATAGAATCAACGGCTGCTTCCGAAAGTATTCCTTCGGGGTTACAAACATACCTTGTTTTATTTTGCAAGTGCACTTTGGGGATGTTATCTACTGTATATATCTTGTTCTCCTGTGACTGAACTTGCAGCCATAAGCAGAAAAATGTAAGAATGATTAAGAGTCGTTTCATCTTTATTTATTTAATAACACAAACCTACTCAAAAAACATGTAATCAGGAAGTTTAGGCCAATAAAAAATCAGAATATGTATTTGCTTACAAATTCTTTCACTCTTTTGGTGTATGCTTCTTTGTTTTCTTTATAAGAAACTGCATGTTCAGCGTTGGGAACAATCCAACATTCTTTGGGGGCAGGTTTGTTCTCAAAAAGTTTGTTTACCATGTAGGTTGGTACATATTTATCTGCATCACCGTGTATAAAAAGCATGGGTAGATGACAATGTTTTATTTGATCAAGGGCTGAGGCTTCCTGAAAACTCCATCCGTACTTTAGCTGACAAAGCCAACTAGCTGCATACAACAAAGGAAAATCCGGTATATTAAACTGTTCTTTAAGTTCTTTACTAAATTGCTCCCATACACTTGTATATCCGCAATCTTCCACAAAGCACTTTACATAATTTTGTTGAGGTTCTCCCGATACCATCATGGTTGTGGCGGCTCCCATCGAAATTCCATGAACTACCATACGGATGGAATCACCGTAAATATGTGCTGCGGTTTGCATCCAATGCAGCACATCTAAGCGATCCTTCCAACCCATTTGGATGGCGTTCCCTTCACTTTGTCCATGGTACTGAAGGTCAGGTAATAAGATGTTGAATCCCAAATCATGGTTATACATATAGCCAATTTGCATAATTCGTATGGCGTTGTCTGTATACCCATGTACAATAACAGCGGTGTGTGTAGTAGGCCTTGAGGCTTTTATATAATAAGCGTGTAGTTTGACATTGTTTGCCGGACTGTAAATGTTTGTATCTCTCAATGCACCAACTTCTTGTAAGCTATCTATCCAAGGTTTTATGTAAGGATACTCACGGAACATATATGCGAGAGATTCTTCCTTAGTCTCTTTGTTTTTATCAGGACGAAGAGAATAATTTAACATGTAGAAACTTCCCCAAGTTAGTCCGCCAACTATTAGTAAGATGAGTGCGCTTAGTATGAAAAGAATATTGCGGCGTTTCATAGTCGAGGCTGTTTGGGTTTATTTTTGCCAGATTTCCCAAGCAGCAAATGCTTGTAGTAAGAGCATTTCCAATCCGTTTTTAGTAACAGCTCCTTTGGCCTCTCCCTTTTTCATGAAAAGAGTTATATTGGGATTGTAAAGGAGGTCATACAATAAGTGTTCGGAAGTTATAGCTTCATAAGGAATGTCAGGGCAGGCATCTACTTTGGGATACATGCCCACAGGAGTGCAATTGACTATGACGGTATATTCTTTGATAATTTCCGCGTTAAGTTCTTCATAGGTCAACATACCAAAACGTGCGGTTCGTGAAACGAATTTTGCTTCAATACCTAAGTTTTTAAGACCGTGGAACACAGCTTTGGAAGCTCCACCTGTTCCCAGTATTAAGGCTTTCTTGTGGTGTGACTGCAGAAGAGGTTGTATGGATTGAGTAAATCCGATAATGTCTGAATTGTATCCTATCAGTTTGGGCTTTCCTCCTTTGTTTCGAATGATTTTGATTACGTTAACAGCCCCGATAGCAGCAGTCTGCTTATCCAGTTCGTCAAGATAGGGAATCACTTTTTCTTTGTAGGGTATAGTGACATTTAGTCCATGCAAATTTGGGTTCGCTTCGATGATTTCCGGAAAATTATTAATATCAGGAATCTCAAAGTTAATATATTCTGCTTCAATCTTTTCAGAAGAGAATTTCTCATTAAAATATCCAATTGAGAAGGAATGTTTCAATGGATAACCAACCAAACCGTATTTTTGCATGACTATATGTTTTATAAATTATTTAGTAGCTGTGTAAAGAGTACAAATTCCCATGGTAAGTCTCTCAAAACTAACAACGCTGAAACCCGCTTTAGCAATTGCTTCTTTCATAACCTCTCCTTGTGGGAAAGCTTTTATGGTTTGCGGAAGATAAGAATAGGCATTCTTGTCTTTTGATAATAGTTTACCCAGAGTGGGAATAACTATTTTAGAATAGATGGCAAATAGTTGCTTCATTGGAAAGCGCTCTGGGGTTGTCAGTTCAAGAATCACCAAATGTCCTCCGGGACACAGTACTCGTTGCATTTCTCTTAACCCTTTATCTAAATCTTCAAAGTTTCGAATACCAAATGCCACCGTTATAGCGTCAAATTTACCGGACTCGAATGATAGTGAAGTACAATCTTCACGGATAAAATGTATTTTATCCGAAAGATTGTACTTTTCAACTTTATCTCTACCCACATTCATCATTCCTTCGGATATATCAGTACCGATTACTTTATCCGGTTGTAGCATGCGATACGCCAAAATAGCAAAATCACCTGTTCCGGTTGCTACATCCATAATCTGTTTTGGTGCAAAAGGCTGTAGCCAGTTTATGGCTTTGCGTCTCCAGTATTTATCAATGCCCATGGAGAGCATGTGATTGAGCAAGTCATATTTGTGCGCGATGTTATCAAACATGCGCTCTACTTGCGGAGCTTTTCTGCCTTCGCTTCCGTAAGGTTTGATGTTTTCTTGTGGATAATTCATTTTTTCAGGAACTCAGTTACATTTTTTTCGATACGTGCTGCAACATCTTCGGCATTGGCTTTATTAAATTTTTCACCAACAATGTGTTCATAAAGCTCAATGTAACGTTCAGATACCGATTCTACATATTCATCGGTCATTTCGGGTACAACTTGCCCTTCTTTACCCATGAAGTTGCGCTCAATCAACCATTGGCGAACAAATTCTTTTGAGAGTTGTCTTTGAGGCTCTCCTTGCGCGAATTTGTCTTCATAGCCTTCTGCGTAGAAATAACGTGATGAGTCTGGCGTATGTATCTCGTCAATCAGGTAAACTTTATCATCCTTTTTCCCAAATTCATATTTTGTGTCCACCAAAATCAATCCTTTTTCTGCAGCCATCTCGGTGCCACGTTGAAATAACGCATAGGTGTATTTTTCCATAAGCTCATAGTCTTCTTTGCTTACTAAACCTTGGCTGATTATTTCTTCTTTTGAGATGTTTTCATCATGTCCGGCATCTGCCTTGGTTGTTGGTGTGATAATCGGAGTGGGGAACTTTTGGTTCTCTTTCATTCCGTCGGGCAGAGCTACACCGCATAAATTGCGACATCCTGCTTCATATTCTCGCCAAGCACTTCCGGTTAAATAACCGCGAATAATCATCTCTACGCGGAATCCTTCACACTTGATACCAACCGTAACCATCGGATCGGGAGTCGCTATTTTCCAATTAGGAACAATATCTGCAGTTGCATCAAGAAATTTGGCTGCAATTTGGTTTAAAACCTGTCCTTTGAAAGGAATGCCTTTAGGTAATATTACATCAAATGCCGAAATTCGGTCACTTGCTACCATTACTAGAAGTTCATCATTAATGTTATACACATCACGTACCTTACCGTGATATACACTTTGTTGTCCTGGAAAGTTGAAATCGGTTTTTACTAATGCTTTCATATTCAATTACAATTAGGATTTACCCATTCTGGTTATCATTCTTTTCTTCTTCTCTTTTTTTGTCCCGCGCAGCTTTTTGTTCTTTATCGAATTTCTCATAAGCATCAACAATACGCTCTACTAGTTTGTGGCGCACAATGTCTCGTTTACCCAATTCAACAAAGCTGATTCCTTTTACTCCTTTTAGTATCTTCATGGCCTGTATCAAACCGGAAGTCTGAGACGGAGGAAGGTCTATCTGCGTCATATCACCTGTTACAATCATTTTAGTGTTCATCCCCATACGGGTGAGGAACATTTTGATTTGTTGAACCGTTGTATTTTGTGCTTCATCTAAAATGACGACTGCATCATTCAGAGTACGTCCGCGCATAAATGCTAAAGGTGCTATTTGGATAATATTTAATTCCATATATTCTTTCAGCTTAGCTGCCGGAATCATATCTTGTAATGCATCATACAATGGCTGTAAATACGGATCAATTTTCTCTTTCATATCTCCCGGCAGGAAACCAAGTTTTTCTCCAGCTTCAACGGCTGGCCTGCTAAGGATTATTTTTTTTATTTCTTTGTTTTTTAATGCTCTTACGGCTAATGCTATTGCTGTATAGGTTTTGCCTGACCCGGCTGGCCCTACTGCAAATATCATGTCATTCTTGGCAAAGCCTTCAACTAGCTTTAATTGGTTTTCACTTCGTGGAATAATTGGCTTTCCTGTTACACTGAAAACAATGACATTGCCCGTTTTTTCAGCTTGCGGCGCGTTACCTTTAACAATATCGATGATTACTTCTTCTTTCAGAGAATTGTACTCTGCACAATATTTCTCCAGAGCCTGAATGTTTTCTTCAAAAGCACACATCTCAAGCTCATCTCCCAATACCTTGATTACGTTTCCTCTGGCAACGATTCTCAATTTGGGGTAGAGCGCCTTTAGCAATTGTATGTTAGCGTTATTCACACCGTAAAAAATAACAGGATCAATGTCCTCAAGAACAATTAGTTTTTCTATCATTAAATGAGTTTAAGGGTTGATTTGTTTGCTCGGCGAACAATAATTTGCCGGGTTGTAGATTATGCTCGGCCAAAACGTCTGCAAATTTAAGCAATCGTCGGCACATTTTATCTATTTACAATCGATTTAATTTGCCGGCTTATTTCTGATAAATGGCATTTTCCTTATCTTTGCGCTAAGAAAACAGTAATAGTGATATGCGAAAATTGAAACCAAAATATCGCCGGATAGGCTATCTTCTTTTATTTTTGTTTTTGGGACTGATTGCGTTGTTGGTTTTTCCGAGTGGGAAAAAAGATATGTCACTAAAGGTGAACAATCCTCGGAATATTCACGGTGTAATCAGCTATAAGCGCTCTTTCGGCGACTTGAATGATATTCAACTGGTTGCTGCGCGTACCCATGGAATAATACCTCTTAATTCAAGAGAAGAGGCAGAAAATTTAAAAGGCCAATTGATGGAAATAAGAGACAATGAGCATTATTCACTTGATTCGTTGACTCACTCGTTGCCTTATTTAGTTCCTCGTGCTAGCAGCTTACTCGATTCAATCGGTCTTGTTTTTCTTGATTCACTTGAATCAAAAGGCTTAAATCCGAATAAAATAGTTGTAACTTCGGTTTTAAGAACTAAAGATGACGTTAAGAAATTACGTCGTCGTAATGGTAATGCATCTGAGAACTCAGCTCATTTTTATGGAACTACTTTTGACGTTAGCTGGAAACGTTTTAGAAAAGTGGAGGATACTGATGGCCGCCCTTCTGAGGATGTGAGTGCCGATACCTTAAAATTGGTACTCTCAGAAGTATTGAGAGATATGCGCGAAGCCAATAAATGCTACGTAAAGTACGAACTTAAACAAGGATGTTTTCATATTACTGTCAGATAAGAGTCTGACAGTTCTTTCTTGATTATTTATTCTCCTTAACCTGAAGAAATGGCAACTCAGAGATATTTTATATATTTGGCGTATGATGGAGCAAACTATCACGGATGGCAAATTCAGCCTAATGGGATTAGTGTGCAGGAATGTTTAATGAAAGCACTTGCCACTTTCCTGCGACGTGAAATTGAGGTGATTGGTGCCGGAAGAACGGATGCTGGTGTACATGCTACTCTGATGGTTGCACATTTTGACTTTGAAGGAGATACTTTGGATGTAGAGTTGGTTGCAGATAAACTGAATCGTTTATTACCTCCTGATATTTCAGTTTACCAGGTTCGAAGAGTGAAATCTGACGCACATGCACGTTTTGATGCTACTGCACGTACCTATAAGTATTATATTACCACTTCTAAGAATCCGTTTAATCGCCAATATCGTTGCCGTATTCATGGAAACCTTGATTTTAAAAGGATGAATGAAGCTGCTCAAGAGTTATTTGGCTACTCCGATTTTACCAGTTTTAGCAAATTGCATACGGACGTAAAAACAAACATTTGTCGCATAACGATGGCTGAGTGGACTCAGGTCGACGAAGTGACTTGGGTATTTACAATTCGGGCCGATCGTTTTTTGCGTAATATGGTTCGTGCTATTGTGGGCACTTTGCTTGAAGTGGGCAGAGGTAAAATGACCGTTCAAGATTTTAAGCAGGTAATAGAACTGCAAGATCGCGGTAAAGCGGGCACTTCAGCTCCCGGTCAGGCTCTTTTTTTGGTTAATGTGGAGTATCCTGAAAATTTGTTTATTGACTGATTTTCGTTTTATATAAATAAATATAGTAAAAATGTGGTTATTATTTGCCTTTCTTTCGGCTGTTCTACTAGGCTTTTACGATGTCTTTAAAAAACATTCGCTGAAAGAGAATGCCGTTTTGCCGGTTTTGTTTCTCAATACTTTATTCTCAAGTCTTATCTTCTTGCCTTTTATCGGATTATCCGCCATCGCTCCTTCCATACTTGAAGGTACCCTGTTTCATGTACCGCTAGTTGGCTGGGATGTGCATAAGTTTATAATCATCAAATCGTTTATCGTACTTTCTTCCTGGATATTTGGTTATTTTGGGATGAAACATTTGCCACTTACCATTGTGGGGCCTATTAATGCTACTCGTCCTGTAATGGTTTTAGTGGGCGCCATGCTGCTGTTTGGTGAACGTCTTAATCTTTATCAATGGGTTGGGGTGATGCTTGCTATTCTCTCGTTTTTTATGTTGAGTCGATCAGGAAAGAAAGAAGGGATCGATTTTGCACATAACAAATGGATCTTCTTTATTGTCATGGCTGCCATAACAGGGGCAATTAGCGGACTGTATGATAAGTTTTTGATGAGACAGTTTAATCCGATGGTGGTGCAGTCTTGGTACAATGTATATCAGGTATTTATTATGTGCCCTATTTTGGCTTTATTGTGGTGGCCTAAACGAAAGGAAACCACTCCGTTCAGATGGGACTGGGCCATCTTGCTTATTTCAATTTTTCTTTCAGCTGCCGATTTCGTTTATTTCTATGCGCTTAGTTTCGACGATTCGATGATCTCCATTGTTTCCATGGTGAGACGTGGAAGCGTTGTTGTATCTTTCTTGTTTGGAGCGATGTTCTTCCGTGAAAAGAATTTAAAAAGTAAAGCAGTTGACCTTATACTGGTACTAATCGGTATGATATTCTTATATTTGGGATCAAAATAAAAAATAGATATGAAAAAGAGCTTACTAGGATCATTTCTTTTGTTTCTGGCTTTATTCGCGCAGGCGCAGGATGCACGAACTGTTTTTATTAACATGCCCGATTCGCTGATGCCTTTGCTCACGAAAGTGAATAGAGAAGATTGCATTGATTTTCTTGATAGCAAAATGAGAGCGCAGGTGAAAAACAAGTTTGGTAATACGTCGGAAATGACAGATCTATCTGTTGATTACATTCGTATGAAGATGACAGAACAGAGTGATTGGCAAATGAAGTTGTTGACTACCACAGATTCAACAAAGATTGTTTGCGCGATTTCTACAGCGTGCGCACCGGCTTGTGATAGTGAAATAAGGTTTTATACAACTGATTGGCAAGAACTACCCGCATCACAATTTATTCTATTGCCTGTTATGGATGATTTCTTTATATACCCAGATTCTACTAAACAGTTGGAATACACAGAGGCCAGAGATGCAGCTGACTTATTCTTAATGAAGGCTTCTTTGAATAAAGAAGATGATACGCTAACCTTTAGTATGACTACTACTGATTACTTGAGTCAGGAAATTGCTGATAAGGTGAAAAGCTTTTTATCTAAGCCATTGGCTTTTGAGTGGGTTAGCGATAGACGAATCTTCGTGAAACGTTAATTGTGGATATAAAAAAAGAGAATCTGTTTTCAGATTCTCTTTTGAGCGGAAGACGGGGCTCAAACCCGCGACCCTCAGCTTGGAAGGCTAATGCTCTATCAACTGAGCTACTTCCGCAATTAGAAGTGGGCAAAGATGGATTCGAACCACCGTAGGCGTAAGCCAGCAGATTTACAGTCTGCCCCATTTGGCCACTCTGGTATTTGCCCTTTGTTTTCTAATGCGGTGCAAAGATACGATTATTTATTTAAACTCCAAACAAAATCGATCATTTTTATTGCAGTAATTGCACATTCATCCCCTTTGTTTCCTAGCTTTCCACCACTTCTGTCTTCAGCTTGCTCTAGGGTGTTAGTCGTTATCAATCCGTAAATGACTGGTATATCGCCAGTTACGTTTAAATGAGTAATGCCTTGAGTTACGCCCATGCAAACATAATCAAAATGTGGAGTGTCTCCTTTAATAACGCATCCGATAGCAATAACCGCATCGACCTCTGTGCTCTCAATCATTTGATTGGCGCCAAAAGTTAATTCAAAGCTTCCGGGTACTGTTTTTACGAGAATGTTATCTTCCTTGACTCCGTGCTTTTTCAGTGTTGAAACTGCACCGTTTAACAGAGCGCCTGTTATTTGGCTATTCCATTCGGATACTACAATGCCGAATTTCATTTCAGAAGCATCAGGTACCGAGCTAAAGTCGTAATCTGATAAGTTATGATATGCTGTTGCCATAATATGAATTATATTAATTTAATTAGTTGTATGAGTATGTTTTAAAATAAATAGCGCAGATCTTCGTAGATTCAGTATCTGCGGAAATCTGCGCTACACAATAAGTAATGGAACTTGCTTCTTATTTCTTCAGAAGTTTAGCACGTTCAATGTACTTATCAATATCCATAGCCTGATAAGACTGGAAATATTTATCTTTTATCTTTGTATAAGCAGTTACTGCATCATCAAATTTGCCTTGTTTAACCAATATTTCACCAGCCTGCATAAGGAAAATAGGGCTCAATGTGTTATTGTCTGCCTCATCTGCTGCCTTCAGCAAGATAGAAGAGGCTTTATCTAATTGTCCAAGTTCGGCATAGCAGTTACCTGTTGCACCAAGAATAGCAGGAGCTACCATTTGATCATCACCGTCAAAACTTTCCAATTGTTTCAATGCTTCATCATATTTACCTAAGTTCTTGTAACAGATGCCGGCGTAGGCTTTGGCCAGATTAGCTGTGGATGTTCCACTGAACTGATCTGCAATTTTTAGGAAACCTTGGTAACCCAAACTATCACCATTCAGTGCCATATCATAAGCATCCTGCTCAAAATACTCCTGACCCTTGAAAATAGCGGCTTGAGCTTTTTCTTCACGAGGCTCAGCATATAAGTGTTTGTATGCTAAAGCACCGGCTACTAAAATAATAACGCCTGCAACAAAGCCAATAATTGCGGTTTTGTGTTTAACGATAAATGCTTCAGATACGCTCAATGCCTCTTCTACATTTAAGGATTCGTGGTGGTTCTTTTTATCTGCCATTTTATTTTAATATTTTTTTGTTGTTTTTCAAACCAGATATTTCGGTCAGCAAAAGTAGTTTTTTTATATATATAAAGGAAATTTAGAGCCATCTTTTTTTCTTTAGTAACCTAAAACCTCGAAATTCTTGCTACTTTTGTAACCTAAGTTTATGTTGCTTATGATTTTGAAACGAATTTCTATCTTAAATTATAAAAACCTGGAACAGGTTGAGTTGAACTTTTCTGCTAAGCTAAATTGCTTTTTCGGACAGAACGGAATGGGGAAGACCAACTTGCTCGATGCCATTTATTTTTTATCCTTCTGTAAAAGTGCCGCTAATCCGGTTGATTCACAGAACATCCGGCATGAGCAGGACTTTTTTGTTATCCAAGGTTTTTATGAAGCCGAAGATGGATCTCCTGAGGAAGTTTATTGTGGGATGAAGAAACGATCAAAAAAGCAATTTAAGCGAAATAAAAAGGAGTATTCCCGTTTGTCGGATCACATTGGATTTGTGCCATTGGTTATGGTTTCGCCTGCCGATGCCGATTTGATAGCTGGTGGCAGCGAAGAAAGACGGAGGTTTATGGATGTGGTTATTTCTCAATATGACAAAGATTATCTGGAAAATCTGATTCGTTATAATAAAGCCATGGCGCAACGTAACACGTTGTTGAAAAGTGAATTCCCGGTTGAGGAAGAACTTTTTCTTATTTGGGAAGAAGCAATGGCTACAGCCGGTGAAATGGTATGTCGTAAACGTGAGCAGTTTATACGTGAATTTATTCCCATCTTCCAGACTTTCTATTCTTTTATTTCACAAGACAAAGAGAAGGTGGGTTTGTCGTATGATTCACACGCCTCTGGCAACTCGTTGTTAGAAGTCATTAAGGAAAGCAGAGTGAAAGACCAAATTATGGGCTACTCTCTTAAGGGTATCCACAAAGACGAACTAAATATGTTGCTCGGTGATTTTCCTATAAAACGGGAAGGTTCGCAGGGGCAAAATAAAACATATCTTGTGGCTCTGAAACTGGCTCAGTTTGATTTTTTAAAAAGAACCGGAGGCTCTGTTCCCTTATTATTGCTCGATGATATATTCGATAAGCTGGATGCTTCACGAGTGGAACAAATTGTGAAACTAGTATCGGGTGACAGTTTTGGACAAATATTTATAACAGATACGAACCGGGAGCATTTAGATCAAATTCTTTTGAACTTGGAGAGTGATCATAGCATGTTTTTAGTTGAAAAGGGTGAGGTTCAATTGATGAAGGAGAACTGACATGAAAAGAAATGACGCAGAACAGATTGGAAAATTAATTCAGCAGTTTCTAAGACAGGAGAGTTTGGAGGCTCCGTTGAATGAACAGCGACTCATGGCCGCTTGGAAAGAGGTTTTGGGTCCTACCATAAATTTCTATACCAAAGAATTGTTTATAAAAAATCAGATATTGTATGTTCATCTGACTTCTTCAGTACTTCGCCAGGAGTTGATGATGGGGAGGGAAATTCTTATTCGCAATTTAAATAATCACGTAGGGGCAACTGTTATCACAAACATCATCTTTCGTTAAACCTTTGAGCTTTATATCTCAGACGCTCCAACTATGATAGCGTCCATTTTTACGTCAAATGAGTCGGCTGGTACTTTCTCTACCAATTGGAAAGGAAAGCAGATTCCGATTTTATAGGCTGCTAGTTGAGGCAGTATTTTGTCGTAATATCCTTTCCCATGCCCTAAACGATTCTTTTCCCGATCAAAAGCCACACCGGGAACAACCACTAAATCGATAGATGAATAATTATCTAAAACAGTACCTATAGGTTCAAGAATGCCGTAAGGACCAGGTTTCATGCTACCAATTCCTTCGTAACGACGTATTTCCAATGTGTCACCCACTACTACGGGAAGCACTATTTGTTTGCTATCTGTCCATTTGTCAATAAAGCTGTGAGTGTATACTTCGTCTTTCATTGAATGATAGAGAAGTACGGTTTTTGCATCTCGAAAAGCGGGGTGCTTTTCGAGATGCAAAAGTATATCAGCAGAAAGATCTTTCAGCATAGAGGCGGAGTACTTGGCTTTCTCCTCTGCTATCAGCTTGCGCAGTTCTTTTTTTCTTTCCTTCATTTTTTGTTTTTGGTTGGTTGGCATTAGCTGGTGCTTTAGGGAATGATTCTCCCTTTTCAAGAATTTGAATCGCTCTTTTTACAGTTGCATCGCTGTTGTTGAAGAACTTAATATAAGATTCTTTTCCTAGCATATTGTAAATGATATTGCCATAGATATTTCTTTCCAATAGTTTATGGGATTTCTGTATCAAGATATTTCTTCTTTTAATCCCTTTCGTTTCTGCGTAACGCACAAATTGTTCTACTATGTTTTGGCGACGAAGATACGACAGTAAGGTTGTCTCATCTTCAAATTGGGCCATTTTATCTCTGTTCTTATCTGTGTACTGGAAGGTAAATTGAATGGTTAATCCTTTGTTCAATACACTTGTTAAATAAGAGCTGACCCCTGTTGTGTCTTGTGGAACAAAAATATCGGGCATAATGCCTCCACCTCCGTATACAGGACGGCCTAGAGTGGTTGAATACCGTAATTTCTCATCCAGTTTGATACTGTCTCTGGAGAAGAATTCACCGTGTTCGTAACGAGTTAGCCAATCCATTTCATAATTCTGATCTTTTCCATTTTCATAAGGACGTTGTATGCAACGACCTGCGGGAGTATAATAACGAGCTATCGTAAGGCGTATAGCTGAACCGTCACTGAAATCTATAGGCTGCTGAACCAATCCTTTACCAAAAGAGCGTCTTCCGATGATAACCCCTCTGTCATTATCCTGAATAGCCCCTGCGAATATCTCACTGGCAGAAGCAGAACCTTCATCGACGAGTACTACAATAGGCATTTTCTGGCAACTGCCTGTGCCGTTAGCATATTCGTCGGTTCGTGGATATTTACGCCCTTGCGTATATACAATCAAGCGTCCTTCAGGTAAAAATTCGTTCACCATACGAATGGCAGCTTCCATGTATCCGCCCGTATTGCCCCGTAAGTCAATAATCAGTCCTTTACAGTTCTTGTGACTGAGTTGGGCTATTGCATTTAACAGTTCAACGTGTGTGGTTCGTCCAAACTTGCTTATTTGCACGTATCCAAAATTATCGGAAATCATATAAGCAGCATCAATTGTATTTTGAGGAATCTCTCCGCGGATAATTGAAAAATGAAGAACCTCTTTTTCGCTCATTCGTTTAATACCCAATTTAACCTCACTGCCTTTAGGCCCTTTGAGCTTTCTCATGGCAAGTTCATTGGTTACTTTCTTTCCCACAAATGCCGTGTCGTTCACAGATACAATACGATCGCCTGCCATGAGCCCCACTTTTTCAGAAGGACCACCCTGAATAACACTGTTTACATGTATGGTGTCATCCTGAATGGTAAATTGAATGCCAATACCGCTAAAGCTTCCCTCTAATTCGGAGTTGACTTCCGCCAAATCTTTAGCCGGTATGTAAGTAGAGTGCGGATCCAGTTCTGCTAATATTTGCGGAAGTGCTTTCTCAACCAAATCGGTCATGTTTACCGTATCAACATACTGATCGTCAACGATTCGAAGCAAAGCATTTAGTTTGTTTGACGAGCTGTTGATGATGCCCAATCGGTTTCCGGCAAAATGTTTTGCATAGAAAGTTCCAATAAGAATTCCAATAACTACACTGATTGCAATTACAATGGGTATAAACCGTGAAGAGTTTTTTGTACGCATGTCCTTAATATAATTTGAACGTTTGTCCCTGATTACTTAGTCGGTTATGGAGTCACTTTTATCGGGGTTCAGGTAAATAACCTCGATGCCAGCCCTTTTTAATAAATTAATTCCGTCTTCTACCCGGTACTCCTTCGAATACACAAGTCTTTTGATGCCTGCCTGAATGATTAATTTGGCACATTCAATGCATGGGGCATCGGTCACGTACATGGTAGCACCATCGCTACTGTTGTTTGAACGTGCTATTTTGGTTATGGCATTAGCCTCTGCATGCAATACGTAAGGTTTGGTTACGTTGTTTTCGTCTTCACAGATGTTTTCAAAACCCGACGGAGTTCCATTGTATCCGTCGGATATGATCATTTTATCCTTGACGATTAGCGCACCAACTTTGCGGCGCTCGCAATAAGAGTTTTCTGCCCATATTTTGGCCATGCGTATATAACGCATGTCTAATTCTAATTGTTTGTTTGGTGCTTCCATGTATTCTCACTTTATTCTTGGACGTGAAACAATAAGCATCTTGTTCTTTGTCCTTCCTTAAAATAAATATACAGGTTGTTCTCGTCACCTTTGTAAGAGGTTGCGTTGTTCAAACCATTTAAAAAGGCTCTACCCAGTGCATCATTATCTGAAGTGGAAGATGGTTTAGCAGTAAAATAGTTGCTTTCAGCGTCTGCACTCCATGAACCGGTAAAAGAAGTACTAGCTGCTCTTCCGGATATACCACCACTTATTGTCTTATTTGTGAGAACGCCTGTGAAAGTTATGGTGAAATTATTCTCAGCCTCTAATAACTTGATAGATGCTTCTTTGGCTTCGTTGCTACTCCAATAACCGGGGTTGCTTGAAGCATCGTACGAATTACCAATAATTGGATATGTGCCACCATCCAACACATCCGTTAACTTCCAGGTTTTCCCAGTGAAGATTCTGACTACATCGTCACTCTCATTGCATCCGCAGAGCATGGGAAGTATACATAACAATATGAACAAACACCTGTTTTTCATTTTTTTATTTCTTTATTCCATTTCTAATCAGGAGAGCGTCAATAGTAGGTTCTTGTCCGCGGAATCGCTTGTAAAGCGTCATCGGATGCTCTGTTCCTCCTTTTGATAGAATGTTGTTACGGAATGACTGTGCTACTTCCTGATTAAATATTCCTTTTTGCATAAAAAGAGAGAAAGCATCGGCATCCAGAACCTCAGCCCATTTGTAACTGTAATACCCGGCAGAGTATCCTCCGGCGAATATGTGTGAGAACTGGGCGCTCATGCAAGTGCCCTCAACTACGGGTAAAATCTGCGCTTTCTCCCATGCCTTTTGTTCGTATGCCTTCACATCGCCGGTAAAAGGTGTAGTTCGGGTATACCAGCCCATGTCGAGTAAGCCGAAACTAACTTGGCGCAGACAAGCGTAAGCAACATTAAAGTTAGATGAATCTATAATGCGTTGCACCAAAGTGTCGGGAATTATCTCGCCAGTTTGATAATGTTTGGCAAAAGTGCTCAAGAAATCCTTTTCAACTGCAAAGTTCTCCATTATTTGCGATGGAAGTTCCACAAAGTCACGATAAACGCTTGTTCCGCTCAGACTCTCATAATGAGTGTTGGCAAAGATACCATGCAAACCGTGGCCGAATTCATGAAGAAAAGTATTGACCTCATCGAATGTTAATAAAGCTGGTTTACTTTCGGTGGGTTTAGTGAAATTCATGACCAATGTTATGTGCGGACGACTGTTTTCTCCTGTTTGGTCATCAATCCATTGACCCTTAAAGCTGGTCATCCATGCACCGGCACGTTTACCGGCACGCGGGTGGAAGTCAGTATATAAAACAGCTAAGAAACTTCCGTCCTTATCTAATACCTCGTAAGCGTCTACATCCGGATGGTAAACCGGGATTTCGCTATTTTTACGGAAAGTAATACCATATAATCGAGTGGCAAGTCCGAAGACACCTTCTTTTACATTACTCAATTCAAAGTAAGGGCGAAGCATCTCGTCGTTTAGGCTGAACTTTTTATTTTTTAATTGATCAGAATAGTATGACCAGTCCCAAGGCATGAGGCGAAACTCTTTACCCTGAGTGCTACGCGCTAACTCTTGTACTTCGTTGTATTCTGCCTTAGCTGTAGGAGTGTAGGCATCGAGTAGCTGATCCAATAACTTATAAACATTCTTACTGTTTTCGGCCATGCGCTCTTTCAACGTATAATCCGCATAGCTTTTATATCCCAGCAATTGGGCTATTTGCATACGTGTGTTCACTAAATCTTTAACGATTTCAAGCGTGTTGAATTCATTGTCTTTAGTACATTTGGTATTATATGCCATGTAGAGTTCTTTTCGTAGCTCACGGTTACTTGCATAAGTCATAAAAGGAACATAGCTAGGTGCATGAAGAGTGATGACCCAGCCTTCAACTCCTTTTTCGCGGGCTGTTTGTGCGGCTGCTTCAACAATCCCCTCGGGTAATCCGGCTAGTTGTTCCTTTTGTGTGAGAACCAGTTGGAAGTTGTTGGTTTCTTTCAGGTTGTTCTCTCCAAATTGAAGCGTTAATGTGCTGAGTTTTTTACTTAACTCTCTGTATTTATTGCGTGCTTCTCCTTGCAGGTTGGCTCCCCGCCGCACAAAACCATCGTAGATGTCATCCAACAATTTAGCTTGCTCAATGGTCAGCGACAATTTACTTTTTTGCTTATAAACCGCTTTTACGCGTAGAAATAACTTCTCATTCAAGCTGATGTTATTGCTGTGCTCGCTTAATAAAGGAATCATTTTTTGAGCAATCTTTTGCAAATCATCATTCGTTTCAGCGCTACGAAGATTTCCAAATACCGTAGTGACTCTATCCAGGAATTTTCCGGATTTTTCATAAGCTACTATTGTGTTGGCAAAAGTGGGTGCTTCAGGGTTATTGATGATGGCCTCAATCTCTGCTTCATGAAGTTTTATTCCTTCGAGCATGGCCGGTTCATAATGTTCATTTTTTATTTTATCAAACGGTACGGTTTGATGCGGAGTATTATACTTTTCGAAAAAAGGATTTTGGGCATTTATCATATTTACAGTGCAAAATAAAAAAAGAGATAGTGCTATTCGTCTCATATAATCCGTAGATTAATTGTTTATACTTATTTTCAAGATACAAACATACTAAAATTGTGCTTTATTTAAGCTGATAAGAATAGTTTTTTAACAAAGTATTAGGTAAGTTGCAAAAAAAAACTGCTTCGGAAGCTCCGAAGCAGTTTCATTATAAGTAATACAGCGTATAATTACTTGTTGTTAACTGAAGCCATGTAAGCTACCAAGTCAAGAACTTTGTTGCTATAGCCAATTTCATTGTCATACCAAGATACAACTTTAACGAAAGTATCAGTTAAAGCGATACCTGCTTTAGCATCGAAGATAGAAGTACGAGGATCGCCTAAGAAGTCAGAAGAAACAACTGCATCTTCTGTGTAACCAAGGATACCTTTCAATTCGCCTTCAGAAGCTTCTTTCATTGCTGCACAAATTTCTGCGTAAGTTGCAGGTTTTGCTAAGTTTACAGTTAAGTCAACTACAGAAACGTCCAAAGTAGGAACGCGCATTGACATACCTGTCAGTTTACCGTTAAGAGCAGGAATTACTTTACCTACAGCTTTAGCAGCACCAGTTGATGAAGGGATGATGTTGCCAGCAGCAGCACGTCCACCTCTCCAGTCTTTCAAAGAAGGACCGTCAACTGTTTTCTGAGTTGCAGTAGTTGAGTGAACTGTAGTCATCAAACCGTCTGTGATACCGAATTTGTCATTCAATACTTTAGCGATAGGAGCCAAACAGTTAGTAGTACAAGATGCATTAGAAACGAATGTTTCACCAGCGTAAGTCTTTTCGTTAACACCGCAAACGAACATAGGGGTATCGTCTTTTGAAGGAGCAGACATCACTACGTATTTTGCACCTGCATCGATGTGACCCTGTGCTTTTTCTTTTGATAAGAATAAACCAGTAGATTCTACAACGTATTCAGCAGCAACTTCGTTCCATTTCAGATCTGCAGGGTTTCTTTCAGCTGTGATGCGGATAGCTTTACCGTTAACGATTAACTGGTTTTTTTCTACGTCAGCTTCGATTGTACCTTTGAACTGACCGTGTACAGTATCGTACTTCAGCATGTAAGCCAAGTAATCAACTGGGCAAAGGTCATTAATACCTACGATTTCAATGTCATTTCTTGTTTGAGCAGCACGGAAAACGAAACGTCCGATACGGCCAAATCCATTAATACCTACTTTAATCATTTTGTTTAAACTTTTAAGGGTTCTAATAATATTTATTCAAAATATGTAGAAAGACTTCATATTTCAACTTAATGCGGTGCAAAATTAAAAAAATGTTTTTATATTAGTGCACAAATTAATATTAAAAACAAAAAAAATGGGAAAAAACAATTTGCTTCAGGAATTTAAATCTTTTGCCATGAAGGGCAATGTGATTGATTTGGCAGTCGGTGTAATCATTGGCGGTGCATTTGGCAAAATAGTATCTTCTGTTGTTGCAGATGTGATTATGCCGCCTATCGGTTTGCTGGTTGGAGGTGTTAACTTTACAGATTTGAAGTGGGTAATGAAAGCGGCCGAAATAGGTGCCGATGGAAAAGAAGCAGCAGCCGTTACGTTAAACTATGGTAACTTTTTGCAGGCAACTTTTGATTTTATCATTATCGCATTCTCCATTTTTATGTTTATTAAACTTATAAATAAGATGTCACGCAAACAGGAAGCGGTCGAACAAACGCCTCCACCGCCTCCAGCGCCAAGTAAAGAAGAACTATTGTTGACTGAAATTCGCGATTTACTGAAAGAAAAGAAGTAAAATCGTGATATTTTGCGTACTTTTGTGCGCAAACTTCAAAACATATCTTCTATATGCAAGAAAAAATTATTATACTTGATTTCGGTTCTCAAACTACACAGCTTATTGGACGCAGGGTTCGCGAGCTCGACACTTATTGCGAAATTGTACCTTATAATAAGTTTCCCAAAGAAGATCCGAGCGTAAAAGGGGTTATCTTGTCGGGTAGTCCTTTCTCTGTTTATGACGATGCAGCGTTTAAAGTTAATATGGAAGAGATATGGGGAAAATACCCTATATTGGGAATTTGCTACGGCGCGCAATTTATTTCGTACGTCAATGGAGGCAAAGTAGAGCCTGCCGGAACACGTGAATACGGTCGTGCTCACTTGGCAAGTCTTGATTCCGGTAATATTCTGTTAAAAGGGGTGAGAAACAATTCACAAGTCTGGATGAGTCACGGTGATACGATTACTGCCATACCCGATAATTTCAAAATTATTGCTTCGACTGACAAAGTTGCTATTGCTGCTTATGAAGTAACCGATGCAAAGGTGTGGGGAGTTCAGTTTCATCCCGAGGTTTTTCATACGGAAGACGGAACGCAAATCTTAAAAAACTTTGTGGTTGATGTGTGCGGGTGTAAACAGGACTGGTCGCCTGCTTCTTTTATTGAAAGCACAGTGGCTGAATTGAAAGCGCAATTAGGTGATGATAAAGTTGTTTTAGGGCTAAGCGGCGGTGTTGATTCATCCGTAGCTGCCGTTTTGCTTCATAAAGCCATCGGTAGTAATCTGACTTGTATCTTCGTAGATCACGGTATGTTGCGTAAGAATGAGTATGCTAATGTATTGAATGACTATAATTGTCTGGGACTAAATGTAATTGGAGTTGATGCCAGTGAGAAATTTTTTAGTGAATTGGCAGGAGTGTCCGAGCCTGAAGCGAAGAGAAAGATTATAGGCAAAGGCTTTATCGATGTTTTCGATGTGGAAGCTCACAAGATAAAAGATGTAAAATGGCTTGCACAAGGTACCATTTATCCGGATTGCATTGAGTCTCTTTCAATAACCGGTACGGTTATTAAAAGCCACCACAATGTAGGCGGTTTGCCCGAGAAGATGAATTTGAAGTTATGCGAACCTTTACGTTTACTGTTTAAGGACGAGGTCAGAAGAGTTGGACGTGAGTTGGGTATGCCGGAGCATCTCATTAAACGCCATCCGTTCCCCGGACCCGGATTGGCAGTACGTATTTTAGGAGATATTACGCCCGAAAAGGTGCGTATTTTGCAAGATGCCGATGATATATTCATTCAAGGCTTGCGTGATTGGGACCTTTATGATCAGGTATGGCAGGCCGGCGTCATTTTATTGCCCGTCCAATCAGTTGGAGTGATGGGCGATGAACGTACGTATGAAAGAGCGGTTGCTCTTCGTGCAGTTACATCTACCGATGCTATGACGGCCGATTGGGCTCACCTTCCTTACGAATTTCTGGGGAAAGTATCCAATGACATCATCAATAAGGTGAAAGGCGTTAATCGTGTAACGTATGACATTAGTTCAAAACCACCTGCAACCATTGAATGGGAGTAAGTGAAAACGTATAGAATATAATAAAGAGACCGGATTCTTTCGTATGTCGAAAAGATCCGGTCTCTTTTTATGTTGCTACCAAGTACTCAATCACTCGTCTTTGTGCTCCTCAACCCATAAGACCAATTTTTCTAAATCAAAAATCTGAATGGTGCCTCTGCCAATGGTAAGCAATCCGGCTTCTTCAAACTTTCTCAGCTCTTTGGAAACGCTTAACCTCGTTTCATCAATGTATTCGGCAAAGTCTTCCATGCGTATTTTTAATAACTTCTCGCCCATAATCTTTTCAGAGCGCATTACAATGAAGTCTAAAATCTGTTGAGCCACATTTTTAACACTTGATTCCCAAGTCCGTTTATAATACAACTGTGCCCTGCTACTAATTATGTTCAGGTAATTGATTCGGAATATTTCGTATTTTGAAAGTTCCTCTAAAACAAAAGGTTTATCAATGCTAATGATATTGACCTCGCCTTCAGCCATATAAGTAGAGTTATACGCCACTTCCATTCCAAAAAGCGAATGGGGCTCAATAAGGTAGGGTGCTTCAATATACTCTATATATGTATATACTTTATCTGCCGAGATAGTGTTCGAAGAAATTTTTCCCTTTACCAGGAAAACCAATTTATCACAAACGTCACCTTGAGTAAGGATTGTGTCTCCTGCCTGATATTTGGCAAAGTGTATCTTTACTTTTTCAAGTATTTCCGTAAAGTCATTGTGGCAAAGGCCTTGAAATAAAGGCAACTGAAGAAGTGTGTCGTACATTGTTTCCATAAAGGTTTTTTTTATTTTAGACAAATGTAAGTAAAATAGATTCCTTTTGTTATTATTAAGTTCAGTTTTTTGTTTTTTTTATCATTTCTTAAGTTTGCAGCTATATTGTATTGTTTCTGCATAAAAATTACCTATATTTGCAATCAAAAAGGAGGTAATATGTTTGTAGGATTCGATCTTCAGGAGCTTGTCAGTGCTTTTATTGTATTATTCGCCGTAATTGATATTATTGGCTCAATTCCTATTATCATTAATCTCAAACAAAGAGGGAAGGGAGTTAATGCCATGAAAGCTACGGTTATATCATTTCTTCTTCTGCTTGGCTTCTTTTATGCGGGAGATATGATGCTGAAGCTTTTTCATGTTGACATTGCCTCGTTTGCTGTTGCAGGTGCTTTCGTCATTTTCCTGATGTCATTGGAAATGTTGCTCGATGTAGAGATTTTCAAGAATCAAGGACCTATTAAAGAAGCAACATTGGTGCCGTTGGTTTTTCCTTTGTTGGCTGGGGCTGGTGCATTTACAACTCTTTTGTCACTTCGGGCCGAGTATGCTAGCTTTAATATCATTCTGGCTTTGATACTTAACATGGTTTGGGTTTATTTTGTGGTTAAGATGACTGACCGGGTGGAACGATTTCTGGGAAAAGGAGGTATTTATATTATCCGAAAATTCTTTGGAATTATTTTGTTAGCTATCTCTGTCAGACTGTTTACTGCCAACATAACCTTGCTTATGGAGGCTCTTAACAAATAGATTTTTTTTTCCCACGTCAAGAAATTCTTTATACACCCGGGTGTAGGGTATTTGTAGACCGGGGTGTACAAAGGCTCTACATGGGGGTGTACAAACTGTGTACACCGGGGTGGAGATGAGAATTACTCACCTGCAAAATAAATCGCCGAAGCATGCCGATTAAAACTCTTATATATAAGAGCTAAATAGTGATATACTTGTAAGGAATCACTGCCGAAAAGTTGGTGACACTTGGTGATACTTGGTGACACTTTTTTTTAGCCAAGTGTCACACGGAATGCTCTGATTGTCAATCTGTTATAAGGTTGGTGATACTTGGTGATACTTTTTTTCATGCATTTCATGTAGCGTCTTGCTCATTTCGGTCACTTTCTTCTTCCGTTTCAATGTCAGTGTTACTTTCTTCATCATCGGTTATGATCCTTTTTTGTGGACCGTAGCTCTTGAAAAGTAATGCGAGTATCATTCCGGTTATTCCTCCGCTTAAATGGCCTTCCCAAGAAATATTGGCTTTCACAAAAAACGGAAACATACTCCACACAATGCCGCCATATAGAAATGTAATCAGGAGCGAAATGGCAATCAATGGAGGGTACTTGCGGATTACACCGCTAAGGAAAAGGAAAAAGATCAACCCGTAAATGAGTCCGCTAGCACCGATATGCCAACCGGGACTTCCTATGATGAAAGTAAAACAACCACTGCTTATCCATAAGGCAGTAAGTATCTGGATTGCTATGGAATGATAGAAATAAAATAAACACCACGTAAGAAATAAAAGCGGGAAACTATTAGCCATTAAATGGCTGAAGCTACTGTGAACCAACGGGGAAGTTATAATTCCTATGACTCCTTTGACGTGTAAAGGGTATATGCCAAAGTGTGACAAATCCCATCCCATACCTACTTCCAATATCTTAATAGCATATAGCATCAAAAGTAAAAGTAACGGAATAACCAGAGAAAGAATTAATCTTTGTATTTCAACTTTCATAATCGTCTTTTTATGTGATTGGCTATACAATGCTACGAATATTTACAATAAAAATGAAAATAATCGGCTTTTTTATTTCGACTTCTTCGTATAATTTGTATTTTTGGAGAATACAATAATATTGCCGCGTGGCATTTAAATTAACCTTTTTAATAGTGCAGACTATGAGCTATTTACGATTCGACAAGACCCTTATGCTTAATCTGGAGGAATCTCTGCCCAGAGAAATTCTTCGGACAAATAAATCGGGAGCTTATCATTGTACAACAATAGTTGACTGTAACACACGAAAATACCATGGATTGCTTGTCATTCCTGTCCCTGAGTTGGATGAAGAAAATCATGTGCTGCTCTCTTCTCTTGATGAAACGGTAATTCAGCATGGTGCAGAGTTTAATTTGGGACTACATAAGTATCAGGGAAATAATTTTAGCCCGAAAGGACATAAATACATCCGTGAATTTGATTGTGAGAAAGTTCCGGTTACAACTTACCGTGTTGGTGGAGTACTTCTTACCAAAGAAAAAGTCTTTGTACACCATGAGAATAGAATCCTGATCAGATACACGCTTGTAGAGGCACATTCGGCTACCAAGTTACGATTGAGACCTTTCTTGGCCTTTAGAAGTGTGCGGCAATATACGCACGAAAACAATGAGGTGAACAAGGAATATCAGGTAGTTGAAAATGGAATTAAAACGTGCATGTATCCCGGTTATCCGGAACTTTTTATGCAAGTGAACAAGAAGAATGAATTTCATTTTGAACCCGATTGGTATCGGGGTATTGAATATCCCAAAGAGCAGGAGCGAGGGTACGACTTTAACGAGGACCTCTATGTACCCGGCTTTTTTGAGGTAGATATAAAGAAAGGTGAAAGCGTGGTCTTTTCCGCTGGAATATCCGATGTGTCGACTAATAAGTTGAAACAGATATTTCAGCATGAAGTGAATGACCGTACGCCGCGCGATAGCTTTTATCATTGTTTGAAAAACTCGGCTCATCAGTTTCATAACAAACAGGGTGATTGCCATTATATACTAGCCGGTTATCCTTGGTTTAAGTGTAGAGCACGCGATTTGTTTGTGTCTTTACCAGGACTGACTTTGGCTATTGATGAGCCTGAGGAGTTTGAAGATGTAATGGAAACGGCTCAGAAAACACTGCGTTGCTACATGAACAACATTCCCGTTGACTGCAAAATATACGAATTAGATGATCCTGATGTATTATTATGGGCTGTCTGGGCCTTACAGCAATATGCCAAAGAAACCACAAGAGAAAAATGCCGGATAAAGTATGGCGATTTACTGCTGGAAATTATTGATTTTATCAGAAAGGGTAAGCACAATAACTTGTTTTTGCATGAAAACGGTTTGCTTTACACGCATGGAGCGAATAAACCTGTTACGTGGATGAACTCTACCATTGACGGCCATCCGGTTATTCCCCGCACCGGTTATGTTGTGGAGGTGAATGCTTTGTGGTATAATGCATTGCGATTTGTGGCCGATATGCTAAGAGAAGATGAAAATCCTTCCTTAGCCGATACGTTGGATGCCCTGGCGCAGAAAACGGCAGTGTCTTTTGTTGAAACCTTCCGTAATGAGTATGGATATCTGCTTGATTTTGTTGATGGTAACATGATGGATTGGAGCGTTCGTCCGAATATGATTTTTACGGTTGCCTTTGATTATTCTCCACTTGATAAAATTCAAAAGAAACAGGTTCTGGATATAGTAACCAAGGAACTGCTTACGCCCAAAGGTTTACGGAGTCTGAGCCCTAAGAGTGTGGGCTATAACCCCAATTACGTAGGAATTCAAAGAGAAAGGGATAGTGCTTATCATCAGGGAACCGCTTGGCCTTGGCTGATGGGCTTTTATATGGAAGCTTATCTTAAAATCTATAAAATAAGTGGTATATCGTTTGTTGAAAGGCAGCTGATTGGCTTTGAAGATGAAATGACTAATCACTGCATCGGTTCATTGCCTGAACTGTTTGACGGTAATCCACCGTTCAAGGGTCGGGGAGCTGTTTCTTTTGCAATGAATGTGGCGGAGATGCTGAGAATATTAAAACTATTGTCGAAATATAATTTTTAGGAGGGGCGGATATGAAAGTATTAATGTTTGGATGGGAATTCCCCCCTCATATTCTTGGTGGTTTGGGAACTGCAAGCTATGGATTGACTAAGGGCATGGCCATACAGAATGATTTATCAATCACATTTTGTATTCCTAAACCATGGGGTGATGAAGATCAAAGTTTCTTGAAAATAATAGGAATGAACAGCACGCCGGTTGTTTGGCGTGATGTTAACTGGGAGCACGTGAAGAGTAGAGTAGGGACTTATATGGATCCGCAACTGTATTATGATTTGCGTGATCATATTTATGCCGACTTTAATTATCTGTATACCAATGACCTGGGGTGCATCGAGTTCTCGGGAAAGTATCCTGATAATCTATACGAGGAAATAAATAACTATTCAATAGTAGCCGGAGTGGTTGCGCGTCAGCAACAGTATGACATAATTCACTCACACGACTGGCTGACTTATCCTGCCGGCATTCATGCCAAGCAAGTGAGCGGCAAACCTTTGGTTATCCATGTGCACGCTACTGACTTTGATCGCAGCAGGGGTAATGTCAATCCTACGGTTTATGCCATAGAAAAGAATGGAATGGATCAGGCCGATCACATTATGTGTGTGAGCGAACTCACTCGGCAGACGGTGATACATAAGTATTTTCAAGATCCCAAAAAGGTATCTACCGTACATAATGCCGTGTCTCCCCTTTCACAAGATATCATCGATATTGTTCCCAAGAAAAATCCACGAGAGAAGATTGTTACTTTTTTGGGACGAATCACCATGCAAAAAGGTCCGGAGTATTTTGTTGAAGCTGCTGCTCTGGTTCTGAAAAAGACTAAGAACGTTCGCTTTGTGATGGCGGGCAACGGTGACATGATGAATCAGATGATTCGATTGGCTGCTCAAAGAGGAATAGCCGACCGTTTTCATTTCCCCGGTTTCATGAAAGGACATGAGGTATACGAAGTGCTTAAAGCGAGTGATGTGTACATAATGCCTTCGGTGTCCGAGCCTTTTGGTATTTCCCCTTTGGAGGCGATGCAATGTAGCGTGCCTACTATTATTTCCAAACAGTCGGGTTGTGCCGAAATTTTAGAGAAATGTATCAAGACTGATTATTGGGATATTCAGGCCATGGCCGATGCTATTTATGCTATTTGTACTTATCCGGCTTTGTATGAATACCTCAAAGTGGAAGGGAAGCGAGAAGTTGATGAAATTAAATGGGAGAATGTTGGGTACAAGGTGCGCCGCATTTATGAGGATGTGTTAACTAAATATTGATAATAACGAAAAAAATAGATAGAATATGAGAACAATCTGTCTTTATTTTGAAATACACCAAATTATTCACTTAAAACGTTACCGTTTTTTTGATATAGGTAAGGATCATTATTACTATGATGATTTTGTGAATGAATCAAGCATTAACGAGGTGGCTGAGAAATCGTATATCCCGGCACTGAATACGTTAATTGAAATGGTCAGAAATTCAGATAACACATTTAAGGTTGCCTTGTCTGTGTCCGGTGTGGCTTTGGAACAATTGGAAATTCACGCTCCTGCAGTGATTGATTTGCTACATCAGCTGAACGATACCGGCTGCTGTGAGTTCTTGGCTGAGCCTTATTCGCATGGACTATCTTCCTTAATCAACGAAGAGTGTTTCAAGGAGGAAGTTTTAAGGCAGAGTCAGAAAATAAAACAGTTGTTCGGAAAAGCTCCCAAGGTGTTTCGCAATTCAAGCTTGATTTATTCGGATGATATTGGGGCGGTAGTTGCTTCGATGGGATTCAAAGGGATGCTTACTGAAGGTGCAAAATATATTCTTGGCTGGAAAAGTCCTCATTACATGTATCATTGCAATCAGGCTCCTTCGTTGAAACTTTTATTGCGTGATTTTAAACTCTCGGATGATATCAGCTTGCGTTTCTCTAATTCGGAATGGAGTGAATATCCTCTGTTTGCTGATAAATACATTAATTGGATTGACGCTTTGCCTCAAGACGAACAAATAGTCAACGTCTTTATGGAATTATCGGCCTTAGGCATCTCGCAACCTTTATCTTCTAATATATTAGAGTTTTTAAAGGCTTTACCGGGGTGTGCAAAAGCTAAAGGTATTAACTTCTCAACGCCTACAGAGATTGTTTCTAAATTGAAGTCGGTTTCTCAGCTGGATGTTCCTTATCCCATATCGTGGGTTGATGAAGAACGCGATATAAGTCCTTGGCTGGGGAATGTATTGCAGCGCGAAGCTTTTAATAAGTTATATAGTGTCGCAGAAAGGGTCTATTTGTGTAATGACAGGCGAATTAAGCAAGATTGGGATTATTTGCAGGCCAGCAATAACTTCCGCTTTATGACCACAAAGAACACCGGTCTTCCAGTTTACAGAGGTATTTATGATTCTGCGTATGATGCGTTCACTAATTATATGAATATTCTAGGCGATTTCATAACCAGAGTCAATGCGTTATACCCTGAAGATATGGATAATGAGGAACTTAATTCTTTGCTGATTATTATTCGTAACCAAGGCGAGGAGTTGAGTGAACTGCACAAAGAATTGGATCGTTTACGCAGTAAAAAGGCTGCCGGTAAAAAGAAGGGAGCTAATACGGAGATTATAGAATAAGTTCTGTTTTATAATCTTTATATAACAATCCCATCAAAGTTACAATCGTATCATTGATGGGATTACTTATATGAATATGTTATTATTCTAACCGATGACTGACTAGTTTGGGAATTTGGTGTACGTTACTTCCAATTTTAATTTATTGTTTTCACCACCTTCCAACTTAACTGAAGCCGGACTCAAGTCATGTTGTATGCGATTGATGTTATTGCTATTATTGTCAACAGTAACATTCACAGGAATAAGAACGACCTTGTTCCAAAGAGGATTCTGACTGAGCCATTGTTGCTCATCCCAATTTTTACCTGCTTTTTCCTTTGCCGCTTTCTTCTCTGCAATACAGGTACTTATCAATCGGGAAAGGTTACCGAATGTATAGTTATTATTTTTTGAGTTATTGTGAACAGCTAAATAAGATGTTATATTGTCAATGATTTCATTCTTCTCAAAAAATGATGTTGCATCCTTTTCTCTGACAAGTAACATGTATTTAGGAGCAAGTAAACTGTATTGATTTACTTTCTCTTGATGATAATTGTTGATTGAAAGTTTAACGGTGTTTAAGGTGTCCTTACTTAATTGGTCAGCAATCTGTTGCACAGGGAGCGTTACTTCAGTAAAGATACCGGCAGGTGATTTGAGATATGTCCAATCCTTTTCGTTTACTTTTTCAGCTAACTTTTGAGACGTTTTAAATTGATTGGCCTGAATAATTTCTTTTGTAGCGGCAAAAGTCCTTTTTCCATAGTACAAGGAATCGGTTCCGTCTTTCTTTTTTAAGAAGTTGCCAAGGCTGTCAGTATAATGACTGTTGTAAATAATATTAAGGTTTACGTGGTTGATGTATAAAATAGTACCATCTCCGTAATCACTCTTTACGTATAATCCTTTAAAAACATTTTTGATAAAAGCATCCGCATTATAAAAATATTCAGGATGCTCTTTGTTGAGTTTGATCATGTCATCTCCAAATGATTTGGGTAGTACGAAACGAACATATTTACTATAGTTTGAACTGTTTCTTATCGAATCACTAATAGAAAGATCTACCGCACTATATGATTTGCTTCCTATTAACCCGGTCGACTTATTGTAGTAATTATCAGGATTAATATTCGTATAGTGGTTTTTATCCAATACTTTGTTCAATTCATAAACACTCATTTTACAAGCGTTTAATGAGTCGCCGAAATAGCTATCGTAAAATAAAACAAGTTCGGCCAAATGAGCCGTATCTCCTGCCATTACACCGAAAGGAAATTGAAGGCTGTCTGTGCAGTTTAGCTGAGTAAGAAATCCCGATTCAAAGTAACCAAAGTCCGGATCCGTATATTTTCCTACATAACCAATATCGGTTTTGGCAAATACAGGACCTGAGAGTATTGATTTGGTTGTTACATCGAAACTAGTAGAGGAGACATTGACATTGTCACTTCCGGGCAACATATCAAGACCTAAACTACCTGTGGTGTCATCGCAACTGTAAATTGCAGATGCCAACAACGCCATTAACAGATGTTTTATTTTCATGGTTCTATTATCGTTTAGTTATTCCTATTTGTTTTCTGACTCCCAAACTTTATCATAAAATTCGTCACAAGCATCATGAAATGCCTCTGGCGTTTGATAATCAAGTACTAACTTACCCGACTGACGTGCGTAATTCATAACCTCTTCATTAACAGATTCACTGTTTTGGACTACTCCGTCAGAATAGTCGATGGCCAGCTTCATTAATGAAGTGTAATCTACGGGTGTGCTTAAACTTTTAATATCATCCGCACTAACTCCTTTGATTATCAGTTGAGAAGGGAAATCTTCTTTGAATGTGCTTTTAAAATCTTCACCATACACAGAAAATACTACTTTAGTATCTCTAAACGAAGGTTCGTCTGCATAAGCTTTTTTTATGTATAACGGTGCCAAGGCAGTTAGCCATCCATGGCAATGAATTACATCAGGAACCCATCTGAGCTTTTTTACTGTTTCCAGAACTCCTCTGGCATAAAAAA
This sequence comes from Bacteroides graminisolvens DSM 19988 = JCM 15093, assembly GCF_000428125.1. Lineage (GTDB taxonomy): Bacteria > Bacteroidota > Bacteroidia > Bacteroidales > Bacteroidaceae > Bacteroides > Bacteroides graminisolvens. Next base: position 987,344 of record NZ_ATZI01000001.1, read on the forward strand.
TAGCGCGGCTATCATTGTCTTCATATTCCAAACCGTTTTCATCGCATGTCTGTAATCTGTTCTGAAAATAATCATCGTTGTCAATGAAATATACCTGCATTCGTGCTGCTTGAATGGAAGCCACCTTTATTATGAGTGGATGATCCGTATCATCAATAATCAGGTTCATCCCGGAAAGTCGAATTACTTCATGTAGTTGATTTCTACGTTCGTTTATGTTTCCCCATTTAGGCATAAAAGTTCTGATTTCTCTTCCTTTTTCCTGTATTGCTTGTGGAAGATAACGTCCTATATTTGCCATTTCAGTGTCTGCAACGTAAGGAGTTATCTCCTGTGTAATGAATAAAACTTTATTAGCTTTTGCCATAATAACAATCATTCTCGTAAATATTCTGCAAAGATATAAAAAAAAAAGGGCATTAATACAAGTCGGACGGCTCTATAATTACTTGTGATATGTTAACTCTTTGTAAATCAGTTAATAATACTTTGCTTATGCATGCATTGGATATAATATAAGCTGCATTAATTTACTGTATTCTTTCGTTATGTGGTAAATAATGGTTTATTTTGCAGTGTTTTTTGAAAAGATAATCTGTCATAAAACGAATGAAATGGAAGTTATTCATACTATAAAGGATCTCAGAGATAAGTTAGCAAAGCTGAAAATTCAAGGTAAATCAGTGGGTTTAGTGCCTACTATGGGAGCTTTGCATGAGGGTCATGCGTCACTGGTGAAACGCAGTGTAACAGAGAATGATATAACGGTTGCTAGCGTTTTCGTTAATCCGACTCAATTTAACGATAAGAACGACTTGGTTAAATATCCGCGTACATTAGATGCCGATTGTGTTTTGTTGGAGGCAAATAAAGCAACTTTGGTGTTTGCTCCTTCTGTTCTGGAAATGTATCCCGAGCCCGATCAAAGGCAGTTTAGTTACCCACCTTTGGATGTTGTAATGGAGGGTGCATTCAGGCCGGGTCATTTTAATGGTGTTTGCCAAATAGTCAGTAAGCTGTTTGACGTTGTTGAACCGAATAGGGCTTATTTTGGTGAGAAGGATTTTCAGCAATTGGCTATAATTCGGGAAATGGTTAAGCAGATGAATTATCCAGTTGAAATAGTGGGTTGCCCCATCATTCGTGAGAGCGATGGACTTGCACTTAGCAGTAGAAATGCACGCCTTTCTTCTCAGGAACGTGAAAATGCTTTAAAAATATCTGATACATTATTTAAAAGTCGTACCTTTGCAGCCACTCATACGGTGAGTGAAACATTACAGTTTGTTGAAGAGGCTATCAAGAAGGCTCCCGGGTTAGACCTTGAGTATTTTGAAATAGTAGACGGATACAAGTTGCAACGGATTGAAAGTTGGGATGAGACGCCTTATGCTGTAGGATGCATTACTGTTTTTTGTGGTGAAATACGTCTCATTGATAACATTAAGTACAAAGAAGTTTAAATTTAAAATGGACCAAACCTTATGATGATTGAAGTGTTGAAGTCGAAAATTCATTGTGCCCGTGTAACAGAAGCAAACTTGAATTATATGGGGAGCATCACAATTGATGAAGATCTTATGGATGCAGCCAACATGATTGCAGGTGAAAAGGTGCATATTGTTGATAATAATAATGGTGAGCGTTTTGAAACCTATGTAATCAAAGGTGAGCGAGGATCTGGCATGATTTGTTTGAATGGTGCGGCAGCTAGAAAGGTACAGCCGGATGATATTGTCATAATCATGTCATACGCCATGATGGATTTTGAGGAAGCGAAACAATTTAAACCTATTGTTATATTCCCTGATCCAACAACAAATAGTGTTGTTAAGTGAAATAAATAGGCTTACTATTAAACCATAAAAAAGAAGAAGGCATCCTGAAAAGACGCCTTCTTCTTTTTTATGTGAAGTTATTTATTTCTGAACTTTAAGTTTTTCGTTCATGGATGCTGCTGCCTTTCTGCCGTCTCCCATGGCCAGAATTACGGTAGCGCCACCTCTAACAATGTCTCCTTCCGCATAAATTGTGGGTATAGAGGATTCCATATTTTCGTCAACAGTGATAGTACCTTTTCTTCCAACTTCAAGCCCTTTTATTGAGCTAGGCACAATTGGGTTAGGGGATACGCCTACACTGACAATTGCCAAGTCAATGTCAACGGTAACAGTAGCACCGGGGATGGCTCTTGGACTACGTCTTCCTGATTCATCCGGTTCTCCTAATTCCATCTGTTGCAGTACTACTTGTTTTACTTTGCCTTGTTCGTCGGCAATGTATTCAATCGGATTATGTAAGGTCAGGAATTCTACCCCTTCTTCTTTTGCGTGTTTCACTTCCTCCAAACGCGCAGGCATTTCTTCTTCCGAACGACGATAAATAATCATAGCACGTTCAGCTCCAAGTCTCTTGGCTGTTCGCACTGAGTCCATTGCCGTATTACCTCCACCTATTACTGCTACATTTTTACCTAAAGATACGGGCGTGTCAGAGTCGGGACTTGCTGCATCCATGAGGTTTACTCGCGTTAGGTATTCATTAGAGGACATAATATTGATAGAATTCTCACCGGGGATGTTCATGAAATTAGGAAGACCGGCACCCGATGCGACAAAGAATCCTTTGAATCCTTCTTGTTTGAGGTCTTCAATGCTGATTGTTTTCCCTACGATACAGTCTTTGATGAATTCTACTCCCATTTTTGAAAGATTGTCAATTTCAACATCTACAATCTTATTGGGTAAACGGAACTCAGGAATTCCGTATTTTAGTACACCTCCAATTTCATGCAACGCTTCGAATACCGTTACGTCATATCCGTATTTTGCCATATCTCCTGCGAAGGCGAGTCCGGCAGGTCCCGAACCGATGGCGGCTACTTTTATTCCGTTCTTTTCTGCTATAGTAGGAACAGATATTTGTCCGCTTTCACGTTCGTAGTCGGCAGCAAACCGTTCCAAGTTTCCTATGGCAACAGCCTCTTTACCCATCTTTAAGTGGATACATTTTGATTCGCATTGTTTCTCTTGAGGACATACGCGTCCGCATACTGCGGGTAATGCACTTGTTTCTCTTAACGTTACTGCTGCTTCAAGAAATTCTCCACGTTCAATGTTTTTTATAAATTGGGGGATGTCAATTCCTACAGGACAACCTTCCATGCAACCCGGATTGGCGCAATCTAGGCAGCGTTTGGCTTCAATGACCGCCTGTTCGGCTGTCAGTCCCTGATTAACTTCTTCTTTACGGCTATGAGAACGATATTCAGCATCAAGTTCATTCATCTTAACGCGGGCTATACCGGCTCTTTCTTTGGCTTTAATTGATTTTCTTAATTCTTCGCGCCAAGGAGCGTCTCTTCCAGTAAGTTCAGTCTTTTTGGTAGCTTCACAGTTGGCTTCAAGCTTATTCATTTCCTCACGCTCAATGCTTTTGAAAGCATTCATGCGTTTCAACATTTCATCAAAATCAACTTGGTGTCCGTCAAATTCAGGTCCATCAATACAAACAAACTTGGTTTTTCCTCCTATGGAAATACGACATGCTCCACACATTCCTGTTCCGTCAACCATAATGGTATTCAATGAAACATCCGTTGGAACTTCGTACTTTTTGGTAAGTAGGCATACGAATTTCATCATAATAGCCGGACCAATAGCAAAGCACTTGTTTACCTTCTCACGCTTGAGAACTTCTTCTACTCCTTCGGTGACAAGTCCTTTTCTGCCATATGATCCATCATCCGTCATAATAATGACTTCATCAGAACTTTCGCGAATCTCTTTTTCCAAGATAATTAATTCCTTGCTTCTGCCTGCCAATACTGAAATAACTTTATTGCCTGCTGCTTTTAGAGCTTGAACAATAGGAAGCATGGGAGCAATACCTACACCGCCTCCCGCACAAACTACAGTACCGAAGTTTTCGATGTGAGTGGCCTGTCCCAGTGGACCTACCACATCTGTAATATAGTCTCCCACGTTGAGTTCGCACAACCGCGTTGATGATAATCCAACTTCCTGAACTACGAGTGTAATAGTACCTTTTGCGATGTCGGCACCTGCAATAGTCAGTGGCATACGTTCGCCTTTTTCCCCAACGCGAACAATTACAAAATGTCCGGCCTTGCGTGATTTTGCGATAAGAGGAGCATCTATCTCAAGCTTAATAACTTTCTCGGAAAAGTGCTCTTTGTTTACGATTCTGTTCATTATTTAATTAATTTGTTGTAATTTGTATGTAACCTATGTCAGATTGTTGCGGGACAAAGATACTGCTATTTTGGTAAATGTAAAAGAAAAGCCACCTCAAATGGGTGGCTTTTATCATGTTATGAACAAAAAATTAATCAATTATATCAAAACCGCAATAAGGAATCAATGCTTTGGGTATTTTAATACCTTCTGGAGTTTGGTTGTTCTCTAGTAATGCAGCAACAATTCTAGGCAAAGCCAAGGCGGAACCGTTTAGCGTATGGCAAAGTTCTGTCTTTTTCTCTCCGGATCTGTAACGGCATTTAAGTCTGTTGGCTTGGTATGATTCGAAATTTGATACCGAACTTACTTCCAACCATCTTTTTTGAGCAGCAGAGAATACTTCAAAGTCGAACGTGATTGCAGAAGTGAAACTCATATCTCCTCCGCAAAGTCGCAAGATGCGATAGGGCAGTTCCAGTTTCTGAACCAGATTTTCAACATGGGCAATCATCTCATTTAGCGATTCGTATGAGTGCTCTGGTTTGTCAATACGTACAATCTCTACTTTATTAAATTGATGCAAGCGGTTCAAACCTCTTACGTCTTTACCGTAAGAACCGGCTTCACGACGGAAGCACGCAGAGTATGCGCAGTTTTTTATCGGCAATTCTTTTTCTTCCAAAATAACATCCCGATAGATATTAGTTACGGGAACTTCAGCGGTTGGAATCAGATATAAATCATCCTCATTGGCATGATACATTTGTCCTTCTTTGTCGGGTAACTGTCCTGTACCATACCCGGAAGCTGCGTTCACCACGTAAGGAGGTTCTATTTCAAGATAACCTGCATCCCTTGCTTCATCGAGGAAAAAATTGATAAGTGCTCTTTGTAAGCGTGCCCCTTTTCCTTTATAAACAGGAAATCCGGCTCCTGTAATCTTGACTCCGAGTTCAAAATCAATAAGATCATATTTTTTGGCTAGTTCCCAATGTGGAAGTGCGTCGGCTGGCAGTTCAGCATGGTTTCCTCCCATTCGTTCAACGACATTATCCTCTGCGCCATAACCTTCGGGAACCCCCTCATTAGGGATATTGGGTATGGTATATAATAAATTCTGGAGCTCAGCTGCTGCCTCATTCATGGCTGCCTCCAGCTCCTTGTTCTTTTCTTTTATTTCATTTACCTGCAAACGCGCAGCTTCAGCTTCTTCTTTCTTACCTTCTTTCATTAGCTGACCTACGGATCTCGATAAGGAGTTTACTTCTGCCAGGTTTTTGTCTAACTGATTTTGCGAATTACGTCTCTTGTCGTTTGCTTCAATCACCTGAGAAATCACTTCTTGAGCATTCTTAAAGTGTTTTTTCTCCAGACCGCGTAATACAGCGTCTGTATTTTCTGTAATTTGTTTAATGGTAAGCATATCTGTTTTTTTAATATCAAATTTCGTATGCAAAGATAAATAAAATAAAGACACGATGTGATTTATATATAAAAAGAAAGAGGTGCAACTTAAAAGTTACACCTCTTTCTTTTTTCTTTTATTTGTATTTTCAACAAAGAATTATGCTTCTGTTTGAGCAGGAACAATAGATACGAATCTCTTGTCTTCTTTACCTTTCTTGAAAGTTACAATTCCATCAACTAAAGCGAAAAGAGTGTGGTCCTTTCCCATTCCGATGTTATTTCCCGGGTGGAATTCAGTACCTCTTTGACGAACGATGATGTTACCTGCTTTGCAAGCTTCGCCACCAAATATCTTCACGCCTAATCTCTTACTTGCTGATTCGCGGCCGTTCTTAGAACTACCGACACCTTTTTTATGTGCCATTTCTTCTTAAAATTTAAAATGATTAAGCTACTACTTCTGTGATTTTTAACTCTGTAAACTGTTGACGGTGTCCGTTACGTTTTCTGTAACCTTTTCTTCTTTTCTTGTGGAAAACGATCACTTTGTCGCCTTTAACAAGGTTTGAAACAACTTCACATACAATTTTAGCTCCTTCGATAGTAGGAAGACCCACTGTTACAGTTCCGTCTTTGTCTACCAAAAGAACTTTGTCAAACTCAACTGTTGATCCGTTTTCAGCTTCTTGCATGTGGTGAACAAACAGTTTTTTGCCAGCTTCTGCTTTGAATTGCTGACCGTTGATTTCTACGATTGCGTACATCTGTTATAATATTGCTATACAGGTTTGATCCGGCGGGTGGTCTTTAATCACTCAAAGTACACTTAGTTTACCCGTTGCGGAATAATCAGGGCACAAAATTAGATATTTTCTTTCAATCAGACAAACATTTATGTTTTTTTCTTTTATATTATCTTAATTGAATATCCAGAGTATGAATACCAATATGCTGGCTAAAAATAATGCGAGTAAAATTAGTATTAAAATTAAATACACATACATCAGTACTGTTCTGAAAAACGTTGTTTTAATCTTATCATTGAACAATTGCAGGTTGATCCAAAAAGAAAATATAAAATACAACCACCAAGGTAGCGAATCTTCCGGATCCTTCGATAAGGGAAGAAGTAATATTGAAACGATAAATATTTGGCATGCAGCATAAGTCCTCACTAGGAAATATTCAACTAAGTTTAAATTTAGCTTCCGTGCCCCTTTCCTAAAAGCAATTTTCATGGCTAAGGCAGATACTGGCAACATCCAAATAACCCCTAACGCTCTGTTGCTGCTAAACCAGCTATCTAACAATTTGTAAACGGACTTAATGAATTCATTTTCCGTAATCCATTTTCCGACATTGATTTTCCCTAATTCAACAACTAATTCTTGGTTTTCTTTATCATTGTTAATTATGCTTTCTGCGGAAGAATATAGCGCTTGACTTAAGAGTACGTATACAGCTCCTAACACGAATAACATCTGAAGAGGTCTGAAATAGCGTATTCTTTTTCCGGTTATATAATCATTTATCATATATCCCGGTCTTATAAACAACTCTTTTATAGTGAAAAAGAATCCACTATCAATGTTTATCCATCCTCCAATCATGTTTTTGGCAATCCATTTGTATGAAAACCTGGGTACATCTTTGTGCTGACCGCAGTTAAAACAATAGTTTCCGCTGAAGTTTGTTTGGCAGTTGCCACAGATTGTAATTCCCTCTTGGTGATATACCGGGATTTTCTTTCCTTCTTTGATTCGACAAGTGATTAAACGAATGTATGCCTTGATTCTTTGAGTATTCATGTTATTCGATTTACCAAACAGCTTCAATCTGATATCCTTGGGCTCTCAATAAATTAATCAAGCCTTCTTCTCCTGGCAGGTGTAGAGCTCCTACTGCGATAAAGGAGGGTGCTGTTTCTATTAATGCAGGAAGTTTCTTAGCCCATGTTTTATTACGGGCAGTCATCATGCTTTCCATTTCCTGAGGAGATGGATCACAAGAATTCCCCCGTCTTTCTTCAGATATTTTTAGCATGAGGTTAAGATCTTGAGCTATGTATGCTTCTGTGAGTCTTTTTAAGTCATTAATAGCTTGAGGTATATCGCTCAAACCGCAAACTAATAGTTGAGCTTGTCGTTGAAGTGAACTGCTGTTGTAAAGTATATTAAGCTGAAAATCGAGGGTTTCCAGTGCTTCTATTTTTTTCCCTTTCTCAGTACCCTGCTTCTGAAAATAAGAATCCAATTGTTCTTGAGGGTTGAAGTTGTCAACGTGTTTGACGTATATTACTACAACTGCATTATTAGATATAAAAGCTGGTTTGAGTTTGGGAACTTGCGACAATTCGAAGTTGAGGTATTCTTTTGTGAATTTGTTAACCATATCATAATCTGACGGTGAAAAGAGAGTCTGTAGTGTGGTATCACACTCAATCATCATCTTTTGTTGCAGGAGTTGTATGTTGGCTGGTTTATGTATGTCTGACATATTTAATTCGCCAATCACTTGTGTTGTTGAATTCAAAGCTGTTTGCATACCTTTTATACTATCTATAATACTTAGTGGGGCTAGATGATGAGTCCCCATAAGGTATGAAGGAGCCTTAAGTCCCTTACCGGTTATTTTCCACAGAAGTTGAGCATTTGTATTTAAACTGAAGCATGCTAAGAAAAAGAGAAATAACTTTAGTTTCATAATAGTATTTTTATTTGATTAATTAATACCTATGCGTGCCAGAACTCTATTATTGAGCCCTGGCACGCTGTTTTTACATGCTGTCAGACAAAGTTGTGAAGCGACAGCTGATAAGCTATTCAACAGTTACATTGAAATACTCTTCCAATTCTTTTTCGGCGGAATTATTTTCATTTTTGATGTCTTTTATTATAACTCCATGTTCTAACAAAGCTATGCGCGGACAAATATCGACCGTATGGCTTAAGTTATGGCTTGAAATAAGTATGGTAGCATGAGTTTCTTCATTGTACTTCTTCAGCAATTGTTTGATAATGGATTGCGAACTTGGGTCTAAGAAATTAAACGGTTCATCCAGAATTAACAGTTCCGGTTGATGAAGCATGGCAGATATAATGCCAATCTTTTGTTTGTTACCAGCTGAGAAATTACGTATGTATTTCTTCTGTCCCATGACTTCACCATTCATGAATCTTTCAAAAGTTGCCAATCTCTCATCAACGGCTTCTTTCTTCATTCCGTTCATCTTTCCAACAAAATAGAAATATTCCTCGGGTGTAAGGTAGTCAATAAGAAACCCATCGTCAATAAATGCTCCAGTGAATGTTTTCCATTCTTCATTCTTGCTTACATCAATGTCTTTGATCGTTACATTGCCCTTGTCAGCTTTCAACAAATCTAGTATCAAACGGAACAAAGTAGTTTTTCCCGCACCGTTATTTCCAACAAGACCAATCATCTCGCCTGGATTAATAGTATAGCTGTTAATATCGACTGCTATCTTTTCTCCAAATATTTTCTGTAATTCATTTATCGTAATCATATCTCTTCTTATTTTGTATCTCTGAAACCTTCCATATTTTTATATCTTCTTTTCATGAATCGCACATAAACGTTTTTAATCCAAATATGTGCGGTTAGCGTGAATCCCAATCCTATTCCGAGCAGAATGAATGCACCTGCTGTTTCGCCAAAAGCCGATTTCAGGCCGAAGTTCAACAGCATAGGTAAACCAAATGAGGTGAAACTTACAATTGTTTGAAATCCGGTTCCCGAAGCTTGCCTACCTGTCACCCCTTCATTTAAAGGAACTGTTTTATTGTTGTAAACAGCCAACTGGAATAATATAAAATAGATGGGGCCAATCGCAACGAAACTGAATGACAATGCATCCAGGACGCTGATCTTTCCCATTATCATTGCCGGAATCATTAAGATATTAGGAATAATCACTCCCAAACTATAAAAATAATATTTGGCTTTCAGCAGGTTGAATATGGATTCTTTTCGTGTTATCAAACCATCAATGTAGTTACCTTCAAAGCTCATTATTTGAGTTAGGATTACCATACCAAAGGCAACGAAAGCATAGATAGAAACGAAGCTTTTCATGAATGTACCGTCGTATGCTCCAGAGAAACTCAGCATAAGAGAGAAGAATACAACAATAATGGCAATCATTCTCAATGAAGTTTTGCATCTTTTGTTTCTAAACAACATCTTTAGCTCTAGACGCAAATACTCACCAATTTCACCGTATTTTTCAAGGAAACTATAATCGGAAACATGTTTCACCTTCGTATCTTCCACCTTGTTCAACTCTGAATAAGCTAATTTGCTTAACAGCCATTTGTTGATAAACCAGGCAGCAGCTATGGCGGCTAATGTTCCGGCGAAAAACAGTACATTACCTTCAATGTAACCTTCGCCTAAATCCATAGTGAGATTGTCGACAATACTCTCTTTCGGAAGGAAAGCGGCTACTCCAATTAAGGCATAAACAACGAGAGGTAACCCGATCCAATAAAGCTTTTCATTGATTAGCGTACGGCAGAAAAGATACCAATAGTTATTTAGCACCATTAATAAGTAGATACCAAGTGAATAAGTAATCACTCCCATTACTCCATAATACTTGGTTACTGTTATAATGGCAAATGGAACAAACATGAATAGCCATAAGAAGTTAAACGGGTCGACTCCAGAGCGGATGAGCAGGAAATCTTGTATCCTGCTCTTTTTGATTGGTAATAATAAATAGGGCTTTACTTCCTGCGTAGGGGTCTTTTGAAAAGAAAAACGAGATAGAAAGTCCAATGCTAAAACAAATATCAATCCGCTGTTCAGCACATGATAAGGTTCCATGTTGGGTATTCCTTCGGCAAAAGTAAATGCAAAAGTTGTGCCGAAGAAGATGAGGTAGCCCGCCCAAAAGACAGACATGAAATACATGAAGAATTTCCCAAAACGATTCTTCTCATACATCGGATGTCTTTTGGCGGCAAGCCTGTGATGTTTTCTTAGTTCATTAAAAAGCATAATTCTGTATACAAGTTATTATTTCTTTTTCTCAGGACTGATCATGCTGATCTCTACCCGATTGTTTTGAGAGAATATCTCTGAAGCAAACTTCTGTATGTCTGCATTTGAAATCGCATTGACAATGTTTACATATTCATTGCTCATGTCGCTTCCGGTGAAGAGCATTTCGTCAATTTGTCCCAGCCAGTATCCATTCTCTTTTTGATTTTCGGTATGTTTTTTGAGCATGAATTCTTTTACTTTGCTGAGGTTTTCTTGAGTAGTACCTTTGTCGGCAATCTGTTGAATCTCTCCCAAAATGATTTGCATTAACTTATCTTTCTTGGCCGGATCCGTATCGAACATGATTTGCAGGTTGTAGCTTTCTTTAGGGAATTTATCGAGCGCTCCGCTTACATAAACGCCATAAGTACCGCCTTCCTCTTCACGTACCTTTTCGGTGTATAACAGTGTGAGAATTTGTTCGGTCATGCTCATGAGAATGTTGTTTTTAAGATTATAGCTGCAATTACCATTATAAAAAACAAATTCCGATGCTTTAACTGCTTCTTGTTCTTTTATAAATTCACTTTTATAAAGACCCTTTTTGAAATAAGTTTTATTGTCTTTGAATGTTTCCTTTCTTTTCAAATTAGGCAATGAACCCAAATACAGTTCAATATAAGGTTTAATGCTATCAATTTCAATGTTTCCTACAAAAATAAATTTGAAGTCGCCTGCATCTTTGAATCGATCGCCATACATTGAAAGAATCTTATCATAATCAATCTGGTCAATGTTTGCGGCCTTGAGTCTTTGTTTTCTCGGATGCTTGTTGTACACAATTTGCTGTATTGAGTCCACTAAAGTAACCATTGGTTGCAGTTCTTGGTTTTGGAGCGCAGCCTTTGTTCGGGTTTTATAAGAACTAAATGCATCAAGGTCCTTACGAGGTTCCGTAAATCTCAAGTAGGTGAGTTGCATCATGGTCTCAAAATCTTTAGGAGAACAACTACCGTTAATAGCCTCTGTTTTGTCTCCAATACTAGCACTTGCAGAAGCTTTCTTTCCCGCAAGCACCTTTTCAAGTTCCGTAGTACTGAATTTACCTAAACCGCCTACTGCAGCAACGTCATTCAAATTCATTATGTTTGCTATTTCCGTATCGGGGAAGAGTGAACTACCACCTAAACTGAAGCCCTTCATGAGTATCTCATCGGCTTTAAATTCAGTTTTCTTCAGATATACTTTGATACCATTTGACAAGGTCAGTTCTGTTGTCCCTAAGATCGAATTGTTTTGTGTCTTAACAATCTTACCCCCTTTAGGCTTGTTGGCTACTAGCGGCTCATTAGAGACTTTGTCTACATAAGCAGTCAGCTCCTCAGCCTTTACTTTTGTGATAACGTCAAGAAGTTGCTCTTTTTCCGGATATTTTATTCCCTCTTTATCAGGACCGAATAACGCAACAACGAGATTACTGTCGGTAACTAAGCTTTGCATCATTTGGTTAAGAGCCTGTACCGGAATAGCCGGAGCAATCTGATTTAAAATTGTATATTCGTTTTCAATACCGGGTATCGGCTCGTTGTCGAGGAAGTGTCGTACATACTGCTGAACATAACTCTCGTTTTTATTTTTATCACGTTCATTGTATGCTGATTCCAGGTGACGCAGGTATTCGCTTTTGGCTCTATTGTATTCTGATTCAGTGAAACCGAAACGACGTGCTCTTTCTACTTCACGTAGTGCGGCAGCTAAGCCCTGCTCTACCTCGTTTTCTTTGCAAATAACGATACTGGTGAATGCATCTTTTGTTTTAGCTACAAAAAACTCCTCGTCGCCCGATTGAGCAAAAACATAAGGAGGATTGGCCGTTTGTACCAGCTCATTCAGTCTGGCATTCAACATGTTGCTAATCAAGCTTTTAGCATAATTCTCAACTACATATCCCAAGTTGTTTTTTTGTTCGAGAGGAGTATAGTCGTGCTTGTTAAAAATAAGCAGTTGCACATTGGGAAGTTCTTTATCTTTTTCAATAATAACTATCGGTTCCTTGTTGTTATTAACCGGATAATATACTCTTTCTTTCGCATTAGTTGGTGCGGGTATGTCTGAGAATATTTTTTTAATTTTAGCTTCAACCTGATCAACGTCTATATCACCAACAATGACAATCCCCTGAAGGTCAGGACGATACCATGTTTCGTAATAATCTCTTAATGTCTGATACTTAAAATTATCCACAACATCCATATTGCCTATAGGTAAACAGTCGGCATATTTGGAACCTGGAAACATTTGTGGAAGCGCCTTCTCTTGTAAACGCTGATTGGCGCTCATGCGTGTACGCCATTCTTCGTGTATGACTCCACGTTCTTTATCTATCTCTTTCTCCTCCAACAATAAGTCGTTTGACCAATCATGCAGAATGAGCAGACAAGAATCAATGGGTCCTTCTCTGTGAACCGGCACATTGGATATATTATAAACAGTCTCGTCAACCGATGTATATGCATTCAGATTTTCACCGAACTTAACGCCGATACTTTCCAGATACTCTTTTAGTTGACTGCCGGGAAAATGTTTGGTGCCGTTAAAACACATGTGTTCCAAAAAATGCGCCAACCCTCTCTGTGAAGGCTCTTCTTGGATGGCTCCAACTTTTTGAGCGATATAAAAATCGGCTCTTTTTTCGGGTAGATTGTTTTTTCTGATGTAATAAGTCAACCCGTTTTCCAGTTTTCCAATACGAACTTTGGTGTCTACCGGAACAGGGGGCATTTGTTGTGCAAAAGTAATACTAGTCTGTGCACAAAAAAAGAATGCAAAAGCAACTTTACATGTGAGAAATAGATGTTTCATTTTAGAATGTTTTTTTATGTGATTTTCTATTATGCTACATTGGTCGGCCACTGCGGTAGATTAATCACACATAACAGAAAAAAAAGAATAAACAAGGGAGGACAGAATAGGCATAGCTACCGAAACAAAAGAAAGTAGAACGTTTTGTTTCGGTAGCTATCAAGTGGTATTTACGCTTTGATTGCCTGGCGTATGCGTACTAGTTTGGTTAGCAAATCTTCCAATAAATCGAGTTGCAGCATATTGGCTCCATCACTTTTGGCAACAGAAGGATTTTCGTGTGTTTCAATGAATAATCCGTCGGCTCCAACCGCTATACCGGCTTTGGCTACAGTTTCAATCAATTGGGGCATGCCACCTGTTACGCCACTCGACTGATTGGGTTGTTGCAGAGAGTGCGTAACATCTAGTATAACAGGAAATCCGAACGTTTGCATTTGAGGAATTCCTCTGTAATCAACAACTAAATCCTGATAACCAAAGGTTGTTCCGCGTTCCGTGATCATTACGTTCTCATTGCCCGCCTCAACCACTTTGTCAGCCGCAAACTGCATAGCCATAGGCGAAAGAAACTGCCCCTTCTTGATATTTACTATTTTACCGGTCTTGGCAGCTGCTACCAATAAATCCGTTTGTCGGCATAAAAAAGCGGGTATCTGCAACACATCTACATATTCGGCTGCCATAACTGCCTCTTCCGGACTGTGTATGTCCGTTACCGTTGGAACATTAAATGTATCGCTCACCTTTTTAAGTATTTTCAGCGCCTTTTCATCACCTATTCCCATGAAAGAGTCTAATCTGGAACGATTTGCCTTGCGATAAGACCCTTTAAATACATAAGGAATTCTTAGTCGATCTGTGATATCGACTACCTTTTCAGCGATGCGAAGTGCCATATCCTCACCTTCAATGACGCACGGACCGGCCAACAGAAAGAAATTATCTGAGTCAGTATGTTTTAATTCTTTGATTCTCATCTTTATAATCAATTTAATTAGGAATAATCAAGGTTATTGCTTCAGGAATGATGCCAATGTCAATAGGGAAGTGTTTGGGTAACAAGCGACCATCTAAGTCAACCGACGCATTTTTTGCTCGTAACACCCGTACCTTTTTGGTTCTATATGACTTCACCATTTTATGATTAAGAATTCGGCCCTCAATCAACATCCATAGTCCCCACACCAACTGAAGAAGTTCCGGGCGATGAATGACCGATACGTCCAGCCATCCGTTATAGGGAACAGCACTGGGCGTCTGACCATACCCTTTGGCACTTCCCACGCAGACGGTCATGATGCGACCCCTGATGTGTTCATCGTTTATCTTGAGATGGCTTCGGTAAAGCTTTCTCTCAAAGAACAATAAAAACAGTGCAGCCACATAAGATAAGAATTTAACTCCCCAGAAGCGTTTGGTCTGATCAGTAATAGATACAATTCTAGCCCCGAGGCCTATGTTTACAGCATTCAGAAAATACCGTTTCTCGTGAGATTTTCCATTATAATAACTGCAAACCCCCACATCTATTTTCTTTTTTCTGTTATTGATAATCCAGTCAACCGCCACTTTATAGTCAAGCGTCAGTCCCCAGTAGTCGGCAAAATCGTTACCAATTCCATTGGGAATTAAACCAATGGCAATGCTGCTTTTTTCGGGAGCGTCCGATGCCATTATTCCATTAATAGCATCATTTAGAGCACCATCACCACCCACTACTACAATGGTTTTATAACCGTTATTTGCAAACATACCGGCAATTCTCTCAACGGAGCCAAACCCTTCGGACTGTATATAATCATAGGCAACTTGTTTGCTGTCTATGTATTCTTTAATTTCCTTCCATCTTTTTTGAGCTTTTCTGGTACCGGCTCTGGGATTGTATATTACTCCCCATTTTCCTGGATCTACACTCATAGTTGTTCTTTTTTTAGAGAGTTACTAGAACTTCAAAGCACTAATCAATTGACGGAGG
The DNA here is from genome assembly GCF_000428125.1 of Bacteroides graminisolvens DSM 19988 = JCM 15093. Lineage (GTDB taxonomy): Bacteria > Bacteroidota > Bacteroidia > Bacteroidales > Bacteroidaceae > Bacteroides > Bacteroides graminisolvens. The sequence continues at coordinate 1,002,797 of NZ_ATZI01000001.1, forward strand.
CTTTTTCAGTTCATCCTGATTAAATTAATTTTTTAACCAGTTCTATTTTTTCATCTGTAGGCATGGATGCCTGTATCCAATGTATCTTAAATCCTTTTCTTTCCATCCCCCTGAACCAAGTCATTTGTCGTTTGGCAAACTGATGAATGGCTATTTCCAGCTGTTTAAACATCTCTTCGAAACTGATTTCTCCGGTTACATACAGCGTGAGGTACTTATATTCCAGTCCGTAATAAATCAAATCTTCGGGCTGAATGCCTTTGTTCAGCAATTGCCGAACCTCCTCAACCATCCCTTCATCCAATCTTTGACGCAAGCGTTTGGTTATTTTCTCCCGTCTAAGTTCCCTATCAATATCAACACCAATAATCAAACTGTTAATGGATGGAAACTCCCTAGCCGACAAATCATGAGTTGCATAATACTCTTCTATTTCAATGGCGCGAATGGCTCTTTTGGCCGTATCAACATCCGTCGAATTGTGGAGCGTTTTATAAGTCGATAATAGATCCGTCAGCTCCTCCAGCGTTTTACCGGCCAGCCTGATTCTCAGTTCCGGGTTTTCAGGAACAGGAATTAACTGATACCCTTTGAGAACAGACTCCAGATATAAACCTGTTCCACCGCATAAAACAGGCAATCGGCCTTTTTGTTTAATGCTTTGGTAGGCATTTAGAAAATCACGTTGGTATTCAAATACATTGTACTTGTATCCGGGTTCTGCTATATCAATAAGATGATAAGGAATCTGCTTGCCGTTGACTGTATAATCTGCCAGATCTTTTCCTGTTCCTAAATCCATCTCTCTGTATATTTGGCGAGAATCAGCACTGATAATTTCAGTGTCGAGTTCATAAGCCAATGTGGCAGCAAAAGAAGTTTTACCCGATGCAGTAGGACCCAGTATGGCAATTAAATCATAGTTTGGCATAGCAGTATCTGATTATATTTCTACAAAGATAACAAAAAAAGTGATTAACTCTTATGTAGCCAGATAGAAGCTATTTTTTTTCTGATGGCAATAATATTAATAACGGATACTAAGCTGAATAAAATAATACCAGCTACGTATGCCGGCCACATGATGGACATTTCCATTTGAGGAAACAACTGCGTAAGCACTTCCGTGTACATACCACGCATATACATAACGATGCCGATGCTTAACGCCAATACGATGAGGTTTAGTCCGAGAGTCAGAACCTGATAGGGAATGGCCACTTTGGCCGGACTATAGCCAATGAGTAGCAAACTCTCCAGCTTAACCGTATTCTTCTGAAGCAGCAAGAAAATACTCAGCATCAGGATGTAGAACGAAAGAATGCTTATAAATAAGCCTACTCCCATGACGATACCCGTTATGAGTCTTAAGAAATAAGTTGTTTTTCCGGCATCCAGCTTATCATTTTCAGCCTCGTAACCTTTTTCTTGAAAATAGCGAGCTATTCCATCGTCGGCAGGATTGTCAACCTCAACAATTAGTCGCACAGGCTGAGGCTTATTCTCATCGGCAAACTCACTATTGGCCCATTTCATAAAATCTTCCGGCACCAAAATCGTATTCAATCTGTTTGAGAACCCCACAATGTTTCCTTTGTATTGCTCTAAACGTCCGTTTCCTTTGATGACAATATCCATCTGAATCAGTCCCATAACCCCCTCGGAAAGTTTAGGTAAACTACGTGATTGTGCGAACCCAAAATTGTATAAGTTCAAGTAACTCCGGGGTATTATGATAGGGATGGAGCGACTTTCTTTGTCGAAATGCCATTTGTCCAGACTAACATCCACAAACTTGTTGGGCACCGATTCAAAAAACATCTCTGTTGACAGACTGATACCTGCCTCTTTCATCCCAAAACCGGCTGATACTTTGAACTGCGAAGGAGTAAAAGCACCTACATCTTTTGAAAAACGTTGTTCCTGAAGCGACTTCAACTCATCTTCAGAGAAAGTGTTCGTTTTACCTGCGAAAGACCCGATTGCACTGATTTTCTTTGTGACAATCAGATATTCCTTCTTCATAAAGCTGTCACCTTCCGTAAAGACAGGTATTACATCTTTATAAAACTGTATGCTTAATAAGACAATAGACATACCAAAGAGATTCGCCAGGAAAAAACCGGTTAGTTGTCCTATGCTAATGTGCTGGCGAAGAAGTTTCCAAAGAAGTTTCATTGTTTTACGGTTTTGAGCGGTTATGCCTGCTCCATGTTATACTTATAACTTTAATGTCTCAGTGTAAGGAAGCGTAATGTGCTTGCCAATAGAGGTTACGATGATACCCGCCCCTTGTTTGCTGGCTTCATCCATTAGTATCCCACCCATAATCTCTCCGTTTGTGTCATCCAGATGGCTCACCGGTTCATCCAGGAAGATAAAATCGAAAGGCTGGCAAAGCGAGCGTATGAATGCCACACGTTGTTGTTGCCCGAAAGACAACCGGCCTACTTTGCTATCTAGTTTGTCGGCAATTCCCATCGCCTCAAAGAATGAGACTATTTCTTTTTTGCTTTTAAAATGCGTTAAGTTATTCTTAAGCAATATGTTTTCCATGGCAGTAAGTTCAGTAAATAACCGCATATCCTGAAATAACATACTGATAGAATGCTTTCTGATTTCCACCCATTGTTTTATTTTATATGAACGGATGTTATCAGTATTAAAATTAATGATGCCTTGGTAATCTTTCCTGTAACCATAGATAAAGTTACACAAAGAAGACTTGCCGGTACCAGATGCCGCCTCAATCAGATAAATTCCTTTTTTCTCAAAACGTATGTCTTTGTGCCAAACATCAGACTCAATTGAGTTGCGGTCAGCAAACACTGCTGGTAGTGTTTGCTGCAAGTGAATGCAGTCCATCATTTCTTTTCTTTATTATAAACCGGTAAATTGCTTTGCAAAGTTTACCATCTGTTTCAATGCATTTGTTTTTGGGTCCTTGAGCACGAGTGCTGCTTCGCCCTTTCCGTTGTCATACCCTTTCACCTCCAGAAAAGAAATTTGAGAAGCCATGTTTCGGTACATTGCAAATTCTTCACCGTAGCTACTTAACTCATTAATAGCCGATAAATTCAAGATATTCTCGGCATTAAGTGCAAAATAGAAACTGTTTCCTGCTATGTTGGAAGCAAAAGGAGCGCTGGTCAGCGATTTTTCGACTGTTTGACCTACCGAAGCAACCAAAGCCCTGTTGTTTGTTAAGTAAGCCAAGTTCCCACTTTTACCCGCATACATAGGTATAAAAGAAGTCATGGCATACTTTTTCAAAGCAGACACCGCTTCGTCATTATCAATTTCGGCATAAGCAATAAACCCCGGGATGCCAAACATCGAAAAATCAGTAATAGCTACAGCCACCTCACCATTTACATGCGTGATGAAGTTCTTCACCTCTTTTCTTTCAGCCCCGATGAATGCATTTTGAAACTCCCTGTTCTCAGATAAAATGCCGTACAAGTCTTTCCCTTTGATGTTCATGCTGATATAGGCAACGGTTGAGGCTGGGAATAAACCGGTAAGCGAAGATTTTAGTTTGCCAAAAGCCTTTTGCTGTTTGTCGAGTTGAGCATTCAGCTCCTTGTTTTCACTATACGTTTCGTAGTTTATGCTTATTTTTCCATTCTCAAAACGGAGCGCACCTAACACAAATACTTCACGCAAATCAACATCGTCAGACAAACCGAAGGCAATTTGTTTGGTATATGCTTCGGGTAAGTCGCGCATGGAAGCAAAAAAAGTAATATCACCCTTTTGTTGTTCCATTTTAATGAACCCCTTATTCTTTACTCCGCTTTTTTCCGCATCCTGATCAAACAGTTTGGCAACAGTAGTCTGTACCTCTTTTGAAGCACCGTTGACTGTGCCCGATACAAGCATAAAAGTACCTTCATTGTACATACACACGGAGCCATCGGTCATTGTTGTGAAATAGTAATCACCTTCCTCAACCGGCTTTTTGCAAAGCTGTTCGGACGCCATGGCCTCTAATGTAGCAGTAACCTTTTCCTCATTGTCGACCTTAATCAGCAGCGTGGGGTAGGGTAGTCCACGAGAACTGAAAAGATACACCGGTTGGTTCAACGCCAAGCCACTTTCAGCCGGATCGGCTATGATTTTCTCCATTTGTTTATAGGCTGCTGCCCCCATACCCTCTTTCAAAGCATCCATTAGTTTGCTTTTCGTAGCTTGGTTCTCTTTGTCATTTAACCCAGATTTCTGAGCAATTGCCACTAAATCAAAGCGAGCCAAAACTTGCGTGTCGGCAGGTACAGCATTGGTATACTCTTTCTTATCAGAACACCCGGTTAAAACAATTATCAGTCCTATCAGAACCGATAAACAGCATGAAACATTTCTTTTCATAGTTATCGTTATATATCATCTATTCAATTTCATTTATCCATTTGCTAAAATCAGCGTATGGCAAGCCACAAGAGCAGCAGTCTCCGTTCGAAGCCTTGAATTGCCAAGGCTTATGGGAGTAAATCCCTTTTCTATTGCCTTGCTCACTTCCTCTTCGCTAAAATCGCCCTCGGGACCAATTAGTATCAGCGCATCTTCGCCCGGTTTGATCACATCTTTTAAATAAGGCTTTTCACCGTCGTAACAATGTGCTATAAACTTTTGTCCCTCGAAGTTGCCGGCTATGAATTTGTCGAAGTCAACCATTTCGTTTAGCTTAGGCAGTCTGGCTTTCAGCGATTGCTTCATGGCAGAAATCAATATCTTCTCAATGCGCTCGTTTTTAATGACTTTGCGTTCCGAATAGCGACAGTTCAGAAAAGTAAGCTCACTAAAGCCAATCTCTGTAGCCTTTTCGGCAAACCATTCATTGCGATCCATATTCTTGGTCGGCGCCATGGCAATGTGCAGGTGGCACGGCCACAAAGGTTCCTGGAAAGTAGTCTCTTTAATAATGACGGAGCAACGTTTGTTGCTCGCAGCCGATATTTCTGCCTGATAAAAATAGCCATTTCCATCCGTGAGAGTTATTTCATCCCCCTCGCTGAGGCGGAGCACCCGCGTGCAGTGAGCAGCCTCTTCTTCAGGAAGCTCGGCTTTGGTCAGAATATCAGGAGTATAAAAAACATGCATGTTATTTTTGTTTTTTTATCTTGTCGCGTAAAACCGAGGCCAGTTCGTAGTTCTCATCTTTAATCGCCTTTTCCAAAGCCATCTCAAGCTCCTCAACAGATTCAGCTTCTTCACTTTCATTTGCCATTGAATAATCATCTAGCTCCTCATCCTCATCGTAAGGCATGCATTGAGTTTCTAAAATATCATCATACATGTATATCGGAGCGTGGAAAGTAAGAGCCAGCAAAATAGCGTCTGAAGTTCGGGCATCAATTGCAACCACATCATGATTGTGCTTTAAATAGACATAAGAATAAAAGATTCCCTCCTCCACTCTGTAGATAAGTACCTCGCTGACTTTAATATTGAAAGTGCGAAGGCAACTTTTAAACAAATCATGAGTCGTGGGGCGAGGTGTTTCTACTCCTTTCAGCTGCATGGTTATGGGGTTTGCTTCAGCGGGGCCTATAATGACAGGAACTTGTCGATTTCCGTTAAGCTCCCCCAATAACAGCGCATAGGTTCCGCTGGGTTCCTGAATATTAATCACCCCAATAACCAGTACTTCTGCTTTCTTTCTTTCCATTCTTACTTTATTTCCTGATTATGTTTGTATTTAAAGACGATAGCGAATAAAATGCCCACTGCCAGAGCATACGAAGCAAAGATGAACCACGAATGAGGCCAGCCAAAGATGTCAACTACCTCGCCGGCAGCATACGACCCCAGAAAAGCACCAAATCCGTTGGTCATGATCATGAACACACCTTGCGCGCTCGATCTGATGGAAGGATCCGTTTCTTTATCAACATACAGAGAACCTGAAATATTGAAGAAGTCAAATGCAACGCCGTAAACTAACATGGAAAGTACTAACATCCATACGCCATCACCGGGATTACCGGTTCCTAATAAACCGAAACGGAGTACCCAGGCAAACATACTGATGAGCATCACATTCTTGATACCAAAACGTTTCAAGAAGAAAGGAATCAGCAGAATGCAAAGCGTTTCGGACATTTGCGATAAAGATATTAAGATATTGGCATGCTCCACTCCGAAAGTACCTTTGTAAGCATCAATCACTCCAAAGTGGTTGGTCAGGTAATCATTGGCAAACGCATTTGTAATTTGAAGCGATACCCCCAGCAGCATGGAGAAAACAAAGAAAATAGCCATTTTCTTTTGCTTGAAGAGCATGAAAGCGCGCAGTCCCAGGGTGTCCACCCACGATTGATTCTTGCACGCTTTGCTTACTTCACAATTAGGAAGTGTAAACGAATAAACTCCTAAAATGAATCCCAGCACAGCCGATGAATAAAGTTGCATGGATGATTGAGCAAACCCAAGGAGGTCGACCGCAATCATGGCGCAGATAAAGCCAACCGTTCCCCATACCCGGATAGGCGGGAAAGCCTTTACCGTATCGAGGCCCGATTTGGTTAGTGCGTTGTAAGCCACCGAGTTAGATAAAGAAATGGTGGGCATATAAAACATAACACTGCATAATATCAAGCTATAAAGCGGGAGATACTCTCGTTGCGGAGCAGCAACTACCAGTAATGCTGCACCTATGATGTGGCATATCCCGAGAAGTTTCTGGGCGGGAATCCATCTGTCGGCTATGATACCCATGATGGCGGGCATAAACAAAGAGGCAATACCCATTGTAGCAAAGAAACTGCCTATTTGGCGACCACTGAATGAGAGTTCACCGCCCAAATAGGCACCCAGAGAAATTAACCATGCTCCCCAAATTGCATATTGAAGGAAGTTCATGATCGTTAAACGAAACTTAATGCTCATAGCCTTAAATATATTTTTGTGTGTTCTTAAAAATACTGTAACATCAGTGCAAATGTATGTATTTTATTGGAAAATAAATGCTTTTTTGAGGAAAACCGGAAAAGTTCTCCTTATCATTACAGAATAGAATTAATTCTATTCGAACTAAAACTCAGAAATAAAAGCGTCAAAAGTTTCGGGAGCGCAGGATTCCCCATATATTTTCTCATAGAGTCTTTTTCGTGCGGAAGTAACGGCTTGCTTGGAGCGTGAAACTAAATATGGAATATCCTTAATGGGAATTGAAATTTTAATAAGTAGGCAAATACGTTTTTCTATTTCGCTAATTGGATAAAGAGCATTAAGACGTTGGGTGAATAAATTGTAAGTATTGTCTACAGCCTCTTGTAATGCATCCCAATCGTCATTAGTTATTTTTAATGTAGAATCGTTTACTGATTTGTGAAATAGAATATAAATGTCAGATTTTTTGAGATTCATTTCAGCTAATTCTTCTTCTTTGAGTTTCGCCTTTATTTGTGTATTTGTTTGTTCTATAGCATTCTTTTGTGCTTTTAATAACTTTTCTTTTAGCGTGTTGTATTCGCCTTTTGTGAGCTGTAATGTCTCTTCTAATTTTTTAATTTGTATCTTATTCTCTTCAATAAATTGAATGCTTCTTTTATATTGTTCTTCCTTAATCTGTTTTAGTTTGTTCAACTGTATTTGCCATTGAGCCTTTTTGCGCTTATTATATTGAATGTAGCTGACTATAAATGCTAATAGAAGAATAACTGCTATGGAAGCATATCCAATCCATAAAGTTTGATAGGCATTTTTTCTCCGCAATTTATTATTCTCATTTTCACGTAATTGATAGTTATAGAGCGAATGCTTCTTTTTTATGGTCTCTGTGGCCGTTATTTTTTGTATGGAATCCGTATAAGTATTGTAATCACGAAGTTGTTTTATTGCTGTATTGCAATCGGATTTTTCTATTGCAATGCTAGCCAGTCCCCAATGGGCCGATTGTTTAGCATAAACTGTGCCTTCATTTAGCATTTTGTTAAAAAAATAAACAGCAGAATCGGTTTTCCCTAATTTGTAATACAAATCTGCTGAAATAGAATATACCCCGCTGGCATAGCCTCTTTTAATATCTCTTGATGTGGACTGCAAGATTTGTTTGGCGAGGTTATACTTGTGAAGTTGCACATAAAGGCTAGCCAATCCATATTGCGTAACATCTATCAGATGTTTGTCTTTTATTTTTAAAGCTTGTTCATACGATTTTTTGTAATAGCATAACGCACTATCAGCATTATTAAGCCCTGTGAAGGTTCGTCCTATATCTCTTAAGTTATATACAATTCTTACACTGTCTTTTGCCATCTTATTGTAGTTGTAAGCTTCTTTGAAAGCATTCATGGCTAGATCATAAATGTCTTGATATAGATACAAAGTACCAGTTTGGCTATAAATCAGGCTAATTACTTTGTAATCAGGACTTTTCTTACTGGCTTCAATGGCTTTGTTGAAATAGTCCAATGCTTGTGGTGCATCACCTAAATCCCGATAAACACATCCCGTATAATAATAGGCTTCCGGTAAGTGTTTTTTGTCCTTATTCGATTGGTAATAGTGCAACACTCTTTGCATTAAGCTGTCAGAAGTGTGAGGAATGTATGCCTTATCTTTCGCTTTTGTATAAAGTAGATAATAATACATGCGGGTGTTTTCGGGCTCTTTAATTATATCTTTTTCGAGCTTCTCTAATAATAAAACTGCACTGTCTGGGTCTTGTATAACTATGGAATCTGCAATTTGCATAGGGCGTGGATAAGGCTTATTATTGCAAGAGTACAAGCAGAACAGAAAAATAAGTGTAAATAGAAACTGGATAGATGGCTTCATTTATAGTAATTGTTGTGTTTGCTGCAAAAATAAATAATTGATTGCTTTTTTCCTAGTATTATGGTTGGTAAAATTTGTTGCAAATCACATTTTTTTGTTTACATTTGCAATACATAGATGGAAATTAGTTTAATTTATATCATTTAAATAATGAGAGTGTTGTTACTAGCGCCGATTATATTCTTCTTCTTATGCTCATGCAGCAATGACAATGAAACGAATGAAACTTCCTCAACCGAAGCGTTTCAATATTTGGGTTTAAAAGATATTGCAAATGTCAGCAAAGCAGAAGAGGCTGTTTTTCGTAACTTTGGAGTTCCTTACCGATCTAAAATACAAATTATAGACAATTACATTTATGTAACCACTTTGACCGGTGTGTACCGAAAGAATATAAGCACAACCAATAACACTGATTGGGAGCTGTTTGCATTTAAGGATCTTCCCATTATTCAATTTGTAAAGAACGGTAATAAAATTTTAGCTATTTCCGGATGTGCAGATGAGAGGGCGTTTCTCTATTCTTCGGACAATGGAGAAACCTACAAATCGATTACTCCCAGTTCATTCATTTTAAAAGAAAATGAGTATAAGGTAATCCCGTATTCAATAATTCAAAACCCCAAGAATCCCAACTCTATTTTGGCTCTGGTAGAACCGATTGGGGTGATCAAATCTACCAATTTTGGGCAAAGTTGGACGGTACTTAATAAAGAGTATGCAGGGTATCAGAATTGGTTTGTAGGGTTTAACCCCAACGATACAACCAATATTTATTATACAGGTGAATCTATGGCATTTGAGTCTCTTATGTATTCTTCGTATGACAACGGAAAAAACTGGCAATTAATAGAGTCAGTAGATAATAATTGCATTCACCACATTGAATTTCATCCTACTGATTCAAAGATACTACTCTATTCCGGAGAACTTATGATTAAAAAGTCCATTGATAAAGGTGAAACATGGAAAGCTGTATTAACTGGTGGCTTGTATTTCTTTAAAACTGTTTTTGACAAAAATACCCCCTCAGTTTTATATACTTCGGGAGTAAACAGATTACCGTATGAGAATCATAAGCTTATGATCTATCAATCAACTAATGGAGGTGATAGTTGGGAAACTCTTTTTCAGACAAACTTGTCGGGTATTGGCGGACTTATTGATTTTGAGTTATATAAAAATAGACTATATTTATATACTTATACTGATGGTGTCTATATGCTGGAGGTTGGTAATAAAAATAAGGAATAGAGACTTATTTTTCTTTGAACAATTTTTAAATGCAAAGAAGGGGCTCTTCCCTGATGCGAGTAAAGGTGTCTAATCATAATAAATACAAATAATATTCTATGAAACACACATTAATTCTTTTCTACGTCTTTAGGAATAATATTTGTTATGTAAAAACAGGATGTACAAAAGAAATTTCGTAAATATCTGATTTGTGACAGTGATTTGTTCAATTTTCGAGGCCTTAGTTTAAACTTTTGCATGTAATGCGGATTGATTAACCACAAAATTCTACCACTAATCTTATAACCGTTTATTTTGAGAAGTTCCTCGAATCTTTCGATTGTGACACCACATCTTTTTATTTCCATTAATTCATTTATGCAAGCCTGGTTTTCTCCAAATGCTTTTAGTAATATACGATATAAAAAACTTGGAAGTAAATGAATAAATGGCAGTTTCGAGCAGATTTTATGATGACATATTTGTTGATGACCCCCAAATGGCATTTGCCACGCTGGAAACCCCCAAAAAACAACTCCTTTATGAGTTAAAAAAGACTTTAGATGTGCCATAAACCTTTCTTTTTCTTCTACGTGCTCTATTACATCATGAACTAGAATGATGTCATACAAATGTTTATGTATAGAGACATCAATATTAAAGAAATCTGAAGTAATGAAATTTCCATTTTGGCCAAATCTAATAAAGAAATCTTTTGCTTGTGAGATTCTCGTTGAAGAACGGTCTATTCCTGTTACTTGGCAACCTGCTTTTGCAAAAGGTAAAAGATTTCCTCCTTCACCACATCCCACTTCCAATATGTTTGTTTCTGAGTCTATTGAAATGAAATTCTTCAGGTAGTCTATATAATATTCCTGCGCGGAATTAGCTGACTCTTCAAAATAGCGGAGTCTATCTAAATGTCTTTCTTGCATGTTCTTTTTATTTGCAAACATAGTTCTGAATGTGTTGCTTCTTATGATTTTATAGTACGCATTTGGTACGCATTTGTGTTTTTGGGTGTGAATTGAGTCTAAAATTGGTTTTTATTAATGCACATTATACGCTTTCTGTGCAGTACAAATTAAGATTAGTAGAGAAGTGAGTTAGAAATTTTGGGATAATCTATTATATCTTAAACGAAATGAAAAGAAAGTAAGTAGGCTCACCCCGTAATTAGTGAGATGAATAATATAGTATGTTATTTGTATTAATCATGGTTACAACTTTATAATACCTGCTTCACTAATTATCAAATGATAAACTCATTTCTTTAAAATTCAGGGTTAATTTATTGAAAGACATCAATATGTCTTGTCCTAAATGACCATCATAATTTGTAAGATACGAGAGCTCGTCTGTTAATACAATAATAGTGGGAACTGTCATCTTTTGTCCTCCGATCTTCAATGGGACATTTTTCAATTCATGCACATTGTTATCGGCAGCACCGCCTATTCCTTCCCGTCGTATTGTATTTGACGTTGCTTTCTCTTTTATTTCAGTATTGTGCGCGGCGAAATATTTTGAGGAAAACTTGCTTGTATTAGCACCAGTATCTAATACGAAAAGTACTGTATCGCTATTCGCCTCAAATTGAACAATAGGCAAGGTGTTATCCAAAAAGAGATTGCATAAATTACCCTTTTGCGGATTGGCAATCACGTTAATGTTTTTGTTTTTGTATATTTCGATTTCTTTCATTTGGTTCATGACAGGGAAACCTATAATTCCATGGATTACATAATTGGCTGCCGGAAATGTGAGTAATTCATCAGGCATTACCTTAAAAACGACGTTTTCAAACATTAAGTCACCAATCCATAGTTTATCAGCTAAGCCAACTTTTGATTGGACTTTCTTGCCTACTGCTCCTTCTATACTTGCTTCGGATTCAAGTATTCGGATTCCCAATCGTTGAGCACTGCTCTCGGTTACAATATTCGAAGCTCCTGTATCAAAAATGAAATTCTCTGATTGCTCGCCACTTGATACATTTATTATTATATGATTGTATTGATTGAGCGATATAGGAATACTTACGTCAGTGGTTATATGCATTTTTTGTACAGGGAACTTTCTTAATGAATTGACAAAATCGTATTTTTCTTTACGCGACCTAGTCAATTCTGCACTGTCTACAGCATGACCATACTTGTCAATAGCGATTTTTAACGCCTCTGCGGCCTTTTTGTAGTGATATTGATTAAATAAATTGTCGTATTTTATTGCGTATATCCTATAAAGAAAGGCATCGCTCAAAGATTTTCTATAATTGCTGAGTAATTTGTCAATAGTTAGCAAAGATTTCTCAGTTTGATTGAAGGCATTTTGCAAGTTAGCTTCAATATACAATACAATATGTTGAGGTAATTCATCCTTTTTTTCTTGCAATAGAGTTTTAAGCCGAAAAAAATCCTTTCTGTCAAGCATTTGAAGCAAACGCTGTTCTGTTGATGGATTATCAGAAGTTGGGTTTGTATTCAATTCCTTTGTGTGTTTTTGCTGAACACCTGTTAAGGAATTACTTTTTGCGGCATGTGTCTCAAATAGTAATAGGGTAAGAAGTAGAATGAAATTATTAGTATTCATATAAACAGATTTTATAATTTAAGTCAAAAGATCTCATAATCATCAGTGTTTTTTATCAGACATTTATCGTTTAGTTGAAGTATGCCTTCATGCGATGTGGCAAAATTACTGAATGACACTAATAAAGATTAAAGACTTGTGTTACACGAATATATGCTACTGTTACATCTTTAAACAAAATGAGAAGAAAGTAAGACCAGTATGGGGAAATTTCTTTTATTTATATGGAATATGGGCAAAAAAAAATTGATTGTCGTCGCGACAACCAATCTTTATAACCTTAAATCTAATACCATGAAAAACACAGTGCAAATATAAATCGTTTTATGCTTTAAAACATAATATCAGACTAAAAATCTTATCTTATTTAACTTTAATTATACTTTAATGCTGCTATTCTACGTATAAAACCAATCCTTTTAAGTATTCACCCTCAGGATGATAGATGTTGACTGGATGGTCTGCCGGCTGAGTAAGCTGATGTAGTATTCGCACGCTGCGTCCCGACATGGCAGCAGCGGTGAACACGGCCGTGCGGAAATTATCTTTTGTAACGACCTGTGAGCACGAGAATGTGAACAAAATGCCGCCCGGTTTTATTTTCTCAAAGGCTTTGGCATTGAGCTTTCTGTAACCTTGCAGTGCGTTGCGCAGGGCGTCTTTGTGCTTGGCAAATGCGGGTGGATCTAAAACGATAAGATCATATTGATCACCCATGCGGTCAAGGTACTTGAAGGCATCTTCTGCATAAGAGGTATGTCTGCTGTCATTGGGGAAATTCAATTCTACATTCTTGTTGGTCAGATCAACCGCTTTGGCCGAGCTGTCCACCGAGTGCACCAGCTTGGCGCCGCCTCTCATGGCGTAGAACGAAAAGCCACCCGTGTAGCAGAACATGTTGAGCACGCTGCGATCTTTGGCATATCGTTCAAGCAATGACCGGTTTTCACGTTGATCGACAAAAAAACCTGTCTTTTGCCCTTTTAGCCAGTCCACGTGGAATTTTAGTCCGTATTCCTGAGCTATATTATCACTGCTACCCCCTTTAAGGAAGCCATTTTCCGGAAAAAGATCGGCTTTAAAAGGAAGCGTTGTTTCTGATTTGTAGTAGATGTTCTTGATGCTTTCACCCATTACCTCGCTTAGCGCTTGGGCTATCTCCATGCGGTCCATGTGCATACCGGCCGAATGTGCCTGCATAACAGCGGTGGCTGCATACACATCAATGATAAGTCCGGGCAGGTTGTCGCCTTCACCGTGCACCAACCGATAGGTATTGTTCGTTGGGTGCGCTGCCACACCAATGCTCTTACGCATATCGTAAGCTATTTGAAGTTTTTGCTTCCAGAAATCGAGATTGACCTCTTCTTGTTTGAAGCTGAGCACGCGCACGGCAATACTACCAATTTGAAAATGTCCTTCAGCAATGAAATCTTTCTTTGATGTATAGACTTCTACCACTTCGCCTTCATCGGGCTCACCGTCAATGTGTGATATGGCTCCCGAGAAAATCCATGGATGAAATCTCTTTAACGATTCCTCTTTACCTGCTTTCAGATATACTTTTTTATAAGACATATTTTTGTTTAAGAATTACTTGTTTTCTGTAGACTCTGTTGTGAATGATGTACTTTGAATCACTTCTTCTTCCGGTGCTACCTCATAATTGCCGTTCTCTTTCAGCTCTTGCAACAGGTTGTATATGCGCAGACAAGACCAGGCATCGGTTGCTGCATACAGTTTTTGGGCATCGCTAAGCACATCGGCTTCCCAGTTGGAGAGACGCTGTGATTTTGATATTTTTTCGTCGAACAAAATACCATATATCTTTTGCAAACTCTTGTCGCGTATGCCAAACTGATTCACATACTCCTGCAACTCAATGCAGGCTTGTTGCTTGAATGGGGCTCTCTTTCGAAGCATCATGAAATCATCTTTCAACGAAAGTCCCACTTTGATGACGTGGGGATTTTCCAGTAATTGTATGATAGAAGGAGTCAGCCCTATCATATTTAAACGGAATAAGAAACATATATCATCTGACGATATTTGCAGCAAAGCTACTTTGTGCGATTGCCCTTTGGTAAACGACGGACGTGTTTCACTATCAATTCCAATCACTTTTTGTGAGGAAAGATACTCCACCGCTTTTTCCGCTTCCGTTTCTGTTTGTACAACAAATATTCTACCGGGGAAAAAAGCCTTGGGCAGTTCTGAAATAGTCTGTTTGGATATGTTTCTTTTTATAATCATAATTTATTCATGGTCGTGGTGGTGATGCTCGTGCCCGCAATCGCAATCGGGGTCGTCACAGTGGCAATGTTCGTGATCGTCTTCTTCTTCGCTCTTTTCTTCGTCTTCAAAAGGACTGGTGTTATATTTCACATCATGCAATGCGCGCAATGTGTTAACCAGCTTTTGTCCCCAGATATTGCCGAAGTTTTCTTTGCAAATAACCAATGAGTCATTCATGGTTTCATTCAAACCGAGCTGGAAAATAAAAATAAAGTCTTTAATGTCCTGATAGATATCGGCCAGATCTTCGGAAATACACTTTTTGATGGGGGTGTCGCTGTAAGCCATGTCGGGCAGAAACACTTCCAGGTAATCATCTTTCTCTGTCAAGACAGAGGCAATGTTCATCCGAAGAACTTCGTAAGTTTCTTCTGTAACATAGTTTTCAGGGTATTCATCGCTCATCATTTCGCACTCGGGCAGAAGTGACGCTTTCAGATATAGTAGCGGGAGTATTTTTAAACTGGTGTCAACGAACTTATCGCGCTTCATTCCTTCGGCGCGTTCTAAAAAACCGCAGAATTCAGCAGCAACTGTAACAAATTCTATGACGTTTCTATCGAATATAACTTGGCTTTCTGTTTTCATAAATAAGAAATTGATTTGCAAAGGTAAGAAAAAGTTGTGTTTGGTACAATGAATAACTCTTTATTATTACTGCTAGTTTAATGGACGGTAAAACAATGTGGCCAATCTTTGTGTACACCCGGGTGTAGGATGCTTGTACACCCGGGTCTACGCAATCTGTACATGGGGGTGTACAAACTGTGTACATCCGGGTGGAGACGAAATTTGCTAACCTGCAAAATAAATCGCATAAGCATGCTTATTAAAAAGCTTATATATAGAACTTAAATACAGATGTACATGTAATGAATAAATGCCAAAAAAGTTGGTGATACTTGGTGATACTTGGTGAGGCTTTTTTTTAGGCAAGTGTCACCCAGAATTGTCTGATTATCAGTTTGTTACAAGGTTGGTGATACTTGGTGATACTTTATTTCATACTTTTTATGAGAGCGGGTGCTCATTTCGGGCTACAAATTCTTAATTTTAGGGTAAGCAGCGAATAATTGCAGATTTTTGTCTAAGTTTGCATTATTAATATGTTATTGTTTAAGATATTCTATTCATGGCTAAAAAGAAATCAGAAAAGGAAGTGGTTACTGATGAAGCTTCTACCAATAAAGTTATACTGTTTTTCAAGAATGAAACCATTCATTTTGTTCTCGGATTGGTATTGGTTATTTTTTCGGTGTATCTGTTGTTGGCTCTCTCTTCGTTCTTTTTCACGGGAGCTGCCGATCAAAGTATTATTGATGCGGGCAATTCACAGGAATTGGCTTCGGTCAATAATCACGTGAAAAACTATGCAGGTTCACGAGGAGCGCAGTTGGCCAGCTACCTTATAAACGACTGTTTTGGGGTTTCTTCTTTTTTTATTCTGGTGTTTTTGGCTGTCACGGGATTGAAACTGATGCGCGTACGTAACTTCCGATTGTGGAAATGGTTTATCGGTTGTACGCTGCTGTTGGTTTGGTTTTCTGTATTTTTTGGCTTTGTGCTCATGGAGCATTACAAAGATACTTTTATCTACTTCGGAGGCATGCATGGCTACAACGTGAGTATCTGGCTGATCTCTCAGGTTGGCGTACCCGGTGTTTGGATGATTCTTTTGGTCACTGCTATTTGTTTCTTGATTTACCTGAGTGCTCGTACCATTATTTGGTTGCGCAAAATTCTTTCTTTGGGCTTTATCAAACGCAAAGAGAAAGAATCGGTGGAGGCGTTGGACGAGGAGGAAGAGGCTGAACAGCCCGAATTTACAAATCCTCAGCCGCAGACGGTTGAGTTTTCGGTGAAGAAGACTTTCAAACAAGATATTCCGGCTCAACAGCCTGCGATGGAAGTGGCTCCTCCTGTTCATGACAATTTCATGGTTGAAGAGCCTGCTCCGGCAGAAGCGTTGGATATGACTTTCTCCAAAACGGCTGATGATGTGATGGTTAGTCCGCCGATTCCCGAGGGTCCGGCTTTTGAGGTTGCAACACCTGTAGGCGACGACGATGAATCGTACCAAGGCCCCGAGGTGGAACCTTATAATCCTCAACTTGATTTGGAGAATTATCGCTATCCTACGTTGGAGCTGATGAAGAAATACGATAACAACGAACCGACCATTAACATGGAGGAACAGAAGGCGAATAAAGATCGTATTATCAATACGTTGAGAAGTTTTGGTATTGAAATCAGTTCCATCAAGGCAACGGTAGGTCCCACGGTTACGCTATATGAAATTACACCCGAACAGGGTGTGCGTATCTCTAAAATACGCGGATTGGAAGATGATATCGCTCTCAGTCTGTCGGCTCTTGGTATTCGTATCATTGCTCCCATACCGGGTAAAGGAACGATTGGTATTGAGGTGCCTAACTCGAATCCTAAGATTGTGTCGATGCAGTCTATCATTGGTAGTAAGAAATTTCAGGAGTCGTCATACGATTTGCCCATTGCATTGGGTAAAACCATCACCAACGAGGTGTTCATGGTCGACCTTTGTAAAATGCCTCACGTGCTGGTTGCCGGTGCTACCGGACAGGGTAAGTCGGTTGGGCTCAACGCCATCATTACTTCCTTGCTTTACAAGAAGCATCCGTCTGAACTGAAGTTTGTATTGGTTGACCCTAAGAAAGTTGAGTTCAGCATTTATTCGGTTATCGAGCATCATTTTCTGGCTAAACTGCCCGACGGGGAAGAGGCCATCATTACCGATGTAACCAAGGTGGTGCAAACGTTGAACTCCATTTGTGTGGAGATGGACAGCCGCTATGATTTGCTGAAAAAGGCGCATGTGCGTAACATTAAGGAGTACAACGAGAAATTTATTAACCGCAAGCTGAATCCCGAAAAGGGACATAAGTTCATGCCTTACATTGTGGTGATCATCGATGAGTTTGGCGACTTGATCATGACTGCCGGTAAGGAGGTGGAGTTGCCTATTGCGCGTATTGCTCAGCTGGCTCGTGCCATTGGTATTCACATGGTGATTGCTACGCAACGCCCAACGACAAATATCATTACCGGTACCATTAAGGCTAACTTCCCGGCACGAGTGGCTTTCCGTGTGTCTTCTATGATGGACTCACGTACCATTCTCGACCGCCCGGGGGCCAACCAGCTTATTGGTCGGGGTGATATGCTTTTCCTTCAGGGTGCAGACCCCATTCGTGTGCAGTGTGCCTTTGTTGATACGCCCGAGGTGGAGGATATAACCAAATACATTGCTCGACAACAAGGATACCCCACGGCTTTCTTCTTGCCCGAATATGTGAATGAAGATGCTTCAAGTGATTTGGGCGATGTGGATATGGGACGACTCGATCCTTTATTTTCCGATGCGGCACGTCTTATTGTCATTCACCAACAAGGATCTACGTCGCTTATTCAACGTAAGTTTGCCATTGGTTATAACCGTGCGGGACGTATCATGGATCAACTTGAAAAAGCGGGAATTGTGGGTCCCAGCGAGGGAAGTAAGGCGCGTCAGGTAATGTGTCTGGATGAAAATGATTTGGAAATGCGTTTGAACAATTTGATGTAATAAGTCGTTATTAGAGCAATGAAAAAATATATTTTTACGCTGTTGTTATGTGTTGCTGGTGGTTTTAGCTTACTGGCTGCTCAGGGAAGTTCTATTGAGGTGCTCGACAAAACGGCTGCTGCCTTTCAAAATGCGGGTGGCATCAAAGCCGGGTTTACCATAAAAGCTTTTGCGAAAGGACGGCCTGCCGGAGATACTCGCGGTACCATTCAACTAAAGGGTAATAAGTTTGTGCTTCAAACTGCGGAGATGACTACTTGGTTTGATGGGAAAACGCAGTGGAGTTATCTGTCGGGCAGCGAGGAGGTGAATATCAGTAATCCTACCGAACAGGAACTGCAATCCATGAATCCGTATACTTTATTATATATGTATAAAAAAGGATTCTCGCACAAGTTGGGTTCGGTGAAGAGCTTTCGGGGCAAGGCTGTCTATGAGGTGAAGCTTTCGGCAAGCAGCAAGAAACAGAATTTAAGTAGCTTGGTTATTTATGTGGCCAGGGATTCGTATCAACCGTTGTACATATTGGCACAGCAGCGGGATGGTTCTCGCAGCGAAATAGTCATTACTGATTATCAGCCGGGACAGCGGTATGCTGATTCTTTTTTTGTATTTAATAGAAAACAGCACCCTAACGTGGAACTAATTGATTTAAGATAAAATAAGATTAAGTATATGGAAACAGAAAAAGTAAGATGTCTGATCATCGGGTCGGGCCCTGCTGGTTACACGGCAGCTATCTATGCTGGGAGAGCCAATCTTTCACCTGTGCTTTACGAAGGTATTCAACCGGGCGGACAGTTAACAACTACGACTGAAGTCGAGAACTTTCCCGGTTATCCCGAAGGTATTACGGGTCCTGAGTTAATGGAGGATCTTCGCAAACAGGCTGAACGATTCGGAGCGGACGTTCGGTTTGGTATGGCTACCGCGGCTGATTTGAGCGCTGCACCTTATAAAATAACCATCGATGATGAAAAGGTGATTGAGGCTCAGACTGTTATTATATCAACAGGAGCTACGGCTAAGTATTTGGGACTGGAAGATGAAAAGAAATATGCCGGTATGGGCGTTAGTGCTTGTGCTACTTGCGACGGGTTCTTCTATCGCAAAAAGGTGGTTGCTGTAGTAGGAGGTGGTGATACTGCCTGTGAAGAGGCTATCTACCTGGCCGGATTGGCATCTAAGGTTTACCTCATTGTTCGCAAGCCTTTCTTGCGTGCTTCAAAGATTATGCAAGATCGCGTGATGAATCACGAGAAAATTGAAGTTCTTTTTGAGCATAACACGCTTGGATTGTTTGGAGAGAAAGGTGTTGAAGGGGCTCATTTGGTTAAAAGGATGGGAGAGGCCGACGAAGAACGTTACGACATTGCGATTGACGGTTTCTTCTTGGCTATTGGTCATAAACCGAATTCCGATATTTTCAAACCTTATGTGGAAACGGATGAAGTGGGCTATATCTTAACGGAAGGTGATTCACCCCGAACCAAAGTGCCGGGTGTGTTTGCTGCCGGTGACGTAGCCGATTCGCATTATCGTCAGGCCATCACGGCTGCCGGAAGTGGCTGTAAAGCTGCTATTGAGGCTGAAAGGTACTTGTCTGAACACGGGCTTTAATTAGCTTCGGATCATAAATAAAGCAGGGTGATTGAATGGGACTTCCTTCAATCACCCTGCTTCTTATTTTGTATGAAAGCTTTAATCGTTGCTTTGCTTAATAAACTTCTATCTCATCTAGGTATAAATTAGCTTGGATGGTGGCGGGCCCGTTATCTTTTCTGTAATCAATGCCGTTGCGCAGCGTTCCTCCGTTTTGAATGGTTAAACGAACGTAGCGTGCATCGGAAGCGGCAAAGATTACTTCGTCGGTAAAGGCTTTTCTGCCGTTCCCGGGTAATTGCCTGCGGAAGGTTTCTTCGGCTACTTTCTGGTAGTTAACACCATCCGTCGATATTTCTACAACTGCTTTTCCCGCAGGGAGTGCCTTGTAAGCCGGGTTGTGCAGGGTGCCGAATACGACTTTGCTAATCGATTCTGTTTTACCCAAATCGGTTGTGAAAATAACTTCTTTGCATGATTCGTTCATGCCGAAGCTTACCCACGGCGTGTACGACTGTCGGTATCCGCGTTTGCCATTGGTCAGGCCAAAGGTTTGTTTGTCGGAACCCAGCACGTGGTTCTCGTCCCAAATGTCGCCTGTCATCCAGCCTGCTCCCGGAGTTACGGTAAAGCTATGTCCGCTGATGAGGTTTCCGTACAGTGGTTTTGATGTGATACTTCCCAGTCGTTTTCCGTTTCTGAACGTTGCTGCTTTCAGTGATAAGTTGCCGTGAAGCAGGAAAGGTTGAGTGTAGCGGGTTGATTGGTTGGTTGGTTCGGTACCATTGGTGGTGTAATGTATTTCGGCGTTGGGTACGTCGGTTTCCAACGTCACGTTCAGTCCGTTTTTACCGTTTCCGCGTGTCTGGATGTTAACGTCGAAGAAGTTTCGGCATGCCTTTACACCGATGATGTCCATGCGGGCAAAATCACTTTCTACTCTTTGGCGGAAGCTGTTCCAATTCTTGCGGCCATTCTGTGTCCACGCCGTCTCGGCAATGGCCAACGCACGAGGAAATGCCTGATAATCTCTTCGGTCGGTGGTAGGTATGTACTCAGTCCAGATGTTTCCCTGCAAACCAATGATGTGTTTTTTCACCAGCGCATCGGCATCATCGGGAACTGGGTTATATCCGTATACTTTCTTCAAGGTTGCGTATCCGCCGATAGTGGTAGGCGCTATCTCCGGATTCTCTTGATACTGATCGAGGTACATGTAGGCACCGGGAGTCATAATGGCATTGTGCCCGGCTTTGGCTGCGGTTAAACCTCCTTCAACACCGCGCCACGACATCACAGTTGCATTGGGCGCCAGTCCGCCTTCCAGAATTTCATCCCATCCGATGATGTTTCTTCCTTTAGCATTGAGATACTTTTCCATGCGAGTGATAAAATAGCTCTGTAGCTTTTCCTCTTTGCTGTGCTTTTTTCCGTCTACTTTATTAGGCTCACTGTCGTCTGTCAATCCGAGTTCTTTGATTAATGCCTGGCAGTGTGCGCAGTTCTTCCATTCGGTTTTGGGACATTCGTCGCCCCCTATATGGATATACGGACTGGGGAAGAGCGCCATCACCTCGTCGAGTACTCCTTCCAGGAACGCAAATGTTTCTTCTTTGGGACAGAACACTTCATTGAAGATGCCCCATTTGGTTGATACTCCGTAAGTTGTATCGGGTCTGCACGATAGTTCCGGGTAAGAGGCCAAAGCAGCCAGCGCATGTCCCGGCATTTCTATTTCAGGAATAACAGTGATGTGTTTACTGGCGGCGTAAGCCACAATCTCTTTGATCTGCTTTTGGGTGTAATAACCTTGATGTTCTTTGCCGTCAAATAACTGAGGGTAATTTTCAAAATAGTACCCAATCAGTGTTTCCGGTCTTTTGGAACCTATTTCTATTAGCTTGGGGTATTTTTTGATTTCAATTCTCCATCCCTGATCATCCGTGAGATGCCAATGGAAGACATTCATCTTATGGTAGGCCAGCATGTCAATAAACCGATAGATGTAGCCTACGGGTGAAAAATGCCGGCACACATCAAGCATTAAACCGCGATAAGCAAAACGAGGTTCGTCTTCAATTTCAACGGCGGGTATGCTCCATGTTAAGCCAGGAGTTACATCTCTTTTATAAATGGCAGGTGGCAGGAGTTGATACAATGTTTGCACGGCATAGAAAAAGCCATTGGCTGTAGAGGCTTTCACAGTGATCTGCTTGCCGGAAACGGAAAGTTTATATCCTTCTTTGTGAAGACCTTCTTGCTTTTGGAAATAAATAGCCGGTTGACCGGGAGTTCCCTTTGTCTCTACTTTCAGGTTCATGAGAGCGCACTGTTTCAGGCGGGTGATAAAACTGTCGGCCACGCATTGTGCCTCGGGGCATTGAACCACTACCGGTAAACCGTTGGTTAGTTTGAAACTTCCTTTTTGGGGTGTTAACCCATTAGGGTACGGAATGAGTTGGTACTCATTAACTGCTTCTTTTGATTGTCCGCATCCGGGGGAGATAAATGACACAATCAAAAGAAGGATAAAAAATCCTCTTTTCATAATATTACGTGTGTTAAGTGATAATAAACCAGCAAGATTAACCTATCTTGCTAATCTTTCTTATTTTTTCTTCATCGATGATCTTTATTTTTCTTCCATCGATGCTGATTAATCTTTCGTTTGCAAAATTGGATAAGGTTCGTATGGCGTTAGATGTAGTCATGTTGGAAAGGTTGGCCAAGTCTTCTCTGGAAAGGTAGATGCTCAGTGTGCAGCCGTCTTCTTCCAATCCGTAGCTCTCTTTGAGGAAGAGAAGTGATTCTGCCAATCGTCCGCGAATGTGTTTTTGGGTAAGGTTAACCGTACGTTCGTCGGATATTCCAAGGTCAATAGACAATTGTTTGATGAAAAATAACGCCAATTGATTGTTTTCGCTAACCAGCTTTGTAATAACGCTCATGGGAATCAGACAAATGGCGGATGGTTCGAATGCGGCAGCGGCAGTAAGGTAATCTTCTTTTGCGAAATAGGCTCTGTAGCCGAAATATTCTCCCGGTTTAACCATGCGAATAATTTGGCTTCTGCCTCCTACACCGTCTTTGTATATCTTGACTTTTCCACTTAAAAGACACATCAGGTGAGTGGGAGCTTCGCCTTCACAATAAATGGTTTCGTTCTTTTTGTAATTTTGAAGAGTAAAATTACTGGCAAGGAACTCCCTTTGCTCTTCGTTTAAAGGAGTCCACATCTCTGCAATATAATCCGAAACAACTATGTCTGACAAATTCATTTTAACCATGAGTGTTGCAAAACTGTGTTATAAAGCACAAATGTAAGAAGAAAAAATGAAAAACGGAATAAAAGCAAAAAATAATCTATTTATATCGGTTTTCGATGAATATTCATTCAAATATAAAGATAACAACATGTATTAACAGCTTGACCGTGTCAATGTTATCTAATTTATTTATATTTGTGTGGTTTATTCTAGGCATGTTTTTGATTTGAAAAAATATATATTAATAGGGTTGTGCATTGTTCTGTCAGGTTTATGTGGAAACAAAGCCTGTGCATCATATACGTTCTCTGGCTCGGAAGCCAATGGAATGCCTGTTGATACGATTCTGAATAGAGTAATACTTTATGCTCCTTTTTACGAAAAAATAGTAGGCGAATACACGGCCGATCTATATATTAAAGCCAAAGCCGACATCAAGAAGAAAAATCTTATATTGCGTTTTGTGCCTTTTATGTTTGATACGGATAAGGGTGTACGTCAATATATTATGGAATCGCATAGCGAATTGCACTACACGGCTCCTAATATTTATGATCAGAAGGTTAAAGCCTGCTCGGGAACGGTGAAAAAGTACAAAGGTGTAAATGCGGATATTTTAGATTTCTTTCATGTTAATGTTTATTCTTCTGATTTATTAAATAAGAAATTGCTTTCTCCATTGCAAAATGATGCGCGTAAATATTATACGTATTCAATAGATTCCATTCTTTATGATGCGGATAATGTGCATTACAAAATTTCCTTCGTTCCCAAATGGCCTAGTTATCAATTGGTTGAAGGCTATTTTATTGTGACGGATAAGGTTTGGAGTGTGCGTGAAATGTTATTTACCGGTAGATCTGAATATCGTCTTTTCACCAATCATATTGAGATGGGGAAAATAGGAGATGATGATGAGTTCTTACCTGTTGCATGTAAGGTTGATACGCGTTTTCGATTTTTAGGCAATGTGGTTGTTACCAATTACAATGCTGCGTTGCATTATAAGGATATTAAGTATCAACAGATTCAGCATCAATTGGGAAAACAAAAAAAAATGTATGATCTGACAGAGTCATATACGTTGCAATGTGATACGAATTCTTTTTTTACGGATAAGAATTACTTTCAAAAAATGCGTCCGCTGAGTCTTAACGCCAACGAAGAGAAAATATATAATGAGTATGATTTAAGGAAGGATTCTTTGCAAAATAAGCAGTCCTTCAAAAACAATAAATGGTCGTTCTTTGGAAATGCGGGAGATGCATTGATTAGTAACTATTATATTGATTTGTCAAATCTTGGCATGGTAAAGTGCTCTCCGATATTAAACCCTTTCTTATTGAGCTATAGCGCTACTGACGGTCTTTCTTACAAACAGGAGTTTAAATATAACAGGTATCTGAAGGGCGACCGGTTACTGCGGATTGTACCAAAGGTTGGCTATAACTTCAAACGAAAAGAATTGTATTGGTCAGCTAATACTGATTTTGATTATTGGCCGGCCAAAAGGGCGGCGGTGCATTTGCAGATTGGTAATGGTAACCGTATTTATAGTAGTGATGTGTTAGATGAGTTGAAAGATATTCCCGATAGTATTTTTAACTTTAATAAGGTTGAATTGAATTATTTCCGCGACTTGTATGCTACGTTCAGTCATAGTTTGGAGGTGTTCAACGGGTTTACGCTTAACCTTGGAGTCTCCGCGCACAGGAGGACTGCCGTGAATCCTGCTGCTTTTGCTCCGATTGATTCGTTGCATCCCGGTGGCGACTCTAAAATTAAAAGTAAGTATAAGAGTTTTGCGCCCCGAATTAGACTGGAGTGGACGCCGGGGCAGTATTATTACATGAATGGAAAACGCAAAGTGAATCTGCATTCGGATTATCCTTCTGTTTCGCTCGATTGGGAAAGAGGGGTGAAGGGAGTTTTAGGAAGTACCGGTAAATATGAACGCTGGGAGTTTGACGTTCAGCATCAACGTTCTCTGGGCCTGATGAAAAGTGTTTATTGGCGTTTGGGAGGAGGAATGTTTACGGAACAAGAAGAACTTTACTTTGTTGACTTTGTTAATTTTAGTAAGAACAATTTGCCTGTGGGCTGGAATGATGATATTGGTGGCGTTTTTCAACTTTTAGACAGGCGTTGGTATAACTCATCAAATAAATACGTTAGAGCTAACTTTACTTATGAAGCACCGTTCTTGGTGTTACCTCATATTGTGCGTTATACGCGCAATGTACTGAACGAACGTCTTTATTTTGGGGCTTTGCTGGTACCGCATTTAATGCCTTATCTGGAGTTGGGTTACGGTATTGGTACGCACATATTTGATTTGGGCGTTTTTGTTAGCAATGTAAACGGCCGGTTTTCGCAAATTGGCTGCAAATTTACCTTTGAACTATTTAATAGATAATAATTGTATAATTAATTTTTGTAGGAGGACTTAACATGAAAAACTTAAAATGGGAGGCTTTGTTGCTCTGTGTCGGGTTGTTTTTATTGGGTTATCAGGTGAAATCGGGCATAACTGATTTTAAAGACAAGGAAAGGGTGGTCAGCGTAAAAGGGTTGGCCGAAATGGAAGTTGCAGCCGATAAAGTGATCTGGCCTTTGATGTATAAGGAGATAGGAGATGATCTTATCAGTTTATACAATATCATGAATCGTAAAAATCAGGCCATTGTGTCTTTCCTTAAAGCGAATGGCGTAACTGCGCAAGAAATTAGTATTGCTCCGCCCGAGGTGTTGGATATGCAGGCGGAACGGTACAGTTCTACTCCTTCTGCCTACAGATACAATGCAACGTCTGTAGTTACTGTTACTTCAAAAGATGTAGCCAAAGTAAGAAAACTAATGACGGAACAGGCCGAATTACTTAAGCAAGGAATTGCTATTGCAGGCGGTGATTATCGGTATAACGTGGTGTATGAATTCACCGGGCTGAATCAGATTAAACCCCGGATGATTGAAGAAGCAACTAAAAATGCGCGTACAGCAGCAGATAAGTTTGCACGCGATTCGGACAGTGAGTTGGGCAAGATAAGGGATGCTTCGCAAGGACAATTTACCATAACCGATCGCGATGCCAATACTCCGTTCATTAAAAATGTGCGTGTGGTAACTACCATAAACTATTATTTGAAGAACTAAATGGCTGAAATTGTTTGTCGTTCGCGAAAATAATAGTATCTTTGCGCCCGATTTACATAATCAACATAATGTCTTATTTAATTAAAGTTTAAACAATTTATTATTAATGGAAAATTTGAAGAACGTTGCTCCTATTGAAGATTTCAATTGGGATGCGTATGAAAATGGTGAAAGCTTCTCGGGAGCAAGCCGTGAAGACCTTGAAAAAGCTTATGATGGCACACTGAACAAGGTAAACGACCGTGAGGTTGTTGACGGTACCGTAATTGCTATGAACAAACGTGAAGTTGTTGTTAATATCGGTTACAAATCAGACGGTATCATTCCTTTAAATGAATTCCGCTACAATCCTGAATTAAAAGTAGGTGATACTGTTGAAGTATACATTGAAAACCAGGAAGACAAAAAAGGACAGTTGGTTCTTTCACACAGAAAAGCCCGTGCTACTCGCTCTTGGGATCGTGTGAACGCCGCTCTTGAAAACGAAGAAATTATTAAGGGTTACATCAAGTGCCGCACTAAGGGTGGTATGATTGTTGACGTGTTTGGTATTGAAGCGTTCTTACCAGGCTCTCAAATTGATGTGAAACCTATCCGCGATTACGATGTATTCGTAGGAAAAACAATGGAATTCAAAGTGGTTAAGATTAACCAAGAATTCAAAAACGTTGTTGTTTCTCATAAAGCTCTTATTGAAGCTGAACTGGAACAACAGAAGAAAGAAATTATCGGTAAACTTGAAAAAGGACAGGTTCTTGAAGGTACAGTTAAGAACATCACTTCTTATGGTGTATTCATCGACCTTGGTGGCGTAGATGGTTTGATCCACATCACTGACCTTTCATGGGGCCGTGTAAGTGATCCGAAAGAAGTTGTTGAACTCGATCAGAAACTGAATGTAGTTATCCTTGATTTCGATGACGAGAAAAAACGTATTGCTTTAGGTTTGAAACAACTTACTCCTCATCCATGGGATGCTCTTAGCACTGAACTGAAGGTTGGTGATAAGGTAAATGGTAAAGTAGTTGTGATGGCTGATTATGGTGCATTTATTGAAATCGCTCCAGGCGTGGAAGGTTTGATTCACGTTTCTGAAATGTCTTGGTCACAACATTTGCGTTCTGCTCAAGATTTCATGAAGGTTGGTGATACAGTTGAAGCTGTAGTATTGACTCTTGATCGTGACGAACGTAAAATGTCTTTGGGTATCAAGCAATTGAAACAAGATCCATGGGAAAACATTGAAGAAAAATATCCTGTAGCTTCTAAGCACACAGCTAAAGTTCGTAACTTTACTAACTTTGGTGTGTTCGTTGAGATCGAAGAAGGTGTTGACGGATTGATCCACATCTCTGATTTGTCTTGGACAAAGAAAGTGAAACATCCTTCTGAATTTACTCAAATTGGAGCAGATATTGAAGTTCAAGTTCTGGAGATCGACAAAGAAAATCGTCGCTTAAGCTTAGGCCACAAACAATTGGAAGAAAATCCATGGGATGTATTTGAAACTGTATTCACTGTAGGTTCTGTACACGAAGGTACTATTATCGAAATGTTAGATAAAGGTGCTGTAGTTGCTCTTCCTTATGGCGTTGAAGGTTTTGCTACTCCTAAACATCTTGTAAAAGAAGATGGCTCACAAGCTCAACTTGAGGAGAAACTTGAGTTCAAGGTGATTGAATTTAATAAAGATGCTAAGAGAATTATTCTTTCTCACAGCCGTATCTTTGAAGATGTAGCTAAAGCTGAAGAAAGAGCAGAAAAGAAAGCTGCTAAGAAAACAGTTAAGAAAGAGGAATCAGCTCCTTCAATCCAGAACCAAGCTGCTTCTACTACATTGGGTGATATTGATGCACTTGCTGCTTTGAAAGAACAAATGGATTCTGAAAAGTAAAATTGTAGAAAATTCATATATAAAAAGAGTTGCTGCGAACTGTGGCAACTCTTTTTTTGTTCTGTATTATTTATAAGGTGTTGTTTATTGATTAAATGGAGAATGGAGAAATTTGAACTACATATTTTAGGTTGCGGATCGGCTTTGCCAACAACCAGACATTTTGCAACATCTCAGGTATTGAATGTTCGCGACAAGCTGTTTATGATAGATTGTGGAGAGGGCTGTCAGATGCAATTTAGAAGATCACGATTAAAATTCTCCCGATTAAATCATATTTTTATATCCCATCTTCATGGTGATCATTGTTTTGGTTTACTGGGGCTTATCTCTTCCTTCGGTTTGCTGGGGAGAACGGCCGACTTACATATCTATTCTCCCGCTGGTTTGGAAGAGCTGTTGCAGCCGATGCTGAAATTCTTTTGTGATAATCTACCCTATAAGGTGTTTTTTCATGCTTTCGAAACCAAACGGCCGACTTTGATATATGAAGATCGCTCGCTAACCGTTACCACTATTCCTTTAAAACACCGGATTGCATGCTGTGGGTTTTTATTTGCTGAGCAACCTACTCTTAATCATATAATCAGGGATATGGTTGATTTTTATGAAATCCCTCTTTATGAACTTAACAGGATAAAGAGCGGTGAAGACTATGTTACTGCCGATGGAACTGTTGTTCCCAATGCTCGCTTAACAATACCGGCCGATCCACCTCGAAAATATGCTTATTGTTCTGATACAATCTACAGAGAGTCGGTGATTGAACAAATCAAAGAGGTTAACTTATTGTTTCACGAAGCGACTTTCGCTCAGAAAGAACAAGCTCGTGCGCGTGAAACGTTTCATACAACTGCTGCGCAGGCTGCTACGATTGCTAAGAAAGCGAATGTCAAACAACTTGTGATTGGGCATTTCTCTGCACGATACGAAGACGAAAGCGTATTACTTGAAGAAGCGCAAATGGTATTTCCTGAGACAATTCTTGCACGCGAAAACCTGTGCATCACGATTCCGCTATAGTATTTTGTTGTGTTAAAGATTTAAAATGTCTCTTTTATAAAGGCTAAAGATTCTATATTTGTACAATACAATTAATTGTTTTGCACCAAATGAAGAAATTTCTTTTTAGTATATGTTTCATGAGTCTGATTTCTTTGAACCTTACTTCTATTTATGGAGAGGAGAAAAAGACAGAAACAACCCAACCTGATGCCGAGATTGTAATTACGTATTCCGGAAATGAACTTTCTGTGAAGAATGTTACTCCCGGCTCTTCCATTGATATATATACTGTCTTTGGTGTGAAAGTACTTTCTATACCAAGCGAATCTGCTAGCAAGGAAACAGATTTGAATCTTCCTAAAGGATATTATTTAGTGCGGGTTGGTAATGTAGTGAAAAAACTTGTTATCAAATGATCTTTATAAGATAGAAGAAACGGTATCCATGACACTATTCAATGAGAAAGAAATTCTTGCTTTACTGCAGGAAGAAGATACGCAGAAAAAAGGCTTTGAATTGCTGGTAAATCAATATAGCGAACAGTTATATTGGCAAATTCGTCGTATGGTCCTTTCTCATGATGATGCGAATGATATACTACAAAATACTTTTGTAAAAGCTTGGCTGAATATTGATTATTTCCGGGCTGAAGCTAAATTGTCTACCTGGCTTTACCGAATTGCGTTAAATGAATCACTTACCTTTTTAAATAAACAACGGGCAACTACGCTGGTTGATATAGATGATCCCGAAGCCGATGTGATACAAAAGCTGGAAAGTGATCCTTACTTTTCGGGTGATGAGATTGAACTTTCTCTTCAAAAAGCTCTGCTTTCCCTTCCGGAAAAACAGAGAATGGTATTCAATTTAAAGTATTATCAGGATATGAAGTATGAAGAAATGTCGGACATATTAGGTACTTCAGTAGGTGCTTTAAAAGCTTCTTATCATCACGCAGTGAAGAAGATAGAGAAGATTTTAGAAGGTACGGATTAAACCTTTGATGGTATAGAATGTCTAAATGAAAAGAGTGAATAGGAGGATAAAGATATGAAAGAAGAAGATAAGTTACTTAGAAAAGTGGGCACAACGAACCCTTTTACGGTTCCTGAGGGCTACTTTGAAAACCTTACTTCAGAAGTAATGAACAGACTTCCTGAAAAAGAAAAGACTGAATTTAGTGTGAAGAAGGTTACTCTATGGGATAGGGTGAAGCCGTGGGCATATATGGCGGCTATGTTTGCCGGTGCCGCATTGATTATCAGAATCGCTTCATCTAATCAAGGTACTGATAAATCTGTTATTACTGAAAAAGAAACATCTGAGGCTGTTTCCGATCAATACATAGATGCTGCGCTTGACCATTCTATGATGGATGATTATTCGCTTTATGTGTATCTGGCCGATGAAAGTGTTGAATAATTAAAGTACAGATATAAATGAAGAAGCTGATTGTTTTATTCTTCTTTGCTTGTGTTTCCGTATTACATCTTTTTGCAGAAGATGATGTGAATCAGAAACTGACGCCCGAACAGTTCCGGGCTAAGCAAGAAGCTTTTATGACTCAACATGCCGGACTTTCAAGTGAGGAGGCTACCTCTTTCTTTCCTGTTTATTTTGAGTTACAAGATAAAAAGAAAGACTTGAGTGATCAGGTATGGAACCTATTAAGAAAAGGAAGAGATTCTAAAACGACTGATGAGCAATATGATGAGATACTCCGTAAAATATACGATCTCCGAATTGCTTCTGATAAATTGGAGCGGTCCTATTATCAAAGATTCAAGGGAATCTTGTCTCCACGGAAAATATACCTTATACAAAGGGCCGAGATGCGCTTCCACCGAGAGCTACTGAAAGGTGTGCAAAGAGGAGAGTGGGGAGGTAATAAGAATAAGTAACTTATAAGATACAAATGAAGCCGGAAGTAATTCCGGCTTTTTTTGTTTATAGGGTCTATTTTTTAACCAAAAAGATTCATTATATTGGATAAATGTATTTAATTTGTTTCTGTTTAAATGTCTTAATATGAAACACGTATGAAAAAGTACATTTTTATTCTATTGTTTATCTGTATTTCTGGCGCTGTGTATGCACAGCGAAAAGTCGTTGAGGTTGAAACAGAACCTACTTCTCAATCTGAAACGGCCAGAATGTTGAAACGTAAAGTGGCTATCGGTCGTTTCTCAAATGAAACGCAGTACGCTAAAGGGTTGTTTTATGATAAAGAAAATGACCCGATGGGGAAACAGGCCCTAGACATCTTATCGACGCGACTTGCCGCATCCGGCAAGTTTATCTTATTGGAACGAAATGACATCAGTCAGTTACTCGATGAAGCCAATTCTACAGAGAATGGTTTTCAGAAAATAGGCGCCGACTACATGATCATAGGTTCAATAACGCAGTATGGCCGCAAAAATCTAGGCGATGCCAAAGTCTTTTCTACCACTAAAACCCAAATTGTTGAGGCAGCAGTATCTATTCGTTTGGTGGATGTTTCTACCGGACTGATTATCTATTCCGACGAAGCGAAGGGAGATGCTGAACTGAAAACCAAAACAACCATGGGCATTGGAGGAAGAGCCGATTTTGATGCAACACTGAGTGATAAAGCGATTTCTGCC
Organism: Bacteroides graminisolvens DSM 19988 = JCM 15093; assembly: GCF_000428125.1. Classification (GTDB taxonomy): domain Bacteria; phylum Bacteroidota; class Bacteroidia; order Bacteroidales; family Bacteroidaceae; genus Bacteroides; species Bacteroides graminisolvens. The sequence goes on from NZ_ATZI01000001.1 coordinate 1,034,849, forward strand.
GCCATTTCTAAGTTGGTGGAGAACATCATTAACAAGTGCACCAACAAACCCTGGAGATCATACTTCCTGACCTATGACTCTGATGCGGTGATTGTATCGGGAGGCGCTAGCCAAGGAATATCCGTTGGAGATGTTTTTGCAGTAAAGCTGAAAGGAAAGACTGTTAAAAATCCTCAGACAGGAATTAATATAGAACTCCCCGGGAAACAAGTGGGTAAGGTTGAAGTATTGTCGGTGGCAGGAGATACTCCCGAAACCGAATACTCCATTGTTTCTTTTAAAGAAGGAGAAATTGACGGAACACAATTACGGAACTATTACATAGAGGAGATTAAACAATGAAAAACAAATGGATTCTAGGAGCTGTCTTTGGACTGGCTTTGCTCATGACAGGTTGCAAAGTGGGAAACGTAGCTTCCAGTCAGGGGCTGACCGATCAGGCGTATCTGTACTTTGCGTCCAGCAATAAGTATGAGGAACCGGTCGTTGTGAGTGTTGACGAAGAGGCAACGTTCGAAGCTCAAGTAGTAAAAGAAAAGAAGTCAACGATAAAAGGCTTTACGTATGCCATAAGAACGGGCAAAAGACATGTAGTTGTAAGAAGTAAAGGTCAGGTATTGTATGACCGTACCGTGTTTGTTGCTCCCCAAGAAACGAAAAAAATATCATTGCCATGAGAAAATTACTGTTCTTAGTTTCACTCAGTTGCATACTTGCATCGTGTACAACTACCACCACACTTTACAGTTGGGATGATTACGTGAACAGCTCTTATAAATACTATAAGAAACAAACGCCGGAAGCTGCTGCCGACTTGATGAAAACGTATGAAGACATTATCAAGAATCAAAAGGGGACCCGCAAGGTTGTTCCTCCCGGTATTTGTGCTGAGTATGGTTATTTCTTGATTCAAAATGGCAAACAAGAAGAAGGTTTGGCTATGTTTACCAAGGAGAAAGAACTTTATCCGGAGTCGGCTGTGTTTATGGATCACCTTATTAAAAAGTTTACCAAATGAAAAAATATATATACTTGCTGTTGGCTTCAGTGATTTTAGCTTCTTGCGGAACCACTGCCACTACCACCCGTGGCGATAGTTATCCTAAAATGTATGCTGAAAAGCCTTTGACTATTTTAGTGATGCCCCCTATTAATAAAACAGTGAATGTGGAGGCCAAAGAATACTTTTATACGTCCATGGCAATGCCTTTGGCAGAGAAGGGTTATTATGTAATCTCTCCTTTTTTGGCAATGGATTTTCTTAAAAGTGAAAGTGCTTATGATAGCGAAATGTATATAGATGGTTCGCTAACTGCCTTTAAGAATGTATTTGGAGCCGATGTTGCTTTGTTTACTATCATCAATCAATGGAGTAAGTCAACCATTGGAAGCGTTATAACTGTCGATATTGAATACATTCTTAAATCAACGACTTCCAATGAAGTGTTGTTTACCCGAAAAGGTGTATTAAGTGTTGATACCAGTGTGAACTCCGGAGGAAATGCCGGACTTCTCGGGGCATTAGTTGATTTGGCAGCGTCTGCCATCAATACCGCTTTGACCGATAAAGTAATTGCTGCCCGCAGATGCAATACGTTTGTGCTGAAAGATCTTCCGGAAGGTTTTTATTCGCCTCAGTTCGGTGCGGATATGCAAGTTGGTGCCGGTGGTCCTGTTTTCTCGGGCACAGTGCAGCAATAAGATAGGAACTAAAATACAAAAAAGTCGTTCATTGTATATTCTTCAATAATGAACGACTTTTTTATATGGCTTATAATCCCAATTTCTTAGCTTCATCCCAGATCACATCCATCTCTTCCAGACTCATTTCTTTCAATTGGATTCCTTTCTTGAGCGTGTGCTCCTCCAGGTAATTAAACCGTCGCAAGAATTTTTGATTGGTTCTTTCCAGCGCGTTGTCAGGGTTGATACCGTAAAGCCGCGCCGCATTGATTACGCTGAAAAGAAGATCCCCGAATTCAGCTTCGGCTTTGTCCTTGTCCAAGTTGGCTATTTCCACCTGAAGCTCACTAAATTCCTCTTTGACCTTATCCCAAACCTGTTCCTTTTTCTCCCAATCGAAACCAACATGTCGCGCCTTGTCCTGCATTCTATACGCTTTGATGAGCGAAGGAAGTGCTGCGGGTACCCCGCTTAACACACTCTTGTTCCCATCTTTTTCTTTCAGTTTCAGTTGCTCCCAGTTCTCGAGCACCTGTCCCACGGTTTCTGATTTCTCTTCGCCAAAGACGTGAGGGTGACGGTAAATCAGTTTGTCGCAAAGCTTATCGCATACATCCTTTATATCATAATCACCTTTTTCAGAACCAATTTTAGCGTAGAAGATAACATGCAGTAAAACGTCGCCCAACTCTTTGCAAATTTCATTTTTATCGTCACGCATCAAAGCGTCGCATAACTCGTAAGTCTCCTCAATGGTGTTGGGGCGCAAACTTTCGTTCGTTTGTTTCCTGTCCCACGGACACTTCACACGCAACTCATCCAGAATATCCAGTAACCGCCCGAAGGCTTCCATCTTTTCTTCTTTATTGTGCATCTTTTCTTTGATTTATAATACTATTTCTTAAATGATCAATTTGAGTTTTCTCCCTCCATGAAACGAGGAGTCCCACTACCTCGGAATAATTCTTCCGTCCGCTTTTTATTTTGTTCCCTTTCAGGTAAAGATCGTAAATCCAATCCTGCATTTTACCCACAGCCGGGTTATACATCGCCATCCAATGTTTATACACACCCTCGCTCTGCGCCTGAATTTCCGGCTTCACCGATTTCGCCAACTCCTTGAAATCTTCTTCGGGCAACAACCGCTTGGCATTATAAAGCACGTGGTTGAGCACTGAAAAATAGCCACTGTATTTAATGGCTTTGTTAGCAGAACGCGTACATACCTGGTACGCATAAAAATTAGCCTCGGCTTCGCTGGTTATTCCCCACAAATGAGCTTGTTCATGAGCATAAGTAGCAGCATATTCAACGGGCAACAAATTCTTATTGAGATTGAACTCGCAGAAGAACGGTCCCATGTATCCTGTAATGCCAACGGCCGAACTCAGCCAGCTGAACATCATACTCTTCACCCGCGGCGAACTTTTGAACGGCTTGTTTACCCCCAATGAATCGGCCATTAACCGATATTGCGACGTTATTTCGTGGGCAATCTCCTTTTTATCGATGTTGTTCACCGGAACATACGCTTGGTTAAGCTCCACAATATATTCTTTTACGAATTCTTTAAAGCCCTGCGGTGTATACGACACGTAAGGCGTTTGCGTCCGAGCATAGAAATCATGTTGGGAATAATTCAATCCCCAAGAGAGATAGAACCAAACATAGATCCACGCCAGGAACTCTACTTCCAGGCGCAACACTTTTTTCCATGAAAACTTTCGGTATCTGCCGTAAAAGGGAAAGCAAATGACTGCCGTTATGCTGAGAGAAATGAACAAATCGCCTACAGAAAAAGGAATTCCGTGAGACAGCGAAGACAATAGTGCACCTATTACCGGATACACGGAACGGGCGTAGACTTCTCCCCACGCGGGAATGCTTTGGACCATGAGCACCAAGCCCAAAAGAATACCCAGAACGATATACCTAATCAGTTGTTTCTTACGTATCATCCTTTTTCTTGTTAAGCAAAAGCAAAAGTACGCATTCCCGCTGCTTTTTTCTACTTATTTTTATTAATTTTGCGACCACTATACTATAAAACAATAGTATGCATGAAGTTGCAATAAATAATTAACAGATAAAATAAAATGGAATTAGCAAGCAAGTACAATCCTGCCGAGGTTGAGGAGAAGTGGTATGAATACTGGAACCGTCATCGTTTATTCAGTTCAAAACCTGATAGCCGTGAGCCCTATACCGTCGTCATTCCTCCTCCCAACGTAACCGGAGTGTTGCACATGGGACACATGCTTAATAATACCATTCAGGATATTCTGGTGCGCCGTGCCCGCATGGAAGGCAAGAATGCCTGCTGGGTGCCGGGTACCGACCATGCTTCTATTGCTACTGAGGCAAAGGTTGTAAACCGTTTGGCTTCACAAGGCATTAAGAAGACAGACCTGAGCCGCGAAGATTTCCTTAAACACGCGTGGGAGTGGACCGATGAGCACGGAGGCATTATTTTGCAGCAGCTCCGTAAGTTGGGTGCTTCATGCGACTGGGAACGCACTGCCTTCACGATGGATGATAAGCGCAGCGAAAGTGTTTTGAAAGTTTTTGTTGACCTCTACAACAAAGGACTCATATACCGGGGCGTACGAATGGTTAACTGGGACCCCAAAGCGTTGACTGCCCTTTCTGACGAAGAAGTTATTTTCAAGGAAGAGCACAGCAAACTCTTCTACCTGCGCTATAAGATAGAGGGAGAAGATGGTTATGCGGTGGTGGCTACCACTCGTCCGGAAACTATTATGGGCGACACAGCTATGTGTATCAACCCCAATGACCCCAAGAATCAGCACCTGAAAGGTAAAAAAGTGATTGTGCCGTTGGTTAACCGCGTTATTCCGGTTATTGAAGACGACTATGTAGATATAGAATTCGGTACGGGATGTTTGAAAGTAACCCCTGCGCATGATGTAAATGACTACATGTTGGGTGAAAAATATAACCTTCCGAGCATTGACATCTTCAATGACAACGGTACACTGAGCGAGGCTGCCGGACTGTATGTTGGTCAGGACCGTTTCGATGTGCGCAAGCAAATTGAAAAAGACCTCGAAGCAGCCGGTTTACTCGAAAAGGTTGAGGCTTATACCAATAAGGTGGGCTATTCCGAAAGAACCAACGTGGTTATCGAACCAAAACTGTCTATGCAGTGGTTCTTGAAGATGGAACACATGGCGCAAATAGCGTTAGAGCCGGTGATGAACGACGACATCAAGTTCTACCCGCCTAAATATAAAAACACCTACCGCCACTGGATGGAAAACATCAAAGACTGGTGCATCAGCCGTCAGCTATGGTGGGGCCACCGCATACCGGCTTACTTCCTTCCTGAAGGAGGTTACGTGGTAGCTGTTACCGAAGAAGAAGCTTTGAAAAAGGCACAAGAGAAAACCGGCAACCCGGCGTTGACTATGGCCGACTTGCGTCAGGATGAAGACTGCCTCGACACGTGGTTCTCTTCTTGGTTGTGGCCCATCTCTTTGTTCGACGGTATCAACAATCCCGGAAACGAAGAAATAAAATACTACTATCCAACCAGTGATTTGGTTACCGGACCCGATATTATTTTCTTTTGGGTAGCCCGTATGATTATGGCCGGTTACGAATACGAAGGCAAGATGCCTTTTAAAAACGTGTACTTTACCGGTATTGTGCGCGACAAGATAGGTCGTAAGATGTCAAAATCACTTGGTAACTCGCCCGATCCGCTCGACCTGATTGCACAGTACGGAGCAGACGGTGTGCGTATGGGAATGATGTTGGCGGCACCTGCCGGCAATGACATCTTGTTTGATGAATCACTTTGCGAGCAAGGACGAAATTTCAATAATAAAATATGGAATGCTTTCCGACTGATTAAAGGTTGGGAGATTGACGAAACCGCATCGGTTCCCGAAGCTTCACAGAAAGCCATTCACTGGTTTGAGTCCAAACAAAACGAAGTGGCTGCCGAAGTAGCCGACCTGTTTGGCAAGTACCGCTTGAGCGAGGCACTCATGGCAGTGTACAAACTGTTTTGGGATGAATTCTCTTCTTGGTACCTCGAGATGATTAAGCCGGCTTACGGCCAGCCCATCAGCCGTTCGGTGTATAGCACCACCTTGTGCTTCTTCGATAATTTGTTGAAGTTGCTGCATCCGTTTATGCCTTTCATTACGGAAGAGTTGTGGCAACAGATGTACGAACGCGAAGAAGGTGAAAGCATCATGGTTCAGTACTTTAAATTAGACACGTATGTGGATGTACCCTACGTGCGTCAGTTTGAAGTAGCCAAAGAAGTGATAGCCAACATCCGCAGCATTCGTTTGCAGAAAAACATTGCTCAGAAAGAAGAGCTTGAACTTCAGATATTGGGAACCAATCCGGTAGCTGAATTCACCGCCGTGATCAAGAAGATGGCCAACCTGAGTGAGCTGACTTCCGTAGAAACAAAGGCCGAAGGAGCTGCATCGTTTATGGTGGGAACAACCGAATTTGCTGTGCCTTTAGAAAATATGATTGATGTGGAAGCCGAGATTGCCCGTATGGAAGCCGAGCTGAAGCACAAAGAAGGCTTCTTGCAGGGAGTAATGAAAAAGCTGAGCAACGAGAAGTTCGTGAACAATGCACCTGCTGCTGTGTTAGATCTAGAACGCAAGAAACAGGCGGATGCCGAAAGCATTATTGCTTCGCTCAAAGAAAGCATTGCTGCTTTGAGAAAACAGTAATATATTTGTTTTAGTTTATATACGGAGACGTGGGCTAATCTTTCGGGGTTTGTCCGCGTCTTTTTTTTAGCACCCCAATCGTTGCGCCCGCAGCCTATCGCGAAATTAATTTGTTCTTCAACAAACTCTCGAAGGTGACTTCCCTTAGATTGCGGGCTATGGGTATCTTGTGATTTTGAATCACTAACTGATTGCCTTCAATAGCCTCCACCTTGAGTGAGTTGATGACGAAAGACCGATGCACCTGTATAAACTGTGGCTCGGGCAGGTACTCCATTATCTTTTTCAGCGGGCTATAGGCTATTTCCTTTGATGTTTCGGACTGTATAATAACGTAATTCTCCAGGCTCTGCACGTAAAGTATCTCATGGAGATTGATCTTCTTTAGTTGTTTGTTGTTCTTCACGAAAAGATAAGGCACCTCTTCCGCTGCCGACTCCCTGGCTAACGCATCGCGCACCTTGTTCACTGCTTTCAAAAAGCGTTCAAACGAAACAGGCTTTAGCAAGTAATCGGTTACATTGAGCTCATATCCCTGCAAGGCGTAGTGCTCGTAGGCCGAAGTGATAATGATTCTGGGCGGGTTCTTTAGTTGAGCCAGAAACTCCATGCCCGTTAAGTAAGGCATCTCTATGTCAAGGAAGATGAGATCCACCTCTTGTTCCGCCAGCAACGTGTTTAATTGAAGCGCATCCTCGCACTCACCAACCAGTTGCAGGAAGTCAATCTTTTCCACGTAGCCTTTGATGCCCTTGCGTGCTATCGGCTCATCGTCTGTTATGACACATTTTATTTTCATGGTTTATAGCTTTATTTTTAGTTCGGCAGTGAACACATCATCGGCCGGAGTAATGGTTAATTGATACCTGGCGGGGTACAGCAGATTTAAACGTCGTTTCAGATTCTCAATGCCGATGCCCTGTTTGCCTTTCGTTGGCCTGCCTTTCCAGTTCAAAGAGTTTTCAACCCGAAAAATCACTTCGTTGCCGTTCAGCTCAAAGCGGAAGTTAATCCAATATTCACCGCTAACATACTTGAACGCATTCTCTATTAATGGTTGAAACAGCAGCGGGTGTATTTCCTGGTTGTCCATTCCCTCGTCATAGAACTGGGTGAGCTGCAACCGTTCACTCATGCGCATTTGCTGCAACCGAATGTAAGCTTGCGTGTAATTCATTTCTTGTTTCAAAGTAACTGTCTTCTGAATATCATAAAGCTGGTAACGAAGCAATTCGGACAGCAGCTCAATGGAAGTACGCGCCTGCGTGTTGCCGGCTTCCGTCTGAAAGTAAATGGTATTCAGTGCGTTGAACAAGAAATGAGGATGGTATTGCGACTTCAAGAACTTCAGTTCCATATCGAGTTGTCCCACTTTAGTTTTCTCGAGTTGCAGGGTTTGCTCGTGATAACGGGCGGCTATCATATCATTGCGTATGATGGCGTAGTATAGTAAATACATGGGTATGCATATCACGTTGGCAATGATATAATCATTGATTCCGTTGCCAATAATTAAGATACCCGTTAATGATCCGATAATCATGATCAGGTTTTGTACTAGAAACAAAACCGCAGTGAGTGTTAGGTATTCTTTAAAAATATATTGCCTGGGTTGAGATAGTTTTTTGGCAATGGTGATTCTCATCCTATAGTCGAGCACATAACTGAAGAAAATAATTATGCAAAGTGCCTGTATGTGTTGTATTTTAGAATGGGGCCAGAAATCATCGTTCCGAGGCAAATCAGTAACCAAACGGATGAAGTTGAACATGACAACTCCAAGAAAAAAAGGCGAGAGCCAGCGTATTACTTTTTTCATGCGGATAGAGTATGATTCATATAAGTTTGGTGTTGAATACAAAAGTAACCAAAATAATGTGCCAAACACTTGACTTTGGTAATATAATGTATTCTCTTTGTCATCATAATCTTATAGTATATTCAACTTATTATAGGCGCAAAGGCAGGAGTTCCAACTCTTGCCTTTTTTCGTTTTTCACGGTTCCATTTTTTGCGGAGACGGTTGCTTATTCCTGTTTGCACGGTAGCAAATGGTCCGCGAGAAACCGTGTTACGGCGAAGAGACGGTTTCTCATGACCCAAAAGACGGTTTCTCTTTTCAAATTGCTCGTTATCTTTTTCAAATCGGCCGTTATGTTTTTCAAAAAGTTGGTTATGTTTTGCCCAACTCTTCTTGATGATTTGTGAACCTGTTCCCATTCGTTAATAATATATAAACCTGCTCTTGACAAAAATCGGCCGAAATAGGGCTGAAAGAGCTGCTTTAGTAAAATAATTTCCGAGAAGCAAGCCGGCAATTATTCTTCTATAATATGCCCTGTTCGTTGCTTATAACTTTATTCGTTTACTTTCATTCGATTCGCGTTGCGGATTGGAACTCTTAATGTTCTCACCGCGTTGCAGCTTATACGAGAAACTAATTCCGATAGTAGCCTCTTTTCTTTCTTTGTAATGGGCAGGCTGCTCTACGTTGATAACTTTTGCGCGGAGATACCTGCTGCATACTATGTCGTTCAGGAATAAACGAACGGTTCCTTTGTCACGGAGTATACTTCGTGAAACGGCTATGCTTACAGACCACATCGGACTGATTAACCCTTGTCCCAAAGGCGTTTTTCCGTTCCAATAACCGTTTAACTCCGCATTCCACTTGTCGGCGGGCTTCAAGTAGTTTCCCAAATAAAACAAGGGAGTCATTACTCGGTTATTCTGCTTTTTATGGTCGTATATCCAGGCGTATTTTTTATAAGTCAGGGTAGCGTTGCCCACCAATGTCCACCAACGGGTAGGGTGTAAGTTGACAGCAGTCATCCTGATGCCATACGAATAATCCGACGACATGTTTAACGGATACACCCAGACACGGTTTCCGGCGCCGGCCAGGTAGCTTTTGCAAATAGGGTGACGAGTGTAGGCTCCGAAAAGAATCACCTTGTATCGGTTATTGAATAACAAAGCCGTTTCCACTTGATGAGATATTTCGGGTTTTAGCTCCACGTTGCCTTGATCGTATAAATATTTATCGTTGATTGTAACAAAAGGATTCATGTCCTGATAGTTGGGACGCACAATCCTACTGCCGTAGGCCGCGTTCAGTTTAATCGTCTTGGAAAGATTGTAATCGACCGATACATACGGAAAAAGGTTTCGGTAGCGCTTTTGGAAAGACGAGTCTCTGTTGGAACTGTATTCGTGCAACTGCCCCTTCACGTGCGTCTCCTCAAACCTGAGTCCCACTTCCATATTAGCACGTTCGGCTATCTTCTTTTGCAGTTGCACGTAAGCGGCATAGATGTTTTCTTCATACTGGAAGTCTTTGTTCATATTCAGCTTGGGCGTCCATGCGCCGTTATACTTGTCCGAGTAAGTGGTTTCATTGTCGATGTTCACAAAAGAAGCCTTCACGCCACCTGTTAGTTTGAACGATTTCGTTAGGACAAATTCCACATCACTCTGCGTTGACACAATATCAATGTTGTCTTTTAGTTTCCCTCTCAGCGTGTCGGCCTGTTCGTAGTTGCCCTGCCAATAATCATTGTACAGGCTGTTTTGATCCTGTTTGTCGGAAGCCCGGTATGACTGGAAATCAACTGAACCCGTCCACTGGAGTTTAGAAGTTACTTTGTAGCTGTAATCAGCCCCGCCTTGCAGGTTGGTTTGACTCAGTTTGTTTTTATTCCAAGTCATCAATGTCGAGTCGGGCTCTGCTTTGACAGAAGTAAACACAGAGTTCATTCGTTCCTTTCTAACCCTGTCGGTCCAATTCTTACTGACGTACGCGCCCACTGATAAACGCGACGATAAGTCGTAATCCACCCTCGTGCGGGCATAGTGTGACCCATAGTTATAGGTACGATGCGCCACCTGATTCAGTATAACAGGCATCACGGGAGTCTCAGAATAATCAGTATGATCCCTTACTATGAACGTGGGATTGATGTCCGTCCCTTCATAATAAGAATAATTAGCTGATACGTTTAGCTTGTTTTTGCGTAGCTGAAACATCCAGTTGGTGTTGCCCTTGCCGTACTGATTCAGTTGTTGGTAACTTGAATTGAACCCAACCAAAAACCTTGAACATTGTTTTTAGCCATTTCCACCTTGATGATTCCCGATTTACCCGAGGCCTCGTAGCGGGAAGAAGGCATACTGATCAGCTCAATTTTACCGATGGAAGAAGCCGGAATGGCTTGCAGGTAGGTAGCCAGATTGCTTCCCGAAAGATAAGTCGGCTTGCCATTGAGCATAACGGTGGCACCGCTTTGTCCGTTCAGCAAAATGGTTCCGTCGTCCTTCACCTGCACGCCCGGTAATCTCTTCAGCGCATCGAACAAAGTCCCTTGCGAACCCAGTGACGAAGACGCCAGATTTATAACCGTGCTCGACGATGTAAGTTCCATCTCAGGTTTCTTGGCCGTAACCGTCACCCCGGAAAGCAGGTAAGCATCTTCTTTCAAAAGAATACCCCCCAGTTGTTTCTTTTGGTCGGCGCTCAGGGAAAAAGCAATGTACTTGGTTTGAAACCCGATACCCGATAGTTTCAGCATGTATTTCCCCGAATGAGAAATGCGGATATTGAATTCCCCGTTTCCATTCGTCACCCCTCCGGTTATATACAAGGAGTCCGACGCTTGCAAAGCAACCACCGTAATTTCCTCCAACGGAAGATTCTTCTCATCGGTAACCGTTCCGCTAACCGATTGAGCTGCCAATGGCAATAGTGCCATAAAGCCGGCACAAATGCATAAAATAACTTTGTTGACCATCATCTTTTTCTTTTTCAGCAAAGGTAAATGCCCCGTTGCAGCCCATAAAATTTAGATGATGAATGGAATGTTTTCCTTGATGAATGGTATTTTCTTTTTTATTTATTAATACTCCCGGCGCAACAAAATAACACACCGAATGTTGATTTACAGATAATGTGACTAATTAACGTAATACGTAATAACAATTATGACGAAACGAAATCTGTTTTTGCTGGGTGTGTTGATCCTGGCGCAACTCGTATATGCCGGCAATTGGGACGACACCAAAGCGCAGGCAAAACAAGAAAACAAACTGATCTTATTGAAATTCGCAGGTTCCGATTGGTGCGGACCGTGTATTCAACTTCAGAAAGTGATCTTCGACGATCCAGTGTTTGAGCAGTTTGCTCACGACAAACTAGTTCTGTTTAAGGCCGATTTCCCCAGACTAAAGAAGAATCAGCTTCCTAAGGAGCAGCAAGCCATCAATGATCAATTGGCCGAAACGTACAATCCGGAAGGAGAATTTCCCTGTATGGTTTTAATCGATGCACAGGGAAACACGTTGCGCAAATGGCACGGCTACGATAAGAAGCACACGGTGCAGGATTACATGGTCGACGTCAACGCTTTCATCAATAAATAAAAGATGATTCCTGTAAAGGTACAAACCCGCCTGATGGGGAACACGTTTGAGTTCATTGCACTGGCGCCCAACGAGGAAATAGGCCATGAGCAGATAGCCGTTGGTGTTGAGGAGGTAAAGCGAATAGAAAAGGTGTTCACGACTTTCAGCGACAGCAGCGTGACGAACGAGGTCAACAGAATGGCAGGCGTTTCTCCTGTTGAAGTGCCGGAGGAATTCTTCTGGCTGGTTTTTCGTGCTCAGAAGATATCGGCACTTACGCAGGGTCTTTTTGATCTGTCGTATGGTTCGCTTGATAAAGACTTCTGGAATTTTAATCGGGCAATGACTCAGCTCCCTCACCCCGATGAGGCCAAGAAATCTGTCAGGCTGATTGACTACAGAAACATTGTGCTGGATGCGCAAACTTGTACTGTTTTTCTGAAGAACAAGGGTATGCGTATAGGCTTTGGTGGGATAGGGAAGGGCTATGCGGCCGATTGCGCCAAACGGAAGATGATGCTGGCCGGTGTTGAAAACGGTATTGTCAGTGCCTCGGGCGACTTGAATGCGTGGGGTTATCAGGAAGATGGCTCTCCGTGGACGGTAGGTATTGCCAACCCTAATTTGAAGCACACTTTTTTTTCCACGCTTAATATTACTAATAAATCCATTGCTACATCGGGTAACTACGAGAAGTTTGTCGTTATTGATAATCAACTTTATTCCCACACCATTAATCCTCGTACCGGATATCCGGTGAAGGGCGTAAAGAGTGTTACCATTATTACAACGAATGCGGAACTGGCCGATGCTATGGCTACCCCTGTTTCTATCATGGGGGTGAAAGACGGATTGAATTTTATTAATCAGATTAAGGGCATTGAATGTGTCTTGATAGACGACGCAGACAAGCTTTATGTATCCAATAACATTAAATTAATTAAATGATGAAGTACGTGTTTTTTATAGTATGCGTATGCTTCACTCTTTTGATGATGGCTTCGTGCGTTAGCGTAAAACCTTATCAGAAAGCGAAACTCAATGATGCGGAGATGGTATTGTCCGGCCGTTCCATTGAAAAGTACGAGAATAATTTCTTAATGTACCGCGAAGGTGCTACCGGTGGCAACGGTGGGCGCACGGGCGGTGGATGTGGTTGTAACTAAAAGAGGATATTCTAATGAAAAAGATAGTTTATACAGTAGCCTCTTTTATGTTCTTCATGAATGTGGCCAAAGCGCAAACAGATTCTGTTTCGCATCGCAAGTTAAAGATTGACGAGGTTAATTTTGTAACCAGCTACTACCATCAAAGTGGTGATCACTCAGCCGTTACGGGCGGTGTGGGTAGCGAAAACCTCAATGACTTTGGTAACTCAATAGACTTACAGCTTAGTAGGTTCGATAAGAAACTGAATAAGCATACGTGGAATTTTGAACTGGGCGTTGATGTGTACAGTTCGGCGTCATCTGACAAGATAGATCCTTCGACCGTTTCGTCTGCTTCGAGCGGTGATGTGCGGTTCTCGCCTGCAGCAAGTTATCTGTTCGAGAATACTAAAAAGAAGTATTCATGGGGCGGTGGCTTGTCGTTCTCGCAAGAGTATGATTATACTTCCTTTGGAGGTAACATGGCTTATTCGAAGTCTTTAAACGGTGGCAATACCGAGTTATCTGCCAAAGCGTCTGTTTTTCTGGATACTTGGAAAGTGTTGCTTCCCGTGGAACTCAGAGGGGACAATATCGATAATAATAACTTTAAGTATAAGCAGGGCGACAGCGCTCCTCGAAACTCTTATAACTTAGGGTTAGGCATAGCGCAAGTGGTTAATAAGGAACTTCAGGTTTCTTTGTTGGCAGACATCGGTTATCAAACCGGACTTCTTGGTACGGCTTATCAACGTGTGTATTTTAGTGATAAGGGAACTCAGTCGTTCTCCGAGAAACTACCCGATCATCGTTTTAAACTTCCCATAGGCTTGCGGGCCAACTACTTCCTGAGTGACAGGATTATATTGAGAAGTTTTTATCGTTTCTACACGGATAGTTGGAACCTCACGGCTCATACTGCTGAGTTGGAAGTGCCTTATAAAATAACTCCTTTTGTTTCCATCGCTCCGTATTATCGTTTCTATACGCAAAACGGCGTGGATTATTTTAAACCTTATGGAGAGCACTGCATGGCTGACAATCCGGAGTTTTATACAAGCGATTATGATTTGTCTAAATTCAACAGTAGCTTGCTGGGGGTTAACTTCAGATGGATGTCTGCCAAAGGAATATTGGGCATCAAACCGCTGAATGTGCTGGAACTGAGATACGGCTACTATAGCCGTAACGACGGACTGAAATCGCACTTGGTAACGATGGCTTTGAAGTTTAAATAAGCAGTAGTTGCCGGGCAGGGAGTCTCTTTTCCGATCAATGTATTGGAGAAGAGACTCTTTTTATATACATTCGTATTGTCAAACCAATCATAGCATCATGAAAAACATTCTCTTCTCTCTCATTCTTCTGTTTTTGGCGCATAGCATGCTTGCCAAGGATGTGGATGGTTACTTGCCGCTCGATAAAAAGAATCCGGTTGCTTTTGGGGGTGATTACATTCGTTATCAAGGAAAGAAAATAATGCTGAATGAGCGTACTTTCTTTGTCGACGGGCGTTTAACGAAAGAAATAACCGATAAATATCCGTATGCTTTTTCTTCTTTTCAGGCGGCGGTCAGGCAACTGAAAGACGGTACACCCGATGCTCCGATGACCATTTATCTGGCACCTTATGTTTACTGGATTGATAATCCGGATGATGAGGCGGTGCGTGTGCCTGCCGGCGGTGGTATTCCTTATGGTATGGAAGTAAAGTGTAACGGACTGAGGCTTGTGGGACTGACGAACAAACCGCAGCAGGTGGTGTTGGCGAGTAATCGGGGACAAACACAGGGGGCGGTTGGTAATTTTACCATGTTTCATTTTATAGGTAATGACTTGTCGGTTGAGAATCTTACGATGGGCAACTACTGTAACATCGACCTGGTTTATCCGTTGATGCCGGAGCTTAACAGAACTCGAAGGGCCGATGCCATTGTGCAGGCGCAGCTGGCTATTTGTGAGGGCGACCGCATCATGGCGCGTGGGGTGCATTTTGTGAGCCGGCTCAACTCGTGCCCGTTGGTGGGAGGGAAGCGTGTACTGTTTGACGACTGTTATTTTGAATGTACGGATGATGCGCTTTGTGGCACGGGAGTGCATGTCAATTGCAAGTTGAAGTTGTTTAGTTCTAAACCGTTTTATGCTACGCAGGGCACTGGGGCGGTGTTTCTCAATTGCGACTTTGAGGTGATAACGCGTGAGAGGCAGTTTTTTACCAAAGTAGGTAGCGCAGTAACAATGGTCGACTGCCGGTTGCATACGGTTCAGTCTCCTTTATATGTAGGTTGGACGCAAGACCCCACGCCCGATTTGAAGTGTTACCAATATAACGTGTCGCTCAACGAAAAGCCTCTTTTTATTAATAGATTAAAGCCAGCCAATACGGTAGACATGACGGGAAAGCGGGTGCTCGATGCTTATCGTTTGGTGCACAAAGGGGCGGTGGTTTATAATACATATAATTTATTGCGCGGTGCCGATGAGTGGGATCCTATGAAAAACAAGAAGACTATTGAGATGATTGGTAAGGCAACGGGTAAGAAGTATACGGCTGTTGCTACCATGCTGACTGTTTCTCCTCGCCGGTGCGAGCTGGAATCGGGGGTTAGTACTCAATTGCTTCAGGCGCAAGTTTTATTGTTTGGCAATTTACCTACTAATGCAGAAACTGTGCATTGGAGCTTATCGCCCGAGGATGCGCAGATAGCTCGTTTAAAGGTAAAGGAGGATGGTAGTTGTGAAGTATCCGGACATAATGATAACGATGAGGCGAAAACGATACTTGTTAACGCTTCTACCGAATCGGGCTTGCAAGGTACTGCGGCTATCCGTATTTTACCTCGCTATCTGGAGGCGCCTGCTTTTACGAACTTGCCACGAATTGAGTGGGAAGAAAAAGGGGTATTGGCTGTGCGGTATGAATTAGACCTTGCCGGAAGGGCCGATGAATCTCTTATTACGTGGTATCGTTGCACGGATGCGAAGGGAAGTAATGCCATACCGGTGGCCGTTTCACGATTAAATAAACCGGAGCAAACGTATCGTCTTTCGTCGGGAGATGTGGGGTATTATCTTATGGCTTCGGTTGCTCCCAAGCATTTGCGTTGTCATGCCGGGCAGACTGAAAGTGTGGTGTGTGCTCAGGTGATTCGTACAACGGATGTGTCAGGGCGCGACTTTATGACTGATTTCAGGAATTTCCCGACTAATTATCAGCCGAAGATTATTCCTGGCTTTTGGACGGTAGATGGATTTAAACCTGCTGACACAGCGGCATTCGATTGGCAGCCGGATCCTGCCGGTAGTTGGATGTACGGTTCCGGTGTTGATGGAGCATCGGGCAATTGGGGACTTTTACAAGCGGCAAAAGGGGCACGTTTATTGTATACTCCTGTGGCAGACAAGTGTGCGGGTATGGTTGTTTCTCTGCAAATAGATCCTTGTAAAACGGCGGGACAGGGTTTTGGTAGTGCAACGGGACAGTATTTGGATCT
Source organism: Bacteroides graminisolvens DSM 19988 = JCM 15093 (assembly GCF_000428125.1). Lineage (GTDB taxonomy): Bacteria > Bacteroidota > Bacteroidia > Bacteroidales > Bacteroidaceae > Bacteroides > Bacteroides graminisolvens. The sequence goes on from NZ_ATZI01000001.1 coordinate 1,051,295, forward strand.
ATATATTCAGTTTGACACACGCACGTTAACCGGTTACGGTTTACGCATTGTGCGTACTACCAAATATGACAAAGCGGTGGAATTTATACTGATGAAGTTTGTTGACGGAGTTGCTACTCCGCTGGCTGAGCCGGTGGCTTCTTCTTGTTATCGCTCCACTTGTAGCATTCGTCTGGCGGTGGAGGGAAACAAACTGACCGCCCACGCTGAATCCAATGCGCGCACGGCCGATGTAACGGATCACCGTATTCTTCCGATTGTAGATGTGAGTGCAGTGGTGGAACCTTTGTCTTTTGCAGGAATGGGTATTCAACATACCGGATCCGTGGGTGCCAGTGCTTCGTTACTTAAAGAGATGAAAGTGGAATGGAAGTAACTTTAAACTTAATTGTTAAGTAAGTCTTTCAGGAACGTATCCAGTTCTTCATCCAGTCCTTTGAGCAGATCATCGTTTACAATAAGTGTGTCATCGTCAACAATCAGTAGCTCGGCAACGGTTTCTTTGTCTTCATCAACAAGTACAAAGTTGTAGGGAGTCATGATAGCTAGTCTGTCAAAAGTACCTTCTTCCTTTAACTTGCCCAGCAACGTTTGCAGTATGTGCTGCATTTCTTCATAGAAATCATCACTGTCATCGTTCGCCAACTCTTCAATGCTAATGCATGCCAGTTCTTTATCTTCGTCATCGAATATAATGAGGTCGCCCGAATTTTGATTCGGTTGCAGATGAATATCTGTAACGATGGATTGTTCCGGTAAGCCGGCGTATTTATTGACTGCTTTCTGAATAGCTTTTTCTATGGCAGACAATGACTGTTGACTTAGTTTCATAAGACTTTTTATTATTTGAGAGTCAAAGGTATAAAAAAAACAAATATGCTTCTCCGTTTTGATTAAAAATCATCTTTAAACCGGTCCATTTGCATGTTTAATTTGGCAATGTTCGACATCCGTTCTGATAAGTCGGACAAATACACGCTGATAGAAAAATAGTTGGGGAAAGTATAAATGCTTTTCTTTTCTTTCATTTTAGTTGTTGCTTTCTCAACTTCATCAGCCAGATTTTGTGCTATGGTAGCCCATTCAACCGCTTGAGGTATGCTGTCTTGCATCTCATAGTAAAGGGCGCTGTTGAGTGCAGTCCTCATCTTTACTTTTTTACTTTTACTTTGCAGATATTCTTTTTGCCACAAGTCGAATGCTTTATCCCACTCTTGCTCACGAACGTACACTGCGGCATCGCGCATATTAACAGAGCCGTTTGAATAGTAAAAGCGTTGGGAGGTTTTCCAAGAGGGAGTCAGCTTATTCACCGGAATGGTTCCGCCAAAATCGGAAGTTTGTCTAATGAGTTCTTCATCTTTAATGAGTTGTGCCATGGCTGAGGTTTCTGTTGAGGCGCCTTCTTCCCAAAAGATACTGTCATTGAGTACCAAGCTGGCCATTGCTCCGTTTCTTTTGGGCAGATAAGCTTTTACACTGGTAAATATTCTCGCATCGGTTGTTGCCAGAAAAACGTTCCAATCGGGCATAAACTTTACGGTTCTTACTGCCTTTATCTGAAGATTTTCTAAAGAGATGAGCAGGTCAACGTCTAGTTTCCGACACAATTCTTCTACTTCACTTTTGCTCAGCGTGTTTTCCCGAAGTATCACATCATTGGCTCTTAAAGCAGAATCACAGATCACTACTTCGTTGAAATAGTTAGCACCGGCTAACCCGTTAGCCAACGATTCGGTTGCTATGGCTGCATCACCCCAAAAATACGTGGTGCTCTTTTTAAGTTCATTGACCAGCAGTGGTTCTTTTTTCTGAGGAACGTTGATGATATTACTATCGGGAACTGCCGATGTGTTATTGACAACGGCAATTCGTTTCAGATTCGAAGGGAAACTGATTTCGGCCGGTACCAGGTAATCAATGGATAAGGTCTCCAGACTCTGGCAGGCATTAAGGCTGAACAGAACAGACAAACAGATAAAATAGGTGCGTATCTTAATCATGGCATCAACAGATTATGTATTCCACAAAAATACAATTTCTTCTATTAATATGTATATAAAATGTTATTAATATTTATATAAACAAAGAACCCCGACAGAAGTTCTATCGGGGTTCTTAAGTTTATAAGGGGTTGTTATTCGTTACGACCGTGGCAGTTTTTGTACTTTTTGCCGCTTCCGCATGGGCAAGGATCGTTTCGACCAACTGTTTTCTCAGCTCTTACGGGCTCGCGTTTTACTTCGCGCGTGTCTTGTTGGGCTGCTGCTTGTTGGTGCGGATCAGAAAGGTCGCGCTTTTCTTCGCGATACTTACTCATGTCCTGACGTTCTTCAGCAGTAGCTTGTCTTAGCTGTTGAGGTTCCTGAACTGGAATTTGTCCGCGCATCAAAATGGAGATGGTTTGGTTATTGATCTTGTTCACCATGGTATCGAACAAGTTTACTGATTCCAGCTTGTAAATCAACAGCGGATCTTTCTGTTCATAACTTGCGTTCTGTACAGAATGTTTCAGCTCGTCAAGCTCTCTCAGGTTTTCCTTCCAAGCTTCGTCAATCACATGAAGTAAGATTGATTTCTCAAAAGCTTTCACCACTTCTTTGCACTCGCTTTCGTAAGCCGACTTCAAATTGCATGATATGTTATACATGCGTTTGCCGTCGGTTATAGGGATCAGGATGTTTTCGTACATGTGTCCCTGAGTCTCGTATACTTGTTTGATAACCGGATAAGCGATTTGAGCCAGACGTTCCGTTTTACGTTTGAAGTTAGCCATAGCCACATCAAAAGTTTTATTGGCTAACTCTTCTTTCTTATTGTTACGGAACTCTTCTTCAGTGAAAGGAGTTTCCATGGCAAGGGTTTGCAACAGTTGCATTTGGCATTCTTCGTAATCAATGCTTTCGATGGCTGCCGCGCAACGATCCCATATCATGTTGACAATGTCCATACCGATACGTTCACCCATTAAAGCATGGCGACGTTTGGTATAGACCACGGTACGTTGTTTGTTCATCACATCATCGTACTCAAGCAAACGCTTACGGATACCGAAGTTGTTTTCTTCGACTTTCTTCTGTGCACGCTCAATGGAGTTCGAAATCATTTTGTGTTCAATCATCTCGCCTTCTTCAAAGCCCAGACGGTCCATAACACTGGCAATACGGTCTGACGAGAAAAGACGCATCAAATCATCTTCTAGTGACACAAAGAATACGGATGAACCCGGATCGCCCTGACGACCGGCACGACCACGCAACTGGCGGTCCACACGGCGAGATTCATGACGTTCTGTTCCAATGATAGCCAAACCGCCTGCAGCTTTCACTTCTGCACTTAACTTGATGTCGGTACCACGACCGGCCATGTTAGTTGCAATGGTTACTGTTCCGCTGAAACCTGCCTTGGCTACAATGTCGGCTTCTTTTTGGTGTAACTTGGCATTCAATACATTGTGATCTATCTTACGCATGGTAAGCATCTTGCTTAACATTTCAGATATCTCAACCGATGTAGTACCTACCAATACCGGACGACCGGCACGTACCAACTGTTCAATCTCTTCAATGACAGCTTTGTATTTTTCACGTTTAGTCTTGTAAACGCGATCATTCATGTCAATACGAGAAATGGGTTTGTTGGTTGGTATTACTACCACATCAAGTTTGTAAATGTCCCATAGCTCACCGGCTTCTGTTTCAGCAGTACCCGTCATACCCGAGAGCTTGTGATACATACGGAAATAGTTCTGAAGCGTAATAGTTGCAAAAGTTTGCGTAGCAGCTTCCACTTTCACACGTTCCTTAGCTTCAATTGCCTGGTGCAATCCGTCTGAGTAACGGCGACCTTCCATAATACGTCCGGTTTGCTCGTCAACAATCTTCACCTGTCCGTCAATAACAACATATTCATCATCCTTCTCGAACATGGTGTATGCTTTGAGTAGCTGGTTGATTGTATGTACGCGTTCTGACTTGATGGCATAGTTTGTCATCAATGCATCTTTTTTCTCTAGCTTTTGTTCTTCGGTAAGTCCGGTCTCTGCTTCCAGGGCCGAAAGTTCCGACGCAATATCTGGTAAAACGAAGAGGGTATGGTCTTCTGAATTTCCTGTAATCAAGTCGATACCTTTATCGGTAAGATCTACGCTATTGAGCTTTTCATCGATAACAAAGTACAACGGGTCAGTTGCCTCGTGCATACGTTTGTTATTCTGCTCCATGTAAATTTCTTCCGTTTTCAGCATGCCGGCTTTAATGCCTTGTTCACTGAGGTATTTGATCAGAGCTTTATTCTTGGGTAATGCTTTATGGCTGCGAAACAAAGCCAGAAAGCCTTCTTCCTGGTCTTTCTTGTTTTCGGAAGCAATTAATCTTTTGGCGTCTGCCAGGTATTTGGTGGCAAGTCCTTTTTGAACTTCGACTAAGCGTTCTACTAATGGACGAAGACCTTCAAATAGTTGATCTTCTCCTTTGGGTATAGGACCCGAAATGATAAGTGGGGTACGGGCATCGTCAATCAAAACTGAGTCGACCTCATCGACAATACCATAATTGTGGCGACGTTGTACTAAGTCTTTCGGACTGATTGCCATATTGTCTCTCAGGTAGTCAAAACCGAATTCATTGTTTGTTCCGAAAGTGATGTCGGCCATATAAGCGCGGCGACGCGCATCAGAGTTGGGTTGATGTTTGTCGATGCAGTCAACACTTAATCCGTGAAATTGGTAAAGAGGCCCCATCCATTCCGAGTCACGTTTTGACAGGTAATCATTCACGGTAACAACATGTACGCCGTTACCTGTCAGTGCATTGAGGAATACCGGCAATGTGGCAACAAGTGTTTTTCCTTCACCGGTAGCCATTTCAGCAATTTTACCTTTGTGAAGTACAACACCACCAAATAACTGCACATCATAGTGTACCATGTTCCAATGAATTTCGGCACCTCCTGCCATCCAGTGATTCTGATAAATTGCTTTATCACCTTCAATGCGAACGAAGTCCTTCGTTGCTGCCAGTTCGCGGTCAAAATCGCTGGCGGTAACAATTATCTCTTCATTTTCAGAAAAACGTCGGGCGGTTTCTTTCACGATCGAGAATGCAACCGGAAGAACTTCGTCGAGTGCTTTCTCGTATATTTCAAGAATGTCTTTTTCTATTTTGTCAATCTGAGCAAAGTGTTCTTCACGAAACTCGAGTTCAAGGGTTTCGGTTTCTGCTTTGAGAGCTTCAACTTTTGCTCGTTCGGCTGCTGCCGATTCATAAATATACTTCTTGATTTCCTCTGTTTTTGCACGGAGTGCATCATTGTCTAATTGGGCAACTTCCGGATAGGCTGCTTTAATTTTCTCTACCCATGGCTGAATTTCTTTCATGTCACGTGCCGACTTGTTGCCGAGAAGTTTGCTTAAAAAACTATTAAATCCCATTTTATGTATTTTTATTATTTACTGATGAATATATGTGAGCGCAAAGTTATACTAAAATGCTGATTTATTTGCGCTTCACTCTTCCTTTTTTAAGAGGAATGTTTACCGTATGCCGGTTAGAGGAGAGGTTTTGCAGCCGTTCGGTGCACGTATTCTGATCGCATGCGCGATGGTTGGAGCTATATACTCAACAGAGGTTGGTATTTCAATAATTTCAGGCTTTACTGAAGCGCCTAAAAGAATAAGGGGAGCAGGCGTGTTGGCTGCTCGGACAATACGACTATTTGTTGCTTGTTCTTCAACAATGGTCCATCCTGGTAATACATCAATTAATAAGTCACCCGAACGTTTTCGGTTGAATGCATTCCTTATTTTATAAATTTCCGGTGTCCATGCACCTAATAATAGTCTGTGAGCAGAATATACTTCATTAACACCACTAAATTGCACAAGGAAATCAGCTGCCTTTTCCTGTATGTCAGTGAGATTGAGCTGTTTTTTCTCTATTAGCTTATGGTTTAGGTAAATTTGCTGGTTGTGATATGCTTCCACATATTGCCCTTCACCGTATGTTGCCATCAGATAAATATTGAGTAACGCAGCGCATCGGTTGAGGTGAAACTCACCTCCGGGTATGCGATATTTTCCAAAATCGGCAGTCTCGGGGTCGGTATAACCGGTGGATGTGATGAAAAGCATTACGTTATGTAAACCGACTTTTTGATCAAGCAAATCTAGTAATGCTGCAATGCTTTTATCAAGTCTTACATACGTATCTTGCATTTCAAGAGCGCATTCACGAGGACTTTTGTGATCGTAATTTCCGGCATAATAGGTTAGTGACAGAATGTCTGGTGTTTCGTCTTTACCAATGGTGCTGTTGGCAAATAACTCTGACGTCAAGGAGTTTACTTCATCGTTAACAAAGGGGCTGACAATGAATCGTCGATATTTGTTTTTTCGAGCATCATCAAATTTGTACTTGAACGTGTCCTGTACCCATTCGGCAGTCAGGTATTTATAGTTCTCTACCGGTAATGCCGGTGTCCATACCATATTGTCAATTCTGAAGTCAAGTGCTTTCCGATCATTATATTGGCTTACCCACCAAGGGAAATCACTGTAATATGTTGTACCCGCCCATTTACCCGTATCATCGTTTAACCAAAACGCACCATTAGCCGCATGACCGGCTGCCAAAACGGCGGCTTCCCTAAAAGGAGAAATGGCGTAGACTAATCCTTTACCTTGGGTTGCAATTTTAAGTTCATCAGTAATGGTTGAGGTTAACAATTTTGAAGGAGAAGTACTTTCATTGGTATAATTCCCCATGAAAGAAGCATCGTCAACGCAATTCACAGGGCGGAGAGACGATATATCGAGCCAGTTATTGGCTATAATACCATTAACAGACGGAGTGGTACCGGTATATATGGCAGCAATGGCGGATGCACGATCGGGTTGAGTAAATGAGTATTCAACATTACGATAAACTCTTCCCTCTTTCCATAACCTTTTCAGGCCCTTTTCCCCATACAAAGCCGAGAATGCTTCCAGATAGTCAGTGCGGAGCTGGTCAATTGTAAGTCCTACAATCAGCTTGGGGGTAGAAGGAACCGACTGAGCCTGAAGCCCGGTGAAAGTAAGTACGGTGATGAGGGAGGTTAATAGTCCTTTCATTTGTTATGATTATATGCTAAAATGTAATTGCTTGCTGAACGTATCAACAAACTTAGGGCCAAAGGTAATACAGCTAAGTCAAATCTTTGAGGTATTAGGGCCCAAAGCAATATAAATAGTGTTAAAACCACTGAATTTAGGATATGATACAAACATTTTTGCTGTTTAATGCTCTTGTAAATAGTGAAAGGAAGGGCAATAATGTGAAACGGATGAAAAACAAAGAGTAAATAATTGGGGCTCACAGTTGGGTGCTCGGAGAAGTTTGCTAAGAATGTAAGGATACAGCCGATGATCCCCGCACTAAGAAATAGTATTAAATCAACACCCCACATGCTTTTACGCTTTTTTAAGCCGTATATAGTAATTGATGTCACTAAGATAAATAGGATGAGAGAGGCTTGCCATGGAGTTACTCCTGCAACCTTGCCAGCTATACCGTCTTCTCTTTCTGGAATTATGTTTTGGGTGCTAAGGATTAACTTCTTTGAATAATTATTATTGGTTTTAATGACTGCACTTTCAAAACTACGCTGCAGATAGAGGGGGGCAAACATTTCCTGACGCAGCGTAATGGGTAAATCAGCTTGAGATCCTAAGCACAGATCAATACCAAAACGTGTCCACGGATAGTTCGCTGTGTACTCATGCACAATGTCTCTGAATGATTTAGACGAGATTTGGTTCTGATAATGAATTTTTCCATTGATAGACTCTTCTATGATATCTCTTGGTCGTGTTGCACAGTTGTCAAAGAAGTAATTGTAGCGGTATACTCTGTTTTGAGGCCTGTAATTTTCCTGCAGTAATTGGAATAGCTTGTTTTTTTCATCTGAGGTTAAATTCAATATTTGTTCGTTTACACCTCGCTCTAAATATATATATTCGGATGCAAAATCCTGATAGCTGTTAACTCCCAATTCGTAGTCGGTTTCTCCTTTAATAAAACGCCATAGAAAATGAGGGGTTTTGAAGCTGAACATCCCATAATTAAAAACGATATCCAGTTTTTGTTGTGGATCTTGGTATCTGATTGCTGTATGCCCAAATAAAGAATAGACCTCATCTCCAGGTGCACATGTGAGCAAACTTATCCGTATGGAGTCTTTCTGATTCACTACGGAAGTTGAAAACATAACTCTGGCATTCAATAACAAAACTAACAACAGTATACAACGGAGTACTTTCATATTAATAAGAAAAGATATATTTTGCTGCAAAAGTACTTTTATTTGTAATTATATGCTTTATTCCTTCTTCTTTTTTTCATAAGAATGCATTATGTTAGGCTTTTTTTGAGTTACTTTGCAACCCGAAATATGTCTTTTACATGAATCTGATTATTGATATAGGAAACACCGTTGCAAAAATTGCTGTTTTTGAGGCAGAAGAAGTCGTTGAAGTATTTTATGCCTCAAACGATTCTCTTGATGTATTGAAAGAGGTTTGTGATAAGTATCCTATAAGTAGAGGCATTCTAGCTTCTGTTATTGATCTGAATGATTCGGTTAGTCAGAAGGTTTCCAAATTGAGTTTCCCTTTAATTACGTTAGATAGCAAGACTTTATTACCCATTCAAAATTTATATGAATCTCCCGAAACGCTGGGATATGATCGTATCGCTGCTGTAGTAGGTGCATATACTTATTTCCCAGGGAAAGATATTTTGGTCATTGATGCCGGTACGGCGATTACTTATGAATTTATTGACGCTAACGGTTGTTATCATGGAGGGAATATTTCACCGGGCATACAAATGCGCTTCAAAGCATTGAATAATTTTACAGGGAAATTACCTCTGGTTTCAGCTCAGGGAAAGCTGCTTCACATTGGCAAAGATACAGAAACGGCCATTCGGGCAGGCGTCTTAAAAGGAGTGGAATATGAAATTCAGGGCTACATAGAGTCTTTGAAACATAAATATCCTGAACTTTTGGTTTTTTTAACGGGTGGAGATGAAATTTCTTTTGATACGAAATTAAAAAGTATCATCTTTGCAGACAGATTTTTAGTTCTGAAGGGATTAAACAGAATATTAAACTATAATAATGGTAGGATATAAAACGTACTTTTGTGTTTTTTGCATAACGCTATTGCCTATATTGGCTGTAGCTCAAAATAATACAAATTCTCCTTACACTCGATATGGTTTCGGACAATTGTCTGATCAAAATTTTGGAAATAGTAAAGCGATGGGGGGTGTTGCTTATGCACTGCGTGATCCTTACCATGTTAATGCAATGAATCCAGCCTCTTATTCAGCTGTTGATTCGTTGACTTTTATCTTTGATGGAGGTCTAACTCTCCAAAATAGTAACTTTAGTAATGGAGAAACAAAGATTAATGCTAAGAACTCAAGTTTTGATTACATAGCTATGCAATTCCGTTTACATCCTAAATTAGGAATAAGCGCGGGGTTGTTACCCTATTCAAATGTGGGTTATAGTTTGAATAAAATAGATAACACTGGTAATTCAGACACTTATAATACTATTACTTATAATGGTGAAGGAGGTTTTCATCAATTATATGTTGGTGCCGGATACAAGATTCTGAAGAATTTGTCAGTTGGAGCTAATTTATCCTATTTTTGGGGAAATGTGAGTCGTTCGTTTACTGTTGAGTTTCCTACTAACACTAATGCATCTAGTGTGAAAAAGCTGGATTATTATTCGGTAAAGGATGTTAAGCTCGATTTAGGTGTGCAGTACACTTATAAATTGGCTGATAAGAAAGACTTAACTCTTGGCGTAACCTTTTCTCCGGGAAATGATTTGAATAATGATGCTTATGTTGAAAATACAACAGGATCTGTAGTTACTAGAAAAGATACATTGTTGAGCATGGGCTTGCCAAATACATTTGGAATAGGTTTAGCTTATACATACGATAAGAGGCTGACTGTCGGTTTGGATTACACTCTTCAGAAATGGGGAGATGTAACTTATCTTGATGAACAAAATGCATTGGCTGATAGATCTAAGATTTCTTTGGGATTGGAATATTTGCCCAGCAATACAAGCAGTAATTATTTGGCGCACATAAAATATAGATTAGGAGCTTATTATTCAGAACCATATTATAAAATAGAAGGTAAAAGAGCTGCAAGAGAATATGGAGTAACGGGTGGATTGGGTATACCTTTTTCTAGAAATCGCTCTGTATTAAGTATCTCTGCACAATATGTCAGAGTAGAAGGTCTAAAGCAAAATCTTCTGAATGAGAATTGTTTGAGGTTTTCTGTCGGTTTGACATTTAATGAAAGATGGTTTTTCAAGAGAAAAGTTGATTAAAAGAAATTATAAACTAAAAAAAATATAACAATGAAAATTAAAACGCTTGTGGCTGTGTTGTTTCTTTCGACAGGAGCAACGAGTGCTTTAGCACAATCAACTGACAGTATTTGTAATGTAAATAGTAGTATTTCTCATGAGGCAGTAAAAGCAGGAAATTACAAAGATGCTTATTTGCCTTGGAAAGCTGTTATGAAGGATTGTCCGCTTTTGCGCTATTACACTTATTCAGACGGGTTTGATATTTTGAAGTATTTTCTGACTACAACCAAAGGTAAACCTGAATACGATAAATATTTCGAAGAGTTGATGGGAGTTTACGATCAATTAATAAAGTATACTCCTGATTTGCAGGCAAATATTCGTGGTGTTCGTTCAGCTGAAAAAACACTTGCTCTGAAAGCTATTGATTATTTGCAATTTGCCCCTAAAGCAGATCCAAATGTGGCGTATGAATGGTTAAGTAAATCGGTTAATGTCGAGAAATCTGAATCATTGGCTGCTGTACTATTTTATTTTTTGGATTCTTCCATGAAGAAGTTTCAAGTTGATGCTGTTCATAAAGAACAATTCATTCAAGATTATTTAAATGCTTCTCAGTGGGCCGATGATGCTATCGCTGTTGCTACAAAAGAAAGCATTAAGAAAGATTATCAACTAGTAAAGGATAACTTAGTAGCTTTGTTTATTAACAGTGGAACTGCAAGCTGTGAGTCTTTACAAGAAATTTATGCTCCAAAGATTGAAGCAAACAAAACGGATCTTGCTTATCTCAAAAAAGTGATTGATATCATGAAAATGATGAAATGTACTGAACAGGAAGCTTACTTTAAAGCATCATTCTATTCTTATAAAATAGAACCAACTGCTGAAGCTGCTGCAGGATGCGCTTACATGTCTTTCAAAAAAGGTGATACTGATGATGCGGTTAAGTTTTTCGATCAGGCTATTCAGCTAGAGCAGGATAATAATAAAAAGGCAGACTATGCTTATGCTGCTGCTGCGGTTTTGGCTTCTGTAAAGAGACTTTCTCAGGCAAGAACCTATGCACAGAAAGCGATTTCTTATAGAGATAATTATGGTGCTCCTTATATATTGATTGCTAATTTGTATGCTACTAGCCCTAATTGGAGCGATGAACCCGCATTAAATAAGTGCACTTATTTTGTAATTCTTGATAAACTTGCAAGAGCGAAAGCTGTTGATCCAAGTTGTGCTGATGATGCTGACAGACTGATTTCTACTTACAGACGTCATGTTCCTGCCGCTAATGAGTTGTTTATGCTTGGATATAAGCAAGGTGACAGAATTACTGTAGGAGGCTGGATCGGTGAATCTACTACCATCAGATAATATGTGGTTCAAACAAGATAGAATTTTTATTCATCAATTTATAAGCATAACAATTGTCTTTGGGGCAATTGTTATGCTTGTTTTATTATCTTCCTGCACAGGGGAGAAAAAACAACTGGCAGAAGCCATTAAAGAACGTGATTCTTTACCTTTAATGGATACACGCGGTGTTACAACCCTAATATCAGACTCAGGTGTAACTAGATATCGTATAAAAACCGATGAGTGGTTGATCTATGATAAAAAACGTCCTTCTTATTGGGCCTTTGAGAAAGGTGTTTATCTGGAAAAATTCGACTCTTTACTTCATGTTGATGCCAGTATTAAAGCTGATACAGCTTATTATTATGATAAACAGAAACTTTGGAAGTTATCGGGTCACGTTGCCATAAAGAATCAAAAAGGAGATAAATTTAATACCGAAGTACTGTATTGGAATGAAGCGACTCAAAAGGTTTATTCAGATAAATTTATCCGCATTGAACAAACAGACCGAATTATCACAGGTCATGGATTTGATTCTAATCAACAAATGACACTTTATACTATACGCAATATAGAAGGCATTTTCTATGTTGATGAAGACGCCAAAAACGACTCTTTGAAAAAATAACAAATGGACTTTTTCTTTTACTTATTTCTTACAATGGCTTTTTCTGCGTTCTTTTCCGGAATGGAAATAGCTTTTGTTTCTGTTGATAAACTACGTTTTGAAATGGAGAAGGGTACTGGATTGGCTTCCCGAATCCTTTCTTTCTTTTTCCGCCACTCAGACAATTTTATATCTACTATGTTAGTGGGTAACAACATTGCACTTGTGGTATATGGTATACTCATGGCGCAGTTAATTGAAAAGAACTTATTGGCGGGCCGAATTGATAACCATCTCTTATTACTTTTTACTCAAACTCTCATATCAACCCTCATTATACTTGTTACGGGAGAATTTCTTCCCAAAACTCTATTTAAGATTAATCCCAATCGGATGCTTCGTGTATTTGCTTTGCCTTTGTTTATATGCTATGTTGTTTTATATCCCATTTCCTTATTGAGCTCAGGCTTGTCTTATTTGCTGTTACGATTATTGGGTCAGAAGATAACAAAGTCAGCTTCTGCTAAGGCTTTTACAAAGATAGATCTTGATTATTTTGTCCAATCAGGTATAAGCAATGCTTCTAATGAAGACGATTTGGATACTGAAGTCAGAATATTCCAAAATGCGCTTGACTTTTCTTCTATAAAAATACGCGACTGTGTTGTTCCCCGTACTGAAATTGTAGCAGTTGATATACATACCTCGTTGAATGATTTGAAAACACTTTTTGTAGAGTCGGGACTCTCGAAAATTATTGTGTTTGATGGAAATATAGATAATATTGTTGGGTATATTCATTCATCAGAGATGTTTAAACAATCAGATGATTGGTTGAAAAGCGTGAAAGAGATTCCTATTGTTCCTGAAACAATGGCTGCAAATAAATTAATGAAATTATTCATGTTGCAGAAGAAGACTATTGCTGTGGTCGTTGATGAATTTGGTGGAACATCCGGTGTTATTTCTTTGGAAGATTTGGTCGAAGAAATATTTGGAGATATTGAAGATGAGCACGATAACAGTTCATATATCTGCAAACAAATTACAGAAAATGAATATGTGCTTTCGGGGCGTCTAGAAATAGAGAAGGTAAACGACATGTTTAGCCTGAAATTGCCGGAGTCCGATGACTATGTAACGATTGCCGGTCTCATTCTGAATACATATCAGAGCTTTCCCAAATTACACGAAGTAGTTCATTTGGATAATTATCAGTTCAGAATTATTAAAATGACGGCAACTAAAATAGAATTAGTAAGACTCAAAATCATCGATTAATCAATATTAGCTCTATTTTTTCGGTTATTAAGTGGTGTATATTAGCATTTTTTGTATCTTCGTGCGCTAATAATAAATACTGTGGAAAATAATAATAAACATAAATCATATTAATTAAGATGGCAACATTACAAAACATCAGAACCAAAGGACCTTTATTGGTAATTGTTATTGGTTTGGCATTGTTCGCTTTTATAGCGGGTGATGCATGGAAAGTTCTTCAGCCTCATCAGGTACAAGATGCCGGTGAAGTAAATGGTGAAGCTCTTTCTGCTCAGGAATATCAAGCGATGGTTGAAGAGTATACTGAAGTTGTAAAATTCTCCAGTGGAATGAAATCACTTGATGATGAACAGACAAACCAGATAAAGGACGAGGTATGGCGTAGCTATGTTAATAACAAGTTAATAGAAAACGAAGCCAAAAAATTAGGGTTAACAGTCTCAAAAGCAGAGATACAAGCTATTATTGATGCAGGTGTGAATCCAATTCTTCAACAAACTCCATTCCGCAATCCACAAACCGGTGCATTCGATAAGGATATGTTGAAGAAGTTCTTGGTTGACTATGCCAAGATGGATAAGAAACAAATGACACCTCAATACTTAGAGTATTATGAGTCTTTGCATAAATTTTGGAGCTTTATTGAAAAGAGCCTTACTCAAAGTCGTTTGGCAGAGAAATATCAGGCTTTAGTTACGAAAGCTTTATTTTCAAATTCGGTTGAAGCACAAGCTGCATTTGACGCGCGTGTGAATCAAATGGATTTGTTGTTAGCAGCAGTACCATATTCTTCAATTGTTGACTCAACAGTTGTTGTGAAGGACTCTGAAATTAAAGACCTATATAACAAAAAGAAAGAGCAGTTCAAACAATATGTTGAGACACGAGACGTGAAGTATATTGACGTACAAGTTACTGCTAGTGCAGAAGATAAAGCTGCTATACAGAAAGAAGTTGCAGAATATACTAATCAGTTAGCTGCCGCTGACGTTGATTATACCTCTTTTATTCGCACAACGGGTTCAACATATCCTTATGTTGATATACCTTATACAAAAAAAGCTCTTCCAACTGATATTGCAGCTCGTCTTGATTCAGTTTCCATGGGACAAGTGTATGGCCCTTATTATAATGCAGGCGACAATACGATTAACTCTTTCAAAGTGTTAGCGAAAGAAGCTGCTGCTGATTCAGTAGAGTTCCGTCAGATTCAAGTTTTGGCAGCCGATGCTGCAAAAACAAAAGTGCTGGCTGATAGTATTATGGGTGCATTAAAAGCTGGTGGTGATTTTGCTGCTATTGCTAAAAAATATGGTCAGACAGGTGACGCTAACTGGATGTCTTCTGCTAATTATGAGAACGCTCAGGTTGACGGAGACAATCTTAAATTCCTTAAAGCTGTTACTTCTTTAGGAGTGAATGAATTGGCAAACTTGTCACTTGGTCAGGCTAATGTAATTTTGCAAGTTACTAATAAGAAAGGTGTGCAGGATAAGTACAAGGTAGCTGTTATTAAACGTGCCGTTGAGTTCAGTAAAGACACTTATAACAAGGCTTACAATGATTTCAGTCAATTTGTTGCTGCCAATCCTACTCTTGATAAGTTGACTGTTAATGCAGAAGAGGCTGGTTATAAATTGCTTGAAAGAAAAGACCTTTATAGCTCGGAACACGGAATTGGTGGTGTTCGTGGTACAAAAGAAGCATTGAAATGGATTTTTGCTGCTAAACAAGGAGAAGTTTCCGGATTATATGAATGCGGTGAAAGTGATCACATGATGGTTGTTGCTTTAGCTGGTGTAACGGAAGAAGGATATCGCTCTGTCGATCAAGTAAAAGATCAACTGAAAGCAGAACTAATCAGAGACAAGAAAGCCGAGAAGCTTATTGCACAATTAGGTGGTGTTAAGGCTTCTTCAATTGAACAGTTCAAATCGGTTGCTAATGTAGTAACAGACTCTGTAAAACACGTAACTTTTGCGGCTCCGGCTTACGTAGCAGCTTTGCGTAGCAGTGAACCATTAGTTGGTGCTTATGCTTCGGTAGCACAATTGAATCAAGTAAGTGCACCTATCAAAGGTAACGCAGGCGTATTTGTACTTCAGGTTTTTGCAAAGGAAAAATTGAATGAGAAATTTGATGTAAGAGCTGAAGAAAATACAATAGAAAGTATGCATCAACGCATGGCTAGTCGTTTTGTTAACGATTTGTATTTAAAAGCTAACGTAAAAGATAAACGATATTTGTTCTTCTAAATATCGGTAATTATATAAGGAAAAGTGGTACAGGGAACTGTGCCACTTTTTTTGTGTCCTTTCTTTAACTACGTTTTCTTCCATATATATGTCGTACTTTTAGTATTATTCCTTATTTTTGCATACAATATACGTATTATCAGATTTATGGATAAAAGATTTTTGTTTGGGTTGACTTTGTCTGAACTTCAAGGAGTCGTTAAAAGTTTAGGTATGCCTGCTTTCGCTGCAAAGCAAATAGCTTCTTGGTTGTATCAGAAGAAAATTGGTTCTATTGATGAAATGAGTAATTTGTCATTGAAACATAGAGAGTTACTCAAGGAAGAATACGAGATAGGTCTGCATGAGCCGGTGGAAGCGATGCGCTCTGTAGATGGTACTATAAAGTATTTGTATCAAGTAAATGGAAACCACTTTGTGGAAGCTGTCTACATTCCCGATGATGAGAGGGCTACCTTATGCGTATCGTCGCAAGTGGGTTGCAAAATGAATTGCAAATTCTGCATGACGGGTAAACAAGGTTTCTCTGCCAACCTCACGGCCGGTGATATTCTCAACCAGATTCATTCGTTGCCCGAGAAAGAAGAGCTGACCAATATTGTGTTTATGGGAATGGGAGAGCCACTGGATAATATTGACGAAGTATTGAAAGCCATCGAAGTAATGACTTCATCGTACGGATATGGGTGGAGCCCTAAAAGAATAACGGTTTCAACATCCGGGTTGAAAAAATCATTCAGGCGTTTCATTGATGAATCCGATTGCCATCTGGCCGTAAGCTTACATTCTCCGCTTTCTGCTCAAAGGGCCGAACTGATGCCAGCCGAACGTGCTTTCTCGTTGTTAGAAATTGTAGATATTCTCAGAGAATACGACTTCTCCAAACAGCGTCGCCTTTCCTTTGAATACATTGTTTTCAAAGGAGTGAATGATTCTTTGGTGTATGCCAAAGAACTGTTGAAACTGTTGCGTGGAATAGATTGCAGAATTAATCTGATTCGTTTTCATGCCATTCCCGGAGTTGCGCTTGAAGGTGCCGATATGGAAACAATGACAGCCTTCCGTGATTACCTTACTTCGCATGGATTGTTTACAACAATAAGAGCTTCCAGAGGAGAAGATATATTTGCAGCCTGTGGTATGTTATCGACTGCAAAACAAGAAGGACTGAAATAATATTAACATAATTTGTCGTACAACATGATTTAAATCTACAGTTATTCTGTAGATTTGTGAAAAACATAATACCTATCAACATGAAAAAGTACTTGTTATATTTGTCGGTAGCCCTGATGGCTATAAGTTTATTCTCGTGTAAAGGGAATAAAGGGATCATGACACCTACTTCCAGTGGTCGTCCGTATGAACTTTTAGTGGTTGTTGACCATGATTTGTGGGAAAGGCCGGCAGGTAGAGCCTTGTTTAATGTACTTGATACCGATGTTCCGGGATTACCCCAGTCAGAACGTTCGTTCAAAATCATGTATACAGCTCCCAGAGACTATGACACTACACTCAAGTTGATTCGCAATATTATTATTGTTGACATACAAAAAGACGTGTATACGCAAGCCAAGTTTAAATACGCTCGCGACGTATATGCTGCTCCGCAGATTATTTTAACCATACAAGCACCTAATGAACAAGAGTTTGAGAAGTTTGTAAATGAAAACAAGCAAGTACTTCTTGACTTCTTCACCCGTGCTGAGATGAACCGTCAGATAGCCGGCCTAGAAAAGAAGCACAATGATTATATTTCTACTAAAGTAGCCTCTATGTTTGATTGTGAAATCTGGTTACCTGCTGAACTTACGGGATCTAAAGAAGGCGAGAATTTCTTTTGGGCAGCTACGAACACAGCCACTGCCGATCAGAATTTCGTGATGTATTCATTCCCCTACAAAGACAAAGACACCTTTACGAAAGAATACTTTATACACAAGCGCGACTCTGTGATGAAGAAGAACATTCCCGGTTCCAAGGAAGGAATGTACATGACAACAGATTCGGCCATGGTAACCGTACGCCCCATTGATGTGCACGGAGACTATACGCTTGAAGCTCGTGGGTTGTGGCGCGTAAAGGGCGACTTTATGGGAGGACCTTTTGTTTCGCACATGCGTTTGGATAAAGCAAATCAGCGTATTATTGTAGCTGAAATCTTTATTTATTCTCCGGACAAACTAAAAAGAAACCTGGTACGCTTAATGGAAGCCTCTTTATATACATTGAAATTACCCAATGAAAAGAAGCAAGGCCAGATTCCATTAAAAGTGAAAGAGGAAAACTAAATTAAAACATTATAATAAATGGAAGACAATAGAATCAGAGTCGGCATTACGCAAGGCGACGTTAACGGAGTAGGTTATGAAGTGATTCTCAAGACCTTTTCAGAGCCGTTGATGTTGGAGTTGTGTACACCTATTATATATGGTTCGCCCAAAGTGGCAGCTTATCACCGCAAATCACTTGACATCAACGCCAGTTTTAGCATTGTTAACTCGGCAAGTGAAGCCGCACCTAACAAACTGAGCGTTGTGAATTGCTCGGATGATGAGGTGAAGGTTGAGTTTTCAAAGGCCGATCCCGAAGCAGGTAAAGCTGCACTCGATGCATTAGAAAGAGCCATTGAAGAGTACAAACAAGGCCTCATTGATGTCATTGTAACCGCGCCCATTAATAAACACACCATACAATCGGAAACGTTCGACTTTCCCGGTCATACGGAATACATTGAAAGGAAGTTAGGCAATGGTGCCAAGTCACTGATGATTCTGATGAAGGATGATTTCCGTGTGGCACTTGTTACCGGACACATTCCGGTTAGTCAGATCGCCTCGACTATAACCAAAGACCTGATTAAAGAAAAGATTGCTATCTTCAATAAGTCACTGAAACAAGATTTCAGCATAGGCAGACCACGCATTGCCGTCTTATCCCTTAACCCACATGCCGGAGATGACGGTTTGCTGGGAAAGGAAGAGCAAGAAATAATCTCTCCCGCATTGCAGGAAATGAATGACGAAGGAGTTATTTGTTACGGTCCTTATGCTGCTGATGGTTTCATGGGTTCTGAAAATTACATGCGCTTCGACGGAATACTGGCTATGTACCACGATCAGGGATTGGCTCCCTTCAAAGCATTAGCAATGGACGAGGGCGTAAACTATACCGCCGGACTGCCCGTTATCCGCACATCACCTGCTCATGGCACTGCGTATGACATTGCCGGACAAGGCA
Organism: Bacteroides graminisolvens DSM 19988 = JCM 15093; assembly: GCF_000428125.1. Lineage (GTDB taxonomy): Bacteria > Bacteroidota > Bacteroidia > Bacteroidales > Bacteroidaceae > Bacteroides > Bacteroides graminisolvens. The sequence continues at coordinate 1,070,423 of NZ_ATZI01000001.1, forward strand.
TTGCCAGTGAAGATTCCTTCCGTAAAGCCGTTTACGTAGCGCTGGATATTTTCCGTAACCGCTGCCGGGATAAAGAAGCACGCGTCAATCCGTTGCGGAAACAGTATTACGAAAAACGTGATGATAGCGATAAACTTAAATTAGATAGCATTGATGATGATATGTAAATAGCATATTCAGGCCAGATGCCAAGAAACAAAAAACGCTTTTAACGGGGTTATCCGGTTAAAAGCGTTTTTTGTTTGTACCCCACGCGGAGCACCCAGTTTCTTATCGCGCGGCTAAATCATCATATAACTTTTGCAGAAAAGCCTTTCCCTTTTCTAAGTTTTTGCCTGTTGCCCGTCCCGTGTCAGACACCACTTTATTCCCTTCACAGTTAAAGACCACCGCATTGTCTTCGGTCACCATGCCAAACATATTGGGGAAAGTAAAATAAGCAAAGTGAGGCGAAGCCGGGTTCATTATGTTTTTGCTGAATGCAAACTCATCATGCTTCATTTGCAGTTGACTTAACAGCGTGGCAGCCAAATCAATTTGCGATGCATAGACAGACACCTTGGTAGGTTGTTTCACCGCCCCGCCTATCAGAATCAAAGGAATCTGATACCTTTCGATAGCGAAATCACTCAGATTATCGGGGTAACGACGGGCATGATCGGGGACGAGCACCACTACCGAATTCTTCCACCATTTCGTTTGTTTGAACTGTGCTATAAAACGTCCCAGACAACTATCGGCATAAGCAACCGAGTTCAGATACGGATTCGACAGTTTGTGATACGGCACTTCATAAGGCTCGTGACTGCTTGATGTTTGCAGAATCTTCATAAAAGGTTCCTTTTGCTCTTTCAACAAATCGGCAATCATTCGGTTGAACACCACATGATCATGCGCACCCCACTTGCTCAATCTCTCCGTGATGGGGAAATCTTTGTCGGACACAATATCATTAATGCCGGTAGACACCAGGTAAGAACGCATGTTTGTAAAGTTGGCATCACCCCCGTAGTAATATTGCAAGTTATAGCCGTTGGCTTTTAACGACCGCGGAATAGAAGGAAGATTCTCCGTTTTCCGCGGATACTTCATAATACTCGTAGTAGGTTGCGCCGGATACCCGCTTAAAATAGCCACCAGTCCTCTGTCCGTTCTGAAACTATTGGCATAGAAATTCGTGAATAACACCCCTTCTTCAGCAAACTTGTCCATGTTGACAGCCACATCGGGCAAACCTTTTAGCGAAGTCATGGTTTTCGACATAAAACTTTCAAGGATGATAAAAACAACATTCGGCCTTTTCTGATTGAACAGTTGCGGAATACTGTCGGCTGCACCGGCATCTTTCATTTCCTGAAACAAAGCATCGGCCTTGTCGGCCTCCATAAAACGATATTGATTTTTGAAGTCACTCTCTCGGCTCACCGACTCCAGTAAACTGAACATCGGGTTGATTGCCGCGTGATTGAGCGACATCTTTTCACTGAAATAAGCCCGGCTGATGTTCATGGTCGACACCGAAAAGCCTCCTCGGATGGGAATGAACAGAGCGGCGGTGACCAACAATAAAACAATTGATACGCGACCCCTCTTCAACGGAATGCGCATGTCGCGATACTCTTTGGCAAAACACTGAAAAAACAACAGGTAAAACAACACCGTCAACACGGCCATGATAGCAAAGCCGGCAATGACAATGCCTATGCCCACGCTAGCCAGCGCATCTTTGGGTGATGAAAAGAAATAAAAGAGCGGAGTAGAATCCAAACGGAACCCCCAGTAACTATACAATGCCATGTCGCTCACAAAAACGGTGGCCATTACTAAAGAGATAAGAGCGAAGTACACCCTTCGGGCTCCTTGAGCAAAGTGTGGAAGCAACCACAAAGAAACAATTTGCAGCAGAGCAGGAATGACAGACAGATAACCGGCAATGGACAAATCGAGTGGCAATCCGTGAAGCATAACCTGTAAATAATCGGCCGGATTTACGTCTGTGAATAACCCGTGGTAGTACCACATGAACAGCGGCTTCTGAATAATAAAGACCACAACGAACAATAAATAAGTGCGTATGAAGATATAAAGTTGCTTTTTCATATTTACGCTAAAACCTTTTTTTGTGAGTGAATGGTGCAAAGGTAGCATTCTTTGCCCAATATATAGGCTTTTTTCTTGTGCTATTGAAAGCTTTTTGTAATTTTGTCATAGATTTGGTAAGATATGACAAAAGCAGAGATTCAACAGGTAAAATTGAGATTCGGTATTATTGGTAATACAGATTCATTGGTCCGTGCCATTGACGTTGCCATTCAGGTGGCGCCAACAGACTTATCTGTGTTGATTACAGGTGAAAGTGGTGTGGGAAAAGAAAGCTTTCCTCAGATTATTCATCAGTTCAGTCGCAGGAAACACGGACAATACATAGCAGTAAACTGCGGTGCCATACCCGAAGGAACTATTGACTCCGAACTGTTTGGTCATGAAAAAGGTGCCTTTACCGGTGCCATTGGCGATCGTAAAGGATATTTTGGTGAGGCCGACGGAGGAACTATATTTCTTGATGAGGTGGGAGAGTTGCCTTTGCCCACACAGGCTCGTTTGCTCAGGGTACTCGAAAGCGGGGAATTTATTAAAGTAGGTTCATCAAAAGTACAGAAAACCGATGTGCGTATTGTGGCCGCCACCAATGTAAACCTGAGCAATGCCATTGCTGAAGGACGCTTCCGTGAAGACTTATTCTACAGGCTTAACACGGTGCCCATTCAAATTCCGCCTTTGCGTGAAAGAGGAGACGATGTGGTATTGCTTTTCCGTAAGTTTGCTTCCGACTTTGCCGAGAAGTACCGCATGCCCGCTATTCAGCTAACCGAAGACGCCCGCAAAGTACTCGTAGCCTATTCGTGGCCGGGAAATGTGCGTCAGCTAAAAAACATAACGGAACAAATCTCCATCATTGAAACCAATCGTGAGATTAACAGCACCATCTTACAAAGCTACCTGCCCCAGCAGTCGGCACAACGCCTGCCCGCCCTGTTTGGAGTGAAACAAAGCAAAGGCTTTGAAAGCGAACGCGAAATATTGTATCAGGTATTGTTCGACATGCGTCAGGATGTTACTGAGCTGAAAAGGCTGGTGCACGACATCATGTCCGAGCGTTCCGTTGGTGCAACCAACGTGCCCCAAAACACACCTTCTTATTATACCCCTGCGCCGGTGGTTACACAACCGCAGCCAGTGTCAACCATTAACATTCACCCCGTGGTATCTAAACAAGACGAAGACATTGAAGACACGGAAGAATATGTGGAAGAGTCCCTGTCGCTCGACGACCTGGAACGCGAAGTTATTCGTAAAGCGCTCGATAAACACCACGGTAAGCGCAAAGCAGCTGCCCAAGATTTGAATATTTCGGAACGTACATTATATAGAAAGATAAAAGAATATGGATTGGATTAAAAAAATGATGCACGCCTTTGCCCTGATCAGTTTGCTGATTTTGGTAAATGCATGCAGTGTTTCCTATAAATTTAACGGAGCATCTATCAATTATGATAAGGTGAAAACCATCTCCGTAGCCGATTTCCCCATAAAAGCAGCTTACGTATATGCTCCGCTGGCCACTAAGTTCAACGAAAAGTTGAAAGACGTGTATGTTCAGCAAACCCGTTTGCGACTGGTTCCCCGTAATGCCGATTTGCAGGTTGAAGGTGAAATTACCGGTTACAACCAATACAACCAGGCGGTGAAGGCCGACGGATATTCATCCGAAGTGAAACTCACCATCACGGTCAACGTGCGCTATGTGAACAACACCAATCACGAAGAAGATTTTGAGCAACAGTTCAGCGCCTTCCGTACGTATGATTCCACCCAAATGCTTACCGCCGTGCAAGACGAGCTGATAGAGCAAATGGTGAAAGAGATTGCCGATCAGATATTTAACGCAACCGTAGCAAACTGGTAAAATGACTTCGTACGATCTTCAACAATGGATGGAGCATCCGGATCAACTGAATCGGGAAACGCTGTATGAGATACGAACTCTGCTGGCGCGCTATCCCTATTTCCAGTCCCTTCGTTTGCTTTATCTGAAGAACCTTTACTTGCTTCACGACATTACTTTCGGACCCGAACTTCGAAAGGCGGCGCTCTATGTAGCCGACCGCCGAAGCCTTTTTTACCTTATTGAGGGTGAGAAGTATGCCATTCAGAAAGCAGAGAAAAAGAAAAACCTTAGCGGTGAAGAAGATGAAGAACCCGGTTTGGACCGAACCATCTCACTCATCGACGCTTTTCTTTCTACCATTCCCGAAGAGTCTGAAAACGCTATCGGGCTTGATTATGCAACCGATTACACCACTTATCTGGAAAACGATATGCCCGTTGGCGACGAGCAACCGGCAACGGATGCTCCCCGATTGAAAGGACAAGATTTGATTGACGGATTCATTGCCCGTAATGATGCCGAATCGTTGTGGGTAAAGAAACAGATGTTGGCCGCCGAGCCGGCAGCAGTCGAGCCGATCCCTGCCGCCCCAGAAGAACTGATTGCCCAAGAGCCCGAACAACCCGAGGAAGACGAAACGGATGTGCCCGATGAAGAAATTGATTCGACAACGGATCCTGAAACAGAGCAGATCGAAGTCGAAACCTTTGTGGGGGAAGAGGACGAAGACGAAGAAGAATATTACAACGAAGAAGAGGACGAAGAACCCCAATCACTTGTTGCGACTTCAGAAGGAGGAGGTCGCCGCCGCCCTTCAGTAGTGATAGAAGCGGCAAGAGCTGCCGGCGTAATGATGGAAAGCATCCCACAAGACGAAACGGCTGAAGCCACTCATGATAATCCTGTTTTAGAAGATGAAGACGATGAAGAAGGTTGTTTTACGGAAACTTTGGCTAAAATATACATAAAACAACAGCGATACGAGAAGGCTTTAGAAATTATTGAAAAATTAAATTTGAATTATCCAAAAAAAAATGCTTATTTTGCAGATCAAATAAGATTCTTAAAGAAATTGATTATTAACGCTAAATCAAAATAATAAAATGTATTTATTCTTAGTTATCTTAATGGTTGTTGCAGCCATATTGATGTGCTTTATTGTGCTGATACAGAATTCCAAAGGAGGCGGTCTTGCTTCAGGATTTTCTTCGTCTAATGAGATATTGGGCGTGCGCAAAACGACCGATGTTCTTGAGAAACTAACCTGGGGACTTGCCGTATTCATGGTTATAGCAAGCATTGCTACTGCCTACGTAATGCCATCGGCTTCACAACAAGATGGTAGTGTCATCATGGAACAAGCACAGAAAGAGGAGAAGACCAACCCATATAACTTACCCGCAGGCTCTACAGCGCCTAAAGCAGAAACTACTACTGCTCCGGCTACTGCTGCACCTTCGGATTCTGCCCGTTAAATGCGCGGAATGTTATAAATAGAAATAAAAGTGAGGGCTGTTCATTAAAAAATGAACGGCCCTTATTTTATTGTCCGCTTTACACTGTCTTTTTGTTGCAGTTATAGCGTACTTACATTATCTTTGGCAACTAAAATAATAATATAGAAGCAATAATTTACTATGTCTGTAGAATTGAATAAAAAATTGAATGACTCCAAGTTCACCCGTTGGATGGCTTTGGGGGTTGTGGCTTTCACCATGATGGCCGCATATTTCGTTAACGATGTGATGGCACCTTTGAAGACAATGCTCGAAGGGCAGCTGGGGTGGGGAAGCACGGACTTCGGCTTTTACACCGGCGCATACAGCTTTTTGAATGTATTCTTCCTGATGCTTATCTGGGGCGGACTCATCCTTGACCGTTTCGGCATTCGTTTCACCGGTAAACTGGCTGCCATCTTGATGGTGTTTGGTACGGCACTTCAATATTACGGCATTACCGAATTGGCCGACAGTAACTCGGTTTACTTCGGTTACAAGGCCGGAGTTTTTATATCGTCGGTTGGATACTCCATCTTCGGTGTGGGCGCAGAAGTGGCAGGTATTACAGTTACCAAACTGATTGCCAAATGGTTTAAAGGAAAAGAAATGGCTACTGCCATGGGCGTTCAGGTTGCGTTGGCCCGTATCGGCTCGCAGGCCGCTTATACGCTGGCTATTCCTGTTGCCAAAAGCTTTCACCTTGATACTCCCGTACTGATCGGTTTGGTATTGCTGGTGGGCGGACTGATTGCTTTCTTCGCATTCTCTGTACTCGATAAGAAGCTCGACAAACAAATAAAAGACGATAAGACTTCTGTCGATGAGGAGAAATTTTCCATTAAAGACGTGGGAGCCATTCTTTCCAATCCCGGCTTTTGGTTGATCGCCTTACTTTGCGTGTTGTTTTACTCATGCGTGTTCCCGTTCCAGAAGTTCGCCACAGAATTGATGGTGAGCAAATACGGTATTGATGCCGACTTTGCCGGTTCCATTGTAGGTTTGCCGGCACTGGGCGCGCTGATTCTCACTCCCGTTTTTGGTAGTTTGGTTGACAGTAAAGGCAAGGCAGACAATATCATGATCATCGGCGCTGCCATGCTTATCTTCGTACATCTCACTTATTCCATCCCTTCCATCAACGGTTGGTGGGTGGCTACCGTACTGATGATTATCCTGGGAATTGCCTTCTCGTTAGTACCATCGGCTATGTGGCCTTCGGTGGCTAAAATATTCCCTGCCCATCAGTTAGGAACAGCCTATGCACTAATCTTCTTTATTCAGAACATCGGTTTGTGGGGCGTGCCCAATTTAATCGGATGGATTCAGAAGGAATTCTGTATTAGTGAAACAATTAACGGTGTGAATCAGTACGATTATACCATCCCGATGCTCGTCTTCACCGGCTTTGCTACCCTTTCTCTGGTCATCGGACTGTTGCTGAAGGTGGCCAACAAGAAGTACGGTTACGGATTGGAAAAGGCTAACATTGAAAAGAAATAATAATTGGCCAAACGCTTGACTTTGGCAATATAATGTATTATCTTTGTAAAAGTAATCCTATAATAGATTGATTTTATTATGGGCGGCAAAGGCAGGAGCGTAAACTCCTGCCTTTTTTCGTTTTGCCCGGTTGAAAAGTGACTTAACCCGGTTTCTTATTGTCATTTGCACGGTAGCAAAAGGTCCGCGAGACACCGTCTCACAGCCGGGAGACGGCGTCTCGCGGACCAAAAGACGGTTTCTCTTTTGAAATTGCTCGTTATCTTTTTGAAAAAGTTGGTTATGTTTTTCAAAAAGTTGGTTGTCTTTTCCTTGCTTCTTGCTGGTGGGTGCTCACTACCTCTTCGATCGTTAATAATATATAAATTTGCTCTTGACAAAAAGACCTTGCTTGCTGTCTGTTTGTCCAATATAAAGAACATCACGCGCTTCAACTCCTCACATTATTCCACTTCTATCTGTGATTTTTCATTCATGTGGCAGACTAACGATATAAATAAACAATGCTATGCAGGTTAACATACAGTTAGTTGATGAACATAGCTTAGAAGAGAATGCTAAACTTATACTATAACCCAAAGATGAAAAAACGAGTTGTAATTGCTGTTACGTTGTTGCTTTGCCTTTCTGCAAAAGCACAGCAACAAGAAAAAGTCATAGTGCCCAAAGCCGGCCTGTCTGTCATCGTATGACAAATATGGGCAAACGGCTTTAACTATTTTAATCTCTTACTTATTTGCTTTCCTCTTCGCGGTCAACTTTAATTAAGCCTCCGGTTGACGGGTCAAATAAAACCTTGATGGTCGATTTCTTATCAAACAATTGTGGAGCAAGGTATTCAAGCGTACCGAATTGTGTAACGGAAATATCCTCTTTCACCAGCTCTTCGTTATTTCTTTCAATTACGATTTGCGCTTTTCCCGGCACGTTGTAAGCAATACCTTCTAGCTCTTTCTTTTTATCTTCTGCCGGAATGTTCAGCGTTTTAAGGTTGGTGAGCGATACATATACCGGTTCGCCCGCCAGGTTGTTGGCACCCAATATGCCTAGTTTCTTTGAGAAACGGAACAACACTTCGCCCTTCATCTCCTTGTCGGGAGTGATGCGTATAACGTGTGTCTTTTCTTCTTTTGTTCTTGTTCCGGTAAACATCTCCGTCATGGCACGTTCCTGCTCTTCCAATTTCTCGAGCATGATACGTAATTGTTCGCCGTCTTTGGGCATGTTATCGGCTTGTCCGCGTAACAAAGCGTTTTTGCTTTCGCGAATGCTGTATATCTCTTTGGCCACAAGTTCAGCCATCTTGGCGGTAGAGTTAGCCATCAGAATCTCTTCGGTCAGGAATGATTTGGGGTTTATGCGCGCAGTCTTTGCCGGTTGCGGTTGGGCAACCACTTCTTTGCGGGTGCTCAACGGCATGTTGATGGAGCGCACAATGCCGTCTTCCGTCAACTCCATGAGTGGGGCTACTGTTTTATCTTTGAGTTTAACGAAATAAGTCCGCTCTTTGTCGGGCACACCCACTGCTTTTGCCTTTACTTCAGACAGTTCCCAGTATTCGTCGGAGTCAACAGATACGTTGTTCATCCGCAGATATCTCTCGGCGTATTTACCAAACTCACCGGGAGTAAAGGTAGTCTTTACGCTTTTTATTTCAATTTCAACTTCTGTTTTAGGTAACAGGTAGGTAACACCAAAATCTTTTCCGCGTGTAACGCCCATAGTTACTTTGGTTTGTGCGAAGGTTGCGGCAGATGAAAGGAGCAAACTTAAAAGTAAAATAGAGCTTCTCTTCATTTTTATGGTTTTCTTTTAAATAGTTTAACAGCAAATGTAATCATCTTCTTGATAGAATGATGCTAATGGGAGTGAAAAATACTCAACGTACGTTTTATTTCTCTGTCAATGCTTTCCATGCGGCAGGCAGGCAGGATACAATATCGCCCGCAGTGAGGGCAATCATTCCCTGTTGCTCGGCGGCCATGTCTCCGGCCATTCCGTGCACAAACACTCCTAGTCGTGCTGCATCTTCGGAGGCGTATCCCTGGGCTAGCAGACTTAAAATAACGCCTGTCAGCACGTCGCCGCTTCCGGCGGTGGCCATGCCCGGATTGCCTGTTGAGTTGAAGTATGATTTTCCCTGCGGGGTGACTACTACCGTATAAGCCCCCTTCAGCACAATATAGCATCGGGTGTTTTGAGCAAGTTCGCAGGCTTTGACCAATCGTTCATAGCCGTCTTGGCATTTCCCTGCCAAACGATCAAACTCTCCCGGATGCGGGGTCAGTATGGAACCTTTGGGAATGGAAGATAGAATATATCTGTTTTCGGCCAAGATGTTCAGCGCATCGGCATCAATCACCATCGGAATTTGGCTACCGCTGATTTGTTCTACCAATGCCGCTGCCGATTCGATGTGCTTGCCCAGCCCCGGACCAATGCCGGCAGCCTGAAATTTTTCGGTGTCAACGGGTGTGCCGAAATATGTTTCGTTCAAATCAGCATGTACCATTGCTTCGGGAACGGATGTTTGCAATACTTCTACGTTTCGTGAAGGAGCGTGAACCGTAAGCAGTCCCACGCCCGACCGCAGACAGGCTTTAGCTGCTAAGACAGAGGCGCCTGCCATGCCGTATGATCCGGCAATGAGCAATGCATGGCCGAAGTTGCCTTTGTGAGCAAAGCGGTTGCGTGGTTTGATAAGTCGGCTCATCTCTTCGCGTTCTGTCAGATAGTAATCTGTTTGTGTCTCTTCGATGGCGACGTTGCTAATACCAATATCAAGTAGATGCCATTCGCCTACATATTCTGCATTCTCGGCAAACAGAAAAGATAACTTGGGCAGCTGCAAACTGAATGTGTAGCGTGCTTTGATGATGTGCGCGCGTACATTGAATGTGTTCTCTTCCGTCATTAATCCCGAGGGAACATCGATAGATACCACCGTTGCGGGCGATGAATTGATGTACTTCACCACAGCGGCGAAACCTCCGCTTAAGGGTTTGTTGAGGCCGGAACCGAAAAGTCCGTCAATCACTAAATGGTTAGCTGTTAGCGTGGGCGGCACAAATTGTGTGCTTACCTCGGTGAAGGTTACAGAATGCATGGATTCAATTCGTTCCCGGTTAACTTGGCAGTCGGCCGACAACAATCCTTTGGTGTTAAATAAGTAAACGGCTACCTGATAACCTTTCGTGGCAAGCATACGCGCTACTGCCAAGGCGTCGCCCCCGTTATTGCCCGGTCCGGCGAAAACAGTGACCGGAGTCTGGGCGGTCCATCTGGCAACAATAGCTGAAGTAAGAGCATGAGCAGCTCTTTCCATCAGGTCAATGGAACTGATCGGTTCATGCTCTATGGTGTAAGCATCGAGTATTTTAATACGGTTTCCCGAGAAAATCTTCATATTCGTGTATTTTTGTATCCTGCAAAAGTACTCAATAGATATAAAACAGTCAAGCCTTACATTTAAAACTCCTGTGAAAATAACTATTTTTGCAGCCATTAATCAAATAGTAAATACTCAATTAAGCAAATGAACAGTTTAAAAGGTCATCCCAAAGGATTATATCTAATCTTCGCCACCAGTACGGCAGAGCGTTTTAGTTATTACGGCATGCGTGCCATCTTTATTTTATTTCTAACGCAGGCTTTGCTCTTTGATAAGGAGCTGGCTACCTCAATTTACGGAAGTTATACGGGGCTGGTGTACCTCACTCCTCTGATAGGTGGTTACATTGCAGATAAATATTGGGGAATCAGGCGATCCATTCGTTGGGGAGCGGTTATGATGGGACTTGGACAGTTTCTGCTTTTCTTGAGTGCGTCTATGTTGCATACGCCCGGATGGGCACACGGGTTGATGTATGGCGGACTGACATTGCTTATTCTGGGCAACGGTTGTTTTAAACCTACGGTCTCTTCTTTGGTGGGACAGTTGTACACACCCGGTGATAAACGGATTGATTCAGCATATACTATTTTCTATATGGGGGTTAATGTGGGGGCTTTCATTGCTCCGCTGGCATGTGGTTACTTTGGTGAAACGGGCAATCCCGACGACTTCAAGTGGGGCTTTCTGCTGGCTGCCGTTGTAATTCTGCTTACCATTGTCATTTTTGAAACGCAGAAAAGTAAGTACTTGCTTTCGCCGGATGGCAAGCAGTTGGGTGTATTGCCTGATGCTCGTCAGCAGGCTCTTTCCGCAGAGCAGGCAAAATCGGCTTCGGCTGGCGAACAAAGCTCACGCAAGTGGCGCAACTTGGGCATTCTGGCCGCTCTGGCACTCGTGTTTGGCACGTTGTTTTACCTCTGGCTGGGCGATGACTGGGTTAGTGTAGGCATCTTTACGGCTTGTTTGGTGTTTCCTATCAGTATATTGCTCGATTCGTCGCTGACCAAAATTGAGCGGGAGCGAATCTTTGTCATTTACATCATTGCCTTTTTTGTAATCTTTTTCTGGGCAGCTTATGAGCAGGCGGGAGCGTCTCTTACTTTGTTTGCCGCCGAGCAAACCGACCGAGTTATCTGGGGATGGGAGATGCCTGCTTCCTGGATTCAGTCGTTTAACCCTTTGTTTGTGGTTTTGTTGGCTTATATTATGCCGGCCTTTTGGGCTTTTCTCAATAAACGAAACCGTGAACCTTCATCTCCGGCAAAGCAGGCTATCGGACTCTTATTGCTTTCTTTGGGTTATCTTTTTATCTGTTTTGGGGTGAAGGATGTGCAGGCCGGAACCAAGGTTAATTTGATGTGGCTCACCGGTCTTTATTTTATACACACGATGGGGGAAATAGCCTTGTCGCCCATTGGTCTTTCGATGGTCAACAAATTGACACCTTTGCGTTTTGCTTCATTGATGATGGGCTTATGGTACCTTTCTATGGCAACGGCCAATAAGTTTGCCGGTATGCTGGGAGGTCTCTATCCGGAGGCAGGAAAAGAGAAAATTCTACTCGGTTTCCGCATTGAGACCATGTATGATTTCTTTATGATTTTTGTCATTATGTCGGGCATTGCCGCACTGATTCTCTTCCTTTTATCGAAGAAATTGCGCCAGATGATGCATGGAGTGGAATAAAAATCGTACTTTTGCCCCATTATTATTAATTCAACCGGTTATGGATACCATACAAATAAAAGATAAACAGTTCTCTATCTCCATTAAGGAGGAGGACATTCTGAAAGAAGTGAAGCGTGTTGCCGATGAGATAAATCGCGACCTGAAAGATAAAAATCCATTGTTTCTTAGTGTATTGAACGGCTCGTTTATGTTTACGGCCGACCTGATGAAGCACATTGCCATTCCTTGTGAAGTGTCATTTGTGAAACTGGCTTCATATCAGGGCGTTTCTTCTACCGGAACGATTAAAGAGGTGATTGGTATCAATGAAGATATTGCCGGTCGCACGATAGTTATTGTAGAAGATATTGTAGATACCGGATTGACTATGCAGCGTCTTATCGAGACATTGGGCACTCGTCATCCTAAAGAGATTTTAATCGCTTCGCTGTTAGTTAAACCCGAGAAACTGAAGGTAAAGCTGGATATTAATTACGTAGCAATGGAAATTCCGAATGATTTCATTGTGGGCTACGGACTCGATTATGACGGATACGGACGTAATTACCCCGATATTTATACGGTAGTAGAAGAATAGGTAAGAATGTTTTTTGAAATATAAATAAGTAAAAAGAAAGATGCTGAATGTAGTTATTTTTGGTGCTCCCGGATCAGGAAAGGGAACACAAAGCGAACGTATTGTAGAAAAATTCGGGATTAACCACATTTCTACAGGTGATGTTCTTCGCGCTGAAATTAAAAACGGAACCGAATTGGGTAAAACGGCAAAAGGTTATATTGACCAAGGCCAATTGATTCCCGATGAGTTGATGATTGACATCCTGGCTAGCGTTTTCGATAGCTTTAAAGATAGCAAAGGGGTGATCTTCGACGGTTTTCCACGCACCATTGCACAAGCAGGTGCATTGAAACAAATGCTTGCCGATAGAGGACAGGCGGTTTCTGTTATGCTTGATCTGGATGTTCCCGAAGAGGAATTGATGACTCGTTTGATTAAACGCGGACAGGAATCAGGTCGTGCCGATGACAATGAAGAAACAATTAAGAAGCGTTTGCTGGTATATCATTCACAAACAGCTCCGTTAATTGACTGGTACAAGAACGAAGGTGTATATAAACACATTCAAGGTCTTGGAACAATGGACGGAATCTTTGCAGATATTTGCAAAGCAATAGAAAATGTATAATTTTGTAGCCGGGCAACGTTTCTCGTAGAGATAGCGTGCCCGGCTATTATTATCAATAGAGGAAAAGAAGTATGGCTGAATCGAATTTTGTTGACTACGTAAAGATATATTGCCGCTCTGGTAAGGGTGGTAGGGGATCTACACACATGAGGCGCGAGAAATATGTTCCTAACGGAGGCCCCGATGGTGGCGACGGCGGTAGAGGAGGCCATGTTATCTTGCGTGGAAATCGTAATTACTGGACGTTACTGCACTTGCGGTACGACAGGCATGCTATGGCTGGCCACGGCCAGTCGGGTAGCAAAAACAAGAGTTTTGGTAAGGATGGTGAGGATAAAGTAATAGATGTTCCTTGCGGTACGGTGGTTTATAATGCCGAAACGGGGGAATATATTTGTGATGTAACGGATCACGGACAAGAGGTGATCTTGTTGAAAGGTGGTCGCGGCGGACAAGGAAACTGGCATTTCCGTACGGCTACTCGTCAGGCACCTCGTTTTGCTCAGCCGGGTGAACCGATGCAGGAGCTGACGGTGATCATGGAGTTGAAGTTGCTGGCGGATGTGGGCTTGGTAGGTTTCCCCAATGCGGGCAAGTCGACTTTGTTGTCTACTGTGTCGGCGGCCAAACCGAAAATAGCCGATTATCCTTTTACTACGCTTGAGCCAAACTTGGGTATTGTGTCGTATCGCGATGGAAAGTCGTTTGTGATGGCTGATATTCCCGGTATTATAGAAGGTGCCAGTGAAGGAAAAGGATTGGGATTGCGTTTCCTCAGACACATTGAACGCAACTCTTTGTTGTTGTTTATGGTGCCGGCAGACAGTGACGATATTCGCAACGAATATGATATTTTACTGAATGAACTGAAAACGTTCAACCCGGAAATGCTCGACAAACAGCGGGTGCTTGCCATCACGAAAAGTGATATGCTCGACGAGGAACTGATGGATGAAATCAGACCGACTTTGCCCGAGGGTATTCCTTCTGTCTTTATCTCTTCTATCACCGGACTGGGTATAGCGGGGCTGAAAGATATTTTATGGGAGGAGCTCAATAAGGAGAGTAACAAGATTGAAGGGATTGTACACCGTTCGAAGGATGTTTCGCGCTTGCAGCAGGAGCTACAAGATATGGGTGAAGATGAGGTTCTTGATTTTGAATATGAGGAAGAAGAGGGCGACGACGATCTTGATTACGAATACGAGGAAGAGGATTGGGAAGAAAAATGATTTCTTTAACAGAAGATAAGGCAATGTTGGGATACGAACTGTATGATTCGTATCCCAACATTGCTTGTTTTGTAACCACTCGTATGGGAGGTTTCAGCAAGGATGATGCTTACTCAACTTTCAACTGCTCACCGTTTTCGGGCGATGACGAAGTGGCGGTGCAGCGCAATCAGCTTAAGCTGTGCAACTCGTTGGCGCAACAACCCGAGGTGTTGATTATTCCTCATCAGGTTCATGGTACGGTGGTTCGGTGTTTGAAATCAGATTTCATGGATTTGGATGCGAATAGTCGACAGTTGTTACTCGAAGGGGTGGATGCGCTGATTACAAATGTGGAAGGGTATTGCATTTGTGTATCGACAGCCGACTGTGTTCCTGTTGTTTTGTATGATAGGAAGAAGGCTGCTGTTGGGGTGGTTCATGCCGGATGGCGTGGAACGGTGGCTGGAATTTTGGCCGAGACGCTTCATCAGATGAATGTTTCTTTTGGTACGCAAGGTGAGGATGTGCTGGCATGCATCGGACCTTCCATTTCGTGCACTTCCTTTGAAGTGGGACAGGAGGTTTATGATGCGTTTTTTCGGCAAGGGTATCCGATGGAACGTATTTCTTTCTTTAATGAGCAGACGGGTAAGCATCACCTGGACTTGTGGGAGGCGAACCGCATGGCGCTGATTGATTTCGGAGTACCCGATGTACAGGTTCAGCTTGCCGGCATTTGTACGTTCGCTCGTCATGAGGAGTTTTTCTCTGCTCGGCGTTTAGGAATTCTGTCGGGCAGAATCTTATCGGGAATTATGTTGAACAAGACATTGAAATGACATGTTTGAAATCATTGTTTCAGAAGAAATAAGGGCTGTTTGCCCCCAATTTCAAGGAGTGGCGGTTTATGCGGAGGTGAAAAACTCTTCTTTTTCTCAGGGATTATGGGATGAAATTAATACTTTTACCGCTGAGCTTTTGCATTCGTCTCAGTTGGATGATATCAAGAAGCATCCGGTGATTGCTGCCACGCGTGAGGCGTATAAAAGATGTGGTAAGGATCCGGGACGTTATCGTCCCTCGGCTGAGGCTTTGCGCAGGCGCTTGTTACGTAATATTCCTTTGTATCAGATTGATACGTTAGTGGATCTCATCAATTTGGTCTCTTTACGCACGGGATATTCCATTGGGGGCTTTGATGCTGATAAAATTCAAGGTAATCGGCTGGTACTTGGAATAGGGAAGACCGATGAACCGTTTGAAGGAATAGGGCGGGGGGTACTCAACATTGACGGGTTGCCTGTTTACCGGGATGCTTCAGGGGCAATCGGTACGCCTACCAGTGATCACGAACGTACAAAGATGGATTTGGAAACTACGCATATCCTGGCGTTGGTCAATGGATACAATGGCCGTGGGGAGTTGGAGCAGGCTGCCGCAATGATTCAGCATTTGCTTATAAATTATGCTGAATCTAACGGTGGAGACGTTTATTATTATTGAATCGTTTAAATTTTAATGTATGAAACAGACCTTTGTTCTTACCTTGTTATTAGTTGCTTCTGTTTTCTTGAAGGCTCAGGAAGCGTGTCCGGAGTTTAGTTCCATGGAGATTAATCACATTCGGGTAGCAACTCCCGGTTTGTTTGCCAGTTCGGGTAAGTTAATACTTCATATAGATTCTTTGGTACAAATGGCCAATTTCGCTTTCCCATTGCCTGGTGCCAAAATTATTTCTAATTACGGATCAAGAGGCGGACACAGTGGTGTCGATATAAAAACGTGTCCGAATGATACCATTTATTCAGCATTCAACGGCATTGTTCGCATGTCGAAACCTTATAGTGCTTACGGAAAGGTTATAGTGGTTCGTCATCCCGGTGGTTTGGAGACTGTTTACAGCCACAATTCAGTGAATTTTGTCAAGAGTGGTGATGTGGTGAAAGCCGGTCAGCCCATTGCACTTACCGGACGGACTGGCAGGGCTACCACCGCACATCTTCATTTTGAAACCCGCATCAATGGGCAGCACTTTAATCCGAACTTAATTTTCAATATAAATGAAGGCACACTTCGAAAAGCATGCCTTCAATGTATTAAGAAAGGTAATAAAGTCCGTGTGAAATCGTTGTAATTACTCGACAAACTTAATGCAGACCGGCTTACTGAGTTTGATGTCTTTGCGGGTATCTGTAAGCAGACCTGTATTTATGTCACGCTCGTATATCTGAATGACGTTGCTATCTCTGCAGGCTACCAACAAAAATCTTCCATTGGGGGTGATTATGAAGTTACGCGGATGTATGCCGGTGTGTTGATATCCTTTTTGGGTCAGTGTGCCATCTTTGCCATTGATGCTGAAAATGGCTATTCCGTCTTCTTTTAAGCGATTGCTGGCGTATAGGTATTTTCCGTCCGGACTAATGTGTATATCTGCACTTCCTTGGGCTCTTACACTATCGGCCTCAATGTTTTGTATCACTTTTAATTGTCCGTCTGTATACTGAAAGGCGGTGACTTTCCCCGATAACTCGTTAATTACGTATGCGTGCATACCATTGGGAGCAAAGGTGAGGTGTCTCGGCCCCGACCCTGGTTCTAATTGAAATGAAAGAGGTTGCCCCGTAGTCAGCAAAGGCTGTTTATTACGGTGGTTGGCTTGAAGGTTGACATTAAATTTATGTATTTTGTCGGTGCCAAGATCGCAGGCGAACAGATACTTCTTGTCGGGTGTGAATTGTACGCAATGCAGATGGGGCACTTTCTGGCGAACAGGGTCGGGTCCGGAGCCGTTGAACCTCATAATTCCGGAAGCTTTGTCAAGTGTACCGTCTTCTTTAATAGGGAAAACGGATATGCTGCCGCCGCTATAGTTGGCCGTTACTGCATATTGGCCATTGGTGATAATGTAACAAGGGTCGGCTCCCATAGTGGGTTGCTCATTTAATTTAGTGAGCTTTCCCTTTTCTTTATCAAGTGCGAACGCTGTGACTGCAGCCGTCGTGTCGTTGTGCTCACTCACAGCATACACAAACTTTCCATCTGCGGACGGGGTTAAATAGGAAGGATCCGAAACTGGTGTTTCACTCATTAGTTGTGCATTTCCTGTTTTCGCATCTAAGCGATAGGTATATATGCCTTTACTCTCTCCTGAAGTGTATGTACCCACTAACATGGTTAGTGTGTCATTGGTTGCTTCGTTCATTGATTTGACTTCCTTACGCGACTGGCAGCTTGTTGCAAGGATGCCAATTGTACAAATACTTACGATCTCTTTCACCATTGTTTGTCTTTTAAATGTTTCAACAATACTACAAAAATACAATAATCTTTTAATTTTTGTTTTTTAGAACATAAAAAACGAATAATTGACCCTTTTTGTGTTTGTATTAATCAGATAATACATATATTTGCAACGCTAAAGTGGTTTACCACTCCTTTAAAGGGGTTGACTGGATTTGACAGCGGGCAGAAATGGTAGGTAAGCATGCAGTGCGTCGGTAATTTGCACTTAAATATCAGTTATCAAAATTTTATCTGGCGAAAATAATTACGCTCTTGCTGCTTAATCGAATTATAGTAGATTAGCTTAATCTGGGTACTAGGTATCCGGACGAGACATCACTCAGAAGCTGTGGCTTCGAAGTATTCTGGTTCAGTGGTGCAGTCATATCGGAGATAGCTTTAAGTGGCTTCGCATTTAAAGTGAAAATAAAGAAGATAAGGTTTGTGTTGATGGCTTTGGTTCTGCACAGACACGAAAATTTAGGCAAAGATAAGCATGTAGAAAGCTTATGATTTCCTCGTTTGGACGAGGGTTCGATTCCCTCCAGCTCCACTTAGCCAATCTGACAATTTAGTCGTTCCCTACAAATTTAACCTGATTTGTAGGGAGCGGTTAAAGAAGCAATCCACTAAACTTTAATGAATTTAAATCATATAACAAGTTGTTACTTTTTCAGTATGAATGAGTAATTTACTATGAAGACATTTTTTTTAATTAAATACAATGGAAGAATCGGCTATTGAAGAGATTGGCGAAGGAATGTTGCCTTATGAAAGGGATCTATTTCTTTTTTTGAACAGACATCACTCTGAGTTCTGGGATAATTTCATGATGTTGTATTCGGGTAAGTTGTTATGGGTTCCACTTTGTTTGGTTTTTCTTGGTTTAGCTTTCTATAAGGTTAAGTGGCAAAATGCATTGCTGTTTATTGCTTGTTTTATATTGTTAGCTTGTCTTTGTGATCAAATTTCAGCCAATGTCATTAAGCCTTTGTTTTCAAGGTTACGCCCCACGCATCATCCGGATTTTATGGCTCAGGTGCTTACTGTAGATAACTATCGAGGAGGCAGGTTTGGTTTTGTCTCTTCTCATGCTGCCAATGGTTTTGGAGCTGTCGTATTTCTGTCTTTGGTTTATCGATGTTTGATATTTACTTCTGTCATGTCTCTGTGGGGGCTCATAACGTGTTACTCGCGAATTTATTTGGGCGTTCATTTTGTGACTGATGTTATTGGCGGAATCTTATTGGGCGCCATGATCGGTTTTTTGGTTTTCCTATTATTTCGCTATTTACAAAAAAAATGCTTTAAGAAGTCGTTTTCAGAATGTCTTCATGGCGGCTGTTGTTTAAAAGTTAGGTCTCGCATTATTATGCTTACAGTGGGCATTACGGTTCTTGTTAATACAACAATTTCTCTTGTAGAAATGCTAACCAATTAATTGAAAAAGTTTCTTAATCCTAGTTTCGTTTTGATATAAATGAAAAGGGGGAGGGCGTTTATTCGCCTTCCCCTTTTCTCTATTGTTATTTATATACTTTCTTGGAATTTATGACTTCTATATGAAGTCTGACTTTGTTAGGCTACGGCTCTATTTGCCATAAGCTTTTGTAACTTACCATTTAATAACTGGCACATAATACCGTTTCCCATTGCTTGGTATCTTTTAATACGGTACTGTAACATCATAATTTCATTTGCATTCTTTTTCATAATCTTCATCTTTTGTGCTCACCACCTTTTGGAGAGCTATTATTATTCTTTTCTATTATTTCGATGCAAAGATAAAGCTTATTTCTTATTTGTATGTTTTATAACATATAAATAATGCTAAAAGTATTCGATTTTATTTTGTATGGGTCCTTTCCTTTGAATTTATGAATCAAAAAAGGTTCGGCAACACTGCCGAACCTTTTCATTTATCTTTTGATTAATTGCTTATTTAGCAAAGCTTACTGCACGAGTTTCACGTATCACAGTGATTTTTACTTGGCCTGGATAAGTCATTTCATCCTGAATCTTCTTAGCTATTTCAGTAGAAAGATTTTCTGTTTCCCTATCGTCAATCTTATCAGCACCTACAATTACGCGTAATTCTCTACCTGCTTGAATAGCGTACGTCTTGGTAACGCCTGGATATGACATGGCTAATTGCTCAAGATCGTTGAGGCGTTTAATATAAGCTTCCACAATTTCTCGTCTTGCTCCTGGACGTGCACCGGAAATTGCGTCGCAAACTTGCACGATAGGTGCTAATAAGCTTGTCATTTCAACTTCATCGTGGTGTGCCCCGATAGCATTGCAGATATCAGGCTTTTCTTTGAACTTCTCAGCTAGTTTCATACCTAATAATGCATGTGGTAATTCTGGTTCTTCATCGGGCACCTTACCTATATCGTGTAACAATCCGGCTCTTTTTGCTTTCTTTGGATTTAGACCGAGTTCCGATGCCATTACTGCACATAAATTAGCTGTTTCACGAGCATGTTGCAACAAATTTTGTCCGTATGAAGACCTATACTTCATCTTACCAATGATACGGATTAATTCAGGATGTAAACCATGAATTCCCAAGTCAATTGTGGTACGTTTACCTGTTTCAATGATTTCTTCTTCTATCTGTTTTTTAACTTTTGCAACGACTTCTTCAATACGAGCCGGGTGAATACGTCCGTCTGTTACTAGTTGATGAAGTGCAAGACGCGCTATTTCACGACGTACAGGATCGAATGCAGATAATACAATCGCTTCGGGGGTATCATCAACCACAATTTCAACTCCGGTTGCAGCTTCAAGAGCTCGTATGTTTCTACCTTCACGGCCGATGATACGTCCTTTGATTTCATCAGACTCAATATGGAATACTGTAACCGAGTTCTCAATTGCCGTTTCAGTTGCTACGCGTTGTATTGTTTGAATAACAATGCGCTTAGCTTCTTTATTAGCTGTTAATTTAGCATCGTCCATAATATCATTAATGAAAGATTGGGCTTCTGTTTTAGCTTCTTCCTTCAATGATTCAATTAATCGGTCCTTTGCTTCATCGGCAGAAAGTCCTGATAATGCCTCAAGTTTTTCAATTTCTTGATGTTGCAACTTATCTAGTTCCTCTTTTTTCTTCTCAATGATTACAAGCTGAGCCTCGAGATTCTCTTTTACTACTTCGGACTCTGCTTTTTTACGTTGAATTTCATCTTGCCTTTGGGCAATAACCATTTCTCTTTGTTTCAGTTTGTTTTCAGCTTGCTGAATTTTTTGGTTTCTGATAGAGACTTCTTTCTCCAAGTCTGCTTTTTTGTTTAGGAACTTTTCCTTCACTTCAAGCAGCTTGTTCTTCTTTATAACCTCAGCTTCCGTTTCGGCTTCTTTGAGAATACTGTCATACTTCGATTTGAGTGCATATCGAAACATTACATACGACAATGTTCCACCAAGAAGGAGGCATACAATGGATGCTACTATTGTTACTGTCATTTCAATTAATTTAATATGTGTATAAAATAAAAACGCACTCACTAAAACACATGCAACACCTTAATTGTCCATGTATTCTAGTAGTGCGTGTATCTTCTTATAATTAATAAATCTCTAAATATATCTGAACTCTATTCTTTCCTGAAATACTCTTCCAGCAAGTCTGTGAGTTCATCTATTTTTTTGCTATACGGCTCAGTGTCATTACGTTGCTTTAATTTTTGATTCTCTAAAGAAAATTCATACGCTACCATAGCGATAATTTTTTCGAGTTCCAAATTTTTATAATGGCTCCGATACGTATTAAGTCTCATATTTACCTGTTTTGCTGCCTCTCGAACTAATTCTTCCTCTTCCATATTTATTTGTAGAGGATAATTGGCATCAGCAATTTGCAGATTTATTTTTATCTTATCGTTCATACACCATTCTTTATTTGTTTTATTCATTTAATAAAGCGATGCATTTATCGACTTCACGCACTAATTTCGACAATCGCAGCTTTGTCTCTTTTACATCGCTGCCGTTAAGGCTGATTGTTCTCGCTGTTTTTAGGTTAGTGTAGTTGGCTTCTAAAATTAAATAAGAAGCCTTTACCTTTGCTATTTCTTCTTTCTGTTCCTCCAATAGTTGCCTTAAACCGGCATTTTCTTGTTTTAGCTCATCATGAAGATAAATCAAATGCCTTAATCGGGCTTCAAAGGTTGATAATAACTTTTTTTCTTCTTCTGTCATTCTACACTAAAATTGTACACAAAAATACAATTTACTCTCAGATTACAAAAACTTTTCATAAGAAATTAATTCAAAAGTCTTAAAAAACTTATTTAATACTAATAAAACAGTCTTTATTATCTTTAAAAATGATAGAAAGAAAAAATAATTTCAAATAATTTGGTTTATAAAATAAACTAGTTACATTTGCAGAAGATTCGAATCTTACTATTTTTTATAGGTATTTGTACTTTATAAAAAATAAATCTCTAAAAAGAATATGAACCAGAACCGTATTTCTTAGTACGGAAGATGAAAACGAAAAATTAATTATGGAACTAACAAATGAAAAAACAAAAATGAAGAATCAATGCAAATTAAATATAATAATGAGCATTGTGAAGTATTTGGTCGTAAATGCATTTTTGGTGTTTGTCAATTTGATGACAACGCCTAATTATTTATGGGTACTGTGGGTAATTGCCGGTTGGGGGATCGGTTTAATATTAACTATTGTGACAAACTATCTGGAATTTAAGTATAACAACAAATAAAATGGATGAGCTTATTTTAAAATTGAGTGTATGTTGGATTGTGTCATTTGTTGCTATAGTTTATATATGTTGTGATTACACACGTAATTATTAGAAAATATGGAAGATAAAGTTTTAACTGAGAAAGAAAGTTTAGATCTTATTTCTCAAATGATTCGTAATACACGAAGTCGTTTAGAAGATAATAGTGGTATTCCTTTTCTCATTTGGGGATATACTACTGTAATTGTTGCTGTAGTTGTGTGGTCTTTAGTAACAACGTCCGGCAATTATTTATGGCATTGGCTTTGGTTCGCTATACCGGTGTTTGGAGGAACATTATGGCTATTGAATTATAAGAAACAATTAAATAATAGATCGCGAGCTATCACGTTTGTTGATAGGGCAATCAGTCATGTGTGGATGGTATTTGGAATTGCCTCTTTTATGATTTCGATTATTGCACTTTTGACTTACATACCCATTTTATTTATTGTATTACTTACCATGGGAATGGCTACGGCAATTACAGGATTAATGATTCGTTTTAAGCCTATTATTTTTTCTGGATTTATCGGTATTCTCTTTTCGCCGCTTTGCGTAATAGTTCGTGATGCTTCTTCTATTTTAATTTTTGCTGCCGTTTTTGTATTGATGATGGTTATACCGGGTCACATGCTAAATTATACAGCTAAAAGAAGGTAGGAAAGGAGGACTTGATGTTTAAAGAATTAAACCCTTTGCTTCACTCTGAATTACGTTTAGCTGTTATTTCTTTGTTAATGACAGTTGAAGAGGCAGACTTTGTGTATCTTCGTCAGCAAACTGGTGCTACAGCTGGTAATTTAAGCATTCAGATAGATAAACTGAATAATGCAGGATATGTTGAAGTTACCAAGACGTTCAAAGGAAAGATGCCGCGTACGGTCTGTAAAATCACACCTGTAGGTGTAGATGCTTTTGAAGAGTATGTAGAAGCTTTGAAAACATATATATTAAGATAACCATATGCTTAAAATTTTAATAACTTGTGCCGTCAGAGAAGAATTCTTTGAAATAAAATGGCCCGATACAGAGGTGTATTATGTACTCACCGGAATTGGTAAAGCTAAAGCGGCTTACCGTGTTGCAGAAGCAATAAATCATGTTCAACCTGATTTGGTTGTTAATGCAGGTACTGCCGGTACCATAGTTCATCAGGTAGGCGATATCTTTGTTTGCAAGACATTTGTAGACAGAGATATGGCAAAATTGAAAGATTTCGGATTGGAAAGTGAAATATCTACTACAGAATTATTGTCAGATAAAGGGCTTTGTAAAGAATGGGGTCGAGAGGGCATATGTAATACCGGAGATAGTTTTCTTACCGAAGAATCAACTCTTCAGGGTGATGTTGTTGATATGGAAGCTTATGCTCAAGCATTTGTGTGTCGTGATAAAGAGGTGCCTTTTATTGCAGTAAAATACGTAACTGATATTGTTGGTAAGAACTCGGTTGCTCATTGGGAGGATAAATTGAAAGATGCGCGGACGGCTTTAAGTCATTTCTTTAGTGTTCTATATGATAAAATATGATAAGTAACACCAATGGCAATGGCAATAAGCAAAAATTTAATCCAGATGATTGGCACAAGGTAGGCTACGCAATAAAGCATGCTGCCCCACATCAATGTGATGGATATTATCTTGGCACGGAGTGGAATCGCTTTTTTCTCTCTAAAATTGCGAATATAAGGTCCTAAGTGTTTTTGGCCTAGTAGCCAGTCATATAGTTTGGGAGAAGACTTGAAATATAGGGCAGCTGAAAGTAACAGAAAAGGCGTGGTAGGAAGTAGGGGTAGAAATATACCCACAATACCTAATATAAGTGAAATGGTGCCTATGATTACAAGTAATATTCTCATCAGATTGACCATATTAAGATTTGCTTTATAAAATAAAACAGTGGCTACATTTTGTGGCCACTGTTTTATTTTATGCACGGGAGGAGAGGCTCGAACTCCCGACACCCGGTTTTGGAGACCGGTGCTCTACCAACTGAGCTACTCCCGTGTTTGCGGTGCAAAGGTAGTAGAATATCCCGAATTAGCAAGAGTTGTAAGGGAATACTTTTTTATTTTCTAACCTATAAATTTGCTTGGTGCTGATAATCAGCTCTCTACCCTATTTTTTTATCTGACTGAAAAAAGCTACATCATCTGCAAGTCTTGAAACATGATGCGATAGGATGCAACTTTTCTCTCTAAAGGGAGTGGATACGCTCTTGAAGAAGAAGGCATACGGTAAAGTCTCAATGCTCGATTGTTAAATACAAATTCTGAAAAATCCCCCAACTTGGGTTCTTGTATGTCGAACTGTTTGAGTAAAGTTTCCGTTGCTTTTTGCCCAGTAGTAACAATAGCTTTGCATTGAGGTAAGAGGTTGAGTAGTCTTCTGATATCTGTTTGTTCAACAACTTCTAAAAACTTGTCGGAGGCATTGTCTTGTAAACGTTTTATGGAAGATGCCGTATCATACAATGCTATACCCTTTTCAATAAGAAACTTAATAATACTTTCTCTGTCAAATGTTTTTAAGGGTTCTCTTAGAAAATGACTCTTATTATCATAATATAATAGCCCCATAATACGCCACATGTCGTTATTCCAATTCGGATAATAAAAATCCATTGACCATCTTTTTTGTTGAGGAGGAAAGCTGCCCAGCATCAATAGACTAGCTTGAGGGGGCAGAAATGGCTTTAACGGATGTATTTCTATTGGTATTTCTTCTAATTTATTTGGCATAATTTATTAGTTAATGGATTTAATTTCCCTTCAAAAATAAGAATCAAAAACATACTATTTGCTTTATGTTTGCTTGCTTCTTAATTAAATTAACTATTTTTGCACCTTTAATTATCCGAATTACATAAGTTTATGAAACGATTAGCAACAATTTTCTTCTTAGCGCTTGCTCTGAGCATTTTTGGTTTACGTGCGCAAAACATTCAGTTACACTATGATTTTGGTCGTGCGTTGTATGACAAGAACATGGATGTTCGTCCATTGTTAACTAGTACTGTAGAAAAATTCCAGCCAGACGATTGGGGAAGTACTTTCTTCTTTGTCGATATGGACTATAACTCTAAAGGCGTTGAGCAGGCATATTGGGAAATAGCCCGCGAATTAAAATTTTGGGACGGTCCTTTATCTCTTCATTTAGAATACAATGGCGGTCTGGCAAAAACATATTCTATTAATAATGCTTATATGCTTGGTGGAACTTATACATATAACAATGCATCTTTTAGCAAAGGATTTTCATTGACTGCAATGTATAAATACATTCAGAAGAATGATTCACCTAATAATTTTCAATTAACTGGTACTTGGTATATGAATATGAATGATAACCTCTTTACGTTCTGCGGTTTTGCTGACCTTTGGAGAGAAGAGACCTGGTTTAATTCAAAACTCACATTTCTTACCGAACCTCAATTTTGGGTTAACTTGAATAAAATAGATGGAGTAAATGATAAATTCAATCTTAGTGTGGGCACTGAAGTAGAAGTGAGTAATAACTTCTATAAAGGTAGAGCCTATGTGATTCCTACTCTTGCTTTGAAATGGACTTTAAATTAATCTGCCTGAATGAAAACAGATTTAATCTATGGGGTTGAAGATCGCCCACCATTTAAAGATGCAATATTTGCTGCATTACAGCATCTACTTGCTATTTTTGTGGCTATTATTACCCCTCCGCTTATCATTGCAGGAGCCTTAAAACTTGATGTTGAAAAAACAAGTTTTTTGGTATCCATGTCACTCTTTGTTTCAGGAATCTCTACATTTATACAGTGTAAACGCTTCGGCCCGGTCGGGGCTCGTTTATTGTGTATTCAAGGAACCAGTTTTTCATTTATCGGTCCCATTATAACAACGGGTCTGATGGGGGGATTACCACTTATATTTGGTGTATGTATGGCTGCTGCTCCCGTTGAAATGGTTATCAGTCGTACTTTTCGCTATATGCGCAATATTATCACTCCTTTGGTTTCTGGAATCGTAGTTCTTTTGATTGGCTTAAGTCTGATTAAAGTTGGAGTTGTATCATGTGGAGGCGGATATGGAGCTATGGATAATGGAACCTTTGGCTCGTGGGAAAATCTCTCAATAGCAGGTTTGGTTTTACTGAGCGTTTTATTTTTTAATCGCAGTAAAAACAAATATCTCCGTATGAGTTCCATTGTGTTGGGAATTTGTTTGGGATATGGGTTGGCTTTTGCTTTGGGTAAAGTCGATATGTCATCTTTGAATTTAAATCTACTTACGAGTTTTAATATCCCGATGCCATTTAAATACGGACTTGATTTTAATATTTCCTCATTTATTGCTATCGGTTTAGTCTATTTGATTACGGCTATTGAAGCTACCGGAGATGTGACCGCAAATTCTATGATTTCCGGATTAGACATTGAGGGGGAAGGATATGTGAAAAGAGTTTCTGGAGGTGTATTAGCTGATGGATTTAATTCTTTTCTGGCAGGAGTTTTCAATTCTTTTCCAAATTCAATCTTTGCTCAGAACAATGGAATCATACAACTTACTGGAGTGGCAAGTCGCTTTGTAGGATATTACATTGCTGCCATGCTTGTACTGCTGGGTCTTTTCCCTATTGTAGGTGCAGTGTTTTCCTTAATGCCCGATCCTGTATTGGGTGGAGCTACTTTACTCATGTTCGGAACTGTAGCAGCGGCTGGTGTCCGCATTGTTTCTTCTCAACAAATTGGTCGTAAAGAAACACTTGTATTGGCTGTCAGCTTGTCACTCGGCTTAGGGGTTGAACTTATTCCTGATATTTTAATAAATGCTCCTGATGCGATTAAGGGTATTTTCTCTTCCGGTATCACTACAGGTGGACTAACAGCTATTGTAGCCAATGCAGTGATACGCGTTAAAGAAGAAGGTGAAATTTAATTTTTTATCTCCAGATTACTAATTCTACTAGTTATACTGTACAAAGGCGACGGATACTCGTATATTTTAAAACGAGGTTCCGTCGTTCCTTTTGTATAATACCATAACGTTGCATATTCTTCAATGTTTTCACCCATTGTGTCCAGTTGCCTCAAATAGGCAGCCAGCGATTTATTCTCAACAATGAATACATTGCCCATTTGATTGATGATGGGACTATGCTTACGCGAACCATCATGATCAAATAACATGATTCTTTTTCCCTCGGCAGTAATACCAACTGTTTGGAAGGTCATGCTTTTACCAATGGCAGGTAAATTAAGAACATTTCGATCTGTTGCCAAGAAAGGTAAATCGTGTTTTTTCAGGAATGTGGCGATAAGATTCCCCTTTTCATTATTTTCTTTGAGCAACTCATCTAATTCAGTTTTCTGACAATCGTTTAATTCTCCCCATATTTTCTCTTCTGTTTGCTCTTGTATAGATCGACTGATAGGTGCAAACACGGCATAGTTTTCATTAAATCCTTTTACAGAAAAAGTATAATAGCAGAGAACTCCCGCTTTATTGAGTACCTCACGCAGTCGTGCTGTATGTCCTCTTCTTGACGCTGCCACGTTATAGACCAGTTGATTCGTTATTAGCCATCCGGCAGAAAGTAATTTTTTTATGGAATCAAGAGCTTCGGGGGTCACTTCCAGTGGGGTTTGAAAATGTGTTTGAATAATAAACTGTTTTATGCCTATCATACTTCCTCTTTGTTTCACATCCTTCAGAATATCAATCAGTTCTTTATCAACCCTCATCGGGAGATAAGCCAATAAGCGACTTCCTAAGCGAATACGAGTTAGTTCTGCGTATTTTTCACCATCTGGTCTTTGCAAATTAGCTTTCTGTTTGTTTTTAGCCATCTGCAGTACAGCTTCCAAAATATGTTTTAACGTTTTATTTTGGCTCATTAAGGCATCTCCTCCTGTGATGAGAATGTCACGTAATTGGGTATCTTCTTCAAAATAAGCCATCAAGCGTTTTAGCTTTTTGTTCCATGATTCTTTCGGCTTCAATGATTCTAGCTCAAAGTTAAGCCTTTCACTTTGGAAATCGTACATGCGTTGACAAGAAGCACATAAGCCACCACAGGCCCTCCCCATACTGTCGGGAATTAAAATGGCGACCTCCGGATACCTACGGTGGATGTTATTTCCCTCAGGAAGCAGCCAACCCGCTGCGTTGGGTTTTCCAGATACCACTAAATCTTCTTTTTCCCAAGCTTTGATATTGCCATACGTGTCAACCAGTTCTGGTGAATAAAGAATATAGCTTCTGATAGCTTCGTCGTCATACCCTTGCTGCGTTGTATTTAGTAGTGACAGATAATATGGAGTAGCAAAAAAAGGCATTTTCTTTTTACGTGCCCGCACAAGCAGTTGCATGGTTTTATCAGATAAAGAATTGCCTAGTAAGGTATTTAGCTCAGTAGGGCTCTTTGCAGCCATAGCCAGATGGAAACGATAATCATTCCACCAATATCTTACTTTTTCAAGCTTGCCTTCTTCAGATAGATTTTCTTCAAAGGTGTAACGTGAATGAACCGTTTTTTTTTGCTCAATTTTTTTGCTTAAGATTCTAATCATACGTTCTTTATTTTGAACTCTGATAGTTACTGTATCTTTATCGATGCCCGTACTCCAACGCCCCATTTGCCTTTTTATCTTGCTTGTTGATGTTGATTTGCTGTCGGCCCAATCATTTTCGTAGAACAAGAAAAATAAGTCGATAAATAAATCAGTGCTTGCTTCTGTTTTATCAAGTGGGTTTTTGAGGTAGTTCCAAAGAAGTGTCAAGGTTTGAATATGCATATCTTCGCCGGTAGAAAGTTCGTTGATGTTTTTCCCATCGTATTCAATCAGCATTCGAATATGCTCACTTCTTCTAGCATTCCATTCATTATGCAAGCCAACGTATTCATTTAATTTCTGTTTGAATTCGTTTTCATCGCAGGAGCTCTCGGCCATAGAAACTATGTCGGGCAGCCTTTGTTTATACATGATTTTTAGTTCGGAAAGAGTAAGTGAAAGCATTTTCTTTTGTTTCATGCGCGTCGTTGTTTATAAGTTCTTAATTGAGATATTTGCATAAATATAACAAAAAAAAGCGGAAGATCAATTCTTCCGCTTTCAAACTCGTGCGTTTATTAAGAAAAAAAAAGTTTTTTTGTTCCCTTTTCTAATCAATACAAACAGTTTTATTTCAATTATTTAGCGATGTCTCCTTTTTGTTTGGGTTCCTTTTTGGCTAACAAAACAATATTGTACACATATTCCGTCATCCATTGTTCTGAGTACCCTAATCGTTCTTTATACTGTCTTACGGCAGTCGCTGTTTTATGCACATCGTCAGCCTTCCACACTTTCTTGGTACATACTTCGTGAACGGTTTTCTCTGTCATTCCTTTCAAAATCTTTTTGAATAATAAAGGTATGCGGAATTTCCATTGCATAAGGTTTCCCATCAGCATCATCAAGTCATTTGAAAATCCTTGGTACATAAACAGATACGCTTGTATGTCATTTGGCGTTTTACAACTCTTTTTGACCGATGCATCAATTTCTTTGAAGAAGTTTTCACTTAATCCATAATCCTGCATCAACATTTTGCGTGCACGTGATTTTTCGGCTAATCCCAATTTTCCATTTTGTGTCTGCACTTTAAACATACGTTTAAATTGTGCAACATCGGGAATGAAATTAATATTGGTGATTCCAAGATTTACAGCAATGACCGATTGAAAATAAACGCGGGTGAGTGAAACGAAATCTTCCACATTGCCAACGTTGCTGTTACCGTCTCCGGTGTCCTTTTTTAATAATTTAGATAACAAGCTCATTATTTATAAGAGTTATATTATTGATTCTTACTATTTTTATATATGATCATGAAAGTGCAAATGTACAAATAAAAAGAATGATCATTTCAGTTTGAAACAGAATTTATGATTTTCAAATACAGTTTCGGTTATATCAAACCGAATAGATTTGGCTGGTAAGTGCCCAACTACACTTCTTGATGTTTGGGCCAGTTATGAATGCCTCTAATCGGTTTTTCAGATGCAAAAGTATAGAAAAAAAACGATTTGAGTATGCTGTGAGTCCTTTTAAGGCTTTTTTATTAAAAAAAAGATTCTCAACTATGTTGTTATTTGCGGAAAGAATGTAATTTTGCCGACCAAATATTAACGAAACATTATAAAAAGGATTATGAAAGAACTAGTAGAAAAGGTAAATCAGCTGGTAGCTGAATTCCTAAAAGACGCTGAAGCACAAATTGAGAACGGAAACAAAGCTGCAGGTACACGTGCTCGTAAAGCTTCTTTAGAGATTGAAAAATCAATGAAAGAATTCAGAAAAGCATCTTTAGAAGCTTCTAAGAAATAAATTTCATCTTTTCAAAAAGCAGTTAGACCACTCTGATAAAGAGTGGTCTTTTTTTGTTATAACAATATAATGTCTAATTGATTTTTGACTGATAATTACTATCTTTGGCTCTACGATTTTAAGTACTTAAAGTGCTGATTATGAACGCAGATGTGCTCGAAAAATTAAAGATATTGGCTGAGTCGGCCAAGTACGACGTATCTTGTTCGTCTAGTGGAACCGTTCGCTCCAATCAGAAGGGCGCATTGGGGAATACTGTAGGCGGATGGGGCATTTGCCATAGCTTTGCGGAAGATGGTCGTTGCATATCGCTGCTTAAAATCATGCTTACCAATCATTGCATTTATGATTGTGCCTATTGCATCAACCGCCGCAGCAATGATTTGCGACGAGCAACATTCTCCGTTACTGAATTGGTAGAGCTTACAATGGAATTCTATCGTAGGAATTACATTGAAGGACTTTTTTTGAGTTCCGGAGTGGTTCGTAACCCTGATTATACCATGGAGCGACTGGTGCGCGTTGCTAAAGATTTGCGGCAAGTGCATCGGTTTAACGGATATATACACCTTAAAAGTATTCCGGGGGCAAGCCGGGAGTTGGTGAATGAAGCCGGATTATACGCGGATCGATTAAGCGTAAATATTGAAATCCCGAATGAAGAGAGCTTAAAACACCTGGCACCCGAAAAAGACTTTAAGAGTGTCTTTCAACCGATGAAATATATTCAGCAGGGAGTACTTGAGAGCAGTGAAGAGAGAAAGAAATATCGCTATGCACCGCGTTTTGCTCCTGCCGGACAAAGTACGCAGATGATTGTGGGGGCCACTCCTGAAACAGACAAAGACATACTGCGCCTTTCTTCCGTGCTTTATCAACGTCCAACAATGAAGCGCGTTTATTATTCGGGCTATGTTTCGGTGAATACTTACGATAAACGTCTACCAGCGTTGAAACAGCCTCCTTTGGTTCGGGAGAACAGGTTGTATCAGGCCGATTGGCTACTCCGTTTCTACCAATTTAAAGTGGATGAGATTGTCAATGATGCCTATCCTGATCTTGACTTAGAGGTCGATCCTAAGTTGTCGTGGGCATTACGGCATCCCGAACAATTTCCGGTCGATGTGAACAAAGCTGATTACGAATTGCTGTTGCGTGTTCCCGGTATCGGAGTGAAATCGGCTAAGCTCATTATTACTTCTCGCCGTTACGGAAAGTTGGGCAGTTATCAGTTGAAGAAAATAGGGATTGTGATGAAGAAAGCACAGTACTTTATTACCTGCAACGAGTTAACAGTTCGTACAGTCAATGAAATGACGCCTCAAACTGTTCGAAAACTACTTGTGCCGTCGGGTAAGAAAAACCTGGATGACAGGCAATTGTTACTTAACTTTGTTGACGAATGATTGTCTTCCGGTATGATAAAACATTTGAAGGTTTACTTACGGTGGTTTTTGATGCTTATTATCGTCGTACTTTCCCCGATGTATTGCTTGCCGAAGGTGAACCTTTGCCGCTTTTCGTTGATGATAGTTTTACTGTTATTGCTGACGAAGAGAAGTCGAACCGTGTTTGGGCCGGTCTGCAGAAGAAACTGTCAACTTCTGCTCTTTCGTGCATAACCACCTGTTGGCTGTCTGAGCTTCCACACATTGATATGCTTTTGTTTCGTTATATTTGTAAGGCAATTGATTCTCGTCAGTCTATTGAAGTCAACTTTGCCGATCCCGATGTGCTTGAATTAGCACAGATATGGAAAAAAGTATGTGCAGAAAGAAGGCGTATGCTTCAGTTTGTTCGCTTTCAAAAAGCGGCAGACGGAACTTTCTTTGCTGCTTTTGAGCCTATGTATAACGTTCTGGCACTTGCTATTCCTCATTTTAAAGACCGGTTTTCCGATCAAAAGTGGATTATATATGATTTGAAACGCAGTTACGGTTATTATTACGACCTGAATACCGTAGAAGAAATAACGTTAGAAACCGAAGCCGCCCATTTGGTGAGTGGCATGCTTGATGAAACTCAAATGGCAGAAGACGAGAAACTGTTTCAGGAAATGTGGAAAACCTATTTCAAGTCTATCGCCATTAAAGAACGTATCAATCCTAAGCTGCACAAGCAAAACATGCCTGTACGCTATTGGAAACATTTAACCGAAAAACAACTTTGACCTACTTGACTCCGAGTAGTTCCACCTCAAAGATAAGTGTTGAATACGCTTTGATATTACCACATGCTCTTGTACCATACCCCAATTCATACGGAATATAGATGATCCACCGTGATCCGAGAGGCATTGCCGTGAGCGCATGTTGCCAGCCCGTAATAACATCTTTCACGCGAAACACTTCCGGTTTCTTGCGAGCAAATGAATTGTCGAACTCGGTGCCATCAATCATGGTCCCTTTATAATGTACTTTCACCGTGCTTTTGATGGAAGGAACCGGTCCATTTCCTTTTAAAATGACTTTGTATTGAATACCCGAAGGAAGTTCGTTAATTCCCTCATTTTGAAGATTTTCTTCTAGAAACCGAATGTTGGCTTCTTTATACGCCTGATGTTTTAAGCTCATCTTTTTATTTTTAGTAGTACTCTCAATACGCTTTCTTTAATGGTTTTGTTCAAAAAGTAAGCGGTTCTTTTTGATAGATTCTAAGTTTTGTTGACTCCAACCAATCAGGTTGCGTATATGTGGTAACAGTTCTTGCCCCAATTGAGTCAGCGCATATTCTACCCGGGGAGGTATTTCATTATACATTTTCCTTGATAAAATACCATCTGCTTCCAATGACCTCAACGTAGATGTTAGCATTTTCTGAGAGATATCTCCCAATGTTTTATTTATCTCATTAAAACGCATACTTTCCGTATTGCCCAAAATATCTATAATCAATATAGACCATTTACTGCCCACACTGTTTAAAACAGAGCGAACCGGGCAGGCTGATTCTGTTCTTCTTTTCATTGTCATCCTTTTGTTGGTGTATTAATAAACTACACATCTCTGTCTTGCAACGCATGCAAAACAGAGACATGGTATCACTTAGCAACGTGCTGCTTATTTCGTCACGAAATCAATATACTTTTCTACATCCTCTGCAAGTCGTTCGCTTGCATCCGGAGTATATGCACCGTGGAATACATGGTATGAAATGTATTCGGCTCCAACAAACTTGGCGGTCGATTCGAGCGGTTTCAAAATTTGTGCTACAGTTCCGTATACCTCTTCGGTGTATGCTTCCGAAACGCCCGCTGTGGACAAGGCAATGCCAATCTGTTTGCCGGCAAGCTTATTGCCTCCTTCGCCATAACACCAACCTTGCAAAAATACATCGTCGAGCCATTTCTTTAATAAAGGAGTAACGCTGTACCATTGAACCGGAAACTCCAAAATGATGCGATCGTATTGTTCCAGCAAAGCTTGCTCGGCTTGTACGTCAAATTTCCAGTCGGGATATTTGGTATACAGGTTATGTAACTTCACTTCCGGGTGCTTTTGTACTAATGCACTGGTCCATGTCTTGTTAACACCAGATTGTTCAATATGCGGGTGAGCTAAAACTACTATTGTTTTCATAAATTTAATTTGTTATTAATGGTGAATGTATTATTTAGCGGGACTGAATTCCACATCGGCAATAATCTGAATATTATCACTGATTACCGCTTCGGGGAAGTTTGCGCCCAAATTAAAATCAGATCTTTTAATGGTTCCTTTAATTTTGAAACCGGCAGTTTCAGCCTTACTCATGGGGTTAACCACCGTGCCAAAATAAGTAACGTCTAATGTTACAGCTTTGGTTATGCCGTGAAAGCTCAGGTTACCATATAGCTTTCCTTCATTCTGACCGGTCTTTTTCAGGTAAATGCTTTTGAAAGTAAGAACCGGATATTTTTCCGCATCAAAGAAATCGGCAGAGCGCAAATGATTATCGCGCGCTTCAATATCCGTATCAATACTTGCTACCTTTGCCGTAACTGATATTTGAGCATCAGAATAATCGGCTTTTGTTGTAGTTACATCCACACTAAAATCAGCAAAACGACCACTAATTTCAGATATGGTCAAGTGCTTTACAACAAAACCCAGTCGAGAATGTGCCGGATCGTTTTTCCAAACCTTACTTTGAGCCATTGCAGCTGCAGAGCTCAATACTATGACAGATAAAATAAATAACTTCTTCATGACTTCTTATTTTAAATCGTAAAACCTATTTTAATTAATATATAAAGTGTAGCACGTTTATTTTTAGCGCTAACTCTCTTATAGAGAGCAAATGTACAATGTGAAGTTTAACTATGCAAGAGCTTACCACGAAGTTACATGGTTACCTGGAAGTTAGAATTGCATGTTTAGTCTCTTTTGTTATTCGACGAAAATGAATATTTAACTTTTATTATTGCCTTAAAAAGAATAATATAACATGAATGTGAACAATATGCCATGTATACATAAGCATATCCTTTCTATTTTTGCACTCAAACCAATGTTTAAAAGTAGAAAGATGAAGAATCTATTATTATGCAGCCTTTGGGGCTTATTCGGACTTCTGTTATATACAGGATCAGTACACGCACAAAACAACATCACATCACCTATGAAAGATGTGAATAACGTGATTGACAATACACTCGACAGTTTAAATAAGGCGCGAACGGCACGCCCTGTTGCCGGAGCCAGTCGCAAGGGCAACAACCCGGTTCTTTTTTTAGTTGGTAACTCTACGATGCGCACCGGTACGTTAGGTAACGGTAATAACGGGCAGTGGGGCTGGGGCTACTATGCCGGCGACTTTTTTGATACAGATAAGATAACCGTTGAGAATCATGCTCTGGGAGGAACCAGTAGCCGCACCTTTTATACTCGTCTTTGGCCCGATGTACTTAAAGGTATTCGTCCGGGCGATTGGGTAATCATTGAGCTGGGACATAATGACAACGGTCCTTATGACAGCGGACGCGCACGTGCTTCCATTCCCGGTATCGGCAAAGACAGTCTTCCGGTAACCATTAAAGAAACAGGTGTCAAAGAAACTGTTTACACCTATGGTGAATACATGCGTCGGTTTGTGCAGGAGGCAAAAGCCAAAGGAGCGCATCCCATTTTAGTTTCGCTAACTCCTCGTAATGCTTGGGAAGACAAAGACAGTACCATTGTAACGCGAGTAAACAAAACGTTTGGTTTATGGGCAAAACAAATAGCGAAAGAACAGAAGGTTCCTTTCATTGATTTGAATGACATCAGTGCTCGCAAGTTTGAGAAATTCGGGAAAGAAAAGGTTCAGTACCTATTCTATCTGGACCGCATACATACCAGTGCGTTCGGAGCTAAAGTCAATGCCGAGTCGGCTGCAGAAGGAATTCGTGCTTACAAAGGATTGGAGTTGGCTAATTACCTGAAACCGGTTGCAAAAGACACAATCACAGGTTCTAGTCGAAAAAAGGGCCGTCCGGTGTTATTTACCATCGGCGACAGTACCGTTAAGAACAATGACAAAGATGAAAACGGCATGTGGGGCTGGGGGAGCGTTATAGCCGGTGAATTTAACCTGAATAAAATATCCGTTGAAAACTGTGCGATGGCAGGCCGCAGTGCACGTACTTTCCTTGATGAAGGCCGTTGGGACAAAGTTTATAATGCATTAAAGCCCGGTGATTTTGTGCTGATGCAGTTCGGACACAATGACGGTGGTGATATTCATGTAGGCAAAGCTCGTGGCGAACTGCACGGTTCCGGTGAAGAAAGTAAAGTCTTTTTAATGGAGGCAACCGGTAAATATCAGGTAGTATATACATTTGGGTGGTACCTTCGCAAGTTTATTCGAGATGTGAAAGAGAAAGGAGCCATACCTGTAGTGTTAAGTCACACGCCCCGTAACAAGTGGAAGGACGGCCAAATTGAACGTAACACAGACACCTACGGACAGTGGGCGAAAGATGCCGCCGAGAAAGCCGGTGCTTACTATATTGACCTGAATAAACTGTCGGCCGATAAGCTTCAGCAGATGGGACCCGAAAAGGCTGCTGCATTCTTTAATAACGACCATACTCACACTTCACTTCAAGGCGCCCGGATGAATGCCCGGAGCATTGTTGAGGGGTTAAAAGCAACAGATTGTCCGTTGAAAAAGTATTGTACCGATTAATCTATTGATAGCTAAACTTTTCATGTTATATTTGTGTTTTTTAAGAAAACAAGTATAACATGAAAATAGCCATTAGCGGAGCAAGCGGATTTATCGGGAAGCGTCTTTCAGCCTTCTTGGAGTTACAGGGACATCAGATAGTTCCTTTAGGACGTGCTATGTTCCGTGATAACATGTCCGATCAGTTAATCGCTCGCCTTTCACAGTGCGAAGTGGTTATCAATTTGGCAGGGGCAACCATCAATCGCCGGTGGACCACCGAATATAAAAAGGAACTATATAACAGTCGCATCAACGTTACCCGCCGACTGGTACAAACCATCAATTCACTCGAACAGAAACCTCAGTTGTTTATTTCGGCTTCGGCTGTGGGGTATTATCCTACGGAAGGTTGCCATGACGACTACTCGCAGGAGAGGGGAGAAGGCTTCTTGTCTGACCTTTGCTGTCGTTGGGAAGCCGAAGCTGCCAAGGTGCATACCGATACACGCTTGGTGATTACTCGTTTCGGTGTAGTGCTTTCGCCCGACGGAGGCGCATTCAAAGAACTTTCGCGCTCGTTGAAGCTGAAGATGGCCGTAGCAATAGGTCCCGGTAATCAGTATTTTCCATGGATAGACATCCGAGACCTGAACAAGGCCATGCTCCATGTTATTAAGACCACCTCCATTATCGGCATCATTAATTTTGTTGCACCTCATCAAATAACCCAAACCGAGTTGAGAGACAGAATGGCCTGGCGATATAGCAGCTGGTTCAAATTGACGGTTCCGTCTGCCGTTATTCGTTTCTTTATGGGAGAAGCATCGAATTTCCTTACTACAGGTCAATGCGTTATCCCTGCCACGCTGGAAGAAACAGGCTTTGAATTCTCGGCGAATGACATTGATGAATTTCTGGCTGACACGACTAAGTGGACCGTCCGAAAAATAGATTTGTCGCGTTACATGGGCAAATGGTACGAGATAGCCCGTTTTGAGAATCGGTTTGAACGCAATCTGACTCGCGTGACGGCGGAGTACACTTTACTATCTGGTAACAAGATACGTGTCGTTAACAGCGGCTACCTAAACGGAGAACTGAATGTTTCGGAAGGAAAAGCATACGTGCCCGATCCGGATACGCCCGGCAAATTGAAAGTCGCCTTTTTCCTTTGGTTCTACAGTGACTACTACATATTGGAACTCGATGAAGTGAATTACAATTACGTGCTTATAGGAAGTAGCAACAATAACTATTTGTGGATATTAAGCCGCACGCCGCAATTGCCGGATGACGTTAAGAAAATGCTGCTTTACAAAGCCGAACGAAGAGGATACGATATCTCCCGTTTGCTTTGGGTGAAACAAAGCGAGGAATAGTCGTCTATTTTTTCAGCCAATGTTTTATAACCTGCCATGGAGCGTAAAGTAACATTCGCGGTCCGGCAAAACGCATCACCTTTTTAATCTCTTTGCGTTTCTGGGGTGAGTAGCAATGAATCTTGCAATACTTGCACATGCCTTTTTGTTCGCCAAACGGACAATGATCTAATCGGGCATGTGCATAAGCAATCAGTTCCTTACAAGAGGCACAAAGTTCCTGATTCCCTTCTTTCTTTTCACAGTAAAGCCTGATCATTCGCTCTACTGTTCTTTTTTCCTTATCTATCTTTGATATTGTCATAGCAAATGCAAATATAACGAATCTGTTTGTTTAAGTATGTCAAACAGCCCATTGCTTTGAACTATTAACTAAAAGCCACTGTTTCTATAATAGAATAAACAAAGATGAAGGTAACAGATTTGATATGGATTTTTATGTTGTCGGTCAGCCTGATGGGCTTGAAGCAGATGCAACGTGAAACAGAAGAGAAAGGAAAACCTGTTCAGAAAGGATATGTTATGAAAGAATTAACCCCCGAAGAAAAGAGAGTGATTGTGGATAAAGGGACTGAGCGTCCCTTCCAAGGCAAATACTACCAGCATAAAGCAGACGGTACCTATTGCTGCAAACGTTGCGGAGCCCCTCTGTACCGGTCGGACGATAAATTTGATGCCGGTTGCGGATGGCCCAGTTTTGACGATGAGATAAAAGGTGCTGTAAAACGTGTGCCCGATGCCGACGGGCGAAGAACGGAGATACAATGTGCTCGTTGCGGAGCACATTTGGGACACGTATTTTTGGGCGAAGGGTTCACTTCAAAGAACACCCGCCATTGCGTCAACTCCATCTCGCTCGATTTTGAGGAGAAAAAGCCTTGATCGCTTTATGATTTATCGTTGCGTATGGGCAGTCTTTCCCACACCCAGCGAGGTATAAGCTGCCAGAAGAAAACGAGTATGGCATAACGTGTGTCGATAATCGCCACGCGTTTTTTATTGGTAAGCGCTTTCACAATGTGTTGGGCCGTGCTATCGGCACGCATCAACAACGGATATTTCCGGTTCTTTAGCAAAGCGGTAGCCACAAAGCCCGGACGAATGTCCGTAAACTGTATGGATAACCTCTCCATGCGTGCCAGTTGAGCCAAAGCATCTATGTAAGTGTTTTGAAAACGCTTCGTAGCCGAATAAGCAGGTGCCGACCCCAATCCTTTGGTACCGGCAACGGAACTGATTACTGCCAGGTGTCCGCTACCCTGTTCCTTAAAGAAGCGATAGGCAGTCGTCACCATTCGTATAAACCCTTCTACATTGGTTCGTGCGGTATTCAATTCAATTTCGGGCTCCAGTTTTACATTCTGGCTACCGATGCCCGAACTGAGTAAGAACAAATCCATTCCCCCCAGCTTTTCGATGAGGCTTTGAAGTTGTTCGGGTGCATCGGCACATGTAACATCAATCACCTGCGTTTTTACTTGTGCAGGTGCGGTAGCCGCTAAGGCCGTTAAAGCCTCCTCGCGCCGACCGGCAATACCTACCTGCCACCCTTGGGCAATGTATATTTTAGCAATTTCCTCTCCAATGCCCGACGTAGCACCTATTATAATAACCTTTTTCATACTATTCCTTCATTAAACAACGATAACTCCCAGCAACTTGGCCAACTCTACAGCCTGCATGCTGTTTACAACGGCTCCCCGCAATTCATTGCCGGTAAGACGGATGCCATTAATTTCGCAGGTACTTAAATCAATATCCCTCAGTTTGCTTTGATGAAATTCTGCTTCGGTGAAGTTGCACTGATTGAACTCCGTGAAGCCGAATGCGCAATTCTCGGCAGCACATCTACTCATATCCGATTCGCTAAATAGGGCATGGTGAAACTTACTGCCCGAGAAAATAACGTAAGGAGCACTGCAATGACTGAAAGAAACGTGATTAAAGGTTCCTTCCGAGAAGTTAGTCCCCATTAGTTTGCAATCAACAAAGCTAACCCTGTTAAAGGCACATTCATGCAATTTGACGTTTGACAAATCGCAGCTTCTGAATTCCACATCACAGAATCTCGACTTATGCAAGTCGCACTCACGGAATATGCACTGATTAAAGATACAAGTTTGTACGTCTAGCAATGATTTCGAAATCTCATGAGCCGTTTGTGCCGTAAATAGCCGGCCTTCAATATCCTCGGTCAGTTCGGCAACCAGGTTACTCAGATCTTCGTTTTCCTGAAGCTTTTTGGGTATGCGAGGAGAAGAAATTTTCATTAGTTAATCGTTTTTATTATTTATGCAGCAACAAAAGTAGCAATATCTTTTTAAATTTATCTATATTTGTGTGTGAACCATAAAAGTAAAATGATATGAAACGAAACATGGTGTTGGGGTTGCTTTGTGCACTTGCCGCAGTTCTTTGGGCAAAACCCCTTGAAACAGATACGTTTAAAACCAAATCGGGTAAGGACGTTGTTATTACCTTCATTAAACACGGTAGCTTGATGCTTTCGTACAACGGGAAATACATTCAGATAGATCCTGTTTCACAATATGCCGATTACCAGTCGTTCCCCAAAGCAGATGTGATACTTATTACACATGAACATGCCGATCATCTAGATTTGCAAGCCATTCAGGCAGTCAGTAAAAATCAAACCGAAGTACTGATTAATGAATCCGGTTACAAAAAACTGGAAAAAGGAAACATACTTAAGAATGGCGATGAGGCCTTTATCTTGGGTGATGTTAAGGTTGAGGCTGTTCCGGCTTACAATACCACGGTGGGAAGAGAGATGTATCACCCCCGCCACCGTGATAACGGTTATGTGCTTACGTTTGACGGACTACGCATTTACGTAGCGGGAGATACGGAAGACATTCCCGAACTCAAAGAACTGAAAGAGATTGATGTGGCTTTTCTGCCCGTGAACCAGCCTTACACCATGACGGTTGATCAGGCTGCTCGTGCAGCACGCATGTTCTCGCCCAAAGTCCTTTACCCGTATCATTACGGCAGTACCGCCATTGATGAATTACCGGCTAAACTCAAAGGAAGTGGCGTTGAAGTGCGCATCAGACAAATGCAGTAAGGTTACTTTTTATACACCTCCTTCGTTAGATAATAACAAAGATGATCCAATACCTTTTCGTCGTAAGTAACTTCCGCCTGATGCAATAAACCTTCGTAAACAAAGCCGTTGCGTTTGAGCACCTGCTGCGAACGTTCATTATGCGGGTAGCAGTTGGCCGTTACCAGAT
This sequence comes from Bacteroides graminisolvens DSM 19988 = JCM 15093, assembly GCF_000428125.1. GTDB lineage: Bacteria > Bacteroidota > Bacteroidia > Bacteroidales > Bacteroidaceae > Bacteroides > Bacteroides graminisolvens. The sequence continues at coordinate 1,112,018 of NZ_ATZI01000001.1, forward strand.
TCAGGTTGAGAGTGGAAAATCCAAACTTCAAGACAGCTTGTGTGGCTTCGGACATGTAACCCTTTCCCCAGCAAGATTCCTTTAACCAATAGCCCAGCATGCCACTGTGCGGATTTTCCCGTTTGGGATCGGGAACAAGTCCGATGGAACCGATGATTCTGTCGGTCTCTTTCAGTACCACTGCCCATACATTGTTTTCACTCTCAATGAAAAAAGATTTCAGAATAGCCAATGATTCTTCTTTGCTTTCATGCGGTTTCCAACCGGCATTATTGCCTAGGTTGGGATTCTGGCAACACTCAAAAAAATCATCGATGTCGGTCTCTTCGAATCGCCTTAAAATCAAGCGGTTTGTTTCTATATAATTCTTATTCATACTTATGCTTCTTTTTGAAATACACATTCTATTCTGTTGCCGTCAGGATCGAGCACCACACTTTCAAAGTAGCCATCTCCCGAAGTTCGCGGCTCACCTGCAATGACATACCCGTCGGCCCTTAATCTTTCTGTTTGCCGCAGAACCTCTTCCCGACTACCGAAAGTGAAAGCCATGTGCGTTAAACCCAGTCGGTTTTCCTCTATGGGCAGGTTTTGCACATCGGTGCGGCTCATTAACTCCAGACTCGTTTCACCGTCGAAAGCAATGAAATAAGATTCAAAGCCTTTGGTGCTGTTGACGTACTTCTGATTACTTTTTCCGTTAAAATAACGCGTGTAGAAATCTCTTAACTCTTCCAGTTTGTATGTCCAGATAGCGATGTGATGTAGTTTCATATTCTTTCTTTGTTATTGTTTTAGTATACCTCTTTTTTTAGTGATCGCCTTGTAAATGTTTCGACGAACAGCCCTCACGGCGGGTGATAATAAATCGGGTTCCATGATCTCTATCAGGTTACGATATTCCTGCAAAAGCTCCGGAATGTGTCGGCACATTTCATAAGCCAGCTTCATGCAAAGCATTTGTGTGGCGGGCAATTCCTGTTTCGACATCATTCTTTCGAGGCAGAAGTCTAAGAAATCGGTTCTGAATTCTTCCGGAACGGGCTGTCGACAAAGCACATTCAGCAAAATGCGTCGCTTGCCCGTATGTGTGCAATTCATCACCAAGTCAATCAATTGGTTTTGTTTGTCAAACAGCAAACGGTTATCTTCCTCGTTCAAGTGTGTGCACACCCATAGAGCCTGGAAAGAAGTGGTAACGTCTTCCTCAAAGATTAAGTCATACAGCTCTTTGATTGACTTTTCATCTCCCCCGATGTGGAGCAACAGCTGTCGCACCTGGTTCATGCCGATTCGTTTGGATAGTTGCGTCTTCAGATTCATGCAAGCAAAGGTAATAATACTTTGTTAGGCTGCACTTGTTATATAAAATAATTTTATATATTTGGGCGAACCCTAAAATATAAAGTTATGGATATAGTACATGATAAAGAAAAAAGTAAGTTCCGTGTTGAAGTTGATGGTGTAACGGCTTACGTAGCCTATACACTTGCCGACGGAGCGTTGGACATTCGGCATACTATTGTTCCCGAAGAAATAGGAGGGCGTGGCATTGCGTCTGCCTTGGTTAAGGCTACGTATGATTATGCCTTGGAAAACGGATACAAGCCCGTTGCAACCTGTTCGTACGCTGTTGTTTGGCTGCAACGGCATCCTGAATACAAGGGAACCACCGGTGCCGACTTTGGAGGCGAAGGAAGCTGTGCTCTTTAGCAACCGGTGCTAACGCGACACACCTCCCAGAAAATAAAAAAGTGTGGTTTACCATCACTTACCCTCACTAACTACACTAAAACCCTTTGCAGAAAGGGGTTTTAGTGTAGTGATAGTAAAAGATGTCTACCACTAAAAACGGTGTTTTACTATCACTATCCATCACTTTTAACAATGTATACAGATTCGTTAACTACAATTTAACTGAAATCTCGTCGATGTTTGGCTCATTTCGAGCCTTTTCTGATAATAAACAGTCTTTTTTGCTTTGATTCATCTCCTAAATGGACTTTCATTCGTGACATAACCCTTTTAACTTCGTGAATTCTGCCAACGGATACTTGTACATGGGTTGTTGTTTTCCTCATAAAATGTAATAACCTGATAAAAGAACCACAATGATTTGGAATTGACAGGATAATGTATTATCTTTGTACTTATAATCTTATAGTATATTCAAATTATTATAGGCGCAAAGGCAGGAGCTCATACTCTTGCCTTTTTTTATGTCTTAGCGGTTTATGATTGCATTT
>NZ_KE386627.1:0-196459 GCF_000428125.1 Bacteroides graminisolvens DSM 19988 = JCM 15093
AAATTATGTTAGAAGAATTGAACATTGTCGAATTGGAAGAAAGATTCGAACCCGTTGTAGCTGCTCAGGAAGCATCCATATCTATCGACACTGTTGTGCTCCTGTAATTATCAAATTATTTTCAAACTCTTAAAATTTAAAATTATGTTAGAAGAATTGAACATTATCGAATTGGAAGAAAGATTCGAACCCGTTGTTGCTGCTCAGGAAGCATCCATATCCATAGACAAAGTCGTGATTCTGTAACTGATACAGTATTGTTAAACTTATAAGGTTAGGAGATAAGACTCCTAACCTTTAAAATAAAACATTATGGAAAATATTTTGCAAAAATACGAATACCAAACATTAATTCAAGATAATAATGCTTATCTATTATGCTATAAGTCTAAGTATTATAAAATCGGTAAGAGCATATATTATATATTGTCAAATTCAAAGAAATTTGGTACAATTGAAGAAGTGCTAAAAAATTTACCAGATAATAACATTACAAGTAAACAATTATCAGACATTATAAATAATAATATCCTTCCCATATTTAATAGTGAGAAAGAAAGAGCGGATATCCCTTTCATGAAGAACTATTGGTGGACTGGGCAATTATTATCCTCTAAATATGCATCTTATTTTTCTCGATCTTTGAAGCCATTATTTGGAAAATTATTCATATACATATTTATTTTATTCTCGGTTTCAAATATAATATTGTATATATCTAATATTCGTTTAATTAATGCTATACCTGCAAACAACGAAATTTTGCAAATTGTAATCACCTATATCTTACTTTTTTTTATTTTGCTGATTCACGAGTTGGGACATATAGCTGCTTCATCAGTGGAAAAACTTAAGCCGCAAGGGATAGGATTTGGATTATACTTTTTTATGCCTATGATGTACGTGAATTTGACAGATGCGTGGATATTATCAAAAAGCGCAAAAACAAAAATAAATTTAGGAGGAATAACTACTCAAATGTTGGTTAACTTAATTTTGTTTGCAATATTAAATATATTGGATAATACGTTCATACTTGGGGTTATAAATAAACTATTGATTGTTAATAATTCAATTATTCTCCTTAATCTTATTCCATTTTTCAAATTTGATGGATATTGGATATTATCAGATTTTGTTGAAATACCTAATTTGTTGAAAGAGTCTAATAATAAATTCCTAAAATTATTCGTAAAAAAGAGCCCTTTTCAACATAATAATGTATTAAAGAAATCCTTAAGACAGGAATATTTCTTATTCGTTTTTACTTTACTACGCCTTTTTTTTGTGTTTTTAGTAGTCCTTACAGTATTTATGTTTGTTATTCATTCGCTTTTTAAATCAGCAATCTTTATAACGAATATTGGATATATGGAATTTAATTATATTACAGTAATTGAAGTACTTAAAAAAATAGCAATTTTAGTACTTGTATTCATAATTATAAAGAAATATAGTATTGCTATTTTTTATTTTTTACGTAGACAGTTTTCAAAATGAATATATATAGAAAAGGAGGAGATAAGTTGGAAGCGATAATATTTTTTAATCCGATGGGTACTAATAAGGACTTTTGGAGCTCATTAATTCCTGCGGAGCTATATGATAAGTATGAAATTATATTATTTGATTATCCTGGCTTTAGTTCTGATTTCGTTAATCAAAATACATTGCATGACACATCAGAGATGGTTCGAAATGAGTTATTAATTCATTTGGATAAACCGTTTGTTTTTTGTGGGTATAGTTATGGTGGAATGGTTGTACAGGAGTTGCTGAAAGAATCCTATGCCAACTTGCGTTCAGTAATCTTAATTTCATCACAAAATAAATTGACATTCTATGATAAAGAAATTAATAAAATTCTTTATCATGCGATTTCAATGGATGAATTACTGTTTTGTAGATTTCTTACAATATTATCTTATGACCCATTTTTTATAAATAAAAATAACTTATTCTATATAAAGCTATTTGCAAATCTTAAATTCTCCCCATGTTCTTCAGCTGCGATAGCACAACAATTAAAGCAGATGTCGATTATTGATAAAATAGACTTTCCAGTTTTAGACATCCCCGCGCTATATATTTATGGAGAGAATGATCGAATGTTAAAGATTAATTCCGTGTCAGAGATTAGCAAATTATTACCCAAAATAGAAATTAAAAAACTTCCTGAGTCTTCTCATATACTTGACGGAAAACTTTTGTCTGAGAATATCCTGGGGTTCCTAAATAATTAGAATATGAATAAGAATGAAATAAGAACTCAGATTGTGGAGGTTGCAAGAAAATATGCCGTTGATAAATTAGCCTCTACGTTCGAAAAGAATGAACTTAAAAGTTATCACATATTATCTGCAAACCTTCTAAAATTCATGCCTGATATCAGTGCTAGTGATCATAAAAATATCTACCAAAATTTATTGAAACTGAAAATACTTGAAAATATTCCTGAGTATTTTAAAACATTTGATTTAAATAATTTCTTTGCAAATCTTTCCCCTGATAAATTTAGTAAGGATTTGCCTACAATTTATATTTCTTATCATTTGGGTGCATTTCGAACTGCTATCCTACCTATGGTAAAAAATAATATAAATATTGTCATTGTCATAGATTCTTCTATTTACCCAATGGAAGATTTGGAAAAATCCTTAGGAGCTCATTTTAGTCTTGCTAAAGAAATATTTCCTACGTCGACAACAAATTTAAAAATATTAGCATCCAATAATAAGAATACGATTATAGAATTGATGGACAGGATAAATAAAAATTACTCAATTCTTACTTATATTGATTGGAGTTCAGGATTTGAAAATAATAACACAAGCAGTAATGTTGTTGTAAACTTCTTTAATGAGAAAATTTCAGTAAGGCAGAGCCTTGCTTACTTATCTTTTTATTCTAAATGTCCAATAGTTCCACTCATCTCATATTATAGTGAAGACTATGAACCTAATTGGGTACTTTTTGATTCTATCAATCCTAGCAATTTTTTAAATGTCCAAGAATATACCCAATATACTATGCAGCAGTTATTTATGAACCTGGAAGGTATGATTTTGAAACACTACAGCCAATGGCAAGGCTGGTTTCATATACACAAATTAGTCTTACCGCAAAAAACGGTTATTACTCATGTAGGCGATTTTACTCCCAATATACCATACAAGCTAAATGATTATTCTGGATTATTTATTATTCAAGATTCTTATTTTGTTATTAATAAATTGACATATAAGATTGTAAAATTAACTAAAGAGTTGTATGATATTTTATTTTCAGGTAATCGTCTTAATGAAAGTACTGTTGATCTCAAGGTGTTAAAACAGTTATATAATAATGGAATAATTGTAGGTTATTGACTTAATATAGAATACATATGGAAGTTAAAAAACAAATTTTGATAAAAATAGGTGTGATTACTTTCTATTTTTTGATTGCAATCGGGCTACGTTATGTTTTTGGGATTTATAGACCACCATTTTTAGGTTCGATCACGGATAGCCTTTTATATGTAATTTTAACAGGAATCGGGCCTTTGATAGGAGCTTTATTCGTTATTATTTTATTTAAAAGGAAGATAGAATATTCTAGTTTTGGCCTTTCTATGAAGAGAACACTTTTGTCTGTATCCATTCCAATTTGTTTGTTTTTTCTATATGATTTATTTACAAAAAATGCTACGTTTTCTAATACCCTTATTCTAATAACCTGTTTACTTTATGCTTATTGTGAAGAGTTTGGTTGGAGAGGCTATCTACAAAGCGAATTAATAAACTTGCCTACTTTAAGGAGAGTATCAATAATAACAATTATGTGGTTTATATGGCACTTAAATTTTAGCGTATGCCAAAGTAATGCATTGTTCTTATTGATATTATTTTTGGGTTCTTGGGGAATAGGGCAAATAGCGATTAATACTAAATCTATAATTGTATGTGGCTGTTTTCATGCTATAATAAATATTCTCTCTGTCATTCAAATGGATATAATAAAAATATTTCTAATAATAATTAGTATTTTGTGCTGGTTTGGTATTTGGTATATAAAAAAAATTAATAAATATACGACTTAAACTCATCAGCATATTTCCTCGATACAGGAAGTTCTTTCCTGTAGTGTTTAAGTTTTATTTGATAACCATTTGAGTTTCCCTTTGCGGACTCGATCTTATTAAGGTTTACAATATATGATCTATGGCAACGAAACAAGTTTGGGTGACTCAAATCATCCTGAACTTGTGAAATTGTTGCTCTGATACTTTTATTCTTTAATTCTTCACCTTCTAGGTAGCAAACTGTAACATTATTCTTATCAGCTTCCGCAAAGATGAAATCATTGAGTTTTATTGTTAAATCTTTTTCTTTTGTTAAATGATTGATTATTGTTAAATCTAATTCATAATCTTCATCTTTTTTATCAACCAAAGAATTTAATTGTCCATTTAAAAAACGGTTATATTTTATAAGGACTAATATAATTGCAGGAATTGAACCAATAAAAAAAGTAAAATATGACACATACAATAATATAATAATATTAAATGAGAAATTCATTAATATTATTGAAAAATATATATAGTTTAGAATCGTAATGGATAGAACTAAGCCTATAATATACATAATTTCACTTAATATAGTCCATTTTTTTAGCGTTTTAGCAATTTTCTTCTTTATGGCATAATTGAATACGAATAGACATATAAATGTTACAAACCCAAATCCCAAAGATGCTTCTATTTTATTCCCTTGATATAAATCAAAACTAAAAGGTTGGAAAATATATAAGATCATAGATATTCCAATACTTATTAAAAGTATTGAATCAATCTTATGCTTTACAAATGGGTACTTCCTTTGAAGGTATCTAATGTCTTTCATTTTAAGTAATTGTTCAAAATTAAGTTGCATTATGGTTATAATTGATTAATCGCTCTGCCGATAGCAGCCAATACTTTGTTTGTCCTATAGACCTGTGCCGTATCATTAATACAACATGAGGCTTCGCATTTTCTTGTTTTTCTTGAAAATTACCCATTTTATTTTTACGAATTCATACAAATGTAAATTGTATAAAAGATATCACCTCAAACAAGTAGCGTAAACTAATTCCAATTCATTACAAAGGTAAACAAAATATTCGAATTTCTGAATACTGATTCAGTAAATTGATTAGATTGACCAAAGGATACCACCTGTAGCGCTCAAATGGATACCGCTTTTTCGTTTATAATTTTCTCATTAATAAATCTCGTAATATTGCATTAAAAAACACTATATTACAATATTATGACAAATGTAAAATTACGATGTTAAAACTAAAACGCATGCTTAAACTTCTTAACTGTGGGCATTCGCTGAACTTCCGTTGTTCAGAGCTCCATATGAGTAAGCGCACTGTCCACAACTACAAGCATCTGGTGTCTCAAACAGATCTTTCTTACGATGGGCTTCTACGCCTGAGTGACTTCGATATTGCCGCCATTCTTAACCCGCATCCTCTGTCCCCCAAGCGGACGGATGTAAAAGCACACAGAACCTTCAGTTAGCAGGGTATCTTTCAGAGCTCAACCGCCTGTATGTTAGGATCCAATCATTTTGGGAAGACATTTCCCAATATCCGGATGGCTACCAATACACACAATTCAAGAAGCATCTGATTGATTACCGTAAACATCACCAGTATGTCTATCACAACACTTATGCTCCGGGGCAAGAGTGGCAGATTGATTTTGCGGGTGTGTGCTGACAAGGTTTTTCTCGTTTTGAAATAACACTATCCATCTTTTTATTTTCAAAGATAATTGAATCTAAAACCTCGAGCTATAGTTTACACAATATATTGGATAGTGTCTTTACTTGCAATTTTCTTTAAATAATTTTTTATGTAATTTTCATTACAGAGTTGCCATGCTGATATTTAAAACTTTATATTTTTAGTTTTAAGCATACCCTATGAATTTTCCTACTAATTTGCAACTTGCTTTTGCGGTAGTTTGTTCATGGAGAATATAGAGGGCAAAGATAAACCTTATTCTCTGTATCTGCAAAACTAGGGATATATAAACTATCACAAGAAGTAAACGCTTTACAAATCGTCATTAACAAATACAAGATTCCCCTTTTCTCTCATTTTTGATAGCAAATTTAGATTTTGAAATTCTATCATATTTCCCTTGTCATCTTTGTCGTATGGCTTAAAAGAAATAGGTAACTCGTTATTATCATCAACTAAGGGATAATTGTCTATTTTTTCATTATTCCAAAAATCAGAAATGACGTAGGTAGAATAGATAAAGTCCAAATCCTTTCCAATAATTATTAAGCCAATATTGTTATGTAAAAATGTCTTTTTAGCTAATTTGAAAAATACACAGTCTTTTCCGGCTACTAGTTTGAATGAATAAGTATATCCAAGGAAAGATTCTTTGTTTTTGTTAACAATGGTTTCGATAATTTTCTGTTTCCAAAACTGTTCTATTTCACTCTTCGTATGTTGATTAGAAGCATTGAGGTTTATTTGTTTAGGGTATTTATTACAAAAAAGACAGCCTGTTTTTATCATCTCAGGAACATATATGTCGTGTTTAGAAAATATACTTTTAATGTCAATTTCGTTGCAACTTTTATTAAATTCTTTATCTCTACTCATTAATAAAACCTGCTCTTCTTTTTGCCTTTCTTTAGGGAATACACTTGAAAGTAGCACCAAGCTATCCTCCCTTGAGATAGTGGATTCTAAGCATAAATCTAATGTTGGAGCTAGTAATTCATTGTGTAGTACATTTTCTTCCCAAATAATTGTGAAATCCCTTACTATCTTTTCTTTTTCGATCAGGACTTTTTGCTGGATATTCTCTTTGTGGTCTGAATATTTTATACCATTAATTTTCCAATTGTATTTTTTTCTTACAGATTCAATAGTCCCTGTATGTCTAACTACCTCTTTAGCAAAATGATTCCATTTTCTATTCTCTACCATCTCAAACATAACATAGTGAGACGATTTAAGAGTAACAAAATCTGAAGAAATAAGAAAATTGATAGAATGATTTAAATTAGTGAAAGTTCCATCAAGAACATCAATTAAAATATTTGTATCAAGAAAGATATTAATTCTAAATTTATCATCAACATATACTGACATAATACTAATTGTCTAAAGGTTTTACATATCGCTTAACAAAATCAGCATTAATAATCACATTTTCCTGCATTTCGTCTTTTGTCCTTTGTATTAACAGATAGCAGTATTTTAATAATAAGCGCGGAGAGCCTTCTGTATATTCCAAAAGAGTCGAAATTGCAGATTCATCAAAAGGATATATTTCAATACTATTATCTCTTGCTAAATTTAGATAATTAGTTATTAAAATTTTGGATGTTTCTATATTCAAAGGCTTTAAATCAATTATTCGCCCCTTAATACGGTCAGCAAGAGGTGGAGAAAATTGTTCAATCATTGTAAGAGCTTTGCCTGTCATAGCAAATACAGCACACCAATTTTTCTCTTTATCAATTAGAGTCCTTAAGTTTCTTAAATAATTATCTATTTCTGTTTTAGGGAGCCTTCCTGCTGTTATTTCCTCAAATTCGTCAGCTAAGATTATAAAATCTGTATAGCCTAATCCTTTTATGATCTCTACGATTGTTTTTAAAATATGAAACTCTCGTTTGTCAATTTCCTTTATTGATCCCGTTGTAAGCAAATCCCATGTTTTATTTATACCAATATTATCTGCAACTAAATCGTAGAAATAGATAGCCACACTAGTATTTGGCGCAATTTCTTCAAAACATTTAACAATAGCTACCTTTAATGCATCTTGAACCTCTTTTCTCTTCTTTGTATCTACTCCTTTATACAAGTCATCAATAAATATTTTATAACTAACATATTCATTAATGGTTAGATGTTTAGACTCTTCAGTAAAAAGAGTGGAAAGATTAGACTTGCTAATTGATCTTAACTGTTCTAATAGCGACTGGTTTTTATTCAAATGCGCAAGAAAAACATCCCATAAATAACGTTTGAAATTTTCTTGTCCAATTTCATTGATTATTGAACCGATTAATTCTGAGAGTTTTAATCCTGGATTATCTATATATACAACATAGGGATTGACTTTATTTTCCCCTCTCAAACTTTCAAGTAACCACTTAATAAAAAATAAAGTTTGCGTTTTTCCGGTGCCATAATCACCTCTAATTATAAGACTCAGGTAAGGATCTATTTCTCGTGGATTTTTGTTGAATAAAGAATCCTTAACAAATCCGACTATTTCACTCATAGTTTCTTTGTTAATTGGAGGAAGTGATTCTATTACTTCATCTGAACTATTGGAATCAGCTATTCCAGAGCGAGGAAACGGGTTAAATTTGAGCCCTAAGTTACTAATAGAATCGGCTTCATGACTATTTGTCTCCTTCAAAATTTGTTCCAAAATTTTCTTTTGTTCCATAACATTACAACATTAATAAGTGAGAAACGTATGTATTTCTATGCATTGGAAGAAGGACTTTTTCTTTTTCTTCAACAAAAATCTCAGATGTCCGCTGCATACTAACTTTATCTCTATTTTCTAAACATTGATCAACTATCATTTTTTTTATTCCGTCAATAGGAAATCGGTATAGCATTATAATATCGAGTATTAATTGAGGTATATAAATATAGTTTGATTTGTAATTCTGATGAATAAACCCAATTAACGAGAAATTTTTTTGTATTTCTTTTTTAAAATAAACACAAGAAAGACTGTTGACTTTAGGCAGAACATTAATATCTGCCCATTTAGGTTGAAACCTGTCGAGTAAATCTAAAGTAGTACCCCATTTTACAAATACGTCCCAGAAACGCATTAAATCTGAATTTTTATCATTTATATAGAAAACATCTGCATTATCTTTCAGCTCAAAGAAAAAGGAATTTGTAAATCGTCCTTCATTTATAAATGGAAAAGTAACTTTTGTTTTCTCTTTTACTTCAAATTCATTTATTGATGACATTATCTCTAAACGGTTTTCTGCATAGGGATTAATCATCCATGATATAATTTCTCTAAATCGAAAATATTGGAAGAAAATTGACTTGAATATATTCTTATCTTCATCTGTCAACTCTGAACCTAAATTGCTATTGAAAATATTTGCATTAATCACTTCTCCATCTTTGGAAATTAATCCGAAATTTTTTAATGCATTAATCCGTTCTAATATACTCCTTTCAGTCCATTCATTATTAATTCCTTCTGGAAGTATATTTTCTTCTTTACACTTCCTACAAATCAAGGACTTGCTTACGCTTTTATATTTTACGATAATTAAGAATACGTCTTTCAGTTCCCTCAAAAAATAGACATAAGACAAACTCCATCCCTTTAATAGTTCGGTATGAGCTTCGCCTGTCAAAGATGGTAATTCTATTCGCTTTGATTTATATAAACATATATCTTTACTCATTCTAAAACTAAAACATTTTCGGACAGTTCAATGCTGTGCCTGTTTTTTAATGACTTCCATTTAGTACCTCTTGATCGAATTTTATAAATCTGATAATCATTAAATCCGACACTTTTAGAAATCTCACCAAGTATTTTCGTTGTTGGAACGTACACACCATAAGGTGCAGAATCTCCTAATATTAAATAGGCTTTGCTATTTGGTTTCAAAACTCGCTTTATTTCTTTGAGAACATTGTACATATCCTCAAAATAGTGCATCATTAAAATATCAAAACTTTTTTTCCCTTTTCTATCTTTCGCTATATTCTTGATTTGAAAAAAGGTATCTGATAAATCTGCAAATATGGACTTATTTCCTTGTGCAAATTCTGAATATTTGAATGTATCAAGATTAAATTCTGATTCCTTATAATGAGTTGTTGCCCCAGTAACTAGTTTTTGTCTGACTTTTGTTGTTATGTCATTCCAATTGTTTGTAATATCGAAAAAATGAGTATGTACTTTTGACACTTCTCCATAATCAAGGTTGTTCAAATAGGGTGGTGATGTAATACATACATTGCATGAAGATTCCTCTATTTGTTCATTTCTTTTCCTTGAATCTTGCAGGTAAATATCTGACGAACAAGTAATGTCTTTCAATGGATTTATATCCAAAAGCATTTGAGAAACCGTAGTCTGAAATTTTTCCCATGGCTGACCTTCATGTGCTAATTTTTTTGTTCTTGATATATAAGGAACTGCAATAGGGTGAATCGCTGATTTATGCATTATTTGGCTCAAAGCTAATTTGAAAAACAATCTTGTTTTTTCAGATTCCACCTCTTTCAATCCATTTCGGATAAGATATAAAATTGTTAAAGTTTCAGGTGTATATAATGATTGTAATAACGGATGACTATCTTGCTCGATATTAAAACCTCTTAAATGCTCTTTAATATATTTATTAATCTGCTTGAGATTTTCCATGCATTGAAACTCATCAATATCCCAATTAAGTTTAGCCTTAATAACATCAAACATGAATTCTTGCCCTTCGTTACCAATCGCTTTAATTTGCTTCTTTTGAGATGAAACAAGTGTGGTTCCGCAACCTGCAAATGGCTCAAATACAATTGGATTCTTACTTTTTGCTTCTTCATCAAGGATGGAATCAACAAATTTGTAAGAGAATCCAGCAGTAAATTTATACCAATTATGTACTGGGCTATAAAAATTGTCTTTAGCAGAACCTATTTCTGAATGTAAAAAATCCATTTTTATATTTTTAATATGTGCAAAGATAAGAATATTAATTCGATATCCTCCTTTGTAATTAGCTTTTTATGATGAGGAACATTCCTAAAGTTTATTTTTCCTTTCTTTCTTCTTAGGCTTTAGTGTTTGGTCTTCATGATTGGATGATGATCTCATATCTCGCGCTCCTGAATAAATAAACGAGCTGAATATTTGATTAGTTTCTTGATTGAAAGATGAAGTGCTATAAGCATTGCCTTTCTATTTAGTGAGAACATGTGTATCAATACAGTAAGTTTGATTATTAGTTCTTTTGTTTTCAAGATTAATATAAAATAAGTTTTCTTGATTGATTCCTATTTTTCTTTCACTAGATTGAATTTCTTGCAGTTTCGATATCACTTATTAATGTTTTTATGTAGGCAAAAATAAGAAAATGATTCTGAAATAGTTATATTACTATATCATTTAACGTATTAGTGTGCAATAAGATACATAAAGGATAATTTCTTATACTATCTTCCCAAAAATAATAAAATAAATACTACTTTTGCCGGCATTCTGTTACATAACACAAAGTACACAACAAGTGACGTAGAGAAAATGAAAACTAAGAAAGTAGCAGTACGATGATAGTTATAAATTCCGTAAAAGAAATAATTCTATAAATCTATAAAACAACAACTAACACGATGGAAACAAAGTACATCACATTAAATGCCCAAAATCTGGATGCGGAACACATCTGTTGCGGGTTCTCTGACAAGAAAATAAAGGAAGGTTACGAGAAAAAGAAATCGTGGCTGAAGAATGAAATGGAACATGGATATGTGTTCAGGCGATTGGACGAAAAGGCCAAGGTCTTTATAGAGTATGTTCCGGCAGAGAATGCCTGGCTGCCCGTTGAGGCGAAAGGGTATTTAATGATTAATTGCTTTTGGGTGTCCGGTCAGTACAAAGGGAAGGGGCATGCAAAAGCTTTGTTGAAATCTGTCGTGGATGATGCTTGTGCGCAGGGTTGCGCCGGACTGGTTACCGTGGTGGGCACCAAAAAACTTCCTTTTATGAGTGACACCAAGTGGCTGTTGAAACAGGGTTTTGAGGTGGTTGAGACTTTACCACACGGCTTTGCTCTTTTGGTTTTGAAGTTAAAGAGTGGGGCTGAACTTCCTTCTTTCAAGCCGTGCGTGTTGAAAGGGGAGTGTGAAGAAACTAACGGGTTGGTGGTTTATTACTCCAATCGTTGTCCGTATACTGAATACTATATAAATGATGCTTTGTCGGCATTGGCGCAACAAAACAACGTACCGCTTACCATTATTAAACTGGAAACAAAAGAACAGGCACAGCAGGCGCCTACTCCTGCAACTGTTTTTTCGGTGTTTTATAAGGGAAAGTTTCTGACTACGGATATGAGTATTTGTACTGCATCTCGTTTTGCGAAGTTTGCACGCGAATTCTATTAATAATATTTTGATGTATTTTTACTAACAGACTTTATTTATGAGAAAATTATTTTTTATCCTCTCTGTTATTCTATTGGCGTCTTGTTCTTCTGATTCGGAAAATCCTGCTATGTTGAGTAACTCAGACATTTCTATTGAAAAGATTGTATTGAACAACCAGACTTACACTGTAGGTGCTAAGAGTTTTATGATTTCAGGGGCGCCGCTGACTGTTACGGGTACGCTTTCTTCTTCAAAAAGAGTTGAAGTGGAGTATTTATGGAATAAAACAGCTGAAATCTTGTCTTCTGTGGTTGTTGAGTGCAAGAATCCTACAGCAACAGTGAATGTGAAAAAGGAAAGTGCCAGTGAGCTTTTTAACAAATTTACAGTAACAGTGATCACCACCACACCCGAAGCACAGGTTGTTTACACCATTGCTGCCCTTAAAACTGCTGCACCTGAACAAAAATAGTTCGGCATTGTAACGAATGTTACAGAATAGAGCCTGCTTATACCTGTATATTTGCCATACGAAATCAAATTTTAAAATGATAGATTATGGAAAAAGTAATTTCAACTCAGGTATCAGTAGGCTCTTTGGTAGCCGAAAACTTTGCTGCTGCAGAAGTGTTCTCAAAATACGGTATTGATTTTTGTTGCAACGGTCATGTGTCGCTTGCCGAGGCTTGTGCCGCTAAAGGTGTCAGCGTTGACCAGATATTGAATGAACTCAATCAGGTTGAAGAGGGGGCACGTATTGATTTTGCATCTTGGCCCATCGATTTGCTGATTGATTATGTGCTGAAAATACACCACCGCGGCATTCGCCAGAAAGGTCCGCAAATGAAACAACTGCTCGATAAGGTTGCTTCCGTGCACGGCGATAGTCATCCCGAACTTTATACCATTCAAGAATTATTCGAGGGCTCTCTCATTGATCTGAACATGCACTTGCAAAAGGAAGAGAACGTGCTTTTCCCTTATGTGCTCGAGCTGTTTGAAGCTGCTGAAGCCGGTCAACCTGCCGAGGAAATGCATTGCGGAAGCGTGGCTTATCCTATTGATGCCATGATGGCTGAGCATGATAACGAGGGAGAAAGGTATCGCACCATCGATGGGTTGACGAACCATTATACTGCACCTGCTGATGCATGTGATAGCTACCGACTGATCTTAAAACAACTTCATGATTTTGAGAAGGCTTTGCACGAGCATATTCATCTGGAAAACAATATCATATTTCCACGTGCCATTGAATTGGAAAAGAAATCGGTTAGATAAGCCGGAGAGCCCACTGCTGGGGTATGGGCAAAAAAAAAGGAGTCACGCCTGACTCCAACCTTTGTTAACCTTAAATCTAATACTATGAAAAACACATTGCAAAGATACGCACTTTTTCGGTATTTGCAAGTCTCGTGTGCGGAAACAGGTGTTTTATAACATAGATTAATAGTTGTTAGGGAATATATTCTATTTTAGCAACAATCAGCCTTACTATTTCTTCTTTTTCAGCCTTCACAAGTGCCTGGTGGTAATCATTGGGGAAGAAGAGAAAAAAGAAATCGGGCTTGGAATCAACATACTTTATTTTCTTTGCCGTGTAATGAATCACATCGGGCTTATACTCCGTTACGGGTGTGGCATCTTTGGGGTTGATGATGCCGAAACGTTCCGTCCCTTTGGCCACGTATTGCAAATCAATGTACTGGCGGTGCGACTCCACTTTGCTTTTGCTGGCATCTCGCGTTTGACTGTTCGATATTTTAATGTAGCATCTTTTGCCATCAATAGGGTAGGTACCTTCGGGCATGTTCAATAAGTCGTTTTGTGCCATCCAGCTGAACATCTTATCCCACAGTTCTTTGTTTTTGGCGTACTGAGTGGCAAACTCCACACAGTCGGTTCCTTTGTAGGGGACAGGTGCAAACCCGTTGGCCCATTCTTTTTTCGCACACCAGCGTTTGGCTTCTTTCTTGCTGATAGGTTTATTGGCTGCATACAAATTGCTTGTAAGCAGACTGGTGGCAACGGCCATGCTGATGCATAGCAGCTTGCTCTTCCATGTACTTTTCTTCATTTTCAGGTTCTGTTTATTTGGGTTTGATATAAAAAATGCTTCGCCTACAGGTGGGAAGCACTTGTGTTTTGAATGACGCAAAAGTAGAAATAAAATCTGCTCGTTGCAAATCTTTTTGTAGACCCGGGTGTACAGCCATTATACACCCGGGTCTACAAACCGTGTACATGGGGGTGTACAAACTGTGTACACCCGGGTGGAGACGAAAATTGCTAACCTGCAAAATAAATCGCAGAAGCATGCTAACTAAATATCTTATATATAAAGAATAAATAGTAGCAAACTTGTAAGGAATTAATGCCAAAAAAGTTGGTGATACTTGGTGATACTTGGTGAGGCTTTTTTTAAGGCAAGTGTCACCCGTAAACACTTGTATATCAACTGATTATTGAGTTGGTGATACTTGGTGATACTTTTTTTTATACTTTTTATGAGGAGAACAGCCACACTACAAGGACACAAAGTGCCACTTTAGCTGATTTTATGATTTCTCTTTCTCGGAAATTAGCAACAGTTTATCGCCGACATGCAACTTCAAACTGCCGTTGGGAATAAGGAATTCATTGCCTCGTTTCACAATCATAACCAGCGTGCCTTGTGGTAAATTCATCTCCTTTAAAGTGTCGGCTTGCTCAATCATCTCGGGCGTTACCGTCATGTCCGACAGGCTGCTGTCTATTTCTTCGGGCAGTTCCACGCCAAATTCATTGCCTGTTTGGGGCAGCGGGGCGGAGAGGTGCAGCAGCCGTGCAAAGAATGAGATGCTGGTGCCTTGCACAACGAGCGAAACTATGGTGATGAAGAAAACGATGTTGAAGATGCTGTTTGAACCTTCCACACCGGCCACAACGGGGTAGGTGGCAAAGATAATGGGAACAGCCCCGCGAAGTCCCACCCAGGAGACAAACAGCTTCGACTTGAAGTTGATTTTCCGGAAAGGCAGCAGACAGAGAAACACGCTGAGCGGACGTCCTATCAGTATCAGGAACACACCGACAAGTATGGCTACAAGGGCTACATTGAGCATTTCATGGGGGTTAACCAGCAGTCCCAGCGTGAGGAACATGATGATTTGAAAGAGCCACGACATGCCGTCCATAAAGGTGGCTATTTCTTTGCGGAACACAATCTTTTTGTTGCCAACCACCATGCCGGCAATGTAAACCGCCAGGTAACCGTTGCCATGCAGGCGGTCGGTTATGGTGAAGGTGAAGAACACGCAGCCTAATAGCAGTATGGCGTAAAGAGACTGGTTATCAATGTTGATTTTGTTCAGAAAAAGAACGGTGAGCTTTCCCAAAATATATCCTCCGGCACCACCCACCAGGAACTGTACCGCTAGGTTACCGGCAATCTCTCCGGCGTTCATGCTGCCCGATAGTATAATCTGTATAAGCACAATGGTAAGCATGTAGGCCATGGGGTCGTTACTTCCGCTCTCTAACTCGAGCATGGGGCGCAGGTTGTGTTTGAGGTTCATCTTCTGTGACCGCAGTATTGCAAAGACCGAAGCCGAATCTGTTGACGACATGGTTGCGGCGAGCAGCAGGGAGGTGGTCAGCGGAAAACTGATGTTGGTGAAACTCATGCCCGATATAATCCAGATAAACAATCCCGTGAACAAGGCGGTGAGCAGCACGCCTGCCGTTGACAGGACAACGCCCGCACTCATAATGGGTTTGATGTCGGCTACTTTGGTGTCCATACCGCCCGAGAAAAGGATGACACTCAGAGCTACCATGCCTATGGCCTGAGCCTGATGTGTGTTGTTGAACTGTAACCCCAGACCGTCACTTCCGAAAAACATTCCTACCAACAGGAATAGCAGCAATGCGGGCACTCCGAAACGATACCCTGTTTTTCCTACAACGATACTGATGATTAATAAAACGGATCCTATGAGAAGCATGTTTTCTACTGAAAAGAGCATATAGTGTATATTTAAACAGATTAATAATTGGAAGTATCGTTGCTAAGGTAGTCATTTTTGAGCAAACGAAAAAATAGTTTTTTATTCCTTTTTATGCCAAATAATTGTTTAATTAGTTAATTGTATTACTTTTGTACTCCCAAAACCTCTTTAATATAAATTATGGAATTAAACAACCTTTCTCCTTTGCGTAAAGGGATCGTGGGAGTGCAGTTTCTTTTTGTGGCTTTTGGGGCTACTGTGCTCGTACCTCTTTTAGTAGGACTAGATCCTTCAACTGCTTTATTTACCGCTGGTGTCGGTACGCTTATCTTTCATTTAGTTACTAAGGGGAAAGTCCCCATCTTTTTGGGTAGCAGCTTTGCCTTTATAGCACCCATCATCAAAGCAACGGAACTGTATGGTTTGGCCGGCACTCTTTCGGGGATGGTTGGTGTTGCATTGGTTTACTTTTTAATGAGTGCGCTGGTTAAATGGCAGGGCGTTAAGTTTCTGGATCGTTTGTTCCCTCCGGTAGTTATCGGGCCGGTCATCATGCTGATTGGTTTGTCGCTTGCCGGAACGGGTGTGAAGATGGCCAGTGAAAACTGGATATTGGCTTTGGTATCATTGCTGACTGCTGTTGTTGTTTCCGTTAAAGCCAAAGGGTTACTCAAAATCATTCCTATTTTCTGCGGAATCATTGTGGGCTATGTTACAGCTCTAATCTTTTTTGATGTCGATTTAACCGGTATCCGTGATGCCGCCTGGATTGCCGTTCCCGATTTTAAGTTTCCTTCTTTTTCATGGGAGCCTATCTTGTTTATGATACCCGTAGCTGTGGCTCCTGTTATTGAGCACATTGGCGATGTGTATGTAGTGAACACCGTTACCGGAAAAGATTTTGTGAAAGATCCCGGTTTGCACCGTACGTTGTTGGGTGACGGTTTGGCTTGTTTTGTAGCTGGTTTCCTCGGTGGCCCTCCCGTAACGACCTATTCGGAAGTAACCGGGGCTATGTCGCTGACCAAGGTCACTGACCCTACGGTTATCCGTATCGCTGCGTTTACGGGTATTATTTTCTCGGTTATCGGTAAGGTGAGTGCTTTGCTGAAATCAATTCCGAGTGCTGTATTGGGTGGCATTATGTTGTTGCTGTTTGGTACCATCGCTGCTGCTGGTGTAGCCAATTTAATAAATAGTTGTGTGGATTTTACTCGCACGCGTAACATCATTATCTTCTCACTGACGCTGACCATCGGTATTGGTGGTGCTGTGTTTACGTGGGGTGATTTCTCGTTCTCGGGCATCGGACTGGCTGCCGTGGTGGGTGTGGTGCTGCATTTATTGCTTCCGCACGAAGAACAGAAATAGTTTCGAAGGAGATAGATTCTTTCCAACCGGATAAACAGAAGAGGGGTGCATCACGAAACATGCACCCCTCTCTGCTGTTTACACTAGGGTAAACTATGCTGAACCTATTGCTTCTTTTCTTTAGCTAAGGAATTTAGCGATGTCTGCATCTGCTGTGCTGATGCCGCCAATTCCGAAGTTCTCAACCAATACTTTGGCTACGTTGGGTGAAAGGAATGCGGGCAGAGTAGGACCGAGGTGTATTTTCTTCACACCCAGATAAAGCAATGCCAACAAGACGATAACCGCTTTTTGTTCGTACCACGCAATGTTGTACACAATGGGCAGGTCGTTGATGTCGTCCAATCCGAACACTTCTTTCAGCTTCAGGGCGATTACTGCCAATGAGTAGCTGTCGTTGCACTGACCGGCGTCGAGTACGCGTGGAATTCCGTTGATGTCGCCCAGAGGCAGTTTGTTATAACGATACTTCGCGCAACCGGCTGTCAGAATAACGGTGTCTTTAGGTAATTTCTCGGCAAACTCGGTGTAGTAGCTGCGGCTCTTCATGCGTCCGTCGCAACCTGCCATCACAAAGAACTTGCTGATAGCTCCGCTCTTCACTGCGTCAACAACCTTGTCGGCCAAGGCCAATACCTGTGCATGGGCAAACCCGCCTACGATGGTGCCGCTTTCAATTTCTACCGGTGGCTGGCAACGTTTCGCATGCTCAATGATGACAGAGAAATCTTTGGGCTGACCATCTTTACGTTCTGCAATGTGAATGGCTCCGTCGAGGCCCGATGCACCTGTTGTGTAGATGCGGTCTTTGTAAGTTGCCTTTGAGGTAGGAGGTACGATGCAGTTGGTTGTAAAGAGGATAGGGCCGTTGAAGCTTTCAAATTCTTCTTTTTGTTTCCACCAGGCGTTACCGTAGTTACCGGCCAGGTGTTTGTATTTCTTCAGATGCGGATAGTAGTGAGCAGGAAGCATTTCGCTGTGCGTGTAAACGTCAATGCCGGTGCCTTCTGTTTGTTGCAACAGTTCTTCCAAGTCTTTCAGGTCGTGACCGCTAATCAGGATACCGGGGTTGTTTCTTACTCCGATGTTTACTTCTGATAGTTCCGGATTACCGAAGTGACCGGTGTTGGCTGCATCGAGCTGTGCCATAGCTGCCACACCAACCCTGCCTGTTTCAAGTGTCAGGGCAATAAGGTCTTCTACTGAAATGTCGTTGCGGGTAATTTCAGCCAATGCATGTTGCATGAAGCTGTATATCTCAGGATCTTTTGAATCGAGGTTATAAGCATGTTCCACGTAAGCGGCCATTCCTTTGATTCCGTAATGAACCAATTCTTTCAGTGAGCGGATGTCTTCGTTTTCGTTACGTAATACACCTACGGTTTTTGATTTGGCTTCGAATTCGGCTTCCGAACCATTCCATGTACATTCGTCGGGTGCATTGGCTATAGTTACTTGCTGTGCCAAACGATTTCTCAGTTCCAATCCGCTTTTAATCTTGGCTATGATGGCAGCATTGTCAAAGTTAGCGTTGGTGATAGTCGTAAACAGTCCGTCGAACACAAACTTGTCGGCTTCGGCAGATGCTTTTCCTTCTTTGCGAAGTTCCTGATTGTAAACTGCAACCCCTCTGACCACGAAGAGAAGAAGATCTTGCATATTGGCTACTTCGGGAGTTTTACCACATACTCCGCTGATTGTACAGCCTATTCCTTTTGAGGCTTCCTGACATTGATAACAGAACATACTCATAATTATTACGTATTAAGTGATTATTAAATTCGTTTACTTTTAATTTGTATGGCAAAGGTACGGCAGTCAATGTGCCTAATTCTGTAACCAATGTTACAAGCTCTGTTTTTTTTCTATCGGATAAGAATTTTCAGCTTTTCCTTATTCAGAATCGTTATCTGTTTGCGGTCGGCTTTAATCAATCCGTCGTCTTGCATGTGCGAAACTTCCCGTGCCAGTGACGGACGGGAAATGCCGAAGTAATCAGCCAGTTCCTGTTGTGATCGATCTAATAGTATCTGGCTTCCCTGAGTGGCCGACAGCCGCAGAAAGTAAGAAGCCAGCTTTTGACGGATGGTTTTGAATGACATGAAGAAGAGTTTTTCCGACAGCGTTTGTGCGTAATTGGCCGACATATTCATGTAGTTCTCCAAAAACACTTCGTTGCGTGCAAAGAGTTTGATGACGCTCTCTTTGGGAATGATGATTGCTTCGGTGTTTTCATTGGCCGTTACCTCAACCGGAAAACGGTTGGCTGCACCGAAAAGAAACAGTGGTGCCAATGCTCTGGGAGCTGCAATATCTTCTATCTTAATCAGGCGTCCCGATTCGTCAATCATTTCACCCCTCACGCTTCCTTTGGTCAGGATAACCAGTTTGTTGCACACGTCACCCTGGTGCGCCAGAATCTCACCTTTAGTATAGTTCTTAACTTTATACGTCAGCCCCTCAAAGTTTTTCCGTAACTCGCCGGCCGATACATTTTGGAACAGCGGGTTAGGCAGTAGTTGTTCAATCATATTATCTAACTATTATATCCATACAAACAACACAGCATTTGATTTGTTTGCAGAAACCTCCTCCTTTCAATTAAAATAGCTGTAACTTCACTCCGAACGACAAACTAAGATAATCTCGCGGTTTTAGATAACTGTTACCGACAGCACTCGCTATATATAAATCACTGGCGCTAAGTTCATAGAAGAAAGTGACTTCTTTGGCGGAATGCCTCTGTTGCGGATTGATATTAATGGTAAATCGCTGTCCCAAATAGGCATGAAAGCGTACTTTAGTTGAAAAACCGTAATACCCGTTGGGGTAACGTTCCGGCTCCTCTGCCCAAAACTCATCACCGAAAATGGTGTTCATGTACAGTCCGCATGCCAGTGGTTCTATGGATAGTTTGTCGTTGACAGACCAGCTCCACGGCATGTAGTTTTGTTTCAGCGTCATGGTCATCTTGGCTCTTTTCGACGAATTTTTAGGTAAGAAACCCAAGTATACATCCGTTTCCCATTGATTCCTTTTGCCATAATCCCATCCGGTTCCTACGGAAACGGCTCCCATATTACCTGCATATTGCAGTTTCAGGTGAGTGGGTATCAGGTTTTCCCAATGCTTGCGGTAGCGATGAATCCGTTTGTCATATTTGGTTTCTTGCGCGTGCAAGTCAGATGTTGCAACCGTTAATCCGCTCAACAATAACAGGTTAAAAATAAACCACTTCATATTCATATCTTTCGGGATTAATGGTGAATACTAAATAACTGCGATGATTCATGCTGTCACTTCCGTAGTACATGATGCCGTCTTCAAATATGGCTTCTGCCGTGAGGTGATGCTCATGTGCAGCCGTGCAAAACTGTATGCCGGGTGCTTCCTTTACGTACCGATGAAATACTTTCGCCACATTGTTGTTGAACTCATGGATTAACGGACGCACGTGCATGGAGAAAACCGTTTTACTGTATTCATCCTTCCGGTCGGCTAGTGCGTTCTCAATGAAATCGAAGTCGGGTACCGGGTGCGAATAATCATACTCAATAGCATTGGTGTTGAGGCAGACAAAC
This sequence comes from Bacteroides graminisolvens DSM 19988 = JCM 15093, assembly GCF_000428125.1. GTDB lineage: Bacteria > Bacteroidota > Bacteroidia > Bacteroidales > Bacteroidaceae > Bacteroides > Bacteroides graminisolvens. The sequence goes on from NZ_KE386627.1 coordinate 21,095, forward strand.
TTTACGTTACCGGCAATGAATGAAAAGTTGTCTTCACCAAACACTTTGGTGTAAACCTCTTCACCGGTTCCCAGTACATCGTGATTGCCGATGATAACTACGTATGGGAATTTGAGACCGTTCAGGATATCACGTTGCCACAAAAACTCCTTGGTTATACCAAAGTCACTGACGTCGCCCCCGTGAATGACAAAGTCAATATCGTTTCGACGGTTAATGTGTTTCACGAATTGTTCCGTCTCGTCATACCACCGTTGCGAATCACCCATAACTGCAAACTTTATGGTTGTTTTTCCTTTGCAGTTGGATTCTATTTTGGCCATGTTTTTGGCGTTGATACCCGTTTCGCCCGATATGTCTACGTCGTAAGGATGATAGTCAATTAAGTCACAGCCGTACATGAATAGTAGGGAGAAGAGGGATAGGAGAAAAGTCTTATTCTTCTTCATATAAATTGTTTTATAAAACGAAATGCAAAGATAAAGTTTACATTTCTATTGAAACAATTACCTTAATGGAAAGTTTGTTCTGTGAATCCTTTTAAATGGTCTGAATGGGATAGTTTCTTGAAATAGATGATCAAACAGATTACGGCTGTGAAAAAGGCGAAGAAGTCTGATGCCGGCATACTTGCCCATACACCGGTAACGCCATATTGTCTGGGTAATATAAGTAAGAAAGGAAGCAGGTAAACCAATTGCCGGGATAATGAAAGGAAAATGCTGACTTTTGCCTTGCCTATGCTTTGAAAGAAGTTGGAAATAACAATCTGGCAGCCCACAAAGGGGAAAAGCATGATGGTGATGCGGATGCCTTCTGATGCCATGCCTATCAATTCGCCGCTGTTGGTGAACATGGCCGAAACTGCGTGTGGAAACAGCTCACAGATCAGAAATCCGGTAGTGGTAATAGATACCCCGCTTATAATTCCCAAACGAAGTGCCTGCTTTACCCGTTTCATGTTTTTGGCACCGAAGTTATAACCGATAATGGGTTGCAGTCCCATGGTAAGTCCCATAACCGTCATCACAAAAACAGTCATCAGCCGGTTGATGATGCCATAGGCACCTATGGCCATGTCGCCGCCGTGCTTCTGCAAACTCACGTTGATAACAATAACAATGGCACAGGTGCACAGATTCATGAGGAAAGGCGCCATGCCGATGGAGAATATCCGTCCCACAATACCTAAATCAACTCTCCAGAAGTTGCGGGTGAGATGCACATAACTCTGCGAACAGGTGAAATGCTTCAGTACCCAAACCATCCCGATTGATTGTGCTATGACGGTTGCTGTTGCCGCTCCCTGAATACCCCATTTAAAATAGAATATAAAGATAGGAGCCAGGATAATATTTCCCAAAACAGTTACCATCGATGTAAGCATGGCTTTCTTGGGATAGCCTGTGGCACGCATTACGTTATTGAGCCCAATCATTATATAAGAAATAGGCGTACCTATTAAGATAACTTTCATGAAATCGCGGGCATAGGGCAGGGTTATTTCACTGGCACCGAAGAAAAGAAGAATGTCATCCAGAAAAAGATAAGCCATGCTTCCGAAGGTTACTGCATTGATGATGCAAAGCATCAGCGTATTGCCCAGAATGGTGGTAGCACCGTTCATGTCCTTTCTTCCCAAACTGATGGATGAAAGAGCAGCACCGCCTCCGGCAACCAGTGTGCAGAAGGCCATAACCAGGTTCATAAACGGAAAAGTGATGGCTAAACCCGATATGGCCATTGGTCCCACTCCATGTCCTATAAAGATGCTGTCAATGATATGATAGATAGAGGTTACTGTCATACCAATAATAGCCGGAATAGAGTATTGAAGCAGTAGTTTACCTATGCTTTCTGTACCAAGTGTATGCGGGTCGTTGTTTTGCGCCATGCGTTTTCTTTTACGTTTTTTTAAGTTGCCAAAGGTAGCAAATATTTGTCTCATCCAATGATTATTCGGAACTTTGCGCCTCACATAACCGAATAATTTTATATTTTTTTAGATTCTAATGGTAAATAATATGGATAGAAATACAATAATAGCTGCTTTGTTTGATTTTGATGGAGTGATTATGGATACCGAAGGGCAGTACACCATCTTCTGGGATGAGCAAGGCTACCAATACTTGGGCGAGAAAGACTTTGGTCGCAGAATCAAAGGACAAACGCTGACTCAGATATACGACAATCATTTTGCCGGCATGACCGATGTGCAACAGCAAATCCGTATCGATCTGGATACGTTTGAGGCGAATATGCAGTTCAATTACATCCCCGGTGTGGAAGCTTTCTTGGATGATTTAAAAGCCAACGGAGTTAAAATAGCCGTTGTGACCAGCTCCAATGAAAAGAAAATGGCGAATGTGTATAAGGCTCATCCCCGGTTAACCGAAAGATTCGACCGCATTATCACGGCCGACATGTTTACCGAATCCAAACCCAATCCCGAATGTTTCTTGCTAGGCATGAAGCTGTTTGAGGCTGTTCCCGCCCATACGTTTGTGTTCGAAGATTCTTTTCACGGACTGCAGGCAGGCATGTCGTCGGGGGCAACGGTTATCGGACTGGCAACCACCAATCCGCGTGAAGCGATTGCTGGCAAATGCCATCATGTGCTCAGCGATTTCATAGGAATAGACTTCCAAATGCTATGTTCATATTCCAATCATAACCAATAACGGAAATTTTTCTGTTATTTATGTTTAAAGGCTGAACAAGCTCTTTAGCGAGGTGTTTTTTTTGTATTATTTGATAATAAATACAAAATGGATACAATAAAGATACCTCGTACCTCTCAAAAGAGAGTGGTTATAATAGGAGGCGGTTTTGCTGGTCTGGCTCTGGCCGATAAGCTTTGTGGCGATCATTTTCAGGTAGTGTTGGTCGACCGACACAATTACCACCAGTTTCAGCCCCTGTTATATCAGGTTGCTTCGGCAGGATTAGAACCCAGTTCCATTTCCTTTCCCTTCAGAAAGAACTTCAGTAAGAAAAGAAACTTCTATTTTCGTATGGCGGCAGTCACCCGAATTGTGAGTGACCAAAACTATATTGAGACACCCATAGGAACTTTGTCGTATGACTATCTGGTCATTGCGGCGGGCACTACCACCAACTTCTTTGGTAACGAAAACATTCGCAAGGCAGCCCTGCCCATGAAGAGTGTGGAAGAAGCCCTCACCCTGCGAAATACACTTCTATATAATTTGGAGAGAGCGCTCGATTGCACCGATGCAGATCAGAAGCAAGCCCTGCTCAACATTGTGATTGTGGGCGGTGGAGCTACGGGTGTGGAAATAGCCGGAGCCCTTTCCGAGATGAAGCGTTACATCATTCCCAAAGATTATCCCGATTTGGCCGATCACGAAGTGAATATCTACCTCATCGAAGGATCCTCCCGTTTGCTGAATGTCATGTCTGAGGAAGCATCGGCTCATGTCTATAAATTCCTTACGGAGATGGAAGTAAATATCATCACTGAGATACATGTTACCGATTATGTAGATGGTAAGGTGATTATGAGCGACGGGCAAACCATAGCTACGAATACGCTGATCTGGGTGAGCGGGGTTACTGCAGAACGTTTCGGAGGCATAGCAGACGATTGTCTGGCACGTGCGGGTAGGTTAGTAGTGAATGAATTCAATCAGTTGAAAGGACACAGCAATCTCTTTGCCATTGGTGATATCTGTATGCAAACCGAGCCCGACTTCCCAAATGGCTATCCGCAAGTGGCGCCTGTGGCTATTCAGCAAGGCGAACTGCTGGCCAAGAACTTGATGCAGGTGGAGAAGGGTGGTGCACTGACTCCTTTTAAGTACAAGGACAAAGGATCATTGGCAACTGTTGGTCGCAACAAAGCTGTGGCCGATATTAAAAAGATAAAGCTTCAGGGATTTGTGGCCTGGGCGGTTTGGTTGTTGGTGCATTTGCGTTCCATCTTGGGAGTAAAGAACAAATTGATGGTATTAATCAATTGGATATGGAATTATGTGATGTACGATCAATCTCTTCGTTTTATATTCCGTTCCCGTCCAAAAGGTGATTGATGGAAGAGATTTCCTGTCATAGGGGTTTTCGCACAGAATACCCTTTCATGAATAACCTTTCCGGGCAGAGACCAAAATATAGAGAAATATTTCTTCGTTCCACCCGAAAGCTATAACTTTGCAGCCAATTTTTAATTATTAATTTCAAATATTATGGCTGGTTATATTTCAGACGATACCCGCAAAGTAACAACTCATCGCCTCATTGAGATGAAAGAAAGAGGCGAAAAGATATCGATGCTAACAGCATACGACTACACAATGGCCAAGATAGTTGATGGCGCCGGAATGGATGTGATCCTCGTAGGCGATTCAGCTTCCAATGTGATGGCCGGTAACGTAACGACTTTACCTATCACGCTAGATCAGATGATCTATCACGGTAAATCGGTTGTTCGTGCGGTGAATAGAGCGATGGTAGTGGTCGACATGCCGTTTGGTTCTTATCAGGGAAACTCCAAAGAGGGATTGGCTTCTGCTATCAGAATCATGAAAGAGAGCCATGCCGATGCTTTGAAATTGGAGGGCGGAGAAGAAATCATCGAAACCGTTAAGCGAATTTTATGTGCCGGAATACCCATCATGGGACACCTCGGACTCATGCCTCAATCCATCAACAAGTACGGCACTTACACCGTGCGTGCCAAAGATGAGGCTGAAGCTGAAAAGCTACTTAGCGATGCCCATTTGTTGGAAGAAGCAGGTTGCTTTGCCCTGGTACTCGAAAAGATTCCGGCCTCACTAGCCGAACGCGTAGCCAAAGAGCTTACCATTCCGGTGATCGGTATTGGTGCCGGAGGCAAGGTCGACGGTCAGGTACTGGTTGTTCAGGACATGCTGGGTATGAGTAAAGGTTTCAGTCCGCGCTTTTTGCGCCGCTATGCCGATTTGCATACCATCATGACCGATGCGATTCAACAATATGTAACAGACGTAAAAGATTCCGATTTCCCAAATGAGAAAGAGCAATACTAGCGGACTGCTTTCTTCGAGCTATCTGCAAATTTGTTTAGGTAATTTTTTGTTGTTTATTTCCCGCTACATGTTACTTCCCATGTTACCTGTGGTCATGGCGGGACGCTTGGGTGTTTCACTCGCTTTTACAGGTAGCATATTTGTGCTGCTTACGGCGGGAATGTTTCTGGCAGGTCCGTTCTACAGTTACCTGATGGATACCTATAAGCGTAAATACATTTGCTTGTTATCGTTTGCCATCATGCTGTTGGTTAACGCTGCTTGCTTGTTTGTGCAAACTCCCGTAGAGTTTATGTTGCTGTGTCTTATTCACGGAATATCATTCGGGTTGGCTACCACCACCAGCATTACCTTGGCAATAGACCTTACCAATCCGGGTAAGCGAAGTGCCAGTAATGTGGTTTTCGGGTGGACTTCCCGCTTTGGCATGATGATGGGAGTTGCTGCCGGCATTGCCGTTTTCATGTACCGCGGATTTGATGAAGTGGTTTATCTGTCGGCTGCGGTAGGAGGAGTGGGCATTTTGCTGATTAATATGCTGTATGTGCCTTTTCGTGCACCTATCGGTTCGAAGTTGTGCACAACAGACCGCTTTTTACTGGGACGCGGATGGATACCCTTGCTTAACATGATTCTCATTGCACTGATTCCCAGTGTGCTGATCACGTTGGTACCCGATACGTATAAATGCGTGGTTCTGATGGGATATAGCATTCCGTTCTTTGCCGTGGTCGGAACCGGTTTTTTCATCTCGGCTGTATTCCTGAAACTGCTTTTCAAGGAAGACAACTTCCTCGGACAGATTATCAGCGGACTGGTTGTGATGATCCTGGCCACAGCATTGCTGGCTTTCCCCGTTGCAGAGTTAACCACTGCTCCCGGCGCTGTTTTGCTGGGTATCGGTATGGGTTTGGTTACCCCCGAGTTTCTGCTTATGTTTGTGAAACTGTCACAACATTGTCAGCGCGGCACTGCCAATACCATGCATCTGTTGTCGTGGGAAACCGGTATCTCCATCGGTATAGCCATTGCCTGCTACACAACGGCGCAGATACCCGAATCACTTCCGGTTCTTTACCGTTTCTGTCTGGCCATGGCCGTGTTATCACTTCTCTTCTTCCTGCTGGTAACATACCCTTATTTCAAGAAGAAACGATTCAGGTAATTATTACCCGATTCAACCATAAAAGAATGGCTGCCTATCACCCGATAAGCAGCCATTTCTGTATAGCAAAAGTTTGCTCAGTGCTATTTAAAATTGAAAGAAGTTCTTAGCGTTGTTGTAGCTGATGTCTTCAATCATTTGGTTCACCCTTTCAATCTCAGCGTAAGGAATCTCACCGTTCTCAACATCGCGACCTACCAGGTTACACAATGTTCTACGGAAATATTCGTGGCGAGGATAAGAAAGGAATGAGCGAGAGTCGGTAAGCATACCTACGAAGCGGCTTAGCAGACCCAGTACCGACAGAGAATTCATTTGTTTCTCCATACCGTCTTTCTGATCGAGGAACCACCATCCCGAACCGAATTGAATCTTTCCGGCTACCGTTCCGTCCTGGAAGTTACCCAACATAGTAGCAATAACCTCGTTGGCAGAAGGGTTCAGGTTGTACAAAATCGTTTTAGTTAGTTTACCTCTGCTGTTCAGCTTATCGAGATACTTAGCCATTGCTTTGGCAGTAGTAAATTCACCGATTGAGTCGAAACCGGTATCCGGTCCCAGTAATTTGAACATCTTGGTGTTGTTGTTACGAATGGCACCGTAGTGGAACTGTTGTGTCCATCCCTTATCAGCATCCATTTCGCCGAATACAATCAGCATAGCCGATTTGAATTTCAGAATCTCTTCCTTGGTCAGTTCGCTGCCGCCATACACCTTGTTGAAAATCGCTTTGATCTCAGCATCCGTATAATCTTCAGCATAGAACTCCTCAATACCGTGATCAGACAATTTACAACCCTGCTCAGCAAAGAAGTCGTGACGTTTGTGCAATGCAGCAATCATGTCGTCGAAGTTCGAGATGGTTACCCCGCTTACCTCAGACAATTTCTCCATGTACGCTTTGAAATCAGCAGGCACCTCAACCGCCATTGCTTTGTCGGGTCTCCAGGTAGGAAGCATTTTCACTTCGAAACCACTCTCGCGAGTCTGAATGTGATACTCCAGAGAATCGATGGGATCATCGGTGGTGCAAACCGCTTCAACGTTGTAGCGACGCATCATGCCACGAGCCGAATATTCCGGTTTAGCCAGCTTCTCGTTACACTCATCAAAGATTTCACGTGCTGTTTTCGGATTCAAAATCTTATCAATGCCGAAAGCCGTTTTCAGCTCCAGGTGAGTCCAGTGATACAATGGGTTTCTCATGGTGTAAGGCACTGTCTCCGCCCATTTCTCAAATTTTTCCCAGTCGGTTGTGTCCGTTCCTGTACAATAACGCTCATCAATACCGTTGGTACGCATGGCACGCCATTTATAATGGTCGCCTCCAAGCCATATCTCCGTTAATGATTTGAACTTATGATCATCCGCTACCATCTTAGGAATAAGGTGACAGTGATAATCAATAATCGGCATTTTAGCAGCATGCCCGTGATACAATTTCTGTGCCGTTTCCGTTTGCAGCAAGAAATTCTCATCCATGAAATTCTTCATTTTATTGCGCTTTAAAAGTATATAATTGTTACTTAATTAGTATCTGCCGGTATTACATTGGTAATAAGCCAAATAGGTCTTTCAGACCTTTTGCTTTTATTAACCGTTATCGAACACAAAAATAGAAGTTTTACTTGGCAAACCAAAATTATTCGTATATTTGCGGGAAAATTTATAATATTTAAACGCTTTGCGTATTTGCCCTTCAAAGAACAAATATGCGAAAAAAATCTTATACTGACCTTAATACGAGGCGTAAAAACACATGGATAAGAAGAATTACACCATTAAAGACATTGCACGTATGGCCGGAGTTTCTGCCGGAACAGTTGACCGTGTGATGCATAACAGAGGCGAAGTTTCTGAGGCCACTTTGAAAAAAGTGCAGAAAGTTTTGAAAGAGATTGATTACCATCCCAATATGTTTGCTATTGGTTTGGCAGCCAAAAAAAGGTATCAGATAGCCTGTTTGATCCCCGCCCATCAGGAAGGAGATTATTGGCATTCCGTTGCCCAGGGCATTGAAAAAGCAGCCCTCGAACTGCGTCCTTTTAATGTAAGTGTGGAATTCATTTACTATGTGCATGCCCATGAATCATCTTATAGCAAGGGTTGTGACGCCTTGCGAAACATGGAGATTGATGCCGCACTCATAGCGCCTAATTTCGAGAAAGAAACGACAGAGCTTGCAGCTGTTTTGCAAACGCGCAAGGTACCCTACATCTTTGTTGATTTAAACATAGAAGGTGCCCGTGCGTTGAAATACATCGGGCAAGACTCGCACATGAGCGGGTACATAGCTGCCAAATTGCTGATGCAGAGCTATCGGGAAGGGCAGAAGCTGGTTCTTTTCTTAGTGAATGGAAAAGACAATCCCGCCGAGATACAGATGATTCGCCGCATGGAGGGTTTCATGCAGTACATCAACGAAAGTTTTCCGCAAGTAAGAGTGCTTGAATTCGTTTTGAACAAAGACAATACAACCACAGATTACGAAGCCCTCGAAAACTTTTTCAAGAATCATCCGGATGCAGAGCTGGGCATTGTGTTTAACTCCAGAGTTTACCAGGTAGGTAATTTCCTGCGCGAAAGCGGTCGGAAGATGGAAGCCCTGATTGGTTATGACTTGCTGGATAAGAACACAGACCTCATGAAAGCGGGCTATGTGAAATACCTCATCGGGCAGCGTCCCGGCTTGCAGGGATATCGCGGAATCAGAGCTTTGTGTGAGTACGTAGTGTTCAAGCAAAACGTCTTATCTGCGAGGTTTATGCCCATTGATATTCTGATGAAAGAGAATATCGATTATTATTTTGAATTTGATTAAAATACTGATTATAAATATTTTATAAATTGCAATTAGAATGAAAGCTTTAAACAAAGAAACAGCCGTGAAAGTACAGCGTCCCGAACGCATCATTCAGTTTGGCGAAGGTAACTTCCTTCGTGCGTTTGTTGACTGGATCGTTTACAACATGAATGAAAAAACCGACTTTAACAGCAGCGTTGTAGTCGTACAGCCTATTGACAAAGGTATGGTTGACATGTTGAATGCGCAGGACAATCTGTACCACGTGAATCTTCAGGGACTTGATAAAGGTGAGGTGGTTAACAACCTTACCATGATTGACGTTATCAGTCGTTCACTCAACCCATATTCTCAGAACGCAGAGTTCATGAAACTGGCCGAACAACCTGAAATGCGTTTCGTTATTTCAAATACAACAGAGGCAGGTATCGCTTTCGATCCTTCTTGCAAGCTCGATGATGCTCCTGCATCTTCTTATCCGGGCAAGCTAACTCAGTTGCTTTACCATCGTTTCAAGACTTTTAATGGTGACAAGAGCAAGGGACTTATCATCTTCCCATGCGAGTTGATCTTCCTTAACGGTCACAAACTGAAAGAAACCATCTACCAGTACATTGAACTTTGGAACCTCGGTGCCGAATTCAAAACATGGTTTGAAGAAGCTTGCGGTGTTTATGCAACGTTGGTTGACCGTATCGTACCGGGCTTCCCCCGCAAAGACATCGATGCTATCAAAGAAAAACTTCAGTATGATGACAACTTGGTAGTACAGGCAGAGATCTTCCACTTGTGGGTTATCGAAGCTCCTCAGGAAGTTTCTAAAGAATTCCCTGCTGATAAAGCCGGTTTGAACGTATTGTTTGTACCTTCTGAAGCTCCTTACCACGAACGCAAGGTAACCTTGCTTAACGGCCCTCACACCGTGTTGTCACCCGTTGCATACCTTTCAGGAGTAAACATTGTGCGTGATGCCTGCAACCACGAAGTGGTAGGACAGTACATCAACAAAGTGATGTTCGATGAGTTGATGGAAACCTTGAACTTGCCGAAAGACGAGTTGAATCAGTTTGCAAAAGATGTATTGGAACGCTTCAACAACCCGTTTGTTGACCACGCCGTAACAAGCATCATGCTGAACTCATTCCCCAAATACGAAACACGTGACCTTCCCGGTTTGAAAACATACCTCGAACGTAAGGGTGAATTGCCTAAAGGCCTTGTATTAGGTTTGGCAGCTATCATCACTTACTACAAAGGCGGTGTTCGTGCCGACGGTGCTGCCATTGTTCCCAATGACGCTCCTGAAATCATGGACTTGCTTACTCAACTTTGGGCAAGCGGCTGTACACAGACCGTAGCCGAAGGCGTGCTGGGAGCTGAGTTCATCTGGGGTGAGAACCTGAACCATGTTCCGGGACTGACTGCTGCTATCAAAGCCAACCTAGATTCAATTCAGGCAAACGGTATGCTTGAAACAGTAAAGAGCATTCTCTAATTCCTGAGAAATAAGCATAAATGAAAAGGGCTGCATTCTTAACGAGTGCAGCCCTTTTTCCCTCTCTAATACTAAGTGTGCTTATTAATTATGTAGATAACATTTATTTTCCGGCTTTCAGAATAATCGATGTAGCCCCCAGTGTCATGATAGCGCCATCTTCAATGCGCACCCTGTCTTTATCTCCCAGAACCTCATTGTGCAGGAATGTACCTGTCAGGCTCGGCGCATCTCTGAGCGTATAAACCAGTTTCCCCGCCTTGTTTCGTTTCACGTTGATGATACAATGGCGTCTGTCCATGCTCATGTCTCCCGTTTCAATAGGAGCGTTGATAACCGTGCCTACACAGCGGCGACCTATTACATTATCACCTTCCGCAAGCGGTATTACTTGTTTGAATCCAAATACATTGGCAATTACCACAATGCTTCCAAAACCCTCGTCGGTTAATTCCTCGCTGAGGTCTTCCTCTTTGCGTACCGCCTTTACTTTACTTTTGCCCAAGCGTATGCTGAACTGCTTGCCGCAATGTTCACACACAAACACCAAAGATTGCCCTTCGGTATATTTCGTTTCATCAAAAGACAGGTAATTCTCACATTTGGGACAAAGAACTCTTTTCATTCTTAAACTTTTAGTTGTATCTTCTTACTTATTGGCAGGAGTCAACACCCATGCAGTGGCAAACTCATCGTTTTGCCTAACCTGAGACAGCTTTTTGCCTGCCTCTTCACGGTTGTCGTAGCTGTCAATGCTCACACGAATCACGCTGCTGCCTTTCAGCACCCGAGCATTTCTGTATCCTTTAGCCTTTAGCTTTTCGGCAAGAGACTCGGCATCTTTTTGTCCGATGCTGCTTGCTATAATGATGTGATAATCAGAAGAGTTAGCTTTTGTTTCCTGAACTTCAGCTTTAGCCTTAACCGCTACTGTTTCCGTTTCCTTGGTAACCTTAGGTACGGCAGGAACCGTTACCTCTTTCACCGTTTTAGGCTTCACTGCTTTGGAGACCGTTTTGTGTGCTGTTGAGCCTGCTGCTGCCTTACCGGTAACAACCTTTTCAGTGTTGCCCACCAACGCAGTGGTAACCGATTGTTTTTCTATGCTGGCAAACAGTTCCGACGGCATCAGCTGAGCGTAGTTCTCGTTTCTGATTTCCGTGTTTTCAACAGGAACAGAAAGCATGAAGAACATCACGATGGCGGCTGCCACAGCTGCTGCATGACGCACAAAAGTACGGTTGATGCTGATGTTATACGTATTCTTATCGGCCGAAGTGTTATAGCTGACTACCGGCTTGCGGTCGGCCACCTTGCTTTTCTGCTTCAGCGGAGTAATGGATACGGCATCCAAGCCATATAAAGACGGAGTTGTAATCTTGTTGTTGAAAGGAGTGAACTCATACGTGCCGTGAATGGTGAAATGCAGTTCGCCCACATTGGGCAAGTCCGCGCGACCTTCTTCGTGCAGTGTTGAAATCAGTTCTTGAATCTCCTTGTCAATTATCCGTTGCGCATCAGAGAAATTGGTATCGTGCACAGCCATGTATGACTGCACCAACAATCCGTCATTCATTTTGAGTTGCGGGTTGAAGCCGATGTTCCGGGTAGGGGGCAGGTAGATGCACTCTTCCTCCACCCATTGGGCAGATGCATAGTGCGCCACAAAGCCGCCGAATCCGGGAATGATTACACAATCATTCTCCAATAGTAATGTCTCTATGTGCTGTGATAATTCTTTCATAAGTGCAAAATTAGTGTTTTTTTTGAGATATGCATCATAATTCCCCTTGTTTGTTATTAACAAGTTATGAACGCACCGAAATGTACAAGCCCTGTTCTTTCCGATTCAGAAAATTTGTGTACTTTTGCCTCTCGAAATAATCCGATCAACAAACATTCAAACCAAAAATGAATTATATTCAAACAGAGATTGACGGTGTTTGGCTCATTGAACCTACCGTTTACGGTGATCAGCGCGGCTACTTCATGGAGTCGTTCAAGCAACAAGAGTTTGAGCAGCACATCGGCCGGGTAAACTTTCTGCAAGACAACGAGTCGAAGTCGGTTTTCGGCGTGTTGCGCGGATTGCATTACCAGCAGGGCGAATACAGTCAGGCCAAGCTGGTGCGCGTCATCAAAGGCACCGTGCTCGATGTGGCGGTGGATCTCCGCACCGCATCGCCCACATTCGGCAAGCACATCAGCGTGGAACTCAGTGAAGACAACAAACGTCAGCTATTTATTCCCCGCGGATTTGCGCACGGATTTCTGGTGCTCAGTGATGAAGCTATTTTTACTTATAAGGTTGATAATTATTACACACCTCAGGCCGAAGCTACAATTATGTACAGCGACCCTCAGTTAAAGATCGACTGGTCCGTTGATCCCAGTGTACTTATTGTATCGGACAAAGATAAATGCGGAACTCTTTTTGCTGAGGTTGCAACAAAATCGTTGTTTTGATTGTTTTTTATTCATAAAATTGCTACATAAATAGATGCAGAATTAGTAATTTTGCACAAAACAAACATATGGAAAAGAGTATTGCTTCATTCATATTCGTGCTGTTGTTTTTCTCCTGTAAGGGCGGCGGTACCAAAGACTCTTCTGCTATGCAGGAAGACACGCTGGCCAAATCACAACTACAAGGTATATGGGTTGACGATGACAGTGACATGCCGCTGATGAAGATCAAGGGCGACACCATTTATTATTCAGATCCTCAGAACTCGCCTGTCTATTTCAAAGTACAGAACGATACCCTGCATACGTACGGCAATGAAGTAACGCATTACCACATTGATAAGTTGGGACAATACGTCTTCTGGCTTCACTCCTTATCTGACGAGGTTGTTAAGCTGCACCGTTCGGAAGATGCCGATGACAGTCTGGCGTTCAGTGCCGGTGGTGTGGAAGTGATTCCTACGTACCGTGAACGTGTGGAGCGTGACAGCGTGGTGAATTACGACGGCAAGAGATACCGTGCTTACGTGTACATCAACCCCTCGAAAGTCAAAGTCGTAAAAACATCCTATAACGAAGACGGCATGAGCATTGACAACATCTATTATGATAACGTGATGCACATTTGCGTATACGAAGGCCGCAAGAGCCTGTACGCCAGTGACATCACCAAGCAAATGCTCAGTCCGTACGTCTCCGCCGACTTCTTGTCTAAATCCCTTTTCTCTGACATGCAGTTCATTGGTGTGGGGGCTTCGGGCTTTCACTACCAGGCTTCTGTGTGCATTCCCGAAAGCTTTGTTTGCAACATCGTTGATTTGTATGTGAGCTTCAAAGGAAAGCTGACGATGAAGGCGGCGAAGTAATAGAGGGTATAGCAAATCATGATGAAAAAGGTTGAAAAACTATAGGTATCCCTTTTTGTATAGTGAAGAATTAATTTAATGTTATCTTTAAAATTTCTTCCTTAATATTCGTATTGCATTGACAATGGCAAGTAATGCTACACCTACATCGGCAAACACAGCTTCCCACATTGTAGCTACACCGCCAGCACCTAATATCAAAACAATACCTTTAACTACAAATGCTAATGTGATGTTTTGCCAAACAATTTTTTTCGTCTGTTTCCCAATTTTAATTGCAACTGCTATTTTGCTGGGCTTATCGTCTTGAATGACTACATCCGCAGTTTCTATAGTAGCATCGCTACCCAATCCGCCCATTGCAATGCCTACATCACTTAATGCAACCACTGGTGCATCATTGATACCATCTCCTACAAAGGCCACAGTTTCATTCTTATCTTTAATTTCTTTAATCTTATTAACTTTATCTTCTGGTAGCAAATCACCGAAAGCATTGTCTATGCCCAACTTCTCTGAGACTAATCTAACCACAGATGTTTTATCCCCGCTTAACATTGTTGTTTTTACATTGAGTCTTTTTAATTTGTTAATGGCTATTTGAGAGTCTTCTTTTATACTATCAGCAATGGTTAAATACCCCACAAATCTTTTATCATAAGCAACTGCTATAACAGTGTAGAAAATATCATCGGGTTGCATGTTGTAAGTTATAGAAAATTTATCCATCAATTTAAAATTTCCAACCAATAATTCTTTCCCATCTACGTTTGCTTTTAGCCCGTATCCCGCTATCTCCTCAATGTCTAGTAATGGAAGATTGCTATTGACAGTGCCAACAAAGTTTTGAATGGCAGTTGCAATAGGGTGATTCGTGTGGCTTTCTAAAGCATTTACCATTTGTAATATTTCCTCTTGATTAAATGCGCTGTCAAGAACAATATCTTGTACTTTGAATACCCCCTCGGTCATAGTACCGGTTTTATCCATTACTACATGCTTTATAGAAGCTAATGTGTCCAAGAAATTACTTCCCTTAAATAAAATTCCGTTACGGCTTGCTGCGCCAATACCACCGAAATACCCCAACGGTATTGAAATAACCAATGCACAAGGACAGGAAATCACGAGGAATACGAGTGCTCTATATAGCCAAGTCTCAAACTGATAGTTACTGTTTAAAAAATAAGGAAGAAAGCATATAGCAGTAGCTGCAAAGACAACTATAGGTGTATATACCTTTGCAAACTTTCGGATAAATAGTTCCGTTGGAGCTTTTTTAGAAGTGGCATTCTGTACCAACTCTAATATTCGGCTCAATTTACTTTCTTTATAGCTTGTTGTTACTTTTACATCGACAACCCTGTTGATGTTTATCATACCTGCTAAAACGGAATCTCCTTTCAACTTTGCGTCAGGGGTGCTTTCTCCTGTCAATGCAGCAGTGTTAAAGGTAGCTGATTCTGATAAAAGAATCCCATCTAAACCAACCTTTTCTCCCGGTTTCAATCGTATGATTTCGTCTATTTCTACAGTCTCAGCTTTGACAGTTTTAAGCAAATTGTTTCGTATAACAGTTACCTCATCGGGTCTTTGATCAAGTAATGACTTGATGCTTTTCTTGGCTTTCTTTACAGCCAATGTTTGAAAAACTTCACCTATTGCATAGAATAGCATTACGGTAACGCCTTCAGGATATTCGCCAATGGCAAAAGCCCCAATAGTAGCGACTCCCATTAAAAAAAACTCCGAGAAAATATTTCCTTTACTGATATTTACAACAGCATCTTTTAAAACAGGTAGGCCAACCGGTGTATAAGCAATCACATACCAAATTATTCTGATCCAACCAGTGAACCATTCACCCGAAGAATAACTATCTAGATAAAGCGCGGTGAGTAGAAAGATTAGCGATAGGATAATGGGCCATAATATTTTGAGAGCACTAATTTTTTCACCGCTATGATCATGCTCGTCATTATTACTATGCCCATCTTTTTCCCTGTGGCTTCCAGTTAAATGCTTTGTTGCTGTTTTAGCATCTATCTTATCTTCCGATGCACAACACATTATTATGCTTTGCGCATGGTTATTGTTTTTATGATTTTGTGACATCATTGTTGAGTGTAAATTATTTGTATTATTTGATAATGAAACAGGTATATCCCATACGGCAGCTAGGCTTACAAATAATGCACCTGAGAAACAATGTTTGTTTTTACATCTTAGGCGATTGATACCAGCAAAAAGTAGAGAATATACCTGTTTTATTTCAGAGATAAGTTATCAGAATGTTTAAGTCAAACTTTCTTATTTTATCAATAATCTAGCATACACTTACAACTCAAAAGCTGAAAGTTCTGCAAAGGCCTTTTGATAATCGCGTTCAGCTTCTAGCATTTGATTAACTGTGTTGTAGTACAATCCCATTTCAAGAATATAGTCCAAAAGAGATATTTCACCTGCATCTAATGCTTTCTTTAGCAAATCTGTATTATTGACTGTTGCTAAGGATTGGCGATATTTATCGGCTGTCATTTTCAATCCTGCGGTGCGGCTATATAGAATCTGAAGTTTACTATATAAACTTTGCCTCGTGTCATATTCACGAGATTGGGCTGCAATTACTGAAGACTTGGCTTGTTTGATTCGATTCTTGTTTTCCCACAGAGGAACTGAAATACCAAACGCAACCCCTTGATACTTTTGTCCAACCACTTTTTCACTCATATATCCGGCTGAAAATGTAGGTAAATTCATGGCTTTACTCAATGAAACCTGTTTTCTACTTGCTTCAATTTCCTGCCTGGCGTATGCCACTGCCGGATTTTTTTCTGTTGTTTGCGCAAACCAATCGTCAAAACTCACGGGAAGTGAGATATTATGGTATTGAGATTCTTCTAGTACAACATCTGTTCCTCCGTTTAATCTCTTGAGTTGCGTTAGTAGAGTTTCCCGTTCAACATTAATTCGAGCTATTTCTCCCTGAACAGTTGATAGATTGAGTTGAACTTTGTTGTACTCTAACTTGTTGGTATCTCCCCATTTTACACGCGATTTGTAGCCTTCTGCTATCATTTCTGCATGTTTCATGCGCACATCAAGTTCTTGTTTAAGAGCATTATAGTAAATCAGTTCGATGCAATATTGTTTTGCTTCCAACAGAATATTTATTCTGTCTGACTGATATTGTAGTTCAACCAAGTTGTTTTGAACGTTTGCCACTTTATTCTTCATTCCTATTATGGTAGGAATGTCAAAACTTTGCTTTACACTAATATCAGTACGGTTGCCTATGTTTCCGGGCTTTCCCCATAGGTAATTATATTCAACTTCAGGGTTACTTAAGTATATTCCTGTTTTGTTTTCTATCTTTTGTGCATCAGCGGTTTTTCGAAGTGCTTTCAGAGTTGAGTTATTCTCTTCTATGCTCGTGAGTACCGTGTTGATGCTCTTTTGAGCAAATATAGGTACACTTACCCATATTGCTAATATCATTATTATTGTTACTTTCATATTTATTGGTATTTATTCTTAAACTTCATCGTTTTTTATCACTTCTGTCACGATTTTCTTGTTAGTTAAGATATACATAATTGGAATGATAAAACCATTTAAAAATGTTGATGTCAGTAATCCGCCAAGTATAACTTTTGCCATGGGGCTTTGAATCTCGTTACCGGGCAAATCTCCTCCTAATGCTAACGGTATTAGAGCAAGTCCTGAACTGAGTGCGGTCATCAATATTGGGTTTAAGCGATCCAGTGAGCCATGTATAACGCTATCCATTGCTGACATCCCTACGTTCTGTAAGTCATTATAATGAGAGATTAACAGCATACCGTTACGCGTTGCAATTCCGAATAAAGATATGAATCCGATAATGGCCGGAATACTGATAACACCTCCAGTAAAGAAGACAGTAAAGACACCACCTATAAGAGCTAACGGAAGATTTAGCAATATAACTGTGGATTGAGTCACGCTTCGGAACTGGGCGAACAATAATAAGAATATGACCATAATAGAGAATACAGAAGTGACAAGTAGGATGCGTGAAGCTGCCTGCTCACTTTCAAATTGCCCACCATATTCAATGTGGTATCCTTCGGGTAACTTCACCTCCGTATTGATTTTATCTTGAATGTCGTTCACAACACTTCGTAAATCTCGTCCGGCCACATTGGCTGAAATGACAATTTTTCGCGCCACATTCTCCCTGTTGATGGTGTTTGGTCCTGTAGATGATGTTATATTAGCTATGTAGTTGAACGGTATTTTCTGACCTCCGGCATCTACAATTAGATTGCGGATACGTTCGGAAGTTTCGCGGCTATCTTCATTGACTTTAAGTGTCAGATCAAATGATTTATTGCCTTCATATACCTGTGATACAACTTCTCCTGCTAGCATTATGTTGACAATCTCACCGAATTCAGGCGGTGTGATACCGTACTTGGCTAACATCTCTCTTTTGGGTTCTATCTTTAGTTGCGGACGTTCTACTTGCTGTTCAACATTGAGGTCGGCAATACCTTTTACATTCTGTATCGATGCTTTTATCTGATTTCCCAATGTAAACATTTTGTTTAGGTCTGTTCCGAATAGTTTGATAGCTATATTGGCTCTTGTACCAGACAGCATAGCGTCTATACGGTGTGAAATAGGTTGTCCTATTTCGATATTTACGCCAGATAAAACTTTTAGCTTTGTTCGTATTTCTGCGAGAACCTCATCTTTAGAGCGTTCCTTCAACACAAAAGGTGCTTCTATCTCTGATACATTTACCCCCAAAGCATGTTCGTCAAGTTCGGCGCGTCCTGTTTTACGCCCAACAGTCTGTATTTCAGGCACAGAAAGCAATATGTTTTCTGCAATGCGTCCCATTTTATCTGATTCTTCCAGCGAAATACCCGGAAGCGTGCTGATATTTATAGTAAATGAGCCTTCGTTAAAAGGTGGAAGGAAGCTACGACCCAATGTGAAAAAGATAACAATGGTAACGGTCAAAAGTGCGCCGGTTCCTCCGAGTACCCATTTGCGATTGCTAAGTGTCCATTTCAGTGCCTTTTCGTACGCATTCTTTAGTTTTCGCACTACATACGGCTCTTTTTCAGGCTTGTCATCCTTTTTTTGTTTACCTAACAGATAGCTAGATAGTACTGGCGTCAGCGTTAATGCCACTACTGTAGAGGCAACAAGTGCAACAATAAATGAAATACCTAGTGGAGCTAGCATACGCCCTTCCATTCCTGAAAGAAAGAATAAAGGAATAAAGCTGGCAATAATGATGAGTGTTGAATTAAGAATAGGCATACGAACTTCTTTTGATGCCTCAAACACCACTGTCATTACCGTTTTTTGCTCTTCTATTGGTTTCTGCCTGTTTTCACGCAATCTCTTGAAAACATTTTCTACATCCACAATGGCATCATCTACCAGCGAACCAATAGCAATAGCCATACCGCCTAAACTCATTGTATTAATGGTTAGCCCCATTAGTTTAAGTGCTAAAATAGATGCAACCAATGAGAGAGGAATTGTTACTAACGAGATAACAGTTGTCCGAACATTCATTAGAAATATAAAGAGTACAATGACAACAAATATACCGCCTTCATACAGTGATTTTTGAACGTTTCCAATTGAATTATTAATAAACCTGGCCTGTCTGAAAATATCTGTAGACAGTTTTACGTCTGCCGGAAATGTCTTTTGTAATTCGGCTAACGATTTATCTAACTTATCAGTCAGTTCTATAGTGCTTGTAGATGGTTGCTTGGTTACTGTTATCAGTACGGCCGCTTTTCCTTTCTCAGAGGCAATGCCTAATTTAGGTGCTTTGTTCCCAATTTTAACTTCCGCTATATTTTCCAACATTACAGGTGCATTATCGATCTTTTTTATGACCGTTTTGCCTAAAGCAGCTACATTATTTGTTGAAAGTACACCACGTATGATATATTCGTTACCGTATTCATATAATACTCCTCCAGAAGCATTCTGATTCATTTCGGTTACCACCTTTATTACTTCATCCAGGGCAATGCTATAATGTTTCATTTTGTCAGGATTCAGTAAGACTTGATATTCTTTAATATCCCCCCCCATTACAGTAACTTGGGCTACCCCGCCGGTAGATAGTAATCGAGGGCGTATATTCCAATCGGCCAATGTTCGTAAATCCTGCAATGAGGTAGTATCGGCGGTCAATCCAATAATCATTAGCTCACCTAAGATAGATGATTGAGGTCCTAATGTCGGATTTCCTACATTAGATGGTAGAGCGTCTTTGACTACTGCCAACTTCTCGGAAACGATTTGACGTGCACGATAAATATCTGTTCCCCAATTGAACTCAACCCATACAATTGAAAATCCGGTGGTTGATGAGGATCTCACACGGCGCACATCTGTTGCACCGTTTACAGCAGTTTCTACGGGGAAGGTCACCAAACGTTCTACTTCTTCGGGCGCCATGCCTTTGGCTTCGGTCATTATGACTACGGTAGGGGCATTCAAATCCGGAAATACATCGACTTCCATATTGGAAGCTGTATAAATTCCCGCCATCATAAGTAGCAGGGATGTAACTAAAACAACCATTCGGTTGTTTAGTGAGAATTTTATTATTTTATTTAACATAACAGTTCGTCTTTAGTAATTAATGACTATGTCCTTCGGGCATTACAGATGAAACGGCAGCTAGTTTTACTTGGTATACCCCTTTGACTACTGCTTTATCTCCGGCTTTTAGTCCTGAAAGTACTTGTACTCTGTCTCCATTACTTTGACCCAGGTTTACTTCTTGTTTTTTATAACCTTCTTCGTCTAGTTGCAGGTACACAAAGTTTAGGCCTTGCTCTTCTGTTACTGCTGATGTTGGTACTGAGATTATATTAGCTTGAGGCTTTGAGAGTAAATATACAGAAACAAACGAACCGGGGATAAAATCTCCTATATTATCAAATTCAAATGTCACCGGAATATAGAATGATTGTCCTCCCGAAGCCCTACCAAAAGAGAGTAATCTTCCGTTTAGATCCGATAGTTTGTAAACTGCATTATCATAAGCTGTTTGAAAATTTGCACTACTTATACTATTAAGACTCTTGAAATAGTTCTCAGATACTTCAGCGCGCAGTTGCAATCGGCGATTTTGTGAAACTGTTGCGATAGGCTGTCCAACTGATACATATTCTCCTTGGCTAACTAAGCGCTTTTTAATGTATCCGTTGATGGGTGAAGTTACTTTTACTCCATTCTTTGTCATACTTGCTGATTGCGCCTCGTATACTGTTTTGGCAGTTTCATACCGCAGGCGTACTTGCTCAAATTCTTTGGCAGAAATAATCTGTGTTTTTACGAGTCCTTCTGCACGTTGGTATTCCTTCTTTGCAGTTTCATAAGCAATTTGAGCTTTTGCTGCCGGATCACCCTCTAGCAAATTTTTAGCTGATATTGTAACAATGGCTTCCCCTGTTCGTATAGCTGCACCATCTGAAATTGATGGATTGGTAAAGGATACAATTCCGTTTGAAGTGGCTACAATGGTTGCTTCATCACCTTGTGCCGACAATATTTGCCCACTTGTTTTAATTACATAAGAGAAAGTGCCGGGGGTAACCGTTTCTGTTTTTAAACCTACCGCTTCGGCTTGTTTCTTTGTAAAAGAAATTTCCTCACTATGCCCTCCTTCGTGGTCGTGTCCATCGCCTTCAGAATGGTCGTGTCCATCGCCTTCTGCATGTTCGTGAGATTCTTTACTCGCTTGATTTTTATTGTTGGAACTACAGCCTGAAGCAATCATTGCTGCTACAATAAATAAACTTGTGATGTACGTTTTCATCTTTTTATTTTTATAATTTAATAGATAAGGAAAAACCGCCTTTTTGTCCGTTATAGTAAGGATAAAAAGCTATTTTATTCCTGTTTTTATGATTTTTTGAAAATGCTTTATCAACGGAAGGATATATCCAATAGGCTAGTTTGGTGCATAATATTCCCAGTCCGGCTCCAAAGGCCACATCGCCTACCCAATGCTTGTTATTGTATACCCTGAATACACCTGTTCCTGCGGCAATTGTATATCCCGCTATGCCGTACCAAACAGAAACGTTCTTGTATTCCTGCCATAAAAATTCGGCTCCCATAAAAGCTATTGCCGTATGTCCCGAAGGAAATGAGTTAGAAGCTGATTTATCGGGTCGTTCTTTTCTTACGGTGTATTTTATGCTATTTATGCTAATAGCGGCGAATAGGGAAGACAATCCTAATATAATACTCCTGTCTCTGAGATTGTTTTTCCCTTTTATTCCTGCTAAATTTAGCGCATAAACACTTGCTGCCGGGATGTATTGAGTTATGTTGTCAATCTGAAATCGTTCAGGTTTATGAACTATAACTTCGTGCCCTATAGCATAGTTGAGCATTCGCCGCTTGATTGATACTGCTGTTTCTACTGTGCCGTATAACATAAGGGTTGCCGGAATGAACAACTGATTATACGAAAATTTTAGTGTATCAGGCGTTTTTATGCTATCACCTTCTGTTTCACTTTGATTCCCATTATTTGTATGAGCCATTGTGATGCGAGAACATATAAGCATGATGCAAATTATGCAAGTGCACTTTTTTTCTAGATACATTGCTAACCGTTGTTTTTCGGTTTTCATACAACAGAGAACCGAATTATAAATAAAGATATTTATATGCCTATCTGTATATCCAATAAAGCATATTTGGATATACAAAGGTTATTATCCTAATTCTGAATTAGGATATTAGGCTAATTAAGCAAGTATGTGGGGTGGGGCACGCAAACCATGAAATTGGCTTGCTTCTGCGGAGGTATAGAATGATACATTATTCCCCCATTCAGGTTGCGAACTTGAACTAACCTCCGGATAAAGCAGGAAGTCTACACCGAGGTAAAGAATAGGGAAGATATGGAAGTGTTGAGGGTTATCGCAGGAGTGAACCTTGCATTTTATCCCGTCATCTGTTTTCCGAATGGCAAAAGCTGATTCAAGAGAGCATGACCTGCTGTGACTTTTATCATTATGTGTATGCCCGGTAAGCTTGTCACTGATAGCAGAATCTTGTTCACATTTCTCTTTTATTATACAAACGCCCCCATTATGATGATGATGCGGTACAATTGTTAACACTAAAAACATTAGAGTTGCCAGTGTTAAGAAAAATATGTTAGCTCCTTTTTTCACTAAAAGATATATTTTGTGCCAAAGATGGTGATTTATATCTAAAATTCAAAATAAATTAGTTGTTTTTATCTAATTAATACTTGTTTTTTGTTTCTTTTTAGTATTTGGAATAACGGCATAATTCCTCTAGTGATAATAACAATGCTTTGGCGAAGCACGATCTCCTAATGCAAGTGAACTTTCATAATCATCTATTTTAAATAAGACCGGTTAGACAGCGAATTAATTTTTCTGCTATATTTGTGACAGATTAAAAAAGTAACAAAAGCATTTTCAGGCCAAAGTAACTTTCGATGCCGGCTGGTACGTTAGCATCCGTTTGGAAGGCAATGAAAATGCTCCTTTATTTCTCTCTTTCCAAGGAAGCTATAACGAAGAAGAAAAGGCAAGCTTCACTGGAGGGGTTACTCTCAACCTAATGGTGGAAGATGTCGATGCTTGCTACAACCAGATTAAGCCAAGCGGAGTGCAGTTTATTGAAGAGATTGCCGACCATGAATGGGGCGACAGAGCTTTCAGACTATATGATCCGATAGGGAATGTGCTCTATGTTTATTCCGAACGTGAGCTCGATGAAAAATATAAAAGCGCGGTAAAAGAATAAAAACAAGTAAGAGGATATTTGAAATGAAATTTATATTGCGAAAATTCAAAGAGTCCGATTTAGCAAGCTTGGTGAAATATGCCAATAACTATAACATTGCCAAGTTTCTAACCAATATGTTTCCACATCCCTATACAGAAGAAAATGGCAAGGATTATTTATCATTGGCAATAAACCATCCCGGCATTTTTGCCATTGATGTTGACGGAGAGGTGGTTGGTTCTATCGGTCTGTTACCGCAGACTGATATTCATCAAAAAAGTGCCGAACTAGGCTATTGGCTGGCAGAACCCTTTTGGGGCAATGGCATAGTGCCTCAAGCGATAGGCGAAATAGTGGAGTATGGCTTTAAAACCTTTGATATTGTGCGCATATACGCACGTCCATTTTCAACCAATCGAGCATCGCAGCGGGTATTGGAGAAAGCCGGCTTTACATGCGAGGCACGACATAAAAAGGCTTTGTATAAAAACGGTGAGTTTATGGACGAGCTGGTTTATGTGACATTTAAAGATGAGTGTTGAGGAATGAGGTTTGATGGGCTATATACATAATTTGTGTTTTAAACAAAATTAAACTTTTGCAAATTTAATATAAAAGGTAACATTGGATGACTTAGATATTAGTATTTCTGAAAAGAATAAGTCTATCTTTACTAAAGATAACTCAATAGAAATGAAGTATTTCCTATCCATATCGTTATTGCTGCTTGTGATGCATTTGACAGTGCACCCCATCTTATCGCTTCATTTCTGCTCAGGCAAGCTTGCTTCTACTGAGTTTTTTAGTGTACAAGAACATGATGATTGCTGCGGAAACAGTTCTTCGCAAGAACAAGATACTACAGGTAAGGGACAACACTTGGTTAAAGAAAAATGCTGCCATACCTCTGTACTTAGATTATCGGGTGATGAATTTGAACATATAAGGTATGCAAATTATTTGCATACCTTAAAACCTGTGTTGTTTCTTTCTGTCAGAACCATTGTATCATTTTTACTTTCTTCTGATTTAGTATCTTCTCTAAATAGTTATGCTCCTCCGGAGCAATTATTCACTACGGGCAGGAAACTTCTAGCTCGCATCTGTATTCTTGTTATTTGATTCATACAAACTTCTTTATGAATAAAGGAGGAATTATAGTGCAGTATTTGCAAACATAATATTGCACTGGAATGTTATATGTGAAAATAGTTAACCATACTAGCCGCATATATTCCGATCATAGTAAAATGCCTGTCTACTTTGGTCATTGTAAATCAAATAAAAACACATATATGTTGAATAAAATTATCAAATTCTTTTTAGATAATCGTCTGGTGACAATACTTTTGTTGCTGGTATTGGTTGTCGGGGGATTGGCTACTGCCCCCTTTAATTGGCATGGAGGCTTGATCCCGCGTGATCCGATTGCTGTGGATGCTATTCCTGATATAGGCGACAACCAACAAATTGTAGCCACCGAATGGATGGGACGCTCGCCTAAAGATATTCAGGAACAAATTACTTATCCACTTACCACATCATTGCTCGGTATTCCAGGAGTTAGAACTATTCGTAGTACTTCGATGTTTGGGATGTCATTCATCTACGTTGTTTTTGAGGATAATATTGAGTTTTATTGGAGTCGATCGCGGATACTTGAAAAACTCAATTCGCTTCCTGCCGGAACACTGCCTCAAGGTGTACAACCTACGCTAGGACCCGATGCTACAGCATTGGGCCAGATATTTTGGTACACGCTTGAAGGTCGCGATTCTAAGACTGGTAAACCTACAGGAGGTTGGGACCCGGATGAATTGCGCACAATACAAGATTTCTATGTGAAGTACTCTCTCTCTACAGCACGTGGAGTTTCAGAAGTAGCCTCTATCGGAGGTTTCGTTAAAGAATATCAGGTAGAACTGAGCCCAAATGCAATGCGCTCCTTCGGTGTTTCAATTATGGACGTAATGAGTGCTATACAGAAGAGTAATATTGATATTGGGGCTGAGACCGTAGAAATAAACCGGGTGGAATATCTTATTCGCGGACTTGGGTATATCAAGAATATTAAAGATATTGAAGAGGCTGTAATCGCGGCACGTAATGGCGTTCCGGTGCGTATTAAAGATGTGGCATTTGTTACCACGGGGCCTGCACCTCGTCGAGGCGGTTTGGATAAAGAAGGAGTCGAAGCGGTTGGTGCCGTTGTTGTAGCTCGTTTTGGTTCTAATCCGTTGGAAGTGATAGATAACGTTAAAGCTAAAATAAAAGAAATAGAGCCTGGGTTACCGCAAAAAACATTGGCAGACGGTACTGTATCTAAAGTGACAGTTGTACCGTTCTATGATCGTACAGGAATCATTAAAGAAACTATTGGAACTCTTGAAAGCGCTCTTTCACATGAAATATTGATTGTGATTATCGTCATTATTGTACTGGTTTTCAACTTACGGGCATCTATTATTATTTCTAGCTTACTACCCATTGCAGTATTGGCTACCTTTATGATGATGAAGTTGACAGGCATTAGTGCTAATATCGTTGCTTTGTCGGGCATTGCCATTGCTATTGGAGTCGTGGCAGATGTAGGTGTGGTTTTTG
Source organism: Bacteroides graminisolvens DSM 19988 = JCM 15093 (assembly GCF_000428125.1). Lineage (GTDB taxonomy): Bacteria > Bacteroidota > Bacteroidia > Bacteroidales > Bacteroidaceae > Bacteroides > Bacteroides graminisolvens. Next base: position 47,331 of record NZ_KE386627.1, read on the forward strand.
TAGAGAGCATTATACGATATAAAGAAATGCCTGAAAATAAGCACATACAAGGAGGTAAAACTTTGTTGAAAATAATTTACGCTTCCGTGTGCGAAGTCTCTGTACCTATAGCCACCGCAATGATAACTACCATTGTTAGTTTTATTCCGGTTTTCGCAATGGAAGGTCAGGAAGGTAAACTTTTCTCACCTCTTGCTTATACTAAGACCTATGTATTGGGATTTGCATTTTTGATTGGTGTTGTTATTTTACCTACAATAGCCTATTTGGTGTTTGCTGTGAAAATTCATTCAGCTAAGATGCGCCAGATCGGTAACTGGTTATTGGTCGTTGCAGGTGTCATATTGGCAATCTGGTTTGGTAATATCATTGCTCTTGGATTAACGGTTATAGGAGTTAACAACCTGACATCACATTTGTGGAAAAATATACAAATGAATACATATATAAATTTAGCAATTACCTTACTTATAGCTGTCCACTTCTTGGCTGATGAATGGTTACCTTTGGGTCCCGAGCGCGGATTCTTCCTTAACATTCTTTTTGTGGCATTGGCAGTAGGTGCGGTGCTGGCGGTGTTATGGGTGCTGGTAATTTATTATGAACGTATTCTGCGTTGGAGTTTATCACATCGAACGATATTCTTGCTGATACCATTTTCCACTATTGTTTTTGGTGTTACCATTTGGTTGGGATTCGATCGGACATTTGGGTTCCTCTCATTCGGCTCGCAAAAAATCCGTGCTTCTGCTGTTTGGCAGTCAGCAGTGAAGCGATTTCCTGGTGTGGGACAGGAATTTATGCCTACACTTAATGAAGGAACTTTCTTGCTTATGCCTACCAGTATGCCTTACACGGGTGTTGAGCAGAACCTAGAATTGATTGGTACGCTCGATAAACGTATTTCTCATATTCCTGAAGTTGAACAAACAGTTGGTAAGTGGGGACGTGTAAATTCTGCTCTTGATCCTGCTCCAATACAAATGTATGAAAACACGATCAACTATCGTTCCGAATATGCTTTAAATGAGGACGGACAGCGAGGTCGATTCAAAGTAGACAAGGATGGAGCATTCGTTTTAAAAAACGGTAGTCTTTATCAGCCTGCCAATGGATTTCGACGTGTACCCGTTGACAGTTTGATACGGGATAGCAAAGGTGATTACCTTCGCCAATGGAGGCCTGAGATACGTAGCACCAATGATATTTGGCAACAAATTGTTAATGCCAGTCACTTGCCCGGGCTCACTTCCTCGCCTAAACTTCAACCTATTGAGGCTCGATTGGTAATGCTCTCTACAGGTATGCGTGCTCCAATGGGTATTAAAATTTACGGACCCGATCTTGAAGCAATCGAAACTGCAGGCAAAGATATTGAGCAGGCTTTGAAAAGTATTTCTTCCATTGTACCCTCATCGGTATTCTACGACCGTGCGGTAGGTGCTCCCTATATTGAGATAGAACTCAATAGGCAAAATATGGCACGTTATGGCATTACGATTGCCGACTTGCAGGAGGTCATATCGGCAGCAGTTGGAGGCATGCCGCTTACTACTACAGTAGAAGGCAGAGAACGTTACCCGGTACGGTTACGCTATCCGCGCGAACTTCGGAGTAACCCTGATGAACTGACTAAATTGTTGGTAGTCACATCAACAGGCGTACAGATACCGTTGGGTGAGGTAGCCGAGATACATTATTCAAAAGGAGCACAAATGATTCAGAGTGAGAATACATTTTTGATGGGTTATGTTATTTTTGATAAGTTGCAAGGACGCGCTGAAGTCGACGTGGTGAAGGATGCGCAACAAATACTGGCTCAAAAAATACAAAATGGCACATTGCTGCTTCCTAAGGGGGTAAGTTATCAATTTGCCGGTAATTATGAGCAACAAGAACGGGCTACACAGCGGTTAATGTTGATCATTCCCTTGGTATTATTGTTAGTGCTGCTTATTCTTTACTTTCAGTTCCGTACGTTGACGGCTTCCATCATTCATTTCTCCGGAGTCTTTGTCGCCTTTTCCGGTGGTTTCATCATGTTGTGGCTTTACGGACAGGATTGGTTTATGAACTTCTCATTTTCCGGAGTGAACATGCGTGAACTGTTTCAAATGCATTCTATTAATCTAAGTGTAGCTGTATGGGTCGGATTTATAGCTCTCTTTGGTGTAGCCACAGATGATGGAGTACTGATGGGATCATACATTCACGACGTATTTCTTAAGCGTAATCCGCAAACGAAAGAAGATATTCGCGAGGCAGTAATTTACGCCGGGCTCAAACGTGTCCGTCCGGCAGCCATGACTACTGCCACCACGCTCATTGCCTTGTTGCCGGTGCTTACCTCAACAGGGAAAGGTGCCGAGATTATGGTGCCTATGGCTATTCCTACCTTTGGCGGTATGCTTATTCAGTCAATGACAATGTTCGTAGTTCCCGTATTTCAATGCATGTGGCGCGAGCGGGTCATCCGGAGAGAATTTAAAAAGAATGTAGAACCTCAAAACGAAGAAACAAATGAAGCGTAGTATCCTCTTTATGTTATTCATAATATACATAGCGGCAGAGAAGCAAGTATTTGCTCAGGCTGATTCGCTGATGCACTACTTAACGGTGGCAGCGGAGAATAATCCAGCTTTGCGGGTAGAATTTCTCAATTATCGGGCTAGTCTCGAAAAGATACCTCAGGCAGGAGCTATCCCCGACCCGCAACTAGAGATGGGTTTCTTTTTGAAACCCATGGAAATTATAGACGGTAAGCAAGTGGCTGATTTTAAATTGATGCAGATGTTTCCCTGGTTCGGTACTCGACGTGCAGCACGAAGTGAGATGGCTGAAATGGCACGTATGTCTTACGAGCAGTTTCGTCAAAAAAGAGAAAATCTGTTCTTTGATGTGAAAAGTGCCTGGTGGGGATTGCAAAATTTACAGCAACAATTGACGAATATAGGCGAGAACAAAGTGTTGCTTACGTCTTTGAAAACCCTTGCTTTGCAACGATTTGCATCCCCGTTGACCCAGGGTGTAAGCAACAGTGGAGGAGCCGCACGGAATATGTCAGCAACCACATCGCTCCCTCCGGCTGGAGGAATGAGTAGTGAAATGGGAGGCATGGCTACTACCGGTGCAACAGGTGTCATGGCAAATCCATCGTCGTCAGGCGCACAAACATCATCGGGTATGGGAAAAATGCCGGGAAGCAGTGGTATGACTGCCGGTTCTCAGGGTGGCATGTCTAATGTGCTTCGTATCGATATGGAACTGAATGAACTTCTCAATGAAGAGCAGGCAATATTGTCTCAAATAACGTCTGCAACAGCAAAGTTCAACACACTGCTGAATCGTTCGGCAGATGAAGTGATTGTACTTCCCGATACAATTACACAACTTGCATTTTCCGTTGATAACAGTTCTATGCTCGAAGCAATTCGCCGTCAGAATCCCATGTTAAGTATGGCTACAGCCGAAGCTGCTGCTTACGAGGCCAAGCTGCGCATGGATAAGCGCATGGGGTTACCCATGATAGGTATTGGTTTACAGTATTCCGTTATCAGCAAGCGCATGGCTATGGGAATTCCTACCACAGATATGAATGGCAAAGACATGCTGATGCCTATGCTTTCGCTCACTATCCCTTTGTATCGTAATAAATATCGGGCACAACAGAACGAAAGTCGGCTGATGCGTGAGGCGGCAGCAGATAAATACCAAAGCGCACTCAATGATCTTACAGCAGAATACCTTTCCGTTCGTGAGCAGTTGGCCAATGCACAGCGCAAGATAACTCTCTACGAGCAACAGCGACAATTGGCACTTGTTACTTACCAATTGGCTGTGAATGAGTTTGCCGCCGGAATTGGCTCCATCGCCAATGTACTCGATGTTGAACGTCAGTTACTCGACTATAAACTTAAACGCAGTGAGGCAGTTGCTACCTATAACACGGTCATAGCAATGATAGAGAATTTATTGTCGGATACTCAAACAGAATAAAAAGATGAAAAAAAATATGAAACTTTTCAAGAACAGAACAATACAAGCCATTCTGCTCGTTTTGGCAGGGTTATTTGTCGGCTGGATAATTTTCGGTACTTCGGAAGTTCCGAGCAGTAGTAAAGCAGAGCACAACCATATTGCTGATGCAAAGAAGCAGCTATGGACCTGCTCCATGCATCCTCAGATACGTAAGGAGGAGCCGGGTAAATGCCCCATTTGTGGTATGGACCTGATACCGTTACGCTCTGGAGGAGGTTCGAGTGACATTCCGGAAGGAGCCATGCAGATGTCCGAAGAAGCTACTGCATTGGCAAATATACAGACTTCTGTAGTCAACCGTAAAAACCCCGTTAAAGAAATGTTACTTTATGGAGTAATTGCTCCCGATGAACGTAGTCTGCAATCGCAGGCCGCTCATGTGTCAGGTCGTATTGAGCGACTCTATGTTGACTTTACAGGTGAAACTGTTCAGCGAGGACAAACGTTAGCTTCTGTTTATTCACCCGAACTTTTTGCTGCGCAACAAGAGTTGCTCGAAGCTTTGAAGATGACGCCCGCCCAACCACAACTGGTGGCAGCCGCACGTGATAAATTGAAATTGTGGAAGCTAACTGATGCGCAAATAGCCACTATTCAATCGAGAGGTATTGTTTCTTCTACCGTAGATATAAAAGCAAATACCAGCGGAATTGTTACCGCCAAACGAGTGAGCGAAGGTGATTACGTTCCTCAAGGTGGTGTACTGTTTGATGTGGCGAATCTGTCTAAAGTATGGGCTATGTTTGAAGCCTACGAAGCCGATCTTGCTTTTCTGCGTAAGGGTGATAAACTGAGTTTTACGTTGCAAGCAATACCCGGTAAAACGTTCAACGGCATTATTTCTTTCATTGACCCCATTTTGGATAAAACCACCCGTACGGCTAAAATCCGCGTGGAAGTCTCGAATCCCGATTTACGCATAAAGCCTGAGATGTATGCCACAGCCAAAGTTAATGCCCGTTTGCAGCAATACAATAATCAGATTGTGATTCCGCAAAGTGCAGTTTTATGGACGGGTAAACGATCTATTGTTTATGTAGCTCTTTCCGATTATGACACACCTGTTTATCAACTCAGGGAGGTAGAACTTGGTCCCTCGTTAGGAGATTCTTATGTTGTATTGAGTGGACTTAATGACGGTGAAACCATCGTTACTAACGGAGCCTTTGCCATTGATGCGTCGGCACAACTTGAAGGCAAACGTAGCATGATGAATGACCGCTCAACACATGTCATGACCGGACATGAAGGACATCAGATGCAATCGGCGAAAGCCTCTTCAACCCATGCCATGCTTGGCGTGCAGGGCAACTGTAACATGTGTAAAGAGCGCATTGAGAAAGCAGCGTTGGGAGTCAAAGGTGTATCGTCTGCCATGTGGGATGCTACAGCAAAGAAACTTCATTTAGACTTCAATGCTTCGGTAACCAACCTGCCGGTCATCAGCAAAGCGATAGCCAAGGTAGGCCATGATACCGAGAAAGACAAAGCTTCGCAAAAGGTGTACGATGCCTTGCCCGAATGTTGTAAATACAGAACCAAATAATATTAATAATTTAAAAATTACAAATTATGAAGAAAGTATTTTTGATGTTAACTATTGTTGCCTTCTCTTCAGTGGTTGTTAATGCACAATCCCATGTTGGCCATCATGCCACCACTACACAAAAGGCTAAAACCTCTTCAACCCATGCCATGCTTGGTGTGCAGGGCAACTGTGACATGTGTAAAGCACGTATTGAGAAAGCGGCGTTGGGAGTCAAAGGTGTGTCGTCTGCCATGTGGGAGGCCAAGGATCAGAAGCTTCATGTGAATTATAATGCTTCGGTAACCAACCTGTCGGCTATCAGTAAAGCAATAGCTAAGGTAGGCCATGATACCGAGAAGGACAAGGCTATACCAGAGGTTTATAAAGCCTTACCCGGATGTTGTAAATACAAGAAGTAAGAAAGATATCGCAGCTGCCGGCGGAAAAAAAGCCGGCAGCTGCGATTAAAATATACAGGACATTAAAGACTTTGCTATATTTGTGAAATATTAAAAACCAACTATGAGAATATCCGAAATGAAATTTATATTGCGAAAATTCAAAGAGTCCGATTTAGCAAGCTTGGTGAAATATGCCAATAACTATAACATTGCCAAGTTTCTAACTAATATGTTTCCACATCCCTATACAGAAGAAAATGGCAAGGACTATTTATCACTGGCAATAAACCATCCTGGTATTTTTGCCATTGATGTTGACGGAGAGGTGGTTGGCTCTATCGGTCTGTTCCCGCAGACTGATATTCATCAAAAAAGTGCCGAACTAGGCTATTGGCTGGCAGAACCCTTTTGGGGAAATGGCATAGTCCCCCAAGCGATAGGCGAAATAGTGGAGTATGGTTTTAAAACCTTTGATATTGTGCGCATATACGCACGTCCGTTCTCAACCAATCGAGCCTCGCAGCGGGTATTGGAGAAAGCTGGCTTCACATGCGAGGCGCGACATAAAAAGGCTTTGTACAAAAACGGTGAGTTTATGGACGAGTTGGTTTATGTGATGTTTAAAGATGAGTGTTAAGAAGTGAAGATTTATGGGCTGTACAAGAGTTATATCTCTTAATGTAATGGTCGTTAACTTAATGACCATTATATTAATATTGTTATGAAATTCTATAATAGAATTTAGGAATTTGAATTTCTGAAGAATAAGCAGCTTATAAGTATTGATTATAAGCACAAATGCACTCAAATTATGAAGCTTATTTTTGGACATAAATATCAGCTATAATTTACTGTTAGTGGTTATAGCTGATATATTTTTATTTTTATTCAGGGAGTTGTATTGGTTATTTATTATTGTCGTTAGCCATATCAAAGTTATTAAGGGAATTATTTAACTTCTTGATTGTTTTACTTATATATCATATTACCCATACTGAGCTATATGCATACTGAGCTAATTGTTTTGTTCTATCTGCTATATCTGCTTCATTGAATTCTGCTTTATTTTCATAGTCTGATATGGTTACCGACACCTTTTCAATTACTTAATTTAAAAACGGTAAATTTGCACGAAGAAAAAAGACGTTCAATATGGATAAGCAAACATGGGGAAGCAAGTTGAAATAATTGCGTTCCATCATCAGAAAAGAATTATTTATTGACGAAGCGAAAACATTGGCACTCCAGTTGCATGAAATGGTTTACACATCAGAAATGTCTGGTACCAACCAGCGTACCTTTGAAGACGAGTTATGGGAAGATCTAAGTGAGGAAACAGCACGAAAAGCCGTCAATACAAAAGGGCGAACGGTAGTGTACGGCATTTGGCACGCCACCCGCATAGAAGATATCACCATGAATCTACTTGTTGCTGCCGATGATCAGATCTTTGAGAAGGAGAATTGGGCTGCCCGAATAAACGCATCGGTGAAGCATACAGGCAACTCACTTGATAAAAAAGAGATACTTCGTTTCTCGGAACGTATTGACATCAATGAGCTGCGTGTCTACAGAATGGCGGTTGCGCGACAGAGCGAAAATATTATTCGTCGTTTAAAACCGGAGGATATGAAACGCGACGTACATCAGGCAAATCTCCAGCGGATATTAAACGAACAGGCTGTTGACGATGTGCCGTCGGCCAACTGGCTGATTGATTTTTGGGGCAAGAAAGATGTGGCGGGCATCATACTCATGCCCTGCCTGAGACATCAACTGGTTCATCTCAATGAGTCAATGGAGGCAAAGAGGCGCAAGAAATAGGTTCGTGCGATTTATACAAACCGCATATTTCGTTTCACTTCATCGATATTCTCCACATCGGTTAGCAGTTCAAGTAATTTAAAGGCCACGTCGAGAGCGGTTGCCGGTCCGGTAGAGGTAATGATGTTATGGTCAACCACCAATGGGCGTAAGGCAGAGCCATCGTTCAACGCAATTTCTTTTCGAAGCACAAACTATTTGGGAAATCTTTATACTGACCGTAGTTCTCTATTCTTTCGTATCCGCATCGGGCGTAGAGTCCTATGGCTTCCGGCTGTCCAGATCCTGTTTCAAGTACAGCTTTTGAGTAGCCCTGTTCCTTCGCCCAAGCTTCCAACTCGCCCAGTACCTGTTTTGAAATCTTCCGTCCCCTGTAATCAGGTGCGACGAATATGCGTTTCATTTCAACCGTGTCACTGTCATACTCTTTGAAACAGCCACACCCCACAGGCTTGTCCCCGTCGAAGGCTACAATTACAGTGGCTATGGAATCAACCTTGTTGAACTTGTCATATTCTGATTGCTCCCTTTGGTATCGCTTATTTAAGTCATTATCGAGCTGAGCTATCGAATGGTTGAAGTCTTTGTTTTCACCTTGAGTCCGTTTTGTCGTTATTACATTCATCTATTCATAGATTATAGTTATATGCGATAAAGATACTTCTTTTTCCCGTTGTTTTCTACCAAATTTCTCTCCTTAATTTCCTCCCCAACAATTAAAAATCCTACGCCAACTTTTTAAAATCCTAGGCGTAGAAATAAAAATCGCAGGCGAACAATAAAATATTAATGGTAATTATATAACACATAAATAACGCATTATATATATGATGTGTAAAATAATTGTTTTTTATAAAATATCAGTATTGCAATATTTTTTCTTGATAAAATAAATTTAATTTATAGCTATTATGTCAATTATTATATTTAAGTCTGCATTAATAAAAAGGAAAAGCATTATTGTTAATTTATAAAATGTCGTGCACGACTCTAAGAAAAACGGACTCTAAAACTATTTCAGACCGTCCATCTGTTAAGCTTCAAAAAGCATCTCACCCATATCTCAAAAACGCCCTGATTGCCATCAGCGATTGGCGGTACATTGATTCGTAAGAGAAATCATTACAGTGCGATTTGTCGACTCAACCAAAACTCAACCCGAATCTTCTTATCTATATTTTTAATATAATATTAATATATTGGGGTGAAAAGTGAGGTGAAAACGATTTTTTGTTACATCTGCAATCCGCTGATTTTCAATCAATTAAAAGCATATTTCTAGGGGTGAAAAGTGAGGTGAATAATTTTTGGTTATTTATTTCAACAAAATTAGGCGTGCGGAAACCCGCTTGTACAGCCTGATTGAGCCCTTAACACATTTAAAATCTCTATTTATGGATTCTATCGACGGTAAAGAGCCTGCCAAGGATTATCTGCTTTTTCAGGAAGAGTTGCTCGAAGTGATTAAAAAGCTCAGCGACAAGCCGCTCACCGAGCGGGAGGCGTTCTTCGCCATGTTCATCAAGGTCAACTACAAAGACGAGATCCTCGAGATCAAAGGGCAAAAGGTGTTCTACAGAAGGGGTGAATCGGTTCTTAGCAAAGGATCTAGGCAACGTATATTTCGGTCACAACCCCAGCATAACGTGTATCGGCGATTACGTGCCGCCTATTGAATGGATGCAGAGAAACAGTAAACAGATTGCGAAAAATGAGTAAAGTGGCACAGCGGGACTTAAAACAACCTTAGCGAGCGTTTAAAGAAAAGGGATGTATTACATCACAAAAAAGGGGAGCCGTTTACGGTTCCCCTAAATGTTCCACAATCAGCTCCACCTGGCGACGGGTGAAATAGTGGTCGTTTTTCCCTTCTCTGCCGCTGTAAAGCGCATCATACAAGTCTTCGTTTTTGCGTATCCAGTTACGCAGTTTGCGCATGGCCGACTCCACGGGCAACCCCGGATTGTACAAATGGGCCAAGATGCCTTTGTGGTAGGCTCGCACCCTGAACGGTTCGTCTTCTTTCATCAGTTTATCTTATTGGTTTACTCTTGTAAATTTACATATTTACGAGCAGAAAAGCAAGTTTTTCAAGGAAAAACAAGGGCTTTTCATCAAATAAAAACAATGCACGGTTTGGGTGGTAAAGTACGGTACAAAGGCTTTTTAGCAGGTTGTATCTTTGTTGTACCGGAGCGGGAAACAGGGTTGGTGAGCAGCCCAGATCCGCGTTTCGGAAAAGAGTATTAATCATTTAATCTATTACAACATGAGTGTACCTGTTACAGTAGTGGCCCGAAAAAATCCTGCCAAGCAGAACGAGCCCGAAAAGTTTTATGCCATGGCCCAGGCGGCGGGCGAAATGAATTTCCGCAGTTTGTGCAAAGATGCCTCTGAAGGCTGCACGGTGATGCGTGCCGATATCGCAGCAGTGCTCTACGCACTGATCGATAGCATGATGAAGAGTCTGGCCAAAGGGGAGATTGTGCGCTTCGGCGACTTCGGCAGCTTCCAGGTAGGGGTAAGCAGCACGGGAGTGGAAAAGAAGGATGATTTCAGTGCCAATCAGGTGAAGGGCGCACACATCATTTTCCGCCCCGGCATTGACCTCACCGAGATGATCAAGACGCTGACCTTCAAGAAGAAGACAGTGGGCAAGGTGGTAGCCGAGAATGAGTTGCCGGGTGAGAATACGGGTGGCAATACCGGAGGAAACACCGGAGGCAATACGGGTGATGATGATGATCCTAATGGATAATTTGTTAACCAAAAGTAACGGATGTGCAAACGTCCGTTACTTGATTGTCAGTATTTAAGAATATACGAATTTTGTTTAATCTATAAGGATAATTGAATATGAAAACCATTATTTTGAAAGTTTTGGAGTGTACCAAGGTGATTCTTCCGTTTTTCGTAAAAACGAATAAAAAGGACAGCAAGGAGTTTAGCGACCTCATCAAGGGGCAGTACGAGTTCCTGGTGGCTCAGCTGGAGAAGGTGCTCAAAGATTACTTTGAGACCAGTGAAAAGGTTCGTGAAATGCACACCGAGCTATTCGCCTTGAAAACGCAGCTGGCGGCAGCGCTGGCGCAGCAGTGTGCAGCCAAGGAGTGTTCATCCAGAATGTAGGCGGTATGAGACACATTGACCTGATTGTGATTCACTGTTCGGCCACGCGGGAAGACCGCACCTATTCCGAGCATGATCTGGCGACGGATCACCGTCGTCGGGGCTTCAAGGGTGCGGGTTATCACTTTTACGTTCGCAAGGACGGCAAGATAATCACCACCCGTCCGCTGGAGCAAGTAGGTGCGCATGCACGGGGTTACAATGCCAACAGCATCGGCATCTGTTACGAGGGCGGGCTCGACAGCCGGGGTATGCCCAAAGACACGCGAACCTGTCATCAGAAGCATTCGCTGCGGGTGTTGGTGCGCACGTTGTTGCTTGACTATCCGCTCAGCCGGGTATGCGGCCATCGGGATTTAAGTCCGGACCTGAACCACAACGGTGAAGTTGAACCGGAGGAGTGGGTGAAGCAGTGCCCTTGTTTTGAGGGGAGCGAGGTTTTGGCTAAAGAATAATTTCTAACTACACGTAATTCATAAGCTATTTGGGAGCAGCCTGTAAAGCGGTTATCGTTACGGAATGAAACGGTTCGCTTTATGGGTTGCTTTTTGCTTATTGTGCGGTATATCAGGTATATTGCTTTTATTAAAAATATATTTTGAATAGAATATTTGTTTTCTAGTTCTTGGTTGTAGATTATATAGGGACAAATAAAGAAAAAGGGTTTAATTATCTACTTTTTTATTTGAAAAATATGATAAATTGCAATAATGCATAAGATTAAAATATTAACTTTGTGGCTGACTATTTTGAAAAACACACATAATGGTATTATAATATTATGTAATATAATAACCTACTGCTACAAGAACCATGATGATTAAGTAGATATACGTTTGTTTTTCGAATAAAATTAATCTCAACGAAAAAATCTAATAAAATGGCTTATTTAAAGAAAAAAAGAAAAAATAAAATACAAGTCGAATATCTACACTATATTGTACAAGAAATACTTAATACTCGCCTTGATAAGAAAGAATGTTCTAAAGTTGTAGCAAATTTAAAAAATAAATTTGATGCAAATACTTTGTCGGCTTCGTTGTCAGATTTGTATAGTAAAATGCCTGTTTATGAAAAAATAATAATGGGTAATTTATTTCCAAGAAATATTCAAGAGCTGGGAGATGGAAATGGATATTTTTTTAAACCAATGCATTTGATTAACGAAATTTCATGGCTATATATTCAAATTGTCCGATACAAAAAAGAACTGAAAATATATGCTCATTCTCGCAGTAAAATCGAACATCTTATACTTTTAGGTAAATACAATGAAGCGATGGAGATTTTAGAAGAGTTGACAAAAAAAATTGGACTTTCAATTTGGTACTATGAGACAAAATGTTTGATATACAGCCGACTTGGTAAAGAAAGAGATATATATGGACTACTAAGTGAAGTTAATGAGGCGAAAAAAACGGCTAAAACAGGATTTGTTCCGTTTTTGTTGCATTATTTGGCGAAAAGGAGTATTCCTTCGTATTCAGCAATATCTTTTGATGCTGATTTGACTTCTCGTTTTAAAATGAATAGAAATGATTTTCAGCAGGACAGATATAACTATTACCTTTTTAGATTGAATTATTACAATAATCTAGAAGTAGAAGATTTGTCTGTTACAATGATTATGGAGGCTACCAATTCGCTAGTAGATCGATACAATCTTCTTCTTACTATTTTAAAAACGGAATTTGCAAAAACTGAAAATAATACAGATAGAACACTTTATTCATTTTGGGGTACTAGACTCTATCGTCAGACTCAAGATATAGCACTTACGCCTTTGGTTGCTTATGTTCAAACAGATCTTTTAGATCAGTCTTATTATGATGTTGGTTTTATTAATATTTTGGACTTATATTACAAAGGCGTATATAAAGATGTTGTTTTAAATATTCGTGAATATGTCAAAAAAAACTCGTCTAATTTTGATATTGTAAAAATATATTGTCGGACTCTTGTTGCTCTTGACAATGGTTATGTTCCAATAGTAGCTGATAAGGATTCATTGCTTAACCAAATAACCTCGCTTGTGTTTAAAACAATGAGCGAAAAATTGAACGATGAATTTTTGTTTAAATTGTATAATATAAATAAGAATATTTATGGGCTTTCTCTTGCTTGTGGTCTTGACAACTACATTAAAGAAGAGCAAAATGAGCCTTGTTACAGGAGTTTGAAGTTTTTGTTTACATATACATTTGATCCTCTTTTTTCATCAGTTATTAATGACAAGGATAGTAGACTCCATTATATTGATGAAGGGGAAAAATATATAGGTGGTAATTCTATTGTTTGTGAATATCAGAAGGGTAGAATAGAAAAAAAAATAAATACTGCTCTTAATATAGTTTCATATATCAAGGATCAAGATAATGCAAAGATTTCTTTTAATAATGAAGATTATATTAAGGCATTGGAAGAATGGAAAGATATACTTGAAAAATATAAAGAATGCTTGCCTATTGCTCAAACAGCCATAGATTATATATATCAATGCTATATGGGAATAGAAGAAAAGCAAGCTGCAATTGTGTTTTATATTGAACAATTCATGAAAGGTAAAGTCTATGTTGCGAAGGTTGATACCACAAGGTTTGTGGATCAGCTTTACAGAGAAAAGTATCGTAAAGGAGTTAGAAACTCACTTGATTTATTACTTTTCGTTTTTATTAAAGCAAAAGCTGACGAACATAAGAGCTGTGTGCTGGAACGATTTTGCGCTTATAAAGATGTCGAAAAGGTTTCAGAATTGATAAATGTATTTGCTGATGAAATAAATAGGGATAAAGTAGAACTTTTTTTCTACTTATTGGCTACGGAGGATATACTACGTCATATGGTATACGTAGAAAGTACTAAGCAAAAATTAGAGGAACAGCAAATTATTTCTCAATATTTGATGTCAATGGATACAAATAATAGAGAATTGTATGTTACGCTGAATCAAGAAATACTTGATGCTATGATTGTGTATCAAAATATAAAAAAAATTGATGAAAGTAGAATATTTGCAAATGACCTCTCTATTATAAAGTATGAATTGAAGGATCAGGAAGGACTATACAATCAATATAGATATCAATTTGAATTATCGAAGGATAATAAACCTATTTTAGTTGTAAATACAGCTAACTCTTCCAGTTGTGATGACGATTTCCCTAAAATAAAATATACTGTAAGATTTACTAATAAAGCTTTTATTGATGTTGCGTGTCAATTATTTGATGCGATATGTGATAAATTTCTTTTGAGTAAGTTTGGTTTAAAGACATACTTGAGTACACGAATCCGACATGGAGTGCTAGAAGGTGAATTGCGCTCAGGTTTTGATAGACTTAATTTAGTGCTTTCAACTCAACATGATACTTATGTTCCTACTCATTTTTGGCAAACGACTTATGCACTGTCGTCCGGTGATCAGTCGGAACTTATGAAGATTCTTGAACGCTTCTCACATGGTGTCAATTTTCTAATCTCAGAATTTAAGAAAAATGTTCTACAAATAAGATGTAGAGAGGAAGATTCTGGCTTTTTTAAATATTTATTTACTCCTGATGAAAAATGCTTTGCCGTAGTCAATGCTAACGATGCTCAAAGTTATGAAGAATTCTGTAAAAATGTTATGAATTTTTTATTTAAAGTGACTGATGCAAACTTAATAAAAATCCGTCGTGAAGTGTCTGAAAATTTAACAATTGAATTTAATCAGTTAGTAGACCAACTTTATAATGATATACAAAGATTTAACTCAAAGCATTTTTATTGCGATTTGAGTAGGGCTGTAAATGATGCTCGTGCGGATATTCGTCAGAAACTGATTCGAATTGAAAAATGGTTTTACATCCAAGATGCTAAATTTGATGATTTCTATTTAGTAAAGCAAATGGATATAGTTTGGAATATAACAGCTAAAATGTTTCCAAATATTAAATATGAATTAAATCATGAGACATCTGAAGAGATTAGCGTGAAATTAAAAGCTGCTTACTTTATTCATATATCAGATATCTTGACGATTTTTTATAATAATATGTTTAGTTATAGCCGACCAACCAAGATTCGTAATTTTAAGATATCATGTAGAGTTGATGGTACGATAGCTCATCTTCATTTTGAGAATGATATTTTGGATTCAGAGGATAGTCTTAATCAAAAATTTAAAGAGATGCTAACCTCATATAGTCGATTACAAATGGAAGGGAAGAGTGGGCTTATTAAGGTGAAAAAAATTATTAAATATGATCTTGCTTGTGAGTCAAATGAAGTGCTTATAAAAGCTGAAAATAATAAATGCCTTATTGATGTCAACATAGAATTAAAAGATTTGCTCGCATGAAAAAGATATTATTAGTAGAAGATTTGCCACAAAAAGCAGATAATATTAAAAGTTTATTGAAACTTGAATTTCCTGAAATAGAGATAGAAGAAAGAAGTTCTTATCATACTGCAATTGAGGAGATATATCGGAATTATAATAAATATTTTGTGGTTTTGCTTGATGTATCAATGTCAACTTATGATGCTGGGGTAGAAGAGAATGGTGGTATTCCAGAAGCGCTTGCTGGAAAAATGATTCTTGATGGGATGTACTTAAGGGATATTCCAGTTAAAGTAAAAGTTATGACTATGTATGAGAGCTTTGATGGTAAAAGTATACAAGAGCTAGATAAAGAACTAAGAGAAGATAGTCCTGAGAATTATGATGGGTATATTTTTTTCTCGTTTCAAAAAAGTGATTGGAGGAAGCAGTTAAGCGATTATATTCATAAAATGATAGAAATAAAATGATAAATGTATTAATTATTGATGATCGAGAAGAAAAGGTCAAACTTATAAAAAAGATCTTGGTTGATGGGTGCAATCTTCCATTAGAAAATATTGAGTCTGCAGATAGTATTGCAAGTGGTAGAAGGAAACTAACAGAAAAGGTCTATGATTTGCTTTTATTGGATTTAGTATTGCCATTGTTTTCTAATGAAGATCCAGATCCTAAAGGTGGGTTGAATTTTATTTCAGAGCTTAAAGGGAGTGCTGCAATGAAAACACCAATTCAAATAATTGGTCTTACCGAGAATATTAATGCGTATGAGACTAAAAAAGGTGAGTTTGAGAGGTTGTTGTTTAGCGTTATTTTATGTAAGCAAGGTTCGAGTGATTGGATTCAACAAGTAAAGGAAAAAGTAGATTATGCTATACGAATTAAAGAAGCAATATTGAAAACTATAAATGATAATAATAAATTTGATATTGGATTAATTTGTGCTTTGCAAGAAGAATATAATCAAATGCTTGATGCGTTTGGTGGTGATACAAAATGGCGTAATTTTGAAATTGAAGATTATCCATATCGTTTTAAAACGATTGAGATTACGACTGCGTCAAATAATGTTGTGCGAGTTATAGCTGCTACAGCAGGTCGTCCTGGTGTTGTGCCTACAGCGGTGCTTGCTACGACTATGTACAACTTATTTAAGGTTCAATCTGTTTTTATGACAGGTTTTTCTGCTGGTTTTCCGTCAAAAGACTTGGCACTTGGAGACGTAATGGTAGCAAAATCCATAGAAGATTATGCTAATGGAAAATTGATAGATGATCCAGCTAATACGGTTGAGCTCCTAAAGGAGATTCATCAAGTAGAAGCTTCTACTGAGTTAGTAACTAAAATTCAGGAGTATGCCTCAAAACCAGAAACGCGGGCTACACTTAATGCTAAAGTGGAACGGGCTAATCTGAAAGTTAATAGCAGGGATAATTATGCAATACAAGTATCAGCAACATGTTGTGGTCCTTTTGTAGTGACATCCAATGATTTTGTAAATCAAATAAAAAGAGATAATAGAAAATTAGAAGGTCTTGATATGGAAGGTTATGGTTTATATTTGACTTCGCACCTCTTAACGAAACGTGTCAAAAAGGATGCTTTATGGCTTAAAGGTATAGGCGATTTTGCCAATCCTCAAAAATCTGACGGGTATCATGATACCTGCTCTTTTACAAGCGCAACTTTACTTCATATGTTTATTAAAGAGTATATGTAGCATATGCATATCGTTTGTGTTGTTAATTGTTTCAAATGATGGAGGAGCACTTCCAATCGGAAGAGCAAAAGAAGTGGATTGACTATCTGAATAAGAGATATCTTTTCCCAATCACTTCTCAAACTCCAACCTCACCACTTCACCAGCTGCAAGGGGCAGACTGACATATTCTCCCGTAAAGCTTTTGCTTCGCTTGCCGCGTGTTACCTTCACGGCTTGTGTGCCGGCGGGCTTCTTCAGCTGATAGGAGTAGGCTTTGTCGGCTTGCAGGGTGGCGGTCGTTACCCGGTTATCGTTCCATGTGAGTGACACAGTGGCACCGCCGCGTACTTTGAAGCCTTGCAAACTGCCTTCCGACCAGCTTGGGGGAAGGGCGGGGAGCAGGTTGATAAAGCCTTCGTGGCTTTGTACCAGCATTTCACTGATGCCGGAGGTGCCGCCCCAGTTGCCATCCATCTGGAAGGGCGGGTGCGAGCAGAACAGGTTGGGGAAGGTGCCGCTGCCGTGTTTCTTCGGGTTCTCGAGGGTGTAAGCGGGCACCAGCAGACTGCGGAACAGCTTGTAGGCGCGGTCGCCATCGCCCAAACGGGCCCAGAAATTGATCTTCCATGCACGGCTCCATCCGGTGCCTTCGTCGCCTCGGCGGTTGAGGGTGGCACGGCAGGCTTCGGCAAGGGCCGGGGTTTTCGTGGGACTGATCTGGTTGCCGGGGTGCAGGCCGTACAGGTGCGACACGTGCCGGTGGTGCACATCGGTTTCGCGGTAATCTTCCAGCCACTCCATGAGGTAGCCTTCCTTGCTGATTTGAAGCGGGGGAAGCTGTGCCAAGGCGGCGGTCAGACTATCGGCAAAGGCTTTGTCGGTTTTCAGCAGGCGGGCGGCTTCAATCACGTTGCTGTACAGTTCGTGAATCAACTCGGTATCCATGACGGGCCCCATGCACACGCTCACGGGAGTGGGGTCATTGCCTACGTAGAAGGAGTTCTCGGGCGAAGAGGAGGGGGCGGTTACCAACCAGCCGTGCACCGGCTCTTTCACCATGGTGGAGAGGAAGAACTCGGCCGCTCCTTTTAGCGTGGGGTATATTTCTTTGAGGTATTGGCGGTTTTGTGTAAACAGGTAGTGTTCCCACAGGTGGGCGCACAGCCAGGCACCGCCTGTATTGGTAGCGCCCCACGAAGGATGCTCGCCCGGTGCGGTGAAGTTCCACACGTTGGTCATCATGTGGGCTACCCATCCGCGGGCGTGGGAACCGTAAAATGCTTTGGCGGTGGCCTCACCACTCTGTACCAATCCGCGGGTCAGTGCCACAAGGGGTTGGTGAAGTTCCGAAAGGTTGCCTTGCTCCACCGGCCAATGATTCATCTGCACATTGATGTTAAGGTGGTAGTCGCCGTTCCACGGGGTGCCGCACTCATTGGCCCAGAGTCCTTGCAGGTTGGGCGGTAGCGAACCGGGACGGGTGCTGCTGATGAGCAGGTAGCGACCGTAGTTGTAATACAGTGATGCCATTGACGGGTCGTCGTTTTGCACGAAGCGGCGGATGCGCTCGTCGGTTGGCAGGTTCCACGGACCTTCGCTGTCGTTGGCGTCGCCGTCTTTCCCAATGAACAGGGAGGCGCGCTTAAACAGTTTCTGGTATTCGGCGATGTGTTCTTTTTTGATGTCTCCGTACGAAACACCGATGGCTTCCATCAGCTTTTTGCCGGCATATTCGTTGTAGTCGCTGCGTTCCAGACTGGTGGCGGAGGAGATGAAAAGGGTCGTGGCATTGGCGCCTTCAACGCTGATGCCGTGGTCGGATACGCTCACCTTGCCTCCGGTGGCATCGACAAACAGTTTGGCTGTGAAGCGCACGCCGTCAACTCCTTCTTTTCCGCTATCCAGTGTTCCTTCCATGATCAGGGTGTCGCCAACGGCTCTGACCGTGGCACGTTCGGGGCGGCTCAGCTTGGCGGTGAACGAAATGGCGTGACCGTCTGTCTCCAACGGTGTGATGATGCGCATCACCATCACGTCTTTGCTGCGTGGCACGAAGTAACCGCGTATGAAGTTAACGCCTCCTTTGGTGAAGTGCGTGGCGCTGAATGCCTGCTCCAAGTCAAGGTAGCGTTTGTAGGCTTTGTAACTGCCATCGTCTGCGGGGTAGCGATAGGTGATGTCGAGGTTGCCCAACATCTGGTAGCTGCCGTAGGTACCGCCTTTCTCGGGCTTAACGGGCACGAAGTGTTGGTACATCATCTCTTGCGCTTCTTTGTTTTTACCCTGAAAAAGCAGCTGTTGAATGGCGGGTAGGTAAGAGGCGGCTTCGGGATTGCGATAGTCGGCCTCGGAACCGCTCCACATGTGGATGTTGTTGAGCACGATGCGTTCTTGCTCCACGCCACCGTCGGGCATCATGCCCAACCGGCCGTTGCCCAGCGGCAGGGTTTCTTCCCACTGAACAGCGGGGGAGTTGTACCACAGGGTGTTGTTGACCTCGGAGATGCGTTTCTTACTGCTTTGCGCATGCAGCGATGCGCAGGTGCTTGCGGCCAGAAGGGCCAGTATCAATAATGAGTGCTTTTTCATGGTTTCAAGGATTTTACGTGTCAGTGGTCTGACTGGTTTACGGTAGCAGATAGGGCAAAAAGATGATGAGTCCCACAACGGCGGCGGCAATGGCGCACACCAGTACGGCACCTGCCGCTACATCTTTTATGTCACCGGCAAGAGGGTTTCGCCCGGGCGAAACCAGGTTGACCAGGCGTTCGATGGCGCTGTTGAACCCTTCGGCGGCCAGCACCATGCCGAAGCACAGCACCACGGCAATCCATTCACCACGGCTGATGCCGAAGTAGAAACCCGCTGCCGTGACAACCGCTATGGCCAGGCAATGGAAGCGTGCGTTGCGTTCGCTTCGCACAAAGCTGCAGATGCCTTTGCCGGCATACACAAAGCCTTGGAGGAAACGTTGCAGCGCTCCGCCCGGCCGGGGTTGGTTAGAGGGTTCGCCTTTCATGTGCTAACTTCTGTTTACTTGCTTCACACCCTTCACGGTGCGCAGTTTTTTGATTAATGCCTCCAGTCGGCCGGTATCGCCCACCATGATGGTGAGGGTTCCCGAAAACAGACCGTCGTTCGAATCGATTCCGATGGAGCGTAGGCTGATGCCGTTCTCTTTCGAAATAATAGAGGTAATGTTGGTCACAATACCAATGTCATCATGTCCCACAATGCGCAGGGTGATGGGGTATTGCGTGCCTTCCGACTTGCCTGCCCAGCGTGCTTTCACGATGCGGTAGCCGAAACGTTCGGTCATCTGGTTGGCGTTGGGGCAATCGTGGCGGTGTATCTTGATACCTCCCGACACGGTGACAAAGCCGAATACCTCGTCGCCGTAGATGGGGTTACAGCATTTGGCCAGCTTGAAGTCGATGCCTTTCAGGTTCTGGTCAATGACCAATACATCTTCCTTGCCACTGGTTTCTTCCTGTAAGGTTGTTTGCAGGTTGTAGCCCTCGGCGCTGCGGTACACCAGTTCGTCGTGCGAGTCACTGTCGCGCTTCTGCTGTTCCACGTAGCGATCCAGTATGTCGTTCACCTCGAGTGCACCTTCGGCTAGCTTCTGGTAGAACTCCGTCACGGTTTTGTAACCCATGCGTTTGATGAGTCGCATCATCACCGCCTCGTCATAATCCATCTTGCGGTTCTTGAACTTACGCTCAATGGTTTCCTTGGCAAATTCGAGCTGACGGGAAGTCATCTCCTTCAACGCCTGGCGTATCTTGGTTTTAGCCTTCGAGGTGGTTACGATGTTCAGCCAGTCTTGCTTGGGCGTTTGGGTGTTGGAGGTCATAATTTCAACCTGATCACCGCTGTTGAGCTTTTGCTTGAGCTGCGCATTCTTGCCGTTCACCTTGGCACCGATGCACTTGCTGCCTAGTTTGGAGTGAATGTGGAAAGCAAAATCGAGCACGGTAGCCCCTTTGCCCAGCTTGAACAAATCACCTTTGGGGGTGAACACAAACACCTCGTCTTCATACAAGTCCATCTTGAACTGATCCATGACTTTCATCGAGTCACTGTCGGAATTCTCCAGTGCCTCACGCACGGAAGTAAGCCATTCGTCGAGTCCGCTTTCTCCCTTGATGCCTTTGTAACGCCAGTGAGCAGCCAGTCCGCGCTCAGCAATCTCGTCCATGCGTCGGGTACGTATCTGCACCTCCACCCATTTGCCTTCGGGGCCCATCACCGTAATGTGCAAAGACTCGTAGCCGTTGCTTTTGGGAATAGACAGCCAGTCGCGCAAACGCTTGGGGTTGGGCTGGTACATATCCGTTACGATGGAGTACACCTGCCAGCATTCCTGCTTCTCCTTCTCCGGATCGGAATCAATGATGATACGAATGGCGAAGAGGTCGTAAATGCCTTCGAAAGGTGTTTTCTGCTTCTGTATCTTGTTCCAGATGGAGTGTATCGACTTGGTTCGTCCCTTGATTTCAAAGGTGAGTCCGGTGTCTGCCACCTTCTTTTGAATAGGCTCGATGAAAGAGGCGATGTACTTATCGCGCGAGGCCTTTGTTTCGTTGAGCTTATCCTTTATAAAGTAATAGGTTTCCTTCTGGGAGTACTTGAGGTACAGGTCTTCCAGTTCCGACTTGATTTTGTACAAGCCCAGCTTGTGCGCTAGCGGAGCGTAGAGGTACGCAGCCTCGTTGGCCACACGAATGCGGTCTTCCTCGTTGGAGTCATGCTTGATGAGCCGCATGATGTTCACACGGTCGGCTATCATAATAAGTATCACCCGCATATCTTCGGCGAATGACAGGAGCAGGTTGCGGAAGTTCTCGCTTTCTATGGCCGGACTCTTAGCATACAGTTCGTTGGTTTTGACCAGTCCTTTGATGATGCTTGCCACGTCGTCTCCAAACGCCGCTCGCACGTCTTCCAGCGAAAGCATGTTGCTTTTCACGATTTCGTGCAGCATGATTCCTGTGATAACGGAACCCTTCATACCAATCTCCTCGGACACGATCACAGCGGTCTGCATGTCACGTATCACGGGGTTCATACCGAAATTATTACGCTGCAGGTTATTGTCGGCAGCGGCCTGTATCAAATAGTTCTTTAACTTCTTAGCGTCTTCTCGGGCAATGCTGTCTCCGGCGGATTGCATGAGCCTTCTGTAAAGAGCCGTCAGTTCCGCTTTCTCGGTTTTTGTAAAAAATGCATCCATAATTTGCCGTACAGTTAGTTTCCAAATACCGATTGGGTTGATTTTCAGCTTTCTGTGCGGGCTGAAACAAAATCGGCCGTTAATCTTCTAATTTTTCGTTGTAAAAATAGCTTTTTTTGTTCAGTGTACCGCACAAACTAAATAACATTTTGTATTTTTGGGCATCAATTAATAAAACTTCATACGATGATTACACCGCAAGACAAAGAACAACTGGCGCAGAAAGGCATTTCCGAAGCACAAATTGCCGCTCAGCTGGATTGTTTCAAGACTGGGTTTCCGTATTTGGAACTAAGCGCCGCCGCTTCTGTTGAGAAGGGCATTGTTAAACCCGATGCCGAAGCAGAAAATGCTTTTCTGGCTGCATGGGAAGATTATGCGAATGCTGATAAAACAATCGTAAAATTCGTACCTGCCTCGGGCGCTGCAAGCCGCATGTTTAAAGACTTGTTTGAGTTTCTGGAGGCTGCGTACAACGAACCGACTACTGCCTTTGAACGTACCTTTTTTGAGAACCTGACGTCCTTTGCTTTTTATGCCGATTTAAGTGCGGCTTGCGAAAAGCAGACGGGTAAAACGGCTACTCAGCTGGTGCAGGAGGGCAATTACAAGGCGGTTGTGGCTGCGCTGCTCACGGCCGAGGGGTTGAACTACGGTTCGCTGCCCAAGGGGTTGCTCAAGTTTCATTCGTATGAAGACGGGGCACGTACGCCGCTCGAAGAGCATTTGGTGGAAGGGGCGCTTTACGCTGCCGGCAAGAGTCGCCGTGCCAATGTGCACTTCACCGTTTCACCGGAGCACAGACTCTTCTTCGAAGCGCTGGTGAATGAGAAGGCGAAGGCGTATGCCAGTAAATACGATGTAATATATAATGTGTCTTTCTCTGAACAGAAACAAAGCACAGACACCGTTGCGGCCGACATGAATAACGAGCCGTTTCGCGACAAGGGCAAGCTTTTGTTCCGTCCGGGTGGTCACGGTGCGTTGATTGAGAACCTCAATGACCTCGATGCGGATGTGGTGTTTATTAAGAATATAGATAATGTGGTGCCCGACAGACTGAAGGATGACACGGTGCGCTACAAGAAGTTGCTGGCAGGGGTGCTGGTGTCTTTGCAGAAGCAGGCTTTCGACTATCTGGAGTTGCTGGATAGCGGACAGTACACGCACGAGCAGATATTAGAGGTGCTGCACTTCTTACAGAAGAAGCTTTTCTGCAAGAATCCGGAAACGAAGAATCTGGAGGATGCCGAACTGGTGATCTATCTGCGCAATAAGCTCAACAGGCCGATGCGTGTGTGTGGCATGGTGCCCAACGTGGGCGAGCCGGGCGGCGGTCCGTTCCTGGCTTACAACCCCGACGGAACGGTATCTCTTCAAATATTGGAGAGTTCGCAGATTGATATGAACGATCCCGCCAAGAAGGAGATGTTTGTGAAGGGTACGCATTTCAATCCGGTAGATTTGGTTTGTGCTGTGCGCGATTACAAAGGGCATAAGTTCGACCTGACTGCTTTTGTTGACAAGGCTACCGGCTTCATCTCGTATAAATCAAAAAATGGAAAAGAACTGAAAGCGCTGGAACTGCCGGGACTGTGGAACGGGGCTATGAGCGACTGGAACACGGTGTTCGTAGAGGTGCCGTTGTCGACTTTCAACCCGGTGAAGACGGTGAACGATTTGTTGCGCGATCAGCATCAATAAATAATAAATAGTATAGAAAGGAGAACAGATATGCAAACAAGTACGGCTTATTTCGCTTCGGGATGTTTCTGGGGCACGGAATATCATTTCATGAAGCACGCGGGTGTGCTGAGCACAGCGGTAGGATTTATGGGTGGACACAAGGATTTCCCTACGTATCCGGAGGTGAAAACCGGCACAACGGGACATCTTGAAACGGTTGAGGTGGTGTATGACCCGCAGGTTACTTCGTACGAGGAACTGGTGAAGTTGTTTTTTGAAACGCATGACTTTACGCAGCTCGACGGACAAGGACCCGATATCGGTTCGCAATACTTATCGGCCATCTTCTATTTGTCGCCTCAGCAGCAAGAGGTTGCCAAGAAGTATGTCGACATACTGACCGAAAAAGGCTACGAGGTGGCTACTTCGTTGCGCCCGGCGGAGCGTTTCTGGATGGCGGAAGATTACCACCAGCAGTATTACGAGCACAAGGGTACTACTCCGTATTGCCACATTTACCGCAAAATATTTTAAAAACAACATATTGATGAAAAAAATACTGTTGCTCGGCTCGGGCGAGCTGGGCAAAGAATTTGTCATTTCTGCCAAAAGAAAAGGGGAATACGTCATTGCTTGTGACTCGTATGCCGGTGCGCCGGCTATGCAGGTAGCCGATTGCTTTGAGGTAATTGACATGTTGCACGGCGAGGAACTGGATGCGGTGGTGAAGAAACACCAACCCGATATCATCGTTCCCGAGATTGAGGCTATTCGCACCGAACGCCTTTACGACTATGAGAAAGAGGGTATTCAGGTGGTGCCTAGCGCCCGTGCGGTGAATTTCACCATGAACCGCAAGGCTATTCGTGATTTGGCGGCGAAGGAACTGGGAATCAAAACGGCCAAGTACTTTTACGCCACTACTTTCGAAGAATTGAAGGCGGCTGCGGCTCAGATAGGTTTCCCGTGTGTGGTGAAACCGCTGATGTCATCGTCGGGTAAGGGACAGTCGCTCGTGAAGGGTGCCGACGAGCTGCAACATGCCTGGGAATACGGGTGCAGCGGTAGCCGGGGCGATATTCGCGAACTGATCATTGAAGAGTTTATTCGTTTCGACAGTGAGATTACGCTGCTTACGGTGACTCAGAAGGACGGGCCTACGCTGTTTTGCCCACCCATCGGTCACGTGCAGAAAGGGGGCGATTACCGCGAGAGCTTTCAGCCTGCCCACATCGATCCCGATCATTTGAAACAGGCGCAGGAAATGGCCGAAAAGGTAACGCGTGCACTGACGGGTGCCGGCCTGTGGGGAGTGGAATTCTTCTTGAGCCACGAAAACGGTGTGTATTTCTCGGAACTCTCTCCGCGTCCGCATGACACGGGAATGGTTACGCTGGCAGGCACACAGAACCTCAATGAATTTGAACTACACCTGCGTGCGGTACTGGGACTGCCTATTCCTTGCGTGAAACTGGAGCGCAACGGGGTGAGTGCGGTGATTCTTTCGACCATCGCCTCTAATGAACCGCCGACATACCGCGGAACAGAAGAAGTGCTGAAGGAGGAAGATACCCTTCTGCGCATCTTTGGAAAGCCCGCCACACGGGTAAACCGCCGCATGGGAGTGGTGCTTTGTTACGCACCTGCGGGGAGCGATTTGGACGCCCTGCGTGAAAAAGCAAAACGATTAGCCGCCAAGGTTGAAGTCTGCTAAATTGATAAGTATGTCGCCCGCGACACACCTTCTTACGATAGAGCCTTTTTCCATTCAATGCCTGATGTAGATAAAGGAAAAAGGCTCTTTTCACTTTTTAACGTTTTAACTATTCTTTTTAGTTGAATACAGAGCAAATTATGTTCTAAAACTCTTTTACACAGAACTAATGAATGTTATCGTTAGGCAAATTATGGTAAAGGAGAACAATGACGCTATTTTGTGTCTATATTTGCACGGTTGTTGGCTTAACTATTTAGCCAGAACAATACAACACTGAATTACGTTTTCTTATCTAAAAACATATTGAAGCTTATGTCACAGATTATCGGGCATATTTCTCAGGTCATCGGCCCAGTTGTCGATGTTTATTTTGATGGTACTGATGCCGAATTAGTACTTCCGAGTATACACGAAGCGCTTGAGATCAAACGGCCCAACGGCAAGAAACTTATCGTAGAAGTTCAACAGCACATTGGTGAAAACACTGTACGCACGGTGGCTATGGATAGTACCGACGGATTGCAGCGTGGCATGAAGGTATTATCGACTCATATGCCTATAACGATGCCTGTGGGAGCGCAGATAAAAGGACGCCTGATGAATGTAGTGGGTGATTCCATCGATGGCATGAAGGAGCTCGACCGCAAGGGGGCTTATGCCATTCACCGCGAACCGCCTAAGTTTGAAGACCTCACTACCACGCAGGAAGTGCTTTATACGGGTATTAAAGTGATTGACCTTCTGGAGCCTTACTCAAAAGGCGGGAAGATTGGTTTGTTTGGTGGTGCCGGTGTAGGCAAAACGGTTTTGATCATGGAGCTGATTAACAACATTGCCAAGAAGCACAACGGTTTCTCGGTGTTTGCCGGTGTGGGTGAGCGTACCCGCGAAGGTAACGACCTGTTGCGCGAGATGATTGAATCGGGCGTTATCCGCTACGGCGAAGCGTTTAAAAAGAGCATGGAGGAAGGAAATTGGGATTTGTCGAAAGTGGATTACGACGAAGTTGCCAAGTCGCAAGCTACCTTGGTGTTCGGACAGATGAACGAACCTCCCGGAGCACGTTCGTCGGTTGCCCTGTCGGGTCTTACCGTGGCAGAGTCTTTCCGTGATATTTCCGAATCGGGTTCTAGAGACATTCTGTTCTTTATCGATAACATATTCCGTTTCACTCAGGCAGGTTCCGAGGTTTCGGCTTTGCTGGGACGTATGCCTTCTGCAGTGGGTTACCAACCTACGTTGGCTACTGAAATGGGTGCCATGCAGGAACGTATCACTTCAACGAAATCGGGTTCCATCACTTCCGTTCAGGCTGTTTATGTGCCTGCCGACGACTTGACCGACCCGGCACCTGCAACCACATTTACTCACCTCGATGCCACCACGGTATTGAGTCGTAAAATTACGGAGTTGGGTATCTATCCGGCTGTTGACCCGCTGGAGTCGACCTCGCGTATTCTGGATCCGCTGGTAGTGGGACAGGAGCATTACGATGTGGCTCAACGGGTGAAACAGATTCTGCAACGTAACAAAGAATTGCAAGATATTATTTCCATTTTGGGTATGGAGGAGCTGTCTGACGAAGACCGCCTCACTGTGAACCGCGCGCGCCGTGTGCAGCGTTTCCTTTCACAGCCTTTCACCGTGGCCGAACAGTTTACCGGAGTACCCGGAGCGATGGTGGCCATTGAAGATACCATCAAAGGTTTCAAAATGATTCTGGACGGTGAGGTCGATTACCTGCCCGAACAGGCGTTCCTGAACGTGGGAACCATTGAGGAAGCCATCGAAAAAGGAAAACAATTACTTGAACAAACCAACTAAAAATAAAGATTCATGGCTCTGCAACTGAACATCGTTTCGCCCGAGAAAGAACTTTTTAACGGAGAGGTCAGTCAGGTTACGCTTCCCGGTTTGCTGGGGCAATTTACTATTTTGCCCAATCATGCCCCCATTGTTTCCTCTCTTAAAAAGGGAGAAATCATTTACGTGGCGGGCAATAAGGAGTGTAAACTGGAAATTAACGGAGGCTTCGTTGAGTTAAGTAACGGAAACGTTTCTGTGTGCGTTTCATAAAGAATGAGGATAGACAAAGAATGAGTATTAGCAAAACCAAATTGAATTACCTGAGTGCTCTTGCCTCAGTAACCTGTATGACAGCTGCGCTGGGAGCGCTGGTATTTTATTTCCTTTTGCCGGAACATTACTTTAACTGGTATCCGTTCATTCCTATTTATTTCTTTGTCTTGGGAGTGTTCTCCATTTATATGTTTGACGCTTGTCGCAAGCACATGCCGAAGAAACTGGTGCTTTTTCACCTGGCGCTGAAGATCATCAGAATGATTTTCTCCGTTTTTATTTTGGTGTTGTATTGCCTGGCGGTGAGAGACCATATAAGGGAGTTCATGGTTACTTTCATTATTTTTTATTTGGTGAATCTGGTATTTGAAAGCTGGTTCTTCCTGGCTTTTGAGTGCAACCGTAAAAGAAAAAAAGAAAATGAGAAGATTGCATAATATAGTTGTTTTCCTGTTGCTTTTGTGCGTGGTGCCCACCGTTTCGGCCAACGAACACGAGGGTGAACCGGTTAATGTGAAAGAGATTGTTTTCGGTCACATAGGCGATTCATACGAGTGGCACATCACAACCTGGGGGGAAACAGAGGTGCGCATTCCGCTTCCTGTCATAGTGTATAGCAGTACAACGGGCTGGCATGCCTTTCTTTCTTCGGAACTGGTAGAGAACGGAGGTACTTACGAAGGACTCTCCATCGCTCCGGCAGGCAGTAAGTACGAAGGCAAAATTGTGGAGCACGATGCTGCGGGACAAGAGGTTCGCCCGTTCGATATTTCCATTACCAAAGTAACACTTGCCCTGCTTATTAACAGCTTGCTGCTTGTGGTTATTGTGTTGGGAGTGGCTCATTGGTACAAAAAGAAACCCAGAGGGGCAGCCGCACCCGGAGGGTTTGTAGGCTTGATGGAGATGTTCATCATGATGGTGAATGACGATGTGATTAAAAGCTGTGTGGGACCCAAATACAAAAAGTTTGCACCCTACCTGCTCACGGCATTCTTCTTCATTTTCATCAATAACCTCATGGGACTGATTCCTTTCTTTCCCGGTGGAGCCAACGTAACGGGCAACATTGCCATTACCATGGTGTTGGCACTGTTTACCTTCGTGATTGTGAACGTTTTTGGTACGCGTACTTACTGGAAAGAGATATTCTGGCCGGATGTGCCCTGGTGGCTCAAGGTGCCTGTGCCCATGATGCCTTTCATCGAGTTTATAGGTATTCTGACCAAGCCGTTTGCCTTGATGATCCGTTTGTTTGCCAATATGCTGGCGGGTCACATGGCCATGCTGGTACTTACCTGTCTGATATTTATTTCCGCCAGCATGGGACCGGTGCTCAATAGCAGCCTTACCATTGCATCGGTGCTATTCAATATCTTTATGAATGCACTCGAATTGCTGGTGGCTTTCATTCAGGCGTATGTGTTTACCATGCTTTCGGCGGTGTTCATCGGCTTGGCACAGGAGGAGCACAAAGAAGAGCACTCTGCTGAAAAACAGCAGGCTCATTAATTACATGATTTCAAGAGACTTACAAGTATATTAATAATTTAAAAAAATAAGATTATGTTACTTACAATGTTATTTCAAGCAACAGCAGCAGCTGCTGGTATTAGCAAATTAGGTGCCGCTTTTGGAGCAGGCTTAGCAGTAATCGGTGCCGGACTAGGTATTGGTAAGATTGGTGGTTCTGCCATGGAGGCAATTGGCCGTCAGCCCGATGCAGCCGGAGATATTCGTATGAATATGATTATTGCAGCCGCGCTGATTGAAGGTGTTGCGCTGTTGGCTATCGTTGTTTGTTTATTGGTATTCTTTTTATAAAAAAGAAAGTTTATGTCATTATTATTACCAGAGAGTGGACTTTTGTTCTGGATGTTGCTGTCTTTCGGAATCGTCTTTGCCGTTTTGGCGAAGTACGGCTTCCCCATCATCATCAAGATGGTGGAAGACAGGAAGGTGTACATCGACCAGTCTCTTCAGGTAGCCAAAGAAGCTAACGAGCAGTTGGCCCGTTTGAAGAGCGAGGGGGAAGCGATCGTACTCAGCGCCAACAAGGAACAGGGACGCATATTGAAAGAGGCCATGCAGGAGCGCGAAAAGATTATCTATGAAGCGCGTAAGCAGGCCGAAATGGCTGCTCAGAAGGAACTGGATGACATGAAGGCGCAAATTCAGTTGGAAAAGGAAGAGGCTATACGCGACATTCGTCGTCAGGTAGCCGTTCTGTCGGTCGACATCGCCGAGAAAGTGATTCGCAAAACGTTGAACACCGAGAAAGAGCAGATGGAAATGATTGACAGAATGCTCGATGAAGTTTTATCAAGTAAGTCTTAAAACAAGTGTAGTTTATGGATATAGGAATAATTTCAATGCGATATGCCAAGGCGCTGCTTGCTTACGCTCGTGAACACAAGGCGGAGAGGGTGGTTTACAAGGAACTGAAGGCTTTGTCGCAGAGCTTTGAAACACATCCTGCACTGAAGAAGACGCTCGATAACCCGGTTCTGCCTGCTGAGGTAAAGCTGAAGCTGCTCTGCTCTGCCGTGTCCGACACGTGCGATGTGAGCGAGCAGTACAAGCGCTTCATGCAGCTGGTGCTCAAAGAACGCAGGGAAAACTTCCTGCAGTTTATGTGCATGACCTACATCGGACTGTATCGTAAGCTCAGGCACATTGGCGTAGGGAAACTGATTACCGCTGTGCCGGTTGACGATGATACGCGCGAACGGATTAAAACCGCGGCAGCTGAGAGGCTTCATGCCCGCATGGAGCTGCAAACGGCTGTAGATCCTTCTATTGAAGGCGGTTTTATTTTTGATATCAACGGCTACCGACTGGATGCCAGCATCGCTACTCAGCTCAAAAAAGTGAAGCAGCAGTACATAGATAAGAATCGTCGAATTGTTTAATTATCAGGTTCTTAGGGTGTAATTTTTAAATTAATAGTAAAAGAATTATGTCAGAAAATATAAGAGTAAGTGAGGTCTCGGATGTGCTGCGCAAACAGCTCGAAGGCATTGAGGCTCGCGTGCAGCTCGATGAAATAGGTACCGTGTTGCAGGTGAGTGACGGTGTGGCACGTATTTACGGACTGAATAACGCTGAGGCTAACGAACTTCTGGAGTTCGACAACGGCATTAAGGCCATTGTGATGAACTTGGAAGAGGATAACGTGGGTGCCGTGCTGCTCGGTCCGACTGATAAGATTAAGGAGGGCTTTACGGTGAAACGTACCCGCCGAATTGCTTCTATCATGGTTGGTGAAAGCATGCTGGGACGCGTTATTGACCCGCTGGGCGAACCGCTCGACGGTAAAGGACGCATCGGCGGTGAGCTTTATGAGATGCCGTTGGAGCGCAAGGCACCGGGAGTGATCTTCCGTCAGCCGGTTAACGAGCCGTTGCAAACGGGTTTGAAGGCTATCGATGCGATGATTCCTATCGGTCGCGGACAGCGTGAGTTGCTCATTGGCGACCGTCAGACGGGTAAAACGGCTATTGCCTTGGATGCCATCATTAACCAGCGTGCCAACTACGAAGCGGGCAATCCGGTTTATTGCATTTATGTGGCTATCGGTCAGAAAGGTTCTACCGTTGCCAACATTGTAAATACCCTGAAACAGCACAAAGCAATGGATTACACGGTGGTGGTGGCTGCTACGGCAGGTGACCCCGCTGCGTTGCAATATTTTGCTCCTTTTGCCGGAGCTGCCATCGGTGAGTACTTCCGTGACACCGGTCGCCATGCATTGGTGGTGTATGATGACTTGTCGAAACAGGCTGTGTCTTACCGTGAGGTATCACTGATTCTTCGCCGCCCGTCGGGTCGTGAAGCGTATCCGGGAGATATCTTCTACCTGCACTCTCGTTTGCTGGAGCGTGCTGCCAAAATCATCAACCAGCAGGAAGTGGCTTGCCAGATGAATGACTTGCCCGAAAGCCTGAAAGATAAGGTAAAGGGGGGCGGTTCGCTGACGGCTTTGCCTATCATTGAAACACAGGCGGGCGACGTATCGGCTTACATTCCAACGAACGTGATCTCCATTACCGACGGACAGATTTTCCTTGAGACGGACCTCTTTAACCAGGGTATTCGTCCGGCTATCAACGTAGGTATTTCGGTGTCTCGTGTGGGTGGAAATGCACAAATCAAGGCCATGAAGAAGGTGGCCGGAACGTTGAAGATAGACCAGGCGCAGTATCGCGAGCTGGAGGCTTTCTCGAAGTTCAGCGGCGACATGGATCCGGTTACGGCGCACACCATCGACAAAGGGCGTAAGAACACCCGCTTGCTGGTTCAGTCGCAGTATTCGCCTCTGGCTGTTGAAAAGCAGATTGCCATTTTGTATTGCGGCACGCACGGACTGCTCAAAAACATTCCGCTCGAGAAGGTGAGTGAGTTTGAACAGAACTTCTTGAAATCGCTCGAACTCAATCATCAGGCAGATGTGCTGGATGTGCTGAAAAGCGGTGTGATTAACGACCAGGTAAGCAAGCTGATTGAAGAAACGGCTGCCATGGTTGCCAAGCAGTTTATGGTTTAATGAATAAATGAGAGACAAATGGCTTCATTAAAAGAAATAAAAACGAGAATCGGGTCGGTAAAAAGTACCAGACAGATTACATCGGCCATGAAGATGGTGGCTTCTGCAAAACTGCACAAGGCACAGGGAGCCATTGAAAGTATGTTGCCGTATCAGTCGAAACTCAATGCGATACTGACCAACTTCCTGAGTACCGATTCTGAAATTGAATCACCCTTTACCCGTGTGCGCCCTGTTCAAAAGGTGGCACTCGTGGTGTTCTCGTCCAACAGTTCGCTGTGCGGCTCTTTCAACGCCAATGTGTTGAAGCAGTTTGCGTTGGCGCATGAGTCATACCAGCAACTGGGTGCCGATAACATCCTGGTGTTTCCGGTGGGCAAGAAGATTGAGGAGAAAGTGCGCAAGATGGGCTACCAAACACAAGGTAGTTTTCAGCACATGGCCGATAAGCCTTCGTATGACGAGACGGTTCAGCTGGCTACTCAATTGATGGAGATGTTTCTGGCGGGCGAGGTCGACAAAGTGGAGCTTATTTATCACCACTTCAAATCGGTCGGTAGTTTCCAGTTGGTTCAGGAAACTTATCTGCCCATTGACCTTTCTACAGCCGAATCTGCTTCTGAGAAGAAAGCTACAGGCCGGAAGATTGATTACATTGTGGAGCCTTCGGTTGAAGAGTTCATTGCCCATTTGTTGCCACGCGTCATCACGCTGAAGATGTTTACGGCACTGCTCGACTCCAACGCGTCCGAGCATGCTGCCCGCACCGTGGCCATGCAGATTGCGACCGACAATGCCAATGAATTGATTCAGGAGTTGACTAAGCAGTACAACAAAATACGTCAGCAAACCATTACGAATGAGTTGCTCGATATTGTGGGCGGTAGCATGAGGTAAATACCCGTATAACACTGATATACACAAAAAATAAAGGGGTTGTCCGTAACAGGATAGCCCCTTGTTTTTTCAGTACAGGTAAGGGTTGTTACCACCCCGCTGCACTTCAATGCGCACTCCGAAGTTCTTGTTGAACTTCATCTCCATGGCACCTTTGAAGTAGTTTTTGTCCCACGGCAGGAGGTTGTTTCCCCGTATCTTGGTACCGTCGGCGTTGTACTGACCCGACAGGTTGAGCCTTATTTTATCGGTAATTTGATAGCTTGCCACACCAATGTTCTCATTGACAGAATAGAAGTTATCCATGCGGTTGGTGTAGAGCAACGTAGGGCGCCCGTCGGCCGATGCCTTACCGAATACCCAGCGGGCAGGCTGGTTGATGGATTGCAGCAGTCCGTCCATGCTGGGGGCAGTTTTCAGGAAGTCTTCAAGCGAAGGCAATTGCTTCACAGCCATGGTGAACAAACTACCGTCGA
Source organism: Bacteroides graminisolvens DSM 19988 = JCM 15093 (assembly GCF_000428125.1). Taxonomy (GTDB): domain Bacteria; phylum Bacteroidota; class Bacteroidia; order Bacteroidales; family Bacteroidaceae; genus Bacteroides; species Bacteroides graminisolvens. The sequence goes on from NZ_KE386627.1 coordinate 80,911, forward strand.
GAATGAAATCACCAAACATTTTGTTTTGCCCCATCGACAAGGTCAGACTGTCATTCTTGATTTCCGACTGCGCACTCACGGTCGCCGAAATCCATAACACGGAAAATAAAACTATTAGTTTTTTCATATAAAAAGTGTTAGTTTTACGCGATATGCAAATATACTCATCCCTCAAACAATCATACCGATTTTATTGTTATTTTTGCACCTTTAAAATTATAAATATAGCATTTTTATGAAGTCGGATATAGAGATAGCACGTACCACAGAGCTAAAGAAGATCAAACAAGTAGCCGAAGAGATAGGCATACCTCGCGATGAAGTAGAGAATTACGGACGCTACATAGCCAAAATACCCGATTACCTGATAGACGATGAAAAGGTGAAGAAAAGCAACCTCATTCTGGTAACAGCCATCACGGCCACTAGGGCGGGTATTGGTAAAACCACCGTTTCCATCGGTTTGGCGCTGGGACTCAACAAGATTGGCAAGAAAGCCATTGTGGCATTGCGCGAACCCTCTTTGGGCCCTTGCTTCGGCATGAAGGGTGGGGCAGCAGGCGGCGGCTACGCACAGGTGTTGCCCATGGAGAAGATTAACCTCCATTTCACCGGCGATTTTCACGCCATTACCTCCGCACATAACATGATTGCAGCCTTGCTCGATAACTACCTGTACCAGAACCAGTCGAAAGGTTTCGGACTGAAAGAGATTTTGTGGCGCAGGGTGCTCGATGTGAACGACCGTTCGCTGCGTAGCATCGTGGTAGGCTTGGGGCCTAAGAGCAACGGCATTACCCAGGAGTCGGGTTTTGACATCACCCCGGCATCCGAAATCATGGCTATTCTCTGTTTGTCGAAAGACGTGCAAGATCTTCGCCGACGCATTGAAAACATTATTTTGGGCTTTACGTACGACAACAAGCCTTTCACCGTGAAGGACTTGGGTGTGGCAGGTGCCATCACCGTGCTGCTCAAAGAGGCGTTGCACCCCAATTTGGTGCAGACTACCGAAAATACCGCAGCCTTTGTGCACGGTGGCCCGTTTGCCAACATTGCGCACGGATGTAACTCGTTGCTCGCCACGAAAATGGCCATGACTTTTGGCGATTACGTGATTACCGAAGCCGGATTTGGTGCCGACCTCGGTGCCGAGAAGTTCTATAACATCAAGTGTCGTAAATCGGGATTACAACCCAAGCTGACGGTTATTGTGGCTACGGCTCAGGGATTGAAAATGCACGGTGGTGTGAGCCTCGACCGCATCAAAGAGCCCAATCTAGAAGGACTGAAAGAGGGCTTGCGCAACCTCGATAAGCATGTGCGCAACCTGCGCGCTTTCGGGCAGAACATTGTGGTGGCTTTCAATAAATACGCTACGGATTCCGAGGAAGAAATTGAACTGCTACGCACGCATTGCAACGAACTGGGTGTGGGCTTTGCAGTGAACAATGCCTTCTCGCAAGGTGGCGAAGGGGCTGTGGAACTGGCACAACTGGTGGCCGACACGGTGGAGAATAACCCGTCGAAACCGTTGCAATTTACCTACAAGGATACCGACAGTGTGCAGCAAAAGATTGAGAAAATTGCAACCGGCATTTACGGTGCCAGCATTGTGACTTACAGCAGCAGCGCGCGCAACCTGATGAAGCAGATCGGTGAATTGGGCATTTCACACTATCCGGTGTGTATTGCCAAAACGCAGTACTCATTCTCGGCCGACCCCAAGATATACGGTGCGGTGAATAACTTTGAGTTCCACATCAAAGACATTGTCATTAATAACGGTGCGGAGATGATTGTTGCCATTGCCGGAGAAATACTTCGCATGCCGGGCTTACCCAAAGAGCCTCAGGCGCAACACATCGACATTGTTGACGGTCACATTGAGGGCCTCAGCTAACACCCGTTCGGCAACAACATAATTGGCTGCGTGCAACGACAAAACTCGTTGTGCGCAGCCAATTTCTTTTCTGTGCACGGCTTATAAACTTTCCGTGTGCAGCTTCTGCACACGCATTTGCGCAAAGCAGCCGGGGTAATTTTGTTGAATGAAATCCAGCAATTGCTCGCGCACGTCAACCCGCAAATCCCAGTTCAGAGAGGCATCTTTGCTACTCACCAGCACGCGAAGTTCCTTGTAACGCTCTTTGGTGTCGGTCACCTGAATGTTGGCTACGCGCCCGTCCCACTTAGGGTGATGCTGCACAATCTCCGTCAGCCGTGAGCGCAGCGCATCCAGGGGCAAGGCATAATCAACGTATAGAAACACCGTTCCCAGAATCTCCGCGGTGCTACGTGTCCAGTTCTGAAAAGGCTTTTCAATGAAATAAGTAACGGGCAGTATCAGCCGCCTCTCATCCCAAATCTTCACCACAACGTAGGTTAGCGTAATCTCTTCAATGCGGCCCCATTCACCCTCCACAATGACCACATCATCCAGTCGGATGGGCTGCGTAATGGCAATCTGTACACCCGCCAGCACGGTGGCGATGCTCTTTTGCGCGGCAAACCCCACGATAATACCTGCAATACCTGCCGAGGTGAGCAGACTGACACCAATGGAACGCACCTGCTCAAACGTCATCAGGCAAATGCCCAGCACCACCACGACAATGGTGGCAACGATGATGTTTTCAAAGATTTTCATGCGGGTAAGGTTCCTGCGCGCATTCAGGTTGTCGGCCGTATGAATATCGAGCTTGTTGAGCCAATAGTAAAAGAATGCTTTCACTATTTTAATGACAAGCCACCCCACGGTGAGTATCAGCAAAATGTTGTTGATGCTCATTAACGTGCTGAAAATAGGCGTTTCTGATATGAATGAATGGCTGAATATTTTAAACAGAATCCATAGAAGCAACCACAGAACAGGTATCTTCAGAATGTCAATCACAAAGCTGTTGACAGCCGGCTTTCTAATGAGCGATTTTCGCTTCAAAACGCTAATTACGCGTTGGTAAATTAGGTACAGCAGCAGGCTGCTCAATAGAAACAGCCCCATTCCTATTAAAATGCGGTAAGGTTCTTGAGACATTAATCTTTCAATAAAATTCATAGGCTATATGTATTTAGAAAAGTGAATAATAAGCTGATTGCGGCACGGCTCCCTATTCATGCAAACGCCTCTGCGGGGTGTTTGGTTCATTTTGGCTGTTCATACCAGCGAGCTTGATAAATTTGTGAAGCCCCGTTTGTAACCTAAATAAAAAAAACCACCGCGCAATGTGAGTAACGCGGTGGATAAAATCAATTTTTTTATTATGAAAAACAAACATTTTAGACGTCTCGCGACGTCCATCAAGAAGATCTTAATATGCAAACAGAGGATATTTCTCCATTGTCTTGTTTACGCGTGCACGAACTTCGGCAATAACAGCCTCATTCTCTACGTTTGACAATACAGTTTCAATCATTTCGGCTATTTCAGCCATTAAATCCTCTTTGGCACCACGAGTCGTAATAGCCGGAGTTCCCAAACGGATACCCGAAGTCTGGAAAGCCGAGCGACTATCAAACGGAACCATATTTTTGTTTACAGTAATATCAGCAGAAACCAAAGCCTTTTCGGCTACTTTACCGGTCAATTCGGGGTATTTGGCACGAAGATCAACCAACATAGAGTGGTTGTCGGTACCGCCCGAAACGATGGTAAATCCGCGGTCCATCAATGCTTTTGCCAATGCAGCAGCATTCTTTTGAACCTGTTGTTGGTATTCTTTGTATTCGGGTTGCAAGCACTCGCCAAATGAAACAGCTTTGGCAGCAATGACATGCTCCAGCGGTCCACCCTGAATACCGGGGAACACAGCAGAGTCAAGCAACTGCGACATCATTTTCACTTCGCCTTTCGGAGTGGTTTTTCCCCATGGATTTGGGAAATCCTTACCCATCAGGATCACACCACCGCGTGGACCACGCAATGTTTTGTGAGTGGTAGAAGTCACGATGTGTGCGTACTTAACCGGATTTTCGAGCAAACCTGCGGCAATGAGTCCGGCAGGATGCGCCATGTCAATCATCAGCAGTGCACCCACTTTATCGGCAATTTCGCGCATGCGTTTGTAGTCCCATTCGCGAGAGTAGGCAGAGCCACCACCAATAATCAATTTGGGTTTTTCACGTAAAGCAACTTCTTCCATCTGGTCGTAATCTACGCGACCGGTTTCTTGCTTCACGTTATATTCGCAGGGAGTATAGATTATTCCCGAAGTATTAACCAATGAACCGTGAGAAAGGTGACCACCGTGTGCCAGGTTCAATCCCAGGAATTTATCACCGGGGTTCAGAACAGCCAAGAAAACAGCGGCATTAGCCTGAGCGCCCGAGTGCGGTTGCACGTTGGCCCATTCGGCACCGAATATTTCCTTTAAGCGGTCAATAGCAATTTGCTCGCTCTGATCCACCACTTCGCAACCACCATAATAACGCTTGCCGGGGTAGCCTTCAGCGTATTTATTCGTTAAGCAAGAGCCCATGGCCTGCATTACTTGGTCACTAACGAAATTTTCTGATGCAATCAGTTCGATGCCTTTCAACTGACGTTGATGCTCTTTTTCGATAATATCGAAAATTAAATCGTCTCTTTTCATTCTTTTTGTAGTAAGATAATAAGTAGTTGTTTCGAGATCCTTTGTTTAAGCGCACAAAATTAATCAAAAAAAATGATATATTCATGCAAACTATCGGAATTAATGCCGATAAAATTTCAATTTAGAATATGACGCCCAGCGAAAAACTCAGCACATTGTCTCGTCTTTTGAACGAAATATCACCACTTGATGTTCCTCCGGTTGTTGTTGCATCCGTGTAAGTAACAGATTTGGTGAGGTTGTTGAACCCCTGTTCGTAACGGAAGTCAAAGTAAATGTGCGATATGCTCACCGATACGCCGGCAGCCATTCCCACGTTAAACCTGCGCAATTCTTCTACCACATCTTGCTGCCCGAAGTTCTCAAACTCAATGTCGTTTTTCCGTGTGCGGATGTACTTGAGTTTGGGACCTGCAAAGACCGACATATTGTAAGGCCCTTCTTTCACGAGACTGTAACCGTAGTACACCGGCACGTCAATGCTGTGAATGCTAGACCGCAGGTAAGCATATTGCGGTTCCACATCCGTGCCGTGCTCACCCAGTCTGTCGAACTCAATTTCGCCCCGGCTGATGGTGTATGACACCTCGGGCTGAACGAAATGCTTCCTGATGTTGAACCGCATGAACAACGTTCCGGCATAACCAATCTTGTAATTGTTCTGCACATCGTCGATCGTGATGCCGCTTATTTTCAGCGATGAAACCTGGTACATGGTAGAGTTGAACCCCGCCCTGAAACCAACGTTCACCTTGTGTTGGTTAGGAAGCCGGTGCGTTTTCTTTTTCTCCGGAGCCACAACCGTTTCGTCCTGCTGCCACACCGTTACATGCTGTTGCGACGGCACGGTTGTTAACGTATCTGTTTCTTGCGAAAAGATACTGCCCACGGCACAGGAACAAATGATAAAAGCAAGCAGTCGTTTCATTCTTTATCTTTTAGAGGTGGCTATCACTTCTTATTTTTCTTCTCGACGGACCATCCGAACTTGCCGATGTGCGCTCCCAATTCGAAATACCCCCCGTGCACATACACCAGCGGGTTTGTTTCGGCCAGCTCCAGCTTGCCCGTTTCACGGTTCAGGTGCTCCTGATCCGCCCGCACATTCACCACATCGGCAATGAACATGTGATGCGATCCCAGCGCCATAATTTCCTTTACGCGGCATTCAATACACAAGGGCGACTCCTCCACCAGCGGAGCCTGCACCACGGAGCACTTGCCGGGAGTGAGCTTCATCTCCTCGAACTTATTAAAATCCTTGCCCGAACGCACCCCACACCAGTCGGTTGCAAACGCCATATCTTTCGTTGTGAGGTTAATCACAAACTCCATGTTCTTCTTGATAATGTCATACGAATGCCTTTCGGGGCGCACCGAAATGTAACACATGGGCGGATTGGTACAGATGGTTCCCACCCACGAAAGAGTAATGAGGTTATACTCCTCCTCGGTGCTTCCGCAGCTTACAATAACAGCAGGCAGCGGATAAATCATCGTTCCCGGTTTCCAGTCTTCTTTCATAAAATAACAATCTCTTCTTTTCTTTGTTCCTTTTCGCAGTAGTGACATTTGAGCACACAATTCTCCTTATCGGTTACGTGAAACAGTGTGGCCATGGGTTCATTGTTGGTAATGCATTTGGGGTTGGCACACTTCACGATGCCTTTCAAATCATCGGGCATGTACACCTCTTTCTTTTCAATAACCTCGTAATCACGAATAATGTTCAGTTTCACGTGAGGAGCCACGACAGAAATTCGGTTAATCTCCTCGTCGCAGAAAAACTTATCGGCTATTTTGATGATGCCCTTTGTGCCCAACTTCTTGCTTTCGAGGTTGAAACCGATGGTGATGTTATTCTCCATGTGTTCCAGTCCCAACAGAGAAACCACCGTGAAGAGCTTTTCGGCAGGAATATGGTCAATTACAGTGCCGTTTCTTAGAGCGGCCACCTGCAAAGCTTGTTTATTCTTATTCATTTGTGCGTTCCGTTAATCAGTTTATAAGATATCTTGAAGAGTAATTCCCAGCACATCACACAAGATGGCTTCACGAGCATAAAGTCCGTTGAGCGCCTGCTGAAAATAGTACGCCTTGGGACTATCGTCTACGTCATACGCAATTTCGTTCACACGGGGCAGCGGATGCAGAATGCGCAGGTTGGGGCGCGTTTGCTCCAGCATTTTACTCCTTAATATATACACATTCTTCACCCGTTCGTATTCCATCATGTCGGTAAAGCGTTCGCGTTGCACACGAGTCATGTACAGAATATCCGCATCGGCAATGATTTCTTCGTTGAAATCAGTGTGTTCCACATACCTGATGTTGTTTTGCCTGCAATACATCTTGTATTCCTCGGGCATCTTCAGCTCCTCGGGCGCAATGAAGTGAAAAACAGGATTGAAGTGGCGCATGGCCATGAGCAGCGAGTGCACGGTGCGTCCGTATTTCAGGTCGCCCACCAAGTAGATGTTCAGATTTTCGAGCGTTCCCTGTGTTTTGTAAATGGAATACAAGTCGAGCATGGTTTGCGAAGGATGCTGGTTGGCACCGTCGCCCGCGTTGACAATGGGGACGGGAGACACCTCACTGGCATAGCGTGCCGCCCCTTCGAGGTGATGCCTCATGACGATGACATCGGCATAATTGCTCACCATCATAATGGTGTCTTTCAGTGTTTCTCCTTTTGAAGAACTGGTTGCTTTGGGGTCACTGAACCCGATAACCCTAGCCCCCAAACGATTGGCAGCAGTTTCAAAACTCAGTCGGGTGCGGGTAGACGGTTCAAAAAACAACGTGGCCACTACCTTACCCTGAAGAATCTTCCGGTTGGGGGTTTTTTCAAACTGCTTCGCCATTTCGAGCATATAGAGAATTTTCTCTTTGGAATACTCGGCTATGGTTACTAAACTCCTGTTTTCCATATTGTTATCTGTTAATTTATACAACATCATAAATACGGAGCGTAAAGGTACGAATAAAATATGTTACCTCATGTATTTTTGCATTAACTTTGTGTTAGAAATATGCACGAAAGCGTTCAAAAATGATAAAAATGAAAAGGCTTGGCAAATATGTTGTGAAAGAGCAACTTTTATTTTAATTTTGCACACTTATTGCAGATGCAAAAGAAGTGATTATTCGTAAAAATACACCCGTAAAATGATAAAAAAAGTAGTATTAGCATTGTGGATATTCTTTGCCGTAGGCCTAGTGGCAGCCGTTATGCTGTTTGCCTCCATTGCATACGGATGGATAGGTTACATGCCCGCGATTGAAGAATTGGAAAACCCGAATTACAAGTTTGCCACCGAAATCCTCTCCGAAGACGGTAAAGTAATGGGCACTTGGTCGCTCAGCAAAGAAAACCGTGTGTACACCAGTTACAACGAGCTGTCGGCCAACGTGATCAACGCCCTCATTGCTACGGAAGATGTTCGCTTCAAAGACCATTCGGGCATTGACGCCATTGCTTTGGCGCGTGCCGTGGTGAAACGCGGCATATTCATGCAGAAGAATGCCGGTGGTGGTAGTACCATTACCCAACAGCTGTCCAAACAGCTCTATTCGCCCGACGCGAACAGCGTGACGCAACGTTTGTTTCAGAAACCCATTGAATGGGTGATAGCCGTGCGCCTGGAACGCTATTACACAAAAGAGGAAATACTCACGATGTACCTCAATAAGTTCGACTTCTTAAATAACGCCGTGGGCATTAAAACCGCTTCGTACACCTATTTCGGTTGCGAACCCTCGGAACTGAAAATAGAAGAAGCTGCTACGCTGGTGGGCATGTGTAAAAACCCGTCGCTCTTCAACCCGGTGCGTTTCAACGAACGCTCGCGCGGCAGACGCAACGTGGTGCTCGACCAGATGCGCAAGGCCGATTACATTACCGAAGAAGAGTGCGACTCGCTGCAAGAGCTGCCCCTTACGCTGAAATACCACCGTGTGGACCACAAAGAGGGCCTCGCCACTTACTTCCGCGAATACCTGCGCAGCATGATGACCGCCCGCAAGCCTAGCCGTGGCGATTACCGCAGCTGGCAGATGCAGAAGTATTACGAAGATTCGCTGGCATGGGAAACAAACCCGCTGTACGGATGGTGCCAAAAGAATCACAAGAAAGACGGTTCGAATTACAACATTTACACCGACGGACTGAAAATATACACCACCATCGACTCGCGCATGCAGAAATATGCCGAAGAAGCGGTGGAAGAACACTTGGGAGGCTACCTGCAAGGTCGTTTCTTTGCCGAAAAGAAAAACCGCAAAACAGCCCCTTACACCAATCAGCTCACCGAAGAACAGGTGAAACAGATACTCGACAAGGCCATGAAGCAGACAGACCGTTACCGCATTATGAAGGACAACGGTGCTTCGGAATCGGAAATCAGACGGGCATTCAACACGCCCGAAGAGATGTCGGTTTTCACTTGGCATGGCGAGAAAGATACGGTGATGACTCCGATGGACTCCATCAGGTACTACAAATACTTCCTGCGCACCGGCTTTGTGTCGATGGATCCGTTCAACGGCCATGTGAAAGCCTACGTGGGCGGTCCCAACTACACCTATTTCCAATATGACATGGCCATGGTGGGACGCCGGCAGATTGGTTCAACCATTAAGCCGTACTTGTATTCGCTCGCCATGGAAAACGGATTCTCTCCGTGTGACGAGGCGCGCAACGTGGAGCAAACCATCATTACCGAGGCCGGTGAGGCGTGGTCGCCCCGCAACAGCTCGCGCGATCGCTACGGCGAAATGGTTACGCTGAAATGGGGATTGGCCCGTTCTAACAACTGGATCTCGGCTTACCTCATGAGTAAACTCAATCCGTATGCGTTGGTGAGACTTATTCACTCGTTCGGGGTGCTGAACAAAGACATTCAGCCCACACCCTCGCTTTGTTTGGGCCCGTGCGAAATTTCCGTGGGCGAGATGGTGAGCGCTTACACTGCTTTTGCCAACAAGGGTATTCGCGTGGCACCGCTGCTGGTGACTAAAATAGAAGATAGTGACGGCAACGTGATAGCCAACTTCACTCCGCAAATGGAGGAGGTAATCAGCGCTACCAGTGCTTACAAAATGCTTATTATGCTGCGTGCCGTGATTAACGAAGGTACGGGCGGGCGCGTGCGCCGCTACGGCATTACGGCAGATATGGGTGGTAAAACGGGTACCACAAACCGTAATTCGGACGGATGGTTCATGGGCTTCACACCCTCGCTCGTATCGGGCTGTTGGGTAGGTGGCGAGGAGCGCGACATCCATTTCGATACGATGTATGACGGACAGGGTGCTTCCATGGCTCTGCCTATTTGGGCGCTTTACATGAATAAGGTGTATGCCGACAAGTCGCTGGGTTACGACCAAACGGAACGGTTCAAGTTACCCGAAGGATTCGACCCCTGCGGTAGTGGTGAAGGAGATCCTTCGACTACGCCGACGGAAAGCACCGGTATTGACGACCTGTTCAGGTAAGCACCGGTGGCATGAATACCTGCATTATCTGCCTGGGGAGCAACGACGGCCGGGAGCAAAACCTGCAACTGGCACGTGAACGACTGACGGAAATTTATCCGTCTGTTCGTTTTTCTGAGGCATACCTCACCGCTGCGGAAGGACTTCAAAACCCGTCGCCCTTCCTCAATCAGGTAGCGGTGGTGCACACCCGGCAAACGGCCCACGAGGTGCGGGCTACGCTCAAGGAGCTGGAACGAGAGGCGGGTAGACTGCCTGCTCACAAGCAACTCGAGGTGATCAAGCTGGATGCCGACCTGTTGCAATTTAACGACCGGGTGCTGAAACCGGCCGACATGCAGCGCAGTTACGTGCAGCGCGGCATGGCGCAAGTAATGACCAATGAATAACTTAAAAACAAGATAAGATGAAATTTCTGGGAATTATTCCGGCCCGATATGCATCCACCCGTTTCCCCGCGAAACCGTTGGCACTGCTGGGCGGAAAAACCGTGATTCAACGTGTGTATGAACAGGTGGCGGGCGTGCTCGACGAGGTGTATGTGGCTACCGATGACGAACGTATTGAGGCAGCCGTGCAGGCTTTTGGCGGGAAAGTGATTATGACCTCGTCGCATCACAACAGCGGTACCGACCGTTGTTACGAGGCTGCCACCCGTGCGGGAGGCGATTTTGATGTGGTTATCAATATTCAGGGCGACGAACCGTTTATTCAGCCTTCGCAGCTGGAAGCCATCAAAGAATGCTTCAACGATGCCACCACGCAGATAGCCACTTTGGTGAAACCGTTTACCGAAGCCGACGGCTTTGAAGCGTTGGAGAATCCCAATTCGCCCAAGGTGGTGCTCAATAAAAACCGCCATGCACTTTATTTCAGCCGCTCCGTTATACCGTTTCAGCGCAACGCCGAGAAGAAAGATTGGCTGAAAGGGCAGGTGTACTACAAGCACATCGGACTCTATGCTTACCGCACCGAGGTGTTGAAAGAGATAACCGCCTTGCCGCAGTCGGCTCTCGAATTGGCGGAGTCGCTGGAACAGCTGCGCTGGCTGGAGAACGGCTACACCATCAAAGCAGGTATCACCCACGTTGAAACCATTGGCATCGACACCCCTCAGGATTTGCAGCGAGCAGAAGAATTTCTTCGTCAGATGAATGCCCGATAAGATGGACAGAACCCAACAACCACCCATCTCTGAACTCGAGGAACTCGATCTTCAGAAACCCGTGCGCACGGTACTTCCCAACGGTATTCCGCTCAGTGTAATCAACAGCGGCGAACAGGAAGTGTGCCGCATCGACTTGGTGTTTGAAGCGGGACAACTGCGTCAGAACACCCTGCTTCAGGCGCTTTTTACCAACCGCATGTTGCGCGAAGGCACGACCCGCTACACATCGGCCGAAATTGCTTCGAAACTCGATTACTATGGGGCATGGCTGGAGCTGACCTGCTCCATGGAGCACGCCATCGTAACGCTTTACACGCTGAACCGTTACTGCCGCGAAACCCTGTCGGTGCTGCACTCCATGGTGACCGAACCGGTATTTCCGGAGAAGGAATTCGCCACCGTTGTTGACATGAACCTGCAACGGCTGCAAGTGAATTTGGCCAATGTGGAATATCTGTCGCAACGCTCCCTGCTTGGTTCGCTGTTTGGCGAAAACCATCCGTACGGGAAGTTTGCGAAGGAGGAAGATTACCGCAGTCTCACGACAGAACACCTGAAATCGTTTTACGCAAAGTATTACACGTCAGATAACTGTCACATCTTTTTGGCGGGAAAGATAACTCCAGCCGTGATGGATGCGGTGACCGATGTGATGGGCACCAAACCCTTCGGGAGCGACAAGGCCGACCTTACCAGGCCTTGTTTTGAGATACAGTCGGTACCGCAGAAACGCATCTTTACCGAGAAGTCGGATGCCGTGCAAAGTTCCCTCAGGATGGGAGCTGTCACGATTGACCACAACCACGAAGACTACCTGAAACTGCGTGTGCTTATCACCCTTTTCGGTGGTTACTTCGGCAGCCGACTGATGACGAACATACGCGAAGAAAAAGGCTACACGTATGGCATCTCGGCAGGACTGATGTCGTACCCCGATACCAGTGTGTTGATGATTAACTCGGAATCTGACAACGAATATGTAGAAGCCGTTGTGCGCGAAGTGTATGCCGAGATTGACCGCTTGCACACCGAACCGGTGAGCGAACAGGAACTTACGATGGTGAAAAATTACATGATCGGGGAGATGTGCCGCTCGTATGAATCGGCCTTTGCATTGCAAGACGGCTGGATATTTATTTACGTGTCGAAACTTGATGATGATTATTTCCGGCGTTCGCTGCGTGCCGTGAAGGAAGCCACACCGCAAGATATGGCCCGTTTGGCACAGCAATATTTATGTAAAGAGACTTTAAAAGAGGTTGTTGCAGGTAAAAAGATGTCATAATAGCCGGCTGCGCTGGCGGTAATTTGAATAAAAATTGTATTTTTGTGATGATTACTAATCCAAAACACACCATAATAGATGAGATATTTTTACACTATCATATTGGCCTCCTACTTATCGTACACACCTGTTCAGGCTCAGGACAATGGCGGCTTCTTCGGCAAAATCACCGAACGCTTTTCGGGTGAGGTGAAAATAGGTAGCTATACATTCAAAGACGGATCGGTTTACACGGGCGAACTCAAAAGCCGTAAACCCCATGGCAAAGGCAAAACCATCTTCAAAAACGGCGACGTGTATGAGGGCGAATACGTAAAAGGTAAGCGCGAGGGCTTTGGCGTGTACAGCTTTCCCGATGGCGAAAAGTACGAGGGACAGTGGTTTCAGGATCAGCAACACGGCAACGGTACGTATTATTTTCTGAATAATAACCGCTACACGGGCATGTGGTTTCAAGATTACCAGCACGGACAGGGCACTATGTTTTATCACAACGGCGACATGTACGAAGGGGGCTGGGCAAATGATAAACGCGAAGGTCAGGGCATTTACACCTGGAAGAACGGCTCGAAGTACTCGGGTGCCTGGAAGGGCGACAAGAAAAACGGGCAAGGCGAACTCATCTGGAACGATGGTTGCAAGTACACAGGCAACTGGAAAAACGACTCGAGAGACGGTAAGGGTACTTTTGAATATGCCAACGGTGATAAGTACGTGGGCGACTGGGTAGATGATATTCAGCACGGCAAGGGTATTTACTTCTTCCACACGGGCGACCGTTACGAGGGGGCTTATCTGTTGGGTGAGCGCACCGGTGCAGGTATTTATTATCATGCCAACGGCGACAAGTATGTGGGCAACTTCAAGGAAGGTATGCAAGATGGCAAGGGTACTTTCACCTGGGCCAACGGTGCTGTGTACGAGGGCGACTGGAAGGACAATAAGCGCAACGGTTTTGGCCGTTATAAATGGAACAACGGTGATGTGTACGAGGGTGAGTGGAAGGATAACCAGCCCAACGGGCAGGGTACTTTGACGCTGACCAACGGAACCAAATACAAAGGCAGTTTCGTGAACGGTATGGAAGATGGCAACGGGGTGCAGGAAGACAAAGACGGCAACCGTTTTGAAGGCTTCTTCAAACAAGGAAAAAAACACGGCCCTTTCGTTGAAACCGATAAAGACGGCAACGTGATTCGTAAGGGTACTTATAAATTTGGGGCTTTGCAATAGCCTTACCTCGCTTTTTAATAGAAAACTTAGGGTGTGTTAGCATACCCAAAACATACAAATCACCCTCGTTACAGATAGCTGTAGCGAGGGTGATTTTTAGTTTATGAGAGGTTCTCAACATCCTCTCACTTTTGAAAACACACTTATTACACTCTGATAGCGCTTATGCAGTAATGGCCTTGAAGTCTATTGCCAGCGCTTGTTCCGCCTTGTCGAAGTCTATAATGTACTTTTGGGGCACTCTGGAACGATTGGCTCCTTCATCACACAAAATCGCTTTGTACTTGGCCGGAATACTTAAAATATTCTGTAGCATGTAGAAAAGCTCGCCGAACAGCTCACGTATTTCGGGCCAATAAAGCGCATAAGCCTCGAACATCTGCGGTGCGCTTTTGCTGTTAATGCATTCGCCCGCTTCGATGTTGCTGACAGTACGTTGGGTAGTAGCGGCCATATCGGCAATGTCTTTTTGTGTTATTTTACGTCCTTTTCTAGCAAAAAATAAGCGCACATAGAATAATAACTCCGATTGTCTCCTCCCAATTAATGAAAAAATATTTTTCATAGTATATTAATTTTGTTTAATGTTATCAATCACATTAAGGTTTTTTATTCTGCAAAAATAAGCAGGATATTTGTAATATCCACTATAAAAAGTTTCTAAAATGCATATTTTAATTTTAGAAACTTTTTTATTCTAGTTATCTGATTAATATTACTAGGTTTGCAGCACTTAATTTTTTATTAATAATTAATCAAGATGATGTAATTGATTATATAAATACATAATCAAGAAGTACTAATTTTAAAAATGACGAATATGGATTTTATGAACCAGTTGAGAATTAAAGCAGTGATTATCAAGCAAGAAAGTGGGTGCAGTTTTAGTTTAGCTATGGAAAAAGCAAGTTTAGCATTTAACTTAATTGAAAAACTTCACGCCGGCAATGTGACCTTTCAGTATCAGAAAGAAGATGGCACCCTGAGAGAGGCGGAGGGTACCTTGTGTAATTACGAATATTGTTTCAAACGACCTTATAAACCTCGCCACAATACGAGTTTTGTGGTTTACTATGATGTGCAGCGGCAGGCATGGCGCGCATGCAAAGCGGCTAATCTCATTCAGATTTGCACTCCTGAGCATGCTATCCAGCCGAAATCGGATTTGCTGCCATGAGCACACTGCCCAACCAAAGTGAGGCGCGGGCGCTGCACATCCGCCTTTGCAAGCAGTATCAGGTTGATTCGCTTCGCGAGGCTGCCCTGGCGCTTGCCGAGGAGTTGCAATACGTGTTGAGCATGGTCGATGAGCTGGAACCGCAGCCCGATACCTCTTCTCCCTCTTGCTATTATTCGGCCGACGAGTTGGAGCAGGAACGCCAGGCTCTCTGCCGCCAATTGGGAATTTCTCGCTGGTGTTGACTAATTAGATAACGGTTATTTCGATGTGCTTGAAAATCAGCGGTTTGCAGCAGTGGAATTATTTTTTTTGCTAGTGTTGTCTAAATGGTTAACGGTTATTTCGATGTGCTTGAAAATCAGCGGTTTGCATTGGTTGGATTATTTTTTTTGCCGGTGTTGTTTAAATGGTTAACGATTATTTCGATGTGCTTGAGGATCAGCGGTTTGCATTGGTTGGATTATTTTTTTTGCCGGTGTTGTCTAAATGGTTAACGGTTTTTTCGATGTGCTTGATTATCAGCGGTTTGCATTGGTGGGATTATTTTTTTTGCTGGTGTTGTTTAAATGGTTAACGGTTATTTCGATGTGCTTGAAAATCAGCTGTTTGCATTGGTTGGATTATTTTTTTTGCCGGTGTTGTTTAAATGGTTAACGGTTATTTCGATATGCTTGATTATCAGCGGTTTGCATTGGCTGGATTGTTTTTTTTGCCGGTGTTGTTTAAATGGTTAACGGTTTTTTCGATGTGCTTGATAATCAGGGGTTTGCATTAGTGGGATTATTTTTTTTGCCGGTGTTGTTTAAATGGTTAACGGTTTTTTCGATGTGCTTGAGGATCAGCGGTTTGCATCGGTGGGATTATTTTTTTTGCCGGTGTTGTTTAAATGGTTAACGGTTATTTCGATGTGCTTGAAAATCAGCGGTTTGCATTGGTGGGATTATTTTTTTTGCCGGTGTTGTTTAAATGGTTAACGGTTTTTTCGATGTGCTTGATTATCAGTAGTTTGCATCGGTGGAATTATTTTTTTTGCTAGTGTTGTTTAAATGGTTAACGGTTATTTCGATGTGCTTGATTATCAGCGGTTTGTGGTGGTTGAATTATTTTTTTTGCCGGTGTTGTTTAATTAGTTAACGGTTTTTTCGATGTGCCTGATTATCAGTGGTTTGTGGTGGTGAGTGGTGGTTTTGTTTCTCTGCTTCAAAAATGATCTTTGACGGTAATAAATCGTTAAACTAAAAAGAGCTGTTTGCATTTCTAAAATAATAAAAACAAACGAGAAAAGAGCGTAATCAATGTCTTTTTGCCCTTAAAAATAGCTACAAGCTATTGACGCTAGTTGTGCGTTGCGTGTTTTTAGTATATACACGAAAAGCGTGCAAGTTGTACACACAAAAGAAACTTCTTGTATTGAACGTTTCAAATGGTGTATAAAATGGGCCGGCAGGCGTTAAATGAATGGCTTGCCGACTTCATAAATAACAGGAATAGTAATTTTATTTTATAACAAAAAAACAATATCATGGAAAATTGGAGATTTATTGAAGGAACCGACTGTCGTTACATGGTGTCTGATGCCGGCAGGGTGGCGAGTTTTAAGCGTGGTGGAAGCTGCTTTCACAAGGCAAAGAACTCTTCTATGGGGTATGCGTCGGTGTGGATTTGCATGAAGGGTATTATGACTCAACACTTGGTTCATCGGTTGGTGGCCAAGGCGTTTATTCCTAATCCCAAGAATCTGCCGATGGTGAATCACCTCGACGGTAACAAAGCGAACAACCGGGCGGATAACCTGGAGTGGTGTGATCAATATGAAAATTTTCAGCATGCATTGCTGCACGGACTGGTCAATTTTAAGGCCAAGCCTTGTGGCGTGCTCAACGAAGCGGGCGAGGTGGTAAGGCGTTATCCGTCGGTTAGCGCCATGTGCCGGGCCGAGAATTTTTCGATAGCTACCATCAACACGCAGTTGCGGGTACCTGCCGTTTGTGGGAAATATAAAAATGTAGTAACATATCTTTAAATTATAAACAGTAAATATATTAATTAATGATGAGAGATACAATCGTTATTCATTGCTCGGCCACACGTGTCGGTCACGATGTTACCGCGGCGGTTATTGATGCATGGCATCGCGATCGCGGATTTTGGAGCATTGGTTATCATTACGTAATTTGCCTGGATGGCAGCATTGAGGCGGGGCGTGACGTGACGCTCGACGGGGCGCACTGCATGGGGTGGAATGCCCGTTCTATAGGTATTTGTTACGTGGGCGGACTCAACGAGGCGGGTCAGCCGTGCGACACGCGCACTCAGCCACAGAAGGAGGCATTGCACAAATTGGTAGATGCGCTTTGCCTGACCTTTCCTTCGGTGAAGCAGGTGATAGGGCATCGGGATGCCAGTCCGGATGCAGATGGCAACGGTGTTATTACACCGAATGAATTTCTTAAATCCTGTCCCTGTTTTGATGTCAAAAATGAATTTATAATAACAAAATAACGAACATGGCAAGACCACAGAAAGACGGACTCGATTATTTTCCGTTCGACGTTGATTTTATGAAAGACACCAAAGTACGCCGCATTGCGCGTACTTTCGGTTGCACGGGCACCATGGCCATCGTGATGCTGTTTACCGATATTTACCGCACGCGGGGGTATTACATGAATTGGGATGAGGACACTTGTTTCGACCTCAGCGAGACCCTGCAATGCGACCCCGAGCTAGCTGCTAAAATTGTTGATGCGTGCGTTTTAGCTAAGATTTTTAACGTTGATTTGTTTCAAGACAAGGCGGTGCTTACCTCGGCCGCCATTCAGCTGCGCTACCTGAAAATTAATCAGGATTGCAAGCGGCAACGCACCATCAATCCCGAATTAAGTTTGATTGAATTACCGCAGGAAGCACCCCAACCACCCGCTGAAAAACCCAAAAGAAAGGGTCGTAAACGGGCTGCTTCGGACGAAGTGCCCCCAAATGCGCCTTCCGAAGCAGTTACTTCGGAAGGAATGCCCCAAAGGAAACAAGAGGAGACAAGAGGAAACCAAAACAAAGGAGAGAATAGTACAGCAAATCAAAATGAATTAAAACAGACTACAGAAGAGCATAGCACAGCAGATGAAATCGCCCGGTGTGGCATAACAGCCGCGGGCTGCCTGCCCCCACAAAGCGTTGCCGGAAACAGGGGTGAACCCGCTGTTGTTTCTAATGGTCTGTCTTCCGCTTCCGCTGATTTTATTTTTTCTTCTCCGTCTGGCGAGTCTATTAGGGAAGAGTTTTCGGGAGCCTATAAACCTGCTGGCTTCGGAGGGGGTAATAGTGAAGCTGCTCTTCCAACTGGAGCACTAAACATGAACGACGATCCGCAAAGCAGCGACGCAAACGGAACTCTTCCTGCAGCCCTCTTAAACTCCCTTCGTGGAGCGCCCCCGCACGACGAAGGCACGTATCTTCGGGCGGTTGCCCGGGTGCGTGAAGTGATGAACATGCTCGAGGTGACCGACGAAAAGTCCGTGTCGGCCATTTGTGAGATGTGCCGTCGCACCGAGCTTGGCGGCATCGGCGGACTGGTGTGGCGCATCTTGAACTTCTCTTATCTACCCGAGCTGAAGCGTAAGGAACGCCCTGCCGTTTATGTGCTTTGGGCATTTAACCACCCCGAATTGTTCATGGATACGTACGAAAAGTACATACGCAAGATACAGCGCAAAAACGGTAAATTATAAGCGAAGAAACATCTAAAATGAAAGAATAATGGACACACAAGAAATGCAATTTCCCTATACCAGTCTCACGAAAACAGAACTGGCGCAGTTATATCTGCCCGAATTCACGGCTGCCGTGGCACGCAGAAAACTCAATGTGTGGATTGCCCGCAACCGGCAACTAACCGACTGTTTGCAGCAAACGGGCTACTCATCGCGCTTGCACCTGCTCACTCCCGCACAGGTGAAATGTATTGTACACTATTTAGGAGAGCCTTAGAACGAACGTAGTGTGGCTGGCCGCCTTTTCTGATTCATACGCGGTTTCTAATTAGCGATTTTATTCGTTTTTCGTTCATTTCAACCCTTTATAAACCACTGCGAACCATACATAGTTACCCTCTTTGGGGCAGGTTGTACCTTTGCACTGTTCCGGAACAAAGGCAAGAAGTGAGAGTTCTGAATGCCACGAACCCGCTTCTTTCCATGAGTAATTAACCCTTAAAAATAACTATTTATGACTTTATTTTACAAACCACGTCAAAGTAACATTGTGTCGAAAGACGGAGTGAAGAAATGGCATCCGCGCCTGGTCAAAGTGGGCAAGGTAATCGACACCCAGAAAGTGGGCGAACTGATTGCCGAAAAGGCTTCACTCACCCCGGGAGATGTGCACAACGTAATTCGCAACCTGATGAGTGTGCTCAGAGAACAGTTGCTCAACAGCCGCACCGTGCGGCTCGACGGACTGGGCTCGTTTACCATCCTAGCCAATGCCAGCGGTCGCGGCGTGAATAAAGCCGATGATGTTTCGGCTTCGCAGATTGGCGCCCTCAGGGTGCAGTTTACACCCACATCGACCCGCAGTCCGAGCACCCGAGGCGCTACCCGAGCCTTGTTTTGCGGGGTGGAGTATCAGCGGTGGACGGGAACGGAGGATGCCGAAACTCCCGATGAACCGGTTGATCCGGGCACCGGCGGAACAGGCGGTACCGGTGGCACAGGGGGTACCGGCGAAGATCCCGATGATCCGAACGGATAACGCTTCCTTGGCGGCTTGACCGGTCATCTGAACGGGTAACGCTGGCTCGGCCGTCCATGCCAATAGCCAGAACGCATAATGCTGGCCCGACCGGTCATTCTATAACCCTGGCGAATAACGCTTTCCAAACCGATTGACCGGTCAGGCATGGGGTACATAAATGTAATACAATTGTTGAATTAAAAACCTGAAAAAATGAAGAAAATCAGTTGGGGAATCATCCTGAAAATCATCATCGCAGTGGCTAGTGCCGTTGCTGGTGCCGTGGGCGCACAAGCCATGACACTGTAAACAGTAATTTCCGGCTCCATGTACCTTGATTAAATAGCGTGCACGAGCCGGAAATTTTGTTTAAAATTACTTGTATTTTGCAAATTATGATTTACCTTTGTGTTATTCATTTACATTACTGGAATTAACAAAACTATTTATTACGTATGAAAAAATTAGCTTTATCCCTCCTTTTGCTCCTCGTTACCGGAGGTGCAGGTGCGCAGGTCAGCACCGTTTACACAGATATTTACGGCAAGTTTGAGGTAATGGTTGACCTCGAAGATGGTGGTTACGCCGTTGTTAACATGTATGGCGACATTCTTGAAATTGACACGCAGGCGTTCATTGACTATTATTCCGACTTTTGGTCATACGAGGCGGGCAAGGTGAAACGCATCGGCAACGTTTCTTTCTCTTATTATTCTGACTTCTGGTCGTACGAATCGGGAAAAATAAAAAGCATCGGCAATGTGGGCTTTCAGTATTACTCCGACTTTTGGTCGTATGAGGCAGGCAAGGTGAAAAGCATCGGGCGAACTCAGTTTTCTTACTATTCTGATTTCAACGACTGGGAATATGGAAAGCTCAAATCCATTGGTGGCAACCGTTACTCGTATGTGCCTTCTTACAATGGCAGGCGTGGCTCGACGCCGGTGTCCGGCAGGTTGAAGGTTGAAGACGGTGGAATAGCGTTTCGAGTCATGGGACCTGCACCGCGCAGGCGTTACTGATAAAAGTATAAAAAATAACCCCTTTCTGAATCACAACAGAAAGGGGTTATAATTTAAACAACAAAAACTAACAAAGTACACCCTCAGGGACTCGAACCCTGGACCCATTGATTAAGAGTCAATTGCTCTACCAGCTGAGCTAAGAGTGCAACAAATATGCAACAAGAAAAGTACACCCTCAGGGACTCGAACCCTGGACCCATTGATTAAGAGTCAATTGCTCTACCAGCTGAGCTAAGAGTGCATTTTTTTTCTGTTTGCGGGTGCAAAAATAGGCTTTTTATTTTTTACTGGCAAGTAAAAAAGAACCTTTTTTAAAGGCTTTTTTCGAGCGGCTACTCAAATACATACACTTCGGATGGCGTACTGCGCTTTAAAGCAGCGAGTTGCACATCTTTTCCGGCAATAATTCCTTTGCTTCTTAATTTCCATTCAATGGTTTTATAAGCCAGTTCGGGGTGATTATTGTCTTTGCTTAAATGGCACAGCCAGATGTATTTTAAGTGTTCGCTTATGTTTTCGGCCAGAAACTCGGCCGTGTCCATGTTACACATGTGTCCGGTGCTTCCGGAAATGCGTTCTTTTAAATAGGCAGGGTAGGGACCCATTTTCAGCATTTCTTCGTCATAATTAGCCTCTATAATAAGGTAATTGGCCTTTGAAATGTAGTGGGCGGCGGTGGGCGTAATCTCGCCAAGGTCGGTGGCAAAAGAGAATGTTTTGCCGTCAATTTCTACGCAGTAACCCACATTATCCGTTCCGTCATGCGGAACTTCAAATGAGGTTATGCGGAAATCTTCCAGTTGCATGGGCGCTTCTTTCTCGAGGTAACGCACGCTGTGGCACAACTTTTCGGTCATGCAGTAGCTTTTGTTTATTCCTTCGTGAATGCGCGCGGTGGTGTAAACCGGTATGTGAAGTTTTTCACCCAAATGTCCCACGGCTTTTATGTGATCGGCATGATCATGCGTAACGAAAACGCCCCGAAGGCTCTCCATGGGTATTTGTACTTCTTTCAATGTCTTTTTTATGGTGCGGATTCCGATGCCTGCGTCAATCAGTATGCCGTATTTTTCTGTGCCTAAGTAGTAGCAGTTACCGCTACTACCGCTGGCAAGGCTTATAAATTTTATTTTCATGTTGAATATACGCGATGGTAAAATGGCCACAAATATACACAATAAAAAAGAACTGAACGTACCGACTATCCTTTTTTGTCCATTTTGTTGGTTATTTTAGCAAATGCCAGCAGTGCAAAAGCGGCTACCAAACCGATGCCTGCAAAATAATACCAGATGTAATGGGCGTTGGCGCTGGCTGCCATCCATGCTTCGCGGGTTTCGAACAAAGCGGGGTCGGGACAGTATTTGGTGAGCAGGATTCCTGCCAACCCGAAACCGAAAATGGACGAAAGGAAGGAGTGCAGGTGACTGAATCCGAGGTACATGCCTTCCTCGCCTTTGGGTGCCTGAAGCGAAAAATACTCCAGATAGCGCGGTGAAATGAAGCATTCTGCCAATGCCTGAACCACAATTCCCAGTATCATCATCAGGGTGATGTTGCTCATGCTGCCCAGCAAATCGTTGCCCAGCAGGTTGCCACACGCCATCAGCAGGGCAGAAATGGGGATGAGGAACATGCCGATGTTCATCGATGTAATGGCGCTTTTGCGAGCCATGAGGCGTGTCACGAAGCTAACGCAGCACACCACGATGAAGGGGTTTACGTTGGCTATCCATCCGGGTTTGGCGGTTTCGCCTGCCATGCGGATAACGTATTTGGGCATGGTGGCGTAAAGCTGTTGTTGCACCATCCAGAAACCGGTTACGATGAGGATCAGTATGAGCAATCGCCAGTTGGTGATGATGCGCAGAAAACCGCGACCGATGTCGCCCATGCTTTTGCCTTCGCCGGCTGTCTCGGCCGATTTGTAAAGCAATATAACGGCCAGCAGGGCGATGAATGTCATGGCGCCGGCAAAGTAATTGATGTAAATGTAGGCTTGGTCGCCAATCTGATCACGCAGGGGGTCGATAACGGTTTTGCCCGTAAAGGCTCCGATGTTCACCATCATGTAAAAAATGGAGTAGCCGCGTGCACGGGTAGCTTCGGTGGTTTCTTTGGCAACGGAAGCCGATATGATGGACTTGATGAAGGAACCGCCAATCATCAGCGTGACCAGCACGGGCACAATAATCCAGCGTTCGCTGCTTTGCGGCAAACCGTTAAACTGTGTGGTGCTGCCGTAGGTTACCAGTCCGGATGATTCCAGAAAAGTGGGCAACGCACCCAGTCCCACGTAAGCAATGGTGAGCAGGGTGAAAGCGGTGATCATTGACTTGCGGAAGCCTATTTTGTCGGCATAAGCTCCCGTCAAAATGGGTAGCAGATACAAACCGCCCGAGAAAAGCCCGGAAATGATACTTGCCTCGAAATCATTGAAACCTAAAATACTCGATAAATAGATGGTTAGAACGATAAATACGGCATAGTATGCCATGCGTTCAAACAGTTCGACTGTGTTGCTAACCCAAAAGGCTCTTGTAAAGCCTTTGTTAGCAGCTTGAGGGGAATTGCTCATTTTTTCTGTTACTTTATTAAATTAGGAGAGCAAAGATAGAAAAAGTGCTGGAATTTTAAGATAAATCCTATCTTTGCGTGCATGCAGTTAAAGGATTTATTAGAAGAATTGACAGAAAAATACAATGTGCAGGCGTTTATTGATACGGATCCGGTGCAATTTCCCCGTCGGTTTTCGCGTTTGCAAGATGTGGAGGTGTCGGCTTTGCTGACTTCTGTGATCACCTGGGGGCGTCGCGACATGGTGCGCCGTGATGCGCAGCGGTTGCACGAAGCGATGGGCGATTCTCCGTTCGACTTTATTATAGAGGGTGGCTGGCAACGATGGGAGGATTCTGCGCGCAACGTGCACCGCACTATTTTTGAGCGCGATTTATTCTTTGTTTGCCGGGCGTTGCAGGGGTTTTACGCCACGCATCATTCTTTAGAGGAGCTGTTTACCGGTCGCAACGGAGTGTTGGGCGGATTGCATGAACTATCTGCTTTGTTGCAAACCCGGCATGTGGCTTCGCCGCTTACGCAGAGCCCGTGCAAGCGTTCCAATCTGATGCTTCGCTGGCTGGTGCGGAATGACGGCATTGTCGATTTGGGCGTGTGGCAGCGCATCTCGCCCGCGGAACTTATCATTCCGCTCGATGTACATGTGGGGCGCATCTCGCGTGAGCTGTGGACGGACATTCCCCGAACCGAACGGCTGAAAACGGCATTGATCATCACGGATCACCTCAAGGAATTTTGTCCGCACGACCCGTGCAAGTACGACTTTGCCTTGTTTGGCTTCGGCGAGGAGCAGAGCCGTATGAAATTAGCCTCGACTTCTCTTACTGACCCCGAAAAAACTTTATAAACTTTCTTTTTTTGGGAAGTATTGTTCTGTAATCCATTCATAGGCGGGGTTTCAAGCCGATGAGCGACCTTGCTTTGTGGGGATCAGTCTCTTTTACCCACCGTAAAGCGACTGAGCGCAGGCACGAAACGTTGTTGCAGGTAATACAGTGCCAAGGTAATGCCCACGGTGAGCAACAGGGGGAGCAGATACAGTATGAAAGAGGCTGTTTCACTGGTATCGGGCACAAAAGTGACCAGCGTTTTTCGGATTTGACTCAGCATTTGTTCGTGCGCAGCGTACACAAAAAAGCTTCCCGAAGCCAGGAAATGCCGGGGACGTATTTTTTCCTTTTCGATGAGCCACGAGGTGATGTTGAAGGTGAACACAATGCCTAGCAGGAGGCCTGCCGGATGCAGGTACGTGGTAGCCACTGTGCCTTTGCAAAGGGTATCGGCCAGCGCAATGGCGGGGTATGCCACCCACGAGAAACGTTGTATCTTTCTGCATTCGGTTACCATATTTCTGCCCTGAATGCTCAGCAATGCACCGATTGAAAAGAAGAAGATGGCACCCGTATTGAGTCCGGTGACACGAAACGAAAAACCGCCGATCCACGCCACAAAAAGGGCGGCAATGAAGAGGTGCGGCAGGCGTTTTATGCCTGCGTACACAAGGGGAGTGAGGAGCACGGTTACCATGAGATCGCGTACAAACCACAGCGGATACACCAGCGGATAATGCGGTGCGCGGATGTCCCAGAAACACCGCAGATAGTCGGCTATCTGCCACGTTTCAACTCTGTCCACAGGACCGTAAGCCAGTGTGCGCAACTCAAAAACTTCTTGTAGTACAACGTATGTGGCAATAGCCCACAAGTTCCAAAACAGGTAGGGCACCAGTAGGGAAGAGGCTCTCTTGCGGAGCTTCTCCCGGTATGTTGCACCGGTAAACTGCTTCAGTTTATAAAAAAACAGGTAGCCGGCAATGAGAAAAAACAGCGGAACGCAAAAACGTGCCACGACTTCGGACGATAGGTTGCGCACAAACACAAACACATCCCCTTTCGGATGAATGGGGTTGTAGCTGTGTATCAGCAATACGCCTATAATCATAGGGAATCTGAGCCACGCAATGGTTTTTGATTGTACTTCTTGCGGTGTCATGTTGGGGAACAAAGGTATGCAAATATGTTTCATCCGGAAACTAAATCAGACAATAACAAACGTTACATGTTTTGCAAAAATCTAAAAATATCAAAAAATATTTTTGGGAAAAGTGCTATTTCACTATATTTGGAAAACGACAAATTAAAATAAAATTATTATGAGAAACTTTTTAGTATTATTATCTTTCTGTTTTGTAGTAACTAATCTTTTTGCTCAAACTCCCGATCCGGCTAAGTTGAAGTCCGAAGGTGACAATGCTTTGAAGGCCAAAAACTATGCAGTGGCTTTTACAAAGTACAATCAGTATTTGAAGCAAACCAATTACCAAGATTCTATTACGGCTTTCAATTGTGGCGTGTGTGCTGACCGTACAAAAAAATATGCCGATGCAGCCAAATTATTCGATGTGGCCATTCAAAAGAATTACAATGTAGCTTCGGCATACATCGGTAAGGCTTCTGCGTTACGTAATTTGAATAAGGACAGTGAATATCTGGCTACGCTGCAAGAAGCGATGCAGGCTGCTCCCGCTAATGCTACGATTGAAAAGTTATATGCTATTTATTATTTGAAAGAGGGACAGGCTTTCCAGAAGGCGGGTAATTTGGCCAAAGCGGAGGAGAGTTACAAGCATGCTACTGAAGTAACTAGCAAAAAGTGGAAAACGGATGCTTTGTACAGCTTAGGGGTTTTGTTCTTTAACAACGGTGCGGTTACGCTTAAAAAAGCGGCTCCTTTGGCTAATAGTGATGCTGCAAAATACGAGGCTGAAAAGAAATCGGCCAGTGATGATTTTCAAAAAGCGAGTACTTATTTAGAAGAGGCCGTTGCGTTGTCGCCCGAAAGAGCGGAGGTAGCAAAAGTTCTTGGACAAGTAAAAGCTGCTATGTAAACGGTGTGGTACAAAGAAAAAAAGGCATCCAAACGGATGCCTTTTTTTTTTGATAAAAAGTCGAATCTCTTATATTTTTTAAATGATAGAGAGCTTTTTGAAGCAAGTGGCCAGCTTATCAATAGCTATGTCTATTTGCTCTTGCGTATGCGTAGCCATTAACGAGAAACGAATAAGTGTATCGTTAGGTGAGCATGCAGGAGGCACCACCGGGTTGACAAATACTCCTTCGTCAAATAACATTTTGGTAACCATGAAAGTCTTCTCCATGTCGCGCACATACAGCGGAATAATAGGAGTTGAGGTGTGACCAATTTCAAACCCTAAGTCGCGGAAGCGCTTGAGTGAATAATGGGTCATGTCCCACAAATGCTGAATGCGTTCAGGCTCACTCTTCATGATTTGCAGTGCTGCACGTGCCGCGGCAGTGGCTGCAGGAGTGTTGCTGGCGCTAAAGATGTAAGAGCGTGAGTTGTGACGAAGGTAGTTGATAATTGACTCATCGGCTGCGATAAAACCTCCGATTGCTGCCAATGATTTGCTGAACGTACCCATGATCAGGTCTACATCATCCGTTACACCGAAGTGATCACAGGTTCCGCGACCTTGACGGCCCAAAACTCCTAATCCGTGAGCTTCATCAACCATGATGTTGGCGTTGTATTTCTTTGAGAGACGAACAATCTCGGGCAAGTTGGCTATATCACCTTCCATGCTGAAAACACCGTCAACCACAATAAGTTTTACAGCTTCAGGTCTGCATTTCTGCAACTCCTTTTCAAGTGACGCCATGTCATTGTGCTTGAATTTTAGCGCTGTAGAGAAAGAGAGGCGTCGGCCTTCTACAATGGAGGCGTGATCAAGTTCGTCGCAAATTACATAGTCCTCACGACCTGTAACACACGATACGACACCCAGATTTACCTGAAATCCTGTAGAATAGATGATGGCATCTTCTTTGCCTACAAATTCTGCGAGCTCTTTTTCTAATTGCAAATGGAGGTCGAGTGTTCCATTCAAAAAACGAGAACCTGCACAACCGGTACCATATTTGCGAGTAGCTTCAACAGCAGCTTCAATTACCTTCGGATGATTTGTCAAACCCAGATAAGAATTAGAGCCGAACATCAAAACCTTTTTGCCGCTCATAATTACTTCTGTGTTCTGTTCACTTTCGATACACCGAAAGTAAGGATATACGCCTTTTGCCTTCACTTGTTGCGGCAGGTCGTATTTTGCTAACTTCTCTTGTAGTAATTTCATGAATATATTATTAATAAATCCGCTTTCGAATCACATTAAATATGTTCTATAGCTTTATAATCTGTTATGTGTCTTTCAAACAGGCTGCAAAGATAACAAAAATATAAAATGATTATGCTTCTACTATAAAATAATAATATTACTTTTGTCTCTTGTCTTATGAATTAGCCCATAATCTGCATGTTTTTGTAATGATGAAAAGAGTTATTTTTATTTTGAACCCTGCTTCGGGAACTCAAAACAAGGAATTAATTATAAGTCAAATAGATGATATTATTAATAAGGAGAAGTATCAGTCAGAAATTGTATGGACCAGCTATGCCGGTCATGCGGTTGAAATAGCCCAAAAAGCAGCTGAGGAAGGCGTATACGCCGTAATAGCTGTTGGGGGCGATGGTACGGTGAATGAAATTGGGCGCTCACTTATTCATACCGATACAATCATGGGCATTGTTCCCAGCGGATCGGGTAACGGATTGGCCAGGCATTTACAAATTCCCATGGAACCTAAAAAGGCGCTTGAGGTTATTAATGAATCTTTGGTGGAAACCATTGATTACGGATTGATAAACAAAGTTCCTTTCTTTTGCACTTGTGGGGTGGGGTTCGACGCTTTTGTTAGCCTCAAATTTGCCAAAGCGGGCAAAAGAGGATTACTTACTTACCTGGAAAAGACTTTGCAGGAAAGTTTGACGTACCAGCCCGAAACCTATGAGCTGGAAACGGAAGACGGGATGGAGAAACACAAGGCTTTCTTAATAGCGTGTGGCAACGCTTCGCAATATGGCAACAACGCATACATTACCCCTCAGGCTACATTGACAGATGGTTTGCTGGATGTAACGATTCTAGAGCCTTTTACAGTGCTCGATGTCCCTTCGTTAGCGTATCAGCTTTTCAATAAAACAATAGATCAGAATAGCCGCATTAAAACCTTCAGGTGCAAGAAGTTAAAAATCAGCAGAAGCAAATCGGGTGTGGCACATTTTGATGGCGATCCGATGATGACCGATCATGTGGTGAATATTGAAATAATAACCAATGGACTCAAGGTGTTTGTGCCCCGCGAAAAGGAGGTAAAAGAAGGACTCAACGTACTGCAGAAAGCGCAAGAGTATGTTAACGGACTCAAGCAGTTAAATGATTCGATCTTTGAAGATATAACGGCCAAGAACCGAACTTTACTAAATAAAAATAAGGAACTGCTGAAGAAACTCACAAAGAGAGATTGATTTAGTGGGGCAACCAAAGTGGAATTGCAAATTATTGTGTATTTTTGCATATTCTTTGGAAGAATAGTTATTTTAGAAATAATCAATATAAAGATATAAAAGACCATGTTTAGAACCAATACGTGTGGAGAGTTACGCATCTCCGATGTAAACAAGCAAGTTACGCTGTCAGGCTGGGTGCAAAGAAGCCGTAAGATGGGAGGGATGACCTTTATCGACTTACGTGACCGTTACGGAATAACTCAATTGGTTTTTAATGAGGAGGTTGATGCCGAATTATGCGAAAAGGCCAATAAACTGGGACGTGAATTTGTTATTCAAGTTGTGGGAATTGTCAATGAGCGTTTCAATAAGAACGCCAACATTCCTACCGGTGATATTGAAATTATCGTTTCGGAACTTCATGTTCTCAATGCAGCCGTAACGCCTCCTTTTACCATTGAAGATAATACAGACGGGGGAGATGATATTCGTATGAAGTATCGTTACCTCGACCTGAGAAGAAATGCGGTTCGTTCAAATTTGGAACTTCGCCACCAAATGGTTATGGAGGTGCGTAAGTATCTCGACGGACTGGGATTCCTCGAAGTGGAAACACCTATTCTTATTGGCTCAACGCCCGAAGGTGCGCGCGACTTTGTGGTGCCTTCACGCATGAATCCGGGGCAATTTTATGCTTTGCCGCAATCGCCTCAGCTATTCAAGCAATTGTTGATGGTTTCGGGCTTCGACCGTTATTTCCAAATTGCCAAGTGTTTCAGAGATGAGGATTTACGTGCCGACCGCCAGCCCGAATTTACACAAATTGACTGCGAAATGAGCTTTGTGGAGCAGGAAGATGTGATTACCATCTTTGAAGGTATGGCCAAACACTTGTTCAAAACCATTCGTGGAATAGAAATCAACGAGCCATTTGCCAGAATGTCTTGGCATGATGCCATGAAAACTTACGGTAGCGATAAGCCCGATATTCGTTTCGGCATGCAGTTCGTTGAATTAATGGATGTATTAAAAGGACATGGCTTCTCTGTTTTTGATGATGCAGCTTTTATAGGCGGTATTTGTGCAGAAGGAGCTGCAACATATACTCGTAAGCAGCTCGATGCGCTGACCGATTTTGTGAAAAGACCTCAAATAGGGGCTAAGGGACTTGTTTACGCACGCATCGAAGCCGATGGAACGGTGAAATCGAGCGTTGATAAATTCTATTCTCAGGAAACTTTGCAGCAGATGAAAGAAGCCTTCGGTGCCAAACCGGGCGATTTGATCCTGATACTTTCCGGAGATGACGCAATGAAAACCCGCAAGCAGCTTTGTGAATTGCGACTTGAAATGGGCAACCAACTGGGATTAAGAGATAAAAATACGTTTGCCTGCTTGTGGGTAGTCGACTTCCCTCTCTTTGAGTGGGACGAAGAATCGAAACGATTCATGGCTATGCACCATCCGTTTACCTCGCCCAAACCCGAAGATGTTCATTTGCTCGATTCAGACACGGGAGCCGTCAGAGCCAATGCTTATGACATGGTGATTAATGGCGTTGAAGTAGGTGGAGGATCTATTCGTATTCACGATAGTGCACTGCAAAATAAAATGTTCGAACTGATGGGCTTCACCCCCGAAAAAGCACAAGAGCAATTCGGTTTCTTGATGGATGCCTTTAAGTTTGGCGCTCCTCCTCACGGCGGTTTGGCGTACGGACTCGACAGATGGGTGTCACTCTTTGCCGGTCTCGATTCTATTCGTGACTGCATGGCATTCCCTAAAAATAATTCCGGAAGAGACGTGATGATTGATGCTCCCGCTCCGCTGGAGTTGTCACAGCTTGAAGAATTGAATTTAAAGATAAATATCAAAGAATAAAGACTCTAAAAACTAAAATAACACATAAATGTAACATAGTTGATAAAAATAATAGGATTTTGTGAACCTTTTTATTTGTGCCAATGTTATATAAATGTGTTTTTCATAGTATTAGATAAAAGATTAGTAGTAAAAGATTGTATTCGCTTGGGATAAGTAAATACGTCGAAAACAGAAGAGTCTGTTTTTTTGATAAATGTGTTATTAGCATCGGTTCTTTCGGACCGATGCTTTTTTCTTGCTTTTTCATTATTAATATAGCTTGTTACAAATAAATTTCCTACATTTGTGGAGTTATATACGATGAATTACAATGAACGTACCTGTTATTTTTCAATTTCTGAAAGATTTGTCAGAGAACAATAATCGCGAATGGTTTCAAGAACACCGTGCTGAGTACGAAGTGGTCAGGGAAGAGTTTGAAAAGCTTCTGGCAGCAGCCATAACACGCATTTCTATGTTTGACGAAAGCATCAGAAGTGTTCAACCCAAAGACTGTACGTACCGTATTTATCGCGATACACGTTTTAGTGCAGACAAAACTCCCTATAAAACCCATTTGGGCGGATACATCAATGCCAAAGGCAAGAAGTCTGACCATTGCGGCTATTACATTCATTTGGAACCGGGCAACTGCATGCTGGCAGGAGGAAGTTACTGTCCGCCACCCAATATACTGAAAGCTTTAAGGCAGTCTATTTATGAAAACATCGACGAGTATGTGTCGATAGTTGAGGACCCTTCTTTCAAGCAATATTTTCCGGTGATAGGCGAATCATTTTTGAAAACTGCCCCCAAAGGTTTCCCAAAAGATTTCAAGCACATTGACTATCTAAAATGCAAAGATTTCACTTGTGCTTATAAGGTGGACGACAGCTTTTTTATGGATGCCAACTGGCTCGACAAAATGGAGGAGGTCTTTGTGCAGCTGAAACGCTTCTCGGACTTTACGAATTTTACGATTGATGATTTGGAATAAGAATATTATTTAATTACAATAACTATGATAGTAGATACTTTAGAAAACCTGGAAAAATATGCCGGGCTGAATCCATTGTTCGCTCAGGCTGTAGAGTTTTTAAAATCTCACGATTTGAATGCGCTAGAGGTTGGCAAAACAGAGCTTCAGGGCAAAAACCTGGTTGTCAATGTGGCACAAACAAATCCTAAAACAAAAGAACAGGCCAAATTGGAAACTCACAATGAGTTTATCGACATACAGATTCCATTGTCGGGCATTGAAACAATGGGGTATACTCCTGCATCAAGTTGTACACCTGCCGATGCTGCTTACAATGCTGAAAAAGATATTACATTTTTTGAGGGCTTAGCAGAAACTTATGTTACCGTAAAACCGGGTATGTTTGCCATATTCTTCCCCCAAGATGGTCATGCACCCGGCGTTACTCCTGAAGGAGTCAAAAAGGTAATCGTGAAAGTGAAAGCATAAATTTCAAACACTCTAATTCATCCTGCATGGAAAGAACTCTTAATATCATCAAACACGATCTGTGGCTAGAGCCTTTTGAAGAGGCTATTAATGGTCGTTATCGGTATGCACTGGGAAAAAAATCCGAGTTGACAAACGGAGGAAAACAATCTCTATCGGATTTTGCTACGGGATATCTTTACTTTGGCTTGCACAAAACAAGTAAAGGATGGGTCTTTAGAGAATGGGCTCCAAATGCAACCCAGATTTATCTGATTGGAACTTTCAGTAACTGGAAGGAAGATCAGGCTTATGCTATGACCCGTTTGGAAAACGGAAACTGGGAAATAGAATTGCCGGCCGATGTATTGCATCACGGTGATTTGTATAAGTTAATTGTGCATTGGAATGGGGGCTGTGGCGAACGGATTCCCGCATGGGCTACCCGTGTGGTGCAGGATGCACAAACCGGCATTTTCAACGCACAGGTATGGGACCCTCAAACACCTTATGTGTTTAAGACTAAGAACTTTAAACCGGCTACCGATCCGTTGTTGATTTACGAGTGCCACATTGGCATGGCTCAGCAGGAAGAAAAGGTGGGTACGTATAACGAGTTTCGCGAAAAGATTCTGCCGCGTGTTGCCAAAGCGGGTTATAACTGCATTCAGGTTATGGCCGTTCAGGAACATCCTTATTATGGAAGTTTCGGCTATCATGTTTCTAACTTCTTTGCGGCTTCGTCTCGTTTCGGAACACCCGATGAATTAAAGGAACTTATTGATGCTGCTCATGCTTTGGGCATTGCAGTGATTATGGATATTGTTCATTCTCATTCCGTGAAGAATGAGGTGGAAGGACTGGCTAACTTTGCAGGTGACCCAAATCAGTATTTTTATCCGGGAGCTCGCAGGGAACATCCGGCATGGGATTCCTTGTGTTTTGACTATGGCAAAAATGAGGTAATTCATTTTCTGTTGTCTAACTGCAAATATTGGCTGGAGGAATATTCTTTTGATGGTTTCCGCTTTGACGGAGTAACCTCTATGCTGTATTTCAGTCACGGGTTGGGAGAGGCT
Organism: Bacteroides graminisolvens DSM 19988 = JCM 15093; assembly: GCF_000428125.1. Lineage (GTDB taxonomy): Bacteria > Bacteroidota > Bacteroidia > Bacteroidales > Bacteroidaceae > Bacteroides > Bacteroides graminisolvens. The sequence goes on from NZ_KE386627.1 coordinate 113,951, forward strand.
TTTGTTAATTATGCCGATTATTACAACGGACATCAGGACGATAACGCCATCTGCTACTTAACTTTGGCCAATGATTTGATTCATCAGGTAAAGGTGAATGCCATCACCATAGCAGAAGATGTATCGGGTATGCCTGGCATTGCAGCGAAAATTGAAGATGGCGGGTATGGATTCGATTACCGCATGGCCATGAATATTCCTGATTACTGGATTCGTACCATTAAAGATAAAATTGACGAGGACTGGAAACCTTCCGGCATATTTTGGGAAGTGACCAACCGCCGCAAAAATGAAAAGACTATTTCTTACGCAGAGAGTCATGACCAAGCTTTGGTGGGCGACAAGACCATCATTTTCCGTCTCATTGATGCTGATATGTATTGGCACATGCAGAAAGGTGATGCTAACTACGTGGTTAACAGAGGAATAGCCTTGCATAAAATGATTCGGTTGATTACGGCTTCTACCATGAACGGTGGTTACCTTAATTTTATGGGTAACGAGTTTGGGCATCCCGAATGGATTGACTTCCCCAGAGAGGGTAACGGTTGGTCTTGTAAGTATGCTCGTCGCCAATGGGATTTAGTTGATAATAAGAACCTGCTTTACCACGTCATGGCCGACTTTGACGCTGATATGTTGAAGCTATTGAAGGGTGTGAAGAGTTTCCAAACCACTCCTGTGCAAGAAATCTGGCACAATGATGAAGATCAGGTATTGGCTTTTCAACGCAAAGATTTGATTTTTGTGTTCAACTTCAACCCCAAGAAGTCTTTTACCGATTATGGTTTTTTGGTAACGCCGGGTAAATACATGGCTGTTTTGAATACCGATAGTCCTCTTTACGGTGGCAACGGACTGACAGATGACACGGTTGAGCACTTTACCGTTGCCGATCCGCTTTATGCACGTGAAAAGAAAGAATGGCTTAAAATTTACATCCCTGCTCGTACGGCAGTTGTTTTAAAGAAGATGTAAGCGTTTGGCTGTTACAAAAACAAAATAATAATACCGTTCTGAAGCAGAGCTCAATTAAGTAGCTCATCTATTCAGAACGGTATTTTTTTGTGTTGAAAACGTGTGTCTAAAAAATAATCTTCAAAATTTTGGCTCCGTGCGCTGCGAGGCTTGTCTCGGTAGCTTTGTAGGGGAGCAAAGAAATGATTTCCTTTTTGTTCGTCAGCAAATCGGTTGCTTCATATCCCTCCGTTTGGGGCATTTGAAGATAATCAAATGCGTGCGAGGGTAAATTGATGGCAACTTCAACAGCCACACAATCAAAGTTGACAACAATGAGAAGCAGTTCGTTTTTGTATTTTCGCAAAAAAGTATATTGCTTATGCTCGTTGAACTTCCAGCCATTTTGGTTTGCGTACATCAAATCGAAGAACTGTCCACAACTAATCGCTTTTTCGTGGGTAGAAAGTGTGAGGAGTAAACGATAAAAATCGAGTAAATGCTGTTGTTCCGGAGTTATTTTCTTGCCATCAAACTTGCCTCCGTTTCTCCACTTACGTATGCTGTCCATACTCCAGTAATCGAAAATGCTGGTTCGTCCGTCCCGGCCGCTGAAACCTTCCGTATCCATGCCTTTTTCACCCAATTCCTGCCCCGAATAAATCATGAATGGATTGGTGTTCATACAAGAAGAAACCACTAAGGCCGGAATGGCCTTGCGCGGATCACGAGCAAAAAAGTCGGATGCAATACGCTGTTCATCGTGGTTTTCCAGAAAGTTAAGCATTTGTTTTTCCAGTCCGCCCAAGCTTTGCCAGCAACGAGTTATGGCATTTGCCGATTCGTATCCGCAGGTAATGTTTCGCAAAGTGTCATACAATCCTACTTTATCATACAAATAGTCAAATTTGCCCTTTTGCAAATAGTTTTTGTATTCATAAGGGTTATAGACCTCAGCAATAAATAACAGATCGGGATAATCCTTTTTCACTTGCGGCACCACCCATTCCCAAAATTCCACGGGAACCATCTCGGCCATGTCACAACGAAATCCGTCAACACCTTTGGCAGCCCAGAAGAGAAGGATGTGCCTCATTTTCGTCCATGTATCCGGAGTGGGCGAGAAGCACCGCGTGCCTCCGTTGGGGTAATCAACTCCGTAATTCAACTTGACTGTTTCGTACCAGTCGTTTATGTTGGGCGAAGCATCGAAGCGGTTGTTTCCCGTTGCCTTGGCAGGGTATTCCTTGTAAGGAGTATCCCCCCCGGCTTTCAAGTCAAACTGGCCTTTAAATTCAGTTTGAGGTATGTAGTAATAATTGTTGTATGGACTGAATGACAGTGTTTGATTGTCATCGGCACCCAATTCGGCTATGTCGGCCGGTTGCACATCCGAGTGATATTGCCGGGCCACGTGGTTCGGAACAAAATCAATGATAACCTTCAATCCCTCTTTATGAGTTCGTTTCACCAATTCTTCAAACTCATGCATCCGCTTTTCAACATGAGTGGCCAAGTCGGGATCCACATCGTAATAGTCTTTAATGGCATAAGGAGAACCCGCTTTACCCTTCACAACAGCCGGATGATCCCGTTGGATGCCGTATGCACTGTAATCGGTTTGCGTGGCGTGTTCAATGATTCCTGTGTACCAAATATGTGTGACTCCCAGTTTTTTTATTTCACCGAGCGCTTTGGGCGTGAAATCATTAAACTTACCACACCCATTGGTTTCCAGGCTGCCGTTGTTAACGCAGTAATTATTGTTGTTGCCAAAAAGGCGGGGTAATACCTGATATACTATCAGTTTATTTTGTTTCTCTATCATGTTTGGGATTAGCGTAAGTGAATAATCCTTTCTTCCTTGTGACTTTGGTAGGCCGCCTCAATGATTCGTATCACATCGAGCACCTCGGATGCGTCTGTTTCCAGCGCTTCGTTTAGTCTCAGGTGACGGTAAATGTTCTCGTAAAACGCACCGTAGTTTCCTGCCGGGCCCTCGTAACGCGTATTTATCTCTCTGCCGTCGGCTTCGGTGTGTAGCCATCCGTAAAATTCTTCATCTTCTTTCCCCCAGTTTTGTTCCAGAGGAGACTTTCCGGCTATTAAATCTTCTTCCTGGCGGTCAATACCGTATTTTACAAATGATCCCAATGTACCGTGTAAAACAAAACGAGGTTCGGGAGTACGCATCAGGTAGCTGGCTTTTAGTGAAACTTTAAGCTCAGGAGCCAAGGCAGGACGTAGGAAGCGGATCACAAAATAATCATCGACCATTCCTCCGGTTCTTACAGTTCCCAAATCGGCATATACGGCTTCCGGTAATCCAAAAAGTCTGACAGCCTGATCAATCAGGTGCGAACCGATGTTATAGGTTAATCCACCGCCTAATTCACCGGTTTCTTTCCACGTTCCCGGTTTAATAAAATTGCGGTAACGTGAAAACGTCGATTCAAATTCCACAACTCTTCCCAACAGGTTTTTAGCCAGAATTTCTTTTACCGCAAGGAAATCAGCGTCCCATCTTCTGTTTTGGTAAGCGCTGATCATTAGGTTTTTAGATTTTGCTATATCAACTAACTCTTTAGCCTGATCAGCGTTGCTGGTAATGGGCTTTTCAATGACCACATGCTTTCCGGCAAGCAATGCTGCTTTGGCGTATTCATAATGCGTACTGTCTGGTGTATTGATGATGATGAGTTCCAACTGCGCATCAGCAATCAGTTCATCAAAGCTTCTTACTATTTCTGCTTTTGGATATTTCTCTTTAGATAAATTCTTACTCCTTTCAACTATTTTTGAGAGTTCAAATTGGGGATTCGAACTGATGAAAGGCGCATGAAATACTTGTCCCGACATGCCAAAAGCGGCTAGTCCCGTTTTAATTACTTCCATATTTTTCCTTTTTCCTCTAATAGTTCGGTTATTAAATGGTTGGCAGTTTCGTATCCGTGATTAAATATTTCTTCTGCCTTTTCAAGTTCGCGGTTGCTATATTTACTAAGATTGCCCGGCTCAATGAGCAAGTCGCAATACTCCATTTCTTTGAATGAGTTAGCCCTGAACATCAGGTGATAAGACCTCAGCGCAATACCAATAATATTCATTTTATATTGCTCCATGTTGAGCGGACTCACGTTGATGGCTACAACCTTTTCGCATTGTTTTCGGATAACCGAAGCCGGCAGGTTCATAAACAGCCCCCCGTCAACGTAATGCACACCGTTTATTTTTACGGGAGCAAACAAGATGGGCATGCAACACGAAGCCGCAATTCGTTCGGGAATGCTTCCTTTTCTGAATTGAACGCTTTTACCGTGATCCAAATCGGTTGCCGTAACGATTAACGGCGTCTTCAGCTCTTCCAGCTTTTGGGCTTTGAGGTTGCTGCGAAGGAAATCTTGAAATTCGCCCAACTCGAAAAGTCCCACTTTGGGAATAACCAGTTTGGTAAGATCCTGAAACTTGTGCCCCGAGAAAAAGTCGAGCACCTTATAAGGTTCATTACCATCCGCATAAAACACACCCGCCAACGATCCGGCACTAACTCCGGATATTACATCGGGTTTAATGTCGTGTTCCAGAAGCGCCTGCATAATTCCCAAATGCGCAAAGCCTTTAATAAAGCCACCGCTTAAAGCATAACCAATATTGAAGTCCATTTGTTTATGACATTGAATTTGTTCGCTACGAAGTTAATTAGATTTCCCGATTAATTAACTTAACCGGCCATATAAAATGCGAGGATCCGGATTTTACAGCATCTGTAATTTCAATGCTATTTCTGCACATGCTTCAGCGTCGGCCAATGCATGGTGGTGATTATCCAGTATGTAACCCACGTGTGCCGAGACAGTGTGCAACTGATGGTTTTCCAGTCTCGGGAAGTAACGTCGTGATGCCTGCAAGGTGCAATAAAAAGTGTAATTAGGATAAGGAATGTCATATACTTCATGACACTTTTTGAGGCATGGTTCATCGAAACTTTTGTTGTGCGCTATTAAAGGCAAGCCAGCTATCCGAGGTGCAATTTCAGCCCATACATCGGGAAACAGCGGTGAGTTGACCGTGTCATTAAACGTAATGCCGTGGCACTCAGTGGCCCATCTGCAGTAAAAATTAGGACTAGGCTTTATCAAGCGATAAAAGCGGTCAACAATGATGTCGTTTTTTACAATGACGATCCCTACACTGCACACACTGCTGCGATGTTGGTTGGCTGTTTCAAAATCTATTGCTGCGAAGTCTTTCATATGGAAATTAGATTGTTTAGCTGAAAAAGGGCCGTACAATGCTGACGACCCTTTTACTGTTTACTTAAAATAAAGCTTAAGCTATTCCGTGAGCATCAACAGATGGCTCAATCTTCTTAATCATTCCTTGAAGAACAGCACCCGGTCCGCATTCGGTAAAGTCGGTTGCCCCGTCGGCTACCATGTTTTTTACCGTTTGAGTCCAGCGTACAGAAGCTGTCAGCTGAGCCACCAGATTCTTTTTAATTTCCAAAGGATCAGTATGCGGTTTGGCATCAACGTTCTGATAAACCGGACACTTGGGAGTGTGTATTTCAGTGGCATTGATAGCCGCTTCCAACTCAATCTTTGCAGGATCCATGAGCGGAGAGTGGAAAGCACCACCTACCTTTAAAGGAAGAGCACGTTTGGCACCAGCAGCTTTCATCAACTCACATGCCTTTTCAATTCCCGGTACTGATCCCGAAATTACGATTTGTCCCGGGCAGTTGTAATTGGCCGGCACACAAACCTCTCCTTCGATTGAAGCGCAGATTTCTTCCACTTTCTCGTCGGCCAGTCCCAAAATGGCAGCCATTGTCGACGGAGTAGCTTCGCATGCTTTCTGCATAGCCATTGCACGAGCATATACTAATTTTAATCCGTCTTCAAAGTTGAGCGCTCCGGCTGCAACAAGAGCCGAAAACTCGCCCAATGAATGGCCGGCAGTCATTTCAGGTTTGAAATCGTCGCCCATGCAAAGAGCAGAGATTACCGAGTGCAAGAAAACAGCAGGCTGAGTCACTTTGGTTTGACGCAAATCCTCATCCGTACCGTTGAACATAATATCCGTAATCCGATATCCGAGGATATCATTTGCTTTTTCAAATAATTCTTTGGCAAGTGCCGAGCTTTCATACAAGTCTTTGCCCATTCCTACAAATTGAGCACCCTGACCCGGGAATACAAATGCTTTCATATTTTCTCTATTTTAGTAGTTTTTATAAAACACGGCCCCAAAGGTAAGGATTTTATTCATACGATGAATCTCAAAGAGAAAAGAATCTGCTTTTGAACGTTTCAAATGAAACCATGTGGCATATCGATGGTTGTGTGAATACAATAACTTCCTTGCCGCGTAGTAAATAACGGGTAAGCTAAAATGCCTGATTTTCAGACCATAAACTCTTTTTGTAATAAATACAATTAGCCCTGACGTAGATTGGCTGCAATACATATTGTTTTTTGGAAGATAAGACAAAAGCATCATATTGTAAGTTGTAAGATATGTATTTGCCTGATAAATAATGTTTTATAGCATCATTAATTATCTTGTTTTATGCTTGTAGAAATGAAAAAAGCATCTATATTTGCACCGCAAATTAAGGTAAGTATTATGCAAAACATACTCAATGAAACTCTTTTGGCGAATAATCACATATCAGTTGACTGTGTGGTGATTGGTTTTGACGGTGAGCAACTCAAGGTGCTTCTGGTTAAAAGGGTAGGCGAAGAAGCGGGCGATATATACAACGACATGAAATTGCCCGGAAGCCTTATTTATATGGATGAAGATCTTGATGAAGCGGCTCAACGCGTGTTGAATGAATTGACCGGCGTAAAATCTGTGAATTTGATACAGTTTAAAACGTTTGGTTCCAAAAACCGCACGAGCAACCCCAAAGATGTTCGTTGGCTTGAAAGAGCCACCAAAATGAAAGTTGAGCGTATTGTTACCGTGGCCTACATGGCTATGGTGAAAATAGACCGAACGCTGAGTCAGTCTCTGGAAGATTACCAAGCTTGTTGGGTAGCATTGAATGAAGTCAAAACATTGGCTTTTGACCATAACCTTATTATTAAGGAAGCATTGGTTTCCATTCGCCAGGTGGTTGAGTTCAATCCCTCTATCGTATTCGACTTGCTTCCGCGCAAGTTTACCGCAGCCCAGCTTCGCATTCTTTTTGAACTTATTTATGATAAAGAACTTGATGTGCGCAACTTTCATAAGAAAATAGCTATGATGGAATATGTTGTGCCTTTGGAAGAACGTCAGAAAGGGGTGGCGCATCGCGCAGCACGCTATTACAAGTTCGATAAAAAGATATATAACAAGATCAGAAGATAACATCATCCAGTTGAATCGATTAATGAAAGTTTCTAATACTAAAAAATAAGTTTATGTTTTTACTAGGGTACGATATTGGTAGCTCATCTGTTAAGGCGAGCTTGGTTAATGCCGAAACCGGAAAATGTGTTTCGTCGGCTTTCTTCCCCAAAACGGAAGCAAACATCATAGCTGTTAACCCCGGATGGGCAGAACAAGACCCCGAGAGCTGGTGGGAAAACCTCAAGCTGTCCACACAAACCATTATGACCGAATCCGGCGTTAGTGCCGGTGAAATAAAGGCCATTGGTATATCTTATCAGATGCACGGATTGGTGTGTGTTGACAAAGATCAACACGTGTTGAGACCTTCCATCATTTGGTGCGACTCACGTGCAGTGCCTTACGGTCAAAAAGCGTTTGAAACGCTGGGCGAAGAACAATGCTTGTCGCACTTGTTGAACTCTCCCGGTAACTTTACCGCTTCTAAATTGGCATGGATTAAGGAACATGAACCCGAACTTTATGCACGCATTTACAAAATAATGCTTCCGGGAGATTACATTGCCATGAAGTTGAGCGGTGAAATTTGCACCACTGTTTCGGGCTTGTCCGAAGGTATGTTTTGGGATTTCAAAACAAATTCTGTGGCAGACTTCCTGATGAAATATTACGGATTCGATGCTTCGTTGATAGCCGATATTAAGCCAACCTTCTCTGAACAAGGACGTGTCAATGCTGCTGCGGCCAAGGAATTAGGATTGAAAGAAGGAACACCTATTACTTATCGTGCCGGTGATCAGCCCAATAATGCGCTTTCGCTGAACGTATTTAACCCGGGAGAAATAGCTTCAACAGCAGGAACTTCGGGTGTGGTTTACGGAGTGAACGGCGAGGTAAATTACGATCCGCAGTCGCGCGTGAATACATTTGCCCACGTGAACCACAGTGATGAGCAAACCCGTTTGGGTGTGCTGCTTTGCATCAACGGAACCGGAATTTTGAACTCATGGGTTAAGCGCAACATTGCTCCCGAAGGAATTTCGTATAACGAAATGAATGTGCTGGCTTCCAAAGCGCCTATCGGTAGTGCGGGCATCAGCATTCTTCCTTTTGGGAACGGTGCCGAAAGAATGCTCAATAATAAAGAAATAGGTTGTAGCATCCGTGGCGTGAACTTTAACACGCACGGCAAGCATCACATTATTCGTGCTGCGCAAGAAGGCATCGTATTCTCATTCAAATACGGTATTGATATTATGGAGCAGATGGGTATACCAGTGAAGAAGATACATGCCGGTCATGCCAATATGTTCCTGAGTTCTATCTTCCGCGACACATTGGCCGGAGTAACCGGAGCCGTTATCGAGCTGTATGACACAGACGGATCAGTGGGAGCAGCCAAGGGAGCCGGTATCGGTGCAGGAATTTATAAAGACAACAACGAAGCTTTTGCTACGCTCGAAAAGCTGGATGTAATTGAACCAAACGTTGCTAAACGCCAGGAATACGCTGATGCTTATGCCAAGTGGAAGTATCGTTTAGAGAAATCAATGAGCAAATAAATAATTAACTAACTTAATTTAATAACAAGTGAAAAGCAGCATATTCACTAATTGACATGTGCTGCTTACACTTTAAAACCCTAAAAATTATGGCAACAAAAGAGTTTTTTCCCGGAATAGGAAAAATTAAATTTGAAGGAAAAGAGAGCAAAAACCCGATGGCATTCCGTTATTATGATCCTGAAAAGGAAATTAATGGAAAGAAAATGAAAGATTGGTTCAAATTTTCAATGGCATGGTGGCACACACTTTGCGCTGAAGGTGGCGATCAATTTGGTGGCGGAACAAAACAGTTTGCATGGAACGGTAATGTTGATAAATTGCAGGCTGCAAAAGATAAAATGGATGCAGGTTTCGAATTCATGCAGAAAATAGGTATTGAATATTACTGTTTCCACGATATTGACTTGGTTGACGAAGGTGCTTCTATTGAAGAATACGAAGCTAATTTGAAAGCTATCGTTGCTTACGCAAAACAAAAGCAACAAGAAACTGGTATTAAACTGTTGTGGGGTACTGCCAACGTGTTCAGCAATGCTCGCTACATGAATGGTGCAGCTACTAACCCTGATTTTGATGTAGTGGCTCGTGCTGCTGTTCAAATTAAAAATGCGATCGATGCTACTATTGAACTAGGTGGTTCAAACTACGTATTCTGGGGAGGTAGAGAAGGTTATATGTCTCTGTTGAACACTGACCAGAAACGTGAAAAAGAACATTTGGCTAAAATGTTGACTATGGCTCGTGACTATGCTCGTTCTAAAGGCTTCCAGGGTACTTTCTTGATTGAACCTAAACCAATGGAACCTAGCAAACATCAATATGACGTTGATACTGAAACTGTAATTGGTTTCTTGAAAGCTCACGGTCTTGAAAAAGATTTCAAAGTGAACATTGAGGTGAACCATGCTACGTTGGCCGGTCATACTTTTGAACACGAATTGGCAGTTGCTGTTGACAATGGCATGTTGGGTTCAATCGATGCTAACCGTGGTGACTATCAAAACGGCTGGGATACTGACCAGTTCCCCATTGACCAATACGAATTGGTTCAGGCAATGATGCAGATCATCCGCAACGGTGGTTTGGGTAATGGCGGTACTAACTTTGACGCTAAGACTCGTCGTAACTCAACCGATCTGGAAGATATCTTCATTGCTCACATTGCAGGTATGGATGCCATGGCACGTGCTTTGGAAAATGCAGCTGCATTGCTTAACGAATCTCCTTACAAGAAAATGTTTGCAGAACGTTACGCTTCATTCGATGCCGGTAAAGGTAAAGAATTTGAAGAAGGCAAGTTGAAACTAGAAGAGTTGGTTGCTTATGCGAAAGCAAACGGTGAGCCGAAACAAACTAGTGGAAAACAAGAATTGTACGAGGCGATTCTGAACATGTATTGTTAAGAAATCCATATACTATGAATAATACAAATAACGGTAGTAAACTCTATCTTTATTCAATCACAACAGTAGCCATCCTCGGAGGGCTACTGTTTGGTTATGATACAGCAGTGATTTCCGGTGCAGAAAAAGGGCTTGAAGCTTTCTTTTTAATGGCACCGGATTTTCAGTATGATAAGGTGATGCATGGCATTACTTCATCGAGTGCTTTGATTGGTTGCGTTCTGGGAGGTGCCATGTCTGGTGTTTTCGCTTCACGCCTGGGGCGTAGAAACTCTTTGCGACTGGCTGCCATTCTGTTCTTCCTATCGGCATTAGGCTCTTATTATCCCGAATTCTTGTTTTTTGAATACGGAAAACCAAACATGGACTTGTTGATCGCTTTTAACTTGTACCGTGTGTTGGGTGGTATTGGCGTTGGACTGGCTTCGGCTGTATGTCCTATGTACATTGCCGAAATTGCACCGTCAAACATCCGTGGAACCTTGGTGTCATGTAACCAGTTTGCCATTATTTTTGGTATGTTGGTGGTGTATTTCGTGAATTATCTCATTTTGGGAGGTCACGAAAATCCTATTTTGGACAAGGATCCTGCAACGGGCATGCTGACGGTGAATAGTGCATCGGATATGTGGAGTGTAACCGAAGGCTGGAGGTATATGTTCGGCTCAGAGGCTTTCCCGGCCGGTTTGTTTGGATTGCTCTTGTTTTTTGTTCCTAAAACTCCTCGCTACCTGGTAATGGTACAGCAGGAAGACAAGGCTTTCTCTATTCTCGAAAAAGTGAATGGTACCATTCAGGCAAAACAAATCTTGGCTGATATTAAAGCAACGGCTCACGAGAAGACAGAAAAGCTCTTCACCTACGGGGTAACTGTTATTGTAATAGGTATTTTGCTTTCCGTATTTCAGCAGGCCATCGGTATTAATGCGGTACTTTATTATGCACCGCGTATATTTGAAAGTGCCGGAGCTGAAGGAGGAGGTATGATGCAAACCGTGCTGATGGGTGTGGTTAACATCATCTTTACGCTGGTTGCCATCTTTACTGTGGACCGTTTTGGACGCAAACCTTTGCTGATTATCGGTTCTATTGGTATGGCTTTAGGAGCTTTTGCGGTTGCTTTGTGCGATGGCATGGATGTGAAAGGAGTTCTTCCCGTATTCTCCATTATCGTTTACGCAGCATTCTTCATGATGTCATGGGGCCCTATCTGCTGGGTACTCATTTCCGAGATATTCCCCAACACGATCCGTGGTAAAGCGGTAGCAATTGCGGTGGCTTTCCAATGGGTGTTTAATTACATCATATCATCTACTTTCCCTGCACTGTATGATTTTAGTCCGGTGTTTGCATATAGTCTTTACGGTTCCATTTGCATTCTTGCTGCTCTATTTGTATGGCGCTGGGTGCCCGAAACGAAGGGTAAAACTCTGGAAGATATGAGTCAACTTTGGCAAAAATAAATAAAAATCACCCTCGCCACAGATCGTTGTAGCGGGGGTGATTTATTAAATCGGCTATTCGTGCCGGTTGACCATCATTTTTTGCAGGTTTTACATGCAGCAGATAACATAGCAACGGGTAGATGTCAACGTTGACAAACCCTTTGGAGCGATAACCCTCTTTGAAATCGGGTCCGTAAGCTCTGAAAATAACCTGCATGTCGGGCTCCTGAGGGAAATAACCGTGCGCCCCTTTTAGTCCGGCTCCTTTCTCGGCAAACTGCCATCCGGTTGCAGGTGCAATGACTATGTCGCCAATCCGGTCACTGCTGCCATAATGCAGTTCGGCGGGTATTTCTTCCTTTTTCCACACATGAATGTGAGGCACATTTTTTAATGAATTGTACACCGAATCCCTGAATTCGGGCTTTGTAAATACCGATGTTGGTGTTTTACCATCAATAACCCGGCACCACTCCGGTTTGAGATATTGATGCATGTTGACCACACGCTCATCGCTGATTTCAGTCATCCCGTGGTCCGAAGTTACAATTAAATTGATCCTGTCCGCTATAGGCAGCCTACTGATCTTGTGCATCAGCACACCCACCAAACTATCCAGGTATTCAACTTTTCTTTTTGTTTCCAGGCTTCGCGGACCGAAGTGATGCCCTGTGCCGTCGGGCTCTTCAAAATAGAGCATGACGAGTTGCGGGCGTGCCTCTTCGGGCATGCGTAACCACGAAATAACAGTATCAATGCGTTCTTCGAACGTTAGCTGCGGCTTCTGCCTGAACAATTTTTGATAAGTAGGAAATGTATTTTTGATGGGTATATCGGCTGCCACCCAATACATATTGGCCGTTTTAACACCCTGTTTTTGTGCCGTAACCCATATTGGTTCGCCCAAATAATATGCCGGATTAAAACGTGTTTCCGGATTATTCATGGAATATTGCCGGTTGTTCTGCGTATCCCAAAATGTATTGTTTACTATGCCATGATGATCAGGAACCAGTCCGGTAGCCAGCGTGTAATGGTTCGGAAAAGTGGAAGCCGGATAGGAGGGAAGCATGGTGGCCGACGAACCTCTGGCGGCTATCTGGTCTAAATGGGGAGTGTTATACAAGGTAGGGTAATCCCAGCGAAAACCATCGAGCGATACGATAACGGTGTAGTTGGGGTGCGATTGGCACCACGCTGATGCGGATAGCAGAATTAGAACGAATAAACTGACGAACTTTTTCATTTTACATACTTTCTTTTTAGTGACTACGAACGGATGTGCAAAAGTAATTGTTTCCCCTGATAGATTTCATCTATAAGTCCATAGATTTTATCCATTGTATTTATTTTGCCACCTCTGCAGATTACCGTAGTTTTGCTTTCAGAAAAAGGATTAAATAACTTCTAAAAACAAAATACATTATGAGATCATTAATTGGAAAACAAGCACCTAAATTTAGTGCAGCAGCAGTAGTTAACGGACACGAAATAGTCGATAACTTTTCTTTGGAACAATACAAAGGTAACAAATACGTGGTATTTTTCTTCTATCCGATGGACTTTACATTTGTTTGTCCCACGGAACTCCACGCTTTTCAGGAAAAACTGGCCGAATTTGAAAAAAGAAATGTGGCAGTAGTTGGCTGTTCAGTCGATTCACAGCATTCACATTTTGCATGGTTAAACACACCTAAAAACCAAGGCGGTATTCAGGGTGTAACATATCCGATTGTAGCCGACCTTTCCAAATCAATTTCTGAAAGCTTCGGCGTATTGGCAGGTTCTTACGCACCCGATGAAAATGGCAATTGGGTTTGTGAAGGTACCCCCGTTGCGTACCGTGGATTGTTCCTGATTGATAAAGAAGGAGTGGTTCGCCATTCAGTTATTAACGATTTGCCACTAGGACGTAGTGTGGACGAAGCCATTCGTGTGGTAGATGCCTTGCAACACTTTGAAGAATTTGGCGAAGTTTGTCCGGCTAACTGGTCAAAAGGTAAAGATGCTCTTAAGGCAACCGAAGATGGTGTTGCCAGCTATTTGAGCAAGCACTAAAATTCACTGTAGGCCCTTGGGCCGAACAACATAAATAAGTGCTTTTATTATTGCAAAGAATGCGCATACCTTCATTTTTTTGAAGATTTGATGCATTCTTTGCTTTTTTTATTTCATTTTTATTTCAAATTTCCGCTCAAATCTTATTATTTGATGCGCATAATGAAAAAAAACACAGTTATATAGGTGTTTATTCAAAATAAATGCCTTACTTTGTAGCCGTAAACAATTGATCGTTTCGTATTGTTCTTTTTTCTTCTCTTTTTAGTTGAATACAGATCTATCTCAAACTTCCGTTGTTTTATTATTTTATTTATCAATTTTTATTTTTTATTTTTATGAACATTTATGTTGGAAACCTAAGCTATCGCGTTAGGGAAGCAGATTTGAGACAGGTTATTGAAGAATACGGTACAGTTGATTCTGTTAAATTAATCGTTGACCGTGACACTAAAAAGTCAAAAGGCTTTGCATTCGTTGAAATGCCAGACAGCACTGAAGCTGGTCAGGTTATCAAAGAACTTAACGGAGCTGAATACGAAGGTCGTCAGATGGTAGTTAAAGAAGCCTTGCCACGCAAGTAATTCTTTTAAAATAAATCTTACTTATAAAAAAGGATGCATCACATGATGTATCCTTTTTTTGTGCCTTTAAATAGCCTTTCCACAAAGCCTTTGAGAGTTGTGCACAAAGATGAATACTTCTGTGCGTAGAAAACAAATGTCTTGTGCGCAGTGAACAGCTGCGTTGAGCACAGCGTGGTAAAAAGAAGCGTGCTGTTTGTTTTTATCGGTCAGATTTCTTTAGATTCGGTAAAAAGTAAGTAACCAATCCTAACAAAGGCATGTATGCACACATCTCATAAACATATTCAATTCCTTTGCTATCGGCCATATTACCCAAAATAGCCGAAGCCACACCTGCAATGCCGAATGCCAGTCCGAAAAACAGTCCCGAAATAAGTCCCAGTTTGGCCGGCAATAATTCTTGCGCATAAACCAGTATGGCCGAAAAAGCCGATGAAAGAATCAACCCGATGCAAATACTTAAAATGCAAGTCCAAAACAAATTGGCATGAGGCATCAACAACGTAAAAGGAGCTACCCCTAAGATGGATACCCAAATGACGTATTTACGTCCCACGCGGTCGCCTATGGGGCCACCCAACAATGTTCCCAGCGCAGCTGCAAAAAGAAAGGCAAACAAGTAAAATTGAGAGTTCTGGATGGAAACACCAAATTTATGCATCAGGTAAAAGGTATAGAAGTTGGTGAGACTGGCCATGTAGATGTATTTAGAGAAAATAAGTACAAGCAAAATAAGTAATGAAAGAATCGTTTTGTTGCGTGACAACGGCCCTTTGACAGCTGCTACCTGCTTGCGTCCTCGTTGCCCGGCAATTTGTAGCACTCTTCTATACCATTTGCAAATGGGAATCATTGCTAGAATAGCAATTACTGCCAGCACGGCAAACAAAGCAATGTGCTGTTGTCCGTAAGGAGCAATGATCAGTGCAGCTAATAACGGTCCCATCGATCCGCCTAAATTGCCACCTACTTGAAAAAGAGATTGCGCTAATCCGCGTTTACCACCGGATGCTAACGAAGTAAGACGTGAAGCTTCGGGGTGTAAAATAGACGAACCGACACCCACCAGAAACACCGATAAAAAAACCTGTGGGAGGGTAGTGGCGAAAGCCAGGAAAAGCAATCCTGCCAGCGTGAAGCTCATGCCGATGGGTAAAAACCACGGGTTCGGTTTTTTGTCGAGATAGATGCCCACCAACGGTTGAAAGACCGAGGCCGAAATCTGATAAACCAGCGTGATGAGCCCTATTTGGGCAAAACTGAGAGATAAGCTATCTTTTAATAATGGGTAAATAGCTGAAATGACAGATTGTAGCGTGTCGTTTAATAAATGCGCAATGCTTAGCGCTATGAGGATGCTAAAGGTAGTTCCCCCGGCCGCTTTCGAATTAAATAGGTTCATGTACTTTATCTTATTTACCTTTAAAAGGCTGCAAAGTTACACTAAATTTCTAGTATAACGATTTTAATGCTAGCCGTTTTCATGCAAATATTGTCATTATGCATCGCTTTTTGAGGGCAAATGCTTTCTCTCTTACTAATGTTTTTGTAAATTTGCACCCTTATAAATTTGAATAGTTAAAATTTAGAATATACAGTGATGAGTAAAAGATTTGCTGAACATTCTCAGTTCGACCTTTCTGAGGTGAACAAAGAGGTACTTAAAAAATGGGATGAAAACAGTGTTTTCGCCAAAAGTATGACAGAACGTGAAGGGTGTCCCTCATTTGTGTTTTTTGAAGGACCTCCCTCGGCCAATGGTATGCCGGGCATTCACCATGTAATGGCACGTTCCATCAAAGATATTTTCTGCCGTTACAAAACGATGAAAGGTTTTCAGGTAAAGCGTAAGGCCGGATGGGATACGCATGGACTACCGGTGGAACTGGGAGTGGAGAAAGCGCTGGGCATTACCAAAGAAGATATTGGTAAGAAAATCACTGTTGCCGAATACAATGCAGCTTGCCGCAAAGATGTGATGAAATTCACCAAAGAGTGGGAGGACCTTACGCACAAGATGGGGTATTGGGTCGATATGAACGATCCCTACATTACGTATGACAACCGCTACATAGAAACTCTGTGGTGGCTGCTGAAACAACTGTATAAAAAAGGATTACTTTACAAAGGATATACCATTCAGCCTTATTCTCCGGCTGCCGGAACAGGGTTGAGCTCGCACGAGCTGAATCAACCGGGCTGCTACCGTGATGTGAAAGATACGACGGTAGTTGCGCAGTTCCTGATGAAGAATCCCAAACCCGAAATGTCGGCATGGGGTACCCCTTATTTTATTGCGTGGACTACCACACCGTGGACATTGCCCTCAAACACAGCGCTTTGTGTGGGGCCCAAAATTGATTACGTAGCCGTTCAGTCTTACAATGCGTACACCGGCGAGCCTATTACGGTTGTGCTGGCCAAGGCATTGCTGAATACTCATTTTAATCCGAAAGCAGCTGAAATAGCTTTGGAAGATTACAAACCGGGTGATAAGTTGGTGCCGTTTAAAGTGGTGGCCGAATACAAAGGAACCGATTTGGTGGGCATGGAATATGAGCAGCTTATTCCTTGGGTCAATCCGGGCGAAGGTGCGTTCCGTGTTATTCCGGGCGATTACGTAACGACGGAAGACGGTACAGGTATTGTTCACATTGCACCTACGTTTGGTGCCGACGATGCCTTGGTGGCAAAAAATGCGGGTGTTCCTCCTTTGCAACTGATTAATAAGAAGGGCGAATTGCGTCCGATGGTTGATCTGACAGGTAAATTCTATACTTTAGATGAGTTGGACGAATCCTTTGTAAATCAGAGCGTTAACGTTGAACTTTATAAAGAGTATGCCGGTCGGTTTGTGAAGAATGCCTATGACCCTACGTTGACGGAAAAAGACGAATCATTGGATGTTTCCATTTGCATGATGATGAAGGCGTCTAACAAGGCGTTCAAGATAGAGAAGCATGTGCACAACTATCCGCATTGCTGGAGAACAGACAAGCCGGTGCTTTATTATCCGCTCGACAGTTGGTTCATCCGTTCTACCGCTTGCAAAGAGCGTATGATGGAGCTGAACAAAACCATTAACTGGAAACCGGAATCGACCGGAACAGGCCGTTTCGGCAAATGGCTTGAAAACCTCAATGACTGGAACCTTAGTCGCTCGCGCTACTGGGGCACACCGCTGCCTATCTGGAGAACGGAAGATAATAGCGAGGAAATATGCATTGAATCGGTAGAGGAACTCTATAACGAAATAGAAAAATCGGTAGCTGCCGGACTGATGGCTTCGAACCCTTACAAAGAAAAAGGATTTGTTCCGGGCGAATACAATCAGGATAATTACGAAAAGATTGACCTGCACCGTCCGTACGTTGACGATATTATTCTGGTTTCCAAAGAGGGTAAACCGATGAAACGTGAACTCGATTTGATTGACGTGTGGTTTGATTCGGGTGCTATGCCTTACGCGCAAATTCATTATCCGTTTGAAAACAAAGAATTACTGGATAGCAATCAGGTGTATCCGGCCGATTTTATTGCCGAAGGTGTTGACCAAACTCGCGGTTGGTTCTTTACATTGCATGCTATCGCTACGATGGTGTTTGATAGTGTGTCTTACAAAGCTGTAATCTCGAACGGGTTGGTGCTCGATAAAAACGGTAATAAAATGTCGAAAAGACTGGGCAATGCCGTTGACCCCTTTAGCACGATAGAGAAATATGGATCCGACCCCTTGCGTTGGTACATGATAACCAATTCTTCTCCATGGGATAACCTGAAATTCGATGTGGAAGGAATAGAAGAGGTACGCCGTAAGTTCTTCGGTACGTTATACAATACGTATTCGTTCTTTGCACTGTATGCCAATGTGGATGGTTTTGAATACAAAGAGGCAGATGTTCCCGTGGCTGAACGTCCGGAAATTGACCGCTGGATTCTTTCCGTACTCAACTCATTAGTGAAAGAGGTGGATAGCTGTTACAACGATTATGAACCCACCAAAGCCGGACGATTGATTTCTGATTTTGTAAACGATAATTTATCAAACTGGTACGTGCGTCTCAACCGTAAACGTTTCTGGGGAGGCGGCTACTCGCAAGATAAACTTTCTGCTTACCAAACGCTTTACACTTGTTTGGAAACAGTTGCCAAGCTAATGGCTCCTATTGCACCTTTCTATGCCGACAAGTTATACATGGATTTGATTGCTGCAACGGGAAGAGATACGGTTGTGTCTGTGCATTTGGCTAAGTTCCCCGTGTGCAACAGTTCGCTGATTGATGCGGCGCTTGAAGCACGCATGCAAATGGCTCAGGATGTAACATCCATGGTATTGGCGCTTCGTAGAAAAGTGAATATTAAGGTGCGTCAGCCCCTTCAGTGCATTATGATTCCTGTTTCGGATGAAGCGCAAAGAACTCATATTGAAGCGGTTAAGTCTCTTATTATCAATGAGGTTAATGTGAAGGAAATTAATTTTGTTGATGGTACGGCAGGTATTCTGGTGAAAAAAGTGAAGTGCGATTTCAAAAAGCTTGGTCCTAAATTTGGTAAAAAAATGAAGGCAGTGGCGGCTGCAGTAGGCGAGTTGCCACAAGAAGCCATTGCGGAACTGGAGAAAAACGGCAGGTATACTTTGTCATTGACCGATGGCGAAGCAGTTATTGAAGCGGCTGATGTTGAAATTATCAGCGAAGACATACCCGGCTGGCTGGTTGCCAACGAAGGAAAGCTGACAGTAGCTCTTGAGGTGACTGTGACGGAAGAACTTCGTAGGGAAGGAATAGCCCGTGAACTGGTAAACCGTATTCAAAATATTCGTAAATCGAGCGGATTTGAGATAACCGATAAGATAAGAATCAGATTATCTAAAAATCAGGAAACGGATGATGCGGTAAATGAATATAATAGTTATATTTGCAATCAGGTTTTAGGGGTTTCCCTAGAATTAGTTGACGAGGTCAAAGATGGCACGGAGTTGAACTTCGATGATTTCTCACTGTTTGTAAGTGTGATTAAAGAATAAATAAAAACTACTAACCTTTTAATTATTTAGAGTTATGACAGAAAAGACGAGATACTCTGATGCGGAGTTAGCTGAATTCCGTGCAATCATCATGGAGAAATTAGAATTGGCACAACGTGATTATGAACAGTTGAAGCTAAGCATAATGAACAAGGATGGTAACGACACGGATGATACTTCGCCAACATACAAGGTGCTTGAAGAGGGCGCCAATACATTGTCAAAGGAGGAAACTACAAGGTTAGCGCAAAGACAATTGAAATTTATTCAAGGTTTGCAGGCTGCTTTGGTTCGCATAGAAAACAAAACCTATGGCATTTGCAGGGAAACAGGTAAGTTGATTCCCCCCGAACGTCTTCGTGCCGTACCACACGCTACGCTTAGCATTGAAGCTAAAAATGAAGGAAAAAGATAAAAGTGTGAAGTAATAGCTAAAGTGTTGGGCTGTTCCGCAATTATGCTGATAGCTCAACACTTTTATGTTTAATGGAGTGTTTGCTCCAACTCTTTACTCAGGTAAGAATGAAAAAAATACTAACAAAAGGCCGGATATCATTACTCGTAATCGTTTCTGTGCTTCTCATTGACCAAATTATTAAGGTAATTGTGAAAACCAATATGTACTTTCATGAAAGTATTCATATTACAGATTGGTTTTATATTTACTTTACAGAGAACAACGGAATGGCTTTCGGTATGGAGATATTCGGTAAACTGTTTCTCACCAGTTTTCGTATTATTGCCGTAGGGTTTATTGCCTGGTATCTGTATAAAACAATAAAAAAGGGAGCCAAAACGGGTTATATAATATGTGTGTCATTGATACTTACAGGTGCACTCGGAAATATAATAGATAGCGTATTTTACGGTGTTCTGTTTGACCAAAGCACCAATTCTTCCATTGCTACATTCTTGCCTGCTGAAGGGGGGTATTCAACCTGGTTCTATGG
This sequence comes from Bacteroides graminisolvens DSM 19988 = JCM 15093, assembly GCF_000428125.1. GTDB lineage: Bacteria > Bacteroidota > Bacteroidia > Bacteroidales > Bacteroidaceae > Bacteroides > Bacteroides graminisolvens. The sequence goes on from NZ_KE386627.1 coordinate 134,284, forward strand.
CAAGGTGGTCGATATGTTTTATTTTCCCATCATCGATACAACCTGGCCTATGTGGATGCCGGTTATTGGTGGCCAACATTTTATATTCTTCAGTCCGATATTCAATTTTGCAGATGCAGCCATTAGTTGTGGTATTATTGCACTGCTTTTGTTTTACAGCAAATATTTGAATGAGAGTTATCACCACAAAAATTGACGAATAGTTAAGTGTATTAAACATGAAGAAACTCTGCTTTTTTTTCATACTTATGTTGACTGTAATGGCCTGTAAGGTTAAAAGACCCGACGGTGTTATTGCTGAGTCCCAAATGGAGGAGTTACTCTATGATTATCATCTGGCACGCTCCATGGGAGAAAACCTGCCTGTGTCAGATAATTATAAAAAAGCATTGTACATTCAGTCCGTTTTTCAAAAGTATGACGTAACACAGGCCGAATTTGATTCTTCAATGGTTTGGTATACCAGGCACACCGATATTTTAGCGAAAATATACGAAAAAATAAACGATCGTTTGAAAGAGGAGCAAGCATCTATCAACCACATGGTAGCCATACGCGATAAAAAGTCGCCTGTTTCACAACCCGGTGATAGCGTTGAGTTATGGTTTATGGAGCAGGTCTCTTGTTTGACAAACGCGCAAGATAACAACAAAATATCTTTTGTAATACCTGCCGATGTTAATTCGCAAGATCGTGATGCGCTGGTTTGGAAAGCTTCTTTCTTTTATCCTTCTAAAGCAGGGAAAGCAATGCCGGAAACTTACATGGCCATGCAAATGGTTTATCGAAACGATAGTGTGATTACTTCCTCTCGCAAAATTACCCGATCCGGAGAACAGGAAATCCGTTTGCAGTCAGATACGCTGGGAGCGCTTCGTGAAGTTCGTGGTTATATTTATTTTGAAGGTGGCAAGGATGACTATGTGTTGGTTCACAACATATCGATGAAGAGGTATCGCGTAACAGGCGAAATAGCAAAACCTGTTGAGCCGGTCCCAACTGATTCGACTCGTACTGTTAAATCAGCTCCGGTCTCCAAAGATACGTTGACTCCTCAAGAACCTGTTAAAAGGATGAATCCCGAGGAACTGAATCACAGGCGTAGAACGATGCCCGCCAGGAAGTTACAACCCATGAAACGATAACTGTAATTACTATGAAACGATTTGCTTCTCATTATTTATTTCTTCCCGAACACGGATGGATGAAACAGATGGTCGTTGAAATTGAAAATGACAATGTTTCAAGGATTTTTCCTTTAAGCGAAGAATCGGAGCGTGTACAGTGGATGCCGGGTGTAAGCGTACTGCTGTCGGACACAGACGTTACTAAGGATTTTAATAGGGAAGCTATGCTGGCAGACAAAATTACACCTTTACTGGCCGAAACAAAGATTGTTGATTACATAGCTTCTGATATGAATGAAGTTATTATGCAAAAAAAATGGGTGGTTTTCCGACTTTTTCCGTTTGATTTTACAGAAATGCAACCTTATTCAGCTACCAAACTAGCCATTCTGCGCTAGTCTTCTAAACTCGGCACATACAATGGCCGTTGCTATGGCTACGTTTAATGACTCCGATGAATTTCTTTCCTGTGGGTAGTTGGGAATGTACAGCTTTCTGTTTACGTAAGTTTCTATATCAGGGCTAATTCCGTTGCCTTCGTTACCCATAATAATAATGCCGTTTTTAGTCAATGGCTCTTCGTACATGTTCTTTCCATCAAGGAAAGTTCCGTAAATGGGTGTATCTTTTAGTGCAGACAAAAACGCTGGTAAGTCTACATAATGAACCTTAACACGAGCAATAGCTCCCATGGTTGCCTGAACGGTTTTCGGATTGAATACATCAACCGTATTAAAGGAACAGTAGATGTTTTCTATTCCAAACCAGTCAGCCAAACGAATAATGGTGCCTAAGTTACCCGGGTCTTGAACGTCATCCAAGGCAATAGATAGGTTGTGGGCTATTGTTTCAGAATCTATTGTATAATTAGGTTGTTTAAAAACGGCAAGCACACGTTGAGGGGTTTTTAATAAACTCGTACGGGCTAACTCATCGGGCGTCACTTCTGCTATCTCATCGGCTTTTACGTCGGGATGTTCTTCGAGCCATTCACGTGTGGCAGCAAGAAAAGAGCAATGAAAATGCCCTAATAATTCTTCGGTTAATTTGGGACCTTCTGCTAAGAAAACGCCTTCTTCTTTTCTGTTTTTCTTTAATTCCAGCGAATGAATATACTTTATTTTATTTTTACTAATAGACATTTCTTTAGATTCTGTTTGTATTTTTTTTGCAAATCTAGGAAGATATTTTTAATAACCGTCCATACTTCACTCTCTTTTTCTTTTAGCGTGAAGAAAATATGACTTATATTTGTGAATCATTAAATAATTGATCTTTCCTAACGCATGAATAAAGGCTTTCGTTATATTATATATTCCCTTTTTGCCATAACAATGGTTGCCTGCTCTGGTACGAAATATGTGCCCGAAGGTGCTTTTTTATTAGATAAAGTAGCAGTTCAGGCCGATAATAATGATACTAAATCAACTGACTTGTCTACTTATATAAGACAAAAACCTAACAATAGATGGTTTAGTGTAATAAAAACGCAGCTGTATATTTACAATCTTTCCGGAAGAGACTCTACCAAATGGTACAATCGGATGTTAAGAAGGATTGGTGACGCTCCGGTTGTGTACAGTGAATATGATACGCAACGTTCGCAGGAAGAGCTCAAAAAAGCGGTGCAAAACATGGGATACATGGGAGCGGAGGTCTATACGGATAAAAAAATTAAGAAGAAAAAGATAGAAGTGACATATCGGGTTGCATCGGGCAAACCCTACATTGTTCGTAGCGTGAAATTGGATGTTAAGGACAAAAAAATAGCAGAGTATTTGCAAAATGACTCGGCGAATTCTCTTTTACGTCCGGGAATGTTGCTCAACGTCAATAAACTCGATAATGAACGTCAGCGAATTACGTCATTCCTTCAGCAAAATGGATATTACCGGTTTAATAAAGATTTTATCTCTTACAGCGCGGATACCGTGAGGAGTACGTATCTGGTTGATTTAACATTGCATTTGCTTCAGTTTAAAGCATATACTGATAATGAACCATCAGACCACAAGCAATACAAAATAGGAAAGGTTAGCTTTATAACAGATTATGATGTTCTTCAATCATCGGCACTGAGCAGCATTGAAATCAATGATTCCATTCATTATAAAAATTATCCGATCTACTATAAGGATAATCTTTATCTGCGTCCCAAAGTTTTGGTCGATAATTTGCAAATTCGTCCGGGTGAGCTTTATAATGAAAGAAATGTACAGCGTACATATAATAACTTCGGACGACTTTCTGCACTGAAATATACAAATGTTCGTTTTTTTGATACTCAGGTAGCTGATACTAATTTACTAAATTGTTATGTGTTATTAACGAAGGGTAGGCATCAGTCTGTGGCTTTTGAGGTAGAAGGAACGAACTCGGCGGGCGACTTGGGGGCTGCTGCATCTGTTTCCTTTCAACATAGAAATCTGTTTCATGGTTCTGAAACATTCATGGTTAAACTGAGAGGGGCTTATGAAGCTATTTCGGGTTTACAGCAGGGTTATAGCAATGATAATTATACAGAATATGGAGTAGAGTCAAGTATTAACTTCCCAAGTTTCTTGTTCCCTTTTCTGGCTGCAGACTTTAAAAACCGCATAAGAGCAACTACTGAATTCGGTTTGCAATATAATTCTCAGCAAAGACCTGAGTTCTCAAGAAAAGTCGCATCTGCCTCTTGGAGTTATAAATGGTCCAATTCTCGTAAATCTCAGCACAGATTTGATTTGTTGGATGTTAGTTTTCTATATTTTCCATGGGTCTCAGATACTTTTAAGCAGAAGTATGAAGAGAATAATCAAAGTTATATTTTTGAATACAATTACAAAGACAGATTGATTGTGCGCATGGGTTATATGTTCAATTACAATAGTGCAGGGGAGAGGATGGCGAATAACACGATTAAAAGTAACTCCTTCTCAATTCGAGCTGGTTTAGAGTCGGCGGGTAATGTAATGTATGCAATTTCAAATCTTACAAAACAGTCAAAAAACTCTGATGGTGAATATTCCTTGTTAAGTATCCCTTATGCCCAATATATTAAGGGCGATTTTGACTTCTCTAGGAATATTGTTATCGACGATAAAAATGCTATTGCTTATCACGTTGGAGTTGGCATTGCTGTTCCTTATGGAAATTCAAAAAGCATTCCCTATATTAAGCAGTATTTTTCAGGCGGAGCTAATAGTGTACGTGGATGGTCGGTTCGGGAACTAGGTCCTGGCTCATTTCCTGGTGATGGAAACTACTTAAATCAGTCGGGCGACATTAAGTTTGATGCCAGTATAGAGTATAGAAGCAAACTTTTTTGGCTTTTGCAGGGGGCTTTGTTTGTTGATGCAGGTAATATTTGGACTATTAAGGAGTATGAAAACCAACCAGGCGGTCAATTTGATATTTCGAAGTTTTATAAACAAATAGCTTTTGCGTACGGTTTAGGGATAAGAATTGACCTTGATTATTTAGTATTTAGAATAGATGGAGGTATGAAAGCTCTCAATCCGGCTTATAGCAGTGGTAAGCAAAGATATCCGATTCTTAATCCTAATTTTAAGCGGGACTTTACGTTCCATTTGGCAGTGGGGTATCCTTTCTAAATAGATTCTTTGTCAGAGAGGGTTATGGAAAAACAAAGCCCTTTTGTTGAACAACAGCACAACAAAAGGGCTTGTAATACTATATCAATTTATCGAGCTGCAAAGAACGAGCTGTTCATTACAACTTGGCGTGCTGCCATCATACCTTGTGCATCAAGAGTTACATTCATTGTATTTCCATTCGGTAGAAATAAATCGGCAGTACCATCGTTATTCATTTTTAATAACTTAGTAGACTCTCCGTTGTATTCTACGTTCCATGTGTTATTTTCTTCATTGTATTTGAGATTCATTGATTGATCTTCTTTACTGATAGTGTAACCATCTTCTAAAGTTTTCACCAAGTAATCTCCATTCTCACCTTTTACCTTTTTGACTTCTCCTACATTGGCGCTTGCAGGATTAGAACCGGTCCAAAACTCAATAGAGTTGAGAACTACAACGTCTATTAAACCCGCAATAGGGTAAATAGGTACAATGTTACAAGCAAGAAACACGAGTTCATTTACAAATTTGTTGCCAAGTCCCTGATTCCAGTCAAGAACTTTATGCCATAAGGCAAATGAACCGATACAAGAACTAAATAATAATGTGCCACTGATTAATAATGCACCGATAGATAATTTGGTCTTTTTCATTACTTAATATGTTTTAATTAATAAAATAAATTGTGAATACAAATATATATCATTTTATTTATTTTGCAACGATTTGTATAAAATAAAATCTATCTTTTATGTTTAATAAGTTTCTTCAGAATGCTATCAAGTGAATACTTTCCAGGGCCAATAAAGTACATCAAAAGAAATACTATCAAATAAATGAACGCTAGTTCTTTAACTAAAAAAGGATCTGCTCCATGTACTATAAAAAATGCGACTACCATAGTTACAATCATAGGAATAAGAGATAATCTGTACAGAAAGCCTAGAATAAAAGCTAAAGAACAAATTAGCTCTCCGAAAATAGCTAATATTAACGAGGTACTGCTCCCTAATCCGATAGGATCTGGAAAACCAGATGACATTTGTTCAAACGCATTCCATTTTTGTAATCCGTGCAGCATCATTAATGTACCAAAAACGACTCTCATGCCAAGCAAAAACAAAGATGTTTTTGTATCATCCGGTTTTGACGGGAATAAAAAATTGTAAATCATATCATCTTCTTTTTAATATTTATTATTTTTATAACAGTTGTTATATCGAAAAAGTTTTTGCTTTTGTTAAAGTTGCTAATTAAATAATTAAAATTGGATTTATCAATTAGTGGGGCTATCTTTGTGAAAAAATAATTTAATAATGAATATTGAGGTCCTTAAAAAAGAAATTAGCGAAGTTTATCAAACACCCATTTTACATCAAACGGCCTTTTGGTCAGAAGTGAAAAGTAATTTAGGAGTAAAATCAAAAGCATTTGAATTTAAGATTAGAAACTCTGACTTATATACAAATACGGGAGGAAGGAGTTATACTGTATCTGATTTTTTAGTTTTAATACAACAGTTAAGTAAAGAATCAACAATAGCGTACGTTCCCTATGGACCTGAGATAGAACCTTCTGAGGAAAATCAGGGTCGCTTTTTAGAGGAACTGTCGGAAATTGTCAGATCTTATCTTCCAAGCAATTGTATTGCTTTACGATATGATTTGAATTGGCAATCTCATTGGGGAAAGGATGATTTTTGTGATGATGAAGGCAAATGGATGGGGCCCCCTCAACCTAATTATCAGGAATTTCATTTCAATTATAATACTATCAATTGGAATTTTAAAAAAGCAAATACTGATATATTACCAGTCAATACAATATTTATTGATTTACAGCCAGATGTAAATACTATTTTAAGTAAGATGAAAGCTAAGACTCGTTACAATATAAACCTGGCTTTACGTAAAGGGGTAGTAGTTAAAGAGGTTGGAATGGATAAATTGCACGTTTGGTACAACTTATACCGGGATACGGCTTATAGAAATAATATTTTTCTGAATGATATAGACTATTTTCAGACGGTTTTAGCTTCAAAGGCCGAAAATACATCGTCTCCGGCTATAGTCAAATTGCTACTTGCTGAATTAAACGGAGAACCTGTATCTGCCATGTTTTTAGTTATTACAGACCATCGTGCTACATATCTCTATGGAGCTTCTTCTTCAGCTCATCGCAATTCAATGTCTACTTATGCTTTGCAATGGGAGGCCATCCGAATTGCAAAAACTTATGGTTGCACAGAATATGATATGTTTGGCATACCGCCTAACTCAAATCCATCACATCCTATGCATGGACTATATCAGTTTAAAATAGGATTCGGTGGTGAATTATATCATCAAATGGGTTGCTGGGATTATCCTTTTGAAAAAGATAAATATGCATTGTTTCAAGCATACGAAATGAACTCAAAAGGCTATCATTTATAACTTTTTGTTTTCAATCCAGTTGATAATTTCTGGGCACATCGGACTTTCTTTAGGTGGAATCATTCCTATCCATTTACCATTTTCATCAATCATAAACTTTTGGAAATTCCACTGTACAGGTGCGTCTTCTTTTCCGTTTTTAGATTTTTGAGTTAACCACTCATAAACGGGAGAGATGTCGCTTCCTTTAACTGATATTTTAGCCATAAGTGGAAATTCAACATCGTAGTTTAGTACGCAGAAAGATTTGATTTCGGCATTACTACCGGGTTCTTGCCCATTAAAATTGTTAGCAGGGAATCCTACTATTGTGAATTTATCTCCTCCATATTTTTTATAAAGTTGCTGCAGCTCAAAATATTGGGGAGTAAGGCCGCATTTTGAAGCTAAATTGACTATTAACACCTTTTTCCCTTTTAGCTGGCTCAAAGGGAATGCTTCTCCATCAATGGTAGTAACTGTAAAATCATGCAAAGTGGCTTGCTGAGCATATATAGTACCTCCTAGAGGTGCTACGAGAAAAAGTAAAATATAGATTATTGTTCTCATCTGCTATGAATGTTATTATAAAATAATAATAAGAACAAATGGATTTCCGAATGGTTCAAAAACAAAAAAAGGTATCAAAATTGATACCTTTTTGTCGGGGTAGCGGGATTCGAACCCACGACCCCCTGCTCCCAAAGCAGGTGCGCTAACCGGACTGCGCTACACCCCGAAAACTTTAGTGTGTTACCATCTTTAAAGCGAGTGCAAAGGTAGGCATATTTTTTATATTTGCAAATATATTGGTGTAAAAAACACAAGTTTTTCGCATTTTATTTTTCAGTGATTTGTTTTGTGTTGATAATCAGCATGTTAAGTATTGTATTTATTTTTAATAAAAATGATGGCTAATCTTTATGAGGATTCATACAGATATAAAAAAACAAGTTTTATATTTTAATTTTAAGCGGAATAAATGTATATTTGTATTTCACATATGCGTTCTGAATTGCAAATATGCCAAATTCTGCATATTACTTCTTCTTTGATGTGACTTAACTTGATGGATTCATTTTCATTTGAAAGTTGAATTTATCATTATCTACTTTATTAAATTTAAATAATATGAAATTAATTATCATATCGAATAGACTGCCAATAAAAGCTTTTAAGAAAAATGGCAAAGTTATTTTTATTCCTAGCGAGGGAGGATTGGCAACTGGATTAGCGTCGTTGGATACCTCAATAGAAAAACATTGGGTTGGTTGGCCTGGTATATTTACCAAAGATGATAAAGAAATGACGGAAATTAGATCCCATCTGAAAAAATTTAATTATCATCCCGTTTTTTTATCTGCTGAGCAGATAGAGGAATTTTATCATAATTACAGCAATAGTGTAATATGGCCTTTGTGCCACTATTTTTATACACATATAAAATATGGAATAGCTTCATGGGAGGCATACAAAGAGGTTAATAGTCTTTTTGCACAAGTTGCGGATATGCACATTGAAAATGGCGATATCGTGTGGATACAAGATTATCAGTTAATGCTCTTACCGGCATTGATCCGCGATGGAAATAAAGATGTTAGCATCGGCTATTTTCACCACATACCTTTCCCCTCTTATGAATTATTTAGGATTTTACCGGAAAGAAAGGAAATTTTAGATGGTTTACTTGGTGCTGATTTAATAGGCTTTCATACTGCTGATTATATGCGTCATTTTATGAGTACGGCTGAGAGAGTTATGGATACTAAGTTTATGTTGGATGAAACGAGGTACAATAATAGGATCGTTCATGTGGATGCTTTTCCTATGGGCATAAATTACGAAAAGTACAGCGCTGCTCCACTAAAAGTGGCACCTCAAAAGTTGTCATCCGAATGGAAAATGAAGTTTGGTGAACGCAAGATAATCATTTCAGTTGATAGATTAGACTACAGTAAAGGCATTTTGCATCGGCTTAAAGCCTTTAATCGTTTCTTGGCTGAGCACCCTGAATACCATGAAAAAGTATCATTAGTAATGATTGTTGTTCCATCAAGAGATAAAGTTGGAGCTTATGCTGACCTTAAAATGAAGATTAATGAGAAAATCGGAATGATAAATGGCAAATACTCAAATCTTAATTGGACCCCTATTCATTATTTTTATCATAGCTTTTCGTTTGAACGACTAGTTGCTTTTTATAATGTAGCTGATATTGCGTTGGTTTCTCCTTTGAGAGATGGTATGAATCTTGTTGCTAAAGAATATATAGCTGTAAAGAGGAAGAATCTCGGGATACTAATTTTAAGTGAAATGGCAGGTGCTGCTCAAGAATTAAGAGATGCAATTATTGTCAATCCCAATGATGTTGATGGCATGAAAGATGCTATTTTAAAAGCCTTGGAAATGCCTGCTGATGAACAATTAAAACGAATGAAGCGAATGCAGAAAATTGTTTCATCACAAACTGTTCAAAAATGGGCTACAGACTATATTGATGAACTATTGAGTCTAAAAAAACAGAATGAAAAAAATAAAACTAAATTAATTACAGATGTTAATAAACAAATAATAGTCTCCGAATATAAAAGATCACATAAAAGATTGATTATATTAGATTATGATGGAACACTATCTCCTTTTTACAATAACCCGGAAGAAGCAGCGCCATCGCTTCAATTAACTCAAATAATAAAAGGTCTACTTGCTGACAAAAGAAATTGCATAGCTATTTCTAGCGGACGTGATCAAGATACCCTTTCTGGGTGGTTTGGTGAATATCCCATAATTTTAGCTGCAGAGCATGGAGCTTTTGTGCGTGATAATGGTGTTTGGAGAAAGAATTTAGAAGATAGAAGTTGGAGTAGGGAAATTGTTGACATAATACTCAAAGTTACAGATAAAACACCTGGATCATTTTTAGAAGAGAAAAAAACGGCTCTGGTTTGGCATTTTAGAAATGTTGATCCTTGGGTTGCAGCTTTGCGTGAACAGCAACTTTTTAATATGTTGGGAGATAAATGTGCGAGGGAAGGATTGCATATTATGAAAGGTAATAAAATTATAGAAATAAAACAAGTAGGGTGTGATAAAGGATATGTGGCTAAACAATTATTACTAAAAGAAGACTTTGATTTTATGCTCGCAATAGGTGATGACACTACTGACGAGGATATGTTTAGAGAAATGCCTAAAGATTCCTATACGATTAAAGTCGGTGAGATGTCAGATGCTGCACGATTTTATCTAAAGAACCAGCATGAAGTCTTACCTCTATTAAATCTATTTTTGTCTGATTAAGGTCGGATAAAATGTGATGTCTTTTTTTCTTTTGAAAGTAAAATGGCTATATCAATCATGGCTAGATGAGAATAAGCTTGTGGAAAATTACCTAATTGTTGCTTGGAAATAAAATCAAGATCTTCGCTCATTAAGCCAACATGATTCGTGTAAGAACAGAGTTGATTAAATATTTTGCGCGCCTCTTCTTCTTCACCAGTTACAAATAGAGCTCTTACTAACCAAAATGTGCAAATAGTAAATGCAGAGGTTGGGCTCCCAAAATCATCTTCATTTTTGTAACGGTACATGAGGCCATAATGAAATAGTTTGTTTTTTATTGCTTTAACTGTTTTTCTATATTTCTCATTTGAGGGTTCAATAAATCCGTAAGTCTCCATCAGTAATAATGATGAATCCAAATACGTATTGTCGTATGCTTGTGAGAAACTTTGTAACTCTTCTTTCCATCCATTGGCAAAAACATCTTCTTTAATTAAGAAAGCTTCTTTGCCCCACACTTCTACGAAATGGTCCCTATTAAGTAATTGAGCTATTTTTATAGCTCTGTCAAGGGCTACCCAACACATCACTTTTGAGAAAACAAAATGATGATCAGTATTTCTTATCTCCCAAATACCTTTATCCGGCTTGCGCCAGTTGTCTGTCACATCTTTAGCAATAATTTTGACCACCTCAAACATTTCTTCAACCTCATCTAGTGAACCTGGAAAATTATAGAAATATTGATGAATTACATCCATTAAATAACCTAATGAATCATTTTGTTTTTGAATATATGCCTGATTGCCAATTCTAACAGGTTTGGAATTTTCAAATCCAGATAAATGATTTAAAATGGTTTCTGTTAGCTCACGTTCACCTCTAATTCCATACATTATTTGGAGGCTATCATTTTTTGATTTTAGAATGTTTTTAATAAATGTAATAAATCTTTGTGCAGCACCCGAATGGTTGAGCTGCAATAATGTTCTGATAGACATTGAAGCATCTCGTACCCAACAAAATCGATAATCCCAATTTCGTGTTTCACCGATTGATTCTGGTAAACTAGTTGTTAATGCCGCTAAAACAGCACCTGTTCTATGGTATGACATTAGTTTCAGAACTAGCATACTTCGTGTTATTTCTTTATTGTATGTGAAAAATTTCTTAGATCTGTTGCTCCAATTTAACCAATACACTTTAGTGCGTTGATATTCTAGATTAACTCGGTCAATATCTATGTGGATTAATTTTTGGTAATACGATAAAAGTAAGAAAGAATCTTCTGTTAATTCTATTTCTGAGTGATCTAAAATATATTGCAGATTAAGATTTGAATACAAATAAACTGTGTCTTTATGATTATTTGAAGAGCTTGTTCTTATAAATTCATCGTTTATCTTTTGGTTAATAGTAATATCTGCTGCGTAGTTCATTGCAGGAACATATTCAATCCTTATTTTGGGTTTTCCATGAATTATGCGTATTAGTCTATACAATTCGGGTGGAATATAGTGAGTGTTAATTCCTGTTTTATATCTCGGCATAAAATCGAGTATCTCAAATGACGCATCTTGACTAATGAACTTTGTAGAAAGAATATTGGTCTGATCAATATACGATTGCGTTATATTGTAACTGTCCGATGAAGCAATAATGTTCATGTATCCTCCTTTATCTTCATCGAGTAGGCGTGCAAAAATAGATGGCGAATCAAAATCAGGAAAACATAACCAGTCTATTCTTCCGAATTTTGAAACTAACCCAGCAGAACGGCAGTTTCCTATTACACCATAATCTAATGTTCTCATTGTTGCTTGTTTTTTGATTTACCTTTTTTAATCCAATTTTGCCAGAAAAACAATTCATTCCACTTATTAAAATCTTTCTTATACATAATACCAAACCCTTGAGTGGTAAGATTTGTTCGCGTGTAATATTTATCGTTGGTCTCATTATATGCTTTTAACCTAATATCACCACTACGAGTAAGTAGCCATTCGGCTTGAAAATCTCCTATGAAATTAGTGTTAGCCATGGGATTATCTCTGTATCCAAAATTACCGTTAATAAGTAACCTGTTATTTAATAGTTGACCGGATAAAAGCCCTTCAACTTCTAAATCAGTCCATCCTTTGTCTCCAGTACTTAAATTAGTTCCTATATTCCAATTACTATAATTGAGTATTTGTGATAGCATGTTGTTGAGTTGTCCAGATAAAGTTGAAGCTAAAACTGATGGCATAACGTTTGAGCTCTGCGCACTGTTGACATTCTCAGCGGTGTAAAATTTTCCAATGCTTAACAAATATAGGATCTGCATATTTGTTTGTTCATCGGAATTGATGTAATTCCTCACTAAAGTTTGCACTTCATCATTTTCATTAGGAAGTTTTATTTCCATCTTTATTGTTGGTTTGATGAGAGCTCCACTTAGGAACATATTACAGTTAACTTTCACATTGGGTTGTTGTACTATTTGTGAAGCGTCAGGAAGAAGATCATTTAATGAAGCAGAGTTGACTGTGTAAATGGCCTGGATGTTTAAGTTGGCATCTAATGGATTACCATTAAATGATATTTCACTCCCATTTTGAATGGTAAAATCTTTACGAATAATCTCCTGCAGACTAAATTTATAGACGCCTTGGTTTATCTGATAATTACCAAACATTTTTATATCGCCTTTGTTGTAATACTCTGTTCTTATATTACCAAATCCTTTTCCACTGATATAATCACCGGCAATTGGATCCATTACTATTTTCATGGTAGCATCGGGGGTTGCATCAACAGAAATGTTTAGCCTAACATCTGTAGAGGTATCTGTAGGTGATTTGTCTATAGGATTTTCTATTGTTTCATCGACTATATCTACACTTCTTTTGGGAGTCTTATCTATAAATTTTATAAATTGATTGTTTGTGGCAGATGCAATACCGCCAGCAATATAAACAAAATTACTGTTTTTGTTTGTAACGAGAGCTGCATCTATATTTAGCCCTTCCGGGTTTCCATTTAATAATGCGTTGCCGGTTGCATATATAGTACCATAGAATGGTGCACTATTATTCTCTTTTGTGTTCATTACTAAGAGATTATTCGCTTTAAATTCTAGATTGTAATGCATGTTTTTAAAGTTTTGATGCTTGATTGTGCCGTTAAGAGAGCCATTATGCCCTTCAAGATCAGAAATTGGTATATTATTAAATGAAAACTGATCAGCTTTCATCTCAATACTATCTTTTACAGCAAAATAGGTGTTTAAAAGATTAATCTTTAATGTTGCATCAGGTTTTACCTTTCCTTCAATATTTAAAGCTTTGAATGTACCGAATAAATGGACATTTCCACTCCCTTTCCCCTTAATATCGGATATTATGGACTGTACATAATGTTCCATAAACTTTAAATTTGTATTTTGTGCGTTTATATATAAATCCAAGCCACTTTTAGGCTTTAATGGATAAATGTATCCACTAACTGTTGTTTTAGATTTATTTGGTTCTTGTATTTTGGCATCTAAAAAAATACCTTCATTTTTTTCATCCCAGTTGCCCGTGATATTCATATCGCCTATTATTCCATTATTGAACCTAAATTGTTTCACCGAAAGATCGGCTTTCATATTGGGAGTTTTCATAGTTTTCGTTATATAGGCATTTCCAGAGGCTTTGCCTTTAAAATCAAGTCCTTGAAGATTAACTACGTCGAAAACATAGTCAATATTTATATCTCTTAACTGCATTTTTAGAGTATCAGACTCATTTTTTGATGCACTTCCATTTATATGAATATATTGGTTTTTATGACTAAAATAAAAATTGTTAATCTCTATTTTTTGTGATTCTAATTTAATAATTGATGGGTGTATTTTCCATAGAGTATCATTTAAAATAACATCTGTTGCTTTTATTTCTATTTGGGTAGCAATGTTGGATTCCTGCGATACTTCATTTATTTTTCTTGTAAATTTTGTTACCGCTGATAACTTTCCACCATAAGTGTTTTTTGAATTATTACCCCAATTCAATGTCGTGTACAACGTGTCGTTTTTAGCTTTAGAATCCAATGAAAAATTGATTGCATTCTTATTATCTCTAATGTTTGTAAATCGTATTTGGGCACTTATTTGATCTCCTTGATTGTCGCAGATTAAAACTCCTGATTCTATGTTGAAATTATCATATTTAAGCTTAGGAAAATAGGCCTCTAGTCTTGTGCGACTCATTTTATCATCGACATAACCTTTTATAGTGGAATGTGAATTAATATTTAATGGTATGTCAAGAAGGATAGGCAATATATCAGTGTTGTAAATATGAATGTCAAAGTTGAAATTATTTTCCGATTTTTTTTCTTGCGAATTTGTAGTTGAAGGAGCTAGAGAAGATAAATGTTTTTTTAAAATATTAGTAATGCTATTGCCGATTGTCTCATACGAATATTGTCCTAAAATAGTTCCCTTTATGAAAGATGAATTAATTTTTATTTTTTTATTTTTATCTTCATTAGAGGCACTTATTTTAATTTCTGGTATATAGAAATCTTTTGTTGCTGATTTACAAATAAAGCTATCGACGCTAACTTCTCCTGAAAGATCATTTATTGATTTACCGTGGAAATTTGCATTGATATTTAATGAAAATTCTGTTTCTGAATATTTCGATGATAAATTTAAATTGTGGGGCTTGATCTTACTTATCAGAGCTGTAAAGTTAAAATTAGGAATTTTATTATAGGGGCTAAACTCTCCTTTTAATAAAACATTGCCATTGGGATCATTTAAAGCTATTTTACCATTATATCCTCCTGCTTTGTATTCACCATCTAGGTTAATATTCTCATATTTGTATTGTTTGTATTCTATTTTTGATATTAATCCTTTTATATTAATCGTTGGGTATTGCATTTTGGGATGATACCCATTAACAATAAAATTCAAGGATGTTTGTCCTACTAAGGAATTGTTTATTAATTTTCCAAGACTAAAATCGATTGTCTTTATTTCTCCGGAATATGACAAAGCATGGGTTTCTTTGTTGCCACTTAACTTTAAATCGGTATTGAATGATCCTAGGTCTGTTTTGAATAATCCGTAGGTTACCAGATCACTATAATACCCGGAAACTTCACCACTAAAAGAAATATTCCCAAGGCGGTTAAGGATTGGTTTTATTCCTAAATATGTATCACTCATATTTCGGGTAATGAAATCAAACCCTTTAGAATCTATGAATAAATTATCCAATTTTCCATAAAGATATGTGTTTTCGGGGTCTAATAAATATTGAAAAGAGAGTGAACTGTTCAATTTTAAATGTTCGCTCCCTTTAATTGACAAAAAAGGGATGTCTAATTGATTTATAGTACCTTTTAGTTTCATTTCTAATTCAATACTTTCTTTGAAATGAGCTAAAGATGTTACTATCGGAGATATGTCTTTAAAAGTAATTCTTGAAGGGAGTATCGAAAGTGCGAAATTAACCTTATTGCCAAAGTCATTAAAGTCTTCAAATGAGTTATAGCTCATTTCTATCTGATTTGTTTTTATTTGCGTGTTTGCTAATTCCAATTTAAAATTTTCAACTGTCATTTTCTTGTCGTTGGCAAGAACCTTCAAAGTTAACTTGCGTAATGATAAACCTGATTGCTCATCTAAACTTAACCTTTTAATTGAAGCATTAATAGAGTCATTATGAAGTGATTTTAATGAAATATTGGCAATAATGTTATGTAGTTTTATATGGCTAGGATTAAACTTGCCCGGAGTTGTACTTTCACTAAGTATGTCGTATGAAAGCTTTCCTCTTCGGATAAGAATTGAGTTAATTCTTAAATCTAAATTGTTGTTTTTTTTAGATGTTTTATTTGTGGGGGTCAATGCATCAATTATAAATTGATAGTTAGCCTTTGAGTTTCTGTTTGCTTTATTTAATGATATATTAAAGCCAAATAACTGTATACTATTTATTGATATTTTCCCATTCAATAGAGGCAGAATCTCAAATTTAGCAGAAAGTCTAGTTACTTTTAGTAGATCAGTGGCTGACTGATCTTTTAATGCTATGTTATCAACTACTATGCGGTTTAATAGCCCCAAATTAATTTTTTCAACACTGACAGATGTGTTAAGGAGTATGGATAATTGATGGCTTACGTATGCTGCAGTCTTTTGCTGAACAAAGGGGATGTTTAGCAAGATAATAACTCCTATGTACATTCCTAAGATAACGCCTAGGAGCCATTGAATTAGTTTTTTTAATGTTTTGATAAGCTGAAGATTTATATTTGGGAACAAAAATATAAAATATAATGGTATGAATCTTAGTTTTATGATTACTTTTGTAGCATCAAACTTAAAAAAAAGGTATGTCAGTAATTATATTAGGTATAGAATCATCGTGTGATGACACTTCAGCTGCAATTATAAAGGATGGGGTTTTAATATCAAATGTTGTTGCTAACCAATCTGTTCATGAATCCTATGGAGGTGTTGTTCCTGAATTAGCATCTAGAGCGCATCAGCAAAACATTGTACCGGTGGTGCACGAAGCGATGAAGAGGGCAAATGTTACTAAAGAGATGATAAGTGCCGTTGCATTTACTCGAGGGCCTGGATTAATGGGCTCTTTACTCGTTGGAGTTTCCTTTGCCAAAGGATTTGCAAGATCGTTAAATATACCACTAATAGACGTTAATCATTTAACTGGTCATGTATTAGCACATTTTTTGAAAGAGCCAGATGAGATATTGCAACAACCTAAATTTCCTTTTCTATGTTTATTAGTTTCAGGTGGTAATTCTCAAATTATATTGGTGGAATCTTACAGTGATATGACTGTGCTAGGGCAAACAATAGATGATGCTGCTGGTGAAGCAATTGATAAATGTTCTAAAGTCATGGGACTTGGATATCCTGGGGGACCAATAATAGATAGGCTTGCAAGGAATGGAAATCCAAAAGCTTTTAAATTTAATAAACCAAATATACCAGACTTTGATTATAGCTTTAGTGGTCTCAAAACTTCTTTCTTATATTCTTTGCGTAGTTGGATAAAAGATGATCCTAATTTTATAGAGAATAATAAAAATGATTTAGCGGCTTCATTGGAGGCTACTGTGGTAGATATTTTGATGGATAAGCTAAGGAAAGCGGCAAAAAAGCATAATATAAAAGAGATTGCTGTAGCTGGCGGTGTTTCTGCCAATAATGGACTACGGAACTCATTTAGGGAACATGCTCAAAAATATGGATGGAATATTTATATCCCAAAGTTTAGTTATACAACTGATAATGCTGCGATGATCGCAATTAATGGTTATTTTAAATATTTGGATAATGATTTTTGCTCCATTTCACTGCCGGCATATTCCAGAGTTGTTTTGTGATTTTATAAAATAGAACAAAGATGGATGAATTAAACCGGAAGTCTGTTATATCTTTATTAAAAGAAGATATTTATGATATTTTGATTAGTACTGGTGTTACAATCTCAACGGCGGAAAGTTGTACTGGTGGTAATCTGGCTTCACTGTTTACTTATTTTTCTGGAAGCTCAACCTTTTACAAAGGAGGAATTATTGCATATGCAAACGAAGTGAAAACGAACTTGTTGGGTGTAGATGCTAAATCATTAGTTGAAGATGGGGCTGTCAGTGAATCTGTTGTTGTTGAGATGGCTAAAGGAGTGCAGAGGTTATTGAAGAGTGATTGTTCAATCGCTACTTCCGGCATTGCTGGACCTTTAGGGGGGACTGTTGATAAACCCGTTGGAACTGTTTGGATCGCTGTTGTTTATAAAACGAAAATTATTACATATAAGCAACAGGGAGATGATGGTAGGGAGATTAATATAATAAAAGCTTGCGGTAATGCACTGCGAATATTAAAAGAAGTGTTAGTGGATAAATATTAGTAAGTTGAGCTTATTTATTTAGTAAAATACTTGTTTTGTATTCATAAAAGTGCTTACTTTGCGCTCTGTTTGAAATAAATATAGATAAAAACTATAAAAACAAGATAGAAATGTCGAAGATTTGTCAAATTACAGGAAAGAAAGCCATGATTGGCAACAATGTATCACATTCAAAGAAGAGAACCAAAAGAACTTTTGATGTGAACTTGTTTAATAAAAAGTTCTATTATGTAGAACAGGATTGCTGGATTAGTTTGAGCTTAAGTGCTGCTGGTTTACGCTTAATTAATAAGAAGGGGCTTGATGCAGCCTTAAACGATGCGGTTACTAAAGGTTATTGTGATTGGAAGAGCATTAAAGTAATTGGCTAATTAAAGAGGAGAAGGAAACTTATGGCAAAGAAAGCAAAAGGTAACAGAGTTCAGGTTATTTTAGAATGCACTGAACATAAAGAAAGTGGTATGCCGGGTACATCTCGTTATATTACCACAAAAAACAGAAAGAATACTACGGAAAGACTTGAGTTGAAAAAATACAACCCAATCTTGAAAAGAGTAACAGTACATAAAGAAATTAAATAAGTATAATCCATGGCAAAAAAGACAGTTGCAAGTTTGCACGAAGGAACAAAAGAAGGGCGCTCTTATACAAAAGTTATCAAGATGGTAAAATCGCCTAAAACTGGTGCTTATATGTTTGATGAGCAAATGGTGCCAAACGAAAAAGTACAAGACTTTTTTAAGAAATAGTAGTATCTAGTAGCTACTAGTTGCTATAAAAAAATTCCCTGCATTCTTGCGGGGAATTTTTTTATATGTATATTCACTATCCTTGATTATTTTTCATTTTTCATTTTTGACTTACCGTTAGTTATTATATCTTTGTATCATAATGGTAATTTGCAAATAATGTTGTATTATGGGATTATTTAATTTTTTCTCAAAAGAGAAGAAAGAGACGTTAGACAGAGGATTGTCTAAAACAAAAGAAAGTGTTTTTGGGAAAATAACTCGAGCTATTGCAGGGAAGTCTAAAGTTGACGATCAGGTATTAGATGATTTAGAGGAGATCCTAATAACTTCTGATGTAGGGGTAGAAACAACTTTAAATATCATAGCTCGTATTGAAAAAAGAGCAGCCAGTGATAAATATTTAAATGTTCAGGAATTAAATACGATACTGCGTGAAGAAATTGCGAGTCTATTAATGGAGAATAATTCTGTTGATACAGATAGTTTTGATATATCTTCTAAAATTAGGCCTTACGTGATTATGGTTGTTGGAGTGAATGGTGTAGGTAAAACGACCACCATAGGGAAACTCGCATACCAATTTAAACAAAGAGGAAAATCCGTATATCTCGGAGCTGCTGATACGTTTCGCGCTGCTGCTGTTGAACAATTGGTTATTTGGGGGGAGCGGGTTGGAGTCCCTGTTATTAAACAAAAAATGGGTGCAGATCCAGCTTCGGTTGCTTATGATGCAATAAGTTCTGCAATAGCTAATAATGCTGATGTTGTTATTATAGATACTGCAGGACGTTTGCATAATAAAGTAGGGCTCATGAATGAGCTAACAAAGATTAAGAATGTCATGAAAAAAGTCTTAGAAGATGCTCCTCACGAAGTTTTGTTAGTTCTTGATGGTTCAACTGGGCAAAATGCATTTGAACAGGCAAAACAATTTACCTTAGCGACAGAAGTGACATCGCTGGCAATAACAAAGCTTGATGGAACGGCTAAAGGTGGAGTTGTAATTGGAATATCGGATCAATTTAAAATTCCAGTGAAATATATAGGTCTTGGTGAAGGCGTTGAGGATTTACAGTTATTTAACCGTAAAGAATATGTAGATTCATTATTTGGTGATAGCAATGAAAAGAAAAACGATTGATATAATAACCTTAGGTTGCTCAAAAAATCTAGTAGATTCGGAGCATTTAATTCGTCAGTTAAAAGGGGTAGGATATGATGTAACTCATGATTCAACAAACCCTAAAGGTGAAATTGCTGTAATTAACACCTGTGGTTTTATTGGTGATGCTAAGGAGGAGTCTATAAATATGATACTTGAATTTGCTCAAGCTAAAGAAGAGGGTAGATTAAAGAAATTATTTGTAATGGGATGTCTTTCTGAAAGGTATTTAAATGAATTATCGACAGAAATACCTCAAGTGAATAAATTCTATGGCAAGTTCAATTGGAAAGAATTATTAAAAGATTTAGGGAAGGCTTATAATCCAGAGTCTGAGATAGAGAGAACTTTAACTACTCCTAAACACTATGCTTATTTGAAAATCTCTGAAGGGTGTGATAGAGCTTGCTCTTATTGTGCAATTCCGATAATTACTGGTAAGCATATATCAAAGCCTATAAACGATGTTTTAGATGAGGTACGTTACTTAGTGTCTCAAGGGGTTAAAGAATTCCAAATTATAGCTCAGGAACTTACTTATTATGGGGTTGATATATATAAGAAACAAATGTTGGCTGAATTAATAGAAAAAATAGCAAACACACCTGGAGTAGAATGGATTAGATTGCATTATGCCTATCCTGCGCATTTTCCAGAAGATTTACTGCCAGTAATGAGGAAGTATCCTAATGTATGTAAATATCTTGATATAGCATTGCAACATATTAATGATAATGTTCTTCTGAATATGCGTCGAAATGTAACGAAAAAAGAAACATATGAATTAATACATAAAATTAGAAAAGAAGTTCCTGGTATTCATTTGAGAACTACTCTTATGGTTGGGTATCCTGGAGAAGATGAAATTGCTTTTGAAGAGCTGAAGACTTTCGTTAAAGATATACGCTTTGACCGAATGGGAGCTTTTGCTTATTCTGAAGAAGAAGGTACCTATGCTGCTACTAAGTTTGATGATGATATTCCATATGAAGTTAAACAAGAACGACTGAATGAAATAATGAACATACAACAAGTTATATCATCTGAGTTAAGTGCTAAGAAAATAGGAGAGAACATTAAAGTTGTAATTGACAGAGTAGAGGGTAAATACTATATTGGACGTTCTGAATTTGATTCTCCTGAAGTAGATCCGGAAGTTTTAATACTAAAACAAAATGGAAAGCTAATTATTGGTGACTTTTATAATGCTACTATAGTTGATGCTGATGATTTTGATTTATATGCAATAATTAAAAGTTAATTTTTTATCGTTTAAATTTTAATATCTATAGTCTTGAATAATAAAGATTTTACTTCGGAATTGTCAAAGAGACTCGGTTGTACTATGAAAGATACTTCTGAGTTGGTTTCTTTTCTCATAAATGAGATGTCTGAGCAGTTGCAGAATAATAATCAAATTTCACTTCAAGGATTTGGTTCCTTTGAAGTGAAAAAAAAGACTGAACGTATATCTGTAAATCCTACTAATAAGCAACGAATGCTTGTTCCTCCTAAACTTGTATTAACTTATAGGCCAAGTAACCTTTTAAAAGATAAGTTTAAATAAAATCTATGCTATGAATGAAAAATTAAATATGCAAGATCTTATTGATTTGTTGACGTATAAATATAATATTCCTAAGAAAAATGTCGAATTATTCGTAAAAGAGTTTTTTGATTTAGTAGTGTACGCACTGGAAAATGATAAATATCTTAAGATTAAGGGATTTGGTACTTTTAAGCTTATTGACGTTGATAGTCGTGAAAGTATTAACGTTAATACAGGGGAACGATTTATTATTGAAGGGCATTCAAAAATATCTTTTACTCCAGATGTTTCATTAAAAAAATCCATAAATAAACCTTTTGCACATTTTGAAACTGCCATATTAAACGATAATATTCAGTTTGATAATGTTGAAAATGCTGATGTTTCGGAGGAAGTCGTGTCATTACATGATGATGATAATGTGTGCCCTAGTAATGAACCATGTCCTAGTAATGAACCAATAGAGGAATCCCACAAACAAGATTCTTTTAGTCAAGAGGATGGAAATTCTTTTGATGCCGAGGTGGCAGATTTTTATTTGGGTAAAGATTCAGTTGCCCCTGAGAAGCATGAGCATATTAAAACTTTATCTGTTGAAGAAATTATAGCTCAAGAAATTAAAAAGGCTGATTTGGAATATGGTAAGAAATACAAATCCAAACAAGAAAGTGGATTGAGTGTAAATGTAAAAACAAGGAGAGCTTTTATTTGTAGTGTTACATTTATTGCTATTGCATTCCTCAGTTATGTTTTATATATTTTCCTAAATGGAGATTCTAATAATAGACTTTCCAAAAATGATCTTGATTCAACATTGATCGCAGGTTCAGTTAAGATACCTATTGATTCTGGAACTATTCATAATGATACAGTTCATTTCGATCCTACTAATAAGCAATCTATAGTCTTGAATAATAAAGACGATTCTATCATGAAAAGAAATACCCCCCCCTTAGAAACTGTAGACGGAACTGCAGCCGAATTCAATAAACTGGATAAATATACTATTTCGGGTACATTAACGGATTATAAATTAAATGAAGGGGAAACCCTAACTAAATTAGCATTGAAATTTTATGGTACTAAAGCTTTGTGGCCATATATTGTTAAACATAATCGCTCGATAATATCAGATCCTGATAATGTTCCATATGGTGTAATTATTAAAATTCCGAAACTGACAGAAAAATGAGATGATGAAACCTTTAACGCTTAAAGGTTTAACATGTTTTTTTAATAGAAATTAGTTTTAGGGGTTGATTTTATACTGTACTTTTGAAGCAATATAATTGAGTTATTTTTTATTCATAAAAGAAAAGAATATATGGCTGAATCGATAGATATCCGTGAATTAAACAATCGGATTGAACAACAAAGTCTGTTTGTGTCTAATTTGACAATGGGCATGGATCAAGTGATTGTTGGACAAAAACATTTAGTAGAATCTTTGTTGATAGGGCTATTGTCTGATGGACATGTCTTATTAGAAGGAGTTCCTGGATTAGCAAAAACATTGGCAATTAAGACTCTAGCCTCATTGATAGACGCTAAATATAGTAGAATTCAATTTACTCCGGATTTGTTGCCGGCTGATGTAATTGGAACTATGGTATATAGTCAAAAAGATGAGTCATTTCAAGTGAAAAAAGGGCCTGTGTTTGCGAATTTCATTTTGGCTGATGAAATTAACCGTGCCCCTGCAAAAGTACAGAGTGCTCTTTTGGAATCGATGCAAGAAAGGCAGGTCACTATTGGTAATGACACTTTTAAATTGCCAAATCCATTTTTAGTTTTGGCAACCCAAAATCCTATAGAGCAGGAAGGAACTTATCAATTACCTGAAGCACAAGTCGATCGTTTTATGCTTAAGGTAATAATTGACTATCCGAAAATAGAAGAAGAAAAATTGATTATTAGGCAAAATATTAATGAAAGAAAGATTGAAGTAAAATCGATATTAAAATCTGAAGAAGTTGTTGAAGCTAGAAAAGTAGTGCGTCAAGTTTATATTGATGAAAAGATAGAGAAATATATTGTTGATATTGTATTCGCAACGCGTTTCCCTGAAAAATATGATTTGAAAGATCTTCAAGGGTTAATATCGTTTGGTGGCTCTCCACGTGCTTCGATAAACCTAGCGTTAGCTTCAAGGGCATATGCTTTTATTAAGAGAAGAGGTTATGTTGTCCCTGAAGATATTCGTTCTGTCGCTCATGATGTTTTAAGACATAGGATTGGGCTAACGTATGAGGCTGAAGCTAATAACATAAATTCCGATGAAATAATAAGTCGCATTCTGAATAAAGTTGAGGTTCCATAATTTAGATTATTTATTTTATGTTAAATAATAATTCTAGTATCAACCAAAATAATAACTAATGGAAACGGTTGATTTGTTAAAAAAAGTTCGAAAGATTGAAATAAAGACTAGAGGACTTTCTAATAATATTTTTGCAGGGCAGTACCATTCTGCTTTTAAAGGAAGAGGTATGGCTTTTTCTGAAGTCAGGGAATATCAATATGGAGATGATATAAGAGATATTGATTGGAATGTTACAGCCCGTTTTAATAAACCTTATATAAAGGTTTTTGAGGAAGAACGTGAGTTGACTGTAATGCTTTTAATTGATGTCTCTGGGAGTCTTGAATTTGGTACTGTGAAACAATTTAAAAAAGATATTGTAACTGAGATTGCTGCAACGTTGGCTTTTTCTGCAATTCAAAATAATGATAAAATAGGCGTTATTTTTTTTTCCAATAAAATAGAAAAATTTATTCCACCTCAGAAAGGGAAAAAACATATTTTATATATTATTCGTGAGTTGCTCAATTTTGAGCCTGACAGTCGTATGACCGATATCAAAGTGTGTTTAGAGTATTTGATTGATGTAATGAAGAGGAAATGTACAGCTTTTATTATTTCGGATTTTATTGATGATGGCTTCTATAATGCTATGACTATAACTAATAGAAAGCATGATTTAGTCGCTATTCAGGTATATGATAGAAGAATTGAAGATTTACCTTCGGTAGGATTAATTAATGTAAAGGATGCTGAAACAGGTAATGAACAGTGGATTGATACATCTTCTTTATCATTAAGAAAAGCTCATTCTGAATGGTGGAAAACTAAACAGGACAAGTTGCGAAATGCGTTTAACAAGAGTAGAGTTGATGCTGTTTCTGTAAGAACCGATCAAGATTTTGTAAAGGCATTACTTACACTCTTTGAAAAAAGAAATTAGTAATTATGATGATAAGGAATATACGTTGGGCATTTATTGTTATATTATTATTCTGGGGAGTTAGGGTATTTTCTCAGTCAGTAACTGTTGACGCGAAAATAGATTCTTTGCAGATACTAATAGGAGAACAAGCTAGAATTCGACTTCAGGTATCATTTAATGCTAAGCAAAAGGCTATTTTTCCGATTTACACTGATACCTTGATTAAAGGTGTAGATATTGTGGAAATAGCCAAACCTGATACTCAATATTTAAACAACAAAGAGAGGTTGTTAATTACACAAGAGTATATAATAACGTCTTTTGATTCTGCTCTTTATTATATACCTCCTTTTTGTATTACAGTTGATAATAAAATATATAAATCGAAGGCGTTAGCTCTTAAAGTGTATTCGGTACCGGTAGATACATTAAATCCTGACCATTTTTTCGGACCTAAAACTGTATTTAAAGCTCCATTTGAATGGGAAGATTGGTGGAACATGATAATTGCTTCGTTATTATTATTTCCATGTTTAGCTCTTTTGATTTATCTTATTATAAGATTAAGCGATAATAAACCCATTATAAGAAAAATAAAACTTGAGCCAAAGTTGCCTCCACATGAAATTGCCATGAATGAAATTGAAAAGATTAAAGGTGATAAAAAATTGCAATTAGGTAGGTTAAAAGATTATTATACGGATTTAACTGACGCAGTTAGAAATTATATAAAAAATCGATTTGGATTTAATGCTTTAGAAATGACCTCCTCGGAGATAATTAATCGATTGATGGAAGTTACTGATAAAGCAAATGATATAAGTGGATTAAAAGTTCTTTTCCAAACTGCAGATCTTGTTAAATTCGCCAAACATAATCCTGGTATGAATGAGAATGATGCGAATTTAATAAATGCAATTCAATTTATAAATGAAACAAAGGAGACTATTGATGATAATTCAATAATTCAGCCGACAGAAATAACTGTAGTAGAGAAACGATCACTTAAAGTCAAAGTTGCTTTAATTTTAAGCATTATCACTCTTTCTGTTATCATCTTATTTGTTTTAATTTTTATAGTTCGTGAACTCTATGCTCTTTTAGCATAATGATTTTAAAAAATAGAAGATAATGGTATTTGCAAATATTGAATATTTATTTCTGTTGCTTTTATTAATACCTTACATAGTGTGGTATATATTAAAGCATAAAAAAAACAATGCGACATTGCAGATGTCTGATACGAATATTTATAGTGATATAAAAAAAAGCTATAAAATATATTTGTTGCATGCTCCATTTATTTTACGAATTATTGTTTTATCTTTAGTCATTTTGATTTTAGCACGTCCTCAGACTACTAATAATTGGCAAAATAGCGAAGTGGAGGGAATTGATATAATGCTTGCCATAGATGTGTCTACAAGTATGTTAGCCGAAGATTTGAAACCTAATAGATTAGAAGCGGCAAAAGATGTTGCTGCTGAGTTTATTAGTGGAAGACCTAATGATAATATTGGCATAACTTTATTTGCAGGTGAAAGCTTTACTCAATGTCCGCTAACTGTTGATCATACTGTCCTACTTAATTTATTTCAGAGTATTAATTCTGGAATAGTAGAAGACGGTACTGCTGTCGGCATGGGTATTGCTAATGCCGTATCAAGATTAAAGGATAGTAAGGCAAAATCAAAGGTCATAATTTTACTGACAGATGGGACTAATAATAAAGGAGATATTTCTCCATTAACGGCTGCAGATATAGCTAAAAGCTTTGGTATTAGAGTTTATACGATTGGAGTTGGTACAAATGGAATGGCACCATACCCATTACGGGTAGCTGGAACTATTCAATATATTAATACCCCAGTTGAAATTGATGAGAAAACATTGACCCAAATTGCTATAACAACTAATGGCAATTATTTTCGTGCAACGAATAATTCTAAGTTGAAAGAAGTTTATAAAGAAATAGATAAGCTTGAAAGAACAAAGTTGAATGTAAAACAATATAGTAAAAGACATGAAGAATATCAATGGTTTGCTTTGATTGCTTTGCTCTTTTTATTACTTGAATTTTATTTGAGGAACTCAATATTAAAGAAGATTCCTTAAGAAATTTATAACTAAATATATAGTAAAATGTTTCGATTTGAAGAGCCTGCATATTTATATTTGCTTCTCCTATTACCACTTTTAACATTATTTTATTTGTTCTCTAATTATATTAGAAAAAATAGAATTAAGAAAATTGGTGATCCAGAACTTATTGGATTATTGATGCCTGATGTGTCTAAGTATAGACCTGAAATTAAATCTGGATTGATTTTAATATGTATATCCTTATTTTCATTTCTATTAGCAAGACCACAATTTGGTTCTAAATTAGAAAATATAAAACGTAAGGGTGTCGAAATAATGATTGCAGTTGATATCTCAAATTCTATGCTAGCAACCGATCTTCAACCTAGCCGGATCGAAAAAGCAAAAAGATTGGTCGCTAGATTAGTTGATAAACTTGAGAATGATAAAGTTGGAATGATTATTTTTGCCGGTGATGCATTTACGCAATTGCCAATAACTAGTGATTATATTTCTGCAAAGATGTTTCTTGAATCAATAAATCCTTCTTTAATTAACAAACAAGGTACCGCTATTGGGGCTGCAATTAATCTAGCATCAAGAAGCTTTACTCCACAAGAAGGAGTTGGAAAAGCCATTATTATCATAACTGATGGTGAGAATCATGAAGGAGGAGTAACAAATGCAGTGAAAGAGGCTGTTGACAAAGGAATTCAGGTTCATGTACTTGGTGTTGGTTCTGCTAATGGTGCACCTATACCTCTCGATGGGACTAATGATTTTAGGCGTGATAGTGAAGGGAATGTTATTGTAACTAGATTAAATGAAGAGATGTGTAAGGAGATCGCTAAGGAAGGTAATGGTGTGTATGTACGTGTTGATAATACTAATTCTGCAGAAAAGACTATAAATGACGAGATAGCCAAAATGGCGAAGATTGACATCAATTCAAAAATATACACTGAATTTGATGAACAATTTCAGGCTATAGCTTGGATTATTTTATTTTTGCTGTTTACGGAGATGATGATTCTTGATAAGAAAAATGTGTTTTTTAAGAAAATTAGATTATTTTCAAAGTAGATAATTTGTTATGGAATCACTAAATAAATTTATATTATTACTATTAGGTTTGTTTGTATCCTTATGTTCTGTTTTTGCTCAAAAAGTAGAACGCAGTTATATTCGTAAGGGAAATAGATTGTACAATGATAGTAGCTATATTGATGCTGAGATAAATTATAGAAAAGCTCTTGAAATTAATCCTAAGTCAACTGTTTCTATGTATAATTTAGGTAATTCACTTATTTATCAACAAAAAAATAAAGATGCATTAGAACAATACGTTTCTGCATCTAAAATGGAAAAAGACAAATCTAAATTATCTTATATTTATCATAATATTGGGGTTTTGTTTCATCGAGATAAAGACTACAAACAAGCTATTGAAGCGTATAAAAAAGCCTTAATTAATAACCCTAAAGATGACGAAACTCGTTATAATTTATCTTTAGCACAAAAATTATTAAAGGATGAACAGGACAATAAAGAGAATAATCAAAAAGATAATAAAAATAATGATTCCAACAATAGTTCAAATAATAATAAACATGATTCCTCTAAATCAAGTCAATCAAGCGAGAGGGACCCAAAAATGTCTAAAGAAAATGCAGAACAACTATTGAATTCAGTGATGCAAGACGAAAGAGATGTGCAAGATAGAATAAAAAAACAGCAAAAGTTACGTGGAGGTCGTTTAGAAAAAGATTGGTAGTCCATATATGATAGATAGTATTTAATATGAGAAAAATAATATTCTTTATAATAGTTTTGTTTGCAAGCAAAGCTCTTTTATTAGCTAATGGCAAAGTTAATTTTAAAGCTATAGCTCCAGAAACAGTTGTAGTTGGTGATCAATTTAGATTGTCATACACGGTTAATAGTTTAAATGTGAGGGATTTTCGTATTGCTTCAATAAAGGGTTTCGAAGTGTTGATGGGACCCAGTCGTTCCCAACAAAGTAGTACACAAATTGTGAATGGTACTGCGGCGTCTAGTAACAGTATAACTTTTACATATATACTTATGGCCAATAATGAAGGAATATTTTCAATTCCAGGTGCATCGATAACGGCTGAAGGAAATCCAATCACATCTAATTCTGTTAGAATCAAAGTTCTTCCAACAGGGAAAAGAGCATCTAATACGAATGGTTCTGTACATGATTCAAAATCAATATCTGCAAAATCTGTATCTAATAATGATCTTTTCATAACGGCTACTGTAAGTAAGTCAAATGTTTACGAGCAAGAAGCCTTTTTACTTACGTATAAAATTTACACAGTAGTAGATCTTAGGAATTTTTCTAATGTAAAATTACCTGATTTTAAAGGATTTCATTCCCAAGAAATAGAACTACCTTCAAATGCAAAATGGGCGTTGGAGCATTATAATGGTAAAAATTACCATACAACAATATATCGTCAATTTGTGCTTTTTCCTCAACAATCCGGTAAATTGATAATTGAATCAGCTCGTTTTGATGCATCTATAGCTAAAACCGTACAATCGGTTGATCCATTTGATGCATTCTTTAATGGTGGGAGTAATTATGTTGAGATAAAGAAGAGTATAATTACACCTAGAATTACTGTTAATGTATATTCCTTGCCACCCAAAAAACCTGTTGATTTTTCGGGTGGAGTAGGGACCTTTAGTATTTCTTCGTCAATAAGTAATACTAAAATTAAAACAAATGATGCTGTTACAGTCAAGGTGGTTATTTCAGGAATCGGCAATCATAAACTTATAAGCAGTCCTACTATTAAATTTCCAGATGATTTCGAAGTTTATGATCCTAAAGTTGATAATAAGGTTAAATTAACAAAAGATGGATTGTCAGGTAGTAAAGTGATTGAATATTTAGCAATTCCAAGAAATCCTGGAGTGTTTAAAATACCAGCTATTTCATTTTCTTTTTTTGATGTTAAAAATAAAGTTTATAAAAATATATCAACGAAAGAGTTTAATTTAGAAGTTGAAAAGGGAGTGGGAAATGCAGATCAGGTCATTGCAAACTTTACTAATAAAGAAGATTTAAAGATTTTAGGTGAGGATATTAGATATATAAAATTGGGAGATGCAAAAATTATTTCCGGTAGTAGCTTCTTTTTTGGCTCATTAACATATTGGTTGTGTTATATAATTCCAATATTCATTTTTGGAATTGTTTTTCTGATTTCTAAAAAGCAAATAGTTGAGAACTCAAATATTGCAAAAGTGCGAAATAAGAAAGCAAATAAAATTGCTTTAAAACGGATGAAATTAGCGCAAACTCTATTAAGAGATGATAATAAGGATTTGTTTTATGATGAGGTGTTGAAAGCTCTCTGGGGATATATTAGTGATAAACTTAATATCCCAGTTTCAAGATTATCAAAAGATAATGTTGAAGAAAGATTGAATAAATATGGCGTGCCTAATGAACTCATAAGAGAATTTATAGATACGTTGAATGAATGTGAATTTGCTCGCTATTCGCCAAGTGATAAAAATAGAGCGATGGATAATTTATACGTTTCTGCTGTTTCTGTAATTACTAAGATTGAGAATCTTATTAAAAAATGACATATCGTTATGAGAAAGATATTATTTATTACATTTTTTATTTTGACATATCAAGTGTCGCATTCGCAAGGTTCGTTAGAGATTGATTCATTAACGAACAATGATTCAATTGTTAATGCTACATCAAAATTAGGGAGTCGAAATCTTGTTATCTCCAAATCTTTAGCTGATAGTGCGTATATTAGAAACGATTTTACTACAGCGATTCAGATATATGAAATGATATTGAGGACAGGTGAGTCTGCAGATATATATTATAATCTAGGTAATAGTTATTATAAGATAGGAGATATAGCTAAAGCTATTTTAAACTATGAACGAGCTTTGATTTTAAAGCCTGCTAATAAAGACATTAGATCTAACTTAGAAATAGCAAGAGCTAAGACGGTTGATAAGGTAACAGATGTACCTGAGTTGTTTTTTATCACTTGGTTGAAGTCTATTACAAACTCAATGGGTATTCAGTCATGGGCAATTATTGCAATTTCCTTTTTTTTATTATTTATTGTATCAATATACATTTTCTTCTTTTCGACTAAGATTGTGGCTAGAAAAACCTTTTTTATTTTGGCCTTATTTTTCCTTGTATTTTGCGTTATAGCGAATATATCTGCTGCTTTTCAGAGAAGGGTTCGTTTGAATAGAATGAATGCAATAATTATCTCTCCAAGTGTAACAATTCGCAGTACCCCTAATGATAATGGCACAAGTTTGTTTATTCTCCATGAAGGCAGAAAAGTGTTTATTAAAGATGATTCGATGAAAGATTGGAAAGAAATTCAATTAGAAGATGGTAATGTTGGTTGGGTGAAAAAAAATGACTTAGAAGTTATTTGATAGAACTTATTGAACGTTTATAATAAATTGAATGAAGCACAAAATTGTAGTTTGTTCTTTTTATATAAATTAACAAAGCAGCAATATTGATATTTTAAAAACAAATTATTTCAAATAATAATTTGTTTTTTCTTTTTTATTTATTAAGTTTATAGCGTGATACATAGTATTAACCATAAATTTAATGAAACATGAGAACAATAACATTTAATGAACTCCGGAGGATTAAAGATTCGTTACCAAGTGGGAGTATGCATAGAATTGCAGACGAGTTAGGTTTAAATGTAGATACTGTACGAAACTTCTTTGGTGGCCATCATTTTAAGGAAGGTAAGAGTGTAGGGATACATTTGGAATCAGGACCAGATGGTGGGTTAGTGATGCTTGATGATACTATTGTACTAGACAAAGCTTTGAAAATTCTTGATGAGTTAAATATTAGTTTGCGTAAAGATAATTTTGTTGAACAATCGGCTGATATATGAGATTTAACTAATAATGTCCTAATTGAATATTGCAATTAGGACTTTTATTTTATACTATAATAAATTTAAGAATTATGGAAGATAAACTTGTAACATTAGCTATTTTGACTTATACTAAGGCTCAAATACTAAAGAATGTCCTTGAAAATGAAGGTATTGAAACATATATTCACAATGTGAATCAGATTCAACCAGTTGTATCATCTGGAGTAAGGTTACGTATAAAAGAGAGTGACCTACCAAGAGCACTTAAAATTACTGAAAGTTCTATATGGTTAGCAGAAGATATAGTGGGGGAGAATGAACTTAAAAAGATTGATACACCTCAAAAAGTGTTAATTCCTGTTGATTTCTCCAAATACTCAATAAAAGCATGCCAATTCGGTTTTGCTTGTGCAAAAGCCTTTAATTCTGAGGTTGTCCTATTGCATGTGTATTTTACTCCCATATATGCTTCTTCATTGCCATATGGAGATATATTCACTTATCAATCACCTGATAATGATGTAAAGAATGCTCTTCATAAAGTAAATTCTGATTTAAATGTATTATCTGATGAAATTAAAAAAAGAATTAGTTTAGGTGATTTACCTGATGTTCAATTTAACTGTGTTTTAAGAGAAGGAATTCCTGAAGAAGAGATTATTAGATTTACCAAAGAAGAGAATCCTAAGTTGATTGTGATGGGTACACGAGGAAAAAATCAAAAGGATTTAGATTTGATTGGTAGTGTTACTGCAGAGGTTATTGAACGCAGCAAAACTACAGTATTAGCTATTCCTGAAAATACTTCCTTGAATGATTTTTACAATGTTAATAAAATCGCCTTTTTGACAAATTTTGATCAAAGAGATCTTATTGCATTCGATGCGTTAGTAAATTCCTTTAAAGCTTTCAAATTTTCTATTTCTTTAATTCATTTATCGGAAGTTTCCGACACATGGAATGAAATTAAATTGGCAGGAATAAAGGAATATTTTAGAAATCAATATCCTGAATTAATTATTGAGTATAGTATTGTAAAACATGATGATATATTGGATAGCCTTGATAATTATATAAAAAATAATGCAATAGACATTTTAACACTAACAACTTACAAAAGAAATATTTTTTCTCGTTTGTTTAATCCTGGAATAGCCCGAAAAATGATTTTTCATTCAGATACGCCTTTATTGGTAATCAACACTAGACGTAATTTTTCTAAACCTTGAATTTAACAAGTCGTAATTAATATATAAATTGTTTATTTATATATATAATTGGTATTATGTTTAATAATAATTTGGATTTCAACATATTAACATATAGAAAAAGCTGTCCCAATTAATTAATTGGGACAGCTTTTTCTATATGTTAATATGTTATTGATATTAATTATTCATTAATTTATCAATTTCTTCAAACTCTTTACCTAAATTGAGATTATAATAAATTCTGTATAAACCTTGAATCCACAAATCTTTTTGGTCTGGCTTTAAATCTCTAGCTTTTTCATAATATGGTCTAGCTTCTTCATAGAACTTTTTTATTTTAGCTTGTTCTTTAGAATACTTAGGATCATTAACGTCTGCTGTTGTTTTTGATGCATAATCCTGAGCTTGCAAACAGTAAATTAGTCCTAAGTTTGAATAGGCTTCTGCGTATTTAGGATCAATTTCAATTGTTTTTTTGTAGAACTGAATTGCCTTATCATAATCCTTCATATTATGATATAAATATCCCTTAACATATAAATAAAATGTGTTATTAGGATCTTTATTCAACATATCATCAGCAAACTGCATTGCTTCTCCATACTTATTTGTATTGCTATAATAGTCAATTAGATGACCAAAAAAGAATGCATGTTGAGGATATTTTTGTATTCCCTCTTTCAATGTTTCAACCCATTTAGCTGTGTCCGCCTGAGCTTTATATGCTGTGGCCATAAACTCCAAGGCGTATTTACCGACTTCCTTATCATTTTTAGCAAATGGAGCATATTTTAGTACAGCTGGATAATTTTCCATTTTAGCAGCAGCAAGTGATGCATAATAGGCTACTTGAGGAAGAACAGTATCTTTTTCTACAAAATTTTCTTTTTCAAAAATAGGATGTGCAGAAGCATCAACATAGGCAGCAAAGAAAGACAAAGCTTCTTTGTTTTTATCTAAATTAAAATATTGTATACCACCGTTGATAAGATTAGAACGTTCTGCAATCATAGTTGCAGCATTGGCCTTTCTATATTTATTTTTAACCTTACCTTTTTCATTAGGAGTTTGAGCTAATTCATCACATTTTAAAAAATAGTTATACATATTTAAAACGCTATTATATACCTTTAGAGTATCATATGGCTTTTTTAAATATGCATTTTCCATCTCTTTTTCATTTATTCTTTTTTGAATAAACCCAGCTACATCCCATGTTTCGGGATTATCTTTGGTCTCGGGATTTGTTAAGGCTTCATTTATTAATTGTTCAGCCTTACTAAAATCAGGTTTTACTTCATTAGCAATTTTCTTTGCTTCTTTTACATTTTTCTCTTGTGCAAAAGCAAAACTAGCTATAATAAGTAAAATCATTGAAAATAATACTCTTTTCATGATGTTTTTAATTAAATGTTAATATTATGTCTATTCAATATTACTTCTCTTGGTGTTCATTAAATTCTTCGGCACTACTTTCAATAGCATTGTTAGCAGTCTCCACTTCTTCCTCTAATAAATCCTCATTTTCAGACGTCACTTTACAAACAGAGCCTATTTGATCGTTGCGTTTTTCAAGATTAATTAGTCTTACTCCTTGGGTAGCGCGTCCCATAATACGAACATCAGCTACTTTTAAACGAATAGTAATACCAGATTTATTAATGATCATCAAATCATTATCGTCAGTTACAGACTTTATGGTGACAAGTTTACCCGTTTTTTCTGTTATATTCATGGTTTTAACACCTTTTCCACCGCGATTGGTCTTACGATAGTCCTCTATATCAGAGCGTTTTCCATAACCTTGTTCAGAAACGACCATAATAGATTCTGCTTCGGAATCTTTAATACATATCATTCCAACTACTTCGTCTTCGCCATCCTCATCAAGGGACATTCCACGTACTCCAGTCGCAGTACGTCCCATAACACGAACCGTGTTCTCATTGAAACGAATTGCCCGACCATTTTTGTTGGCAATAATAATTTCATTATCACCGTTGGTCATACGTACTTCAATGACACGATCATCTTCACGAATTGTGATTGCATTAACGCCATTTTGACGTGGTCTGGAATATTGTTCTAATAAAGTCTTCTTGATGACGCCATTTTTGGTACAGAAGAGCACATAATGGTTGTTAATATAATCTTGATCTGATAAGTCTTTTACACGAAGATATGCATTAACAGCATCATCTGAATCTATATTTAATAGATTTTGAATTGCTCTTCCTTTCGAATTTTTAGAACCTTCGGGTATTTCATACACCTTTAACCAATAACATTTACCTTTTTGAGTAAAGAACATCATTGTGTTGTGCATAGTTGCCGGATATATATGTTCTACGAAATCTTCATCACGAGTTTCTGAACCTTTTGAACCTACCCCACCTCTATTTTGAGCACGGAATTCTGTTAATGGAGTCCTCTTGATGTAACCCAAATGTGAAATCGTGATAATCATTTCATCATCCGAATAAAAATCTTCTGGATTAAATTCTTCAGAAGAGTATACTATTTCAGAGCGACGAATGTCTCCGTATTTATTTTTAACTTCAATTAACTCATCTTTAATTACTTGCCGGCAAATTTCATCATTTGAGAGAATTTCTTCGAAATAAGCGATTTGCTTCATCACTTCTGCATATTCAGCATGGAGCTGATCTTGCAACAAGCCTGTTAATTGTCGTAGACGCATTTCAACAATTGCACGAGCTTGTATCTCGCTTAATTCAAATCTAGATATTAAGTTTGCAATTGCATCGTTAGGCGTTTTTGCTGCTCTGATAATACGAATTACTTCATCAATATTATCTGATGCAATAATAAGACCTTCTAAAATGTGAGCTCTTTCTTTTGCTTTCTTGAGATCAAATTGTGTACGGCGAATAACGACATCATGTCTATGCTCAACAAAGTTAGAAATTAAGTCGTACAAATTCAACGTCTTTGGACGACCATTTACAAGTGCTACATTGTTAACTCCAAAAGAAGTTTGCAATGCTGTCATTTTGTAAAGCTTATTTAGAACGACACTAGCATTGGCATCTCGTTTAATATCAATAACAATACGCATGCCGTCACGATCTGACTCATCATTTGCATTTGAAATACCTTCTATTTTCTTTTCGTTAACAAGATCAGCAATATTTTTAATCAGTTCTGCTTTGTTTACGTTATATGGTATTTCAGTTATAACTATTTTGTCGTGGTTTTGTCCTGATTCGATTTCTGCTTTTGCACGCATTATTACACGACCTCGTCCAGTTAAATAAGATTCGCGTACTCCACTAATTCCATATATAAATCCTCCAGTGGGGAAATCCGGAGCCTTTACATATTCCATCAATTCTTCAACAGTGATTTGCTTGTTATTTAAATAAGCAACGCACGCTTCAATAACTTCAGATAGATTGTGAGGAGGCATATTAGTAGCCATACCCACAGCAATACCTGAAGCACCATTTACAAGAAGATTAGGAATGCGTGTCGGCATTACCTTAGGTTCAACAAGTGTATTATCAAAGTTAGGATCAAAATCTACAGTCTCTTTATAAAGATCTTGCATCATTTCTTCACCCAATTTGTTTAAGCGTGCTTCTGTATAACGCATCGCTGCCGGACTATCACCGTCAACAGAACCAAAGTTACCTTGACCATCTACTAAAGGATAACGCATCGCCCACTCTTGTGCCATTCGCACCATGGCAAGATATACAGAAGAATCACCATGAGGGTGGTACTTACCGAGTACTTCACCCACTATTCTTGCCGATTTTTTATAAGGTTTGTCTGAAGTATTGCCTAGTTCCATCATTCCATATAGAATTCTGCGATGAACCGGTTTAAATCCATCTCTAACATCAGGAAGAGCTCTCGATACGATAACAGACATAGAATAATCTATGTATGACGATTTCATTTCTTCTTCAATGTTAATCTTTATAATTCTGTCTTGTTCAAGCATTTAAAAAGATTATTAATTATACATTCGTGGCTTATGAAAAACCACGCTAAAGTACTACATTTTCACGATATACAAAAGTATTCAGCTAAAAACTTTATTGTCTGTATTCCCTTGTTGTTAATGAATGTCGTGAGATTATTTATAACATACCATATTAATTTGAAAAAAACAATAATATTAATGCCTTTTTACGTGTTATTGATGAAATTAATCTCTAGTTTTAAGGACTATTTTAATCAAAACTGGCATGACATTTGTTGATAGATAAATAAGGAATGAGATATAAAACGGGCTTAAATAGAATTTTTCTACATTTGCCATTAATAACCTTTATAAAATATGAAGATGAATAATCAGTTTTCGCAAAAAGTCTCTGAAGTCATTATATATAGCAAGGAAGAAGCCAATCGCCTCAAAAATGGCTATATAGGACCTGAGCATTTACTTCTAGGATTAATTCGGGATGGTGAAAGCAGAGCTATTGAGGTATTAAATACACTCCATATAGATCTTAATGATCTAAAAAAACGCATTGAGTCAATTTTGAAATTTCATCAAGATGATATGTTATTACCTGACGCTGATATTCCGTTATCTAATGACACAGCTCGAATTCTGAAACTTGGAATCTTAGAAGCGCATCTTTACAGAAGCAATGTTGCAGATACGGAACATTTGATATTAGCAATTTTAAAGGATCGTAATAACACAGCTGCTACTATTCTTGGTGAAAATAGTATTGATTACAAAGCCTTTTTGGAACATATGTCATACTTACCTGACGTTAATGCAAGCTCAAGTTTCTCGGAAGACGATGAGGAAGAAGATGATATGGAAGACTCCCGAGCGAGTAGCAGTTCAGGAAGTATAGAACACCACCAAACCCAGGCAGTTCGTAAACCTTCAAATGATACACCAGCACTTGATAATTTTGGGGTTGACATGACAAAGGCTGCTCAAGAAGGTAGGTTAGATCCTGTTGTTGGACGTGAAAAAGAAATTGAACGTTTGGCACAAATTCTTAGTCGTAGGAAAAAGAATAATCCAGTTTTAATTGGAGAGCCTGGAGTTGGTAAGTCGGCTATAGTTGAGGGACTTGCGCTCAGGATAATCCAAAAAAAAGTATCTCGTATATTATTTGATAAACGAGTAGTAGCTTTAGATATGACATCGATTGTTGCCGGTACAAAATATCGTGGGCAATTTGAAGAACGAATTCGTACTATATTGTTAGAATTACAGAATAATCCTAATGTAATTGTCTTTATTGATGAAATTCATACTATAGTTGGTGCAGGATCAGCTGCAGGCTCTATGGACGCAGCAAATATGCTTAAACCCGCTTTGGCTCGCGGTGAAATACAATGCATTGGTGCTACAACTCTTGATGAATACCGTAAGAATATAGAAAAAGATGGAGCTCTTGAACGTCGCTTCCAGAAAGTGTTGGTAGAACCAACTACGCCTGATGAAACGATTCAGATATTACGTAATATAAAAGAAAAATATGAAGACCATCATAATGTTAATTATACAGAAGCTGCATTGCTGGCGTGTGTTAAGTTAACAGATAGATATATTACTGATAGAAATTTCCCAGACAAAGCAATTGATGTGCTAGATGAATCAGGATCCAGAATTCACTTGACCAATATTACGGTACCTAAAGAAATAGAAGACCAAGAGAAGCTGATTGAAGAAACAAAACAACAGAAAACCGAAGCTGTTAAGTTGCAAAATTATGAATTGGCAGCTAGTTTCAGAGATAAAGAAAAGATGTTTTCAGAACAACTAGAACAGATGAAAAAAGATTGGGAAGCAACCCTTAAAGACAATAGACAAACTGTTGATGAGGAAGATATAGCGAATGTTGTTTCTATGATGTCTGGTGTGCCTGTACAGCGAATGGCGCAGGCTGAAGGAGTAAAATTGGTTAATATGAAGACTGATCTTAAATCCAAAGTTGTTGCTCAAGATGCCGCTATAGATAAATTGGTAAAAGCAATTTTACGCAGTCGCGTTGGGCTTAAAGATCCCAATAAACCTATTGGTGTATTTATGTTCTTAGGTCCTACTGGGGTTGGTAAAACACATTTAGCCAAAGAATTGGCTAAATATATGTTTGGCACTTCAGAAGCATTAATTCGTATTGATATGAGTGAGTTCATGGAAAAATTTACGGTGTCCAGATTGGTTGGAGCTCCTCCAGGGTACGTTGGATATGAAGAAGGTGGACAGTTAACAGAAAAAGTTCGCCGGAAGCCATATTCTATTGTATTACTCGATGAAATAGAAAAAGCTCATGCTGACGTCTTTAATCTCTTGCTGCAAGTTATGGATGAAGGACGGCTAACTGACAGTTATGGCAGAATGGTTGATTTTAAAAATACAGTTATAATTATGACTTCAAATATTGGAACTCGTCAATTGAAAGATTTTGGTAGAGGGGTTGGTTTCGCTACCCAAAGCCGTTTGGATGATAAAGAATTTTCAAGAAGTGTTATTCAGAAGGCTCTAAATAAATTTTTTGCTCCTGAGTTTTTGAATCGAGTTGATGAATTAGTAACGTTTGATCAATTATCCTTGGACGCTATAATCCAAATCGTAGACATAGAGCTTAAAGGTCTGTGTCAAAGGGTTCAAAATATTGGATATTCTCTAGCGATTGATGAAGAAGCCAAGAAGTTTATAGCGACAAAAGGTTATGATATTCAATATGGTGCACGTCCACTTAAACGTGCAATTCAAACTTTATTGGAAGATCCTTTGTCTGAAATGATTATTACTTCTGATTTACAAGAAGGCGACATCATAAAAGTAACCTTTAATTCGGAGATGAATTCTTTAGATATTACGAGACAAGGTAATCAATAAACTAAATAATCAACCGTCAAAATGTCAGGCAATGTTGCCTGGCATTTTTTTTGTGATTGTTTTTAAAACTACTGTTATTATTGATAATTAAAAAATATAAGTTATTATGCAAAAAGGTAATATTGGGGTTACAACGGAGAATATTTTCCCCATCATAAAAAAGTTTTTGTACAGTGACCATGAAATTTTCCTACGAGAAATAGTTTCTAATGCTGTTGATGCTACTCAGAAGCTAAAAACACTTTCTTCAATGGGTGAATATAAAGGAGAATTGGGTGATTTGACGGTGAGAGTATCGTTAAATAACGATACAATAACTATTTCGGACCGTGGAATAGGTTTGACCGCAGAAGAAATAGAAAAATATATCAATCAAATTGCTTTTTCCGGTGCGAGTGATTTTCTTGAAAAGTATAAGAATGATGCTAATGCTATCATCGGTCACTTCGGTCTTGGTTTTTATTCTTCCTTTATGGTTTCAAAAAAAGTGGAAATTGTAACCAAATCTTATAAAGAAGGTGCTCAAGCTATCAAATGGTCGTGTGATGGTAGTCCGGAATATACACTTACAAATGCTGATAAAGAAGATAGAGGAACAGATATAGTACTTTACATAGATGATGATTGCAAAGAATTTTTGGATACAACTCGTATATCCTCTCTTTTAAAAAAATATTGTAGTTTTCTTCCGGTTCCTGTTTCATTTGGAAAAAAGAAAGAGTGGAAAGACGGACAACAGATTGAAACATCTGAAGATAACATCATCAATGAAACAAACCCATTATGGACACAAAAGCCTAATGAATTAAAAGACGAAGATTATAAATCTTTCTACAGTAAACTGTATCCTATGTCCGATGAACCATTGTTTTGGATTCATCTGAACGTGGATTACCCGTTTAACCTTACAGGTATTCTTTACTTCCCAAAAGTTAAAAGTAACATTGATTTGAATAAAAATAAGATTCAGTTATATTGCAATCAAGTTTATGTAACTGATTCAGTTGAAGGAGTTGTGCCTGATTTCTTAACGCTTCTACATGGTGTTATTGATTCTCCGGATATTCCTTTAAATGTTTCTAGGTCTTATCTTCAGAGTGATTCTAACGTGAAGAAAATTTCTAGTCATATTTCAAAAAAAGTTTCAGATCGTTTACAGTCTATTTTTAAAAATGATCGTAAACAATTTGAAGAAAAATGGAACGATTTGAAGCTCTTTATCAATTACGGTATGCTTACGCAAGAGGACTTTTATGAGAAAGCTCAAAAGTTTGCTCTGCTTGGTGATACAGATGGCAAATACTACACATTTGAAGAATACAAAACATTGATTGCGGAAAATCAAACAGATAAAGAAGGCAATTTGATTTATCTTTATACCAATCACAAAGATGAACAATATAGTTATATTGAAGCTGCTGTAAATAAAGGATATAATGTGCTTTTAATGGATGGTCAGCTTGATGTTGCTTTGGTTAGCACTTTGGAACAAAAATTTGAAAAGGCTCGTTTTACCCGTGTCGATAGTGATATTGTTGACCATTTGATAATTAAAGAGGATAAAGATGCTCATGTGCTCGAGGTGTCAAAGCAGGAAGCTTTGACTACAGCTTTTAAGAGTCAATTGCCTAACATCAATAAAGTAGAATTTAACGTAATGGCACAATCTATGGGAGAAAACGCATCCCCTATTGTAATAACTCAGAGTGAATATATGAGACGTATGAAAGAAATGGCAAATATACAAGCAGGCATGAGTTTTTATGGAGAAATGCCTGATATGTTTAATTTGATTCTTAATACTGATCATAAATTACTAAAATCAGTACTTGAAGATGAGATAAAGGAATGTGGTGCTTTAATTAATCCAATAGAGAAAGAAATAGAGGGAATTAGTATTCTTCGAAAAGAAATTCAAGATAAACAGAAAAATAAGAAAGATGAAGATATTCCTGTTTCAGAAAAAGATGAATTGAAGAGTCTTGATGATAAATGGGATGATTTGAAAAATAAAAAAGAATCTATCTTTTCAGATTACGCAAGTCGAAATAAAATAATTCGCCAATTAATTGATTTAGCTTTGTTACAGA
Organism: Bacteroides graminisolvens DSM 19988 = JCM 15093; assembly: GCF_000428125.1. Taxonomy (GTDB): domain Bacteria; phylum Bacteroidota; class Bacteroidia; order Bacteroidales; family Bacteroidaceae; genus Bacteroides; species Bacteroides graminisolvens. The sequence goes on from NZ_KE386627.1 coordinate 176,461, forward strand.
ACAATATGCTTAAAGGAGAATCTTTGAGTAACTTTGTTAAGAGAAGTATTGAATTGATATAAGAATTATTTTTTAAGGATTTGAATAAAAAGTATCTTGGGTATTAACATTATACCTGAGATACTTTTGTTTTATCGCATATAACGTATATAAAGTTATAGTAAAATCGGTCATTCATATTTTTTTTATTTATATTTGAGTTTTAATTTTGGATACAACTCTATAATATTTCCTTCATTATGAAAAGATTGATTCTAGCCTTTATAAGTATTAGTCTCCTTTTTTCACTTGCGCAAGCACAAAAAGTAGGCTTGGTACTTAGCGGAGGTGGAGCTAAGGGACTCACTCACATAGGAATTATACGAGCGCTTGAAGAAAATAACATTCCGATTGATTATGTTACAGGAACATCAATGGGGGCCATTATTGGCTCTTTATATGCAATGGGGTATTCCCCTGATGAAATGGAAACGCTTATTGGTTCTGAAGAGTTTAAACGCTGGTATTCCGGGCAGGTTGAGGAAGGATATGTTTATTATTTCAAGAAAAACTTACCTACGCCTGAGTTTTTTAATATTAAACTTGCAATTAAAGATTCAATTTATCTAAAGCCTCAGATCTTACCCACTAGCGTTGTAAATCCTATTCAGATGAATCTTGTTTTCATAGACTTATTTGCTAGAGCTACAGCGGCTTGTGAAAATGATTTTGATAAATTGTTTGTTCCCTTCCGTTGTGTTGCATCAGATGTATATAATAAAAAGCAAATTGTAATGCGTGATGGAGATTTAGGTGATGCTGTACGTGCTTCGATGAGTTTTCCGTTTGTATTCCGTCCTATTAAGATAGATGGAGTTTTAGCCTATGATGGAGGTATCTATAATAATTTCCCTACGGACGTAATGCGAGAAGACTTTAAGCCTGATCTAATCATTGGTAGTGTTGTTGCTAAGAACCCTACAATTCCTGATGAAAAAGATATTATGAGCCAAATTGAGAATATGGTAATGCAACGTACGGATTATACATTGCCTGACTCGGCAGGAATATTAATGACATTCAAGTATGAAGATGTTAATCTGCTTGATTTTCAGCGTTTAAAAGAACTTGAGTCTATTGGTTATAATCGTACAATTAGTATTATGGACTCAATTAAAAATAGAATACATAGGCGGGTTAACTATGAAAATGTGCGTTTAAGACGTCTGGTTTATAAAAGTAATTTGCCCGAACTACGTTTTAAAAATATATATATTGAAGGAGCTAGTCCTCAGCAAGAAAGCTACATAAAGAAGGAATTTCATCAATCAGACGATAACGGTTTTACTTATGAAGAATTAAAAAGGGCTTATTTCAGACTTTTATCTGATAACATAATTTCTGAGATCATACCTCATGCCCGATATAATCCAGATAATGAATCTTATGACCTTTTTTTAAAGGTAAAAATAGATTCAGAATTTGCTCTTCGGGTAGGTGGAAGTATATCTACAACAAGTTCTAACCAAATTTATTTTGGAATTTCTTATCAAGATTTGAATTATTACTCTAAAGAAATCAGTTTTGATACACAAGTTGGTAAGATATATAATAATCTTCAGCTAATGGCGAAAATAGACCTTCCAACGACCCTACCAACTTCGTATCGTTTTATTGCTTCTATGAGTACATTTGATTATTTTAAAAAGGATAAATTGTTTTCTCGTGATGATGTGCCTGCATTTAATAGTAAAGAGGAACGATTTGTTAAGTTGAAAATGGCACTTCCTTTCCTTTCCAGCAAGAAAGCTGAATTTAGCGTCGGACTAGCTCGTTTCGAAGATCGCTATTATCAAAGCAGCGTGATAAACTTTGATGATGACAAAAACGATAAAAGTACATATAGTATATTTGGTGGCTCTATCAGTTTTAATGGCAGTACTCTTAATGCTCGTCAGTATCCAACTCAGGGATACCAAGATGCACTTGTTGCTCAAATATATACAGGTACAGAAAGGTTTAACCCTGGCACACAAACTTATTCAAGTAGTATTGATAATTACAAAAAAAATCATGCATGGTTGCAACTTTCGTACTTAAGAGAGAAGTATCATCGTTTATCTCCAAAATTCACTCTAGGATGGTATGTAAACGGATTGATTTCATCTAAGAATTTTTCTCAGAATTATACTGCTAGTGTATTACAAGCAGGTGAATTTACGCCAACTGCACATAGTCGTTTAACATATAATGAAGCGTTTCGTGCCAATCAATATGTGTCGAGCGGAATAATGCCAATTGTTCATCTAAATGACTTGTTTCATCTTCGTGGTGAATTTTATGGATTTATGCCGATTTTCCCAATTAGGCGTAATGAATATAATAAGGCATACTATGGGAGATCGTTCTCTGAGTTTGAATATTTAGGTGAAATTTCTTTGGTTTGTCAGTTGCCTTTTGGTGCTATTTCGGCTTACGTAAATCATTATAGCTCACCAAGTAAGGAGTGGAATGTGGGGTTAACTTTAGGTTGGCAGTTGTTTAATTATCGCTTTATTGAGTGATTTTTATTTTTAAAAAAACTTCTGAAAAGCTTGCTGGTTCGGAAAAAGTGCGTATCTTTGCACCCGTTAAACAAATGGCCGCGTAGCTCAACTGAATAGAGTAGCTGACTACGGATCAGCCGGTTACAGGTTTGAATCCTGTCGCGGTCACTTTTTAACTTGAAAGGTCGCGTAGCTCAACTGAATAGAGTAGCTGACTACGGATCAGCCGGTTACAGGTTTGAATCCTGTCGCGATCACAAATAAAGAGATGCCTAATAAGTATCTCTTTATTTGTATGTATCTAAATGTAATTTTTCCCAAACATTCCCACATGTTTATGGGGAATGTTTGGAAAGTGAAATTAGCATTTTATATTTAGTTCATTTAAAACCTTTCTAATGGCTTCAAAAGTAGTAATTCGGGTAGGCACAAGAGGTAATCTTAGTTTATTTTCAATCATTCCCATTGCACTAAGCATAGATTTTACACCAGCCGGATTACCATCTACAAATAGCAAATCGAATAGTTCAGTAAAGCGGTGATGAATCGCTAAAGCATTAGCAAAATCACCTTGTAGCGCTAATCTTGTCATTCTGCTAAATTCTCTGGGAAATGCATTTCCAATAACTGAAATAACTCCAACGGCACCAAGTGTAATCAATGGAAAGGTTATGCCGTCGTCTCCTGATATAACTTCAAAATTCGTCGGCTTATTTTTTATGATATCATCCATTTGAGTGATATTTCCAGATGCTTCCTTAATTGCTATTACATTCTTGAAATCACGGGCTATTCTCAATGTTGTTTCTGCTGTCATGTTTACTCCCGTTCTCCCTGGTACATTATAGAGTACTATTGGTAATTCTGTTGATTCGGCAATAACCTTATAGTGCTGATATATTCCTTCTTGAGAAGGTTTATTGTAATATGGAACAACTGATAACACAGCGTCAACTCCCGTGAAATCATCATTTTTTAATTGCTCAGCTACAGCTCGAGTATTGTTACCCCCTACGCCCAGTAAAATGGGAATACGTCCATTAACTCTGTCTATAACCAGCTTTTTTATTTTCTTTTTCTCTTCCTCTGTCAATGTTGGTGTTTCGGCTGTTGTTCCAAGCACACATAAAAAATCAGCATTGTTTTGGACTAGATAATCTACCAGTCTCATTAAGGCATTGTAATCAACGCTTTCATCTTCTTTGAAAGGAGTAATCAATGCTACCCCCATTCCTCTCAATTTAGTTTGTATCATGAGTATTATTAATAATCTCTAAGTAATATGAATACAAAAGTACAAATATTTTCTCTTTTACCTCGTTTAATGCTATATAAAATAACTACGAGGCTTAAAAATGTTACGAAATGAGTTTTAGAAACTCCTCTTCGTTAATAATCTTTATTCCTAATTTGTTGGCTTTATCAAGCTTTGAAGGTCCCATGTTTTCACCGGCTAAAATGAAACTTGTTTTCGCTGAAATGCTACCCACATTTTTGCCTCCATTCTTTTCTATCATGGCTTTATATTCATCTCTCGAATAGTGAGTGAAGGTTCCACTTATTACTATCGAGAGGCCAGATAACTTATCTGTGTAATCAGCACGTTCTTCTTCTGAACGTTGCATCGTCAGTCCTGCATCCTTCAGGCGTTGAATAAGCGTTCTGTTTGTTTCATTACTAAAGAAATTCAGTATACTTTGAGCAATTTTCTCGCCAATTTCATCAATATTAATGAGTTCTTCTTTCGATGCATTTATTAATTCATCTATATTGGTGAAAGATTTAGCTATTTTTTTGGCTACTGTTTCACCCACAAAGCGAATACCTAATGCAAATATAACTCTTTCAAAGGGAACCTTTTTGCTTTGCTCAATCCCATTAATTATGTTTTCAGCAGATTTTTCGCCTTTACCATCTAGGTCTTTAATCTTTTCAATTGTTAATTGATAAAGATCAGCTGTGTTTTGTATGAGTCCCAATGAGTAGAATGAGTCTACGGTTTCGGGTCCCAGCCCATCAATATTCATCGCTTTTCGGCTAATAAAATGTTCAATTTTACCTTTTATTTGGGGAGGACAAGCTGAATCATTGGGACAATAATGAGCAGCTTCCCCTTCGTAGCGAATTAATGTACTTCCACATTCGGGACATTGATTTATGAATTTGACCTTTTCACCAATCATGAAACTACGTAATGCAGTGTCTACTCCGGTAATTTTGGGAATAATTTCTCCTCCTTTCTCAACGTATACCATATCACCGATGTATAAGTCCAAGTTCTCAATGATATCTGCGTTATGCAAAGAAGCTCTTTTCACCACTGTTCCCGATAGCTGTACGGGTTCTAAATTAGCTACAGGTGTTACAGCTCCTGTTCTGCCAACTTGGAAAGTCACGCTATTAAGCCGTGTCAATGCTCTTTCGGCCTGAAACTTATATGCGATAGCCCATCGTGGAGATTTTGCTGTAAAACCGAGGTTTTTTTGTTGCTTTAAACTGTTTACTTTTAGAACAATTCCGTCGGTAGCAACTGGGAGATTCTTTCTTTCAATATCCCAATAACTTATAAATTCAAAGATTTCTTCAGTAGAATGACATTTTCTCATTAAAGGTGATATTTTGAATCCCCATTTTTTTGCTTCCTGTAGATTCTCGTAATGTCCGTCGAATGGCAAATTATCACCCAATAGGTAATATAGATAAGCGTCTAGTTTTCTAGATGCCACGATCGATGAATTTTGCAATTTCAGAGTACCCGAGGCCGCGTTTCGCGGATTAGCAAAAAGAGGCTCTTCTCGTGCTTCTTTTTCCCGATTTAATTCTTCAAAAGTATCCCATGGCATTAATATTTCCCCTCTCATTTCAAACACTGGCGGATAGTTGTTGCCATGTAATACCAAAGGAATTGATTTTATTGTTTTTACATTGTCTGTAACATCATCGCCTTTTTCTCCATCACCTCTAGTTACAGCACGCATTAGTTTGCCATCTTCATAAATTAAAGAAATTGAAGTGCCGTCATATTTCATTTCACAACATATTTCAAATTCTTCGTTTAAAGCCTTGCGTACTCGTTGGTAGAATTCATTAACTTCTCCTTCAGAATAAGTGTTGGAGAGTGAAAGCATTGGATATTTATGGCTAACTTGCGTGAAATTTTTATTAATATCACTTCCTACGCGCACACTTGGTGAATTTTCATCCTGGTATTCCGGATGTTGTTCTTCCAATTCTTGAAGTTGCCGCATTAATGAATCAAATTCTTGATCGGATATACTGGGCGTATTCAATACATAATAATTATAATTGTGCTGATGCAGTAAGGAACGTAGCTGCTCTATTTGTTCTTTAACGGTCATATTCAACATTGTTTTGGGCAAAAATAACTGTTTCTCTTCGAATATTAGTACTTTTGCGCAAAAATAAAAACTATGCGAATTGATATAATAACAGTATTGCCGGAGATGATTGAGGGCTTCTTTAACTGCTCAATATTGAAACGAGCTCAAAATAAAGAGCTGGCCGAGATTTATATTCATAATTTACGAGATTATACGGAAGATAAATATCGTAGAGTAGATGATTATCCTTTTGGCGGTTTTGCAGGTATGGTTATGAAAATAGAGCCCATAGAGCGATGTATTAACACGTTAAAAGCTCAGCGTCATTATGATGAAGTGATATTTACTACTCCTGATGGCGAACAATTCAATCAAAAAATGGCTAATAAGTTATCATTGAGTGGTAACTTAATTATTCTATGCGGGCATTTTAAAGGGATAGATTATCGTATCAGGGAGCATTTAATAACAAAAGAAATTAGTATCGGCGATTATGTATTAACCGGTGGTGAATTAGCCGCTGCAGTCATTGCAGATGCTATTATTCGAATAATACCCGGAGTCATTTCAGATGAGCAGTCTGCTTTATCTGATTCATTTCAAGATAATTTGTTAGCGGCTCCTGTTTATACAAGACCGGCCGATTACAACGGGTGGAAAGTTCCCGATGTTTTGCTTTCAGGGCATGAAGCTAAAATTAAAGAATGGGAACTGCAACAATCTTTGGAACGGACTAGAAGATTGCGCCCTGATTTATTGAATGAATAAAATGTATAGAAAATGAACTTTAAATAGAACTAAAGATGTTTGTTATAAAAATAAACATTTTGTTTTTGGTGAAAATCTTGTGTGTTAAATATATTGATTTAATATTTCGTCTTTAAACCGATAATAATGAAATTGTTATTTTTAAAAATGAAGTTGAAATACCCTCTATTGTTATTTATAAAATAAAAAAGCATCGTTTATTGCAAACGATGCTTTTTTATTTTATAAATATATCATTTTGATTTACTTTTATTTGCGAATGCTCTGTTTTGTTTTGATGTTATATCTCAAGAGCACCAATAATATCTTTTATTGACTGATATTTATGTTTGTTTAGATAGTTATTGATACCGTCTTCTACTTTGACGCAAACAGTAGGATCAATGAAATTGGCCGTTCCTATTTGAATAGCAGATGCACCTGCCAAGATGAATTCAATAGCATCTTTCCAGTCCATAATACCACCCATTCCAATGACCGGTATTTTTACTGCCTTAGCAACTTGCCATACCATCCTTAATGCGACCGGCTTTACTGCTGGTCCTGACAAGCCACCTGTAACAGTAGATAAGAGCGGTTTTCTGCGCTCAACATCAATGGCCATGCCTAATAACGTATTTATTAATGAAACACTATCGGCTCCATTTGCTTCTACAGCTCTTGCTATTTCTGCTATATCGGTAACGTTCGGTGAAAGCTTAACTATCAGTGTTTTATCGTATGCTTTGCGAACAGCGTTGACTACACTGGCTGCTCCCGTTGTGGTTACGCCAAAAGCCATTCCTCCTTCTTTCACATTGGGGCAAGATATATTTAGTTCTATTGCTGAAATCTTGTCAAGCGAGTTGATTATTTGAGCAGTTTCCACATAATCTTCTATAGCAGAGCCCGATACATTTACAATAATATTAGTATCAATGTGTTTAATGCGGGGATAAATGTGATCTGCAAAGTAGTGAACTCCTTTATTCTGCAATCCTACAGCGTTTAGCATGCCTGCAGGTGTTTCTGCCATTCGGGGATATGGGTTTCCTTCACGTTTGTGAAGAGTAGTGCCTTTTACAATGATACCACCTATTCGCGATACATCAATAAAGTCTTCGAACTCTTCACCATATCCGAAAGTCCCTGATGCCGTCATTACAGGATTCTTTAATCTTAAATCTCCAATATTTACATTTAAATCTGCCATAATAGTTTTTTAATATTAAAAACAGGACCTTCTTTACAAACACAAATATGCCCTTCTGTTGTATTTTCAACGCAGCATAAGCATACTCCAAAGCCACAAGCCATGGTGTTTTCTAATGAAACCTCACACTCTATATTATTTGTTTTTGCATATTTTGCAACAGCCATCATCATAGGTTTAGGCCCGCATGTATATATTTTATTAAATGGTTGCGTTGACAAAAGTGAATGTTGAGTTACATATCCTTTTTCTCCCATGCTTCCATCTTCTGTAGTGGTGAAGACATTGCCATATTGAGTAAATTCGTCAAGTTGTAGCAGGTCATTCTGGCTTCTGGCGCCTAACAAAAAGTTTGGAGTGAATCCTTTTTTGCTTAATTGTTCACCCAAAAATAGCATGGGGGCAGTACCTACACCTCCGCCAACCAATAATAGCCTTTCTGATGCGTTTTCAGGCATTGTGAAGCTGTTTCCAAGTGGTAGGATAACATTGATTGTTTGTCCACGTTTAACAGCTGCTAAGTGCCTTGTTCCGTCGCCAACTAATTGGATTAGAAACCATACCTCATTATTATCTTTATCGATAAAGTTAATGGATATAGGTCTACGCAGAAATGTTTTTGAAGATCCTTCCACTTCCAGTTCCGCAAACTGTCCCGGTAGCATGTCGGGCAATTCTGTGGGAGCGGTCATCTTGAGCAATACATAGTTGTCGTTTAGCTGAATATTTTCAGAGACAACCAAGTCTAAAATATATTTTTTCATGTGGATAAATAGAAGAGTATTAATTCTTGATTTACCTTGCAAAGATACGGCAAAAAGCTCAAAGATTAGAAATTACTACTTATTTTTCTCCTCTAAAGGTTTCATAGGTATTATCATCAAAGAAAATTCTTATTTCCGTTATTTTTCTAGGAGGTCTTTCTATATACTTAACTTCCTGTTTTACAGGCTCTTTAGTATTGTAATCAGCCTCTCTTAATGGCATATCCTTGCGATATTCTTTTTCTGCTGATATATTGGACGTATTTATTGCATTCTCGTCAAACAGAGAGGGTAGAAAATCCATTGAAATAGATTTCTGACTTTGTTCATTCAAATTGCCGTTCCCATATAATAACCATTCTAAATCAATTGAGCTATATTTTTGGTGAACTTTCATGATGACATCCAGGCTTGGTTTATTTCTACCATTAAGAATGTGTGAAAGAGTGGACTGCTGTATGCCTATGCTTTCGGCAAAGGCGCCTGAGGTCATGTTCTCTTTCTCCATGAGCATTTTAATTCTATCTTTTATATCCATCTGTTTTATGAATTTCAATAATGTACCAATCTTAATTGATTATACAAAAGTAATAGAAAGAAATTACATTTGCAAATTAATTATATAAAATTGAATTATTACAAAAATACAAGATTGATTTACTAATGGAATATTATGACCAAAACGCCTTGTTTTACTTTTGTATTTATATTATAGTCTTAGATTATATTTATAATATAATTAATTGATTATCAGTATAATATGTTATTATATTTTTCTTGTTTATGGCCTAGTTCACATTTGTTTCATAAAACAATTTATTGAATTAAAGTATTAGAATCATTCAATTATTATAAAGTACTGATAATCATATGTTTATTGATTAAATAAGGCTTTGTTAAAAGCATATTGTTACATTTTTAAATAGGCAAATTTTTATTTGTAATATTCGTTTTTACATATGTGTATGCGTTGTTTTATACACATATGTGCGTCTTTTTACAATTATACTTTTATATATGTAAATGCGCATATTACGTATGTAATAAGACAAAGTTAAATAAACAATTATAATCACTTATCTATAAGATGAAAGAGATAGTATATTACTCGTAAACGCCAAATCCTTTTCATATTTGGGGTAATTCCTTATGCTATATTTTTTAAGCAATTCTAGAAGGGTTGTTTTTAATGTAATTGTTTGATATTTAGGCATTTAATCCTATTTTTATAAAATGTAAAATAGGATATTCTAGAATTATTATGCTGATTAGAAGGCATAAAAACGTTGTTTACCATTATTCTTTATTGAAATAATGATAAAATTGAAGTTTGGAATAGATGGAAGAAAGGAAATGACGACGTTAATGGAGTATTTTAAAAACCAGCTCTTTTAAAATTTGGCTGTCGGATAAGGAGGCATTATCTACACCTTTCACTTTTGCATCAGCTTGCCTTATTTCAGAAATTATTTGCATTGTTTTTACACCGGAATATTTTTTCATTGCCAACATATAGTCTTTAGCTTGCCATGGAGTTCTTAACCCTAACATGCTGGCAATCCCTTGATCCGACTTATCGGGTGCATAGTAAGCCAGCATCAAATTAGAGAAAAAGCTAAATAGAAGTGGCAAAGTCATTTGAATAGGATTCGACTTGGGATTCTCTTCAAAATACTTGATGATACGATTTGCTTTTAATACGTCTTTATTAATCAGTGCATTTCGCAGTTCAAAGTTATTATAGTCTTTACTTATTCCAATGTTTTTCTCAACTTGTTCGGGTGTCACCCTAGTTTGTCCAGTAGGTAAAGTGATGATAAGTTTTTCCAGTTCACCTGTGAGTCGGCACAAATCATTGCCAATAAATTCAGTGAGCATCTCTCCTGCTTTTTGTTCTATGTCCACTCCTTTACGTTTCAGATAAGAAGCGATAAAAGCAGGAAGGTTGGCTTCTTTTATTTTTTTTGATTCAAACAATACGCCGCTCTTCTCAATTTCGGCGGCAAGTTTTTTTCTGCGATCAAGTACGCCATGTTTATGGCAAATAACCAAAATAGTAGAAGTTAGCGGTTTTTGTAAATAAAAAGCTAACTCCTCTATATTTTTAATATTTTGCGCCTCTTTTACAATGACTACTTGGTATTCTGACATCATTGGATATCTTTTGGCAGCATTTATTACCGTGGCGATATCCACATCGGAACCGTAAACAACAGTTAAGTTGAATTCCTTTTCAATATCAGTAAGAACATTATCGGTTATGTAGTCGGCAATAATATCAATATAATATGGCTCTTCACCCATTAAATAATAAACGGGATAGAATTGTTTTTTTTTCAGTTCACTTAAAATATCGTCGCAAGTCAATTCCTTTTTAGCCATATTAATTTCTGTTACCAGTCAAATTTGAGGTGTTTTACCGTTTTCTTTTCTTCAATAATCATTTTAAGAGATGCAATACCGATTTGCACGTGTTCTTCAACAAAATTTTGAGTTACGATGGTATCACTTCTGTCAGTCTTTACCCCTTCAGGAATCATGGGCTGGTCAGAAACAAGCAACAATGCGCCAGTGGGTATGTGATTAGCGAATCCCACACTGAAAAGAGTTGCAGTTTCCATATCAACAGCCATGGCACGAGTCTTTTTAAGATAATCTTTAAAAGTTTCGTCGTGTTCCCAAATACGTCGGTTGGTTGTATAAACTGTACCGGTCCAGTAATCGCGTGCATAGTCACGTATCGCTGATGACACAGCTCTTTGAAGCATAAATGCCGGTAGCGAAGGGACTTCGGGTGGAAAATAATCGTTTGATGTACCCTCACCCCTTATGGCAGCTATAGGTAGAATCAAATCGCCAATCTTATTTTTTTTATCAATACCTCCACATTTACCCAGGAATAAACATGCTTTTGGGTGAATGGCACCTAGTAAGTCCATGATTATTGCAGCATTAGGGCTACCCATGCCAAAGTTTATAATGGTTATTCCGTCAGCGGTAGCAGAAATCATGTTTGCATCGCGTCCGCAAATAGGTACGTTGAATTGCTCTGCAAATATTTCAACATACTTATTAAAGTTGGTCAGTAAGATATATTCTCCGAAATCTTCCAGTTTACGTTTAGTGTAGCGGGGAAGCCAATTCTCTACAATTTCTTGCTTTGTTTTCATAAATTATCCATTAAATTTGTATTTCCATTAAACAGGAACCAATATTTAACATACAAAAATAGTAAATGTTATCATTAAACCTACCTGCTTTTGAAACAAAAATCACTTTGCGCGATGAAAAAAAGGTGATTTTTGATGTAATTCGTAAACGATATGTTGCATTGACCCCCGAAGAGTGGGTCAGACAACACTTTGTGCACTTTCTTATTGATCACAAACAGTATCCATCTGCCTTATTGGCCAATGAAGTATTGCTGAACTTAAATGGAACAAAAAAAAGATGTGATACAGTATTATACACCCGAGACTTATCGGCTAAGATGATTATTGAATACAAAGCGCCGCATATAGAAATTACCCAATCGGTATTTGATCAAATCACCCGTTACAATATGGTGCTAAAGGTCGATTACCTGATTGTTAGTAATGGAATGCAACATTTCTGTTGCCGGATGGATTATGCCAGTGGGAAATACATCTTCTTGGAAGACATACCCGATTACCCACAGCTATAAAAAGACCCTTATTTAAACCGTTGCGAACAACAAATTTAAATAAGGGACTAATACCTTATAGATCGGAATTTATTTCTTTCCGGGTTTTTCTATTTTCACTTCAAGATCAATACCTGCCAATTCAGGGTCAATCATGATGCGTCCGCAATATTCGCAAACAATAATTTTCTTACGAGAACGAATATCGAGTTGTCTCTGAGGCGGAATCTTGTTAAAACAACCTCCACAAGCATCACGCTGTACATAAACAACGCCCAAACCGTTACGTGAGTTTTTGCGGATTCTTTTGAAAGATTGAAGCAAGCGAGGCTCAATAATAGTTTCCAAGTTTTTGGCCTTATCTCTTAATTTTTCTTCCTCTTGTTTGGTTTCAGAAATGATCTCATCCAATTCGCTCTTTTTCTGTTCCAAATCTTTTTTTCTTTCATCAAGAATCAGTGAACTATTAGCTAGTTCTTGGTTCTTATCTTTTTCTTCAGCAGTGAATTCCTTAATTCTTTTTTCGCAAAGTTCAATTTCAAGCGTTTGGAATTCAATTTCTTTGCTTAAGAAATCATACTCACGGTTGTTGCGTACATTATCTTGTTGAGATTTGTATTTCTCAACTGCAACCTTAGCTGTTTCAATTTCAATTTTTTTAGCAGCAATAGAAGCTCTCAGTTCATCAATTTCAGACTTGATCTTGTCTATACGCGTACTTAAACCGGCTACCTCGTCTTCCAAATCCTGAACTTCCAGAGGAAGCTCCCCTCTCAATGTTTTGATCTTATCAATTTCAGACAACATAGTCTGCAGTTGAAACAACGTTTTCAATTTCTCTTCAACTGTCAACTCTTTCGGTTCGTTTTTTGCTTCTTTAGCCATATTACTATAAATATTTTATGGGATTTGTATTTACATTACTAATAAATATCTGATTGTGAGGCATGACCCCTTTCAGTATAGACTGAAAAATATCTTTTGTGAATTGCTCACTTTCATAGTGACCAATTTCAGCGATCAGCAAATCTGTTTCATGACCAAAATAATCATGATATTTCATTTCACCGGTTATAAAAACATCCGCTTTATTTTTGATTGCATCTTTTAGTAAAAATGCTCCTGATCCACCACATAAAGCTACCGTTTGAATTTCTCTTCCTGCTAACTTGTTGTGCTTCAGGCAACCCACTTCAAATGTTTTTTTTATACGTTTCAAAAAGTCAAGCTCCGTTTCCGGACTAGGCAACTCTCCTATCACCCCGGCTCCGACTTGTTGCCAAGCATTGAGCAGCGGGTAAAAATCAAAAGCCGGTTCTTCATACGGGTGATTATTTACGAGTGCTTTTTTCACCTGTTCCATTTTAAAAGAAGGTAAAATAACTTCAATTCTCACCTCACCTTCCCGATGCATTTCACCTATCGAGCCACAGAAAGGATTCGCTCCCTCTTTCGCTCTGAAAGTGCCTTCGCCTTCCAGGTTAAAGCTGCACGAGTCATAATTTCCAATGTTACCACAACCCGCTTCAAATAAAGCATTTCGAAGATTGTCGGCTTTAGCAAATGGAACAAAAGTAACCAACTTAACTAACGAATTCTCTTTTTCAGATAGTATCCGAATGTTTTGTAGCCCTATTTTCTCAGCTATTTTATAATTCACTCCATTGGAGGCATTGTCTAAATTAGTATGAGCCGAATAGATGCAAATATCATTCTTTATTGCCTTCAAAACACAACGCTCCACATAATCCTTTCCCGTTAAAGATTTCAAGCCTTTAAACAACAAAGGATGATGAGAAATAATCAAGTTGCAATCAAAAGCAATAGCTTCGTCAATCACAGCTTCGGTTACGTCCAGACACAACAAAGCCCCTGTTGTTTCCGCATCTGTCAGTCCAATTTGCATGCCGGCATTATCCCATCCGTCTTGCAAAGGCAGAGGCGCGAACCTTTCAAGGGCGCTTACTACTTCCTTAATTTTCATTTTATGGAAAATTTGAAGCAAAGATAATACATATACTGTAATAAACCATCTTTTTGATCAATCATTTTTCTATTGTTAAGTAAAGTCGGCGCTCAATAAGCCGTTTTTAGTGCTTATGAATGAGTGATAACCATAAAAAAACTTATCTTTGCCCTGAAAAATAAATGAATAACAACGATGATATTGAATGAACGTGACACTCGCCATGAGCATGCATTGCAAATTGGCAGACAGATGATGACGGCTGCTCGAACGGCCCCCAAAGGAAAGGGTATTGATATTATTGAAACCGCCCTGATAGAAGGAGAACATATTAAAATCCTTTCGGATGTTATGATTGCTATGGTAGAAGAACATGGCATGAAGTTTTTTCTTCGTGACGCCGACAACATTCAGCAAGCCGAATGCGTTGTGCTTATTGGTACACACGAGAAAGCGCAAGGTTTGAATTGCAGTCATTGTGGTTATGCAACCTGCGAAAGTCGTGACAACGGCGTACCTTGTGCGTTGAACTCCATTGACGTGGGCATTGCGATTGGTTCGGCTTGTGCCACCGCGGCCGATATGCGCGTTGACACCCGAGTGATGTTTTCGGCCGGACTGGCAGCGCAACGGCTCGACTGGCTGAAGGGTTGTAAAATGGTGATGGCCATACCCGTCAGTGCATCGTCAAAGAATCCGTTTTTCGATCGTAAACCTAAAACAACATAATTATGGGCATATTAGTTGGCTATCCCAATATAGGCGGTACCGAAAAAGACTTGCAATTGAATTTCGGATTACCGATTAGTGAGCAAGTAGAAATGCGTACCCCTCACCTTCCCGCTGAGTGGTTTCCGCAGAGCGGAGTTCAGCTAACCTGGCCTCATGCAGGAACCGATTGGGCGTATATGCTGGAAGAAGTACAGCAATGTTTTGTGCAGATTGCCCGCGAAATAGCTTCGCGTGAAAAACTACTGATAGTGACACCTGAACCCGATGAAGTGTTGAAGCAGATTGAGAACCAAGTCAATATGGATCATGTAGTTTTCCTGCAAGCAGAAACGAACGATACCTGGGCTCGTGATCACGGAGCCATTACCATGCTCGATGGTAGTGCGGCTACCCTACTCGATTTTAAGTTTAATGGCTGGGGACTGAAGTTTGCATCCGATAAAGACAATCTGATTACTCTCAAAGCCGTTGAAAAAGGAGTGCTCAAGGGGCAATACCAAAACAGACTGGGCTTTGTATTAGAAGGAGGTTCCCTTGAAAGTGACGGTATGGGTACCCTGCTAACCACCTCCGAATGTTTGCTGTCGCCCAACCGAAACGGTCAGATGAACAATGTAGAAATAGAAGAATACCTTCGCTCCGTATTCCATTTGCAGCAAGTGCTGTGGTTGGATCACGGCTATCTGGCAGGTGATGATACCGACAGCCACATTGACACGTTGGCCCGTTTATGCTCACCTACCACAATTGCCTATGTTAAATGCACCGATTCCGAAGATGAACATTTCGAAGCGTTGCAAAAAATGGAAGATCAGCTCAAAACGTTCCGCACATTAAGCGGTGAACCTTACCGGTTACTGGCGTTGCCCATGGCCGATAAAATAGTTTTCGATGGCGAGCGCTTGCCCGCTACCTATGCTAACTTCCTGATTCTCAATGATGCGGTGCTATACCCCACTTACAATCAGCCACAAAATGATGAATCGGCAGCCCGTGTGCTGCAGCAGGCATTTCCTCAACACGAAATAGTTGGAATTGATTGCACTGCGCTCATCAAACAACACGGTTCGCTTCACTGCGTAACCATGCAATACCCCAAAGGAGTTTTATAATTTCGTAAAAAGAAGACAATGAGAAAAATAGTAACTGGAATCATACAACAGTCGAATACACCCGATTTACGCACCAATCTCAAAAATCTGGCAGCCAGCATAGCAGAATGTGCCTCAAAAGGTGCTCAATTAATAGTGTTGCAGGAACTGCATAATTCACTTTACTTCTGCCAGACCGAAAATACGGATCTATTTAACCTGGCCGAACCCATACCCGGTCCGTCGACAGGCTTCTATTCCGAGCTGGCAGCCGCACACAAAGTCGTTCTCGTTACCTCACTTTTTGAGAAACGCGCCCCCGGGCTGTATCACAATACGGCGGTTGTTTTTGACACGGATGGCAGCATAGCCGGTAAATATCGTAAAATGCACATCCCCGATGATCCTGCCTATTATGAAAAGTTTTATTTCACCCCCGGAGACATCGGTTTTGAACCCATTCAAACATCGCTGGGCAAGCTGGGCGTTTTGGTGTGCTGGGATCAGTGGTATCCGGAAGCTGCCCGCCTCATGGCATTGAAAGGAGCCGAAATATTGATTTACCCTACAGCCATCGGCTGGGAAAGTTCGGATACGGAAGATGAGAAGTCGCGTCAACTCAATGCGTGGATTATTTCTCAGCGAGCACACGCAGTAGCCAATGGCCTACCGGTTGTTTCGGTGAACCGTGTGGGGCATGAACCCGACCCGTCGGGCCAAACCAATGGCATTCAGTTTTGGGGAAACAGTTTCGTTGCCGGTCCTCAAGGTGAATTCCTGATTCAGGCATCGAATGACAAGAATGAAAACTTATTAGTGGAAATTGATTTGGAACGCTCTGAGAACGTGCGTCGTTGGTGGCCATTCCTGCGCGACAGGCGTATAGATGAGTATGGCGGACTCACTAAGCGTTTTTTGGATTAAATATTCTCTTCGGTAATTTCCGAAGAAAACCATATAAAAAGAACTCCCGGTAATCAAGGCCTTCTTGAATTACCGGGAGTTTTTATCATTAATATGCTCTGGCAAAGATAACCCTGCAAGCAGACGGCTTGCCCGTTACCATACATTTGCCCGGCGTTTTATCACCATCTAAAGGTATGCAACGAATGGTTGCTTTGGTTTCCTCTTTGATTTTCTCTTCCGTTTCGGTAGTACCATCCCAGTGAGCCAAAATAAAGCCACCTTCTTCAATCTTTTCTTTGAATTCATCGTAAGAATCGACAGTGATAGTATGTGAAGTGCGATAGTCAAGAGCCTTTTGGTAGATATTAGCCTGAATTTCTTCCAGCAAATTCTTAACGTAAGCCTCAATTCCGTCGCAAGATACCGTTTCTTTTTCGAGTGTATCTCTACGCATTACCTCCATGGTATTGTTTTCCAGGTCGCGTGCACCCATTACCAAACGAACAGGTACCCCTTTCAACTCATAGTCGGCAAATTTGAATCCCGGACGCTTGTTATCAGCATTGTCATATTTTACTGAAACACCCAATGCTTTCAAACTGCTTACAATACCGGCAACCTTCTCGTTAATCAGGTTCAGCTGTTCCTCGTTTTTGTAGATGGGAACAATAACCACCTGAATGGGTGCCAAGTGCGGAGGCAATACCAAACCGTTATCGTCAGAGTGAGTCATGATAAGCGCTCCCATCAAACGGGTAGAAACACCCCATGAAGTAGCCCATACATACTCCATTTTATTTTCTTTGTTCACAAACTGAACATCAAAAGCTTTGGCGAAATTCTGTCCCAAGAAGTGAGACGTACCACTTTGCAGAGCCTTTCCATCTTGCATCATAGCTTCAATGGTGTAAGTGTCTAAAGCACCGGCAAAACGTTCGTTGGCCGATTTTACACCTTTCACAACCGGTACAGCCATGTATTTCTCAGCAAAATCAGCATATACATTCAGCATTCTGATAGCTTCCTCTTCTGCCTCTTCGCGGGTGGCGTGTGCGGTGTGTCCTTCCTGCCACAAGAATTCGGCCGTACGAAGGAACAAACGGGTACGCATTTCCCAACGCATTACATTGGCCCACTGATTGCAAAGAATAGGCAGGTCACGATAAGAGTTGATCCAATTTCTATACGTATTCCAGATAATGGTTTCAGAAGTAGGACGAATAATGAGTTCCTCCTCCAATTTAGCTTCCGGATCAACCACTACCCCTTTTCCGTCGGGAGAGTTTTTGAGACGGTGATGAGTTACCACTGCACATTCTTTGGCAAAACCTTCAACGTGTTCTGCTTCGCGACTCAGGAAAGATTTCGGTATCAGTAGCGGGAAATAAGCATTCACGTGTCCGGTTTCCTTGAACATATCGTCAAGCTGACGTTGAATTTTCTCCCAAATAGCATATCCGTAAGGCTTAATAACCATACATCCACGCACGGCCGACTGCTCTGCTAAGTCGGCTTTCACTACCAAATCATTGTACCACTGCGAATAATTTTCGCTGCGTTTGGTCAAATCTTTCAGTTCTTTTGCCATTTTAATATTGTTATTTCTATTCTTTCATTTTTAATGGATGCAAAAGTACTAAAAAAAGCCATATTAGTCATACTAATACAGCCTTTTTATTTCGTTTGCAAGGTGATAAACAGCCCTATTAATCTGTTTTGCCAACCATTTTGTGCGGATCAACCCATGCATCGAATTCTTCTGATGTAACTTCGCCCGACTCCAAAGCAGCTTCTTTCAGCGTTTTTCCTTCGGCATAAGCCTTTTGCGCTATGGCGGCAGCCTTGTAATAACCAATTTTAGGGTTGAGAGCAGTAACCAGCATCAATGAATTCTCTAAATGCTTCTCCATGTTTTGCGGAATCGGTTCAATGCCAATGGCGCAATGCTCGTTGAAGCTGCGGCACCCTTCTCCTATCAGGCGGGCACTGTGTAAAAAGTTATATATAATAAGCGGTTTGAATACGTTGAGTTCAAAATGTCCGCTGGCCCCGCCAATACTTATGGCCACATCGTTGCCCATTACCTGTGCGGCAATCATGGTAAGCGCTTCACACTGCGTGGGGTTCACTTTTCCGGGCATGATGGAAGAGCCCGGTTCGTTTTCGGGAATGTGTATTTCACCAATTCCACAACGCGGTCCCGAGCTCAGCATGCGGATGTCATTGGCTATTTTCATCAGACTTACGGCTACTGTCTTCAGTGCTCCGTGCGTTTCGACCATTGCATCGTGACTGGCCAGCGATTCAAATTTGTTGGGTGCAGAAACAAACGGCAGTCGGGTGAGTCCGGCTATCTTTTCCGCTACTTTATCGGCATACCCCTCGGGCGTGTTGATGCCCGTTCCCACGGCTGTACCTCCCAAGGCCAGCTCCGCTAAATGCTTCTGAGCATTTCTGATGGCCCGAAGTCCGTAATTCAGCTGAGCCACATAGCCGCTAAACTCCTGTCCCAGTGTGATGGGAGTAGCATCCATGAAGTGCGTCCGGCCTATTTTGACTATCTTTTTGAACTCCTCACTCTTAACTTGCAAAGTATCTCTGAGAGCCTCTATTCCCGGAATGGTAATTTCCTCCAGCATTTTGTAGGCTGCAATGTGCATGGCGGTTGGAAACGTGTCATTAGAAGACTGCGATTTGTTCACGTCGTCGTTGGGCGACAAAACCTTGTGTGCATCCGTCAATTGACCGCCCCCAAGTACATGCGCCCTGTTGGCAATCACCTCATTGACATTCATGTTGCTCTGCGTGCCGCTACCCGTTTGCCACACAACAAGTGGAAACTCATGGAGTAATTTACCTTCCATAATTTCGTCGCACACCCGTGCTATCAACTCGGTTTTTTCTACAGAAAGTACGCCCAGTTCGCAATTGGTTAAGGCCGCTGTCTTTTTTAAATAGGCGAAAGCTTCAATGACTTCACGCGGCATACGATTGGTTTCTGTGGCAATCTTGAAGTTGTTCACGCTCCTTTGCGTTTGAGCTCCGTAATA
>NZ_KE386627.1:197374-668437 GCF_000428125.1 Bacteroides graminisolvens DSM 19988 = JCM 15093
GATTGATTTAATTTGTTTCTTTTAAGAACAAATTTCGCTTCTCGTTAGTTTTATGTAGAAATTGTTATTTGAATTGCATAAAGATTCATTACTGACGCTCTATGGTTAAATATAGCTAACGAAAACACCAACGTATCATGCTAGATGTTATATTTGATATATCATTTAACTTAAACAGAACAACATGAAAAAGATTTTATTAGTAATTGTAGTTGTGTTTACGTCTTTTACAGGCGTACGGGCACAGAATTTTTTGGGTGACTTTGCCAAAACAATGGTTGGTTTGACGGTAAATTACAAAGGTGCCGAAATATCAGCATTGCTTAATCAGCACTACGGTGTGCCTATGAATACACTCAATAGTTTGTATGTATCATACAATAACAATTGGGGAGATGTGGCAGCAACGCTCGAATTGAGTAACTATTTGAACAGACCCGTGTATGATGTGTACAGCTGTTATAACAAGAACAAGGGTAAAGGCTGGGGCGTTATTGCCAAAGAGATGGGCATTAAGCCCGGTTCCGATCAGTTTAAGAGACTGAAAAGTCAGATGAGTCAGAAAGATTCTTATTGGAAAAATACGTTTAAAGATTATGGTAAGAAAAAAAATCCTAAAGTTGCTTACAAGAAGAGAACAGCTTTAAAGTCAGATCTTTATAGAGATTTTGATAAGAAGTCCAAAGAGATGAAGGGCAACGATAAGGCAAAAGGAAAGAAAGAGAATAAAGGCAATAAGAATAAGAGCAAACATGCCAACAATGGCAGGTAGCATTTATTAGCCCTCGAATACGCGCTAAATTTGTTGTGCGCGGAAAGTTTATAGGATGTGCACAGAAAGCAAATTCGCTGTGCACATCCTATTTTCTTTTTGTGCGGGGCTTGTCAATGATGGATGCCACGGTAGCATCGCCTGTTACGTTGACGGAAGTGCGAAGCATATCGAGCGGTCTGTCTACACCCAATATCAACGCCAGTCCGTCGGCCGGAATACCCACGGACGACAGCACCATGGTTAGTATGACGTAGCTGCCTCCGGGAATGGCCGGCGTACCGATGGATGAAATGGTGGTGAGCAGCACAATGGCAATAAGTTCACTCCAGCCCAGATGAATGTGCATAACCTGGGCAATGAATACAACCGCTATGGCCTGATAACAACTCGTTCCGTCCATGTTAATGGTTGTTCCAACGGGCAGAACGAAGGAGGTGATTTCTTTTGATATGCCCAAATCCCTTTCGGTTGTTTCCATGTTCAGCGGCAAAGTGGCAGCGCTGGAGCTGGTTGTAAAGGCCAGTAGTTGAACCGGATACATGTTGCGAATAAAATGTTTGGTTTGGATCCGTGTAAACAGATGAACCAACAAAGGATAAAACACAAAGATAAGCAGCAGTAATCCCGCAATTACCGTAAGGGTGTACATGCCCAATGCTGCGAAAATGCTGAGATTACTTGAGTTATCGGCCACAAGTGCCGCCATGAGGGCAAACACGCCGTAAGGTGCAAAACGAATGATGTAATCCACCATTTTCAGAATAATATCATAAAGCGAATCAACGACCTTTAAGACAGCTTTGGTTTTCTCTTTAGGTAAACTGATGGCTGCTATCCCGAAAAAGATGGCGAAGAAGATAACCTGCAACATTTTGCTGTTGTTGCTCGATGCGGCAAAAAGATTATCGGGAACGATGTCATTTAAGAACGATAATGGCCCCTGTTCGCTTGTCGATTCGGCAGCCGACATTTTCTCATTCACCACATGCTGGTAGCTTTCTTTCATCTGACTTGCCACGGCAGCATCAACAAAATTACCCGGTTTTACTGACAGCACCAAAGCTAGTCCCACAAGTATGGCGCAAACGGTAGTGCTCATATATATAAGAAGAGCTTTCAGTCCGATTTGTGAAAACCGCCGTATGTCTTCAATGCCCGTAACACCTTTGATGAGTGAAACCAATACCAGTGGCACGGCAATGAGTTGAAGCATTCGGATGAAGATGTTTCCCCAAGGTTTTATCCACAACTGAACCACCTCTCCTTGCCCGAATGAGATAAAAAGCATGCCGGTTGCTATTCCGGCTATCATGCCAACCAGTATTTTTATGTATAACGGAATGCTTGCTATGTTTCCTTTTGGTCTTATTTTCATTCTTTTGCCGATTAAATTGATAGGTATTTATTTTATTGAAAAGCAAATATACACAAATAATGCTTTTTTTAGCAAAACTATCTATGAAAGAGATATTTCTTTTAGCTGCAACGCATCAGGCAATGCCTAATTCTTACGCTTGATAATGTTAATTGTTAACACAAATACCTTTTATTGTTAACAGGATGATAATAGGTTTAAACCTTGTTATATTTCCCTCTAAAAAGCATCTGTAATTTGCTGATAATCAAATTATGCCTATATTTGAATAGTTTTTTTTCATAGGATTAGATTTTAAGGTTAACAAAAGGATAAGCTGCCCGTGAGGGTGGCTTTTTCTTTTTCTAGTGCTTTATTTGATAATCAAGCATCTTATGTGCCTGGTTTTGGCTGTTTCACATTATAATGCTACATTTACGCCCAAAACAAAATACCATGAATTCTCTACCGGAAATAGAATCGACCTATCGGTCACAGCTGCTAGAAACGCAACAACGCATCGCCTCGGCCAAACAACAGATATACCGCATTGCTCTTTTACGAATTTCGGTCTTTGCCGGAGGGGTTGTGGCTACAGTGTATGCATGGCCTTTGGGTGCCGTGGTAGTTGTGCCTGTTATGCTGCTTTTTCTTGTTGCCTTTTTATACCTTGTTAAGGTTCACAACCGTTGTTTTTATAAGAAAGACTACCTTGAAAAGAAAGCGGAAGTCAATGCGCAGGAGTTGCAGGCACTTGGCTACGACTTTTCAGCATTCAATGCGGGCGAAGAGTTTATTGACCCGGCGCACAGCTATTCATACGACCTCGATTTGTTTGGTAACTCCTCTCTTTTTCAGTCGCTTAACCGTACGGTGATTCGTCGCGGAGAACTGACTCTGGCAGAGTGGATGAAGCACCCGCTGCTAAAAAAAGGAGCCATCATTAATAGGCAAGAGGCTGTTCAGGAGCTGACTGCCAATCGGGTTTTCCGCCAGAAATTTCGCGTGCTGGGTTTGCTTTACAAAGGCAAGCTGGCCGATGAGGATGAAATCAGGCAATGGGCGCAATCGCCTTCGCGGTATTACCAAAAAAGAGTGCCGAAGCTGCTTTCTGTTTTAATACCTGTGGCTAATGCAATCACTCTGTCCCTGCTCTTACTAGACGTCATCCCTGCTAGTCTTTTTGTGTTGCAAGTCGTTATTTTTGCGTTGGCAAGCACTATTTATTCCAGAAACATCACCAAAATCCAGTCGGTTTACGGTGCGAAGATGCAAATTCTGAACACCCATTCCAAACTGATAGAGCTCATTGAAAATCAATATTTCCGTACTGCCAATCTTGGCCAACTGCAATTGCGTTTCAAGCAAGGCAATCATTCGGCCTGCCTGGCGGTGCATAAATTGAGCAAGCTGCTTAACGGACTTGATCAGCGCAACAATATCTTGGTTGCTTTTGTGCTCAACGGACTTATGTTTTGGGAGTTGCGACAGATGATGCACATCGAGGCATGGAAAGAAGCTCACGCTTCGCAACTACCCGACTGGCTCGATGCGCTGGGCGAGATGGATGCGTATTGTTCACTGGCCACTTTTGCCTACAATCATCCCGATTATGTGTACCCTCGCGTGGCTGTCGATACGTTTTGCATGAAGGCAACCGCTATGGGGCATCCGCTAATGCGCCGTGACAAATGTGTGCGAAATGATGTGTGCATCACCGCCCAGCCGGCTTTCCTGGTGGTAACAGGTGCCAACATGGCAGGCAAGAGTACGTATCTGCGCACGGTGGGCGTTAACTACCTGATGGCATGTGCCGGTTTCCCTGTGTGGGCCGATGAGATGGAGGTCTACCCCGCCCAACTGGCTACGAGTTTGCGAACAACCGATTCGCTGAATGAAAACGAATCTTATTTCTTTGCAGAGTTGAAGCGCCTGAAAAGCATCATTGATCGTAGGTTGGCGGGCGACGAACTGTTTATCATTCTCGATGAGATACTGAAAGGAACTAACTCAATCGATAAACAGAAAGGTTCGCTGGCATTGATTAAACAATTTATGACTTTGCAGGTAAACGGTATCATTGCTACGCACGACCTTCAATTAGGGACGTTGGCCGATGTGTATCCGGGACAAATTAAGAACTATTGCTTCGAGGCCGACATAACCCATAATGAATTAACCTTCTCCTATCGAATAAGAGAAGGGGTTGCGCAAAACATGAATGCATGCTTTTTGATGAAAAAGATGGGTATTGCTATCGCTTAACGGACACGAAATGTGCCTTTTTTCGTGGTGCTTGAAAAAGGCCATTGTTGAAATAATGTTTCGCACAAACAAGTGCTTTGTGTTTATAAAATTGACGGTTTACAAATTCCATATACACCCGGGTGTACACCTCTCCTACACCCGGATCTACAAACTTTATACACCCCCGTGTATAGTGCCTGTACACCCGGATGTACACAGCTTTTCCGCACAAGCAAATAAATAGATTAAAACCGCCTTTTTGTTTATATATAATTTGCTATTTACTCTTTCTATATGTAACGTATGCTTGAAAAATAAGTGTGATACTTGGTGATACTTGGTGACACTTTTTTTTAGCCAAGTGTCACACAGAATAATCTGATTATCAAGTTGTTACAAGGTTGGTGATACTTGGTGATACTTCTTTTTATACTTTTTATGTAGGCGTTGGGCAGCGAAGAATAAAAAAAGGCACTTACAATCACTGTAAATGCCTGATAATCACTTGAGCGGCAAATGGGATTCGAACCCACGACCCTCAGCTTGGGAAGCTGATGCTCTGCCAACTGAGCTACTGCCGCAGCGCTATGTACTCTATTAAAACGATGCAAAGGTAAGTATATATTTGAATTAATACGCATTTTAACCAAAAAAAAGCAAGTAAAAATACTACCTTTGCTTCCGATATTAGTAAGATAATACATGAAACAAATCATATTGATAACCGGTGGGGCACGCTCCGGAAAAAGTAAACACGCTGAGAAACTGGCACTTACGTTGTCTGATAATCCGGTCTACTTAGCCACGGCCCGTATTTGGGACGATGAATTCAAGCAACGCGTGCTTCGGCATCAGCGCGACAGGGGGCTCGAGTGGACTAATCTGGAGGAGGAAAAGTGGCTCAGCAGTCATTCTCTAACTAACCGAGTGGTACTTATTGATTGTGTAACGCTGTGGTGTACCAATTTCTTTTTTGACCTGCAGGCTGATGTTGACAAGGCTTTGCAAGCGGTGAAGGAGGAGTTCGATAAGCTGGTGAGCCAAGAGGCTACTTTTATTTTTGTGACCAACGAAATAGGCATGGGAGCTACTTCGGAAAATGAAATTCAACGGAAATTCACCGACCTGCAAGGGTGGGTAAACCAGTACATTGCCGCACGGGCAGATAAAGTGGTGCTTATGGTGTCGGGCATTCCGGTCAACGTGAAAGAATAATCTATGCAAACTCAAAATAGAACAAGAATGAAAACATTTCAAATTCATAAACCCGACGAAGCAATCCGTCCGCTTTTAATAGACAAAATCAATAACCTTACCAAACCCAAAGGGTCGCTGGGGCGACTGGAGGAACTGGCTTTGCAGGTGGGACTGATTCAGCAATCGCTCGAACCCGAATTACGTAATCCTCAAAATATTATTTTTGCTGCCGATCACGGCATTGTTGACGAAGGGGTGAGCTTTTCACCCAAAGAGGTTACCTGGCAACAAATCAGTAACTTCCTTCGCGGTGGTGCCGGGGTCAACTTCTTCTGTCGTCAGCATGGCTTCGAACTGAAGATTGTAGATGCAGGGGTCGATTATGATTTCCCTGCCGGAAAGGGAATCATCGATTTCAAGGTGCGCAAGGGAACCCGAAACTTTTTGTATGAAGCGGCTATGACTCGTGAGGAGGCCGATTTGTGTATAGAACGTGGTGCGGAAGTAGTGAGACTGTGCCACAGTGAAGGGTGCAATGTCATTAGCTTTGGCGAAATGGGCATTGGTAACACGTCTCCTTCTTCCATGTGGATGTCATGCCTCACGGGAATCCCGTTGGAGCAATGTGTGGGGGCCGGTAGCGGACTAAGCAGTGAGGGGGTGCAACGCAAGTACAGTGTGTTGAAGCAATCGCTTGAACGATATACGGGTAACGGTGCGGCAGAAGATGTGATGTGTTATTTCGGCGGACTGGAAATGGTCATGGCCGTGGGCGCCATGTTGCAGGCGGCGGAACTGAATATGGTTATTTTGGTGGATGGTTTCATTATGACTAACTGTATGCTGATGGCTTCCAAGTTTTATCCTGCCGTACTGAATTATGCCATATTTGGTCATCAGGGTGATGAAACCGGACATAAACTGTTACTTAATGCCATGAATGTTAACCCCTTAATAAACATGGGTTTACGTCTGGGTGAAGGTACCGGTGCTATTTGTGCTTATCCGCTTATTGATTCGGCGGTGAGGATGATTAATGAGATGGATAATTTTGCCCATGCGGCAGTGACTAAATACTTTGAATAATGGGCTATCGTATACTGGCGGCTTTTATCTTCTTCACTCGTTTACCTTTCTGGCGCTTGGCGCAGGTGCCGGCCGAATGTTATAAAACGGTGGTTAACTATTGGCCTTTGGCGGGCTGGTTAACGGGAGGGGTATTGGCGTCGGTGTTGTGGTTGTCGGCTCAAATACTTCCCTACTCCGTGGCTGTCATACTAGCCTTAGCGGGACGGCTATTGCTTACCGGTTGTTTGCATGAAGACGGACTGGCGGATTTCTTCGACGGCTTGGGTGGTGGCACTTCGCGTGAGCGGATTTTGGCCATCATGAAGGATTCGTTTATCGGGAGCTACGGGGTAACGGGGCTCGTTGTTTATTTTGCTTTGCTCTTTTCGCTGTTGCATGCATTACCTCTTCCGTTGGCTTGTGCGGCGGTGCTGGCTGGTGATCCGTGGGGAAAGTTCTCTGCGGCACAGCTCGTCAATTTCTTGCCTTATGCCCGGCGCGAGGAAGACAGCAAAGCGAAGGTGGTGTATAATAAAATGTCGGTAGGGACTTTTATCTTTGCTTTGCTGACCGGTGTCTTGCCCGCCGTTTTGTTTCTGCCTTATCAATATGTAGCAGCCGCACTGTTTTCACTTCTTACGATTGCCCTGCTCATTGTGTTCCTGAAACGGAAGTTACAAGGGTATACGGGCGATTGCTGTGGTGCGGCATTTTTGTTGTGCGAACTGAACTTTTATTTGGGAATAAACATTCTATATCATTACTACGTTGTTTAAGCATTATGGAAATATATCTAATCAGACATACCTCGGTGGATGTACCGCCACACACCTGTTACGGACAAACGGATGTTCCGTTGAAAGATAGTTTTCAAAAAGAAGCAGAAGTTGTTTCCCGGAAAATAAAGGATTTAACGTTCGACGGAGTGTACACCAGTCCGCTGTCTCGTTGTGTGCACTTGGCTAATTATTGCGGATATTCCTCTGCTCTGCGTGACGACCGACTGATGGAAATGAACTTCGGCGAATGGGAAATGAAGCATTACGATGAAATACGTGATCCGCGTTTGCAGGAATGGTATAAAGACTTTATGCACGTAACTGTTCCCGGTGGTGAATCTTTCAAGGACCAATACAAACGTGTAGCCGATTTTCTGGATGAACTGCGCGTATTGCCTTACGAACGTGTTGCCTTATTTGCTCACGGAGGTGTGTTGATATGCGCACAGGTGTACGCCGGTGTGGTTCCGTTTGAAGAGGCATTCAGTTCTCTTACTCCTTATGGAGGCATTGTGCGTATTAATCTTTGATTATTCCTTTTATTCCTTGCAATTGCTCTCGTCGGACGTGCAACTGTCGCACGTGCCCGAACAGAGGTTACTACTCTCCATAGCGTCGGTCACGGTGAATGGATGCAGTTTGTTTTGCTTGTACAATAGCAGGTTTTGTGTTAAATCTGTTCCACTGCTTTTATATACTTGTATGCCGTTCTCAACAAAAAGGTTGAGGGCAAGCAGCTGAATTTGTGAGGTTAGTACAGCTGCAATTCCCATTTCTTTCATCTGTTTGGTAATTTTACTTCCGGGCGGTATAATGGTGCGCCAGGGAATAAAACAGCAAGTTTCTGCATCAGAGGCCTCGGGATCAAATATGCATACGTGGGTAGTCTTGTTAAATCCTTCGGCAATCAGTTTGTTATCGTATACGGGTATGATCAGTTTCATCTGTTTCTACTATTAGTCCGTTTTTAATTTTGATAATCTCATTGGCCATGCGCCGGGCCTCGGGCAGGTCATGTGTAACCATGATGCTGGTTGAGTTGAGGTATTCGTGCGCCTTGAGTATTTCGCTTTGCAATGCCTCACGCATTTCCTGATCAATGGATGACAGCGGCTCATCGAGCAGTAATATCTGTGGGGAAGAAGCTAATGCTCTTGCCAGTGCTACCCGTTGTTTTTGTCCGCCCGATAGTTTGCCGGGTTTCTGTGTTGCCAGTCCTTTCATTCCGAAAATATCCAGCAGTTCGTTTATATGAGTTGGGTTGTGTGCACGTTGCGCATAGCCTATGTTTTGCGCCACCGTCATGTTGGGAAAGAGTGCCAGGTCTTGAAACATGTAGGCGATGCTTCGTTGTTGGGGTTTGAGGTTGATGCGGGCGGTGGAGTCAAACCAAGTTTTGCCGCCTACTCGTATCACTCCTTCGTCGGGTGTGAGTAGTCCGGAAAGTATTCGGAGTAATGTAGTTTTCCCTGAGCCCGAATGTCCCACCAAGCAGATAAAGTCGCCGCCGGAAATTTCTCTCCGGATGTTCAGCATGTTTTTGCCTTCGGTAGTGGTCATTTCTTTTCGTACGTCAATGTAGATAGATTCTTTCATGTGTTCAGTTTGTTTTTTTGTTAATACTGTAGATTACTGTCAGTATGACAAATGAAATGAGAAATAGAATCAATGCGTATTGATTGGCGGCACTGTAGTTCAGCGCCTGCACTTCATCATACAGAGCGATAGAGGCTACCCGGGTTTCGCCGGGCATGTTACCGCCTACCATTAAAACGATGCCGAACTCGCCTATGCAATGGGCAAAGGTCATGGCAACTGCCGTGATTACGCTTCCTCGTATGTTGGGCAAAAGCACTTTGAAAAAAGTGGTTGTGGCCGATTTACCCATGGTATATGATGCTTCGCGCAAACTAACGGGTAGTGCGGACAGACCGTTTTGTAAGGGCTGTATCATGTAAGGTAATGAGCAGAGTATGCTGGCAATGAGTATGCCGGTGAAGCTGAATGCCAGTCGCACATCAAACCATTCTTCCAGGGTTTTACCAAAGGCATGTTGCGGACTGTAGGCTACTAGTATATAAAATCCCAATACGGTGGGGGGTAACACCATAGGCATAGAGATCAGGGCTTCTGCAACTGCCTTGAGCCGAAAACGCGAAAATGCCAGAAAATAAGCAATCGGCAGGCCTGTTACCAACAGAATAATTGTGGTAAGACTTGCCAGTTTTCCGGTTGTAAGTAGTGTGCTTATAAACTCGTTCTCCATAATTTGTTGTCGTTATAAATTAAAAAGATATCGACGGGCTAAAAAATCAACGATGTTTGTACAGTCCAAGTAACTCAGATTCGGTGAGGGAACGTTTTAGTTTGTCGGACGTCTTCTTTACTTCGTTGAGCATCTTGATGCTTTCGCGTTCCGTCAGGTTGCAGCCTTTAGATGACAGGAAACTGCACAAAGCCCTACTGCCGCTATGTTTACCGAAAACAAATGGTTCCTCACTCCTGCCTACACTTAACGCATCAATAATCTGATAGGTGTTTCTATCGGTTAGCAGGCATTGCGTGTGTATGCCCGATTCGTGACTAATGGCGTATTTGCCCGTAATGGGTTTCATATCAGACAGGCTGCGATTGGAAGCTTGCTGCACAAAAGACGATAGTTCCGTTAGGTATCGGGTTTGAATACCGGTTTCAATACGAGAACTAAGTTGAAGTGCCATGATGACTTCTTCGAGTACGGCATTTCCCGACCTTTCGCCCAATCCGTTAACAGTTACGCTGGCTGCATCGGCACCCGACAATAAAGCGGTGACCGTGTTAGCGGTTGCCATGCCCAAATCGTTGTGTCCGTGAAATTCAAAAGGAACCGCCGGATATTCTTTTTTTAGCTTGCCAAACAGTGATGCAACGCTTAGCGGGTTCAGAATGCCAACTGTATCGGCTATGCGGATGCGTGCTGCTCCGTAAAGCATGGCATGACCAATGAAATCGGTCAGAAAAGAGGGACCGCTTCGGGAAGCATCTTGTGCACCTATTGTTACGTAGTCAAATCGGCCGGCTGCGTAATTGAGCATTTCTTTGAGCTGTGTGATCACCCATAGTTCGTTTTTTCCCAAAGCACGCAGGTGAATGGAAGAAACGGGAAACGAGATATGTACACCTTGTACTCCTGTTTCTGCCGCACGGTCAATGTCTTGCGGCAAAGCTCTGCACCAGGCTAGACATTTGAAAGAGAAACCCGCCCCAACCAATGTTTTGATGTTTTCCTTTTCTTTTGTCGATATGGCGGGCGTGCCTATTTCTACTTCGGGCACAGCGGCGTTGTGGAGTAAGCCGGCAATCTTCAGCTTCTCTTCCAATGAGAACACTACGCCGGCGGCTTGTTCGCCGTCACGCAGTGTAGTATCAATAATATGTGCTTGGGGATGTTTCATTCTGAAATCAGGTATTTTTCGCAAGCCTCTCCTTCTTCGAGCGCATCGAGGATCTCGTCTATTGCCTCTTCTGTTTCTACGCAGCCGTACCAGAAGTTATTCGGATGAACAACGATGACCGGTCCCTGCGAGCATAAGTTTAAGCAGCCTGTAGTCGACACAGCCACGTCGAGTCCTCTGTCGTTACATTCTTCCATGATGTATTGCAGCAGAGACGATGCTCCCTTTTTGTTGCAGGCTCCTTGTGCCTCTCCACTCAGACGGAAAGAGTTGCATACTAAAATGTGGTAATTGGGCTTTTTCATTTTGTCAGATTTTAATTTGTTAGTACTTTATGAATGATAGTGTTGTTATAATAGTTTGCCGTGTTGATCAGGCGCAACCTTGTGCGTTTCCGCTACAGCCGCTGCCACAGCGAAAAGCATCTGCTTTCTTGATGCTGCGTATGGGCAGGTTATTGTATATCCCATCAAGTCCTTCGTCAATCATTCCGGTCATCTGTACTACACGGATGCCGCATTCTTTGAGAATGGAAGCAGGATTCTCTCCGACCCCTGCAACAAGTATGGCACGACAGTCTATCAACAATCTGGCCACATCAATCCATCTCTGATCGCCTCCTCCTTTATCTGGCATTTCACGTTCTTCTACGTATTGGAATCCATTAGGTGTTTGGCGGAAGATGTAAACAGATTTGGCTTCACCAAGATGGAGGTT
The DNA here is from genome assembly GCF_000428125.1 of Bacteroides graminisolvens DSM 19988 = JCM 15093. GTDB lineage: Bacteria > Bacteroidota > Bacteroidia > Bacteroidales > Bacteroidaceae > Bacteroides > Bacteroides graminisolvens. The sequence goes on from NZ_KE386627.1 coordinate 208,946, forward strand.
AACCAGATGTCCTTCGTAAGTTGCCACAGCTACATAAGGTCTGCTTTCTTCCCCTGTTTCAACACTCGATGATACTTGTTGCAGAATGGTATAAGCCTCTTTCATGTCTTGCCCCAAGAGTCCGGCTGCATCGGCCCGGCATCTGGCACAATGTGTCATGATGGGCAGGTGGTGTTTGGCTTCGGCACGTACACGGAAAATCATCTTTTGGTCGGGCTTCGGCATATCCTCAAAATTAGAACCGGCCGTAGGTATCAGTGGCATGCAATTGATGAGGTCTGCCCCCAACCCTTTTACTACCCGAGTTGTTTCGTCAATATGGCGGTCATTAATACCCGGAATAATGATGAAGTTAATTTTCACCGTTATGCCTTTGGCCTTGAGCAAGGGAATGCAAGCTAATTGTTTTTCCAATAACAGGGCGGCGGCCTCTTCTCCCCGATATACTTTCTTGTTGTATCTGACCCAGCGATATATTTTTGAGGTTATATCGGTTCGTACGCCATTGATGGTGAGGGTGACATGTGTTACGTCTAAAGCAGCGATCTCATCAATGTAAGGTTCTAAATTCAGTCCGTTGGTCGATAGGCAGAATATTTTATCCGGGAATTCAGCTTTTACAGCTCGGAGAGTTTTTAGCACTTCGTCGGGGTTAGCAAAGGGGTCACCGGGTCCTGCTATGCCAACTACAGAAATGTTAGGAATGTGCTTATTCAATTCTTTCAGATAAGTTACCGCCTTAAACGGATCTAGTACGGAAGAGGTTACTCCCGGTCTGCTTTCGTTGACACAATCGTATTTCCGGTTGCAATAGTTGCACTGAATGTTGCATCGGGGGGCAACAGGAAGGTGAACGCGTGCATGTGTATGCCTGGCTTCCACATCGAAACAAGGATGTTTCGCTATATCGTTTTTTGTAATAACTTTAACCATGATTCTTCGTTTTATTAATGATCAATTACATGTATTTGTAGCCGATAGGCGAATGTTCTTGTTTGTATTCCAACAAAGCATTCACTATCCTGTCAAATAATTGCTGGGCACCGGAATAAAAAAGATGTTCCATGCGAGGGCCGCCTACGCGGTCGTGTATGGGAAATCCTACACGAATTAACGGGATGCCTAGTTCGCGTGCAATGTAATACCCTTTGCTGCTTCCAATTAGTAAGTCGGGTTTTGTTTCCTGAATTACTTCGCGTATCGATTCAAAATCGGCTCCGTTCATCACTTGTATGTGTGATGGATCTTCGACTACGGCTTCTATCTCTTCTTTTAAAAGACCGCTTTCGCCACCCGAGGCTACGATAACAGGAATAATACCTATTTCGCTCAGGAAAGAAACCAGACCCGACACCATGTCTTCATCACCAATGACAATTGCCTTTTTGCCGAATACATATTTATGCCCGTCGATGTACGAATCAACCAGTCGTCCTCTCTGGAGTTTGTATTTTTCAGTAATCTTCTTACCCGAAATGGTTTCAATGGTTTCTATAAAATGATCTGTAGCATCAATTCCGATAGGCATTCTCATTCTGTGATTGGGTACATCGCAATGTTCTTCAAGCCATTCACCCGCAGTGGTGATTGTTTTTGTTTTACGAATTCGTCCGGTCAATGCTCCCTTGTTGAGTATGGTGCCAAACTCGATGCTGGCTCTGGCACCTCCCGTCATCCTGATGTGATTGAGCGGTGTTCCGCCTTCGGGTACTAAGTGATAATCTTTCCAGAAAGGATTATCGAGCGAGGCGGAATAGTCGGGCAGCAAGACGTATTCTATACCCGATACTGTGAGCATTTCCTTGAGGTTACGTAAATCGGCCGGCGAAACAAAACCCGGAAAGAGATTGATGTGTGCACCGCTCTTTGTATTCTTGTCGGCTAGTGTTGCTACAGCGGCGTATACTGCTTCGTGAAACCCATCCATGTGGCTACCCTGATAGCTGGGTGTTGAGGCATGAATAAAGACGGGCAGCAGTGGGTTTTCTTCATTTGCTTGTTTGTATTCGGCCACAAGTGCGTTTACATCTTCACCTATTGTTTCGGCCAAACAGGTTGTGGCTATGCCTATTACTTGGGGACTATATTGCCTGATAACATTGTTTATGCCTTCGATAAAATTCCGGTTACCTCCGTAAATAGTGGTTGTTTCACTGAAGTTTGACGAAGCAATGTCCACCGGTTCTTTATAATGGCTTATCATATATCGGCGAATGTAAGTGGCACATCCCTGCGATCCGTGTATCATAGGCACACAACCTTCTATTCCCTTAAATACCACAGAGGCTCCCAGTGGTGCGCAAAGTTTGCACGCATTGCGTGAAGAGGCATAGGGTGTTTTTTTATTTTCTGTTGTCGATTGCATAACGTTCTGTTTTTATCTGACATATTTCCAAACCGGACTCATCACGGTTCCGTATACTTCCTTAGCAAAGTTTAGCATGCCTTCGTAACCGGCCAATGCTTCTTTGCGCTCGTGATTGTGATCACAAAATCCCAATCCGATTTTGTATGCGATGGGGCGCTCTTTTACACCGCCAATAAACAAATCGGCTTGTTTTTCCTTCACAAAGGCAGACAGTTCAACAGGATTTGAGTCGTCAACAACGATGGTGTCTTCGTCACAAAGTTCCTGAATCAGTTTATAATCGTCTTTGTCGCCCGTTTGCGAGCCTACAATTACTGTTTTAACGCCAATCAGCCTCAATGCTTTGACCAACGATATGGCTTTGAAAGCACCACCAACGTAGATCGCTGCTTTTTTACCGTTCAATGCCTTTTTATAGGGAGCTAAAGCAGGAAGCAGGCGTCCCAATTCTTCTTTAACGATAGTACGGGCTTGCTGAAGCAAATCATCGCTTTGAAAGAAGTTAGCTACTTCATACAAAGCGTCACTCATGTCTTCAATACCAAAATAAGATACTCTCATGAAAGGCACACCGTATGTTTCTTTCATCATTTTGGCCAGATGCATCATAGAGCCCGAACACTGAACTACATTCAATGAAGCGCGGTGGGCGTTGCAAATATCATCCACTCTTCCGTCGCCGGTGATAGTTGCATTCACATGAATGCCCATCCGTTTGTAATAATCGAGTAGAATCCATAACTCACCTGCCAAATTAAAATCACCCAAAATGTTGATTGAGTATTTGGGTATCGGACGGTTTTGTGTGCCTACCAACTGAAAAAGAGATTCACAAGCAATGCGATAGCCGTCTTTTTTTGATCCCTGAAATCCGGGTGCTTGTACCGGAATGACCGGAATTCCTTTTTCCCGGCTCATCTCCTTGCAGACTGCTTCCACATCATCGCCGATGACTCCAACAATACATGTGGTGTACACAAAAGCAGCTTTTGGCTTGTGTAACTCTATTAATTCATCAAGTGAAGCATGTAACTTAGCAGTTCCACCAAAAACAACGTCTCTTTCTCTCAAGTCAGTTGAGAAACTGAGCCGGTGCAGTTCCGGTCCCGATGACAGTGATCCTCTGATGTCCCATGTATAAGCAGCACAACCAATAGGTCCGTGAATTAAATGAAGAGCGTCTGCTATGGGGTAGAGTACCACCCTTGAACCGCAAAAAACGCAGGCTCTTTGACTGACTGAACCTGCCAGACTGGCTTTTTCGCAGGCAATCACTTCGTGTGTATTGCCAACTCTGCCTATTTGATTCTTTCTTTCTTCTAACAGCGTGCTCATATTTCATGTCGTTTATAGAAATACTACAACGCTGCGAAGAGTGCAGCGTTATAATATTCCGTATGTAATTAAAGCTGAAACTCAACCTTTTCGTCGGGAGAGGTGCGATCCATGTGATCCATAAATGCATTGAGAATCTGTATCGCCAGATTGGTTGCTCCCACATAACCTGTTTTGGGGAAGAAGTTGTGTCCGGGGCGATCGGCAATTGGAAAACCATAGCGTACAAATGGGAGATCTTCGTCACGGGCAATGTACTTGCCATACGTGTTACCAATAAGTAAGTCTACTCCTTCTTGCTTGATCCATTGATGCATTTGAAACATATCGGCCAGCTCCCCTCCTTTGAATTTGGCTTCCGGAATGTCTTTCAGAATAACCTTGAGTCTCTCTTCGAAAGGCTTGCCGGGAGTTCCCGATACAACGTAAACCGGACGCATATCCATGCTTACCAGAAATTCGCAAAGTGGAATCAGTGTGTCGGGATCTCCCCAGAGAGCTACTCTTTTTCCATAGAAATATTTCTGGTTATCGGCTATCAAATCAATCAAACGTCCTCTTTCTGCCGAGATACTTTCGGGAACCGGTACGTTAGCGTGTCTGCTTAACGCAGTTACAAAACGGTCGGTTGCTTTCAGGCCGATGGGGATGTCTGTTATCTCAAATTTTACTTTGCATTTGTTATCAAGCGCTACACAAGCTGTGTTGGTAGAGTATTCGCCTAAACCGATGGTGAATTTACTATCGCCCGTAGTCTTCAGTTCTTCGGTGGTACAACCTCCTTTGGGATACATTTCATATTTTCCGGTAAGTGGTGTGTCGAGCACATCAGTCATATCGGGAAACATCAATGTTCTCGCTTCCATGACAGAGGCGATGCGCTTGATTTCACGCATATCCGATGGTTCCATCCAACCTGCAACGAGGTTTACCACGTTCCTCTTTTTGAGAGTAGCAGTAGAGAAAAACTTTACCATGGCTGCAACTTGATTGGCATAGCCTGTAATGTGGCTACCCACGTAAGAAGGAGTATTGCAGTATATAACCTGCTTTCCTTCGGGAATTTTCCCTTCTTCAGCGGCTTTCGATACAATCTGCGTGAGGTCGTCGCCAATCGTTTCAGATAAACAAGTGGTGTGCACGGCAATCACCTCCGGTTCGTAAACTGAGAAGATTGTTTCGATGGATTGTACCAAGTTAGCCGATCCTCCGAACACAGAAGATCCCTCTGAAAACGAACTGGTTGAGGCTACGATGGGTTCTTTGAAGTGGCGTGTAAGCGCGCTTCTGTGATAAGAGCAGCAGCCTTGCGAACCGTGACTGTGGGGCAAACATCCGTGTATACCAAAGGCTGCATACATAGCTCCTATTGGCTGACAGGTTTTTGCCGGATTGATAGTCAGTGCTTTTCTATCAATTTCTTTGGCAGTAGTATGTTTTAGTAACATCTTATTCAATATTAAAGTAATCAAACTTAAACGGCTGCATACACCGCTTCTACATATTCTTCACTTTCCCAGGGAGCTTTCATTTCCTTCCAGATACTGCAACAAGCTATTTGTTCAATGTCTTTGTAGAAGTTTACTGCACCTGCAAAACCGGCATAGGGTCCTCCGGAATCGTAATTGTGAAGTTGCTTGAGAGGTATACCCATTTTCTGTACGCAGTATTTTTCTTTAATACCCGCGCAGAATACATCAGGGTGATACTTTTCAATGAGTTTTTCCATTTCGTAATGACTCAGATCATCAATAACTAACGATCCTTTTTTCATTTCAGCCATCATTCCATCGTATCCGTTGAACTCCAAACCTTCAGCTTCAAGCGCTTTTAGTTCTTCTTCTGTTTTGCGAGGTTTATAACGTGTTTCGTCTTTAGTAACGGTAATTTGCTCTATGTTACGACTGTCGGCATCTATCTGTATGCTCGGAATAACACGTCTTCCTTCGTAGTCATCGCGATGACCGAATTCGTAACCGGCACAAAGTGTGGTTATGCCCAATTCGTCAAATAGTTCCTGGTAGTGATGAGCACGAGATCCTCCTACGAAAAGCATGGCTGTTTTGCCATTTGTTTTCAGTTTTGCTTTTTCTCTGGCTTCGATGACCGGAATCATCTCTTCGGCAATAACTTCTTCAATGCGAGCAATCAGTTCAGGATCACCGAAATATTTGCCTACTTTTCTTAGTGATTTGGCGCAGGCATCGGCACCGATGAAATTGGATTTCATCCAAGGTATACCAAATGATGTTTCGAGCATTTCGGCCACGTAGTTGATGGAACGGTGGCACATAACCAGATTGAGGTCGGCTGTATGTGCTGTTTCAAACTGTTCTACGGTTGAGTTACCCGACATGGTTGCTACTACCTGAATACCGCATTTGTTAAATAATTCGTCGATAACAAAAGCGTCTCCTCCAATGTTGTATTCTCCTAATACGTTTATTCTGTATTTGTGTGTGGCGTTTACAGTATCATCATTTCCAATGAGATTTCTGAAAAGTTGGTTGTTGGCAATGTGGTGACCGGCCGATTGAGATACTCCTCTGTATCCTTCGCACGAAAAACCGAAAATGTTGATGCCGTTACCTATTTCTTCTTTCATCTGGCGGGCAACACGGTGAACGTCATCGCCAATCAATCCTACGGGACAAGTTGAGAAGACGGCTATGGCTTTAGGATGAAACAATTCATAAGCTTCTCGAATGGCATCTTTCAACTTTTGTTCTCCACCAAAAACGATGTTGGAATCCTGCATATCAGTCGAAAAGCAGTACGTCATGAAGTTTGGTTCATTTTCTGACGGACGGGTTTGGTTGCGTCTGGTTAACCATGAATAATAGCCGCATCCGATGGGACCGTGCGTAATATTGATAATGTCTCTGGTAGGTCCTAGTACCACCCCTTTACAACCGGCATAGGTACATCCTCTTTGGGTGATTATTCCCGGAATGGTGCGCACGTTCGCTTGAATTTCAGGAATATTATCGGGGTCAGCAACCACAATGGCTTTACTGCGCTTTTTTGCTACCTTTTTGGGGTAGATTTCTATCAGTTCCTCTTTGGCACTTGATAAATCGATATTTAAAATATTCTTTTCCATTGTTTGTCCTCCTCTATTAATCAAGTGTTTTGTCCCCTTTCTCACCGGTACGTATGTGCACTGAATCCGAAGAATCTATCACAAATACTTTCCCGTCACCGCTTTGTCCGGTTTGGTTGGTCTTGATAATTGTTTCTACTGCAAGATCTTTTTTCTCATCGGTTACCATCAGTGTTATCATACGCTTTGATTTGAGGCGGGGCGTTGTTGAAATCAGTTCCTGATGTTCGGGTGCATAAAGTTCTGCTTTCTCCAGATCACCATGACCTTTTCCCCTTCCTAACACCGGCATTGCTGTGAATGACGGTAGTCCAGCTTCCTGCAAAGCGATTTTTGTTTCCTGCATTTTGGCAATTCGTATGATTGCAAGTATCAGTTTCATAAGCGTTTGTATTATCAGATTTCTTTCTTGCCGTTAGAGATAGTATATGTTTCGGTAACCGGAGTTACGAATATCTTACCGTCTCCAAACTGACCTTTATCGCCCGATCGGGCAGATTCTATGATAGTTTCAATGACAAAATCCTTGTCTTTCTCAGGAATTACGATCATCAACAAATCTTTAGGTAGTTCGTCGTATGTAACATTGCCTACTTTTAATCCGCGCTGTTTACCGCGGCCGAATACAGATAATTTTGTTACAGCCGGAAATCCTGCGTTCAACAAGGCGTTCATTACGATGGGTGATTTCTCGGGTCTTACTATAGCTCTTAATAAATACATAATTGTTCCTCCTTAACTTGTTATATTAGTTCATGATACCGAAGCTAACCAGCATGTCTTCTAACTCAGGCATTGTCAAAGGCGTTGGGATGACAAACATATTGTTATCATTTATTTTCTTTGCCAGTGCGCGGTATTCGTCGGCTTGAGGATGCTCGGGTGCATGGTCAATAACTGTTTTTCTATTAATTTCAGCATGTTGAACCATGTTGTCGCGGGGAACAAAATGAATCATTTGCGTACCTAGCTTTCTGGCGAATTCCTGAATCATATTCGATTCGTTATCTACTTTTCGAGAGTTACAAATTAACCCTCCCAAACGAACTGTACCAACCTTACCAAACTTTGCAATAGATTTGCAAATGTTATTAGCTGCGTACATGGCCATCATTTCACCGGAGCATACAATGTATACTTCTTGTGCCTTACCATCACGTATCGGCATTGCGAAACCACCGCATACAACATCGCCCAATACATCGTAGAATACATAATCCAAGTGTTTGTCATCGTCGTATGCTCCCAGCTGTTCAAGTAGGTTGATTGATGTGATGATTCCCCTACCTGCGCATCCCACTCCTGGTTCGGGTCCGCCTGATTCTACACAGCTTGTATTGTCAAAGCCGGTTTTCATAACATCATCTAGATCAACATCCTCCCCTTCGTCACGCAACGTATCCAAAACAGTTTTTTGCGCTAGTCCGTGAAGTAGCAAACGTGTTGAATCGGCTTTGGGATCGCATCCCACTACCATCACTTTTTTCCCCATCTCGGCTAATCCAGCCACTGTGTTTTGAGTAGTAGTACTTTTACCAATACCCCCTTTTCCGTAAATAGCAATCTTTCTCATAATCTAAAACCTTAAAATTATACCATAAAGTTGTTTATTTGGTATTTGTGTTACCATTCTGAACTATATAAAGAGAAAAGTATGCCAAAAAACATACTTTTTATTGTTTTGTGAGATCAATATGTTTGCTAAATACTTGTACGACAGTGTATTATGAGTTACTAAATACCTATTAATGTGTATTATTCAATATAATGACTACCTATGAATCACTTCATTTAGGTAGTCATCGGAAAGAAAATTCTACATAAATGTAGCTTTATTTATTTGGAATAACCATACTTTATCCAAAGTGCATCGTAGTTGTGGCTAATGATGTTTTTCATAAATTTTTCTGCAGCTATATTTCTCGAATTTTTCTTAATTAGCACACATGCCTGTTCAATGGGAGTATACAAATTTTGCGGTACAACATAGCATTTGCCTTTGCCTTTCATTTCTGGTGACATGGCCAATGACAAAGCGATAAAACCTATCTCTGTATTACCTGTAAATGCATATTGTGCAGCTGCCGAAATGTTGTCTCCATATATAATTTTAGTCTTTACTTCATCATAGATATTCTGCTTTTTTAAGAGCTCAATAGCTCTTTCACCGTAAGGAGCCGTTTCCGGGTTAGCAACTGAGATTCTTTTAACCGCATTGGTTTTCAACACATCCAGCCCTTTTTTCACATCAATAGTGTTGCTCCATACAGCTAACTTGCCATATATATATGTGCTGACTTTACCGTATGTAGCTCCTTTGTTTTGAAGCTTAAGCGGAAAGCTTTTGTCGGCCGCCATGAAGAAGTCAAAAGAAGCACCGTTCAAAATTTGCTGTACGAAATTGCCGGAGCTACCGAAGGTGACATCTATTTTAACTCCTGGATTTTCCTTCTCATAAGCTTCTTTTATTTCCATAAATACGTCTCTGAGATTTGCTGCTGCTGCGACTTTGACGCTTTTTTGTGCGTTAGCGAACATACATACAGAGAAAAAGAGTGTTGCTATTAAAATTACTTTTTTCATGACTAATATTTTTAGATTATAATTTTATTTTAAACATATCGGGTTTGATGGTGAGTGAAATATAAGCCCATCCCGGAGTGCGACAAGCTGCTGAAGACGATTTCAGTTTTAAAAACCGGCTGTTGTTATTCAGAAAGTAACTTCCCCAGCCTCCTTCAACAGAAACACAATCATTCATTTTATAAGAAAGTTTAATATCCACTTCGCTACCTAACGATTTACCTTGTGAAGCTCCGTCGTATTCAATGTCTTTTACGGTTTTAAATAAATGATAGCCTACCTCATACCCCCATTTTTTTATAATGCTCCCGCCTACCTGACCGTACACATCCAGTAAGCCCTGAGTAGGCAGACTTGCTGTCCAATAATCCATATATCCATTAAAACTATGTGGCGCACCATATAACCAGTTGAATGTTTTGCTTTTCGATGAATTGCTCGAACCGCCTCCCGAATAACGATCAGCTCCTGCCGTGAGTATGAATTGAGGCATAAATGCATAATTGGCTTTTAATGCTAACAGAGAGGCATTCAATCTTTTTGTGGCGGATGTTTTTCCAAATTGGAAATAAGCGGTCGCAAACAAGTCGAGCGGAAAATCTTTCTTTAAAAACTTAATATTTCCACCGGCCGTGTATCGATGATACATGGATACTTTATTACCGTAAGTACTGCTTCCGTTTGCATCTGTACTTGTTTTCTGGAAACCTTCGTCGAGCGCTAAAGCAGTGAGCGACAAGTTGGGCATAAGCGGTTTTGATATCCAAATATACCCCAGATATCTGTATTTTATGGCTCCTGAATACATTGATTCTTTTGATATAGTTTTGTCGTTATTATATGCTAATCCCAAATGAGCCGCTCCGATATGCTCTAGTTCATACTTGAATACTACAACATCATGCGAGTTTCCGGTGTTACTCCAGTTTGATGCTGAAAAAATACGATTGTCATCGTATTTGAGTGCCTGCCTGCCTATAACAACCGATCCGCCGGGACAAAGTAGTACATCTGCCCATGCTTCGTAAACAGATAAAGAGCCCGACGCAGATACAGCCTCTGAGTTGGTTCCGGTTTCTCCTAAAGTACGTGAGTCTTGCACCGTTATACCTGTTTTGAGGTAACTGTTTTTAAAACCCACCGTTAACCGAGTACGTTGTAATATGAAACCACCGGGATCAGTATTCTCCGCATTGGGTGAGCCATACCCATCACGATACTCGGCTCTGGGCCTTAATTCAATGCCCACACTCATTTCTTGTGCATTGATATTCGTTATTGATATGCACAATAACGAAAATGCTGCAATAGTTTTGCCTGTTTTACTTACGTTCTTCATACCTTAATTATTATAAGTGAATACAATGTTACGTGTTTATTTGAGCTTGATAGTTTACCGTTATCTCTGAATAAGATAACGATTTTAAAAAAAATAGCAGAAAGATTTCTGCCTAATCGTTACAATAAACAAGAATCCAAATTGGCATTTAAGCCAACTAATTCTTTCACGAACTTGCTATGCAATTCTTCATATATCTTAATTAACTCGTACCCATAAGCGCCTACCCTACATCCCCCACCATCTTTTCCCCCTTTGTATCTAATCAGAATAGGAATTGGTGAGTTACGATTCATCTTATCGGCAATGCTCCAGGCCTGTTGATAGGAAATATGACATTTTTTGGCCGCAGCATTAATAGATCCTTCAGATATGAGAGCTTTGAGCAGTGTATATTGAAGTTGCCCGAAGAATTGTTCCTCGTTTTTGTATATGGCAAAAGTTCCCTTTACTTCAAACATACTTTTTTTCTCCTACTTTCTTTAATAGTATCTCGTTACTGTATCTATCAATTATTGTGCCAAAAATTATAAGTTGCTAATAATCAGGAGATTAGTTATTTTGAGCTTTGTGAGTTCTAAACGTAAATGTAGGTGTTTAGTGCAATAATTACATTATTGTTTTTATTTGTTTAGTCAATTTAATGCTTTATATTCTATTTATGTGTTATTTTGATCATTAGTATTAATTTTATTGTTTTAAATTGGTATTAAATAAAAATAAAAACTATCTTTGCGATATTACGATAACACAAATAAAAATATATATTATATGGCAATGCTTCGAACATGCCCGATGTGCGAACAAGACTGTGAAGCAAAACGGGAACTTGATTTTCTTATGGAGATAGGAAACGAGCTATCCAAAAGCACGGTAGATTTAAACGGCATCATTAAACAGTTAAAAAGACAGTTAAATGCTACGTGCGTTATTCTCACCTTATTGAACCGTAATACAAACAAGCTATTTGTGGAAGAGTCATTCGGACCTTTTGATCAAGATTTTAGCAAGCTGACTTATGAGTTGGGTGAAGGTATCATTGGCTATGTGGTGCAAACCGGAGAACCTAAGGTTATACGAAGTATTTCCGAGTCAAAAGAGTTTTTAAACAAGTTACATTTTCCCTTGAAAGCTAATAATCGGGATATATCTTTTATATGCATTCCCGTGCGGGAAAAAGGAAAAGTCATTGGAACACTCAGTGCACATAAAGTCTATTTTGGAGCACCCGATTTTAAAAACAATGTGCAACTGCTTACTATAGTGAGTTCCATGATTGCCCGTACAGCTCGTAGACGTTACGAAACCCGTGAAGAAATTGAATCACTTAAAAAAGAAAACAACAAGCTCCGCCAAGTAATTACCGATCAATCGTTTCCTAATATAGAAGGTAATTCTGGAAAGCTTAAAGAAGTTTTCTCGTTGATACAAAGTGTGTCGTCCACTTCAACAACAGTTTTATTACGCGGTGAGAGTGGTGTTGGAAAAGAACTTGTTGCCGATGCCATTCACTACAACAGCACTCGTAAAACAAAGGCTTATATTAAAGTCAATTGTGCCGCTTTGCCAGAAAGTCTCATTGAAAGCGAACTCTTCGGTCATGAGAAAGGAGCCTTTACAGGTGCTGATTCCCAACGTGTAGGGCGTTTTGAAGCGGCTAACGGAGGTACCATTTTCTTAGATGAATTTGGAGACATCCCTGCCAATGTTCAGGTTAAGCTATTACGTGTTATTCAACAGAGGGAAATTGAACGTTTAGGAAGTACTAAACCTATCAAGATTGATGTGCGAATTATCTGTGCAACTAATAAAAATCTTGAAAAAATGATAGAAGAAGGTAATTTTCGTGAAGATTTATACTACAGAATCAATGTATTTCCCGTTTATATACCACCTTTGCGTGAGCGTTTGCATGATATACCGGCTCTGGCGGATCATTTCATTGCTCGTTTTAATGAGAAGAATAGCCGGAATATTAAGCGTATTACGGCCTCGGCCATTGATTGCTTAATGGTTTATCACTGGCCTGGTAACATTCGCGAGTTAGAAAATTGCATAGAAAGGGCTTGTATATTGAGTACGGATGATGTGATTCATACCTATAATTTGCCTCCTACATTGCAAAACGCTGTGTCAAGTGAAACAAAATCAAACGGTACGTTAGATACCATTTTAGGTAAGATAGAGAAGCAGGTTATTCAAGACACACTGCTGGCTACCGGAGGTAACTTGGTGAAAGCTGCTGCTCAATTGGGAATTACGGAAAGAATTATGGGTCTTCGCATACGTAGGTATGCAATTGATCCCAAACGATTTAAATACAATAACAACAATGGAAATCAAGATTGAACAACCAGATTTGGAATTATGTGATTTTACTAATCCACAGCATTGTGCTGCCTTATGTGATTTAATTAATGAGTACATCACTCATCCTATGGGAGGAGGTGAACCGTTATCTGATTCACAAAAACTCCGTTTGCTCGACGGACTAGAGTCTCATCCCAAAGCCATCACTTTGTTCGTGTTGAATGATAGAGCAATTGCGGGGGTATTGAATGCATTTGTCAATTTTTCAACATTCAAATGCAAGCCGATGATTAATGTACATGATGTTTTTGTGAGTGATGAGTACCGGGGGAAAGGCTTAGGGCGTAAACTTATTCAAGGTATTATTGAGATAGGTAAAAGCTTGTCATGTGGAAAAATAACGCTAGAAGTAAGAGTTGATAACTCTACAGCTCAGAATCTGTATAAATCGGAAGGATTTGAAGAAGGTAACGATCCTATGTACTTCTGGACCAGGCCTTTATAATTGATTAACTATCAACACAAAATAAATACACGTAATGAAAGAAACTGTAGAATCTATTTGGCAAGAACAGGCAATCACCTTGCTTGCCGAAGCACAAGGCTTCATGAAGCCGTTGGAGCAACATTTAGTTCGCCCCAGTCGTTTTGATAACACTTTGTTATTTAACCTAGTTGTAATGAGTTTTGAGAAGCTGTTTGTAGCTTTATTAGCTCATTATGAAGTAGAGGCTCTTCATCACACTCCTTTGGCATTGTTCAAGGAGGCACGAGGCATGGATAAAGGGCTAACTGATGAAATGCGCGAAACTGCACGACTCATTGCTTCGCATGAGTCTATTTGTTCGCTTGATGACAAAGGATATACCACTCCTTCTAACGATGAGTTGATATGGATCATTAAAGGATTGATTGAGATGAAGTGTTACATTGAGTACAAAATCAATACCTGAACGAGTAATACCATCAGTAATTCGGCCAGCCGGTTAACACGGATGGCCGTTTTCATATCCGCTGTGGTAAGTTCACGTTCATTGTGTCCGATGTAAGGTTTGTGAACCAATTCCCCGAAATAATGATGTGATCCACCGAACCGACAATTTAATATGCCTGCCAATGCCGCTTCGGGATATCCGGAATTGGGACTGGCATGGGCTGCTCCGTATTGTCTCACAAAAGCATGAAGCGAAAAGCGGCCGCTTACCAATATCATTAAAATGGCAGTGAGCCTAGCAGGAATGTAATTGGCGGCATCATCCATTCGGGCTGCAATCCGTCCAAACAAATTGTATCGTTCATTGCGGTAACCAATCATTGAATCAAGTGTATTGATCATTTTGTAAGCCATCATGCCGGGTACACCCAACAGTAAGTACCAAAAGAGCGGTGCGATGACTCCGTCGCTTAAATTTTCCGCTAGCGTCTCCAGCGCTGCAGTGCGAACTTCTTGCGCCGTTAACTCCTCCGTATTGCGTCCAACGATGCGGGCAACCTGTTTTCTTCCTTCGTCGAGCGAACGGTCTACAGCCTCAAATACTCCGCGTACTTCGCGAATTAATGTGGTTCCGGCCAAACAAAAGAAAACCAATATGGCACCGGTAATCCATGCTAAATAACCGTTAATAGCTGCGGTAGCAGACATCAGCAGGTACGTGATGCTAAAAATGAGTAATACCAATCCGATGGATAGAATCCCTCCTTTTAGCAGGCGGTGATTTCCCTTATTTAATTTCTTTTCGCCCCAGGAGATTAATTTCCCAAAACCCACAACCGGGTGCGGAAGATAAGCCGGATCACCCCATATTTTATCGGGTAACCATCCGCTGAAGATAACAAAGAGTCCGCCCCAGCAGGTATACATAAATAGATAAAGTCCCGATGCTTCCATCATAATAGATTTAGTTTTTAGTAAGGTAACAGTCAATGGCACTAACCAATGCATTGTTTTGCTCAGGCGTTTGTGCCGCTATACGAATAAAAGAGTCATCTAACCCTTCAAAGTTAGAAGCATTGCGTATCAGCATCCCATGCTCTTTCGCTAAGTAATCCTTTAGCGCAGAAGCTTTTCCTATGCGTAATTTGGCTAACAGATAGTGCGTATCAGTAGGCCACACATCAAAACAGCCTGTCTTTTGCAGAAGAGTAGCCAATCGATCTGTTTCCAGCAAATACTCTTCAATGTTCAAGACGTTATCCGTTTTGTTCAGCAAGTATTTGCCGGCTTCAATGGCCAAAGCGTTGACCGACCACGGCATGCGTTTCATGCGAATTCGTTGCAAGAGAGCCGATGAAGCGGTGACATAGCCCAATCGTAAACCCGGAATAGAAAATCGTTTGGTCAGCGAATGAAGCAAAATCACGTTAGGGAACTCTGCTGCTTCGGAGGCAGATAGTAGCGGTTTCAAGGTAAAATCTTCGTAAGATTGGTCAATAACAAAACAGATATCGCTGTGTTTACTGATTAAAGCAGTCAGTTCTGCTTTATCAAATACCTTGCCCGTGGGATTGTTGGGGTTACATAACCAGAGCATTTCTAAGTTATTGGGCAGTGCTTGTAACGAATAGAGAGAGGTTACCCGGTGCTGATGCATGCAGCAGGCATCGGCATATTCGCTGAAGGTAGGCATCACAATACCCGAGCGACATCCTGCAAAAGCCTGCGCAACCAGATAGATAGCCTCTGTGGCGCCGTTAGTTACACATACCTCCTCTTTTTGCAACCCATACTTTTGCGCCATTAATGCCTCGAGCGTATACGGTTCCGGTTCCGGATACGATGCAATGACCTCCATGTGCTCCGAAAGATGTTGCTTCAGTCCGTGCAAATCAGCCCCATAAAAAGCATTCGAGCTAAAGTTGGCTGTTATTTTTTGTTCGTAAAGATATAAATCGTCTCCGTGTCCGTTAATCATTGCTCTTCATTAATTGATAGATAACATCCATATTCACATGGTTTCTCACATGATCTGCCAATTTATTGTACTGTTCCTCTTTGAACGATGCAAAATCAAATTCTTTGTGTTCCATTTTACCGGCAAAAGGTTTTAGCAGGAAATCAATAAAAGCCCCATTATCGAGTATACCGTGAATATATGTGCCCATGCAGCGCTCATTCACAAAACAGCCATCTGCTTGTCCGTCGCTGATGCTGTTTAGCGGAATAACCTCAGCTGCTTCGGATGTTACGGTGTTGCCCATGTGAATTTCGTATCCGTGGCATACGACATTCGAGTCGAGAAAATTAAAATCTACCTGACGGGTAATCTTTTCGCCTAGCATGGTAGTACTTACAGGCAGTAAACCCAATCCAGGAAGCCGGATGATCTCTCCTTCCACTCCTTCCGGATCACAAACCTCCATGCCCATAATTTGGTATCCACCACATATTCCCATAACGGTAACTCCTTCTCTATAGGCTTTTACAATGGTTTGTGCCACCCCGTTTCGCCTAAGCTCATAGAGATCGGCCAATGTACTTTTTGTTCCCGGAATCAGAATAATATCAGCTTTCTGAAGTTCATCTGTGTTGTTGGTATAAAACAAATGAACTCTGGGATCACGCTCCAACACATTGAAATCAGTGAAGTTTGATAAGTGTCGCAGTAGTACCACGGCAATGTTCACCTTGCCTGCTTCTGCTTGCCTGTTTTTTGTTTGCAGGGCCACAGAATCTTCTTCTTCAATATAAATATCTTTGTAGTAGGGAACAACACCCACTACGGGTACGTTGCATAGTTTTTCAAGCATTTCGACACCCGACTGAAAAAGTCGTATATCTCCTCTGAATTTATTTATGAGTATACCTTTTATCAGTTTCCGTTCCTCTTCATTAAGCAACATGATGGAGCCGTAAACACTGGCAAACACCCCTCCACGGTCAATGTCGGCTACTAGTATTACATTTGCCTGAGCATGACGGGCCATGGGCAGATTCACCAAGTCACTATCACGCAGGTTGATTTCAGATATACTCCCCGCTCCTTCCATTACGATGGGGTTATATGCTTGCGCCAAGCGATCGAACGCATCGCAAACTTCTTTTCGCAGTTCTTCTCGTCCTTCTTTTCGAAAATAGTCATAGGCACTGCGATTACCAATGGGTTTGCCATGAAGCACTACCTGCGAGGTGTGATCCGACGATGGCTTCAGTAACAAAGGGTTCATGTCGGTATGACAAGCAATACCCGCTGCCTCGGCTTGTACGGCTTGTGCACGACCAATTTCCAGTCCGGCAGGCGTTACATACGAGTTCAGCGCCATGTTTTGCGCTTTGAAAGGTGCCGGATGGTAGCCGTCCTGCAAAAATATGCGGCAAAAAGCGGCAGCAATGATACTTTTTCCTACGTCACTGCCCGTACCGGCAAACATCAAAGGTTTTAGTGATTCGTTGTTACTCATCTGTTCTTATTTCGTCTTTATGGAGCAACAAAGTTAGAAAAAAACAAGGTAACAGTTCTAAATACTTGCTAAAAAACATTTTTAGTGGTTGTTTTGATTTTACAAATTAGGCTTATCAGTAAATAATAAAGAGGACAGTTTCTCACGAAGCCGTCCTCTAGTAGGTTTCAATACCTAAGTTAACTTTAAAATTAAAAATATGGATTAACATCCATTTCTTTTCAGCTTAAATTGAAGCTTATTATCTAGCAGCATATCACTTTAAATTTAATTCTTAACATACACTGCATAGCCTTTAGTGCCAATTACTATTGGATCAGAAGAATTAAGCTTAACCTGCTTACTAACAGGACCTGCTGCAATTGTTTTACTATCTATCCATTGAACATACTCACCGGAAGTAATATCGGAAATTCTGATGTTTTGCTGATTTGTTCCGAAGTTGAGTAGCACAACAACTGTGTTATCATCTTTTGTTCTCTCATAGGCTATAACGCTGTTATTGCCTGTATTCAGGAAACGAATGTTGCCACGCTGATTGCTATTGCCGTGAGCAAGTGCTTTTTGACTATGTTTCAAAGCAATGAGGGTACGAATGGTATTATTAACTTTACGATCACCTACAGTCCACTTTATCTTAGTATCATTGAAATAATCAAGAATCTGATCATTTCCAGTCTCTTGCCCGTTGTAGAGCAGAGGCATTCCATAGAGAGTGAATACGAGAGTTGTGAGAGCGCAAGTATTATCACCATACATTTCTTTAAGACTACGGCCACCGTCATTATAATTTTGATCGTGGTTGGTAAGATATACCATACGGTCGTTACTCAGAGCTTGTGAAGCAGAAAGAAAACTTTCAAGGTTACCCTGCAGAGCAGATGCATTTGTTCCGCTTGATCCAAACTGATTAAACAGCAGTCCTTCTTGGAATTGCCATGCATAATCAAAATCAAATTCTACATTTTGCAGACGTTTGTTATTAGTATCTGTGAGGTCACCTTCAGCCATTACAATGAGGCTTGATTTATGGGCTTTCAGCATAGGAATAGCCAATTGCCAATAGGAAGCCGGAATAGCCGGACTACTGATGTAATCACAACGATATCCGTCAATATCAGCCTGATCAATCCAGTATTTGAGACAATTGTTCATAGCATCACACAAACTATTGTTTGTATAATCCAGCTGATACACATCACCATAGTTGTTAGGATGAATTATGTTACCGTTTGCATCTTTCACATAATACTCAGGATGTTCAGTAACCCACCGATGATTGGTTGCAGTGTGATTAGGAACCCAATCGAGCCATACTTTCATGCCTAAGCTGTGCGCTTTAGATACAAAAGTCTTGAGATCGGAGATTGTTCCATACGAAGGATTCACAGCTTGATAATCTGTTGCTGCATAAGGGCTGTTAATGCCACCTCCACGGGGATATATAGGCATTAGCCAAACTATGTCAATTCCAAGAGTTCGTAGGTCATTGAGCTTGGTAGTAGCAGCAGTGAATGTCCCTTCGGTTGTAAAACTACCTACATTGAGTTCATATATCACGCTGTTCTGATCACTCAACGGTGACGTCTTGTCAACGTTGAGTGTTTCAGTTTTCACGATTGGATCGCCATTAAGTTGTTCAGACTCATCAGAGTCATTACAAGCCCATAAAGGCAGTGCGAGTACGAAAAGAAATAGTATATAACTTTTTTTCTTCATATTTCAATTTGTATAATTATATAACAGTTATTTATTCGTTGACAAACTAATTTCTGTACCACCAGAACTACTACATGTGAAGTAATAGTCACGATTGAGAGTCACATTTGCTAAATCAAACTGATTTCCACCATTATTATTATTAAGAATGAGATTGTAAACAGTCCCTTCGTTGACTTTGCCAGTGTCAAAATACTTATATTTCACTCCGTTTATGGTAGCTTCACCTGTGGGTAATATGCCTGGCCATCCTCCAAAAAGTTCTGGCAAGCCATCACCATTCCAAGCATACATTGTTATGGCATCCCATCCTGTATTATCTTCAATGAAGATAGCATATCCATCATGTGTAATTTCAGGTTCAACGACAATTTCCTCATAGCCACTGCTTGTAATACGAAGATAAAGATCACGATTTACAATAAATCCTTGGACTCCATCAAACTGATTTCCGCCTCCGTTGTTGTTGAAAATCAGGTTAGCAGACTTACCAGTGTTAGCCTCACCGAAATCATAATATTTATATGTAATGCCATTGATAAGTTGTGTGCCTGTTGGCTGTGCACCCGGCCATCCGCCAAATATTTCTGCATCACCCCATACATAGATAGTTGTTACATCCCATCCTGTATTATCTTCAACATATACTGCATAACCGTCGTGAACAGGTTCTTCAGGCTCTTCATCTACTTCAAAGTAGCTAGCCCAACGATTTACCCACACGTTGACACGGGCATTGACACCAGGGTTCTCTGTATGTACAGCTTCCTCATTAAAAACAGTTCGTTCTGTACCTTCAGCCTTGGACACGAAGTGGTAACCATCAGCAAGGTTATATCCGTTGAGATCGGAAGGGTTGATATAGATAGCCCATTTTATGTCACTATTTTCGGCTTTAATGAGTTGCCATTTAGAATTAAGCATGGCAAGAGAATCACCACCATTAAAGTCGCCTGATATAAATATCTCATCGTCGGCTGCAGTGCTTTGAGGCATGATAACTTCAAGCAAGATTTGTCCTTCTCTAAGCTCAAACTGAGGACGCTCGTGATCAAAAACTATTTCTTCGTCGTTGTTACAACCGCCTAAAAACAAAGGCAGGAGAATAAATAACAACCACAATATATTCTTTTTCATACTGGTATGTTTTAATTAGTTCAAATAGTTAGGATTCTGTATAAGTCCAGGATTCACAGAAAGTGCAGAAGCAGGTAATGGATACCATTCGTACTTACGATTGCGCTTTGCAGGAAGATCAAATCCATCTTCTGTTGCACGTCCAAAAAACCACCACTGTCCCTGAGTGAACTTGTCGAAGCGACGAAGATCAGTTCTGCGCCGACGGCCTTCGGCAAGATATTCAAGTCCCCACTGAGAAAGCATCCAATCCATATCAAAGCTAGTGAAACCAGGACCCGGAATGTTAAGTGCAGCTTTGTCTGTGAAATAGCGCGAGCGAACTTTATCAACATATTCCTTTGCACCAGTTGCATCACCCGCACGCATACGGCATTCTGCGATCATATATGCAACTTCAGCAAGTCTGAATTCAACTTCATCTATATCTTTGAACCCACCATTTTCAGTCTTTGCAAACATGGGATAGCGCATAAGCCGAATGCCTGAATTAGTTTCACCCCAACGTGGCGACATGACTGTTTCAAGGTTACGACCAAGATTGAGAAATGTACCAAGCTGATCAACGTAAACGAGATTCTGTCCGTCGCGGTCAGCGTCAGCTTTAAGTGTATTTCCCTTACCAAAACTAGCTTTCATAGCGCCTTTTAGAAATATGCCCTTGTAGTTTTTTGTTGACGAGTCATAAACATAATTCTGTTTACGAATATCTCGATCATCCATACGGTCCCAAACTCCACCTAGCTTATCGTTGTAATCAGTTATGAAGCTCTTACCGCCCGTGTCTGTACCGCCTGTTGGAAGAACAGTTCCTGAATTGTCGTGTGAAGGAACCACAATTACACAATTCCATGCACCGATACCTTCAAACTGTTCGCAATCAGCATATTCATAGTAGTTATATGGAAGAAAAGGCATGTTACGCATATTTGTGAGGGCATTGGTAGCACCTTGTCCGTCTTCTGCAGCAAAAGCAAATACCACTTCTGAACACTGAGTATTATTGAGATTGTAAATGTCACGATAATCGTCAGCAATGTTGTATGAACCATAGTCACCGCTAAATATTTTAAGACAAAGATTCTCACAATCGTTGTAATGGTCTTCTCCAATGAAGAGCTGACTGTTTAGAAGCATACGTGCTTTGAGAATACGGTTAACCCCTTGATTCATACGATTACGAGTCGAGTTGTCGCCATTTTCTTTTGGAAGGATATCATTACTTTCGTCAAGTTCGGAGCAGATAAAATCATAGATTTTTTTGCAGCTGGTATTCCAGTCTGTATCAGCTACTCCAGGAACCTCTCCGCCTGATGCTGTGTTTAAAGGCAGAGCACCACCCCAAATTTCAAACAGGTTATAATATGCCCATGCACGAAGGGTGCGAACCTCAGCAATATAAGAATCTAGGGCTGTTTGAGTCATCTTGATAGAAGCAGGGTTAACACTTGCAAGATCGTTGATCAAATTGTTACTGAGTCCAATGATACTCCATGCGCTCTCCCAGGAAGAACGTATGATTTTTGACTCGGGACTCCATGTTTGAGTAGAAAGAACATACTTTTCAGCTTCATCGTATCCCCACTGCCCTCCATTCCAAACACGCCATGCTATTTGGTCAGCAGGAAGTTCTTGCAGGAAGAAAAAACTTTCGGCAAAGCTGTTTCCTGCTTGATTATAGATGGATGCAAGAGCACCTTGAACACTAGTCTCATTTTGATAGTAAGTGCTAGCATCAATGCGATCATACACTTTTTCGTCAAGATCGGTACATGATGAGAAACCGAACATCAGAGCCAGAGCTAATAGCCAGCTATATTTTTTCATTATCATAATAATTTTCGATTTAAATAGATTATTCATGCTCTTATTTTAATGGAACTTCATTGTTATTCCAATGCTCATCTGTGTTGCTGTTGGATAAGCGCTATTACTATCTACACCGGGAGTAATACCTGTAGATGTCACGATAGATGGGTCATTGCCTTTATATCCGGTAAGAGTGAAGATGTTTTTTGCGGCAAGATATACACGTAAGTTTTCAACTAATTTGCGATTTTTTGGAGTAAATGTATATCCAAGAGTTAGGTTATCTAGTTTCAAATAGTCGCCCTTTTCGAGGAAATAAGATGAGATCACACCGCCACCTGTTTTCAGGTCTTTGTCTTCAAGATATGCAGATCGTAAAATATTATCTGTTCCCGAAAGTTGGAGTCCCATACCATACTTGCGCATATTAAAAATTTCAAATCCAAAGGCTCCACGGAATTGAAAACTCAGATCCCAGTTTCTGTAGCTAAAAAAGTTATTCCAAGAGAGGAAGTGAGGAGGTGCTCCGTTGCCAATATAGCGTTTGAAAGAAGCATCTGCCTGAGACACAGGGATAGCTTCAGAGTCATTGTTGTAGATAAGCATGTTACCGTTCTCATCCGTACCGGCATATTTATAACCGTAAAATTGACCTATTTTGCCACCTTCCTGAATACGGAAGAAATATTCGCTTGTTCCTACGCCTGGTTTCAGGTAGAGATCTACGTAAGAAGCTTTGTAAATATCATTAGATAATTTGCTTAACTTAGTTGTCCCATAAGAGTAATTGACTCCGGTTGTCCACTTGAAGGCATTCTTTGAAAAAACATCATAGTCGAGTACAACCTCAAAACCTGTATTTTCTGTAGTACCAACATTCACCAAAATGCTGTTCCATACGTAGGGTGGCTGTGGAGCTGTATATGAATAGAGAAGATCTTCCGATTTGCGGTTGAAGTATTCAACAGAACCTCGTAGTCGACTATTTAGCACTGCAAAGTCTACACCTATGTTAAATGCTTTACTTTTCTCCCAACCCAATGACGGATTAGCATTTGAAGAGGGAGCAAAACCTGTTACCCACTGGTTGTTGATGAAATAGCTTCCGTTAGACGAATAAGTTGGCATGCTGCGGTATGCATCGAAGTCGGAACGACCGGTTACCCCATAAGATACACGTGGCTTCAAACTCTGAAAAGCAGAGGTCATCTTGCTGAAGACAGGAACTTTTGTAAGCTCCCATGCCAAAGATGCTGATGGGAAATTGCCCCATTTTTGATTGGTACCAAACTTAGTGCTGCCCTCACGACGTAATGATGCAGAAGCGAAGAGCATATCTTTGTAATTGTAGTTAACACGTCCAAAGAAACCGATAAGAGTAGATTCACTTTTTCCTGCCCACATGTTGGCAGTACCATCTTTGAGAGCTGTACCACTTCCTATAAGATGATACAAGGTTGTATCGTAAGCAAATCCTTTGTTTTCGTTACCGCTCTGCTCCCACATGGAACGTTCCCAAGAATAGCCGACAACAGCCTTTATCTGGTGATCTTGGAGAGATAGTGTATAGTTTGCAAGCCATTCCAGACGATCTGTCCACCATTTTTGATAATTGATATTGGCGCGACCGGAATATCCTCCCCAGAAAGATTCGCTTGAATAGCTAGGAGTATAGAAGTTATTCTTATTGTCGTTGTATTGTAAAGCATAACTGAGTGAAGTGTCTAAGTTATGTTTCTCATTTGTAAGAATGTTTAGTTTCACATCAGCATTACCAAGCAGATAAATACGATCGGCATTACTGGTATTCTCTTTCATTGTGAGTACCGGATTAGAAATGTCGGTAGGTGATGTAGCTTGATAATAACTTCCATCTGCATTGTACACAGGAAGAGTTGGATTCATGGTAAGGGCTGTATCAAACATACCGTCATTGCCATAGTCTTCGTGAACCTTACGCAAGCTTAGTGATGAATTGAATTGCAGACGGCTATCTAGTGCGCGCTGTCCGATCACGAAACGTCCCCCGAATTCCTTACGTCCGCTGGCTATGTCGAGTCCATTTGCTTTTTTGTAGTTAAGACTTCCTCCAAAATATCCGTTTTTTGTTGTTCCGTCTACAGAGAGATACTGGTTTACGTTGTAGGAAGCATCTCGGGTGATGAGGTCGTACCAGTCAGTGTTATAGCCATAATCAGTACCACGGCGCGAACGACGGAATTCATCGGCAGAGAGAATGTCTGGCTTGCCTTTTGCTAAGTTGACCGCTACCCAGCTGTCGTAAGTGAAATTAACAACACCTTGAGCTGCACTACCTTTCTTAGTTGTAATGAGGATCACTCCATTTGCCCCTCGGGTTCCATAAATAGCTGCTGAACCAGCATCCTTGAGTACTGTGATAGATTCAACATCTTGAGTCGATATGTTGCGGAGGTCACCTCCTGCAATGCCGTCGATAACAACTAGCGGACCATTACTAGCTGTCAGAGAACCCGCTCCACGTACCTGAATGCTTGAAAGCGAATTAGGATTTGCTTCGGCGGTAGCACTAACATTAAGACCGGCTATTTTACCACTTACAAGTGCCATCGGGTCTGTTACAGCTCCTTGGTTGAATTGTTCCTTACTTATTTGAACAATAGAACTTGAAATTTCCTTTTTTGCCAGTGATCCGTAGCCTACAACAACTACTTCATTAAGCTGAGCAACATCTTCGCGCAGCACAATTTGCATGCCATCCTTGGCTTGTGCTTCCTGCGGGTTGTAACCAATGTAAGTCACAACCAGTGTGATTCCAGTTTTGCATTGGAGCTTGAAATTACCATCAATGTCTGTGATGGTACCGCCCTGAGTTCCTTTCACGACGACGTTGGCACCTATGATAGGCTCTCCTACTTCGTCTCGCACATTACCATTAATGGTCTGTGCAGAAACTTTAAGGGCAAAAAACATTACCGTACATAACATTAGCGTACGGTAAAACAGATTTTTTGTTCTCATCGTTTTAGTATTAAGAATTAATAATTGGGTGTTTATAACTTAGATGCAACTTTCAACTGCACTGCAGCACCTCCACTTCTTGCAAGTTTTAGATGCAGTGTTGAATTACAGTCGACTTTTATTTGGCGTATACTCATGGCCATAGGATTTGTTTCAAAGTCAGCCTCCGGACCATCTTCATAAATTATGGCTGTATATTTCTTATCAGCATCAAGAAAATCTAGCCTCACGTCTAGTTCACGGGCTTTGTTGTCTGTCAAACTGCCTAAAAACCAGCTGTCGCCATTACGTTCTTTACGAGCAATTGTTATATATTGGCCAATTTTTCCGTTAGGAACAACCATTTGGCTCCATGTGGTAGGGCAATTTTCAATAAAGGTTAGTGCAGGTTGGCCCTCGTAATTTTCTATTTCATCGGCTGCCATTTGTAACGGACTGTATATTATCACAAATTCAGCCAACTGTTTTGCTAGTGTTGAGTGAGGACGAGTGCCTTTAATAACTTCACTAAAGTTGAATATTGCCGGCGTAAAATCTGTCGGTCCCGCCAATCCCCGGGTGTATGGTAATGTAGCAGTATGCTCAGGAGGATTTCCGCCTTTTTTGTCCCACGCATTGTATTCTTGTCCGCGTACGCCTTCTTGAGTCATCAGATTAGGCCATGTGCGCTGAATTCCTGTAGGCATGGCTGGCTCATGATTATTTATCATGATATGATAACGTGCAGCAGTTTCAATCACTTTTCTATAGTGGCGTATGCCGTATTGTGATTTGGAGAGCTCCTTGCCATCGAATTTATGACCCACGTAACCTGTCTTTACTGTATTCATATCCATAGAATGAAACCACCTAAACACTGAATCCATTTCTGTTTCAATCAGTTTGCTGTTACCCCAACTCTCCATGTGGCCAATGAATCTCACGCCTTTACTTCGTGCATATTGATTTACTTCCTCGATATTGAAATCAGGATATGATTTCTGATATGTAATTTTTTCACCATTCCCCCACCCTGGATTCCAACCTTCAGCCAGTATTCCACTGAAACCGTGGCGTGCAGCAAAATCAATATATCTCTTAACATTTGCAGTGGTTGCCCCATGATTAGGACCCATTTCCCAGGTATTCTTTTTCTTGTGAATACTCCACCATATACCGATATACTTTCCAGGCTTAATCCAGCTTGTATCTTCAATTTTACAAGGGTCATTTAGGTTGAGCATGATTCTTGAAAGCAAAAGATCGGTGGCTTTTTGTACCACAATGACAGTACGCCAAGGACTCATCAGATTTTTGTTTCCATATACTTTTATACCGTTGCTCCAAGGAGTGAGAGCCGAGGTAAGTGTATTACCGCGTGGCGTTAGGTTCAGACTTGCATAGTCATTGAGGGCCGCCTCGTGAATGGATAGATAGATATCAGGCTCATATTCAATAGTCAGAGGCGTGCATACAGTATCCTTTGTACTTATAAGACTTTTGCGGTAAATACCTTCAAAGTATTCAGTATGATTAGATGGTATTGACCATGCTTCTGCATCGTGCGCCAAAGCAAATTGAGTTTCCTCTTCATTAATAATAATAGTATTTAATGTTTTTTGCTCTGGTATGATATATCGGAAACCGATACCGTCATCGAAGATTCGAAATACAATATCGAGTTTGCGCTTCAGACCTTTTTTCTGCTGAAGATGGATTGTGAGTTCATTATAGTGATTTTTCACAAACTCTTCTTCCCCCCAAACCTGTTGCCAAGTTTCGTCTTTAGTGGTGCGTGTACAACTTATAATCTTGAAATCAGAATCCAGATTACCATCACTTAGTTTGTATCCTAAAAAGGAAGTATTGAAGATGTTCCGATCGTGATATTTTAATTCGTAATAAGGCCTGCCGCTCTTGAGCCCGACAGAAAGTTGTATTTTTCCATTCGGAGAGCTAATATGTTCTTGGGCCATTAACGGTAGTAAATAAAAAGCAGCTATAACTAATGTAGCTAATAATCTTTGTTTCATGGTACTTATATAGAATTTAGTCATAAATGATTCTGACGTAAAAGTAGCCTGAAACAAAGGGTGAAAAAAGTAGAACAAATAGAAATCTAGAATGAGGTAGAGGCTAAACTGCTTATTATAAGCTGTTTAGCCTCTATTTGTTTTATTAAAATCTAAAATTTATCTTATATGTATGAGTCTATTTTGATGACTTTCTGCTCAAAATCATCTTTATATTTTGAGCGTGCTTTTAGTTTTGATCGGTAGGTGTAGATAGTTGTTATGCTTGAACGAAGGATACTTGATATTTTCTGATTGTCAGTGAACCCAAGTCTTATGAGGGCCAAAATTCTTAGTTCTGTTGTAAGTTTCTCATCCTGTTTTGGAATAATTTGTCCGTCATCGTTGAGTAATTTATTCACTTCGCATACAAAGTTTGGATATATGTTGAGAAATGCCGAATCAAAATTTTGGTAAAACTGTTTAGTATGGCTATTGATAAACTCATTGCTTTTTAATATTTCATACAACTCTGGTAACTTGTGGTCTTTAGCCAGTCTGTTTTCTGTTTTGCGTTGCTGTTCAACATTGTCAATAAGAATAGAACTGAATTCAAGAAATCTTCCCAGATACTCTTCTTTAATTCCATTGGCTTCTTGCATCAGCCCATTCGTCTGTTGTAGTTTCTCTATAGCCTTGTTTAATTCTATATTCATTAGTTTCACCTTATAGTTGGCTCGGCGATAACGCTTTAAGAGCCAATAAATTACTGTTAATCCGGCAATGAGCAGTATTGCCACAATAGATATTGCAATGAGTAATATCACAATACGTTTATGTTGTGCATGTTGCTCGGTTTGGTAACCAGATACAATTTGTGGTATAAGCAAAGAGGCTTGAGTGTTGCGAAGCCTTGTCCCATAGAAATTAGCATCTTCTATACTGACGTTCAGGTATTTGTAGGCGCGCTCTACATTACCCTCCGCAAAAAGGATTGATGAAAGTTCACGTATTGAATTGTTCTCACGAATGCATCCTTTTAAATCAGATGTTGCGCTCAGAATAAGATATTTTTTTTGCTGTTCATAATCACCTTTACAATAGTAGAAGAAAGCCAACGTACTAGTAACAATGCTGTATTGACGGTCACCCGAATTCAGTTTATTTAAATAAGCAGATAATAGAGAAATGGCCTTATCATATTGCTGAAGCTGACATACATAGTTGGCCAAAGTAGACGTATACAAATATGAATCTTTGTTGGCATTGTCAATTATCAATTTTCGGTAAAATTTAGCCCTGTCAATATATCCGTTGTAATATTGAGTACCGTTGCTGAATTCTGCTTTGAATAAGTAGAGCTCGCACCACTGGTTATAGTAGTTCATAAGGTCTTCACCTGAAAGTAGATTGAAGTCAATAGAATTTAGTACATTTTCTGCTTCGTCAAATATTCCGGCTACAGAAATAATATGAGCCTTTTCAAGCTTGCTAAGCATTATACGATGTTGATCGCCCATTTTGCTAGCTAGTTGAATATTACTTTCTACGTATTTAAAAGCAGAGTCATATTTAAAAGCCTCGTATTCTTTGAAGAGTTTACTGTTTATTGAGTATCTTTCAATATCTGTGAGCTTCTTGTCTTTAAGTATCGATTTTATAACGTTTATTTCCTTGATCTTTTCATCTGTAAACCTACTTTGCAACATGATCATACTGTCTAGACGAGAATATAGTTCATCACCGATGGCAACATTCCCGGAGAGTATTGAGAAACAGAAAATAATCGTTGTGGTTAACTTCCTCATATCCGGTATCATATAGATTTGTAAAACGACAAATATAACGTATTTATTTTGCCGACGCAAACAATGAATAGGTTGTTTTATTTCTTGTTGTGCAAAACATAAATTGCTGTTTTTGTGTTATATAACCAGTTTTTTAATTTTAAAGTAATTAGATGTTATGTCATTAATAGAAGATTTACAGTGGCGCTATGCCACAAAGAAATTCGATTCAACCAAAAAAGTTTCTCAGTCAGATATAGATAAATTGGTAGAAGCAGCTCGTTTAGCGCCTACCTCATCCGGACTTCAGCCTTTTCGTGTGTTGGTAGTCAGCAATCAGGAGTTGAAAGACAAAATGGTGCCTATTGCTATGAACCAACAACAAGTGGCCGACTGCTCTCATGTCCTGGTGTTTGCGGCATGGAACAGGTATTCTGCCGAACGTATTGATTCCATTTACGACTTCACGACAGAAGAAAGAGGATTGGCAAAAGGTTTCTTCGGTGCTTATACTGATAAGCTAAAGTCTATTTATCTGCCACAAGATGAAAAGGAAAACTTTGAACATATTGCCCGCCAAACATATATTGCTTTGGCATTGGTTATGGCGCAGGCTGCCGAGTTGAAGATTGATTCCACTCCTATGGAAGGGTTTTATAACGATCAGCTCGACGAGTTGCTAAACCTTTCTTCCCTCGGATTGAAAAGTGTAAGCATCTTGCCCGTAGGTTACCGTGATGCTTCGGCTGATTGGTTGGTTAATATGAAGAAAGTTCGTTTGCCCAAGGAAGAATTTGTTATTGAAATGAAGTAGCTAAAGTATACATTCTTCAATTTTATAAAAATAAAGGCTGCCCCTGCAATAGCAAGAGGCAGCCTTTATTTTTTGTAAAACGATCCAAAGTTAGGTCTTTGGTTTAAAGCAAAAAAAAATGGCTACCCGTCACGGGCAACCAATCTTTGTTAACCTTAAATCTAATACTATGAAAAACACAGTACAAAGTTACGTGTTGAGATCTTATTTGCAAATTATGCAGGATAAAAACATTGCTTTATAACATGGTTTAATATTTTAAGGTATTTTGTTAACATTTTGACGGGAATGATCGTGCTTTGCAAAATTAGTTTCGTATGCATTTATGCAAATGCATTGCAAGCGCACAACGAGAGCTACTTGAGCCCGACTGTTGCCCAAACGAAGCATGCTAAGTCGCTGATAATCAGTTTTTGTCGTTATGCGTGTGCAATGCCATTAGAGAGAGAGTATCATAGATACTCATAGCATCAAGTCTGAGCTATCATTTGGGGCTGATAGCCCAGACAAATTCTTTGGGTTATGAGCTATATACCTCGTGCCCTCCCGTCCATATAGCTCATGAGCACGGGCTATATACCTCACGACCTTTGGGGTATATAGCCCGTGACCTCTGAGGTACATAGCCCAGCGGTTATGATGACTGAGAGGCTTGTTCAGAAGCCGTTGGCTTATGTTTTCGACTTGCGTTTGTAGGCAAATGCCTGCCAACGTTCTTCGGGTAGGTTTTGCTGTTGCATCTCGTAGCGGGCCATCACGAACAGCAAGTCAGACAGGCGATTCATGAAGCGCAGTATTTCGCCCGGTAGTTCATCCTGCCTGTTCAGTGTCCACAAGCGTCTTTCTGCCCTGCGGGCCACGGTGCGGGCAAACTGCAACTGTGCCGATGGCAGCGTGCCTCCGGGCAAAACGAAGTAATCATTGTCGCGCAGCAACTCTTTCAGCCGGTCAATTTCCTGTTCGCAGCGGATGGTCATGTCATCCGGAATTCGATTGGGGTTCTCGTTCCGGATAGCTGCCGGAGTGGCTACGTGGCTCATTACCACCATCAATTCCCGCTGAATGGTGTGCAGCGTATCCTGAAATTCATGATGGGGCGGCAGCAAAGACCGCACGATGCCCAAAACGGCATTCAGCTCGTCCAGACAGCCATTGGCTTCAATGCGAATATCATCCTTCTCAACCCGGGTGCCACCGTGAATTCCGGTGCGTCCCTTGTCGCCTCCTTTAGTGTATATCTTGCTCATTTTATGCAGATTAGGTTATTTCCATAAATCGAAAATGCACTGCTCGCCCCAGTACAGGTGTGTGTAGCCGGCAATAACGTTTTTGTAGCGTATCAGCGCTGTGTCTACCGGCGTGTTTCGGGCCGAATAAAGCTGGCAGGCACTCTTCATGGGGTTGCGCAGGCTTGAATAGTGAAACTCATGTCCGCGCCATGTTACGCCGTTGTACTCACCCATCCGGTAGCCCAAGTGAAGTTTCATGTTCTCCATGGTGGCTTCCTGGTCTAAAACCCCCGCCATGGGGTACGAAATGCCATCCATGCCCGTTATGGAGTTGCACAGGTACATCATCCCTCCGCACTCAGCCAAAACCCGTCCGCCCGAAAGCGCATAATCCCTAATGGACTGAATCATGCTTTTATTTGCGCTTAGCGGGCTTAAAAAGAATTCCGGGTATCCTCCTGGCAGATAGAGGAGATCGGCGCTTAGAGGAGCGGAAAAGTGCCTTAGCGGGCTAAAGAACTCCACGTCACCATATTCTTTTAGCTGATTTATGTTTTCCTGATAGGTAAAATTGAAAGCCTCGTCATGCGCTACGGCAATTTTAAGTTTTCGAGAAGAAAATGACGAAACGGGTGCGGATATGGACTGTACATTTTCTGTCTCTTTGCTGCAAATATTTAACAAATCATCTACCTGTATGTACTGTTCTATTGATGCGGCAATGCGGTCGGCAAACTCCTCGAAACGGAATTTTTCATCGAGTGTAAGGCCCAAATGACGCGACGGAATCTCAATGTCTTTTTGTCTCGGAAGGTACCCGAAGCAATGAACCCCCGCATCCGTACAGGCTTGTTTCAGGTAGCTGAAATGACTTTCACCGGCTACTTGGTTAAAGATGACTCCGGCAATGCGCACCGTCGGATTGAAATGTTTGTATCCGTAAAGTATAGGAGCTACCGAGTAAGCCATGGAGCGGGCATTGAGAACCAGTACCACGGGAATTTGGAGCAGGGAGGCAATGGCAGCACTGCTACCCTTCATGCCATCGTATCCGTCGAACAACCCCATCACTCCTTCCGTGAGGCAAACATCGGCTTTGGCTCCGTAACGGCTGTAAAGCTCGCGCACATGTTCCTCGGAAGCCATCCATGTATCCAGATTCACCGAAGGGCATCCCGCAGCCAGTGCATGGTGCTGGGTGTCAATGTAATCGGGACCGCATTTAAACGGTTGCACCGCATACCCTCGTTTACTCAAAAGCCTGAGCAAACCCAGCGTGAGCGTTGTTTTTCCGCTGCCCGAAGAAGCGGCACCTATCAATATATGGGCATTCATTTGGTCTATCAATTTGAGTTAATAAGATGCAAATATAAAATAAATTAATAACTTTGCGGCGCTTTGGTGATGTAACGAACATCCTGTTTGCTACATAAAAGGGAATCTGGTGAGAGTCCGGAACAGTGCCCGCTACTGTAATCCCCTGCCCTTACAGGGCATAACCTGAAGAGCTTACTCGCTCACATGCCACTGTTTCTTATTGCATAATGAAACGGGAAGGCGCTCTTCAAGGGGAAAGTCAGGAAACCTGCCAGGCAACATAATGAATACAGCAATCCCGGGGTCAGGAATGCTATTTATTAACTACTTATCATATATCAATGAGGAAAAAATGCCTGCTTGCAATCCTTGTAGAAGGTTGCATTGTTATGAATTCGTTCGCGCAAGTAACGCTGAGCGGAAAAGTGATTGACGCAGAAAACGGACTACCCGTGAGGGGTGCTAACGTTCGTTTGGAACAAACTACTATCGGTTGTGCTACCAATGCCAAAGGAGAATTCACTCTCAGTAATGTGAAAGAAGGGGAACAAGTGCTCAGGGTGAGCTGCTTAAACTATGCTCCGCTTAGTCGGAAAATATCGGGCAGCAACTCCAATCTGGTGCTAAAGTTGAAGAACGCATACATCAACCTCGATCAGGTGGTTGTTACGGGTACCGGGACGCATCATAAGTTAAAGGACACTCCCGTGCCTATTGAAGTGATGAGCGCTGCCGACATCAAGAAAGCCGGAATCACCGATTTTCAAACGGCCATGACCATGCTTCAGCCTTCGCTATCTTTTTCAACCAATGCCATGGGGTCTTACCTGATGATGAACGGACTGAGCAACAAATACGTGCTCATCCTGGTGAATGGTAAGAAGCTGACGGGTGATACATCGAACAACATCGACCTGAGTCAAATTAACATGAACAACGTGAAGCGTATTGAGGTGTTGAAAGGAGCTGCTTCTGCTCTTTACGGTTCCGATGCCATTGCCGGGGTGATCAACATCATTACAGATAACCCCAAGAATTTGATTACTGTTACTTCGAATACGAAGATCGAAGAGCGCGGACAGTTTACACAGGGTGTCAATGTAGATGTTAACACCGGAAAATTTGGATCGTTCACTTCATACACCCGTCAGCAGTCGGATAGCTGGAAGCTGAATTCGTACGACGAGGATGGTAACCTGACGGATAAGTTACCCGTGAATGCTTTTTATTCCGATGTGATTAATCAGAAATTTACCTACTCGCCTACAGCGGCTTTATCCATGTATGCCGAAGGCGGATACTATGACCGGATGACGAAGCGTCCCGTTAGTGCATACACCTACAACATGAAATATGATGCGTACAATTTGGGTGCCGGTGCCAAATATTTATTGGGCAACTCATCATACCTCAGCTTGGACTTGACTAAAAACAACTACGTGTCATACTATAAATACCTCAAGGAGTCGGGCAATTTTAAGGAGGGTGATGAGAGCATGACCAAGAAACAAAACTACTACAATGCCAATTTGAAAGGAGTTTTCAAACATTCGGATGCTTTTAAAAGCATTGTGGGATTGGAGTATGTTACCGACGAGTTGAAGCGTCCCGATGCCAGTGTTGACGAAAGCGTATATACTGCTGCGGCTTTTTGGCAGGAAGAAATCAATATACTAAAGAACTTGCAAGCCATTGTGGGACTTCGTTATTCGCACCACGAAACAGCGGGCAACAGCTTTACTCCCAAGGCTTCGTTGATGTATAGTCTGGGCGACTTTAATTTCAGAGCTTCATACGCAGCGGGATTCCGTGCACCGGGCTTGGATGAATTGTATTATTATACTTTTAAAACCAAAACCATTACGGCAGGTAGCTCCGAGCTTAAACCCGAGAAGAGTCATTACGGTTCTTTGAATGTGGAGTATGTGCACAACCGTTTCACCGCTTCGGTCAATGCTTATGTTAATTCCATAGAAGATATGATCAGCAGCAAAACGACTGCTCTTTCGTCTATGCCGGCTGATCAACAAGCGGCTATTCTCGAAAAAGCGACTGCCGTTTTCGGAGCTACCGAAATTAAAAACCTGAAGAATTACAAGGAGTATAAAAACTTCGATAAAGCATTGGTGAAAGGTTTTGATGCCAATTTGAATGCAGCACTGGGTTACGGATTCATGCTGGGCGGCGGTTATTCTTTTGCATACGCTCGCGGAAAGGATGAAAGCGGATGGACCAATATAGAGAGAAGCATTCGTCACACAGGTAGTGTTACAGCCAACTGGGCACATTCGTGGAAGGCATATCAGCTTAACGTGAACCTCAATGGACGTGTACAGAGCAAACGTTTCCACCAGTCGGGCGATTTGGATGAATCGGCTCCCGGATTTGGTCTTTGGAACCTGAATACACGTCACACTTTTGATAAGTGGGATCATTTTATTCTGGAACCGGGCTTGGGCGTGAATAACATTTTCAATTATCGTGACGACCGTCCGTATGGAGTTAATTATGCATCACTTACTCCAGGGCGTACCGTATATGTGAGTCTGCTTCTTAAATTCAAGAAATAACCATGAGAAAATTCATCTTTTGTTTCGCAATTCTTTTTAGTGTCATAATGAAAGCTCACGAAGGAGGAAATTTTGTAGAGTCGGACATGCTTGCATCGCTCCAACCTGGCGATAAGGCAGCCTTGCTGGTAGTGCATTTTGGTACTACCTATCCTGAAACCCGCCAACGGACCATTGAAGCTATCAATCGAACAATAGCGGATGCTTTTCCGCAACTGACAATACGTGAGGCCTGGACTTCACGTATTGTGATTAAGCGCATGGCTGCCCGTGGAGAAAAGATTCCTGTTCCTGCTCAAGCATTGCAGCAATTGCACGCAGAGGGTTTTACGCACGTGGTGGTACAATCAACCAATATTATTGAGGGCATTGAGATGGAAGCTTTGCGGGGTGAGGTAGCTCAGGCCACTTCACTTTTCAAAGACATCCGGGTGGGTAATCCCCTGCTCTATTCAGTTGACGACTACCGTCAGGTACTTCAAACGGTAGTGCAGCACGCACCTGCTCGTAAAGAGGTTGTATTGGTGGGACACGGCACGTACACTCCTAGCACATCTACCTATGCCATGATGGATTATATGCTAAAGGCCAAAGGATATGCTAATTTCCACGTAGGCACCATTGAAGGCTATCCTTCTTTTGATGATATGTTGCAACAGCTCAAGGCCAGCGGAAAGAAAGAAGTTACACTGATGCCTTTCATGTTTGTTGCCGGCGATCATGCCAACAACGACATAGCTGTTGATTGGAAAGAAGCATTAGTAAAAGAGGGTTTTCGGGTAGATGTAATGATGCAGGGGTTGGGTGAGTTACCCCAGATTCAGGAGCAGTTTATGGAGCATGCCCGTTTTGCGCTGACTCATAAACTAATTGATATTAAAGACAAGAAGAAACAATACGCACAATCAGAAAATGAATAAAAATAGACGACAGTCAATTATGATAAATAAAATAATCTATTCAATTCACAGAATACTGGGCACTTTGCTCAGTGTTCTGTTTCTAATGTGGTTTGTTACGGGCATGGTTTTGATTTACCACACTTTTCCCAAGGTTAATAACAAACAGAAAACGAAGGTGCTCGATACTTTGTCGGTTGCCCATTTACCTGATTTCAATTCGGTACTGCATCAGATTCCTGATTCGATGCTGGAAGGAACCATCAGACTGGATCAGTTCTTGGGCGAAACAAAGTTTCATGTACAAGCAGGCAAAACAGAATGTATAATACCTGCCGATTCATTGAAAACATTCTCTGAGGTTAACTGGAATTACATAAAGCAGACTGCTGAAAAGTGGTGTAGCGCCCAAGTAATCAGAGTCGACACGCTAAGAAAACTAGACCAGTGGATACCGTTTGGGCAATTGAAGAAAGACTTCCCCATCTATAAGTTCTATTACGATGATGAAGAGAATCACCAATTGTATATTTCATCCAAATCGGCAGATGTACTTCAGTTTACTACGTCCGATCAGCGTTTTTGGGCGTGGGTGGGTGCTATACCGCATTGGGTGTATTTTACAATCTTACGGCAGGATAAAGACCTATGGGTGAAGTCGGTTGTGATCCTGTCTGCTCTGGGTATTCTAATGACAGTATCGGGCATTTGGGTAGGTATTGATGCTTATTTGCAGAGATACCGCCGACAAAAAACACTGGCTTCTCCTTATAAGAAGAAATGGTATTGGTGGCACCACGTTACCGGTGTGCTGTTTGGAATCTTTGTGCTTACATGGATCTTTAGCGGAATGATGTCTCTTGTCGACACGCCTTCGTGGTTAGGACGAACACGGAATGAATCTTCGGTCGATCGGGTTTTGTCTCATCGCAACGTTTCTTCTTTGAACTACAAACTTGATTACCGTACTGTAGTTAAGGCGTATAGCGGAAAAATAAAATCGGTGGAATGGGATAACTTCAGAAATATTCCATTGTACAATATCGTAACTGAAACGGATAAAGTAACGATAGACGCATCTGCCGATACGCTTCGGGTTTTACAATTGACAGAGCAGGATGTGCTAAGCGTAATCCATGAAATTCATGGCAACCATATTCCTAAGAACATATCGTTGCTTACTGAGTACGATGCTTACTATATTTCAAAGGCAGGACACCTCCCCTTACCTGTATATCGGGTTAACATTGATAATGAAGACAAGGATACTTACTATATCAACCCGGCTACAGGGAAGTATCGCCATGTGAATAATCACGATCGTTGGGGCTTCTGGATGTATCAGGGGTTACACAGTTTAAAGATTAAGTTCTTGCTTGATTATCCGTGGGTGTGGACTCTTGTGATGTGGACATTACTAACCGGTGGCGCCGTTGTTTCGTTGAGTGGCGTAGTGCTTGGTTACAGATATGTGGCGCGCAAATGCCGAAAACTAAAGAGTTAATTTTATCTTTGCATATTCAGATAGAAAAAAATATGAAAAAAGGAAAAATCATAGTAGCCGGTATCGGACCGGGCAGTGAGGCCGACATAACCCCGGCTGTGCTTCATGCCGTTGCCCATGCCGATGTGGTGGTAGGCTACAAATATTATTTTCAGTTTATAAAGCCTTATCTTGCTCCCGACACGGTGTGTGTAGATACCGGCATGAAGAAAGAAAGACAGCGAGCCGAACAAGCGTTTGAATACGCTGATCAGGGAAAAACGGTTTGCGTCATCAGTTCCGGTGATGCCGGCATTTATGGCATGACTCCGCTGGTTTACGAAATGAAGAAGGAACGCAGCAGTGAGGTGGAAATTGTTTCATTGCCAGGCATCAGTGCTTTTCAGAAGGCAGCCAGTTTGCTGGGTGCGCCTGTGGGGCATGATTTCTGCGTCATCTCTCTGTCGGACCTGATGACTCCTTGGGAGAAGATTGAGAAAAGAATCATTGCGGCTGCAACAGCCGATTTTGTTACTGCTATATATAATCCCCGTAGTGAAGGACGTTACTGGCAATTGCACCGATTGAAAGAGTTGTTCCTCGAAGCAGGTCGCTCGCCGGAAACGCCTGTGGGACTGGTACGTCAGGCGGGACGGGAAGAACAGCAGGTGAAGCTTACTACGCTGCACGATTTTCAGCCCGATGATGCCGATATGTTTACCGTTGTGCTGGTGGGTAACTCACAGTCTTACAATTGGCAGAACACGTTTATTACTCCCCGCGGTTATTACAAGGAAGATGCGGAAGAGGCCAACGGCATCGGACAACAGATTATGATTCGCAGTTTCCGTACCATTGAGGCCGAACTGAAAGACAAGAACATTCCCCTGGGACGTAAATGGGCTTTGCTGCATGCCATTCATACCACGGCTGATTTCGATATGGAAAAACTGCTTAAGATAGACGATAATACGGTGGAAAACCTCTATTCTCGCTTTGAAAAGAGAGAGATAAAGACAGTAGTGACGGATGTGACAATGGCTGCATCGGGCATTCGGAAAGGTGCTTTGCAACGCATGGGCGTGGAGGTGAAATGCTACTTGGGCGATGAACGGGTGGCTGCTCTGGCTGCCGAAAAAGGTATTACCCGCACACAGGCAGGTATTCGCCTAGCCGTTGAGGAACATCCCGATGCGCTGTATGTGTTTGGCAATGCCCCTACTGCACTGATGGAACTTTGCCTGCTTATTAAAAAGGGAAAAGCTGCTCCTGCGGGGGTTGTTGCTGCTCCGGTAGGCTTTGTACATGTAGAAGAATCCAAGCACATGTTGAAACCTTTTGCCGCTGTACCCAAGCTAATTGTAGAAGGACGTAAAGGGGGCAGCAACCTGGCTGCTACGCTGGTCAACGCCATTTTATGTTTCAATGATGCCGAGCTGTTAAAGCCCGGAAGAGACGTATAGACATGGAACAGCAATTGTTTACAGTCATTGGGTTGAGTGACGGCAGGGAACTGTTTCTGCCT
Source organism: Bacteroides graminisolvens DSM 19988 = JCM 15093 (assembly GCF_000428125.1). GTDB lineage: Bacteria > Bacteroidota > Bacteroidia > Bacteroidales > Bacteroidaceae > Bacteroides > Bacteroides graminisolvens. The sequence goes on from NZ_KE386627.1 coordinate 247,662, forward strand.
CCGCACATAGAGCGCATCATCCGTAACGGTGAGGTGTTCTCGGGTGGGGTGCGTCACAGACAGATTATGGAGAATCACTTACCGCATGGTGCTTTGTGGATAGACATAACCACACCGCTCGATGATGTGTTCCGGCAGTATGCCGGTCATTCTCACGTGGTGGTATTTGCTTCGGGTGATCCGTTGTTTTTTGGTTTTGCCACAACCATACAGAAGAGGCTTCCGCAGGCACGGGTGGTAACTTACCCTGCGTTCAACTCATTACAGATGTTGGCACATGAACTGACTATGCCTTACCACGACATGCAGGTGGTGTCGCTTACGGGGCGTCCGTGGCAAGAATTTGACAATGCGCTGATTCGCCGCACGACTAAGATGGGGGTGCTGACCGACAGGGAGCATACGCCTGCTACTATTGCCGCGCGCATGTTATATTACGGCTACAGCGGTTACACTCTGTTTGTGGGCGAATGTTTGGGCAACGAAGAAGAACAACGGATTCGTACACTGAGTTTGGAGGAAGCTTCCAAAGAGTCGTTCAAACACCCTAACAACCTTATTCTGCTGGCTCAAGGTGAAGGCAGACCCCGTTATTTCGGTATTCCCGATGGGGAGTTTGAGTTGCTTCACAACCGTGACAAGATGATTACCAAAGCTCCCCTGCGGCTGATGGATTTAAGTGTGTTGGGATTGCAAAACCGTCGTTCGTTTTGGGACGTTGGCTTTTGTACCGGGTCGGTGTCTATTGAGGCCCGATTGCAATTTCCTCACCTGCTCGTTACCTCCTTTGAAATCCGTCCCGAAGGCGAACAGTTGATGGAAGCTAACTCCCGTCGTTTCGGTGCTCCGGGTATACGGAGTGTGATAGGTGATTTCACTGCACAGGACTTATCTTCCCTACCCGCTCCCGATGCCGTATTTATAGGTGGTCACGGCGGTAAACTCAAAGAGATGATGGAACAAATCAGCCGGGTGTTACTGCCCGGAGGCATTGTGGTGTTCAACTCGGTGAGCGAAAACAGTTACCGTTTGTTTCTGGAAGCTGTAGCAGTCACCCCATTGACCTTACAAAACGAGTGCCTCGTTGCACTCGATGATAATAACCCGATACGAATTTTAAGTGCCGTATTATGAAAAAGAAAACTGCCATTATATTGGTTTCTCCTTCCGGTTTACCCGTTGCGTCTGTCTTACAAAAAGAGTTGGAGCAAAGCACCGTTTATACTACTGCTCCGGTAGAAGGTTGTACACAAATTGATCATATAGCTGCTTTTGTGGAGCAAAACTTCACAGAATTCAGCACATTTATTTTTATTGGCGCCATGGGCATTTGTGTTCGTAGCATTGCTCCCTGCCTGGGTCACAAACATACGGATCCGGCGGTGATCAACGTTGACAGCACCGGCAAATATGTGGTTTCCGTCCTTTCGGGACACGTGGGTGGTGCCAATGAGTTAACGCGTCACGTGGCATCTGTGCTTGGTGCCGAACCGGTTATTACCACGCAGAGTGATAATAGCGGACTGTGGGCGTTGGATTTGCTACCGTCCTTATACCATTGGGCGGCTGAGCCGTTTGGTGCAAGCATGAACCAGCTTATTGCTGCCTTTGTGAACGGTGAACCTACTGCTTTGCTACTCGAGGTGAGAGATGCAGGGACCTCTTATCTGGAGCGTACCTTGCCGCCTCATGTACATGTATGCTACCGTTACGAGGACATTCAGGTTGCGGATGTTGGTTTGATTATAGCTGTTACCCCGCGCATTTACGCTGCGGATGTTCCGGTGTTGTACTTCCGCCCCAAGGTGCTCCATTTGGGTATGGGATGCCGTAAGGAGGCTCATCCGCAGGGGGTGAGTGAGTATATAAAAGAGGAATTGGTAAAAAGTGGACTTTCTCCGTTGTCGGTTGTTAGCTTGTCGACCATTGACCTGAAGAAAGAGGAGCCTTTGCTGGCCGATCTTCAACAAAGTTTCGGGGTGAACGAGCTGCACATCTACTCGGGTGAAGAGTTGAATGAAGTAGCCGTACCGCATCCGTCGGAAAAGGTTGATACGGTAACGGGCACATCCAGTGTAGCCGAAGCATCGGCCATTCTGGCATCGGGCGGTGGTGCTCTTTGTTTGGAAAAGCAGAAGGGAGTATTCACGGAGAACAGCCATTTTACTTTTGCAGTAGCTATGGATAGCGGTGCCTGTCGCGGCGGACATATTGAAATTGTGGGTGCTGGACCGGGTGATCCGGATCTTATTTCCGTCAAGGGGCGTCACTTTCTTGAAGAGGCCGATTTGATACTTTATGCCGGTAGCTTGGTACCTCGGGAGCTGACTTACTGTGCCAAGAAGGGAGCCACCGTGCGTAGTTCGGCTTCCCTTGCACTCGAAGAACAGTTTGCTCTGATGAAGGAGTTTTATGACAGGGGGCAATTGGTGGTACGTCTGCATACGGGTGATCCTTGTATTTATGGTGCCATACAAGAACAGATGGCCTTCTTTGATCAGTACGGCATGCGTTATCACATTACTCCGGGCATTTCATCGTTTCAGGCGGCAGCGGCAGCTTTACAGTCGCAATTCACCATTCCCGAGAAGGTACAAACCATCATTCTGACCCGTGGTGAGGGACGTACGCCCATGCCCGATAAAGAGAAACTGCATCTGCTGGCTCGTTCTCAGAGTACGATGTGTATCTTCCTGAGTGCCGGAGTGGTTGATCAGGTGCAAGCGGAGCTGTTGCAACACTACCCGCCCACTACACCTGTGGCAGCATGTTATCACCTTACATGGAAAGACGAGCGCATCTACCGCGGTGAACTTCAAAACCTGGCATCCATCGTAAAGGAGAACAACCTGACGCTGACCACTATGATTGTGGTGGGCGATGCCATAGACAACCGGGAGGGATTGTCGAAATTATACTCGCACAAGTTTACTCATTTGTTCCGTAAAGGAACGGAAGGAGATGCAAAATGATTCTGGTTTTAGGCGGTACAACGGAAGGTCGAAAGGCGGTTGAGGTGCTTGAAGAGGCAGCACAGCCATACTTTTATTCTACCAAGGGCGAAGTGCAACAAGTGGCTTCTCCTCACGGAACACGCATTACGGGGGCGCTGGATGCAGCCTCTATGCTTGCTTTCTGCAAGGAGCACGACATTCGTTTGCTGGTAGATGCCGCCCACCCTTTTGCTGAAAATCTTCACTGCACCGTAGCGGATGTTTCCGGCGAGCTGGACATCCCGGTAGTCCGCTACGAGAGGCAGTATCCTCCGAGAGACAATGACTTGGTGTGGTGCAATGATTACCAGGATGCCATGCAGCAGATGGAGGCAGCCGGAGTAGACCGTTTGCTGGCGCTCACCGGGGTACAAACCATCGGTAAATTGGCTCCTTTTTGGCAAAAGCATCTTTGTTGGTTTCGGGTATTGGACCGGGAAGAGTCGCTGCAACTAGCTGTGAAACAAGGTTTTCCGGCCGAAAGAGTTCTTTTCTACCAACCCGGTGGTGACGAGGGTGAAGTGTTGAATCAGCTGCATCCGCAGGCAATCATAACCAAAGAGAGTGGTGCAAGCGGTGGATTTAATGAAAAAATAGAAGCAGCCCGCCAAGCGGGTGTGAAGGTTTTTGTGGTGAAAAGGCCTGAATTGTCGCCCGACTTTCGGTTGGTAGACGGTCCGCACGGTCTGCGTAGGACTGTGGAGCAGCTCTTGCCGGGGTTCTATCCGCTTCGTACGGGTTACACCACAGGCAGTTGTGCCACGGCAGCATCTGTAGCTGCATTAAAAAGATGGCTGGGTGAAGCTGTTGCGCATGTATCCATCTTTTTACCCGACGGAGAAAGCATCTCCATTCAAGCTGAAGCTCGTCTACTTAGTGATTATTCAGCTATGGGTTGTGTTGTGAAAGATGCAGGCGATGACCCCGATATAACCAATGGAACCGAGATTTGGTCGACCGTGGAATACCGTCCTTCAGCCGGTAAACTCGAAATCTGCATTCAGGGTGGTCAGGGCGTGGGACGCGTTACCCTACCCGGACTGGGACTTGAAGTGGGCGGTGCGGCTATCAACCAAACTCCCCGTCGGATGATAGAAGAAAATCTTCGCTATCACCTCCGTCAACAAGGTATTACAACGGGAACTATTACTGTAACCATTGCCGTTCCGCAGGGAGAAGAATTGGCAAAGAAAACATTTAATCCTCGTTTGGGCATTGAGGGAGGCATCTCCATCATTGGTACGTCGGGCATTGTGAAGCCCTTTTCTTCAGAAGCATTCGTTAACTCCATTCGCAAGCAGGTTGAAATGGTTCAGGCGTTGAAGGTGGAACGTTTGGTCATCAATTCGGGTGCCAAGAGTGAGAAGTACGTGCGCAAGCTCTACCCTCACCTGCCCTCACAAGCTTTTGTGCATTACGGTAACTTCATTGGTGAAACGATTCGTGTGGCTCACGAGGTGGGCTTGTCCCGGGTAACCATGGGTATTATGATTGGCAAGGCGGTGAAGCTGGCCGAAGGTTCGCTCGATACGCATAGTAAGCACAGTACCATGAACAAGTTGTTTTTGCAAGACATGGCACAACAGGCAGGATGCTCGACAGATGCTGTGGCTGCCATTGATTCCATCACGTTAGCACGTGAGCTGTGGAGTCTGTTTCATGCCGACGATCATAAACGGTTCTTTACTTTGCTGTTACAGGCATGTCACCTGCACGCCGATGTGCTGCTCCCTCAGGGCGAGCTGACTATTTTGTTGCTTACAGAAGAAGGGGATGTTTATTGATGTGTTAGGCTCGTAACATATATTGTTATCGGGTGAAACTAATGGTTGGGCTTTTGTTGTAGTACGTAGTTCAACAATTCTTCGATGGAATGGACTGTAAATGGTTCATTATCAATAGGATGCACCACGTATTTCGTGTCTTTCAAATCTCCGGTTTCAATAAAAAACTCCGATTCCACCGAACGACCTGCCAGTATTCCGTTGCGTTGCAAAGCTTTACGAGCCATGGCGTACTTTTGTCCGTGTCCTACCAGTCGCAACTCCGAAGTATGCACATTCTCTACCCGGAACAAACCCGTTTCCCGATCAAAAGTAATCCCTTTGCGGGCAAAGAATCCGCTCAGACTGCCGTTTAACGACAGGTCTTCGGGGGTTCCGATGGTTAATCCGTTGGTTTTGTCCATCATCCAAATCTTGTCGGCTATCTGTAAAGCCAGCTCCAGGTCGTGCGTGGAAAGGAAGATGGTCTTTCCGGTTTCTCTGCTCAAACGGTGCAACAGTTGCATGATTTCTACTTTGCTGGGGAAATCAAGAAAAGCAGTGGGTTCATCGAGGAAAATGACAGGCGTTTCTTGTGCTAAAGCCTTGGCAATCATCACCTTCTGCCGTTCACCATCACTCAGGGTGTGTACCATGCGGTCTTTTAGTTCGCCGGCGCGAACCAGTTCGATGGAGTGTTCCACTATGCGGCGGTCGTCTTTGGTCAGTGTACCCCAGAAATTGGTATACGGACTTCTTCCCAGTCCCACCAGTTCGGTAACTGTCATGTTGCGCACATCGCATTTTTCCGTCAACACCACGCTGATTACGGTGGATAAATCACTGTCTGTGTAGTCCGAAATATCTTTCCCCTGAATGAATATGTGTCCTGAAATCTTAGGTTGGAAAGCCGATAATGTACGCAGCAAGGTCGACTTACCCACTCCGTTGGCTCCCAACAGACAGGTTAGTTCCCCACTGTTAATGGTAGCGTTGTAGTTCGCGGCTACCACTTTTACACTGCTTTTTCCACGATATCCGATGGAAAGGGAATCAATTCGTATCGTTTCGCTTTTCATATCAGTTTTATTCATTCAGTTCGTTTTTTCTTTTCTTGAATAGTACGGAGGCTACAATAGGTGCTCCTACCAATGCGGTAACCGAGTTAACGGGCATAGCTCCTTCAAAGCCGGGCATGCGCGAAATAAGGTTGCATATCAGTGCCAATGAAGCACCGGTCAGCAACACGCCGGGCATCAGTACACGGTGATCTGACGTATGGAAAATAGCCCTGCACAGATGAGGAACGGCCAGTCCCAGAAACATGATAGGGCCACAGTAGGCCGTTACGATGGCTACCAACACACCCGAGCAAACAATGACCAACAGTCGCGCCCGCTTGATGTGAAGTCCCAGGTTACGGGCATAGCTATCGCCCAACAGCAAGAGGTTCATTGTTTTAATGAGCAGAAAAGACAAAGGCATCAGCACTAGCATGAGGCATACAAACAACACCATTTGATCACCCGATACGCGCGAGAAACTGCCCAGTCCCCAGATAACATAGGCCCGTATATCTTCCTCCACACTGAAGTATTTCAATACGCCGATAATGGCATTGGCCACGTAGCCAATCATCACGCCGATAATGAGCAACGTAACGTTTCCTCTTACTTTTTGTGATACGTATACGATGATGGCCATAACCGTAAAAGCCCCAATGGTAGCCGAAATAGTCAATGCCATTTCGCCAAAGTAGCCCATGTTGCTCAACGCCACACCTCCTATGCTACCCGAAATAAGTACGGCAAAAGCAACGCCCAGGCTGGCTCCCGAACTGATACCCAACACCGAGGGACCTGCCAACGGATTGCGAAAAACAGTTTGCATCTGTAAGCCGCTGATGGATAGTCCGGCTCCTGCCACCAAGGCTGTTAACGCCTGTGGTACACGAGACTTCAGGACAATGTTTTGCCATACCACCGATTGCTCCTCACCGCCCAACAAGATATTCACTACAGATGACAACGGAATATCCACCGAACCAATCAATAGGTTCAGCAGGAAGAACAGAAAGATAGATGCTGCGATCATTGCCATCAGCAGGGAGGTGTGTCTCTTCATGGTGCTGCTACTTTAACAGTTCGTAATAACCGGGTTTGTGATTGGGCAATAAATCAGGATGAAACACGTGTATAAAATCGGCAAGTACCACTTCGGGTTCCACCGGCATGCTTTCGTAGAAGGGTGTTTTAGACATGTTGCAGTACACCACCTTATGTTCTTTGAATGCTTTGAAATCAGCATAACGGGCATCTTCTTCTTTCAGGGTTTCATAACTGAAATTACCTTTGAAGCTATTAACAATGCGCCAGTAGTCAACATCTTCCGCCTGATTATACACCGTTTCAAAGTCGAGCGTTACCCCACCCGATGTAGAATCATTCCTTAAGAAGTAATCGGCTCCGGCGTCACGAAACAACTGTGCCAGAAAACTCTTTCCACCCACGGCATACCAATTGCCACCACGCAACTCGCCGCTGAACACTACCGGACGTTTTTTTACATTCGCTGCTAGTTGCTTCAGTTCGTTGTATCGTTTTTCAGTAGCCGAGAAGAGCTTGTTGGCTTTGGCTTCTTGTCCGGTAAACAGACCGATGAACTTCACCCACTCTGCTTGGCCCAACGGTGATGTTTCTTTGTAACCCAGGTGCGGAATGAGTGGAATTCCTACTTCACGCATGGCATCGTAACCGCCTCTCTTAAAGGGAGATATAAATATGACATCGGGGTTGATACCCATAATGAGTTCATTGTCAAAGTTACCTTCAATACCTATTTTTTGTGCTGCACCGCTCTTCAAACGCTCTTTCATTTCCTTATTGAACAGGTGACGAGAACTGGTAATGCCGCTCACTTTGTTAACCGCTCCCAATTTAATGAAGTTAGAAAGCTGAAGAGAAGTCATACAGATAACCCGGTCAACCGGTACATGAATCACTGTATATCCCGAAGGAATGTTCTTGGCTTCTGTATTTTTGTCAATCAAAGCAAAATGAAACGTTTTACCTCCATGCTTTTGTGGGTCCTGAACATCTACCAGCCGGCAATTATCGCTCAGGTATTTTACAGTAAACCCTTTGGCATAATGAGTAGCGACCTGTGTCTCCGCATCTGCTGAGGTGATTTCCGTTCCGCTGGTTGAGTGAGAGGAGGAAGTAGTCTTTTGTTTGCATCCCGTGCCGCATAATGCCCATAACAGACAGCATACACTTGCTATTTTATAATTCATGCGTTGTTTAATCTACAATTAATCTTAAGTGAGGAACAAAGATACTTAATTATTCTTGTTCGGCAGAGATATTTTAAGCACTTTTGTATTTTGAAAACGCTAAATAAAACGAACCATGAACCTACACGAGGTATCTTTTGTATCGCTGGGTCCGGGCGATCCCGAATTAATCACGCTAAAAGGCTTGAATACGCTTCGTCGGGCCGATGTAATCTATTGTCCTGCCACGCTTACTTCTTCGGGTAAACAACTCTCCCGCTCGGCCGACATTCTTCGTGCGCTTGACGTAGACGAACAACATATTCAGTATTTTATTGTACCCATGAGCAAAGATCGTGCGGCCGCTATGGAGGCTTATGAAAAGCTTTCGACTGAAGCTGCCGCTTCGTATGCTGCCGGTAAACGTATTGCCATAGTGGCTGAGGGAGATGCCGGCTTTTATTCATCGGTACATTATGTGTTTGAGCAATTGCTGGCGCAGGGCATTGCCGTGCAACAAGTGGCAGGAATCCCTGCTTTTATTGCTTCGGGGGCGCTGGCCGGACTTCATATTGTTAGTCAGGAAGAGCGCCTGATGGTGATCCCCGGTAATACCACGGCTCAGGAACTAAGTGATTTGCTGGATGCCGGACTGGTAGTAGTCATCATGAAGCTTTCTCAGTGCAGGGAAGCGGTGAAACAATGCATGGCACAGTATAATGATCATACCTTTCATTATTTTGAGAACGTAGGTACCCCGCGTGAGGTGTATATCAGGGCTACAAAAGAGCTTATTGAGAAGGAATTTCCTTATTTCTCGCTAATGATTATTAAAAAAACAATGTAACTACACTATTTATTAGGCGTTTATCTGTTTTTCAACGTATCTTGTTAACAAACAATTATAAAATCAATTTAAACAAATCATGAAAAAACAATTGTTAACCTGTTGCATTGCTTCGCTTTGCTTGGGAGTATCGGCACAGACCAACGAATGGCTTAATCCGGAGGTCAATGCGGTGAACCGTGCACCGATGCATGCTAATTATTTTGCTTACGAATCTCCTGCAAAAGCTACTCAGGGAGTGAAGGAAAAATCATCTAACTACATGTCGCTCAACGGCTTGTGGAAGTTTAACTGGGTTCGTCATGCCGAACAACGGCCAACAACGTTCTTCCGTACTGATTTCAATGATAAGAGTTGGGATCATATTCAGGTACCTGCGTTGTGGGAAATTAATGGCTATGGTGATCCTATCTATGTGAATGTAGGTTATGCCTGGCGTAACCAATTCAGGCACAACCCGCCTCAGGTACCTACGGAAAACAATCACGTGGGTTCTTATCGAAAAGAAATTGTATTGTCTGCTGATTGGAAAGGGAAAGAGGTGTTTGCTCATTTCGGTTCGGTAACGTCTAACATGTATTTGTGGGTAAACGGCAAATATGTGGGCTATAGTGAGGACAGTAAACTCGAAGCGGAGTTTAACCTGACCAAGTATCTGAAACCGGGTAAAAACCTGATTGCTTTTCAGGTGTTTCGTTGGTGTGACGGGTCTTATCTGGAAGATCAGGACTTCTTCCGCTTTAGTGGTGTAGCTCGTGATTGTTATCTGTATGCCCGTAACAAACAACGCATAGAAGATATTCGTGTTACGCCCGATCTAGATGCTCAGTACAAGGATGGTACGCTGCACGTTGCTCTTCAGCTTAATGGCGGTAATACCGTAGAGTTGAGTTTGACAGATGCACATAACAAGCAGGTGGCTCAACAAATGGTTAAAGGTAGTGGCAAAGTAACTGCTACGTTGCAAGTGGCTAACCCTGCCAAGTGGACTGCCGAAACGCCTAATCTTTATACGCTGACTGCTACGTTGAAAGACGGCGGTAAAACGTCGGAAGTGATTCCCGTAAAGGTGGGCTTCCGTAAAATAGAAATGAAGAATGCACAGATATTAGTCAACGGTCAGCCGGTGCTTTTCAAAGGTGCCAACCGTCATGAAATGGATCCCGATCACGGTTATCACATCTCTCGCGAACGGATGATTCAGGACATTCTTTTGATGAAGCAATTCAATATCAATGCCGTACGTACCTGTCATTATCCCGACAATAACCTGTGGTATGATTTGTGCGATGAGTATGGACTTTATGTCGTTGCTGAAGCCAATGTGGAATCACACGGTATGGGTTACAAAGAAACAACATTGGCCAAGAATCCTGCTTATGCTAAACCACACATGGAACGCAATCAACGCAATGTGCAACGTGGGTTTAACCATCCGTCCATCATCTTCTGGTCATTGGGTAATGAAGCCGGATTCGGACCTAATTTCGAAGCTTGTTACCGTTGGATTAAGAATGAAGACAAGAGTCGTCCCGTTCAGTACGAACAGGCTCACGGAAATGAATTTACGGATGTTTACTGCCCTATGTATCTGGATTATCGCGGAAGTGAGAGGTATGTAAGCGGTAATCCAACCAAACCTCTTATTCAATGTGAATACGCTCATGCCATGGGTAATTCCATGGGAGGCTTTAAGGAATATTGGGATCTTACCCGCAAGTATCCTTCTTATCAGGGAGGTTTCATTTGGGACTTTGTAGACCAGTCAATCCGTTGGAAGAACAAAGAAGGCAAAGAAATATATGCCTATGGAGGAGATTTCAATGCTTACGATGCATCCGACAATAACTTCTGTGACAACGGTTTGGTTAGTCCCGACCGTGTACCCAATCCTCACATGTATGAGGTAGGTCATATCTATCAGTCTATCTGGGCCAGTGATGTGAAACAAGCCGATAAAGAGCTTGAGGTTAGTGTTTATAATGAGAATTTCTTCCGTGATTTATCTGGCTATTACATGGAATGGCAAATCCTGGCCGACGGAGAAGTGTTGCAATCGGGTGTTGAACAAAACCTCCAAGTAGCACCTCAACAAACGGTTAAGGTGAAACTTCCTTTGCGGGCTGCATTACCCGCCACAGAGAAAGAGTTGCTGCTTAATGTAGCCTTTAAACTGAAAGCGGCTGAAACGTTATTGCCTGCCGGATATGCCGTAGCTCGTAATCAGCTGGTACTTACTCCGTGGAAAGCATCTGTTGTTACCATAAGCAATCAGGAGGAGACTAATCAAGCCGTTGTGGCTCCTCAGGTGAAGGATAATGATTTTAACTACCTGATTGTCAACGGACAAGACTTTACGCTCAATTTCAACCGTTTCACCGGATATCTTTGTAAATACGTATCGGGTGGCAAGGAATTGATACAAGAACAAGGTGCATTGACACCCAACTTCTGGCGTGCGCCTACCGATAATGATATGGGTGCCAACCTGCAAAACAGATACCGTGTTTGGAATAACCCCGAACTTAAATTGGTTTCGTTGCAGCATGCCACTGTCGATGGAATGGTACAAATTGTAGCACAGTATGACATTCCTGCTGTTTCCGGTAAGCTATCATTAACCTATCTGGTTAATAATCAGGGTGCTATCAAAGTAACTCAGAAGCTTACAGCTGATAAAAATGCTAAGGTGGCCGATATGTTCCGCTTTGGTATGCAAGTACAAATGCCCGATTCTTATGTACAGAGCATTTATTACGGACGCGGTCCGGTAGAGAACTACGTGGATAGAAATAATGCTGCATTCATCGGTAAATACAAACAAAATGTAGATGAGCAGTTCTACTCTTATATTCGTCCGCAGGAAACAGGAACGAAAACAGATATCCGTTGGTGGAAACAAGTAACCAAAGGAGGCTTCGGCTTGCAATTCACATCCGATGCAGCTTTCTCGGCTTCTGCTCTTAACTACAGCATTGCTTCGCTTGATGACGGAGTTGATAAAGATCAGCGTCACCCTGCTGATGTTGACAAAGCCGGCTACACCAATTTATGTATTGATAAGATGCAAATGGGATTAGGTTGCGTAAATAGCTGGGGAGCATTACCTCTTGAGAAGTATCGTTTGCCTTACGGTGATTATGAATTTAATTTCCTAATTACTCCGGTGAAATAGTGCTTTTTGTAATAGATACGATTGTATCTTAAGTTTTAAAAGCGGTTGTTCCTTTACGAACAGCCGCTTTTAATTTTATAATAAATGCAATGGTTACCATACAAAAAAGTCTCGTTTCATTTGCATGGAACAAGACCTAGTTATGATTTAGGATAATTATAAAATTGAGCGAAAGACGGGACTCGAACCCGCGACCCTAACCTTGGCAAGGTTATGCTCTACCAACTGAGCTACTTTCGCAAATAATCAACATCAAATAGAATGGTGAAGAGAATGAGACTCGAACTCACACGACATAACTGTCACTACCCCCTCAAAGTAGCGCGTCTACCAATTCCGCCATCTCTCCAACATATTATAAGATCGCTTGCAGTTTCTTACTTATGTGCCCAGAACAAGACTCGAACTTGCACGTCATTGCTAACACTAGTACCTGAAACTAGCGCGTCTACCATTCCGCCACCTGGGCATTAGTAGAAACTGTTTTCGTTGAGCGAAAGACGGGACTCGAACCCGCGACCCTAACCTTGGCAAGGTTATGCTCTACCAACTGAGCTACTTTCGCGATTGCGGTTGCAAAGGTAGATATTTTCTCTAAACCTCCAAATAATCCGAAGTTTTTTTTTCGTGTAAAAACAGTCTGCCCTTTTCCCGCTATAAGCCATTATATTGATTATCAACTCATTCGGTCTCGATAATCTTCATAAGAAAATTGTTTGTAGATTTCCGCTTTTCCTTCTTTCGTCCACAAAGCAATGGCCGGATGGTGAATTCCGTTAAACATGTTTGTTTTTACGGTAGTATAATGAATCATATCTTCAAATACGATGCGTTCGCCGATTTTTAATTCATGATCAAAGCTCCAATACCCCATGTAGTCACCACTTAAGCAAGAATTGCCGCCTAACCGATAAACATAAGGTCCCTCCTCGCCCAGTTCTGCACCTCTTACCGTGGGTTGGTAAGGCATCTCTAGGCAGTCGGGCATGTGACAGGTAAAGCTCACATTTAATATGGCAGTTTTTATACCTTTGCTCTCTACCACATCAATCACATTGGCTGTTAGTACCCCTGTTTGCCAAGTGAAAGCCGATCCGGGTTCCAAGATAATTTGCAAGTGCGGATAACGTTCCTTTAATCCCTTTAATAATCCGATAAGATGTTTTACGTCATAATCTTTGCGGGTCATCAGGTGACCGCCTCCCAGATTAAGCCATTTAAGGTACTTAAACCAATGAGAGAAACGCTTTTCCAGATGCACCAAGGTTTGCTCCAACTCATACGAAGAAGATTCACAGTGTGCATGGCAGTGAAAGCCCTCTATACCTTCGGGTAATACGTCGGGAAGTAAATCGGATGTAATTCCAAAACGCGTACCGGGAGCACATGGGTTATACAATTCTGTTTCTACTTCAGAATATTCGGGGTTTACACGAATGCCGCAAGAGATACCCTCTTGGGCAGCCTGCTGGTAGAAACGCTCATATTGAGTCAATGAATTGAAAGTGATGTGGCTGCTGCAGCGCATTATTTCAGGAAAGTCTTCTTCAGTGTATGCCGGCGAATAAGTATGCGCCTTGCTTCCAAATTCTTCCAGAGCTAAACGTGCCTCGTAAACCGAACTGGCTGTAGAGTGGTCTATATATTCCCTAAAGATTGGGAAAGAACGCCACATAGCAAACGATTTGAAAGCCAGAATAATTTCTACGCCGGCTCTGTCTTTAACGCTTTTAATCAGGTTGAGGTTGCGTCTTAGCAGTTCCTCTTCCATGATGTAACAAGGAGAAGGGAATTGGTTGAAATCTATCATTTGTCAGTCACTAAACTATTATAAATCATTTTAGTCTGCAAAGTTAGACAAATGTTTTGGTTAAGTAGTCGATTGAAGAAACAAAAAAGGGCAATAAGTTTGGGTGCTAGTGTCTGTAGTTAGATAAAGCGTAAAATAATACAAATATGCAGGGCACACACCAACCAATTTATGTTAGAGAGTAATTTTGCACGCTCACTCCAAAGAAGGCTTAGTGGGTGAAATGTGGCAATGAATAATTTTCCATTCGGCATTGTCTTCCAGACGATACACCTCTGTACAATTTTCTTTCCAGAGCATATCCCCTAGTCGAATGTGCAGATTGTAAGTCAGTACAGCCATCGTGTCGGTTGATTGTACAACGGGATTAATCATCTCAAATTGATCAATCTTGGCTTTTCCCCGCATGCTTTCATAAAGCTCCTCTATCTTATTCCAGTCATCCAGCCGCCATTCTAACGACGGATCAAAGTACGTAAAGTCTTTCGAATAAAGAGCTAGAAAGGGAGACGGATTGCCGTTAAGCCATGCTTGCATAGCTGCTTTTTCTAATGCAATGATTGTTTCTGAAATATTCTGTTTACTCATAGTATTGTTAACTAAATTATTATTGAATTAGTAGTGTTTGAATAAACAATTCAACCTTTGTTACGGTGGGATATGTTGCTTGATATTCTTTGGTCAGATCTTTCACAAGATATGTGGCTCCCTCTAGGTTGCGTTTATAATATGTCATGATAACAGTGCTGTAATCTGCCGAAAAGATTTCTATTTGTTCATTGCTTGTTTTCTCATGAACCGGTCCGCTAAGAATGCGATTGTCATCCTTGTCGAATACATCCAAGCGAAAAATTACATCACCAAACGGAATGTATGAACGTGTTTTGTATACGTATTTGTAATCTTTGTCGTTTGCAATGGCATGGACTGCAATAGCGGCAGAGTCTGCCCGTGTTGCACCGGTTACTACACATTGTTTGGCTCCTTTTACAGTGCTGGCACTTTTTTGACTCCATAATTCTTCTACATCTTTAACAACAACGGTGAAACGTTGGGAATTTCCTTTGGCATCTGTCACTGTAATAAAGGTATTGCCCACAGCATGAGCTTTCACCTGTACCGACTTTGTTTCTTCGTTCTGGCAGGTGGCTGTTGCTATTTTGTCGTCAGATGAAGTGGCACTGATAGCTCCTTTGGATCCCTGTACATTTACCCCTCCACCTTCTGTGGTGTAGATGTTTAGTGTATTATTCTTCAAGCCTATTTGCTTACCCGTGAGTATATCTCCTTGTATGACTTCGTCTTGTGTAAAATAGATTCCATCTTCATCATCACAGGCCGCAAAAGTTAATGTACAGCAAATGAATAATAATAGTTTTGCAAATTTGTTCGTTCTCATATTTTTGATTTTATCAGTTACCTAGTTAAAATGCAGGAGCTACCAAATTACTGCATGTGTTTGCATTGAATTCATTCTTTTTTCTCATTAGATTTGTAGGTATCATAAATCGATTGATCTTTATACATTTCTTGCTTTACGAGAATAGAGTCCCGAAAGGTAAACATGGTGGTAAGAACATGCCAATCCCCATTGTATAAGCGTTCTATGTAAAATAACCTTTCTTCCATTACGCTGTCGGGCGTGTAATATGCGTCCTGACTGTATGGCATACCATATTGAGCTAAAAACAACTCTTTGCTTATGCCTAAAAGTTCCTGACCCTTGGCAAACTTGCTTACGGGGATAAATTGAGAGCAGCTGCTTAATAAAACAGTGCTCACCAACAGACTAAAAAAACAGAATGCTTTCATAATAATTTATTGAATAGTTTATAATTAATTGCCTTGCTGTTAGCTTTTATTTTTATTGAAAACAAAAATAAGCTTTTTTTCTATAAAAAGCTATGAATATTTTATTTGAAATTCTGAGGTGGTTGCTTTATTGCATCTTTCCTCGCACAGCCAGCCTGATAATTAGCTAAAAAACTGCCGGTAAATTACTTACATAGTAACATGGCCGGCAGTATCACTGAAATACTGAAAAAATAATTCTTTTACAGATGATTCTCGAAATAAGTTATTGTTTTCTTCAAGCCCTCTTCCAGCTGTATCTGAGGTTGCCAGCCATTGAGTTTCTCCATGGCCAGCGAAATATCCGGTTTCCGTTGCTGCGGGTCATCACCCGGCAATGGCATGTGTACAATAGAGGAGCGGGAATTGGTCAGATCAATAACCTTCTGTGCCAGCTCCAGCATAGTGAATTCACCCGGATTGCCAATGTTTACAGGCCCAATGAAGTCGTCGCCTGTTGCCATCATACGAGTCATGCCCTCAATCAAATCATCAATATACTGAAAACTGCGTGTCTGCAAACCGGTACCGTAAATGGTAATATCCTCGTTGCGAAGAGCCTGCATAATAAAGTTAGACACTACCCTTCCGTCATTCGGATTCATGCGTGGACCGTAAGTATTGAAGATGCGGATAATCTTAATACGTACTCCGTTTTGGCGATAATAATCCATAAACAGTGTTTCGGCGGCACGCTTCCCCTCGTCATAACAAGAACGTATACCGATTGGGTTGACATGTCCCCAGTAGCTTTCCGGTTGCGGATGTACTTCAGGGTCTCCGTAGACTTCACTGGTGGAAGCCTGCAAGATTTTGGCTCTTATACGTTTGGCAAGCCCCAGTGTATTCATGGCTCCGTATATGGAGGTTTTCATGGTTTTAATGGGGTTGTACTGGTAGTAAGGCGGCGAAGCCGGACAAGCCAGGTTGTACACCTCGTCAACCTCGGCAAAGTACGGAGAGGTAATGTCGTGGCGCACCAGTTCAAAGTTGTGGTTATCGAGCAGATGGCGAATGTTGTCTTTACTGCCTGTGAAGTAATTGTCCAGACAAATCACATCATGTCCCTCATTGATAAGTCGTTCACAAAGATGAGAGCCTATAAATCCGGCTCCCCCTGTTATCAGAATTCTTTTCATAAACTGGTATTATTTCAAGCCGATGCGGCTATAAGTGAAACCATTGTCCTGAAGCTCTTTGGGATCATAAATATTACGTCCGTCAACCACTACGTGATTTCTCATGGCCTTGCGAATGATAGACCAGCTAGGCATGCGGAACTGTTTCCATTCGGTGAGCAATGCCAGCGCATCGGCATCAATCACAGCTTCGTACATGTCTTTGCAGTAGGTTATTTTATCACCTATCCTGCGATGTGTCTCCTCCATGGCAATGGGGTCATAAGCACGAACAACGGCACCTGCCTCAATCAGTTTTTCAATGACAACCAGAGAGGGAGCCTCGCGCATATCGTCAGTTTCGGGCTTGAAAGAAAGTCCCCACATGGCAATAACCTTGCCACGCAAGTCACCGTCAAAAGCTCGCAACAGTTTCTCGAATACTATATTTTTCTGTGCCTCGTTAACGGCCTCAACCGCTTCGATAACACGCATGGGGTAACCGTTTTCAATACCGGTATGTGCCAGTGCTTTTACATCTTTGGGGAAACAAGAGCCACCATAACCGCAACCTGCATACAAGAAATGCTTGCCGATACGCGGATCAGAACCCATACCCTTGCGCACATTGTCAACATTGGCTCCTACCCGTTCGCACAGATTGGCAATGTCGTTCATGAAGCTGATACGGGTAGCCAGCATAGCGTTGGCGGCGTATTTGGTCATCTCGGCAGAAGGCACATCCATCACCAGAATGGGGTAACCGTTGAGCGTAAAGGGGCGGTAAAGGCGTTCCATGAGTTCACGGGCTTTTTCGCTCTCAACTCCCACTACAACCCTGTCGGGTGACATGAAGTCTTTAATGGCAGCTCCTTCTTTCAGAAATTCGGGATTAGAAGCAATATCGAAGGGGATGTTCACTCCGCGCTTATCAAGCTCTTCTTGTACAGCCATGCGTACTTTAGGGGCCGTACCCACGGGTACTGTACTTTTGGTAACAAGTACCAAGTATTTGTTCATGTGGCGTCCTACCGTGCGGGCTACTTCGAGCACGTAACGCAGGTCGGCGCTGCCGTCTTCATCGGGCGGAGTACCTACCGCGCTGAATACAACATCCGTATCATCGAGACAAGAAGTTAAATCGGTGGTAAACTGAAGACGGCCTTCGCGTACATTACGCAAAACCAAATCTTCCAAACCGGGTTCGTAAATTGGCATAATGCCCTGATGTAATTTTTCAATCTTGGCACTGTCAATATCTACGCAGGTTACGTTGATTCCCATTTCAGCGAAACAAGCACCCGAGACAAGTCCTACGTATCCGGTTCCTACTATTGCTATATTCATATATCGTTTGTTTATGGTTACTATCTTATTTTAAAAAGCCTGTTCAACTCATCTTGCAGTTCTTCGGATACCCAGAATACGCTGTTTTGTTCCATGTTTGTGAAGCCGCAGTCAACTACAGCTGATGTATATTGTGGAAACGAATTGGCTTTGCTGAAATTATTTTTCCAATGCATGGCACGTATATTCAGCGGATGATTCCACAACTTGCGAGGGATGCCCATCATATTAAGCCGGGAGGTTGGATATACATGATCAATTTCCCAGCCAAACATGCTTTCCTTGTTGTTGAAATCATCATAGGCGATCCATGCGCCACAAGCATCCTTCCTTATGCGGTCGGGACTGTATTCATCAACAATTATGGCTGCATTCCAAGCTATGTCTTTTAGTTCTAGATTCATGAGTGTATTAAATTCATTCAACTGTTTACGTACTAAATGTATTGTTTCGTCAAAGATTGAAAAAAAAAGCATTTTGCACAATGGTTTTATCAGTTTTTTTTCTATTTTTTTAATCAATCACGGTAAAACGTGCAAAGCGTAGCAACAACTGTTTTTCGCCTGCATGACGGAAACGGATCGTTGCTTTGGCATTGTCGCCACTACCTTCCAATTTAGTAACCTCTCCCATCCCGAAGCGCTCGTGCTGTATGTTTTGTCCCACTCGCAGTTCGCCCAAAGAGGTTTGCATGCTTTGAGCCGACTGGTTTTCGGTGCTGCTGTTTGCTACCTTTTTAAGATTACGGGGCAGCGTAGGTGCAATAACCTGTGCTCGGGGACGTATTTGCTGCCGTACTTCTTCTTTCCGGAAACGAGCAGCCCCTTCGTCCACTTTGTGCCCTATGCCTGCTTCGTGCGGTAAGTCCAGAAAACAGGTATCAATGTCACGTAAGAACCTGCTGGGTGTGCCAAATTCCATCTTTCCGTAACGGAAACGAGTACGGGCATATGACAGGTAGCAATGTTCCTCGGCACGGGTAATGGCCACATAAAACAAACGGCGTTCTTCTTCCATGGCACGGGGAGAATCTCCCGCCATGCTTCCGGGAAACAGATTCTCTTCCATACCTACTACAAAAACGTTGCGGAACTCAAGTCCTTTGGCCGAGTGTACGGTCATGAGTACCACCTTGGCCCCTTCGTTATCTTTGTCGGAATCCTGATCGGTAAGCAAGGCTATGTCCGACAGATAGTCCGACAAGCTGATGTCTGTACTACCCTCTTCCATACGCAGGGCACAAAAATCTTGCAGACCGTTTACCAACTCCTCAATGTTTTCTTGTCGGCTCAAGCTTTCGGGAGAATTATCGGCATGTATATCGGTCATAATACCTGAACGGCGGATGATATCTGTACCTATCTGATAGGCATTGTCCGTAACCAGACGATCACGGAACGATTCAATGAGTTCACGAAACTCCTGCAACTTGGTATGAGTACCTTTATTTATAGAAAGCTGGTACGCCAGCGGATCACACAATACATTCCACAGGCTGGTATTATTTCCTGTTGCCGCCTCAATTATTTTACCCAGAGTGGTATCACCAATTCCTCTTGCTGGGTAGTTAATGATACGTTTGAAAGCCTCTTCATCAGCCGGATTTACCGTTACACGGAAGTATGCCACCACATCTTTGATCTCTTTACGTTGGTAAAATGAAAGTCCGCCATAAATTTTATAAGGCATTCCGTTTTTGCGCAAGGTCTCTTCAAAAATACGGCTCTGAGCATTGGTACGGTACAAAATGGCAAAATCACTGTATTCATAGTCGTGACGGCGGCGAAGATCTTTGATTTTGTTAATCACAATGTCGCCCTCTTCAACGTCAGAATAGGCCTGAAATACACCGATAGCCTCTCCTCTTTCCTTTTCAGAGAAGACCTCTTTGCGTATTTGCCGCTGGTTTTTTTCAATGAGACTGTTGGCCGCACACACTATGGTTTGTGTGGAACGGTAGTTTTGTTCCAGCTTAAATACGCGGGTATTGGGATAGATCTTGGTAAAATAGAGAATGTTATCAATGTCGGCACCACGGAAAGAATAAATACTTTGGGCATCATCACCCACCACACAAATGTGTTGATGTTCGCCGGCCAATTGTTGCACAATGCTGTGCTGTGCATAATTGGTATCCTGATACTCGTCGACCAACACGTAACGGAACTGCTCGCGGTAACGTGCCAGCACGTCAGGATGCTTCTGAAACAGTATCCAGGTGTAGAACAATAGATCATCAAAATCCATTGCTCCGGCCTGTCGGCAACGTTCCCAGTATCGTTGGTACACCTCACGTATGGCAGGCATTTTAGTTGCCGCATCGGCTTCACAGGCTTCTTTATTGGCAGCATAGCCGGCAGGAGAAACCAAATGATTTTTGGCATTAGAGATACGGGCTTGTACGGTACCGGGCTTGTAAGCCTTTTCATCAAGTCCCATTTCTTTGAGTATGGAACGGATGAGACTTTTACTATCTGCCGAATCATAAATGGTAAACCGCGAGTTAAACCCCAGATGTTCTGCTTCGGCACGTAGAATGCGGGCAAATACGGAATGAAAGGTTCCCATCCAGAGGTATCGGGCAGCTTCTGCTCCTACCTGACGGGCAATACGTTCTTTCATCTCACGGGCGGCTTTATTGGTAAAGGTAAGTGCCAATATGTTGCTTGCACGGTAACCGCTGCTCAGCAACCAGGCTATTTTGTATGTCAGCACGCGCGTCTTGCCTGAACCGGCACCTGCAATAACGAGAGAAGGTCCGTCATTGTAGAGTACGGCAGCACGTTGGCTTTCATTGAGTTCTTCCAAGTAATTATCTTGCATGATGAAGTGTTTCTATCTGTTTTGGTACGCAAAGATATAAGAAAGTTGTAATACTGGCGAACCTTTTTATAAATATGGCGTTATTATAATCAAAGTTTCAATCACGATTAAACATTGAGCTTATGAATACATTATTAATGTCTTTAATATTTATGACTATGACTTATAATATGCCGACGCTTCCTTATGCAACCAATGCATTGGAACCTGTAATCAGCCAGCAGACAATTGAGTTTCACTACGGTAAACACCTGCAGGCTTATGTAAATAACTTAAATAGCCTTGTTCCGGGTACGGAATTTGAAGGAAAAAGTGTGGAAGAAATTGTAAAAACTGCTCCCGATGGCGCTGTATTTAACAATGCCGGACAAGTTTTGAATCACGAACTGTACTTCACACAATTTGCTCCGAAACCTGCTCATAGCGAACCGGTAGGCAAACTAGCCGAGGCTATTGTGAAAGATTTCGGCAGTTTTGATAATTTCAAGAAAGAGTTTACTGCTGCCTCTGTTGGCCTGTTTGGCTCAGGATGGGCATGGCTTTCTGTTGATAAGAGCGGTAAACTGGTAATTACAAAAGAAGCCAACGGAAGTAATCCGGTGCGTGCAGGACTGAAACCGTTACTAGGGTTTGACGTATGGGAACACTCTTATTACTTGGATTATCAAAACCGCCGTGCCGACCACATCAATGCTCTTTGGAGTATTGTTGACTGGGACGTTGTAGGAAGCCGCTTTTAAGGCTTGACTCACACCGCTTTACTAAAAGCGTGGCGTTGAAACAAATAAAACACAGATATTGATTTTAATGTCTGTGTTTTTTTATACCTTTGCGGCCTGTATAATATCTGATATCTATGAAGTTTGTTTATAAAGATCAAGCACAGCGATCTCTTCTGGTAATATTTTTACTGTTTTTCTGTTTGATAGCTATCAAGGCACATGACTTGACAGTTGTAAAAGGTCAAATAAAAGATAGTAAAGAGATTCTGTTTATCAGCGCATACCACTCCGATACACGCTACACCTCCGAAAATATAGCCGAATTCATTGACACTTACCGCAATCTGGGCGGAAATTGTTCCGTAGTTATTGAAAACATGAACTGCATGGGGCTTGATGAAGCACAAAGATGGCCTCGAAGAATGAAACGTCTCTTGGATAAACATCCTCATGTTGCCATGATTGTACTATTAGGTGGTGAGGCTTGGAACTCTTTCCTGAAATTGAACGATCCCGAATATAACAAGGTGCCGGTGATGTTTGCTATGGCTTCCCGCAATGGTTTCTTGATTCCGAACGATTCTATTTCGCTCACTGATTACGAACCGCAGTCTGTGGACATGTACGAGCAAATGCACAGTGTAAATGTGAAGATGGCTATTGCTAGCAATCATAATGTGATTAAAAACATAGAACTGATTCGCACACTTTATCCTAAAAACAATCATTTGGCCATATTGACAGATAATACTTACTATGGCCTGGCACATTATGCATACGTCAAGAAAGAGCTGAAGAAAGTTTCAGGTATTCATCCTATTTATATTGACGGGAGAAAAAAAAGTCTAGATCAAGCAGTAGAAGCTCTACATGGAGTACCTCACAATAGTGTACTTTTACTTGCCATGTGGAAAATAGATAGTCTCAATATTTCTTATGTAAATAATGCTGCAACTGCTTTTCAATTTGTACAACCACATATACCGGTATTTTCGCTGACAGGCACTGGTATGGGGCATTGGGCTATTGGCGGATACATGCCTCATATTGAAGGAATTGGCAGAAGACTTGGCTTTAAGGCCTATGAGGTGCTTGACAAAAAAGAAGTCAAGGCTCCCGAAATGATTACTTTGCGCAATGAATACAGGTTCGATGATCAAAAGATCAAGGAGTTCAAAATAAACTCCTCACTGTTACCAAAAAATTCAATCCTGATTAACCACATTCCTCCTTTCTTTGTGGTTTACAAGAAAGAAATAGAAACTTTATTCTTGGTTTTCATTACCTTGGTATTGGGTCTGGTTACTAGCTTGTACTATTACTTTAAAATGAAAGCTCTGAAAAATAACATGGCTTCTTTGAATGAAGAGCTTAGACACGATAAGGCTAAACTGGAAAAATCAGAAGCCGACTTACGTCATGCCAAAGAATTGGCCGAAGAAGCTAACCTTATGAAGAGTGCTTTTGTGTCCAACATGAGTCATGAAATTCGTACGCCTCTTAATGCCATAGTGGGATTCACCAGCTTATTGGTTGAAAATGATTGTGCCACGGAGGAACAAAAGGAATATGCCAAGATCATTCAAACCAATTCAGATTTACTATTGCAACTCATTAGTGATGTACTTGACATTTCCAGACTGGAATCGGGTCGACTGAAATTCAATTATGAGATACGTGATTTGGCGGCTACGCTGAGCGATATGGTTGTTCAAACGCAACGCTTGTCGCAAGAAAAACAAGTAGCGATAGCTACCAGTTTTTCTGATGAATCACTGATCATTGAAACGGATCCGTTGCGCTTACAGCAAATTGTAATTAACCTGGTAAATAATGCCTTGAAATTTACTCCTCCCGGAGGTAAGATTACCATAGGATTTGAAAAAGATATTGAAGATAAATGTGTGCTGATTTCTGTCACAGATACCGGTCGTGGCATTCCGGCCGAGAAACATCAGGATGTATTTAAACGTTTCGAAAAGCTCGATGAATTTATCCAGGGCACGGGACTGGGGCTCTCCATTTGTAAGCTTACCATTAATTATATGGGAGGTGATATCTGGATTGATCGCGCATACACTGACGGAGCACGTTTTGTATTCTCGCATCCGTTTACACAAGCGGATAGAAAAGCATAGTCTTTTTATTTATCTCCGAAAAATTACTTTTTCAATAGGGTTTCTCAATTATTTTGTTTTACTTTGTCCGCTGTAAAGACAAAGGGGTGCCCTAAAGGCTGAGATTATACCCTACGAACCTGATGCAGATAATACTGACGCAGGGAATTGTTATTTTTCTTTTCTTATGTAAACTCTTCTTTTAACAGGCGCTACGCTTTGTTTTTACATCTATTTATTTAATACTGAAAATAATGGAGGTAATAGTCAACAACAAAGCAACAGTGATTTCCGAATCAGCTACATTGGAACAGCTCATTAGTGAGCTCAACATCTTGTCCACAGGAATGGCGATGGCTGTGAACAAACAATTAATTCCTCGTACACAATGGAAAACCTTTTCATTAACTGAAAAAGATGAAGTGGTGATCATCAAGGCAGCTTGCGGAGGATAACACATGGCCAGTCTACAATTTATTACCCACGAGACGGATCAGTTTTCGTATCGTGAAGGAGCTTTTATGGCTTTGGAAGCCGGCTGTAAATGGATTCAACTGCGCATGAAAGATGTAGCTGTTGAAACGGTACGGCAATTGGCTGAAGAGCTAAAAAAGGCTTGTGAAAACCGCCATGCATTGCTCATCATTGATGACTATGTTGAGGTAGCTCGTGAAGTGAAGGCCGATGGTGTGCACTTAGGTAAGAATGACATGCCCATTGAGGAAGCTCGTAAACTGTTGGGTGAAGGCTTTATCATTGGTGGTACAGCTAACACCTTTGAGGATGTGAAGCGACATTACGAAGCAGGGGCCGATTACCTAGGAATCGGACCGTTTCGTTTTACTACGACTAAAAAGAACCTGAGTCCTATTCTGGGACTGGAGGGGTATCGTAACATCAAACAACAAATGATTGAAGCCGATATTATTTTACCGGCGGTGGCTATTGGCGGTATTACCGTGGAAGATATTCCGGCTATACTGGTAACCGGCATAGAAGGTATTGCTATGAGTGGTGCCATTCTACAAGCACATGATCCGGATGCTGAGATAAAACGCATACTTACCATGTAGTGAAAAACATACGTTTAAAGAAATGAATACAATGAAGAAACTTACAATTGCAGGGAGAGAGTTTACCTCCCGTCTGTTCTTGGGAACGGGAAAATTTAGTTCGAACGAACTGATGGAAGAAGCCATTTTGGCTTCGGATACACAACTAGTCACAGTGGCAATGAAACGAATCGACATGGACAATCAGGAAGATGACATGCTGAAACACATTGTGCATCCGGGTATCGGACTGCTACCCAATACATCGGGCGCACGCAATGCCGAAGAGGCTGTCTTTGCCGCACAAATGGCACGTGAAGCCTTTGGTACCAATTGGTTAAAGCTGGAAATTCATCCTGATCCTCGTTACTTGCTGCCCGATCCTATTGAAACATTAAAGGCCACGGAAGAACTCGTGAAACAGGGATTCGTAGTACTCCCCTATTGTCAGGCCGATCCGGTGTTATGCAAACGTCTGGAAGAGGCAGGTGCGGCTGTTGTGATGCCGTTGGGCGCTCCCATTGGTACCAATATGGGGTTACAAACACGTGACTTCCTTCGTATCATCATTGAACAGGCTAATGTTCCTGTGGTCGTAGATGCCGGTATCGGTGTGCCCAGTCATGCTGCCGAAGCCATGGAAATGGGTGCTTCGGCCGTATTGGTTAATACGGCTATAGCTGTAGCAGGCAATCCGGTAGCCATGGCTGTTGCATTCAAAGAGGCAGTTATTGCCGGACAAAGGGCGTTTGAAGCAGGTCCGGGTATGACGGGAATCTTGGCAGATGCCAGTTCACCACTTACCGCATTTCTGGATTAAATGAAGCGTATTGTTTAACGTGACAAAAACGAAATAAACCTATAAAGATGAAAAATAGAATTGAATTTCCAGCATCGGAAAAAGTATATATGACAGGGACCCACTACCCTGATTTACACGTGGGTATGCGTAAAGTTGAACAAATGCCAACCGTAACGGTTAAAGATGGGAAAAAAGAACTGGTTCAAAATCAGGACGTTTACTTATACGATACCAGTGGCGCTTACAGCGATCCTGATGTTTGCATTGATTTGGAAAGAGGCTTGCCCCGCATACGTGAACGGTTTGTTCGGTGTAATGATGATATTGTACAACTAGAAGAAATCACTTCCGAGTACGGACGTATGCGTCTGAAAGACTCTTCTTTGGATACGCTGCGGTTTAAAAACACGGTTCCACCTTATGTGGCGGCTGCCGGTAAGCAAATTACTCAACTATACTACGCACGTTGCGGAATGATTACGCCCGAAATGGAATACGTTGCCATCCGTGAAAACATGAACTGCGACCAGCTGGGTATTGATACGCACATTACTCCCGAGTTTGTACGAGATGAGATCGCTGCCGGACGGGCTGTGATTCCTGCCAATATCAATCATCCGGAAGCGGAACCTATGATTATCGGACGTAATTTTTTGGTGAAGATTAATACCAATATTGGGAATTCGGCTACCTCTTCGAGCATGGAGGAGGAAGTTGAAAAGGCTATTTGGAGCTGTAAATGGGGCGGTGATACCTTAATGGATCTTTCAACCGGAGCCAATATTCATGAAACACGCGAATGGATTATCCGAAACTGTCCGGTACCGGTGGGCACTGTCCCTATTTATCAGGCACTGGAAAAGGTGAATGGTAAAGTGGAAGATCTTACGTGGGAAATATACCGGGACACACTGTTGGAACAGTGCGAGCAAGGAGTCGATTACTTTACCATACATGCCGGTATTCGTTTGCAAAATGTTCACTTGGCGGAGAAACGACTGACTGGAATCGTGTCACGCGGAGGTAGTATCATGTCAAAATGGTGTTTGGTGCACAACCGTGAGAGCTTTTTATACGAACATTTTGATGATATTTGTGACTTACTGGCTCAATATGACGTAGCCATTTCGTTGGGCGACGGATTACGTCCCGGCTCCATTCACGATGCCAATGATGAAGCTCAGTTTGCTGAACTCGATACTCTAGGCGAACTGGTGCAACGAGCATGGAATAAGAATGTTCAGGCATTTATTGAAGGTCCCGGACATGTACCAATGCACAAGCTGCGTGAAAACATGGACCGTCAGATGAAGGCTTGTCACGAAGCTCCTTTTTATACTTTAGGTCCCTTGGTCACGGATATTGCACCGGGCTACGACCACATTACATCGGCCATTGGAGCTGCGCAGATTGGCTGGATGGGCACAGCCATGCTATGTTATGTCACGCCTAAGGAACATTTAGGATTGCCTGATAAAGAAGATGTGCGTACCGGGGTGGTGACTTATAAGCTGGCAGCTCATGCGGCCGATTTGGCAAAGGGGCATCCTGTAGCTCAGGTAAGAGACAATGCGCTGTCAAAAGCTCGCTACGAGTTCCGTTGGAAAGATCAGTTTAACTTGTCACTTGATCCGGAGAGAGCATTGGAGTACTTCAAAGCGGGGCATCACGAAGAAGGAGAATACTGTACCATGTGCGGTCCTAACTTCTGTGCCATGCGTTTGAGCAGAGATTTGAGTAATTGTAGTTTATAGGGCACTAAAAGAAATAATATGTGGTTTTCAGAAGAACTGGAAAAGATATCGTGGGAACAGACAACCCGCGATATCTATGAAAAGACCGATGCCGATGTGCGTAGGGCCTTAGCAAAAAAGAGTCTGGACGTGGAGGATTTCAAAGCACTTATTTCACCTGCGGCAACACCTTATCTGGAGGTGATGGCGCAGCTTAGCCGAAAGTATACATTGGAACGTTTCGGTAAAACCATTTCTATGTTTATTCCGCTCTACATTACCAATTCGTGTACCAATTCATGTATCTATTGCGGCTTCAATCATAATAATCCCATGAAGCGTACCATCCTCACGGAAGAGGAAATGATTAACGAATACAAAGCCATTAAAAAGCTGGCTCCTTTTGAGAATTTATTATTGGTAACGGGTGAAAATCCGGCTAAGGCAGGGGTTGATTACATCAAGCGGGCTTTGTTATTGGCACGCCCTTATTTTTCTAATCTTCAAATTGAGGTTATGCCTCTTAAATCAGAAGAATATGAGCAACTTACACATGCTGGACTAAATGGAGTTATCTGTTTCCAGGAAACGTATAACCGAGCTAATTACAACCTTTATCACCCTCGCGGGATGAAGTCTAAATTCGAATGGCGTGTTAACGGTTTCGACCGTATGGGACAAGCCGGCGTACATAAGATAGGTATGGGTGTACTGATTGGTTTGGAAGAGTGGCGCACAGATGTTACCATGATGGCTTATCACTTGCGTTACTTACAAAAGCATTATTGGAAAACAAAGTACAGTGTAAACTTTCCTCGCATGAGGCCTTCTGAAAACGGAGGATTTCAACCCAATGTCGTTATGAGTGATCGGGAACTGGCACAGCTGACCTTTGCGATGCGTATCTTTGATCATGATGTGGACATCTCCTATTCCACCCGCGAATGTGCCGAACTTCGTGATCAGATGGCTACGTTGGGGGTAACAACCATGAGTGCGGAAAGTAAGACTGAACCGGGTGGTTACTTCAGTTATCCGCAAACATTGGAGCAATTTCATGTGAGTGACGAACGTAAAGCAGTGGAGGTTGATGCTGCCTTGCGTGCATTGGGAAGAATACCGGTATACAAAGACTGGGATTTAGCATTAGACAGAATAAAATGATGGAGAGATATAACAGGCAGATGATGCTCCCGGAAATAGGTCAGGAAGGGCAAGACAAGCTGCAAGCTGCTAAAGTACTTGTTGTTGGCGTTGGGGGACTGGGCTCTCCCATTGCCCTTTATCTGGCTGGTGCCGGCGTAGGTACATTGGGACTGGTAGATTGTGATGTGGTAGATGTGTCGAACCTGCATAGGCAGGTATTGTATACGGAGGATGAAACGGGTGATTTGAAGGCAGTGTGTGCAGCCATGCGTTTGCAGGCGCTCAATCGGAGTATTACCATTCATGCTTTTCCGGGCAGGTTGACGAAGGAGAATGCTGAAGAGCTGATTGGTACTTACGATTTGGTGGTTGACGGATGCGATAATTTTGCCACCCGGTATTTGATAAACGACATATGCGTAAAGTTGGGTAAGCCCTATGTGTACGGGGCTATTTGTGGTTTCGAGGGGCAGGTATCTGTCTTTAACCACAATTCGGATAAAACATATCGCGACTTATTTCCCGATGAAGAGTTGATGCTCAAAATGCCCCCGCCTCCCAAAGGCGTAATTGGTATGACACCGGGTGTAACAGGCTGTGTGCAGGCTATGGAAGCCGTGAAGATTATTTGTGGTTTGGGTGAAGTGATGGCGGGTAAACTTTGGACTATAGATATTAGAACCTTGCAAACTAACATCTTTTCACTATAAAGTTTGGAGCGTATGGCATGAATGAGCTAACTTTGTGGCAATTTTCACATTTTTAGAATGAAACTGATTGTAATAACGACTCCGAATTACTTTGTAGAAGAGGATAAAATCATTACTACTCTCTTCGAAGAAGGACTGGATATCCTTCACTTACGTAAGCCCGACATGCCGGCTATTTATGCGGAAAGACTGCTTACTTTGATACCCGAGAAGTATCATCGTCGCATCGTAACGCATGACCATTTTTATTTGAAAAATGAGTTTGATTTGATGGGTATTCACTTGAATCGTCGTAATCCGGAGGAACCTCATGATTACCATGGACATGTGAGTTTCTCTTGTCATTCCTTGGAAGAGGTTGAGCAGTACAAAGATAAATACGAATATGTTTTTCTGAGTCCGGTTTACCCCAGTATATCGAAAGCTTCTTACGAGCCTCCTTATACGCCTGAGGAAATAAGAGAAGCAGTTGCCAAAAAGATTATTGATAAGAAAGTGATCGCTTTAGGAGGCATAACTCCTGAAACATTACCCGAAATAAAAGATTTCGGATTTGGTGGTGCGGCTGTATTAGGTGATCTTTGGAATAAGTTTGATGCATGTACTGAAATAAACTACAAAGGTATTGTAGAGCATTTCCGACAGTTAAAAGAAATGGCGGAATAAACAGAATCATCATTATACACAATATAAACAGGGCTGCCTAAAAAGCAGCCCCATTTTTTGATATAAAAAACTTAAATTTAAGGATAAATCATTCTTCAATGGCTGCCTGCGCTGCTGCTAAGCGAGCAATGGGCACCCTGAAAGGAGAACAGCTTACGTAATTGAGTCCCACTTTATGGCAGAACTTCACAGAAGAAGGTTCACCACCGTGTTCACCGCAAATACCACATTTCAAATCGGGACGAACAGAACGTCCTTTCTCGGTTGCCATTCTTACCAGCTGTCCCACTCCATTCTGATCCAGTACTTGGAATGGGTCTACCTTTAATATTTTCTTTTCCAGATATACCGGGAGGAAAGAAGCAATGTCATCACGAGAGTAACCAAATGTCATTTGTGTGAGGTCATTGGTTCCAAAGGAGAAGAATTCTGCCGATGCGGCAATTTTGTTGGCTGTAAGTGCTGCACGAGGTATTTCAATCATCGTACCTACTTTAAACTCAATGCGCGTTCCCTTTTCGGCAAATAAAGCTTCAGCCTCGCTGCGAATCACCTTTTCTTGTTCGTTGAATTCGTACACAATTCCGGTAAGCGGAACCATGATTTCAGGTATTGTTGTTATGCCTTCTTTTTTCAGTTCAAGTGCAGCTCCCAGAATGGCACGAGTCTGCATTTGAGTTATTTCAGGATACGTGTTTCCTAAGCGACATCCGCGGTGTCCTAACATAGGGTTGTGTTCGCACAAAGATTCCACACGCTGCTGAATATACGCAAGCGTAACTCCCATGGCTTCTGCCATTTCTTCCTGACCTTTCAAATCATGCGGAACAAACTCATGCAAAGGAGGATCCAGCAAGCGAACTGTAACCGGATAGCCTTGCATGGCTTTAAATATTCCTTTAAAATCATCTTGCTGATAAGGTAATATTTTGGCTAAAGCTTTGCGTCTGCCTTCAGCATCAACAGCCAGAATCATTTCGCGCATGGCTTTAATCTTTTCACCTTCAAAGAACATGTGTTCTGTGCGGCACAAACCGATACCGACTGCACCAAAATTACGGGCAACAGCAGCATCGTGAGGCGTGTCGGCATTAGTTCTTACTTGTAATTTGGTATATTTATCGGCAAGTTTCATTAATTCAGAGAAGTCGCCCGATAACTCGGCAGCCCGAGTTTCTACTTTGCCTTGGTAAACCTCTCCTGTACTACCGTTAATTGAGATGAAATCACCTTCTTTTAACACGGTTCCGTCAATCTCTACCGTACGAGCTTTGTAATCAATATTGAGAGCACCTGCACCTGATACACAGCATTTACCCATTCCTCTTGCCACTACAGCTGCATGCGAAGTCATACCCCCGCGAGCCGTGAGAATACCTTGTGCTACTTGCATTCCGGCCAAGTCTTCTGGAGAAGTTTCCAGACGAACCATCACCACCTTTTTACCGGCGGCATGCCATTCGGCTGCATCATCAGCAAAGAATACAATTTGTCCGGTGGCAGCCCCAGGCGAAGCCGGAAGTCCACGAGTCAGTACAGTGGCCTGACTTAAAGCTATTTTATCAAATACCGGATGAAGCAGTTCATCCAATTTATTAGGTTCTACGCGAAGTATAGCAGTTTTCTCGTCAATCATTCCCTGATGTAACAAGTCCATGGCAATTTTAACCATAGCAGCACCGGTACGTTTACCGTTACGCGTTTGCAGGAACCACAACTTGCCCTCCTGAACGGTAAATTCCATGTCTTGCATGTCACGATAATGATTTTCCAGTTTGGTTTGTAAGCGATCAAGCTCAGCATAAATCTCGGGCATAGCCTCTTCCATTGACGGGTAACATTTAGAACGAGTCTCCTCACTAACGCCTGCCAAAGCAGCCCAACGTTGCGAACCGATGAGTGTAATTTGTTGTGGAGTGCGTATTCCGGCTACCACATCTTCGCCTTGTGCATTGATCAGATATTCGCCGTTGAAAAGATCTTCACCGGTACCGGCATCGCGTGAAAAACACACTCCTGTTGCCGATGTTTCGCCCATATTTCCAAATACCATGGCTTGCACGGTAACAGCCGTTCCCCATTCGTCGGGTATACCTTCCATTTTGCGGTACAAGATGGCACGTTCGTTCATCCAGGAATTAAATACGGCACATACAGCCCCCCATAACTGTTCGAAAGCAGATGCAGGGAAATCCTTACCGGTACGTTCTTTCACAGCTGCTTTGAACTTAGCCACGAGTTCTTTCAGATCCTCTACCTTGAGTTCATTGTCGAGCTTAACACCCTTGGCGTGTTTCACTTCCTCAATGATTTCCTCAAAAGGATCAATTTCTTCTTTGTTTGAAGGTTTCATACCAAGTACCACATCGCCATACATCTGAACAAAACGACGGTATGAATCCCATGCAAAACGTGCATTGCCTGTTTTACGGGTTAATCCTTCAACCACCTCGTCGTTTAAACCTAAATTCAGAATCGTATCCATCATACCGGGCATGGAAGCACGAGCTCCGGAACGTACGGAAACCAATAAAGGATTTTCCACGTCACCGAATTTGGATCTCATCAATGTTTCAATATGTGCAATGGCTTGTTCAACCTCTTTTTTAAGTAGGGCAACCACTTTGTTATGACCTAGTTCATAGTATTCAGTACAAACTTCAGTGGTTATTGTAAATCCGGGAGGTACCGGAACGCCAATCAGGTTCATTTCTGCCAGGTTTGCCCCTTTGCCGCCTAAAAGGTTTTTCATGTCGGCTCTACCTTCGGCTTGTCCGTTCCCGAAGGTGTAGACTCTTTTTTTGTCCATAAGTGTGTGTTTAAAGTTATATAAGGTTTTTTCTGTTCGCAAAACTAATGATATTTTGGAGACTGCAAAACATTTCAGGGAAAAATATTCACGTTAAATGTAATTTCAAGATGGCAATATTTAATATTTATAGAGATAGAGAGAATTCTCCCAAAAATGCTTATTTTTGCAAAATAATTAATTATACTGGTGTAAAAGTGGCAAGAAAGAAAAAAGAACTTCCCTTTTTGGAGAAGGTGACTATAAAAGATGTGGCGGCTGAAGGAAAAGCAATTGCTAAGATTGACGATTTGGTAGTGTTTGTTCCCTTTGTTGTGCCCGGAGATGTGGTCGATTTACAAGTCAAGAGAAAGAAAAACAAATATGCGGAAGCTGAAGCTGTGAAATTCCATGAGTATTCACCTGTCCGTGAGGTAGCATTTTGTGAACATTACGGTGTGTGTGGCGGATGCAAATGGCAAATCTTACCTTATCAAGAACAAATAAAGTACAAGCAGAAACAAGTAACGGACAACCTGACCCGCATCGGAAAAATTGAACTTCCGGAGATTTCTCCTATTCTGGGATCTGAGAAGACAACGTTTTACCGTAACAAGCTGGAATTCACTTTCTCTAATAAGCGTTGGCTTACTTATGAGGAAGTAAAGCAAAACGTAACTTATGATCAGATGAATGCAGTGGGATTTCACATTCCCAATGCGTTTGATAAAGTGCTGGCCATAGAGAAATGCTGGTTACAAGATGATATTTCAAACCGTATACGTAATGCCGTACGTGACTATGCCTATGAACATAATTATAGCTTCTTTGACTTGCGCAATCAGGTAGGTATGCTTCGTAACATGATTATTCGTACCTCTACTACGGGAGAACTGATGGTCATTCTTATCTGCCGCATTGACGAAGAACACCATGAGGAAGAAATGGTACTCTTTAAGAAACTGTTGCAGCACATGGCAGATTCTTTCCCCGAAATAACTTCTCTCCTTTATATTATTAATAATAAATGCAACGATACGATAACAGACAGAGACGTGTTTGTCTTCAAAGGGAACGATTACATTTATGAGGAGATGGAAGGATTGAAATTTAAAATCGGTCCGAAGTCATTCTATCAAACCAATTCCGAACAAGCTTATAATTTGTATAAGATAACTCGAAACTTCGCACAACTAACGGGCAATGAGCTGGTATATGATTTGTATACGGGTACAGGTACTATTGCCAATTTCGTTGCAAGCAAGGCCAAACAGGTTATTGGTATTGAATACGTTCCCGAGGCTATTGAAGATGCTAAGGTGAATGCTGATATTAACGGCATCAAGAATACGTTGTTCTTCGCCGGTGATATGAAAGACATGCTGACGCAAGATTTTATCAACCAATATGGCAGACCGGATGTGATTATTACCGATCCTCCCCGTGCCGGTATGCATCAGGATGTAGTAGATGTTATTTTGTTTGCAGAACCTCAACGTATTGTTTATGTGAGTTGCAATCCGGCAACGCAAGCGCGTGATTTGGCTTTGTTGGATGAAAAATATAAAGTGACTGCCGTGCAACCGGTAGATATGTTCCCGCATACGCATCACGTTGAGAATGTGGTATTGCTTGAAAAGCGATAAAAACCGGACCGTATGAATGGTCTTTATAAATGATGAATTATGGTGATAACCAAAAAGAAAAAAGAAAAGAAGAGTAAGCCTGTAGCAAGAGCTAAGGCAAAATATACAGCGTATTCTGTGAAAGAGGCCAGCGAACTGATGGATTTCTTGATGAATAAGATAGACGGTATAAGCAGAACTACAGCGAAATCTCTGTTGAGCAAGCGCATGGTTATGGTCGACAATGTGATCCGCACGCAATATAATCATCCGCTTAAGCCGGGTATGAAAGTGCAGGTGAGCAAAAATAAAGGCAATAAAGAATTTAGAAGCAGTCTCCTGAAACTGGTATACGAAGATGCATATCTTTTGGTGGTTGATAAACGCGAAGGACTTCTCACAATAGGAACTGATAAGCAAAAGGAACGTACTGCTCACAGCATCTTGAATGAATATGTGCAACGTTCGGGCAAAAACCATAGAATATATGTGGTACATCGCTTAGACCGTGATACATCGGGCTTATTGGTTTTTGCCAAGGATGAGAAGACCAAAATTACTTTGCAGGATTATTGGGACAGAATTGTGAAAGACAGAAGGTATGTGGCTGTTGTATCGGGTGAGGTGGAGAAAGACGGTGGTACCATTACTTCGTGGTTGAAAGACAACAAGGTGTTTATCACTTACTCAAGCATGACCAATAACGGAGGTGATAAAGCCATTACGCATTACAAGGTAATCAAAAGAGCAAATGGTTATTCATTGCTGGAACTTGAACTGGAAACGGGACGCAAAAATCAGATTCGCGTACACATGCAAGATCTCAAACATCCGGTTCTGGGAGATGTGAAATACGGTGATGGTAACAATCCGATTGGACGCTTGGCATTACATGCCTACAAACTCTCATTCTATCATCCTGTAACCGATGAGTTGTTAGAGTTTGAAACACCTTATCCTTCGGAATTCAGGAAAATCATGTTGAAACAAAAGACAGCAAAACCAAAGGAAGATGTCATTGATACAGAATAATCTGAAGCGGCTATTCTCTTGATAATTACATAAAAAAAGAGTGCTTTTCATTACGAAGAGCACTCTTTTTTATATATAGATAAACACTTGGTCTGTCTTAGTTCAAGATGACAGAATTAGTAAAAGTAGATTTCACTCCATCAAATACTCCCGAAAGATAATCATTTCTCACCCAAACATCATCAAAATAAATAAAATCATTCGATCCGTATTTTAAGACCAACCCTTCTCTGTTATCGTTTTGCCAATACCACGTAAAACTAAAGGTTTCCGTTTTATAAGGTGTTTGTAAGTAACCGTTATAGTAGCGTTGGTAAATAAATATTTCGCGACCCGAACCGTTGTAGGCAAATTCCAATTGATGCGTACAATGATCCTCGGAGGTTATATTATACCCCTCCACCCATAGTTGATTACATAATTTTGATTCACTGTTTTGGAAATCTTCATTTTCTTCGCAGGAAGTTAACCCCAGAACTGTGATTACCGCAAGTAAGATGCTTACATAGTTTAATTTTCTCATTTTAGTTTTTATTATATAATTGATACTTAATTAAATTTGGTGCAAAGATAAAATTATATTTGAAAGATTCTTTTGTTATTTATACTTTTTTTGCACAACAACGGGTGATAACGAACTCTAAAAAGATGTATATTTGCGCCCAAGTTAAGGAAAGATGCCAGAGTGATCGATCGGGACGGACTCGAAATCCGTTGTACGGCTTTGCTGTACCGTGGGTTTGAATCCCACTCTTTCCGCTAAATTGTTCGTTGTGATAAAGGTTGTCTGATTTATTGGGCAGCCTTTATTTATATATATAGTATTTCCCTTCAATTCTGGTCACGGCATTACCACCAAAGCAGACCCTAATCCCATTGCTTTCATCTTTCTGCATTTGCAACTTAACAACGTTATAATTGTCAATTAATCCATTTTGTTCTATCGTTAGCAATCCTTCCGTCCACCAATCGTTTTCTATTAAATAGTAACCAAAGGCGGAATTACCGGAGCCGGTAGCAGGATCTTCAAGATAGCCGAATGTGGGTGCAAAAACTCTTGTCCTGTAATCATTTGTTTTGTTTCGTGTTTCGGCAGTATATACTTCAATAATATCAATCTGGCTTTTCACACAAAACCGTTTTAGTTCCTCCATATCGGGTTTTATTTTTATAATTGCTTCCAATGAAACAATGGGCACAATCAGCGTGGTTAACCCCGCATTAATAACAGATATGGGGCGTTGCGTGTCGACTTCACCCAATGTAAGTTTCAGTTGTTTTTCCAATTCTGCACTGTCAATCAAGATTTTCTTGTGTTCCGGTACGGGTGACATGATGAAAACGGCATCTTCGGATTTCGTTTGATTGTAGACGGTGAGAGAACCTCTGTTGGTGTTTATTTTCAGGGTAGGAACTTCGGCCAAGAATTTATTTGTTTGGATCAGATCATACATGATTGCAATGGTTGCATGACCACAAAAATCGACTTCTCTTTCGGACGAATAGTAACGTAGATCGAATTCAAAATCATTAACTTGAGCTAGATATCCTACTTCATTGACAAAGCCTTTTAATTCTTTGGCTATTTGTTGCATCTCGGCAGTTGTTATATCTGCCAGTTCAGCCAAACGTATATAACCTGCCGGGTTTCCGGTTGAGCTTTCTGTTGCAAATGCATCAATCTTCTTAAAATTGAATTCTTTCATCCTTCTTTTGAGTTTAGTTTTGTTCGTACCTCAGATATTGTCTGTGTTAGCTAATACAACAGATGTTTCCACTTGCCTGTCAGGTATCGACCAAGTAATAAATAAACCGCATCAAAAATACTTTTTTTTCTTAAATGTCCTTTCTTTTTTATTGAAAATAATGATTTAATTCATTCTCTTTTGATAAACGGATAAAATAAAAGCATTACTTTTGTGAGACAAACTTCTTACAAGATGAAAAAAATAATGAATGGTGGCCGGTTTACACCTAAAAACTATCCGGATGAAATGGAAGAAAGAATCCAAAAATATAGAAAGCAAGGCATTAAACTTCCTCCTAGAAAAGTTCTGAGAACACCGGAACAGATTGAAGGGATAAAGGCTAGTGCGCTTATCAATACAGGAGTACTTGACCATGTAGCGGCACATATCCGTGAGGGAATGAGCACAGCCGAAATCGATAAGCTGGTGTATGACTATACGCTTGCCCATGGTGCCATCCCCGCTCCGCTCAACTACGAAGGGTTCCCTAAAAGTGTTTGTACTTCAATTAATGATGTAGTGTGTCACGGCATTCCATCGGAACAAGAATTTCTGAAGAACGGCGATATTGTCAATGTGGATGTTTCTACCATCTATAATGGTTATTTCTCGGATGCATCGCGCATGTTTATGATTGGCAATGTGCACCCGGCTATCAAAAGATTGGTAGATGTGACCAAAGAGTGCCTGGAAATTGGTATTCAAGCAGCGCAGCCCTGGGCCCGACTGGGTGATGTGGGTGCGGCCATTCAACAACACGCTGAAAAGAACGGTTACAGTGTGGTACGTGAGTTGTGCGGACATGGTGTTGGCATTAAGTTTCACGAAGAACCTGATGTAGAGCATTTTGGACGTAAAGGAACGGGAATGATGATTTTGCCGGGCATGACTTTTACTATTGAACCGATGATTAATATGGGTAAGTGCGATGTTTTCATTGATGAGGAAGACGGATGGACTGTTTACACAGATGATAGCATGCCGTCTGCTCAATGGGAGAAAATGATTCTGATTACGGAAACGGGCAACGAGGTGCTTACTTATTAATCGCTTACTACTTTATGGAGATTGTTTTGCTAACGGTCAACCTGGTGGTGCTGCTGGTGTTGCTTTTCCTTTTTATCGGACGCAGACAAACCAAACAGTGGGATGAACTGCAAACCGTCTTGCGTCAGCAGATGCAAGAAAACCGTGAAGAGCTAAACCGTAGCATTCGTGAGTTACGCATGGAAATAACGCAAACGTTGAGTGAAAACATTCGTCATTTGCAAGATGCCATGTATCAGAATATGCGTGCTAACGGTGAGTTGCAGGCGCAAAAGTTCGATGAGCTGACCAAGCAGCAGGATAAGCTGGTGACTTCCACGGAAAAAAGACTCGATGATATGCGCGTGATGGTAGAGGAAAAGCTACAGAAAACATTGAACGAACGCATTGGTCAGTCGTTTGAAATCGTTCGTTCGCAGCTCGAAAACGTGCAGAAAGGACTGGGCGAAATGCAATCGTTGGCGCAAGACGTTGGAGGCTTGAAGAAAGTACTGAGCAATGTGAAGATGCGCGGTACTTTCGGTGAAGTACAATTGGGGGCTTTGTTGGAGCAGATGTTGAGTCCGGAGCAATACGCCGTCAATGTGAAAACCAAAAAGAGTTCTACCGATTTTGTAGAGTATGCCATCAAACTTCCCGGAAAGAATGATAACGAAGAGGTGGTGTACTTACCGGTCGATGCCAAATTTCCACAGGATATTTACGAACGCTATTATGATGCTTTTGAGGCCGGAGATGCCGTAGCGATGGATGCTTGCGGCAAACAGCTGGAGACTGTCATTAAGAAAATGGCTAAAGATATTCATGAGAAGTATGTTGATCCGCCTGCCACAACTGATTTTGCTATTATGTTTTTACCTTTTGAAAACATTTACGCTGAAGTGATTCGGCGAACGGCATTGGTAGAGACTCTGCAGAAGGAATATAAGATTGTGGTTACCGGTCCTACTACCCTGGGAGCCATACTAAATAGTTTGCAGATGGGTTTCCGTACGTTGGCTATTCAGAAGCGTACCAGTGAAGTGTGGAGCGTGTTGGGGGCTGTCAAAACAGAATTCGGAAAGTTTGGAGGCATGTTGCAAAAGGTTCAAAAGAACCTGCAAAATGCAGGAGACCAACTGGAAGAGGTAATGGGAAAACGAACACGCGCCATTGAACGTAGGTTGCGGCAAGTGGAGGAACTACCTCAAGATGAAAGTCGTAAAATTCTTCCTCTGGAAGCTTTTGATGACGACGATGACGAGACAACGGAAAATCCTTAATCAGCTACACAAACAAAATCGCCCCAAAAGTTCACCAGAGCTTTTGGGGCAATTTGTTATTGATAACATGCAGTTTATTAATGTTTCAATTTTCTTTCATCATAGGCCAATGCCCAACGCAGGTAGAGAAATCCCAGCATACCCGCCACTAAAGTACCCAGAAGTACACCGAACTTAGCTTGATTTAGCAGTACTGCCTGCCCGTCTCCAAAAGATAGATTTGTGATAAACAGGGAAACGGTAAAACCGATACCGCCCAGCAAGGACACTCCCGCCGTTGTTTTCCAGGTCATACCCCTTGGCATGCCGGCAATGCCCGTTTTAACGGCAAGCCATGTGAATAGATATATACCGAAGAGTTTCCCGAAAAGCAATCCGGCTGCAATGGCCCAGGTTACATCTCCTATCAACTCCCCGCTTCCGCTAAACACCACACCGGCATTGGCAAAAGCAAATAAAGGCAAGATCACAAAGTTTACTGCCAGGTGTAGGTTGTCTTCGAGTGATTGTAGCGGACTGATTACGCGGTCGGAAGCAGACTCCACCCGTTTCAGCATGGCGATTTGCCTGTTGGTAAGTACAATCTCATCTTCATTCGTTACCGGGAACATATTAATAGTACGCCGGATGCGTTCAATGTATTTTCCTACATCCAGACGTGGACGAGCGGGTATCACGAAGGCAAGCAATACGCCTGCAATGGTACTGTGTATGCCCGATTGCAAAAAGAGATACCAGATTACAATTCCAATCAGCATGAAGAAAGTCTTGTTGGTCGACACTCTTTTACCTATGAGGAACAACATCAGCAATAAAACGGCTGCCCAAGCTAAATATCCCAGACTTACGTGTTTGCTGTAGAATGCTGCTATCACCATGATGCCACCAATATCATCGACCACAGCAAAGGCGGTGAGGAATATCTTCAAACTCAGTGGCACTCGCTTTCCCAGCAAACTAAGTACACCCAGCGAAAAGGCGATGTCTGTTGCCATAGGAATAGCTAACCCGTGACCTGCATCGGTATTTGCCGGACAAATAAATGTGTAAATAGCCACCGGAACAATCATTCCGCCACAGGCTGCAATGAAAGGTAACAATGCTTTGCGAACGGACGATAGCTCACCTACCAGTAATTCACGTTTAATTTCCAGTCCCACGGTCAGGAAGAAAACCGTCATCAATCCGTCGTTAATAAACTGATGCACCGTTAGGCTGTGACCATTGTGCGAAAACAGATTGAAATCACCAACCTGAAAATACAGTTGATGCGACAAGAACTCGTTGTAGGCAGGAGCGAAAGAGGAATTGGCAGCAACGGCAGCCAACAACGCCATCAGAAAGAGAAATGCACTAGCTACTATATTCATGGGCACCGCAGCGCTCCACAAACGAATGGTTTTAAGAATTGATTTCAGAACTTTTTCCATATAAATCTAAATTATAAAGGGGTAACTTCGCTCAAAGCTCTGCGAACAAGTGCAGTTACCCCTTTTTGTTTTTTACTAATCGAGTTTCAGCACTGCCAAGAAGGCTTTCTGCGGAACTTCCACATTACCAATCTGTTTCATGCGCTTCTTACCCTTCTTTTGTTTCTCAA
This sequence comes from Bacteroides graminisolvens DSM 19988 = JCM 15093, assembly GCF_000428125.1. GTDB lineage: Bacteria > Bacteroidota > Bacteroidia > Bacteroidales > Bacteroidaceae > Bacteroides > Bacteroides graminisolvens. The sequence continues at coordinate 288,710 of NZ_KE386627.1, forward strand.
GCAATTTACGCTTACGACTGATGTCACCTCCATAACATTTAGCGGTAACATCTTTACGAACGGCTTTAATTGTTTCCCGGGAAATAATCTTGGAACCAATAGCTGCCTGAATAGCAATATCAAACTGCTGGCGCGGTATGAGTTCTTTGAGCTTTTCACACATTCGCTTGCCTAATTCGTAGGCATTATCAACGTGGGTCAGTGTTGACAAAGCATCAACCGGCTCGCTGTTGAGCAGAATGTCCATCTTGATCAGTTTGGATGGTCTGAATCCGTCGGTATGGTAATCAAAAGAAGCATATCCTTTGGAGATACTCTTCAGTTTATCATAGAAATCAATCACAATCTCTCCCAAAGGCATGTTATAATGAATCTCTACCCGATTGCCCGAGATGTACTCTTGCTTAATCAGCTCTCCGCGCTTTCCAAGACAAAGGGTCATAATCGGTCCGATGTAATCCGTCGTGGTAATAACCGAAGCCTTGATGTAAGGTTCTTCAATACGGTCAATCAGTGTTGGGTCGGGCATACCTCCCGGGTTGTGTATTTCGGCCATGTTGCCCTGTTTGTCGTACACCTTGTATGACACGTTGGGAACAGTGGTAATCACATTCATATCGAACTCGCGGTCCAAACGTTCTTGAACAATTTCCATGTGGAGTAAGCCCAGAAATCCGCAACGGAAACCAAAGCCCAAAGCCAAAGAAGACTCCGGCTGGAAGGTAAGCGAGGCATCGTTGAGCTGTAATTTCTCTAAGGAGGCACGCAAATCTTCAAAATCTTCGGCTTCAATGGGGTAAACGCCGGCAAAGACCATAGGCTTCACTTCTTCGAATCCTGAAATGCCCTTGCTGCAAGGACGTGCAATGTGGGTAATGGTATCACCTACTTTTACTTCTTTTGAAGTCTTTATTCCCGAAATAATATAACCTACATCGCCTGTGCGAAGCTCTTTCCGGGGTACCATATCCATTTTTAGAACCCCAATTTCATCGGCCATGTATTCTTTTCCGGTATTGAAAAACTTCACTTTATCTCCCGTGCGAATTACACCGTTTGTAATTTTGAAGTAGGCAATGATGCCGCGAAACGAGTTGAATACAGAGTCGAAAATCAAGGCCTGTAGCGGTGCCTCTTCATCACCCACCGGACAAGGAATACGTTCAATGACGGCAGCCAGTATTTCTTCTATTCCCATACCGGTTTTACCCGACGCACGAATAATCTCTTCGCGTTTGCATCCCAGCAACTCAACTATTTCATCTTCCACTTCTTCGGGCATGGCACTGGCCATATCGCATTTGTTGATGATGGGAATGATTTCCAGGTCGTGCTCAATGGCCATGTAAAGGTTGGAAATGGTTTGCGCCTGAACTCCCTGCGAAGCGTCGACAATCAGCAAAGCTCCTTCACAAGCGGCAATGGAACGGGATACCTCGTAAGAAAAGTCTACGTGTCCCGGAGTATCAATCAAGTTGAGAATATATTTTTCGCCATTATGCATATATTCCATCTGAATGGCATGACTTTTAATGGTGATGCCCCTCTCCTTTTCCAGGTCCATATCGTCGAGCATCTGCCCTCCCGTAACCTGAATGGTTTTGGTGAATTCCAGCAAGCGGTCGGCCAATGTTGACTTACCGTGGTCTATATGAGCAATGATACAAAAGTTTCGAATATTCTTCATGTTGGATATTTAACTTTAATTTAGTGTGCAAAGATACATAAAGGGAAGAATAAAAAAAAGTGTACCTATCACATATCGTAATGTAACGGCACACTTTTTTTGCATTTTATGTGTTTGCAGAAAGTTTCTCCTTACTTTAGTTTTGCAAACAGTTCTCCATCGACTTCAGAGGTCGAAATCTTGTCTTCTCTCAACAACCATCCAAGACCCAAATAAAGGTCTTTATCCACTAGTTTAGTGGCTTTTTTTAGCTGTTTGGCTGTGAGTCCTTCGCTTTCATTTAGCGCATTCCAGATTTTTCCGGCTGTTTCGCCTGCTTTTTCTTTTAACATTCTTCTAGAGTTTTGGTTAGACATTCTTTTCAGTGAACTGGCAATCAATTCACTACGTAATGTTTGCAAATATATATAAATTATATGTTTTACAACACAAAAAGCCGACTTTATTTTACTTTTTCAAGGTATTCGGCCCAAATACAGGCTGCTTCCTCAACCATTTTGACGCAAGGTCTTTTGGCATAGTATTGCTGTGTGCGCTCTTCGGGAGTCGATACAACCGGAGTTTGGGGCTTTAGCCCCAGCAATTCGGCACAGATTAGCGAACCGTTTCTCTTACGAAATTCGGCGGCCAGCTCTTGTACCAAAGCATAATTGGCTGCTTTTCCCTCACGATCACCGGCTACCACGCTCCCTTTTTCTAGTCCGGCTAAGATAAACATACCACAGGCAGCACCGCAGGTTTCACGCATGCGTCCTATTCCTCCTCCGAAGGAGGCCGACATACGCAGGGCCTGTTCTTCGGTAAATCCGTACATATCGGCAAAAGCCGCCACGACAGACTGAGAGCAGTTGTAGCCGTTTTTAAACAGTTCAACTGCTCTTTCAATTCTTTTTTGCATTTCTTCCATGTTTCAAATTACACTATTTCGAGCATCATGGGGCAGTGGTCCGAGTGAACGGCATCTCCCAAGATGCGTGCTTCTTTCAGGTCTGGTTGCAGATTGGCGGTAACCATACAGTAATCAATACGCCATCCTTTATTCTTGGAGCGTGAGTTGAAACGATAGCTCCACCAGGTATATTCTTGTTTCTGGGGGTACAGATGCCGGAAGGTGTCAATGTATCCATCGGCTAAAAATCGGGTCATCCATTCGCGCTCTTCGGGTAAGAAACCGCTATTGGTTGCATTGCGCACCGGGTCGTGAATGTCAATGGGCTCGTGGCAAATGTTGTAGTCTCCGCAAAGAATGAGCTTGGGACGTTCCTTGCGCAGTTGGTTAACGTACTTTTGAAACGCTTCCAGCCAGATCATCTTAAAATCTTGCCGCTCATCACCACTGGTACCCGAAGGGTGGTACACGCTGACAACCGACAAGTCACCAAAGTCGGCACGGATGAAACGCCCTTCGCGGTCGTACTCCTCCAGTCCCATGCCATACTCCACGTGGTCGGGTTCACGACGTGTTAAAATGGCCACTCCACTGTATCCTTTCTTTTCTGCCGAAAAAAGATACGCTTTGTAACCCAGCGCTTCAAATTCAGAAGCAGGATACTGATCGGGTTGCAGCTTGGTTTCCTGAAGGCAAAGCACATCGGGACTTTCTTGCTCCAGCCAGTTTGGCAGTCCTTTGCTTGCTGCGGCTCTCAGGCCGTTAACGTTGTATGTAATGATCTTCATAATCTATGAAAAAAGTAACATGATATTTAATATAGATACGATAACTGCAATACTGTAAAGCACAAAAGTACTCCAACGGCTATTCACATATTTACCCATCACACGGGGCGAGGAAGTGAGTCCCACTTGCAGGAAAACGGTAAACGGCAACTGAATGCTCAGAATCATTTGCGAAATAATGAGCCCCTTGAACGGATCGCCAATGAAAAAGATAAGCAGCAGGGCCACACCGAGCGATAGCAATACACCTACCTGTGAATGGCTGTCTTTGATGTGGTATGGTTCGCCGAATATGCCCGAAAAAATAGAGCCCGCCGCCATACCGCTGGTAATGGTTGAAGAGATACCTGCCATGAGCAATGCCAAAGCAAATACCATGGCGGCATTATTACCTAAAAGCGGTTCCAATAAAGACTTTGCCTGTTGCAATTCTTCAACTTGTATGCCACTTTTAAAGAAGGTAGCTGCTGCCAGCAGAATCATAGCACTGTTGATGGCCCATCCCACAATCATGGAGAAGAGTGTGTCAAACAGCTCATATTTCAACACTTTACGAATGGAGTTATCGTCTTTTTTATTGTATTCGTGACTTTGAATGACCTCCGAATGTAGGAACAAGTTATGAGGCATGACCACAGCTCCCAATACGCTCATAATGATAAGCATACTTCCTTTCGGAAAAGAGGGTGTTACCCACCCTGCGGTAGCGGCAGGCCAGTCAATTTCGACCAGAAATAATTCATAGATGAATGAAAGTCCGATAACGGATACAAAGGCGATAATGGAGCGTTCAATCTTTTTATATGAATTGGTGAAAAGCATCAATACAACAAAGAGTGTGGTGAGTATGGCACCCCAGAGTATGGGGATGTCAAACAGCATTTCCAGAGCAATGGCTCCCCCCAGAATTTCGGCCAGCGAGGTGGAGATGGAGGCCAGCACGGCAGTGCCCAATATAGGGCGGGATATCCATTTGGGAGTGTATTGGGTGGCAGCTTCCGACAAGCATAAGCCGGTTACAATGCCCAAGTGGGCTACGTTGTGCTGCAAAATAATCAACATAATGGTTGAGAGGGTTACTACCCATAACAGTGAATAGCCGAATTCGGAACCGGCAGCAAAGTTTGATGCCCAGTTGCCCGGGTCGATAAAACCTACCGTCACGAGTAGTCCCGGACCTATGTATCTGAAAATATCAAGACCACCCAAATAACGCTTGTGGTCTTTCCGTTTTAAATCTTTTAAATAGTTCTTCATATTTTCATCTGTTTGTGCAAAGATAATGTTTTAAAACAATTATTCTTGTTCATGGTTCAATTATAACGGTGCATTTTGGTGGTGTTTCGGTAGTAGCTAAAAATGGGTTTTGTTGAAGTAATGCTATACTTTAATGCATACTGTATGTTTCCTTTTTTGATGGTTTACAAACTTCGTATACACCCGGGTGTATGGACCGTGTACACCCGGATCTACAAGTTGTGTAGATGGGGGTGTATAACTGTTGTACACCCGGGTGTACAACGATTTTGTTCACGTGCAAATCAATAGATTAAAACCGCCATTTTGTCTATATAATGCTTATTGATAATTACCTAAATGTGTAACGAATGATTTATAAAAACGGGTGTGACACTTGGTGATACTTGGTGATACTTTTTTTGAGCAAGTATCACACCTTAACAACTTGACTTTCAGCGCATTGCAAGGTTGGTGATACTTGGTGATACTTTTTTTCATAACTTTTATGTAGCGAAACGACGGAAACGGAAATACCCCAAAAGCCATTTTAATAGCCTTTGGGGTATTATAAAAACCGGCAAAGTAAATGTATTGCTGATTACTCTTCGTCCTCAGCCGGCTTCAAGTTGGTATATACGTTCTGAACGTCTTCATCATCTTCGAGGCGTTCAACCATTTTTTCAATCGTTGCACGTTGTTCGGCATTCAGTTCTTTTTCATCTGTGGGGATGCGTGTGAACTCCGAACTTTTAATTTCGTATTCGTTTTCTTCCAGGTATTTCTGAATCAGATTGAATGACTGGAATTCACCGTAGATAGTCAATTCATCGCCATCATCATCCACGTCTTCATCTACTCCGAAATCAATCAGTTCCAGAATAAGGTCTTCTACTGACATTCCTTCTTTCTTGGCGATGGTAAATACGGACTTGTGACTGAACATGAAGTCCAAGCTGCCCGATGTACCTAAAGTACCGCCAAATTTATTGAAAACACTGCGAACGTTGGCAACGGTGCGAGTCGTGTTATCGGTTGCTGTTTCCACCAAAACTGCAATACCAAAGGGTCCGTAACCTTCGTACACCATTTCTTTATAGTCTTTCTGGTCTTTACCCATTGCATTTTTGATAGCACGCTCTACGTTATCTTTGGGCATGTTCTCGCGTTTGGCATTGGCTACAACCGCTCTCAAGTGAGGATTGTTTTCAATATCCGGACCACCGGCTTTCACCGCAATGGCTATTTGTTTTCCTATTCTGGTAAATGTACGGGCCATGTTGCCCCATCTTTTCATTTTAGTGGCTTTTCTGTATTCAAATGCTCTTCCCATTGGTGTAATTTTTAAGCCTGTCTCTATGAGGAAGGCAGGCATTTGTTATTTATTTTTTTATTAATTCTTATCTCAGGCGTGCACCTAGCTTGTCTTCCAGATTCTTAATGAGTTTGCTCATGACCTTATCGATGGTCTTGTCATTCAGCGTCTGATTCTCATCTTGAAGCAAGAAGCTGACTGCGTATGATTTCTTTCCGGCATCCAGGTTTTTACCTTCGTACACATCAAAAAGAGAGACTTCCTTTAGTAGCTTCTTCTCTGTATCATAAGCTATCTTTTCTATTTCGGCAAAGGTTACCGAGCGGTCAATCAATAACGCTAAATCTCTTTTCACAGCGGGGAACTTCGACAATTCGGTATAGCTTACTTTTACTGATTTGATGGCTTTCATCAACTCTTTCCAGTTAAGGTCAGCATAATACACTTCATTGTCGATGTCGAATGCCTTCAACAGTTTTTTGGTTACCACACCAAAGACGGCCAATCGCTTGCCTCCGCGTGTGTTCACAGAAAGTGCAGAAGCAAATACGTCATCGGCAAGGTTACCGATAACCAAATTCTGTGGGTTTAATCCCAAACGAAGGAGTACATTTTCAACGTATGCTTTCAGTTCGTAAACGGAACTGTTCTCATCGGCGTGTGCCCATGAGCCCGATACTTTTTTACCGGTTACCCACATGCCCAGGTGATAGTCTTCCGAATAAGGCGCAAGTACTTTCTCCGCATTCTTTTTCTCGGCATTGAAATAGTAACAATTACCAAACTCAAAGAATTTCAGGTCGGCATTCTTACGATTTGCATTGTGCGTAATGCTTTCCAAACCACCAAACAAAAGTGTTTGACGCATCGCATTCAAATCGGCACTTAGCGGATTGAGCAGCATCACCAAATTATCTGCGGGGTAAGTGGGGAGTTCACTATAATAAGCAGCACGTGTCAGTGAGTTGTTCAATATTTCATTGAATCCGCAACCAACTAACTGTTCTGCTATCAAATTCTGTAACTTGTTCGACTTGTCGGCTTCTCCTTTGGTGGTGAGGCTCGACTTCAGCGTACTGGGAATTTCAACGTTGTTGTATCCGTAAATACGCAGAATGTCTTCAATTACGTCAACATCGCGTTGCACATCTACCCTGTAAGGAGGTACGGCAAGTACCAATCCCTCTTCTGTTTCCGAAGTGATCTTCATCTCCAGACTGAGAACGATGCTCTTTATCTTGTCTGTCGGAATTACTTTCCCGATCAGCGTGTTTACTTTGTCGTATGAGAGATTCACCATGAAATCTGCCGCAGGTGTTGCACACACATCTTTGATTTCAGATGAAACGGTTCCTCCCGCCAACTCTTTCACCATAAGTGCAGCCAGTTTCAGACAGTAAAGTGTAATATTGGGATCGATACCTCTTTCAAAGCGGAACGATGCATCTGTATTCAACCCGTGACGACGAGCGGTTTTACGCACCCATGTGGGATGGAAGTAAGCACTCTCGAGGAAGATGTCGGTCGTAGTTTCCGTTGATCCTGATTCCAGTCCGCCAAAAACTCCGGCAATGCACATCGCCTCTTCGCTGTTGCAAATCATCAGATCCTTATCGGCCAGTTTGCGTTCTACTCCGTCAAGGGTAACAAAAGGAGTTTCGTTCGGCATGGTTTTTACAACCACGCGGTTTCCTTTAATCTTTGACGCATCAAAGCAGTGCAACGGTTGTCCAAAGGCGTGAACAATATAATTGGTAATATCTACTACGTTGTTGATGGGGCGGATACCGATGATGCGCAGTTTGTCTTGCAACCATTCGGGGCTTTCCTTAACGGTAACTCCTTTGATGGATACACCAGCGTAACGCGGACAAGCTTCTGTATTCTCTACCTGAACATCTATATCCAGGTCGTGATTATCCACCTTGAACTCATCTACCGAAGGTCGTTTCAATGTAGCTTCGAAACCATTGCTAAGCAAGTAAGCGTACAAATCTCTTGCCACACCGTAATGAGAGCAGGCATCGGCTCGGTTGGGGGTGATATCCACTTCGAGCACATAGTCGCTTTTGATGTTGTAATAGTCTTTGGCCAGTGTACCGGGAACAGCGTCGGCGGGCAATACAATGATGCCGTCATGAGAAGTACCGATACCAATTTCGTCTTCAGCGCAAATCATACCGTTTGATTCAACGCCGCGTATTTTTGATTTCTTGATGGTAAAACTTTCCTCGCCGCTATAAAGAACGGTGCCCAAGGTAGCAACAACAACTTTTTGTCCGGCAGCCACATTGGCGGCACCGCACACAATCTGAGACGGTTCACCGCTACCCAGGTTAACAGTAGTTACGTGTAGGTGGTCTGAATTGGGATGCTCTTCACATGTCAGCACCTCGCCGATAACCAAGCCTTCCAATCCGCCTTTAATGGTTTGCATTTCTTCTACTCCTCCGGTTTCAAGGCCGATTGAGGTTAATGCTGCGGCAACTTCGTCGGGAGTTAAATTAAAGTCGACATACTCTTTTAGCCAATTATAAGAGATATTCATATCATTAGTATTTTATTATTTTCAAAAACGACACGCAAAGTTAATAAGATTTTTTGGTTGTCAGATTATTATGCTTATGAAAATCGTGTCATCCTTTTATAAGCCATAGCATAAATGCCAATAACAAGGAAGCAAATAAGTGGTACAATAAAGCCAATTGCCATGTTGTTTTCTCCAATCAACCCCATCAGAACAGGGGCAACGGCTCCACCTACGATAGCCATAATCAGGAACGAAGAGGCTCTTTTGGTGTGATGTCCTAACCGCACGATGGACAAAGCAAACAGGGTTGGGAACATGATCGATTCGAAAAGATAGCAGATGAATAGTCCGCCAACCGACAGCCATCCCCAGTTACCTATCACAATAACCATGCACACAGAAGCGCCCACCGCAAAGTAGAACAATAACTTCTCCGCCCGCACCAGATTCATCAGCCAGCTTCCCAGAAAACGTCCCAGCATGAAAAGTCCCATTCCTCCAAAAGAAAGTAACATCGCTGCGGTGGCATTGTTAACCTGTAAATCGCTCTCGGTTACATAATTGATAAAGAAACTATTGATACCTGTTTGTGCGGCAACGTAGCAAAACAAAGCTACTACGCCCCATAAAAAATGAGCGTGTTGCCATAAGCCTTTATTTAGAACAGCGGCATCGGCCGAGGGTTCTTCTTCTTTTATCTCGGGCAACCGAATGCGCATAAAAAAGAAAGCGACTAGTAACACGACACTTCCTATGATGATGTAGGGAATAGACACGTCGGCATTGGTAGAGAACAAAGCCATACCTCCCACCAAGGGACCAAGTATCCAACCCAATCCGTTGAATGACTGAGCCAGGTTTAGTCGGCTGGCACCATACTTTAAATCGCCCAATACGGTGATGTACGGATTAGCGGCTGTTTCCAGACAAGTAAGTCCGCAACCGATAATGAAAAGAGAGAAAAGGAAAAACTCAAAAGACATGAGTCGACTGCCGGGGATAAACAAAAAAGCTCCAATGGCATAAAGCAGCAGTCCCAATACCACTCCCTTGCGATAGCCGTATCGTTTAATAATGTATCCTGCCGGTAGTGCCATAAGGAAATAACCTCCGTAAACCACTGCCTGAATCAATGCCGATTTGGCTTTCGAAATAACCAGCACTTCCTGAAAGTGCTTATTCAGTACATCAAGTATGCTATGCGCAAATCCCCACAGAAAGAAAAGCGAGGTGACTAATACAAAAGGCCAGAAGTATGAGATACCTTCTTTGGTTCTTACTATTTTCATGGTGTTTTGTTTTATGAACGTGATATTTGCAATCCTTTGTTGGAAAGATCCATGCGTACAAAACGGGCACGGGCATTGGGTGGATTGTTGGTTAATATTTCTTTGATTCTTGCGGCTGCTTCAACGTCTTTGGCTACCATATAGAGATATCCGCCACCTCCTGCACCGGGAAGCTTGTAACCGAGTGTGTAATCTTTAATCCGGTCGATAATCGCTTCAACGGAAGGGGGATTGGTTCCGCTGTCAAGGGCTTTGTTTTGCATCCACGATTTGCCCACTAGTGTGGCGTACCGATTAAAGTGACCTCGTTGAACGGCTTCGGCCATATCGAGTGCATGTGCTTTCATTTCGGCTAGCAGACTAAGATGTGCCGATGAATTGAGGAACATGGAACTCACGATCTCTCCTAAAATGCCTTTGGCTGTGCGGGTTATGCCCGTATAGTACAGCAAATGACATTCTTTGAAACCCGGTTCACTGAAGAGGTAGTCGGGCAACCAGCGAACCTGTGGCGATTGATTGAAACCATCTTCCGTTTGCAGTAGTTTAATGCCGTGCAACACGCCACCGTACTGGTCTTGCCAACCACCACCTGTAGTAAGTAACTGTTCGAGCACCAGCGTGCGACGACAAATTTCGTTCTTATCCCAAGCTAATCCGCAGAAGTCATTTACAGCCCCCAATACGGTAGAAGCTAAGATGGAACTCGTCCCTAAACCCGAACCGGCAGGTATGGCAGCCAGCAAAGTAATTTCCAGTCCGGCTCCAAATGCTTCCAACTGTTCGCTCAGAGTGCCGTAATGTTCAGCAGAGAAATCGGGATGAAAGCCGGCCAGTACCAAGGCAGCTTTGGGAATGGAGAAGGGAGAACCGACTTTCTTATATTGGCTTAATTCCTCATACGTTTTAATGATTTCCATTGCTCCCATATCAATGGAACGCAATATAATGTGGTGCTCGTTGCAAGGTTTAATATACACCTGTAACGGTGGTTGTCCGTTTAGCTCAATGGCCAGGTTCACTACATTTCCTCCCGAATACAAAGAGTAAGGAGGTGTATCGGTCCACCCGCCGGCTACGTCAATGCGTACCGGACTGCGCCCCCACACAATCTGATCTGAGTAAACGTTGAGTTGCGGAAGACTTTTCTGATTGCTTATTTCTCCTAATAAACCATCACGCAGCAATTCAAATGCCTTGAGTTTTTCCGCTTCGCCATCAGTTCCTTTCCGGCTGTTGATGCGTGAGCGAAGCATGTGATTATGTATTCTCGACATGAGCTGAGCTTCTTCGGGCAGTTCATCGGGTGCATCGAGATCTAAGCGTACAAACTCATCGGCAGCATGTTGAAGATCAAGCTGGTAGAACACACTTTTCTCATAATTGCGTGCCAGACTTACCCAGTTTTGACGGGTAAACTCTTCACGTTGTGCATACAGGCGTTTGAGGTTGGCTTGGGATGCAATTTTATCGGCAGATAGTCGTGTGGCATGTTTCCAAATCTCTTTGCCTGCTTCCTGCCGGGCTTCGGATACCATCCAGCGGAGCACCTGTCCCATTTCTTCCACGTTAGTAACGACAGGAAATATTCCGGCCGCTTGCAAATCGTTTGTGTTTGTACCGTTAAAATCTTCCAAAGTGAGATTTCTTTCAGACATCCATTGCGTGAAAGGTTTCTCCAGGAAATGAGTATCTGTAGCTGTCAGACTTCCCCTGAAGGCATCATTCATGCCGTAAGGACGCACCGCCCATTCCTTATCGCCAACCGGAACAATGTCTACACAAACACCTTCAGGCAAGGTTATTGTCCACTGGTTAACCGGTACTCCGGTAATGATGTGCCGACTAGAAAGTTGCCACCCTTGAGATACATAACTATTTTCAATCCATAAATCGGCATTGCCTGCAGTCAGGTCTACCGACGTGCAGGAGTTTTGAATAAACATAGCCGGGTTGGGCTTGATCTTACGATGTATGATGCGTCGTTGATCATATACTTTATTTTGCAGTGAGAGTGTGGACGAAATGAGTTCACGACTGGTGCCGTAGTGATAAAACTCTCCTCCTTGCAAAGGCAGAATGGCGACTGACAATTCGTTAAGTTCCGGGTCGGGCAGTAAAGGATGATTGCCCAATGCCAACCCAAACTCCGAATATAAATCGTAATAAGTAAGGTCGGTAGATTCTTCTTTTCGAGACTTTTGCATCAATAGCCTGATGGCCTTGTCACTCAGCAGCCACACCCCAATATCCATAAGAAAGATGTGTGTTTTAGATAATTCTTCGAGCTTGCCCAGCGTTGGTTTCTGAATCATGAAATCGAGTTCGGCAGGGTTATTCCGTTCCGAAACATATACTCCGTGATGTGTGGCGAGCGAAGGATCTACCCAAAGCCCGTAACATACTACGTCGGCTTCGGGAATAGGTTGTAACGGCTTGTCAGAGCGGATATATACATCACCACTGGCAATGAGCGTGTGCAGCGATTGCGGTGCTTGAGATAAAATACGTTCGTAAAGCGGAAGTTGCAAAGACAAAAGATTCTGATTCAGTTTCTGTCCGCGTTCCCAGCGAAAAACAGGTATGGGCGTGAGTATTTTCCCCGAAGGAGCATAACCCGGCAAACGCCGGCTTTGTCCGCCTGCATGCAATAAAATGCGTTTATCTGTTCTCAACCATTCATCGAAAGACAAGTTATTGCCTTTGTTTCGGTAGCAAGATTCTAACAACCAGGTGGTTCCCCCACCCGATCCGAGCTTGGATCCTTCCGGATCCGAAGTACAAAACCATTCGTCGGTAGTAACCTGCTCTAACTCATAAAAATAGTCCACCAAATTAGACGGTACAGATAGTAATTTTTGCATTTTATTCATGTTATCAGATTCTGTAATGTATGAGCGTTAGAAAGGTAGCGGTCCGTCGTTTCCATTGCTTCCGAACGGATTTTCCGGAAACGGTACCCCTTCTGTTGGTGGAGGCGGTATGGCTCCGGCATGGTTGCGGTTTATCTTTGAACCCAGTACGGCTCCCGAGTCGGGTGTCGGAATAATCATATCATCATCCGGATTCTGGAAGCGGGCAAACTCTCCTTTGAATCGTAGCAACACATCACCTGTAGCACCGTTACGATGCTTGGCTATAATGATTTCAGCCATGCCACGGAGGTCGTTACCTCGGTCATCTTCATATATCTTATAGTACTCGGGGCGGTGAATGAAACACACCATATCAGCATCCTGCTCAATGGCTCCCGACTCACGAAGGTCGCTCAACTGAGGTCGTTTACCTTCAATACCTTCTCGGCTTTCAACACCACGGTTCAACTGTGACAAGGCAATAATAGGAATGTTCAGCTCTTTGGCTAGTCCTTTGAGCGAACGTGAAATGGTACTTACCTCTTCCTGGCGACTGCCGTATGACATTCCACTGGCATTCATCAACTGAAGGTAGTCAATAATGATGACTCTCACTCCGTGTTCTCTTACCAAACGACGCGCTTTGGTACGCAGTTCAAATACCGAAAGAGACGGAGTATCATCTACATACAAAGGAGCATCAATCAAATCCTTCAACTTATAATCGAGTTGCTGCCATTCGTAAGGAGCCAGCTGACCGCTTTTAATTTTCTCACCCGGAATCTCGCAAACGTTCACAATCAAACGGTTTACCAACTGTACGTTACTCATTTCAAGCGAGAACAAAGCTACCGGGTGACGGAAGTTAACCGCAATGTTACGAGCCATGGAAAGTACAAAGGCTGTTTTACCCATGGCGGGACGGGCAGCGATAATGATCAAGTCGGAATTTTGCCAGCCTGAAGTCATCTTGTCGAGTTTAGAGAATCCACTTTCCAGACCACTTAAACCGTCGGTACGGGCAGCTGCTTTCTGTAAGAGATCATACGCTTCGGCAATAACCGGATTGATCTGCGTATAATCTTTCTTCATGTTTCGTTGAGAAATCTCAAAAAGCTTACCTTCCGCCTCCTGCATCAAATCATCAACATCGAGTGTTTCATCAAATGCTTTCGATTCAATGTCGCTACTGAAACTAATCAACTCGCGAGCTAAGTATTTTTGCGCAATGATACGAGCATGGTATTCAATGTGTGCCGAAGAAGCAACCTTGCTACTCAGTTGAGTGATATAAAACGGTCCGCCTACCTCATCAATATCTCCGCGTTTACGAAGTTGCTCAGTCACGGTAAGGATATCGACAGGCTTTTGCTGAACGGCCAAATCAGTAATAGCTGAATAAATTAATTGGTGTCTGTGTTCGTAAAACGATTCGGGACGTAAAATTTCACTAACCTGGGCATAAGCATCTTTTTCTATCATCAAAGCCCCCAACACGGCTTCTTCCAATTCGGGCGCCTGAGGTTGCAGTCTGCCATAATCACTGACAGGCTGGGGTGATCGGGTTTTGGTAGTACGGGTGTTTCTCTTTGCTTCAGCCATTTTATCGTTAATTATATCGTTGTTATTTAATTTTAGAGCTTACAAAGTTAGTGATTGAATTCAAAATAAAAACTTCTGCCTATTAAATATTTCTATTATGTAATTTAATCATAACTTTGTGCACTGTTTAATACGTAAAACTCATGATTACTTTCCCTAATTCGAAGATAAACATAGGATTGAATATAGTAGAAAAGCGGGTTGACGGATATCATAATCTGGAGACGGTTTTCTACCCCATCCCACTACAAGATGCACTTGAAATTGTTCCTGCTCCGGCACAGGAGAAAAGTTTTCGCTTCACTGCATCGGGCATTGATATAGAAGGTGACCCGGAAACAAACCTAGTTGTGAAGGCATACAAATTACTATCAACTGCCTATCAACTACCTCCTATTGATATTTATTTGCATAAAAACATCCCCACCGGCGCCGGATTAGGCGGAGGCTCGTCTGATGCAGCATTTATGTTGAAGCTTCTTAATGAGGCTTTTAGCCTAAACCTACAGACTGAAGAGCTGGAGGCATATGCAGGAAAATTGGGAGCCGACTGTCCCTTCTTTATTCGCAATACACCGGTTTATGCCGAAGGCACTGGAAATTTGTTCTCCCCTGTCAGTCTGTCATTGAAGGGTTATAAACTGATATTAGTAAAACCTCGTGTTTTTGTTTCGACCAAAGATGCTTTTTCCAGAATCATCCCAGTCAAACCGCCGGTATCAGTGAAAGAGATTCTAGCTACTCCCATCACGGAATGGAAAGAGCTGCTGAAAAATGACTTTGAGACAAGCGTTTTTGCACTTTACCCCGAGATTGCACAGATAAAGGAAGAATTGTACGCACGCGAAGCAATTTATGCATCAATGAGTGGATCGGGAGCTTCGGTATACGGATTGTTCAATGCCGAGCAACAAGTAAATACCAATGTATTCGGTAATTGCTTTGTATACGAAACGTTGCTTGATTAAACGGTCACATATTCAGGTAATAATCGCGGGTTAAGGCAATATATTCTTCGCTGTATTGGTGGCGACTTATCTCGGTAAGCAAGGTTTCATTTTCGCAAGATTGCTGTGTAAACGAAAAGGTGGCTACTACTCTTTTGGGGGTACTGCCAGGTTTGGTGATTACCGATAAACGGCGTATGGGATATAAATGGTGTTTGCCGGCAAGTGCAACCAAATCAACATACACGTCGAACGGAGCAATCATTGTAAATTCACCTGTTGATTCCATGCATAGTGAAACTCCCTTGAAAATATCTTCGTAAGTAAGTTCATCCGTATGCCGCGCTGTGTTGCGCTTTTTATCCGGACTTTTCAGCGAATCAATAAAATAGGGCGGGTTGCAAACAATGGTATCGTATAATGCGCCTGTATGGTAGCTGGTGAAGTCGTGTTGCTCTACTGCAATGCGATGTGCCCAAGGAGATTTTTCGGCATTATCTTTGGCTTGCATAACAGCATCTGCATCAATATCTATTGCGGTAATTAGAGCATCGGAACGCTGAGCAAGCATCAGAGATACCAAACCGGTACCGGTACCCACATCTAATATTCGTTTAGAATGTGTTACACGGGTCCAGGCACCCAATAGAACTCCATCAGTACCTACTTTCATGCCACATTTGTCATGCCATACCGTAAATTGCTTAAACTGAAAATATGAATTGGACATTGCTTTCAATAATCTATATGTTTTGCAAAATTAAATAAATATTTGAAGAGTAATAAAGACCTTTTCAGATATTTGGCATTGTTTTTGTTCCTTTATAACTGCTTTATTTCATATTATTAAAAAATAAATTAACTTTGCAGCCGCTTTATTTCCATGAAGAGGACATTATTAAAAACTAGAAATATACGAAAAATGAATGATTTTATATACAGTTCAGAAACTGACCAGCAGGATGACGAAGTCTTTTCTTTCTTGACAGATTATCAAGATGATGAGAAGGTTTCTGAGATGAAATTTGATTTAGATGCGATGCCTGTTCTTCCGCTTCGGAATCTAGCCTTATTTCCGCATGTACTGATGCCGGTGCACGTGGGTAGACCTTCTTCTTTGAAACTAATCAGAGAGGCTTATAAGAAGAAAAAAGAAGTAGCCCTGTTCTCTCAAAAACAAGCAGAAACCGAATTTCCTGAAAAAGATGATTTACATAAATATGGCACTATAGCCAAGATACTTCGTATACTGGAAATGCCTGATAATAACGTGACCGTTATTTTTCAGGGTTTAGTACGTTGCGAACTGAAACAAATTGTTCAGGATGCTCCTTACATCAAGGCGGAAGTAGAACTTGCCAAAGAAGATCGTCCGGAAAAGGATGATAAGAACTTTCAGGTTTTGGCTGATACTTGTAAAGAGTATGCTATTACCTTGCTTAAATTGTCCGAACTGAAAGATGAAGCTACTTTTGCTATTAGGAACATTCCGAATGCAACGGCTTCTATTAACTTTATCAGTAACAATATATCGCTTTCAGTTAAGCAAAAGAACGAACTCTTGAGCTGTTCTTCTATTTTGGATCGCGGACAGCTTTTGCTGCGTATGTTATCGACCGAACTGCAAATGGCAGAAATCAAGGCAAACATACAGATGCGAGCTAAGGAAGATATTGATCAGCAACAGCGTGAGTATTTCTTGCAACAACAAATTAAAACCATTCAGGATGAATTGGGTGGCAGTGCTCAGGAGCAAGAAATAGAAGAACTCCGTGAGAAATCTTTAAAAATGAAATGGTCTTTCGAAGTTCAGGAAGTTTTCAATAAGGAACTGGCCAAACTAGAAAGAACACACTCACAATCACCCGATTACAATGTACAACTTAGTTATTTACAAACTATGTTGGGACTTCCGTGGGGGGTGTACACTACCGATAGTCTGAACTTAAAGAATGCCGAGAAAGTTTTGAATAAAGATCACTACGGACTGGAAAAAGTGAAGGAACGTATCTTAGAGCATCTGGCGGTGCTGCAACTTAAAAACGATATGAAATCGCCCATTATCTGTCTTTACGGACCTCCGGGGGTTGGTAAAACATCTTTGGGCAAGTCAATAGCTGCAGCTTTAAAAAGGAAATACATTAGAATGTCTTTGGGTGGTGTACATGATGAAGCAGAGATACGCGGACACCGTAAAACGTACATTGGCGCTATGCCGGGACGTATTATCAAGGGGTTAGCTAAAGCTGGCTCTTCGAATCCGGTATTCATTCTTGATGAAATAGACAAACTCAGTTCCGATCGTCAGGGAGATCCTTCTTCTGCTTTACTCGAGGTTTTGGATCCTGAACAAAATAATACATTCCACGATAACTACCTGGATATTGACTATGATCTTTCTAAGGTTATGTTTATTGCTACTGCCAATAACTTGAATTCAATACCGGCTCCGCTACTTGATCGTATGGAACTAATTGAGGTAAGCGGTTATATAACTGAAGAAAAAGTGGAAATTGCAAAGAAGCACTTGGTTCCTAAGGAAATGGAAGCTAACGGGATCAATAAGCACGATATCAAATTTGCTAAGAAAACGCTTGAGGCAATGGTGGAGTCATATACGCGTGAAAGTGGTGTACGTGAACTGGAAAAGAAAATAAATAAGATATTCAGAAAGCTGGCACGCGAATATGCTACTGATGGATTCTTTAGTCGCAAGGAAATCAAACCTGAGGATTTGTACTACTTTCTGGGACTACCTGAATACAATCGTGATAAATATCAGGGCAATGAATACGCCGGTGTTGTTACCGGATTAGCGTGGACAGCTGTTGGAGGTGAAATTTTGTTTGTGGAAACAAGTTTAAGCAAGGGAAAAGGTGGCCGACTGACGTTGACAGGTAACTTGGGTGATGTAATGAAAGAGTCGGCCATGCTGGCTTTGGAGTACATCAAAGCTCATGCCGCAATGTTACAAATTGAAGATGAGATCTTTGAAAATTGGAATATACATGTGCACGTACCTGAAGGTGCCATTCCTAAAGATGGACCTTCTGCCGGTATTACCATGGCTACTTCTATTGCGTCTGCACTAACGCAACGCAAGGTAAAAGCCAACATCGCCATGACCGGTGAAATTACACTTAGAGGAAAAGTACTTCCTGTAGGTGGAATTAAAGAGAAAATATTGGCAGCTAAGCGTGCCGGTATTAAAGAAATCATCATGAGTGCAGAGAATAAGAAAAACATAGAAGACATTCAGGATATATATTTAAAAGGACTGGAGTTTCATTATGTAAATGATATAAAGGAAGTTTTTGCGCTGGCTTTGAGTGAGGAAAAGGTGGTAGATGCTATCGACTTTACTATAAAGAAAACAACAACGAAAGAATGAAATTCGAGTTACAATATACTGATTCAAAAAGCAATGCCCGTGCCGGACTGATTACAACTGATCACGGGCAAATTGAAACTCCTATTTTCATGCCGGTTGGTACCCTTGGCTCTGTAAAAGGAGTACATCAAACAGAACTGAAAGAGGATATTAAAGCTCAGATTATACTGGGTAATACATATCACTTATATCTGAGACCGGGATTGGATGTTTTGGAAAAAGCGGGCGGTTTACATAAATTCAACGGCTTTGATCGTCCCATGCTAACAGATAGTGGTGGCTTTCAGGTGTTTTCTTTGGCGGGAATTCGTAAGCTTAGAGAAGAAGGTGCCGAGTTTCGATCTCACATTGATGGAAGTAAGCATGTGTTCACTCCGGAAAAGGTTATGGATATTGAACGAATTATCGGGGCAGATATCATGATGGCTTTTGACGAATGCCCTCCGGGAGATTCTGATTATGAATACGCTAAAAAGTCAATGGGACTTACGCATCGTTGGCTCGACAGATGTATTAAACGCTTCAATGAAACAGAACCTAAATACAGATATAGTCAATCTTTGTTCCCTATTGTACAAGGTTGTGTTTATCCTGATTTGAGAAAGCAGTCGGCTGAATTTATCGCATCGAAAAATGCAGATGGTAATGCTATTGGCGGATTGGCAGTGGGTGAACCGGTTGATAAGATGTACGAGATGATTGAACTGGTTAACGAAATACTACCTACTGATAAACCACGTTATTTAATGGGAGTAGGAACTCCCGTTAATATTTTGGAAGGTATAGAAAGAGGAGTTGATATGTTTGATTGTGTAATGCCTACGCGAAACGGACGAAATGGCATGATTTTTACCAAAGACGGCATAATGAATATGAGGAACAAAAAGTGGGAAACAGATTTTTCTCCTATTGAAGCCGATGGTGCATCTTATGTAGATACCCTTTACAGCAAAGCTTATCTGCGTCACTTATTTCATGCTCAGGAACTTTTGGCCATGCAAATAGCTTCTATACACAATCTGGCATTCTATTTATGGTTGGCAGGCGAAGCACGTAAACATATAATTGCCGGTGATTTTTCGATCTGGAAGCCAATGATGGTTAAACGTGTTTCAACAAGATTGTAACATACGAACATGAATAACAAATTTATTAAAAGGCTGGATTGGTACATCATTAAAAAGTTCTTGGGTACCTATGTATTTGCTATCGCTTTGATTATATCTATTGCGGTAGTATTTGACTTTAATGAGAAGATGGACAAGTTTATGACCAATGAGGCTCCATGGAAAGCAATCATTTTTGATTACTACATGAACTTCATCCCCTACTTCGCCAATCTTTTCAGTCCTTTGTTTGTATTCATTGCCGTTATATTCTTTACCTCCAAGCTTGCTGAAAATTCGGAGATCATTGCCATGTTCTCTACGGGCATGAGTTTCAAAAGACTAATGCGCCCCTATATGATATCAGCAGGTATCATTGCCTTGGTTACTTTTGGTCTCGGATCTTATGTAATTCCCAAAGGGAGTGTGAAACGCTTAAATTTTGAGGATAGGTATTATAAAAAAAGAAAGGCTACTTCAGTAAGAAATGTACAGCTAGAAGTTGATAGCGGAGTTATTGCATATATAGAGAGATATGAGGATTATAATAAAACCGGTTATCGCTTTTCCTTGGATAAATTTGTAGATAAAAAGTTGGTTTCACATCTTACTGCTCGTAGTATATCATACGATACAACCGCAGTAAACAAGTGGATCATTAAAGATTATATGATTCGTGAGCTTCATGGAATGAAGGAAAAAATAACCCGTGGCGAAACGCTTGATTCTACTATCGTCATGCAACCCACTGATTTTCTAATTATGAAAAACCAGCAGGAAGTTCTTACGAGCCCGCAGCTAGGGTCGTACATAGACAGGCAAAAACAACGAGGGTTTGCGAATATAAAAGAATTTGAGATAGAGTATCATAAGCGTATTGCTATGTCTTTTGCTTCATTTATTCTAACCGCAATAGGGTTGTCATTATCCTCCAAAAAAGTAAAGGGTGGAATGGGACTTCATTTAGGAATAGGTTTGGCACTTAGCTTCTCATATATATTGTTTCAAACAATCTCATCAACATTTGCCATTAATGGTAATGTTCCACCAGCGCTGGCCGTATGGATCCCGAATGTTTTATATGCATTTATTGCTGTCTATTTATATATGAAGGCTCCTAAGTAAATGGTGATGACTAGTATAATAAAAAAGTCCCGTTAACTTCTTTATTGAAGTGTAACGGGACTTTTTGTTGTTGTATACATTTGTAGCATTCAGCAGATGTGACTTACCCTTAATTTAAAATAGAGAGTAAATTTTCTGCAGAGATGTTTTTGGCTATAATTATGCCATTATCATCTAATAAGTAATTTGCGAAACCACGGTTTAAACGATACTTTTTGAATAAACCTGAATCTTCCCCTTTTGTTTCGACAGCACAAACACGTGCATTTAGTCGGTCTTTGCGAATGGTTTCTTTGCATACTGACGAAAATTCATCAAATGAAACAGAAATCATTTCAACCTTTCGGGAAGTGTGATTGAGTACCTCGTTCAACTGCGCATTATGCATGCGCGAAAGAGCATCATAACTTGCCCAAAAGCTAATAAGCACATACTTGCCTTTTAAATCGTCAAGCTTAAATTTGTGCCCACTCAATGTAGATTCGATTATAAAATCCGGGGCTACATCACCCACATTCAATCCTTCAGTGGATTTGTCTTTTGCTACAAAAGAAGTCAAGGAACTAATTAATAATACAACAAAAATCCATTTTACATATTTCATGTAATTAGGTTTTAGTTAATACTATCCGGGCCTGTCTTCCAACAGCGATTTCTACCCGAAACATTGTCTGTGAAAGGCATTCAGTACACAAAATATACTGATAATCAAGGCCTTTATTTATAGAAATCAGGGCAAAGGTAAGTAATTATTATCTTAACATCCAAATAATAATACTTTTTTCTTCCTTGTTAGCTGTAATATTTGATGTTATTTAGCATAGAATGTAGGTTTTTTCCTTACTTTTGCCAATTATATAAAATATAAGTTATGGAATTATCAAATACTGAACTTATCTTAATGCGTATAACCGGAGAAGATAGGCCCGGTTTGACAGCTTCAGTTACAGAAATATTAGCCAAATATGATGCAGCTATCCTTGATATCGGACAAGCTGATATACACAATACTCTGTCATTAGGTATTCTTTGTAAGACGGAAGAACAGTATTCCGGATTTATAATGAAAGAATTGCTGTTTAAAGCTTCCAATTTAGGAGTCACCATTCGGTTTTATCCAATTTCAGTTGGTGAATATGAGAATTGGGTTAAAATGCAAGGAAAAAACCGTTATATATTAACGCTTTTAGGACGTAAGTTGACTGCTCGCCAAATATCTGCCGTAACTCAAATATTGGCAGAGCAAGGCATGAATATTGATGCGATTAAACGTTTGACGGGACGTATTCCGCTTGACGAATGCAAAGCCAATATCCGTGCATGTATTGAATTCTCTGTACGCGGTACGCCTAAAGATAGGATACAAATGCAGGAGCAGTTGATGAAGTTAGCAAGCGAATTAGAGATGGATTTTTCTTTCCAGCTTGATAACATGTATCGTAGAATGCGGCGTTTAATCTGTTTTGATATGGACTCTACATTGATTGAAACGGAAGTTATTGATGAATTAGCTATCAAAGCGGGCGTAGGCGATCAGGTGAAAGCAATCACAGAGCGGGCTATGCGAGGTGAAATTGATTTCACCGAAAGTTTTCGTGAACGTGTGGCACTTCTTAAAGGGTTGGACGAATCAGTAATGAAGGAAATAGCAGAAAATTTGCCTATTACTGAAGGCGTAGACCGATTAATGTATGTGTTGAAAAAATATGGTTATAAAATCGCAATTTTATCAGGTGGATTTACTTATTTTGGTCGTTATTTACAAGATAAGTATGGTGTAGACTACGTTTATGCTAATGAATTAGAAATTGTTGATGGAAAGTTAACCGGTAATTACTTAGGAGATGTGGTTGACGGTAAACGAAAGGCTGAACTGCTGAAACTGATTGCTCAAGTTGAAAAGGTGGATATTGCCCAAACGATAGCTGTTGGTGATGGTGCTAATGACCTCCCCATGCTTGGTGTAGCTGGTTTAGGTATCGCTTTTCATGCGAAACCAAAAGTAGTAGCAAATGCCAAACAGTCAATTAATACGATTGGCCTTGATGGGGTTCTTTATTTTCTCGGATTTAAAGACTCTTATTTAGATGAACAAGGCATATTGTAACATCTATCCTGAAAAGATTTGTGAGCACAATGAATTAGTTTATCTTTGTACATAAATAGATAATAAGATGAAGTTTTCTGAACTTGAATTAGAAGAGAGTGTTCTAGAGGCACTTGATGCCATGAGATTTGACGAGTGCACCCCTATACAGGAACAAGCAATTCCAATTATCCTCGAAGGCAAAGATTTAATAGCTGTAGCGCAAACAGGAACCGGTAAAACGGCTGCTTTTCTTTTGCCAGTGCTCAACAAACTATGTAAAGGCGAACACAGACAGGATGTTATAAATTGCGTGGTTATGTCGCCTACCAGAGAACTGGCTCAGCAAATAGACCAACAAATGGAGGGCTTTTCTTATTTTATGCCCGTATCTAGTGTAGCTGTATACGGCGGAAATGACGGAAGCTTATTTGAGCAGCAGAAAAAAGGTTTATCTTTGGGCGCAGACGTTGTCATAGCAACTCCTGGACGACTGCTTTCTCATTTGAATTTAGGATATGTAGATTTGTCACATGTTTCTTATTTCATACTTGATGAAGCTGATAGAATGCTTGATATGGGTTTTTTTGACGATATAATGCAGATTGTCAAGCATATGCCTAAAGAAAGACAAACAATCATGTTTTCTGCTACTATGCCGGCCAAGATACAACAGTTAGCAAACACAATTCTACGTAATCCTTCTGAAATTAAATTAGCGGTATCTAAACCTGCCGAAAAAATTATTCAGGCTGCGTACGTTTGTTACGAACGCCAAAAGTTAGGTATTGTACAACACCTCTTCGAACAGGAAGTTCCCGAAAAAGTGATCGTATTTGTATCTTCTAAGATAAAAGTTAAAGAGGTTACACGTGCTTTGAAAATGAAAAAGCTCAATGTTGGTGAAATGCATTCTGATTTAGAGCAAGTTCAGAGAGAACAGATTATGCGCGATTTCAAATCGGGCAGGATAAACATTCTTGTAGCAACTGATATTGTATCAAGAGGCATTGATATTGACGATATTCGCCTAGTTATCAATTATGATGTTCCAAATGACAGTGAGGACTATGTACATCGTATTGGTAGAACTGCGCGCGCTAATAATGATGGCGTAGCTATTACTTTCGTAAACGAGAAAGAACAAAGCAATTTTAAAAATATTGAAAACTTTCTTGAAAAAGAAATTTATAAAATTCCAGTTCCAGTTGAATTAGGCGAATCTCCTGAATATGCGCCAAGAACAAGATCAAATAGCCACAATAATTCTTCAAGAAATAAGAAGCGCTTTAACGGAAAGCCTTCCCAAAGGAAATAAGACTACATTTCAGATTACTACCTACTGTGCATGAATAATGAAGCTATATGTTTCATTATTCGTGAATAATAGACTACATTTGTATCTGTAGTAATCATAAATACCATATGGAACTTTTAGTTTATAAGGCGTCTGCCGGTTCAGGCAAGACATTCACTTTGGCTGTTGAATACATAAGACAGCTTATTCTCAATCCGCGTTCTTACCAACAAATTTTAGCTGTAACATTCACTAATAAAGCTACGGCTGAGATGAAAGAGAGAATTTTAAGTCAGCTGTACGGTATTTGGATAGTAGATGCTGATTCGGATGCTTATCTGAAAAGAATTACTCAATTAACCGGAATGGAAGAGAAAGAAATCAGAATTGCAGCGGGTCAAGCTTTAAGATACATGTTACATGATTACACGCGTTTTCGTGTTGAAACTATCGACTCTTTTTTTCAATCGGTAATGAGAAATTTGGCTAGAGAACTAGAGCTAAGTCCTAATTTAAATATCGAATTAAACAATGAAGAGATTCTGGATGTTGCTATTGATTCCATGATAGAAAAATTAACCCCGAACTCTCCTATTTTAGCTTGGTTACTTGATTACATTGATGAACGCATTGCTGATGACAAGAAATGGAATGTTGCTTACGAAATCAAACGTTTTGGGAAAAATATTTTTAGTGAGGAGTATATTGAGAAAGGCAGTAAGTTGAGAGAAAAGCTCAAAGATCCCAATATCATTAAAAGGTACAAAGTGCATCTTAATGAACTACAAAAAGAAGCTTTGGAACAGATGAAAAGCTTTTCTGATCAATTTGAAGGCGAATTAGAGAGACATGGACTTAGTTCTAATGATTTAAAAAATGGGGCAAAGGGTATAGGAAGTTATTTTAAGAAGTTATACAATGGAAATTTAAGTAATGAAACACGAAATGTAACGGTCGAAAAATGTTTGGAAAGCGAAGCCAACTGGGCTGCCAAAAGTTCACCAAGATTTTCAGATATAACATCTTTAGCAGCTTCTATTTTGATTCCAATTCTTCAAGATGCTGAAGAACTACGTACTCAAAACAATCTTATTGTAAACAGTTGTAGTCTATCTTTGCAACACCTTAATAAGCTGCAACTATTAGCTAGTATTGATGAAGAAGTACGCTTTATCAATAAAGAAAAAAATAGTTTTTTACTTTCGGATACTAATGCATTACTTCATAATTTAATAAAGGAAGATGATTCTTCTTTTGTCTTTGAAAAAATAGGAACCAGTATTCGTAATGTTATGATTGATGAGTTTCAGGATACAAGCCGAATGCAATGGAATAATTTTAAATTATTATTGCTTGAAGGATTATCCCGAGGAGCCGATAGTCTAATTGTAGGTGACGTGAAACAATCAATTTATAGGTGGCGAAGTGGTGATTGGAGTATATTGAATAACCTGAATGAAAAAATAGCCCACTTCCCTATTAGAGTAGAAACGCTAAAAACGAATAGAAGAAGTGAAGTTAACGTTATAAATTTCAATAATTCAGTCTTTCAACAAATAGTTGCAGTTTTAGATAAGAAACATCAGGATGAGTTAGGTGTGAGTTGTGAATCATTGGTAAAAGCTTATGCTGATGTTGAGCAAGAGTGGCCAAATGGTAAAGAAGAAAAAGGTTATGTGAAAGTTTCTTTTATTGAAGATGATGACGAGAACAGCTATTCTGATAATATGCTTTCTGAGCTGGGTAAA
Source organism: Bacteroides graminisolvens DSM 19988 = JCM 15093 (assembly GCF_000428125.1). Taxonomy (GTDB): domain Bacteria; phylum Bacteroidota; class Bacteroidia; order Bacteroidales; family Bacteroidaceae; genus Bacteroides; species Bacteroides graminisolvens. The sequence goes on from NZ_KE386627.1 coordinate 314,601, forward strand.
GAAGTTAAATATTTGCTTGCAAGTGGAGTTAAGATGAATGATATTGCTATTCTAGTAAGAACAAATAAAATGATTCCTCTTATTGCTACATATTTTGATGAGAATATGAACTTCAAGATTGTGTCTGATGAAGCGTTCAGACTGGATGCATCTCTTGCATTATGTATGTTAATCAATGCTCTTCGTTTTTTATCTGATAGAAATAACACAATTGCTCTGAGTTTGCTTGCTTTATCATATCAAAGAGATATTTTAAAACAGACAACAGATATAAATCGTATACTTACAGAAAATACTGAAGAATTTCTTCCAAAAGATTTTATTAGCTGTTCGGAGAGAATGAGGCTTATGCCTTTATATGAATTACTGGAAGAGTTATATTCTCTTTTTTCGATGGATTTAATTGAAAAACAAGATGCATACGTATTTGCTTTCTTTGATGCCGTGATTGAATATTTGAAAAGCAATTCTTCTGAGATTGATAATTTTATTCGTTTTTGGGATGAAAAACTATGTAGTAAAACAATTCCGGGAGGGGAAATAGAAGGTATCAGAATCTTGTCTATTCATAAATCAAAAGGGCTTGAATTTCATACAGTATTAATACCATATTGCGATTGGTCAATAGAGAACGAAAGGCACGGACAATTGGTTTGGTGTTTTCCTGAAACTTCCCCATTTGATGAAATTGACATTGTTCCTGTTAATTATTCCAGAAAGATGTCTGAATCAATTTATAAAAATGATTATTTACATGAACGTTTGCAGCAATGGGTAGATAATATTAATCTATTATATGTTGCATTTACAAGAGCAGGGAAGAATCTAATTATTTGGGGGCATAAGAAAAAAAATAATTCCGTATCAGATTTATTGACATCTAGTCTTCCGCAAATTGATAATATGAGAGAATATTGGGACGATACATTGTGTAGCTTCGAATATGGAAATCTATCTTCTTCAGAAATGATAGTGGATAAAGAGAAAAAAAATAAACTATTACGTAAATCTAGTAAAAGATTGGTGAAGATGTTATCTGTTAAACCAGACATTGAGTTTAGACAATCAAATAAATCGGCAGATTTTATATCGGGAGTTGAAGAAGATAAATCTGATAAACGTTTTATCAACCGAGGGAAATTATTACACTCTCTCTTCTCTGTGATCCGAACAGATCAGGATATAGAAGGAGCTATCCAACAGCTTATATTTGAAGGTGTAATTGACAATAAGGAAATTGAAGATGAGATCAGAAAATTGACAAAGAAAGCTTTCTCAAATGAACGTATCAAAGATTGGTATTCGGGAGCATGGATTTTGTATAATGAATGTGCTATTATATATAAACAAAATGGTGCTTTACAGATTCGTCGTCCGGATCGTGTAATGATGAAAGATGGAGAAGTTGTAGTTGTTGATTTTAAGTTTGGAAAACCAAACAGTAAGTACAACAAACAAGTTGTTGATTATATGCAACTACTGAGTAAAATGGGATATGAAAATATATCTGGTTACCTATGGTATGTTGAAGAAGAGAGAATTGAGCTAGTAAGAACAAATTAAAGAAGCCTAAAATTGATTTTATATGGAAACTTTCTTAAATATTGTAGCTAAAGATATATATACTAAAATTGGAAACGATTTATCAAAAGTTGCGATTGTATTCCCAAATAAAAGAGCAAGTCTTTTTTTTAATGAGTTTTTAGCAGACCAAAGTGAGAACCCTATTTGGTCTCCAGCTTATTTAAGTATCAGTGAATTATTTCAGCAACTGTCTGTTTTAAAATTGGCCGATTCAGTAACTCTAGTATGTGAACTTTATAAAGTATTTATTGAAGAAACTAAAAGTTCTGAGACTTTAGATGAATTTTATTTTTGGGGTGAATTGCTTATCAGTGATTTTGATGATGCAGATAAAAACATGGTTGATACAGAGAAATTATTTTCTAATTTGCAAGAGTTAAAAAATATCATGTCAGGGTACGATTATCTTGATAAGGAACAGGAAGAAGCAATACAAGCATTTTTTCAGAATTTCTCAATTGAGCGTCGTACGCAATTGAAAGAAAAGTTTATTTCACTATGGGATAAGCTTGGAAATGTCTATAATCAATTTACTTGTAGCTTACGTACTGCAGGAATAGCATATGAGGGTCTGTTATACAGAGATGTCATTCAAACTATAAAATCCGAATCATTTAAGTATGATAAGTATGTTTTTGTTGGCTTTAATGTTTTAAATAAAGTTGAGAGTTCCTTGTTTGAAACTCTTCAAGCAGATAATAAAGCTATGTTCTATTGGGATTTTGATGTCTATTATACTCAGACTACTGGTTTTAAACACGAAGCTGGTGAGTTTATTAATAGGAATATCCAACGCTTTCAATCTGAACTGAAAGGTCAATATTTTGATAATTTGCGTAAGCCTAAAAATATTAAATTCATTTCGTCTCCTACTGAAAACGCTCAGGCACGTTTTTTGCCCGAATGGATTAGTGAGGTTTATTCCAATAATGAAAGAGAAAATGCTGTTGTATTGTGTAATGAGACATTATTATTGCCTGTTTTACATTCTATCCCAAAACATGTGAATAATTTAAATATCACGATGGGATTTCCATTATCACAAACACCTGTATATAGTTTTATTGATGCTCTTATTGATTTACAAATAATAGGTTACAAACACAAAGAAGGATGTTTTATTTATGATGCAGTGCTTGCTGTCTTAAAACATCCATATACGAGAATGCTTTCTGCTAATGCAAAAGATTTGGAAAGAAGTATATTAGAAAGAAATAAATTTTATCCTCTTCCTTCTGAATTAAGAAAAGATGAGATCTTAGATCTAATATTTACCCCTTGTTCTAATCTATATTCTTTGTGTCAATATTTAAAAGAATTAATATCTGTAGCAGCTTCTTTATACAGAGAAAAAGAGGGAAGTACTGATGATATATTCAACCAGCTGTATAGAGAATCTCTTTTTAAAAGTTATACCTCAATTAATCGTATAAGCAACCTAATAGAAAATGGTAAATTGGAGGTTCGGGTAGACACTTTCAGAAAACTAATTAACAAAATATTATCTTCCTTAAATATTCCTTTTCATGGAGAGCCTGTCATTGGAATGCAAATAATGGGAGTACTAGAAACTCGAAATCTAGATTTTAAAAATTTAATTATAATGTCATTAAACGAAGGACAATTGCCCAAATCTGGAGGTGATGCTTCTTTTATTCCTTATAATTTAAGAAAAGCTTTTGGAATGACAATAATAGAGCACAAAAATGCAGTTTATGCATACTATTTTTATCGATTGATCCAAAGAGCAGAAAATGTTACTTTATTATATAATAATTCTTCTGACAGCTTAAACAAAGGAGAATGGTCAAGATTTATGTTACAATTATTACTGGAATGGCCAAACGAAATAAAAAAAGAATATATTGAATCGGGGCAATCTCCACAAACGATTGAAAGTATTACTGTTAATAAAAGTCCCGATTTATTATTAGAACTGGAATATAAGTTTGACACATCATATAACAATAGTGCATTATTGTCTCCCTCAGCTCTAAACACATATCTTGATTGCCCACTGAAGTTTTATTATCAATACGTGGTTGGTTTGAATAGGCCCAATAAAGTCTCATCTGAAATTGACGCAGCACAATTTGGTAGTATATTTCATTTATCAGCACAAAAGACCTATGAATATCTTACTTCACGAGATGATTTGATCACAAAAGATATCCTTGAATCATTAATAAAGAAAGATGTCAAATTACAATCTTACGTAGACTTTGCTTTTAATAATATTTTATTTAAATCTAACGATGATTTGAAACCAGAATATAATGGACAACAACTTATTAATTCAAAAGTGATTGTTTCATATCTCAAACAGCTATTAAGAAATGATATACAATACGCTCCCTTTCAAATGATTGCCATGGAAAAATTTATATCAGAAGATTTTCCTATAATAATAAATGGTAAAAAGCTGAATTTAAGATTTGGAGGAATAATTGACCGAATAGACAGAAAAGAGGATATGTTGCGTATTGTTGATTACAAAACGGGAGGAACGCCTGAAACTCCAGCAAACCTAGAAGCGTTATTTACGCCTTCGAAGAAAAGACCGAGCCACATTTTTCAAACTTTTTTATATGCATCAATACAATGTAAAAAAGAATCTTTGAAAGTAGCTCCGTCATTACTTTATATTCATCATGCATCATCTGAAACATATTCTCCAATTATCGAGATAGGAGAACCAAGGAAAGCCAAGATTCCTGTTAGCGACTTCTCAATATATGAGGAAAAATTTAGAGATAGACTAAGCTTACTTATAAAAGAAATTTTCAATCCGGAAATACCTTTCACTCAAACCAAAGACATTGATTTTTGTGAATATTGTGATTTTAAGACTTTATGCAAGAAGTAATAAAATAGCCCGATCAAATGTCGCGGGCTATTTTATGTTTATTTTTTTAATGGTATTGAAAAACTGAATGTAGAACCTTTTCCTTTTTCTGATTCAAACCATAAATCTCCACTGTTTTTTTGAGCAAAGTCTTTGCAAAGAAGTAAACCTAATCCAGAGCCTTCCTCATTATTTGTACCAAATGTACTGAAGTGTGTATCAGTATGTAAGAGTTTCTTTTGCCCTTCTGAATCAATTCCACAGCCATAATCCTTCACACTGAGCACAGAGAACTCTTCTTTATCGGTTACAACTACAAGAATCTCTGATTTTTGATTACTAAACTTGATTGCATTACTCAGTAAATTACGAACAACTGTTTTAACCATGTCAATATCTCCATGGACAATTAATTTTTCAGGTGTTTCCAGTTTTATTGATATTTTTTTGGCGGCTGCAACCATGGAAAAAATTTCAATTACTCCTTGAGCAACCTCAACAATATCAAAATCTTGATATACAACTTTCATCCTACCTATTTGGCTTTTAGTCCACTTTAACAAGTTGTCAAGGAGAGAAAATACATCTTCTGTTGTTTGATTAGCCATTGTTAGCAATTCATACATCTCTTCTCCTATTTTTGAACTAGGTAAATTGAGGATAAGCATATTAAGAACCATTTTAATAGAACCGACGGGCGAACGAAGATCATGTGCAATAACTGAATATAATTTATCGCGACCAATAATAGTTTTTTGAAGTTCTTCTGTTTGTGCTAAAATAATTCTCTTTGCAGCAACTAATGATATCTGATGTGTTATACGAATTATAAGTTCTTCTTTATTAAAAGGTTTGGATATAAAATCATTACCACCTACTTGAAAGCCCTTTACGACATCTGTTGTTCCATTTAATGCGGTTAAAAATATTATGGGGATCTCTGATGTTTCAGTTTTTTGCTTTAATATTTGTGCTACCTCAAATCCATTCATTTCTGGCATCATCACATCTAGCAAGACTAAATCGGGACGGTCATTTTCAACAAGTTCAAGTGCTTGTTTGCCGCTGCTGGCAGTAATGACATTGAATTTTTCGTTTGTCAGTAATACCTTCAATAGCAAAACATTAGATGTTACATCATCTACAATAAGTATCTTATATTCAGACGGAGTTATTTTCATGGTATTGTAATTTTGCACTTTGTTAACTGTTCAAATTAGAATTGTGTAAACTACACTTCTACAAATTTAAACGTTTCTTTAAAATTAGCAAAACTCTATGTTACTTATTCTAGCTAAAAGAGTTATTTTAATAAAAAAAAACAAAATGCCTAGAATTGGACTTTATATAATCTTGTACAAAGCTATTATTCAATTAAAAAGGAGGAATGCTATTATAAATCTGCATTCCTCCTTTTTTGGGATTGAAAAAACTTATAGATTGATTATTTATATTCTTCCCAACTCTTAATTGCTATGTCATCTATGCTCATTGTGCAAAAAGCATTGATAAATGAACTTGCTAAACGTGCATTGGTTATAAGCGGAATATTCAAATCTATCGCAGCTCGCCTTATTTTATACCCATTATCAAGTTCTCCTGCTGTTAGATTTTTTGGAACATTAACAACCATGTCGAGTTCTTTTTTATGTAGCATATCAAGAGCTTGTGGCTTTCCTGACTCACTAGGCCAGTAGACTAATGTACTTTCAATATTATTTTCAGTAAGGTATTTATGTGTTCCTCCTGTCGCATATATTTTATATCCTTTGTTAGCCAAAAGTCTGGCCGCATCAATCATGTCTGCTTTTTGTTTCGGGGTTCCCGTTGATAACAGAATATTCTTTTTAGGTATTCTGTGCCCCACAGATAACATGGCTTGAAGTACTGCACTTGAAGTGTCAGACCCGATGCACCCTACTTCTCCTGTTGAAGCCATATCAACTCCCAAAACAGGGTCAGCTTTTTGCAAGCGGTTAAAGGAGAACTGAGAAGCCTTAATTCCAACATAATCAAGCTCAAATAAGTTTTTTGATGGTTTCTCAACAGGAAGACCCAACATAACTTTGGTAGCCAACTCTATGAAATTAATTTTCAAAACTTTACTTACAAATGGAAAGCTTCTAGATGCACGTAAATTGCATTCAATTACTTTAATATCATTTTCCTTAGCTAGAAATTGAATATTAAAAGGTCCAGAGATATTAAGCTCTTTAGCAATTTCCCGGCTGATACGTTTGATGCGTCTTACTGTTTCAACATATAGTTTTTGAGGAGGAAATTGAATAGTGGCGTCTCCACTATGTACACCAGCAAATTCGATATGCTCGCTGATTGCATAAGCTATTATCTCGCCATTTTTGGCTACAGCATCCATTTCCACCTCTTTGGCGTGTTCTATAAACTGACTTACAACAACGGGATGCTTTTTACTTACATTAGCGGCAAGTTTTAAAAACCGTTCGAGTTCTTCATCGTTTGAACAAACATTCATTGCAGCTCCAGATAGTACGTAAGAAGGCCTTACTAGCACAGGAAAACCAACTTCACCCACGAATGAATTAATATCTTCAAGTGAAGTTAATTCCCTCCAACGTGGTTGATCAACCCCTATACGGTCCAGCATAGCAGAGAATTTTTCTCTGTCTTCTGCATTATCAATGCTTGTGGCTGTTGTTCCAAGAATGTTGATTTTTTGTTCGTCCAATCGCATGGCTAGATTATTGGGTATCTGCCCTCCTGTAGAAACAATGACTCCATGAGGATTCTCTAATTCAAGAATATCCATTACTCTTTCAAAAGTCAACTCATCGAAGTAAAGTCTATCGCACATATCATAGTCCGTAGAAACGGTTTCCGGATTGTAGTTGATCATAACACTACGGAACCCTTCTTGACGGATTGTATTTAATGCTTGCACACCACACCAGTCAAATTCAACAGATGAGCCGATACGATAAGCACCTGATCCCAAAACTACTATTGATCTGTGATCGCCTAAGTATTTAACGTCATTAGTTACACCATTATACGTAAGATATAAATAATTAGTTTGTGCAGGATATTCAGCTGCTAACGTATCTATTTGTTTAACAACAGGCACAATGCCAATGCTTTTTCTATAATTTCTGACAGAAAGTATTCCTTCTTCCATATCACCGTCAAAACCTATAGCACGAGCTATTTGGAAATCAGAAAATCCTTGTTTCTTGGCTTTCATCAGAAGATCAGATGAAAGAGATGCTATTTGTTTGTTATTATTCCCCCATTTATTTAATTCTTTCGAAGTCTGATAGATATTCATCAATTTATCAAGGAACCACTTATCTATTTTGGTAAGCTCGCGAATTTGATCAATGGTATATCCGGCTCTAAATGCTTCTGATATCACAAAGATTCGTTTGTCTGTTGGCTCTCTTAAAGATTTGTCAATATCTTCAATTACCAATTCTTTATTACCAACGAATCCATGCATACCTTGTCCAATCATTCGAAGACCTTTTTGAATGGCTTCCTCAAATGTTCTACCAATAGCCATTACTTCACCTACTGATTTCATTGAAGAGCCCAATTCTCTATCAACACCATGAAATTTACCTAAATCCCAGCGAGGTATCTTACAGACTACATAATCAAGTGCAGGTTCAAAGAAAGCTGATGTGGTTTTAGTTACTGAATTTTTAAGATCAAAAAGACCGTAACCCAATCCTAATTTGGCAGCGACAAAAGCTAATGGGTAACCTGTTGCTTTAGATGCTAAAGCAGAAGAACGGCTCAATCTTGCATTTACTTCAATGACGCGATAATCTTCCGATTCAGGATCAAAAGCGTATTGTACATTACATTCACCAACAATTCCAATGTGACGAATAATACGAATAGCCAATTCGCGCAATTTGTGATATTCGGCATTAGTTAATGTCTGTGATGGAGCGATTACTATAGATTCTCCTGTATGAATACCCAATGGGTCAAAGTTCTCCATGTTACAAACTGTAATACAGTTATCATAACAGTCTCTTACTACTTCGTATTCAACTTCCTTCCAACCTTTAAGACTTTTCTCTACTAATACTTGAGGAGAAAATGAAAATGCCTTTTCAGCAATTTTATCGAGTTCTTCTTCATTATCACAGAATCCGGATCCTAATCCTCCTAAAGCATAAGCAGCACGAATGATAACCGGATAACCTAATTCCTTAGCAGCTCTTCGAGCATCGGGTATATTCTTTACGGCTTCACTCTTAATAGTCTTAACATTAATCTCATCGAGCTTTCTAACAAAGAGTTCACGATCTTCAGTATCTATAATTGCTTGTACAGGAGTACCTAGCACTTCTAAATCATATTTTTCAAGTACGCCTGATTTATAAAGTTCCACTCCACAATTTAATGCTGTCTGTCCACCAAAAGCAAGTAAAACTCCTTGCGGCTTTTCTTTCTGAATGACCTTTTCTACAAAGTAAGGAGTGACAGGTAAAAAGTATATTTGATCAGCTACGCCTTCACTCGTTTGTACGGTTGCTATGTTAGGATTAATAAGAATAGTCTCAATTCCTTCTTCTTTTAAGGCTTTTAAGGCTTGCGAGCCTGAATAATCAAACTCACCGGCTTCTCCAATTTTAAGGGCACCAGAACCTAGCAGCAAAACTTTCTTTATATCTTTTCTCATTATTCTGTTATTTTAGAAGTGCAACGAACTCATCAAATAAAAATTCCGTATCAGTCGGTCCACTGGCCGCCTCTGGATGGAACTGTGCAGAGAACCAAGGGTTCTTTTTATGTTTGATACCCTCATTTGATCCATCATTCATATTTATAAACAATGGTTCCCAATCAGTAGTTAAGGTATTGTTATCAACTGCGTAACCATGATTCTGGCTTGTGATGAAACAACGATTAGTACCTACCATTCTCACAGGTTGATTGTGACTTCTATGTCCATATTTTAATTTATAAATTGATGCTCCTCCCGCTTTTGATAGCAATTGATTTCCCATGCATATACCGAAAATAGGTAAGTTTTGGTTTTGCATTGCTTTTCTGATATTTTGAACAGCAGCATCACATGTATCTGGATCACCAGGACCGTTACTGATAAACAATCCGTCATATTGAAGATTTGTAAAATCATAGTTCCATGGAACTCTGATAACTTCAACATCACGTTTAAGTAAACATCTAATTATATTTGTTTTTACTCCACAGTCTACAAGTACTACTTTTTTCTTATCAGTTCCTTCGTTATATCTGATAATCTCTTTACATGAAACTTGATCGACGTAGTTAACACCACTATAAGTTGCTTCGATTGTATTCTCCGCATCGTCATCAAAGATGATTTTGCCCATCATAACGCCATGTTCTCTTAATGCTTTAGTTAGCTCACGAGTATCAATACCGGTAATGCCTGGTACTTTTTCGCGTTTAAGCCAGTCTGCTAAACTTTCTTTAGCGTTCCAGTGACTATATTCATAAGAATAATCACTAACAATAATTGCTTCAGCATGAATTCTTTCACTTTCCATCAAAGTGGCTAATCCGTTTGATTCAAAAGTAAACGGCGGAACTCCATAGTTACCCACTAACGGATAAGTGAGAGTCATAAGCTGTCCGGCATAAGAAGGATCTGTTAAACTCTCCGGATAGCCTGTCATAGCAGTGTTAAAGACAACCTCACCAGCTACCGGCTTTTCATAACCAAACGACTTGCCGTGAAAACAGCTCCCGTCGTCAAGGATTAATGTTACTTTTCTTTGTTGCATTGCAGTCACTCTATCTATATACTAAATTATAGCTTAAACATTAAAATTGATAAACTTGTTCTATATAATCAATAAAGGCTTGGTTTACTAACTTCACTCCTCCTGGAGTGGGATAATCTCCTGTAAAGTACCAATCACCTTTGTGATTCGGACAAGCTTCATGTAGTCCTTCAATATGTTGGTATACAATCTCAACTTTGGCCTTAGTCCCTTTGGGAGTTAGCAATTCTACCATTTTTTCAGATATCTCTTCGTCAGTGAATGGAGCATATATATCTTTCACATAGTTAACCATTTTTTCTTTTTCTACGTTAACTTGTTCTTTTGCTTTGTTATAAGCTCGTTCAATAACGTCTCTCATTTCTCTTTCCTTAAGCAGCTCAATTGCAGCTCTAAATGCAATAAATTCATTCATTCTAGCCATATCAATACCATAATAATCAGGATATCGTACTTGGGGAGAAGAAGATACTATTATTATTTTTTTGGGATGTAAACGATCTAATATACCAATAATACTTTGTTTGAGCGTAGTTCCTCGAACAATACTGTCGTCTATGACTACTAAATTATCTTCGTACGGTTTTAAGCTTCCATAGGTAATGTCGTATACGTGAGCTGCTAAGTCATTTCTACTATTACCTTCAGCTATAAAAGTTCTAAGTTTAATATCTTTAATGGCCACCTTTTCGCTCCTAATCCTCATAGAAAGAATTTTTTCTAGTTCGTCATGATTGGGTTTATGACCTAATTCTTCAATACGTTTAACCTTTTGTTCATTGAGATAATTATCAAAACCTTCCAATAAACCATAAAAAGCTACCTCAGCAGTATTTGGGATAAATGAGAACACAGTGTGTTCTATATCGTAATTGATAGTTTTAAGAATTGGATCAACTAATTTTTCACCCAGTCTTTTTCTCTCTTTGTAAATATCAATATCACTACCACGAGAAAAATAAATTCTTTCAAAAGAGCAAGGTTTAATATTTTTAGGAGTGTTGATTTGCGTTAAGCGCATCTTGCCGGCTTTATTCCAAATTGCAGCTTCACCAGGCTTTAATTCTTTAATAGATTCAGCAGGAACATTAAATGCCGTTTGAATAACAGGGCGTTCTGAAGCTAATACTGCGATTTCATCATCCATATACCAAAAGGCCGGACGTATACCCCAAGGATCCCTGACCGCAAATGCTTCTCCACTTCCTGTGATACCGCATACCACATATCCCCCATCCCACTCTTTTGTAGATGTTTTAAGTACATTTGACAAATCGATTTTCTCTTCTATTTGATGGGTAATTTCCATACCCTGCAATCCTTCATCTTCACATTCACGATACAGACGTTCAACCTCTCTGTCTAATCTATGCCCCACCTGCTCAAGCATAATGTAAGTATCTGAATACTTTCTTGGATGCTGTCCGATAGTTGTTATTTTAGTAAAAATCTCATCAACATTGGTCATATTAAAATTACCACATAATGCCAGATTTTTTGCTCTCCAGTTATTCCTTCTTAAGAAAGGGTGTACATAAGTAATACCCGATTTTCCAGTCGTGCTATATCTCAAATGCCCCATGTACACTTCACCGGCAAATGGTAAGCAACACTTGGCGAAATTGACATCAGATAATCGATCAGATGGTGCTTCTTTAAAGTAATTTTGTATGTTACCAAAAATTTCAGTAATGGCTCCGGAACCTAAGGCACGTTCACGGAACATATATTCCTCACCTGGATTGGCTTGAAGTTTAACACAAGCTAAGCCGGCCCCTTCTTGTCCACGATTATGTTGTTTTTCCATTAATAAGTATAACTTATTAAGTGCATACATCCACGTACCATACTTTTTCTGATAGTACTCCAAAGGTTTGAGTAAACGAATCATGGCTACGCCACATTCATGTTTCAATTCTTCCATCTTAATATTTAAAAAACAATATTATTCTACTGTAACAGATTTAGCTAAATTACGAGGTTGATCAACATCCATACCTTTACAAACGGCTATATGATAGGCCAATAATTGCAATGGTACTGTTGTTATCAACGGATCAAGGCATTCTATAGTTTCCGGTAATTCAATACAATAATCTGCTATATTGCTTATGTATGTATCGCCTTCGGTTACTAAAGCAATTACTTTTCCTTTTCTTGCTTTTATTTCTTGAATATTACTCAGTACTTTCTCATAAAGTCCATTATGTGTTGCTATTACAACAACTGGCATTTCAGCATCTATCAAAGCTATCGGACCATGTTTCATTTCGGCAGCGGGATACCCTTCTGCATGAATGTATGAAATCTCTTTTAACTTCAGTGCCCCTTCTAGAGCTACCGGGTAACTGTAGCCACGACCTAAATAGATAAAGTTATGAGCATAAGTAAATATTTTAGAGAGCTCGGCTATCTTAGAATTTAATTCCAGTACCTTTTTCATCTTTTCCGGAATCATATTTAACTCTTTTACTATGCTCAAAAAATCATTTTGAGTTATCGTACCTTTTTCTTTTGCAAGAGTTAAAGCTAACATAGTGAGTACTGTAACTTGTCCGGTAAATGCTTTTGTGGACGCAACACCTATTTCTGGTCCTACATGGATATATGAACCTGTATGTGTTGCACGAGGAATAGAAGATCCTACAGCATTGCAAATTCCATAAATAAAAGCTCCTTTACTTTTTGCTAGTTCTATAGCAGCTAATGTATCAGCTGTTTCTCCAGATTGTGATATGGCTATAATTACATCATCAGAATTGATAACCGGATCACGATATCTAAATTCGGAAGCATATTCTACCTCAACAGGGATGCGACAGAAACTTTCAATTAAATGCTTGCCTATTAAACCAGCATGCCAAGAAGTACCGCAAGCAACTATAATAAAACGTTTCGCATTCAATAACTTCTCTTTGTAATCAATAACTGCCGATAGAACAACATTTGAACCTTCAATATTAATACGTCCTCTCATGCAATCGTGAATACAACCGGGTTGCTCCACAATTTCTTTTAGCATAAAATGAGGATAACCTCCTTTTTCCAATTGCCCCAAGTTTAGCTTAACGCTTTTTACTTGGTGTAACATTTCTACATTATTCAGATTTACAATTTTTAAATCCTTATGACGTCTAATTAAAGCTATTTCCTCATCTTCCAAATAAACTACTTTGTCCGTGTATTCAACTATTGGAGTTGCATCAGACGCTAAAAAAAACTCATCCTGACCAATTCCTACAACCAAAGGGCTACTTTTACGGGCTGCAATAATTTCGTCAGGATGATTTTTCTCTAAAACAGCAATAGCATAAGCGCCAATAACTTCCCCTAGCGCAAGTTGAACTGCAGATAGTAAATCTAAATTATTTGATATTTTAATATATTCAATTAGTTGGACTAATACTTCCGTATCCGTGCTGCTTTTGAATGAATATCCTTTTTCTTGTAGTTTTTCTTTTAGTGAAGCATAGTTTTCAATGATGCCGTTATGGATGAGTGCTAAGTTTTCGGAAGAAGAATAATGAGGATGAGCATTTTCAGAACAAGGCTCCCCATGAGTAGCCCAACGCGTATGGGCAATACCAATATTACCAGAAATGTCTTTTTGAACAACAAAATTTTCGAGATCACTGACTTTACCTTTCGTTTTATATACGTTTAAATCTTGATTCTCGTTTATCAATGCTACCCCGGCACTGTCATAACCTCTATATTCCAGCCTTTTTAATCCTTTTATAAGAATTGGGTAGGCATCTTTATTTCCAATATAGCCTACGATTCCGCACATATTATTATATCATGTATTTGTTTCGCATGCAAAGATACACATTATAATGACATAAATATCACAAGTCTCTATAAATATTTGACATAAACGCCAAAATTCCGGCAAATGATTATCAGAAGAATATATATGCATAAGTTTTTTATTTAGTATCAAAAGTAATATTTTGTAATTAAAAACAATATATTTGTTTTAAAATGAAAGATAAATAGATTTATTAATAATGGAATGAAATTAGCAATATGTAAACTGGAAAATAGTGCGTCATTAAAATGATATAATAAGAATCATATTGAAATCAAAACACTATATTTGCAGAACAAATTGACAGTATCAGTAGGTATAAAACAATATTAAGTTATAATGCATGAAAGAAAAAGAACTTTTTAACAACGAAACAAAAGCCGATTCATTCCAACAACATTTTAGTCAGACAGGATTATATGATCCTTCCAATGAGCATGATGCCTGTGGTGTTGGTATGCTGGTAAATATTCATGGAAACAAATCACATGAGTTAGTGGAGTCAGCACTAAAAGTATTAGAGAACATGCGTCATAGAGGCGCGGAAGGTGCTGATAATAAGACAGGTGACGGTGCGGGAATTATGTTGCAAATTCCTCATGAGTTTATACTGCTTCAAGGAATTCCAGTCCCTGAAAAGGGAAAGTATGGAACCGGATTACTGTTTTTACCAAAAGATTCTCAATCTCAAGCCTATATTTTAAGTGTTATTATTGAGGAAATAGAGAAAGAAGGATTAACGCTTATGCATTTAAGAAATGTACCAACAAATTCAACAATTTTGGGACATGATGCTTTAAGCCGCGAGCCAGAGATTAAACAGATATTTGTGACCGGATTTAGTGATTCGGATACGGCTGATATACAATTATATGTAATCCGCAAGAAGATTGAAAATAGGATATTGGCCTCCGAGTGTAATAATAAAGAGGACTTTTACATTGTATCTCTTTCAACTAAAAATATTATTTATAAAGGAATGTTGTCTTCGCTCCAATTGAGAAGTTACTTTCCTGATCTTACAAATAATTATTTCACTAGCGGTTTAGCATTAGTACATTCTAGGTTCAGTACAAATACCTTCCCTACTTGGAGCTTGGCACAGCCATTCAGATTGCTAGCTCACAATGGTGAAATTAATACTATAAGGGGTAATAGGGCTTGGATGGAAGCACGCGAAACAGTATTATCCTCTCCGGCTTTAGGTGAAATCAAAAACATTCATCCGATTATTCAAAAGAATATGAGTGATAGTGCTTCTCTGGATAATGTTTTGGAATTCCTTGTCATGTCTGGATTAACATTACCACATGCAATGGCAATGTTAGTACCAGAATCCTTTAATGAAAAGAACCCAATTAGTGAAGATCTTAAAGCTTTTTATGAATATCATTCCATCTTGATGGAACCTTGGGACGGTCCGGCAGCTTTGCTGTTCAGCGACGGGAGGTATGCTGGAGGTATGTTAGATCGTAATGGTCTTAGACCTGCCAGATACCTCATTACTCACAATGATATGATGGTGGTTGCTTCTGAAGTTGGAGTAATGGATTTTGAGCCGGGCGACATCAAGGAAAAAGGGCGTTTGCAACCCGGGAAAATATTGATGGTTGATACTGAAAAAGGAAAAGTATACTATGATGGTGATTTAAAGCAAGACTTAGCTTTAGCCAAACCATATCGTGCGTGGCTATCTACCAACCGTATTGAACTTGATGAACTTAAAAGCGGTCGTAAGATTTCACATAAAGTTGATAATTACAACCAAATGTTGCACACATTTGGGTATTCAAAAGAAGATGTAGAAAAAATTATAGCTCCAATGAGTACCACAAGTGCCGAGCCTATAAATTCAATGGGTAACGATACTCCGCTTGCTGTATTATCTGACAAACCACAACTATTATATAATTACTTTAGGCAGCAGTTTGCGCAGGTAACTAATCCTCCTATTGATCCGATTAGGGAAGAGCTGGTAATGTCACTGACTGAATACATTGGAGCTGTTGGGATGAATATACTTACGCCTAATGAAAGTCACTGTAAGATGGTGCGTCTTAATCATCCGATATTGACAAATACGCAGTTGGATTTATTGTGTAACATCAGATATAAAGGATTTAATACGGTTAAACTTCCTATACTTTTTGAAGTAGAAAAAGGGAAAACTGGGTTGCAACAATCGTTAACTGATTTGTGTAAACTTGCAGAAAAATCTGTCTCTGAAGGAGTTAACTACATCATTTTGTCGGACAGAGACGTTGATGAAAAGCATGCTGCAATACCTTCGTTATTAGCTGTCAGTGCGGTTCATCACCATCTAATCTCTGTAGGGAAACGTGTACAGACTGCTTTGATAGTTGAATCGGGAGAGATACGTGAAGTAATGCACGCAGCACTTCTGCTAGGATTTGGTGCTAGCGCACTAAATCCATATATGGCATTTGCTGTTTTGGATAATCTTGTAGCAAAGAAAGAAATTCAACTAGACTATGCAACAGCGGAAAAAAATTATATCAAAGCGATATGCAAAGGTTTACTGAAGGTTATTAGTAAGATGGGCATCAGCACGATACGTTCCTATCGTGGAGCTAAGATTTTTGAAGCGGTTGGATTGAGTGCAGAATTAAGTAATGCATACTTTGGCGGTATTAATTCAAGTATTAGCGGTATTGGATTGGAAGAAATTGCTAAAGATGCGATTGCTTTTCATCAGGATGGATTTGCTAATGAAAATATTGACGGATTACTTATCAATAAGGGTATTTATGCATATAGAAAAGATGGGGAGCAGCATGCATGGAATCCTGAAACAATAAGTACATTGCAACTTGCAACAAGATTGGGAAGCTATAAAAAATTCAAAGAGTTTTCTTCTTTGGTTGATGGTAAGGATTCTCCTATTTTCTTGAGAGATTTTTTTGAATACAAACGTAGTCCCATTAGTATTGATCAGGTTGAGCCCGCCGAGAATATCATGAGACGGTTCGTAACTGGTGCTATGTCATACGGCTCTATTAGCAGAGAAGCTCATGAAGCAATGGCCATAGCCATGAACAAAATACATGGTCGTAGCAATACGGGAGAAGGTGGTGAAGATGCTGCCAGATTTATTCCTCGTGAAGATGGAACAAGTCTTCGCAGTGCTATCAAACAGGTTGCTTCCGGACGATTTGGTGTGACCACAGAATATTTAGTTAATGCAGATGAAATCCAAATTAAGATAGCACAAGGAGCTAAGCCTGGTGAAGGCGGACAATTACCAGGATATAAAGTTGATCAAGTTATTGCTAAGACACGCCATAGCATACCTGGTATATCACTTATATCTCCTCCACCTCACCACGATATATACTCTATAGAAGATTTAGCACAGCTTATTTTTGATTTGAAAAATGTAAATCCGAACGCAAAAATAAGTGTCAAATTGGTTGCTGAAACTGGAGTTGGAACTATTGCAGCTGGTGTCGCAAAAGCTAAGGCAGATCTCATTGTGATTTCAGGAGCAGAAGGTGGAACAGGTGCTTCTCCTGCATCTTCCATTAAATATGCAGGTATATCACCGGAATTAGGCTTAAGCGAAACTCAACAAACTTTGGTATTGAACAGTTTAAGAGGACAAGTTAAGCTACAAGTTGATGGTCAGATAAAAACTGGTCGTGACATTGTCATAATGGCTATGTTAGGAGCCGAAGAATTTGGTTTTGCTACTTCTGCATTAATTGTGTTAGGTTGCGTCATGATGCGTAAATGCCACATGAATACTTGTCCTGTTGGTGTTGCAACCCAAGATGTAGAACTAAGAAAAAGATTTTTGGGACGTAGCGAATACCTAGTTAATTTCTTTACTTTCTTAGCAGAGGAAGTTAGAGAACATCTTGCCGAAATGGGATTCACTAAGCTCGATGACATAGTAGGACGTACGGATTTGATTAACAGAAAATCGGAGAATAAAACTGAAAAGCATGCTTTGCTTGACTTCTCAAAAGTTTTATTCAGAATAAATAACGATGCAGCTTTAAGACACATTATCAACCAAGATCACGGAGTAGATCAGGTGAAAGATGTTGCCATCATTCAAGCAGCTAAAGCGGCCATTGAGGATAACAAAGAAATATCTTTGGAGTATACAATTGCCAATACAGATCGTGCTGTCGGAGCAATGCTCTCTGGTACTATTGCCACTAAAAACGGTGAAAAAGGACTACCGGAACATACCTTAAATATTAAGTTTAAAGGTTCTGCCGGACAAAGTTTCGGAGCTTTCCTTGTTCCCGGAGTCAATTTCAAATTGGAAGGAGAAGCTAACGACTATTTAGGCAAAGGGCTTAGTGGTGGTCGCATAGCAGTTTTACCACCTGTTCGAAGCAACTTTGATGCCGAAAAGAATACCATTGCAGGTAACACTCTTTTGTATGGGGCTACTTCTGGAGAAGTTTATATTAATGGCAAGGTGGGCGAACGTTTTGCAGTACGTAATTCTGGGGCAATAGCCGTTGTTGAAGGAGCAGGTGACCATTGTTGCGAATACATGACTGGTGGTCGTGTGGTAGTATTGGGAAGTACCGGAAAGAATTTTGCTGCAGGTATGAGCGGTGGTGTTGCTTATGTATGGAACAAAGATGGCAATTTTGACTTTTTCTGTAACATGGAGATGGTTGAACTATCGTTGATTGAGGAAGCTAGTTACCGGAAAGAATTACATGAATTAATTCGTCAACATTATCTCTATACTGGTTCTAAGTTGGCTAGAACAATGCTTGATGACTGGAATAAATATGTAGACCAATTCATTCAGGTAGTGCCAATTGAATACAAAAAAGTTCTGCAAGAAGAGCAAATGCAGAAATTGCAGCAGAAAATTGCCGATATGCAGAGAGATTATTAAAACAAATCACCACAAAAGATTATTAAAAAGTTACATTATGGGAGATCCGAAAGCATTTCTTAAAATACATAGACAAGAGGCAGGTTATAGACCTGTACATGAACGTATTACCGACTTTGGGGAAGTTGAACAAACCCTCAATACGAATGATCGCCGACTTCAGGCGTCTCGCTGCATGGACTGTGGCATTCCTTTCTGTCATTGGGCTTGTCCTGTAAGCAATAAACAACCTGAATGGCAAGATGCTCTTTACAGGGGAAACTGGAAAGAAGCATACGAAATACTCTCATCCACATGTGATTTTCCCGAGTTTACGGGTAGAATTTGTCCGGCGCCTTGCGAGAAGAGTTGTGTGCTTAAATTATCTTCTGATGAGCCTGTGACTATTCGTGAAAATGAAGCTGCAATTGTTGAAGCAGCTTTTCGCGAAGGATATATTAAAGCAGTTACTCCTAAAAGAAATGGAAAAAAGGTAGCCGTTATTGGTGCAGGTCCTGCCGGACTGACAGCTGCCAACCGATTGAATAAAAAAGGTTATTTAGTGACTTTATTCGATAAGGCTGAAGCTCCAGGAGGTTTGTTGCGTTTTGGTATTCCTAACTTTAAGCTGAATAAAAATATAATTGACCGTCGTATGGCTTTCTTGAAAGCTGAAGGTATTCAGTTTGAAATGGGTGTTGAAGTAAATCTTCAAAACCTTCCTGCCGGCTTCGATGCTTATTGTATTTGTGTGGGGGCAGAAACTCCAAGAGATTTATCTGTTCCCGGAAGAGAGTTCAAAGGAATACATTTTGCTATGGAGATACTTAGCCAGCAAAATCGCATTTTGGAAGGACAAACTTTCCCCAAAGATAAATTAATTAATGCGAAAGGTAAAAAAGTGCTTGTTATTGGCGGTGGTGATACCGGATCAGATTGCATAGGAACCAGTATCCGTCAAGGTGCACTGAGCGTTACTCAAATTGAGATTCTCCCTCAGCCTCCTGCCGGACATAATAGCGCAACACCTTGGCCACAGTGGCCCAATGTTTTGAAAACCAGCTCAAGTCACGAAGAAGGCTGTTTGAGAAGATGGAGTCTGACTTCTAATCAGTTTTTAGGCAAAAATGGAAAAGTAACAGGTGTTGAGGTTGAAGAAGTGGAATGGATCCCTTCTGAAAATGGTGGTCGTTCCACCATGAAAGCTACAGGTAAAAAAGAGATAATAGAGGCCGATTTAGTTTTATTGGCTATGGGATTCTTAAAACCTGAAGTACCACAATATGCCCAAAATGTTTTTGCTGCCGGAGATTATATCAGTGGTCCAAGTCTTGTTGTAAGGGCCATGTCGGCTGCTAAAGAAATGGTTCACAAAGTTGACCAGTACTTAAGCAAGTAAAACATAAAACTCCTTTTAAAGAAGTATTAACACCCCCAAAAAAGAAAACTTATGTGCGGAATCGTAGGAATATTCAATATAAAAGAGCAGAGAAAAGAGTTAAGACAAAAGGCTCTTAAAATGGCCCAGAAAATACGTCATCGCGGGCCCGATTGGAGTGGAATTTACGTAGGCTCCAAGGCTATATTGGCTCATGAGCGTTTGTCAATAGTTGATCCTCAAAGTGGAGGACAGCCGCTCTATAGTGCCGATAAAAAGCAAGTACTTGCTGTAAACGGCGAGATCTATAATCATCGGGACTTGCGTAATGAATATGCCGGTAAATATGACTTCCAAACAGGGTCTGACTGTGAAGTTATTCTTGCTTTGTATAAACATAAAGGCATTGATTTTCTAGAAGATTTGAGTGGCATTTTCGCTTTTGCTTTGTATGACGAAGAAAAAGATGAATTTCTTATTGCCCGAGATCCTATTGGTGTGATACCTCTTTATATAGGTAAAGATGCAGATGGTAAAATCTATTGTGCAAGTGAATTAAAAGCACTTGAAGGCTTTTGCGATGAGTATGAACCTTTTTTACCAGGACATTATTATTGGAGTAAAGAAGGGGTCATGAAGCGCTGGTATCAACGTGAGTGGACTGAATATGAGACCGTTAAAAACAATGATGCCAAAGTTTCTGATGTACACGATGCGCTTGAAGATGCCGTACAAAGACAATTGATGAGTGATGTTCCCTATGGAGTACTATTAAGTGGAGGACTCGACAGTAGTGTTATTTCTGCCGTTGCTAAAAAATACGCATCTAAACGCATTGAAACTGATGGCGCAAGTGATGCATGGTGGCCGCAGTTGCACTCTTTTGCTATAGGTCTAAAGGGAGCACCGGATTTATCAAAAGCACGTGAAGTGGCTGACTATATAGGAACAGTGCACCATGAAATCAACTACACCGTTCAAGAAGGTTTAGATGCCATCAGAGATGTCATTTATTTCATTGAGACCTATGATGTTACAACCGTACGTGCTTCTACCCCGATGTATTTATTGGCTCGTGTCATTAAATCAATGGGCATTAAGATGGTACTGAGTGGTGAAGGTGCCGATGAAATTTTTGGAGGTTACTTATATTTTCATAAAGCTCCTGATGCGAAAGCTTTTCATGATGAAACCGTTCGAAAATTAAGCAAGTTACACATGTATGATTGTTTGCGAGCAAACAAAAGTTTGGCAGCATGGGGAGTTGAAGGACGAGTTCCTTTCCTTGATAAGGAGTTTCTCGATGTAGCAATGCGCCTGAATCCTCAAGCTAAAATGGCACCTGGAAATGTTATTGAAAAGAAAATAGTTCGTGAAGCATTTGCCGATATGTTACCCGAAAGTGTAACATGGCGTCAAAAAGAACAATTTAGCGATGGCGTTGGCTACAATTGGATTGATACTCTCAAAGAAGTCACAACGAATGCTGTAACAGACGAACAAATGCTTCATGCTCACGAAAGGTTCCCCATAAATACTCCTTTAAGCAAAGAAGAGTATTACTATAGAAGCATTTTTGAAGAACATTTCCCTAGTGAAAGCGCGGCTCGTTCAGTGCCTAGTGTGCCTAGCGTAGCATGTTCTACAGCCGAAGCATTGGCTTGGGATGCTTCTTTTCAAAATGTCAATGACCCTTCGGGCAGAGCTGTAAAAGGCGTACATGCCGAATCATATTAAACAATACATCTAGTTTGTCATTTTACAATGGTGGCATAGTGATCACAAGATATTATCCTCTGTGATTTCTATGCTACCATTTTTTTATACCTTTGCTTCTGTACATTAAAACCTATATTATGAATATTAAAAGATTATTTTTTGCAGGAGCGTTTGCTCTTTTTGTGAGCCAAATTAGCGCACAAACAAATGTCATTGCCCACAGAGGCTTCTGGAAAACAGATGGTTCTGCACAGAACAGTATTGCAGCCTTAGTAAAGGCAGATTCAATAAACTGTTATGGTAGTGAATTTGATGTTTGGCTCACTAAAGACAATAAACTGATTGTTAACCACGATGCATCATTTATGGGGCAAAGAATGGAGGACAGCAATTACGAACAATTACAAAAATTACGCCTTAAAAATGGAGAAACGATGCCTGGCCTGTCTGACTATCTGGCTGAAGCAAGCAAACTTAAAACTAAATTAATACTTGAACTTAAAGAACAGAGTAGTGCTGAACGTGAAAGCGAAGCTGTTAAAAGGATAGTGGCTATGGTGCATGAGATGAAGCTGGAAGATAGGATAGAATACATTAGCTTCTCAAAACATGCAGTAAAAGAGTTTATTAGACTTGCTCCACAAAATACACCTGTTTATTACTTGAAGGGCGACTTAACGCCTGCACAGTTAAAGGAGATAGGGGCATCTGGGGCTGATTATCACCTGAGTGTATTCCAAAAAAATCCTCAACTCATAACAGAATGCCATCAATTGGGTTTAAAGGTAAATGTGTGGACGGTTAATAATACAGAAGATTTTCAATGGTGCATAACTAATCAAGTAGATTTTATCACAACCAATGAGCCTATTACTCTACAAAATGCTTTAAAAAACAAATAACTGCTATCTATTTGCGCTTTACTAACCTCCTAATGATGTTATTTTATAACTATCATTAGGAGCAATTAAGTCCATATACTTTCAGTTTTTAATTATATATATCGTATAAATATTAATGTGATACTAAATATACCTCATTTACATTAAAATAATAAGTCTTTTAAATTATTTCTATAAATGAAAGCATTTAAAGCATTATTTCATCAAAAAGATATATATTTGCATTATAAAACAACAAAAAGAAATAATTTAAGAGAATAAAACCTCAAAATGGTAAAGGTAATTAAGTTCACGAAAATGCATGGTGCCGGTAATGACTACATATATGTAGATAATACTAAGTACCCAATTGCAAATCCAGAAGAAAAATCTATCATTTGGAGTAAGCCACACACTGGTATTGGAAGTGACGGGTTGGTCCTGATTGATAAATCAAAGATAGCAGATTTCAGTATGCGAATATTTAATGCCGATGGCTCGGAAGCTATGATGTGCGGAAATGCCAGTCGTTGTATCGGCAAATATTTATATGAATATGGACTGACTGCAAAAAGAGAAATTTCATTGGAAACATTATCGGGCATAAAGTTGCTCAAGCTTTCTATTAAAGAGGATAAAGTTGAAGCTGTTACAGTAGATATGGGCGAACCTTCCATGGAATTGATTGAATATAGAGAGGGTGGAATAAAAGAAGAAATGATTGCCCAGCCCATAAAAGTAAACGGAAAAGAATATAAAGCAACGGCTATATCAATGGGAAATCCTCATTTGGTAATTTTCGTAGAAGATATAACAACAGTTGATTTACCTACAATAGGACCTGTTTTAGAGAATCATTCTTACTTTAAAGATCGCATAAACGTTGAATTTGCACAGATACAAACAAACGGAGATATTAGGATGCGAGTTTGGGAAAGAGGATCGGGTATTACACAAGCGTGCGGAACCGGAGCATGCGCAACAGCGGTTGCTGCTTTTATAAATAAAAAAAGTGGAAGAACAAGCAATGTTGTGATGGACGGAGGAACGTTGACCATTGAGTGGGACGAAAAAAGCAACCATGTATTTATGACTGGTCCCGCAACAAAAGTGTTTGATGGTGAAATTGAAGATTAAGATTTATACATTGACAGATACAACAAACTTAAAACAATAAACAAGTATGGCATTAGTTAACGAACATTTTTTAAAATTGCCTGGAAGTTATTTATTTTCAGACATAGCAAAGAAAGTTAATACGTTCAAAGTTACACACCCTAAGCAAGATATTATTCGTTTAGGAATTGGAGATGTAACACGCCCTTTGCCACAAGCATCCATTGAAGCGATGCACAAGGCTGTTGAGGAGTTAACAAGCAAAGGAACCTTTCGTGGTTATGGTCCGGAACAGGGATATGATTTTTTGATAGACGCTATTATTAAAAACGATTTCACTCCGAGAGGAATACACCTTAGTCCAACGGAAGTTTTCGTAAATGATGGAGCAAAGAGTGATACCGGCAATATTGGTGATATACTTCGTCATGATAATAGTGTGGGAGTTACGGATCCTATTTACCCGGTGTACATTGACAGTAACGTAATGAGCGGACGTGCCGGCGTATTACAAGAAGATGGAAAATGGAGCAATGTGGTTTACATACCCTGTACAAGTGATAATGACTTCATTCCTCAGATACCCGACAAGCGAATTGATATTTTGTATTTATGTTATCCCAACAACCCAACGGGAACCACATTAACGAAAGAAGAACTGAAAAAGTGGGTAAACTATGCGTTGGCAAATGACACGCTAATCTTGTTTGATGCAGCATACGAGGCTTACATTCAAGACCCAGAAATTCCCCACTCTATTTATGAAATTAAAGGTGCTAGAAAATGTGCCATTGAATTTCGTAGTTTTTCAAAAACAGCAGGGTTTACAGGAGTAAGATGTGGTTATACTATTGTGCCGAAAGAAGTAACGGCTGCTACATTATCCGGCGAGCGTATATCGCTCAATAAGCTTTGGAATCGCAGGCAGTGCACCAAGTTCAATGGAACTTCATATATAACCCAACGCGGAGCTGAAGCCATATATAGCCCAGAAGGAAAAGAACAAGTGAAAGAAACCATAAACTATTACATGACCAACGCCAAAATTATGAAAGAGGGGCTCGAAGCTACAGGCTTAAAAGTTTATGGAGGCGAAAACGCTCCTTATTTATGGGTAAAAACGCCCAATAATACAAGCTCATGGCGTTTCTTTGATCAAATGCTATATGAGGCCAATGTAGTAGGAACACCAGGTGTAGGATTCGGACCAAGTGGTGAAGGATATATCAGGTTAACTGCTTTTGGAGAACGAGAAAACTGTATTGAAGCAATGAGAAGAATCAGAAACTGGATCAAATAAAAAAGCCTTTCTTTTTCATTGCAGCTTTAAAAAGATAGTAATTGCGCGCTACTATATATTTGGGACGACAAATCCACAATTTTTCTAACTTAAAATGTAAAAACGATGAGCAAAATGAATTTAACAAAATGGGGAGTAATTGCAGTTGCGTTACTAACATATCTGATGCCTTCTGAGGTAAAGGCACAAGATAAAGTGGAAGTTTCTTTAGGTGCTGATTTAGTTAGTGGATATGTCTGGAGAGGACAAGATTTAGGGGGTGTTAGTCTTCAGCCTAGTATTTCTATCTCAAAAGGAGGTTTATCTCTTACCGGATGGGGATCTGTTGGTCTTGAAAAAACAGACACACGTGAATTTGACCTTACTCTAGGGTATAGCACCGGAGGGCTGAGCTTAGCATTTACTGACTATTGGTTTAATTACTATGGAAGTGAAAGCAAATATTTCGATTATGGTGCTCACAGCACAGTACATGTGTTCGAAGCAACAATCGGATACGACTTCGGTCCGCTGGCTCTATCGTGGAATACCAACTTAGGTGGTGCCGATGGAGTTAAAGCAAACGGTGACAGAGCTTACTCTTCTTACTTTGAAGCAAGTGCTCCCTTTAAATTGGGAGGCGTTGATTGTTCGGCTGAAATAGGTGCCACTCCTTGGGAAAACACATTCTACGGAGCATCCGGATTTGCAGTGACAAACATAGCTTTCAAAGGAACTAAAGAGATTAAGGTAACCGATTCATTTACGCTACCCGTTTTTGCGAAAGCAATTTGGAATCCATGTTCAGACAGAGCTTATCTCACTTTTGGCGTGACATTCTAAGAATCTACAAAAAACAATTCAGAGAGTATAAAGTGAGGTAGTCGTAGTTTATTGATTTTTCGGTTTGTTGTATGGTAACCTTACTGTGGCTGCCAACACTTTATACCTCTTTGAGTATTAGCGACACACTAATTTTAAAGCATATGAAAAAGATTGAAGCAATTATCCGTAAAACCAAGTTCGAAGAGGTTAAAGACGCACTTCTGGAAGCGGACATTGAATGGTTCTCTTATTATGACGTAAGAGGGGTAGGAAAAGCAAGACAAGGACGTATCTATCGTGGAGTGGTATATGATACCAGCTTTATTGAAAGAACCTTGATTTCTATTGTTGTACGCGACAAAAATGCAGAGAAGACTGTACAAGCGATAATCAAATCGGCTCAGACCGGTGAAATTGGAGATGGAAGAATCTTTGTTATTCCCATTGAAGATTCCATTCGTATCCGTACCGGTGAGAGAGGTGACATTGCACTTTATAATGCAGAACAAGAGAAGTAAAATCAGGTTTGACAATAGGTATAATATATAAAATATAAGATTCACGATTATGGATACATATAAAAAACATAGCATTGCGAAGCTATGGATTGCAGGCGCCATGATGATGGCATTCTTCTTCGCAACAAGTGCCCTGGCACAAGACACGACAGCAGTCGATAGTACTGCGGTAGCCCCGGCAGTGGCTGAGGCAGTAGCTCCTGCAGCTGAAGCTGCACCCGACACAGTGGGCGATTTGGTTTTAGGACTAAACACTGTATGGATGTTATTGGCAGCAGCCCTTGTGTTCTTTATGCAGCCCGGTTTTGCTTTAGTGGAAGCTGGTTTTACCCGGTCAAAGAATACAGCCAATATTTTGATGAAGAACTTTGTTGATTTCTTATTAGGTTCTTTACTTTATTGGGCCATTGGTTTCGGATTGATGTTTGGAGTTGGAGGTTTTGTAGGTGCTCCGCACTTCTTTGACTTGTCTTTCTATTCGGGTAGTTTACCCACAGAAGGGTTCCTTATTTTCCAAACTGTATTTTGTGCCACGGCTGCTACAATCGTTTCAGGAGCAATGGCTGAGCGTACAAAATTCTCCATGTATATTGTTTACACAATATTTATTAGTGCTGTAATTTACCCTGTATCCGGTCACTGGACTTGGGGAGGAGGCTGGCTAATGAATGGAGCTGCAGACAGCTTCATGATGACTACTTTCGGAGCTACATTCCACGATTTCGCAGGTTCTACTATTGTACACTCTGTAGGTGGATGGATTGCTTTAGTAGGTGCTGCCATTCTCGGTCCGCGTCTTGGAAAATATGGAAAAGACGGTAAATCAAAAGCCATTCCTGGACACAGTCTAACTATTGCAGCATTGGGTGTATTTATCTTATGGTTCGGATGGTTTGGATTCAACCCCGGCTCACAGCTGGCAGCAGCAACTGAGACTGATCGCGTTGCCATATCACATGTGTTCCTTACCACAAACTTGGCGGCTTGTGCAGGTGGTGTATTTTCATTGTTACTGAGCTGGGTAAAATACAGTAAACCATCTTTGTCATTGACTTTGAATGGCATTTTGGCCGGACTAGTAGGTATCACAGCAGGGTGTGATCTTGTTTCCCCGCTTAGCGCAGTAATTATTGGTGCCATTTGTGGAGTGGTTATGATTTACTCAGTTGAATTTATTGAGAAAGTGTTGAAAATAGACGATCCCGTTGGTGCTTCTTCGGTTCACGGAGTATGCGGTTTTTTGGGTACAGTGATGACCGGTTTATTTGCTGCCGAAGGCGGATTATTCTTTGGTGGTGGTACTTCACTCTTATTGGCTCAGTTATTCGGTGCAGTTCTTATCGGAGTATGGGCAGCAGGTATGGGCTTCATCCTGTTTAAGGTTCTCGACAAAGTACATGGTCTTCGTGTTACGGCACGTATTGAAGAAGAAGGATTGGACATTTACGAACATGGCGAATCCGCTTACAACTAAAATATATTATCCCGGACGGGCTTGGCCGCCTTTCCGGGAACGAAGAAAGAGTTACTTAAAAGTTTTTATCAACAAATCAAATTTCAAATTATGTCAAAATTAAGATTTAGAGTCGTTGAAACAGCCTTCAAAAAGAAAGCTGTGGAGGTAGCTGTACCGGCCGAGCGCCCTTCAGAGTATTTTGGAAAATTCGTGTTTAACCGCACCAAAATGTACAAGTACCTTCCTGGCAAAGTTTACCAGAAATTAGTTGACGCTATTGACAACGGTACTGCACTTGATCGCACTATTGCCGATGATGTGGCAGCCGGTATGAAAAAATGGGCCATTGAAATGGGAGCTACCCATTACACACACTGGTTCCATCCTTTGACAGAAGGCACTGCCGAAAAGCATGATGCATTTGTTGAGCATGATGGCAAAGGTGGAATGATGGAAGAATTCTCGGGCAAATTGTTGGTTCAACAGGAACCAGATGCATCGAGTTTCCCTAACGGTGGTATCCGTAACACTTTCGAAGCTAGAGGATACTCTGCTTGGGATCCCTCCTCACCTGCATTTATTGTTGACGATACCTTGTGTATCCCAACCATATTCATAGCCTACACCGGCGAATCTTTAGACTATAAAGCTCCTCTTTTGAAAGCATTGAGAGCTGTTGATAAAGCTGCTGTTGAAGTATGCCACTACTTCAATCCTGAAGTGAAAAAAGTATATGCTTATTTGGGCTGGGAACAAGAATACTTCTTGGTTGATGAAGGCTTGTACGCTGCACGTCCCGATTTATTGCTTACCGGACGTACTTTAATGGGTCACGACAGTGCTAAAAATCAACAGTTGGAAGATCACTACTTTGGTGCTATTCCTACTCGTGTAGCTGCTTTCATGAAAGACCTTGAAATTGAATCATTAAAGCTTGGTATTCCTGTTAAAACCCGCCACAACGAAGTTGCTCCAAACCAATTTGAACTTGCGCCAATCTACGAAGAATGTAACCTGGCTGTTGATCACAACATGCTTATCATGTCTGTTATGCGCAAAGTATCACGTCGTCATGGTTTCCGCGTGCTGTTGCACGAAAAACCTTTCAAAGGCGTAAACGGTTCAGGTAAACACAATAACTGGTCATTGGGAACCGATACCGGCGTACTGTTGATGGGACCGGGCAAAACTCCTGAAGAAAACCTTCGTTTCATTACATTCGTTGTTAACACCCTGATGGCTGTTTACAAACACAACGGAGTGCTTAAAGCAAGTATCTCAAGTGCTACTAATGCACACCGTTTGGGAGCCAACGAAGCACCTCCCGCAATCATCTCTTCTTTCTTAGGCAAACAGCTTACACAAGTTTTGCAGCACATTGCCGAAAGCACAAAAGATGATTTGATCAGCTTAAGCGGCAAACAAGGATTGAAGTTGGATATTCCACAAATTCCTGAATTGCTGATTGACAACACTGATCGTAACCGTACTTCTCCTTTTGCTTTCACAGGTAACCGTTTTGAATTCCGTGCAGTAGGTTCTGAAGCAAACTGTGCATCGGCCATGATTGCTCTTAATGCTGCTTTAGCTGAGCAATTGGTTAAGTTCAAAAAAGACGTTGATACTTTGATTGACAAAGGTGAACCGAAGATTTCTGCTATTCTCGAGATTATCCGCGGATACATCAAAGAGTGCAAGAACATCCATTTCGATGGTAACGGATACAGCGACGAATGGAAAGTTGAAGCAGCTAAACGCGGTTTGGACTGTGAAACAAGCGTTCCAGTTATCTTCGATAATTACTTGAAACCCGAAACCATTGCCATGTTTGAGGCTACCGGTGTTCTTACCAAAAAAGAACTCGAAGCACGCAACGAGGTCAAATGGGAAACATATACTAAGAAAATTCAAATTGAAGCACGTGTGTTGGGCGACTTAGCCATGAACCACATCATTCCCGTGGCAACGCAATATCAAAGCGATTTGATTGACAACGTGTACAAAATGAAGAACCTGTTCCCGGGTGAAAAAGCTGATAAGCTTTCTGCTAAAAACCTTGAGTTGATTGAGGAAATTGCAGACCGTACAGCATACATCAAAGAACATGTTGACGCCATGATTGAAGCTCGTAAAGTAGCTAACAAGATCGAGAGCGAACGTGAAAAAGCAGTTGTTTATCACGATAAGATTGTTCCTATGCTGGAAGAAATCAGATATCACATTGATAAGCTTGAGTTAATTGTCGACAACCAAATGTGGACACTGCCTAAGTACAGAGAACTCTTGTTCATCAGATAAAGATAAGAATCTAGATAATCTAAAAATTATCTATTTCTTTTGTTGGTTGTTTTAAGTTTGCAGGAGAGGGGTGCCGTGAGGTAGTCCTCTTCTCTTTTTTTAGAAATCAATATTTCAAATAACGCCGGCAGATTTAATATTACATCCAAAAGCTTGCTCCTCTACCCTATTGCTAGCTTCTTTTATTGGCATGACAGCCAATTGCAACCACTTAAAAAATTGCTCGGGGCAATTTGACAACAGCTCGGGGCAATTGAGTGAATTGGTCGTTGCAATCGAACCAATTGCTCGTGGCAATTTTCTACTCAATTACATGCATGTACGGGCCCTGAACAGGCATGCTTTCAAGTTTGCCTGAAATCATTTGGCAAAGAAAAGCATAAAAAACAAGTTAGGTGCAGGACAAATGTCCACACCCAAACTTTTTTTTTATTTTTCTTTTAGGGAGCAAAAAACGTGAAATTGAAATAGAAGCATCACATTCTGTGACACCCCAAAAAACAACTGCTACTGCTTTCTTTTTCTTCTTCGGCAGAAGAAGTTTTTTCTTTATTTCTTCTATACTTTACTCTTCTTTTCTCTTCTATTCTCTTCTCTTCTAGAAATGAGCTTGCAAACAATTGATAATCAGCGTGTTACAAAAGCCATTTTTTGCATGTTTTTTAGTTGTTTTTTAAGCTTCATCTTCAATGATTTCTGCATCTTCAACCGGAGCAATCATTTTATTTTGAGGCTTCAATCTTAGGAATTTAAACCAGTTAATAAGTTCTGCAATGGCATAGACTAAACAAGTAATTCCAATGATGATAAAGGTCGTATTTAATGTTTCAACTGGATTTAATAAAATAATGATTCCTGCCAAGAGTATAAGTACCGGAATCACGTAAAACAGTCCCGGTACTCTCACCCATTTCCTAGCTGAAAACAGTGAAGCAATTTGTTGTATGCCGGCCATGATCAGTATGAATCCCAATAGGAACATTAGTATATTGACAAAGAAATCGGGCATAATAACCAACCACAAACCTAAGAGAATGCTTCCCACGGCCTCAATCGGAAAACGTGTAGAAAGCTCAGGCATATTTTTATTTGCAAAATAGCCCACCGTACTTATTATTCCGGGAATAATAAATAAAATCCCTATGGTTATGGCCATGTAATTAGCAGCCGCATCCGGCCAAACGACCAATACCAAGCCTATAATCATGGCAAATATGATTCTCATCAAAGAATTATTCACTGTTTTCATGCTCATTAGTTATTAAGGATTTATCAATTAAAGACAACTTTCAAGTATCTGCCTGGCTACCGCGGCGGTTACCTTACCGTTTTCGCCGTAAGCCACATTACGTTCGGTAAATCGTTTCTCAATTTCGTTGATGGTAGCTTCACCAATTTGTTCTTCATTAAGGCGCGTAGTGAGTCCTAATGAACGGAAAAACTCTTCAGTTTTGGCAATAGCTTTGTTGATACGTTCTTCATTGCTTCCGGTGCTAATTTGCCATACCCTTTCAGCATATTGTAGAATCTTACCGGCTTTATCTTCTTTTAAAACTCGCAGCGTAGCCGGATAAACAATGGCCAGCGTATGTCCGTGCGACAAGCCGTGAAGTGCTGTCAGTTCATGCCCAATCATGTGTGTGCCCCAGTCTTGCGATACACCCATGGCAATAAATCCGTTCAAGGCCATGGTAGCAGAAAGCATAAAATCGGCCATCAACTGATAATCAGTTTTGTTTTCACGAATTTTAGGTGCAATTTCAATCAACGTCTGCAAAATAGATTCTGCCCACCTGTCCATCAGGCGAGATTGCCCCGGAGTTGTCATGTATTGCTCCATTACATGCACAAACGTATCAGCCAATCCGCAGGCAATCTGATGATCGGGCAACGTAAAGGTTACTTCCGGATCAAGAATAGAGAACACCGGATAATTAGCAAAAAAAGCATGCTTCTCTTTCTTTTCATAGCTAGAGATAACAGCACCGTTATTCATCTCAGAACCCGTAGCAGGTAGTGTAAGCACCGTTGCTAAAGGCACTGTTCCCGCAGCAGGCTTACCAGCAAGTACCATATCCCAGGCATCACCGTCGTACAACAAACCGGCAGAAATCAGTTTAGTTCCGTCAATGACCGATCCACCACCTACTGCCAACAAAAAATCGACTTTCTTCTCTTTACCCAAAGCAATAGCTTTGCGCAGAGTTTCAATAGAAGGATTGGGCTCAATTCCCCAAAATTCAACGGTATTATAGCCTTGTAAGGCTTTTATTACCTGATCATAAACTCCATTCTTTTTTACACTACCTCCGCCAAAGGTAATCATGATACTTTTGTCTTTGGGTATTTCATTTGATAGAGTGGCAATGGTACCCTTGCCCATAATTAACTTGACGGGATTCTGAAAACTAAAATTGTACATAGCTACACTTTTTGATTTTAAATTAATATGCTATAAAAATACTCATTTTGAAATAAAACAGCAAGGAAGAAGAAATGTTCTACAAACTTTTTTCAGGTCGACACAAAAAAAAGTAAGATTTTGTTTGGTATTAAAATCAATCTGATTACATTTGCAACCGAATAAGAACAAAATATAATGAGAACAATTTTAGTAAATACAGGTTGGTGGCGCTACTTACAACTCCATAAGGTCGTAAGGTAGCAGTCTCGTGTATATATACTAAAGAAGATATTACAGTTAAAGAGCCCTGTCGAACTTACGACAGGGCTCTTTCTTTTTTCAGACAAAAATTATAATATATATAAAAGCATTATGAAAAGTTTTTTAGTAGATCAAAATGGGTATTACGGCGAGTTTGGTGGAGCATACATTCCGGAAATTCTTCACAAATGCGTGGAAGACCTGAAGAACAATTATCTGAAAGTTTTGCAGAGTGATGACTTCAAAAAAGAGTTTGAACAACTGTTGAGAGATTATGTGGGACGCCCTTCTCCGCTGTATTTGGCAAACCGTCTTTCGGAAAAATATGGATGCAAGATTTACCTGAAACGCGAGGATCTTAACCACACCGGGGCTCATAAAATAAACAATACCGTGGGACAGATTTTGTTGGCTAAACGGATGGGCAAGAAAAGAATTATTGCCGAAACCGGTGCCGGACAACATGGAGTAGCTACTGCTACTGTTTGTGCCCTAATGGACCTTGAATGCATTGTTTACATGGGCAAAACGGATGTAGAACGCCAACACATTAATGTTGAAAAAATGAAAATGTTGGGAGCTACAGTGGTTCCTGTTACGTCGGGAAACATGACGTTGAAAGATGCCACTAACGAAGCCATACGCGACTGGTGTTGTCATCCAGCCGATACGTTTTATATTATCGGTTCTACGGTTGGTCCTCACCCCTATCCGGACATGGTAGCCCGTTTGCAATCTATCATCAGCGAGGAAATAAAAAAACAGTTGCTCGAAAAAGAAGGGCGCAATTATCCTGATTACCTGATTGCTTGTGTAGGAGGCGGAAGCAATGCAGCCGGAACCATTTATCATTTTATTGATGACGAACGCATTAAGATTGTATTAGCAGAAGCGGGAGGAAAAGGAGTTGACACGGGGCTTACGGCTGCTACCATTCAATTGGGAAAAACGGGTATCATACACGGAGCACGTACGTATGTTATTCAAAGTGAAGACGGACAAATAGAGGAACCTTATTCTATTTCAGCCGGATTGGATTATCCGGGTATTGGCCCTATTCATGCTAATCTAGCCGCACAAAGGAGAGCAACTGTCATTGCAATTAATGACGATGAAGCCATTGAAGCAGCTTATGAATTAACCCGGATTGAAGGAATTATTCCGGCATTGGAATCGGCACATGCCTTGGGAGCACTCAAAAAAATGTCTTTTAAGCCCGAAGATGTAGTGGTACTTACCGTATCTGGTCGAGGCGATAAAGATATAGAGACCTATCTCGATAATGCTCCTGCTCAATAATGAATAAACACTATTACCTTTAAAAACAGGAAATCATGAAACAATTTTCATATAAAACCAATAGCAAGAAAGTGCTGGGAGATATGCATACACCCGTAAGCATTTACTTAAAAGTGAGAGATTTATACCCTCAGTCGGCACTGATGGAAAGCTCCGATTATCATGCGGGAGAAAACAGTTTATCGTTCATTGCATTGTGTCCCATGGCCAGCGTGGGCATTAACAATGGAAAAGCAACCATGACTTATCCGGATAACACAACTGTAGAAGAAAAATTGAGTAAGACTTTTACTGTAGAAACGGCTCTCAATCGCTTTATCTCTGAGTTTAAAGTTAGTGGTGAGAATAGTAACATTTGCGGATTGTATGGCTACACAACATTCAATGCGGTAAAGTACTTTGAAAATATTCCGGTAAAAGAAAGTCACGACGACTTGAATGATGCTCCCGATGTATTGTATATTTTATATAAGTATATTCTGGTGTTCAATCATTTTAAAAACGAGCTCACCTTAGTGGAAATGTTATGTGAGGATGAAGAAAGCGGACTGGAACAACTCGAATCGGCCATAGAGAACCGTAATTATGCTTCTTATAACTTCTCAGTAACCGGTCCGGTAACCAGCACCATTACCGATGAACAGCACAAAGCCAATGTCCGCAAAGGAATAGCCCACTGTTTGAGAGGCGATGTGTTTCAAATCGTCTTGTCGAGGCGATTTATACAACCTTACGCAGGCGATGATTTCAAAGTGTACAGAGCCTTGCGGAGTATCAACCCATCTCCTTACCTGTTTTACTTTGATTTCGGTGGTTATCGCATCTTTGGTTCGTCGCCCGAAACGCATTGCAAGATTGAAAACGGAAATGCATACATCGACCCCATTGCCGGAACTACTCGCCGCACCGGAGATGCGCTGAAAGATAAAGAGCTGACCGAGGCCTTGCTGGCCGACCCGAAAGAAAATGCGGAGCATGTGATGCTGGTTGATCTGGCACGCAATGACTTAAGTCGCAATTGCCACGATGTACGCGTTCTGTTTTACAAGGAACCACAGTACTACAGTCACGTCATACACTTGGTATCCAGAGTTTGTGGTGAATTGAACGAAGGAGCCAATACCATGAAATCTTTTATTGATACTTTCCCCGCCGGTACGCTGAGCGGCGCTCCTAAAGTGCGCGCCATGCAGCTGATTAGTGAAATTGAACCGCATAACCGTGGTGCATACGGAGGTTGCATAGGGTTTATCGGACTCAACGGCGAATTGAATCAGGCCATTACCATCCGTACGTTTGTAAGTCGTAACAACGAATTGTGGTTCCAAGCCGGAGGCGGTATTGTGGCACGCAGCGAAGACGAATATGAACTGCAAGAAGTCAACAACAAGCTAGGTGCATTGAAAAAAGCCATAGACCTGGCAGTTACTTTGAAAAATTAACCCCACTGTTTTATCATTCAATATTTAAACAATGAAAATACTTATATTAGATAATTACGACTCATTTACGTATAATTTATTGCATTTGGTAAAAGAGCTTGGTGAAGAAGATGTAACGGTTGTAAGGAATGACCAAATTGTGCTAAGCGAGGTGGAACAGTATGATAAAATCATCCTTTCTCCCGGTCCCGGAATACCCGAAGAAGCCGGACTCCTGCTACCGCTTATAAAAGAATATGCCGGCAAGAAACCCATATTAGGAGTCTGCCTGGGACATCAGGCCATAGGCGAAGCCTTTGGTGGCAAACTGGAAAACCTGAAGGAAGTGCATCACGGTGTGCAAACGCCCATCAGCATTATAAAAAGCAATGAATTGTTTAGCGGACTGGAAGGAGAAATATTAGTAGGCAGGTATCACTCCTGGGTTGTTAGTCCGCAAGAGTTTCCTGATTGTTTGGAAATAACGGCCGAAAGCAAAGAAGGCGAAGTCATGGCCTTGCGTCACAAACAATACCGTGTATTCGGCATACAGTTTCATCCGGAGTCAGTGTTAACCCCACAAGGTAAAACCATTATCAGTAATTTCTTAAATTTATAATCTTATGAAACAAATATTATACAAACTGTTTGAACACCAATATCTGGGACGCAGCGAAGCGCGAGATATTTTGCAAAACATAGCGCAAGGCAAATACAGTGATGCGCAAATAGCCTCTCTGATTACCGTTTTTCTGATGCGTAACATTTCGGTGGAAGAGCTCTGCGGATTCCGTGATGCCCTACTTGATATGCGCATACCCGTTGACCTCAACGAGTTTTCACCCATCGACATTGTTGGCACCGGTGGTGATGGCAAAAATACATTTAACATATCAACGGCCTCTTGTTTTGTATTGGCAGGCGCCGGATATCCGGTGGTGAAGCACGGAAACTATGGCGCAACCTCGGTAAGCGGAGCTAGTAACGTGATGGAACAGCACGGCGTGAAGTTTACCAATGACAATGACAAACTGCGTCGCAGCATGGAACAATGTAACATGGCTTATCTGCATGCACCTTTGTTTAACTCGGCCATGAAAGCGGTTGCTCCTGTTAGAAAGGCCTTAGGAGTACGCACTTTCTTTAATATGCTAGGCCCTTTGGTGAACCCTGTATTTCCAAAATATCAATTACTGGGTGTGTATAACTTGCCTTTGTTGCGATTATACAGTTACACCTATCAGCAAAGCGACACCCAATTTGCCGTAGTACACAGCCTTGACGGATACGATGAAATTTCTCTGACTACCGAGTTTAAAGTAGCCACATCCGGCAATGAAAAGATATATACGCCGGAATCATTAGGCTTTTCGCGCTACCAAGAAGCTGATTTGTATGGAGGAGATACTCCCGAAGACGCAGCTAAAATATTCAATAATGTATTGAAGAATAAGGCGACAAGTGCCCAACGTGATGTTGTGATTGCCAACTCGGCATTTGCCATACAAGTTATTGAATCACAGAAATCAATTTTTGAATGCATTGATATGGCCAAAGAGTCTTTGGAAAGCGGCAAGGCTTTACAGGTACTGAATAAATTTGTTGAACTCAACAGCTAAGCAAGATGAAAGATATACTATCTGAAATTATAGCCAATAAGCGATTTGAGGTTGATTTGCAGAAACAAAGCATATCATTGGAACAACTTCAAAACAGTTTGGAAACCACAGTTAAACAGCGGTCGCTCAAAGAAGCTTTAAAGAGTTCTTCAAGCGGTATCATTGCTGAATTCAAACGCCGGTCGCCTTCCAAAGGGTGGATCCATCGCAAGGCTCTGGCTGAAGATATTGTGCCCGGATATGTCAACGCAGGTGCTTCCGCTGTATCCATACTGACGGATGAAAAGTTTTTCGGAGGGAATCTGAAAGACATTAAGGATGCTCGTCCGCTAATTGATATTCCCATTTTACGGAAAGATTTTATAGTTGATGAATACCAACTTTACCAAGCTAAAATAATAGGTGCCGATGCCGTGTTGTTGATTGCTGCTGCATTGAAGAAAGAGGAATTGCACGCTTTGGCTGCCAAAGCGCATGAATTAGGACTGGAGGTTTTGCTGGAAATACACAGTGTTGAAGAGTTGAAGTATATCAATGCAAACATGGATGTCATTGGCATTAATAACAGGAATCTGGGCACGTTTTTTACGGATGTGGAAAACTCTTTCAGGCTGGCTGAACAATTGCCATCGGATGCTGTTTTGGTTTCCGAAAGCGGTATTTCTGATCCGGCAACGGTAAAAAGGTTGCAGAAGGCCGGATTTAAAGGTTTTCTTATAGGTGAGAACTTTATGAAAACCGATAATCCCGAGCTGACTCTGAAATCATTTATTGAAGATCTGAATACAAATTAATAGTGTAGAACATGATAAACGGTAAACTGATTAAAGTATGCGGCATGCGCGTAGCCGATAACATTGCTGAGGTTGAATCTTTGGGAGTTGACTTGATGGGGTTTATTTTCTATCATAAGTCTCCACGCTACGTGTTTGACATGCCGGCTTATCTACCTACTAAGGCCAAAAGAGTTGGTGTTTTTGTGAACGAAACAAAAGAAATGGTACGCACTATTGCCGATCGCTACGCACTGGATTATATTCAGCTACACGGCAATGAATCTCCTGCTTACTGTAAGTCATTGCAGCAATGCGGCATGAAGGTTTTTAAAGCTTTTTCGGTCGACAAGCTCAAGGATTTGAATGGCGTGGAAGAGTATCACGGATTGTGTGACTACTTTGTGTTTGACACCAAGTGTGAGCAATACGGAGGCTCGGGCAATCAGTTCGACTGGAGCTTGCTCGACGAATATAAAGGAAACACTCCTTTTCTGTTGAGCGGTGGCATTAATTTGTATAGCGCAAAGGCATTAAAAGAATTCCATCATCCTCAACTGGCAGGCTACGATTTAAACAGTAGGTTTGAAACAGCACCCGGAATGAAAGATATCGGGCGAATACAACTTTTCTTAAAAGAATTACAGCAACAAGACTGAACTCGTTTTTCAGTCATAAAATAAAAAACAATGAATAGAATCAATCATTTATTCAGTAGCAAAGAGAAAGACCTGTTATCTATTTACTTTTGTGCAGGTCACCCTACCTTGGAAGGTACCGCTGAGGTTATTAAAACCTTGCAGGACAATGGTGTGAAGATGGTAGAAATAGGTATACCGTTCAGCGATCCTATGGCCGACGGTGTTGTGATACAAAATGCTGCAACACAGGCCTTAAGAAACGGCATGTCCTTGAAAGTTCTTTTTGAACAGCTAAAAGACATTCGCAAAACGGTAACTATTCCACTTGTTTTGATGGGGTATTTGAATCCCATCATGCAATTTGGTTTTGAGCACTTTTGCAAACAGTGCACAGAGTGTGAGGTGGATGGTATGATTATACCCGATCTTCCTTTTAAAGATTACCAAGAACATTACCGTATTATTGCGGAACGGTACAATCTGCGCATCATTATGCTTATTACCCCCGAAACAAGCGAAGAGAGAGTGCGGGAAATTGATGAGCATACCGATGGCTTTATTTACATGGTTTCATCTGCTTCCACTACCGGAGCACAACAAGACTTTGATGTTCAGAAGCGTAATTACTTTAAGAGAATTGAAGAAATGAAACTTCGCAACCCCAGGATGGTTGGATTTGGCATTAGCAATAAAGCAACCTTTAAAGCTGCATGCGAACACGCTTCGGGTGCTATTATAGGAAGTCGTTTCGTTACACTGCTGGAAGAAGAAAAAGACCCACAGCAAGCAATAACTAGTCTGTTGAACGGCTTAAAGGAATAAAACGAACTTATTTTTGAATTAAAATCTGCATATATTATGGCAAATTGTCAGAAATATATGCAGATACATAATAAGTCATATCTAAATACGATATACTGTTCGGTTAGAACACTATAATTCATGTTTATTTGTTCTAAAGCTGTATCTTTGCAAAAATAAATATCAGCAACTATGTATATCACTACTGAATATCCATCCGTTTTGCTCATATATACAGGCGGTACAATAGGAATGATTGAAAACCCGGAGACCGGTGCACTCGAGAACTTCAACTTCGATCATCTAATGAAACATGTTCCCGAACTGAAACGATTCAACTATCGCATATCATCTTATCAGTTTGATCCTCCTATCGATTCTTCTGACATGGAACCTTCCTATTGGGCCAAGTTAGTGAAGATCATCAATTATAACTATGATTATTTCGACGGGTTTGTGATTCTTCACGGAACCGATACCATGGCTTATACAGCTTCCGCCTTAAGCTTTATGCTCGAGAATTTGAATAAACCGGTTATACTCACCGGTTCACAGCTACCTATTGGAACGTTGCGTACCGACGGAAAAGAAAATCTGATTACTGCCATAGAGATTGCTGCTGCCAAAAACAGTGACGGAATGCCTATCGTTCCTGAGGTTTGCATTTTCTTTGAAAATCATTTAATGAGAGGTAATCGCACCACCAAGATTAATGCCGAGAACTTCAATGCTTTTCGTTCATTTAATTATCCGGCACTAGCCAGAGTGGGTATTCACATTAAGTATGAACCTTCGCTCATCCTAAAGAGAGATGCGGCCCTACCCTTAAAGCCACATTATCTGTTTGATGCCAATGTGGTTATTCTGACTCTGTTTCCGGGTATACAACAAAGCATTGTTTCAGCCGTGCTTCATGTACCTGGCTTAAAGGCTGTAGTTTTAAAAACATTTGGTTCAGGCAATGCTCCTCAAAAAGAATGGTTTATACGTGAACTAAAGGAGGCTACTGAAAGAGGCATTATCATTGTCAACATTACTCAGTGTACTTCCGGTGCAGTTGAAATGGAACGTTACGAAACGGGTATTCATTTATTGGAGGCCGGAGTAATTAGCGGACATGACAGTACACCCGAATCGGCGGTTACCAAACTAATGTTCTTGTTGGGACATGATCTTAGCAACAAAGAAATAAGAAATAAAATGAAAACATCTATTGCGGGTGAAATAAGCAAAAGCAAACACTAAATTCATTGCATAATAAGTTGTGTGTGATGGAGTAGTTGAATAGATTTATGATTATAATATTCAATAATATGTTTTTTGTTTTAATAAAATAAAAAAAACTATATCTTTGCTAAATAATTAATGCAAGTTAATCATAAAACATAAATCTCCTTATTTATGAAGAAAAAAATAGTGCTTATTGACGACAAGATTTCAATAGCCAAAGTGGTATCCATTTATCTTAGTTCGGAATACGAACTGATATATTTTGAAAATCCTATAAAAGCTATTGAATGGTTGCAAAAGGGTGATATGCCCGATTTAATCATTTCAGATATTCGCATGCCAGAGATGAGAGGTGACGAGTTTTTGAGTTACATGAAAAAAAACGAACTTTTTAAATCCATACCCATTATTATGCTTTCTAGTGAGGAAAGTACAACAGAAAGGATTAGGCTTCTTGAAGAAGGCGCGGTTGATTATATCCTCAAACCATTTAACCCGATGGAGTTGAAAGTACGTATCAAGAAAATAATTTAGGCAGATGCAATATTTGGTATATGTCGGTGTAAGCAATGAAACTATCAATCATTTCTCAAAGTTGTCTGATGGTGTGTTTTGCGCTACGCCTAATTCGGCAAAGGCATCCAATCTAATTGATAGCATTAAAAGCAAAGATGATATTGCAGTACTTTTTGAAAGGCAAAACATTCAAAAGGACTTGTTAGATATTGCATATCTGAGAAAAAAATATCCGTCTGTTTACATGGTATTAGTTACTAGTGAGCTCACTAAAGAAGAAAGCTTGAAATATTTGAAAGCTGGCATAAACAATACCATCATACCACAAGCTCAAAAGGAGTCAATAACGGATTTATATAAATATATTCTGCTTCGTAGTGAAAGCAAAGGTCGATATAAGAAAGAAAAAAAACAAATTGTAAATAGCTTCCGATTACCTTTGTGGAAGAGAGTCTTTGATATTATATTTTCATTAGTTGCTCTGATGTTTCTCTCTCCCCTACTATTGGTTACTGCATGTGCTATTGCCGTTGAAAGCAAAGGTAAGATTATCTATAAATCCAAAAGAGTAGGTAGTAATTATCAAGTT
Organism: Bacteroides graminisolvens DSM 19988 = JCM 15093; assembly: GCF_000428125.1. GTDB lineage: Bacteria > Bacteroidota > Bacteroidia > Bacteroidales > Bacteroidaceae > Bacteroides > Bacteroides graminisolvens. The sequence goes on from NZ_KE386627.1 coordinate 356,497, forward strand.
TTTGATTTCCTAAAATTCAGATCCATGTATTCTGATGCCGATAAGAAACTCAAAGAACTTAATGAATTAAATCAATATCAATTGGAGCAAGATACCATTGAATTACTACCCGATCAAGCTCAAGAAGATACTGTAGAAGAGATCATTTTAGTTTCAGATGATTTTGTAATATCAGAACAAGACTATTTGGCGCAGAAAACCATTGAGAAAAAGAATAATTTTGTAAAGTTGGAGCATGACCCGCGTATCACAAAAGTGGGACGGTTTATTCGAAAATATAGCATTGATGAACTTCCTCAATTGATTAATATATTGAAAGGAGATATGTCAATTGTAGGCAACAGACCTTTGCCTCTATATGAAGCCGAACTTCTAACTAGCGATGAATACATAGACCGTTTTATGGCACCGTCCGGGCTAACAGGACTGTGGCAAGTTGAAAAACGAGGCGAATCAGGTAAATTGTCTGCTGAAGAAAGAAAGCAGCTGGATATTATATATGCAAAAAACTTTTCTTTTTGGCTGGATGTGAAAATCATTCTAAAAACATTTACTGCATTTATTCAGAAGGAAGATGTGTAGCGTTATTGATCCTCCGCTTTTATCCATTGTAACCATCAACTTTAATGGCTACAAAGATACTTGTGAACTGATTGATTCAATAAAACACCATATTCACTCTGTTAGCTATGAAATTATTGTAGTTGATAATGCCTCGAGGCAACAAGAAGGCGAACTCATAAAATCAAATTATCCTTGGGTAAGCGTAATCTGTAGCACGGTTAACCTAGGCTTTTCAGGAGGGAATAATCTCGGTATAAAACAAGCTAATGGTGAATATATCTTTCTGTTGAATAATGACACTTATGTGTGTGACGACCACTTCGATGTACTTATTAAGCTATTAAAAGAAAATGATCGAATAGGCATTGTTTCGCCTAAGATACGTTTTGCAGCTCAACCTCAGCTCATTCAATATGCAGGGTTTACCTCATTAAGTCATATCACATTAAGAAATAAAGCCATTGGATATGCTGAAGTTGACAATGGACAATTTGATTCAACGTATCAAACGGGGTATGCTCATGGTGCCGCACTTCTCATAAAAAAAACGGTTATTGAGAAGATTGGTTTGATGCCGGAAATTTTCTTCTTGTACTATGAAGAACTTGATTGGTGCACAAAGGCTCTGGAAAATAATTATGAAATATGGTATAGCGGTTCAGCCACGATCTATCATAAGGAAAGTCAGAGTACAGGTGAAGCAAGTCCACTAAAAACCTATTATATGACAAGAAATCGCTTGTTATATGCGTGGCGGCACAAAGAAGGTTTATTGAAGTGGGTTTCTTTGTTATACCTAATCACAGTAGTGTCATTGAGGGATTCATTAAAATTTCTATTATCCAGAAAGTATCACCTTATAAAGGCTACTTGGGAAGGTATTGTTGACTTTATTAAATTACCTCATAAATTGAGTTAAACATGAATCTGAGCACCTTAAAAAAACGTATTGCCGAGCATCCTCGGCTAAAGACAAAACTGCATAACTTAATTATGCACCCTATTAAAACTCGCCCCAGATGGTGGGTGCGTGCCGTGTATTTCTTATACTTAAAAAGAGGAAAAGGGTCTGTTATATATAGTAGTGTTCGCAAAGACCTCCCTCCTTTCAATAAATTCTATTTGGGTAAATACTCGGTTATAGAAGATTTTTCATGCATAAATAATGCTGTGGGCGATTTAATTATTGGTGATTATTCAAGAATTGGGCTTAGAAACACCATTATTGGTCCGGTAACAATAGGAAACGATGTGCATACTGCACAAAATGTTACCGTTAGCGGTTTGAATCATAATTATCAGGATGTTACCGTATGTATTGATAAACAAGGAGTATCAACCAATCCAATCATCATAGAAGATGATGTATGGATAGGAGCTAACAGCATCGTATTACCGGGCGTAGTAATTGGCAAACATAGCGTTGTTGCAGCTGGCAGTGTGGTATCTCACTCAATTCCTTCGTACTGTGTATGTGCCGGCATTCCGGCACGCGTCATCAAAAAATATAATTTCTCTTCGCAATCATGGGAAAAAGTGAGCTTATAGCTTCTTATCTCACTATTAATAATTACTTCTCATAAAGAATATACCACATAAAGGTGATTGCGCAGCCACCCGATTCCCATTATCTTTGCAGTATCAGAATTTAATTAATTAGTCATAATTTTATTACGTAGCCACATTTGAGTAAAATTAACAGGTCCTGCCGAAGTGATTCGTCGGGATTTTGTTTTTAATCTCTTTTAGACTTAATAAAAAACCTCTTTATCTTTTTTAAAAACATAAAGGCGTTTTTTGAAAACATAAAGAGGTTTTTTATTAAAGATAATGAGCCTTCAAATAGCTACATAAATGACATCTTAAAATTTAATAATAGCTGCTTAATTGAGAAATGAGTCAGCAAACATTATCGTAAAGTGATACGTTATTATATAATCAAAAATATAAAGTAGTAGAACAATGAAAAAACTTATATTAGTAAGGCATGGCGAAAGCCAATGGAACAAAGAGAATCGGTTTACAGGATGGGCAGATGTGCCTTTAAGTGAAAAAGGAGAAAATGAAGCTCGTGAAGCCGGCCGATTAATTAAGAATGCGGGAATTAAGATTGATTTGGCCTTTTCTTCTGTGTTGAAACGAGCCATCAAAACGCAACACCTGTTACAAGAAGAAGCCGACCAGATGTGGATTCCTGAAGTTCATCACTGGCGTTTAAACGAGCGGCATTACGGAGCTTTGCAAGGTCTGAACAAGGCAGAAACAGCTGCAAAGTACGGAGACGAACAGGTGCATATCTGGAGACGAAGTTTTGATATAACCCCTCCTCTACTCTCTCCTGATGACGAACGTTGCGCTAATCATGAAAGTAAATATGCTAAATTGGATCAAAGTTTACTTCCGCTAAGTGAGTCTCTTAAACTAACAATAGATAGAGTGCTTCCTTTTTGGCACGATGCCATAGCGCCTGCGCTTTTGGATGACAAAACAGTGCTAATTGTTGCGCATGGTAATAGTTTGCGTGCTTTAATTAAATATCTGGAGCATATTAGTGATGAAAACATTGTGAGCTTGGAGATACCAACAGGGATACCGCAGGTATATGAACTAAATGATGATTTGAAACCCGTTAATCATTACTATTTAAAGTAATAACATAAAAAATTCCTTCTTCGATTTCTCAAAGAAGGAATTTCTATTATAAAGCGGAGAGACAGGGATTCGAACCCCGGGAACCTCGCAGTTCAACGGTTTTCAAGACCGCCGCAATCGACCACTCTGCCACCTCTCCCAATACTAGTTTATAACGCTTTTCGTTTAAAGCGGTGCAAAGATACATACTATTTTAAAACTTCCAAGCAATATACTAAAAACAAATTATTTTTTTTAGCTGTCGGGCATTCCACGACCCGTAGAATAACTATATATTAGTATTTTTATGCTGAACAACATAAAAACAGCCTTTATTATAGCTGTATTTCACAAAAAGATAGTAAATTTGCACGCTCTAAAGGATAACTAACCAGTAACTAATAACATTATGGAATCAGTTAAGAAATTCAAAGATGGTCTTTGGAGCAAAGAAATCAATGTGAAGGATTTTGTTAGCAATAACATCAAACCGTATGACGGGGATGCTTCCTTCTTACAAGGACCAACAGAAAGAACTAAACAAATTTGGGATATTTGCCTTCAGGCAATTGAAGAGGAAAGAGCTAATAACGGACTTCGCTCACTAGATAACAAAACAGTATCAACAATTACTTCTCATAAAGCCGGATATATTGATAAAGAGAACGAACTGATCGTAGGCTTACAAACTGATGAATTATTGAAACGTGCCATTAAACCCTTTGGCGGTATTAATGTGGTTGCAAGAGCATGTAAGGAGAACGGTCTGGAAGTTGATGAAAAAGTAAAAGACATTTTTACTCATTACAGAAAGACTCATAATGACGGAGTATTTGATGTGTATACTGATGAAATCCGCTCATTCAGATCATTGGGCTTCTTGACCGGATTGCCTGATAATTATGCACGCGGTCGTGTTATTGGAGATTATCGCAGACTGGCTCTTTATGGTATTGACAGACTAATTGAAGCTAAATTACAAGATTTGCAGACTCTGACGGGGCCAATGACCGAAGCACGTATCCGTTTACGTGAAGAAGTTGCTGATCAGATAAAAGCATTGAAGGATATAAAAGTGATGGGCGAATACTACGGATTAGATCTTTCCCGTCCGGCTCACACAGCTCAAGAAGCAGTTCAATGGGTGTATATGGCTTATTTAGCTGCGGTAAAAGAGCAAGACGGTGCAGCCATGTCACTCGGAAACGTTTCTTCATTCTTAGATATCTATATTGATTATGAATTAAGCAATGGAACAATTGATGAAACTTTTGCTCAGGAGCTAATTGACCAGTTTGTAATCAAACTGCGTATGGTTCGTCACTTACGCATGCAATCATATAATGATATATTTGCTGGTGACCCCACATGGGTAACTGAAGCAATTGGAGGACGTTTAAACGATGGTCGTCATAAAGTTACGAAGACATCATTCCGCTTCCTTCAAACATTGTACAACTTAGGACCGTCACCCGAACCAAACATGACAGTTCTTTGGTCACCCGAACTTCCTGAAGGATTCAAAAGTTTCTGCGCCAAAGTTTCTATTGATACTTCTTCTATTCAATATGAGAACGATGATTTGATGCGTAGTGTACGCCATTCTGATGACTACGGAATTGCATGTTGCGTATCATTCCAGGATATAGGCCGTCAAATTCAGTTCTTCGGCGCAAGAGCTAATCTTGCAAAAGCTCTCTTATTGGCCATAAATGGAGGACGTTGCGAAAATACCGGCACGTTAATGGTTAAAGATATTCCTGTACTGACAGGTGATGTTTTAAACTTTGACGAGGTAATGGCCAATTACAAAAAGGTATTGAAAGAAATCGCTCGTGTTTATAATGATGCAATGAATATCATTCATTATATGCATGATAAATACTATTACGAAAAGGCTCAAATGGCGTTTGTTGATACCAACCCAAGAATTAACTTGGCATATGGTGCTGCCGGGTTGTCAATTGCAGCCGATTCACTTTCTGCCATTAAGTTTGCCAAAGTAAAAGCACAAAGAAATGACATCGGATTAACAACAGCATTCGATATTGATGGCGATTTTCCTTGTTATGGCAACGATGACGATCGAGTTGATAGCTTGGCAGTTGAACTAACTCATCACTTTAGCGAAGAATTAAGCAAACTTCCAATATACAAGAATGCACGCCCTACCCTGTCCATTCTGACCATTACTTCTAACGTAATGTACGGAACAAAAACAGGCGCTACTCCAGATGGTCGTAAAAAAGGTGTTGCCTTTGCCCCGGGTGCTAATCCCATGCACGGACGCGATGCCAAGGGTGCTATTGCTTCACTTACTTCAGTTGCTAAAATTAGTTATGAAGATGCACAAGACGGGGTAAGTAATACTTTCTCCATTGTGCCTAAATCATTAGGAGTAACAGAAGAAGACCGCGTTGATAACTTAGTAGATATGATGGATGGATATTTCAGTAAAGGAGCACATCACCTTAACGTGAATGTACTTAACAGAGAAATGCTTGAAGATGCAATGGAGCATCCTGAAAAATATCCTCAATTAACGATTCGTGTATCCGGATATGCTGTACATTTTGTAAGCTTAAGCCGTGAACATCAGCTAGAGGTTATTTCTCGCAGTTTTCACAATAGAATGTAATATGATCAAAGTTCATTCATATGAATCAATGGGAACATACGACGGGCCGGGCTTACGGCTCGTCGTTTTCCTTCAAGGATGTAATTTCCGTTGTTTATATTGTGCCAATCCAGACACAATAGCCTTGCAAGGTGGAACAGTTACTGACGCTGAAGAGATTGTACGAATGGCACTTAGCCAAAAAGCATTCTTCGGGAAAAAAGGAGGTATCACATTCTCGGGAGGAGAGCCTACTTTACAAGCCAAAGAATTAATTCCGCTATTCAAACGCTTGAAAGCTGAAGGCATACATATTTGTTTAGACAGTAACGGAAGCGTATGGAATCAGGATGTTGAAGAGCTGTTGCAACTAACGGATCTTGTATTGCTGGATATAAAACAGTTTAACAGTCAACGCCACCAAGAGCTAACAAAGCACAGTAATTCGCAAACAATAAAGACCGCAGCATGGCTTGAAGAGCACAACAAACCATTCTGGCTAAGATATGTATTGGTTCCGGGATACAGTGACTTCGAAGAAGATATAATGATGTTGGGTGAGCAATTAACCAACTATAAGATGATTCAACGTATTGAGATTCTGCCTTACCATACGCTTGGTGTTCATAAATACGAAATCATGGGTCAAGAGTATCAACTCAAGAATATAAAAGAAAATACGCCCGAACAGATTGAGAAGGCTGCCGGGCTGTTTAAACGCTTTTTTAATTGTGTTTATATCAACTAATCATTAATATGTAAAGCGGACTCCCGCTTGCAGATTGAAGTTAAAGGGAGTCTCTTTTCGTATGGTTTCAATTTCAGAACCGTCGTCAAAGAAGTAAGCTACACCCGGTTCAAGGTATAACCCTATATTTTTATTTATATTTAATTGTCCTCCCAATGCACTCGATATAGATAATTGAAGTGGCTTAACTGTTATATCCTCATCGCCCAACTTTCCATATACAGCTTTCTCAATCATTCCACCTCCTGTAACATAAAATGTGAAGCGTTTACTATTTGCAAAATTCCAGTTTAGTTTCAGGGGAATGCCCAGATAATGAATTTTCTGCTCTAATTCTTGACTTCCCCCTACAAATTTAATATCAGATGATAACAATGTGTAGGTTAACCCAGTTTCTAAAGATAGGTTCGAAGTAAGTTCTTTACGTAGCGAAAGTCCAAACGAAATAGGTTGATGATGATTCACGTCACTAATTTCGCTTACTAAATAAGGTACTCCTTCCTTAAAGGAGATACTTTGATTAGATGGTATAGTTATAAAACTATTGGCTACATCCGATAAACTAAGTCTATCGTAACTAGAATACATAAAGGCATCCTCCGTATTTCCTGATGCTCCAGCGGCATTACCAATGTGTACTCCCATTCCCCATTTCTTATGCTTTTTATTTTCGGCAGAAGGTATGTGTAGTTTGTCCCTCGTTGAGGGCTTGCGTTCCACTTTTTTTGTTTCTACAGAAGTGCTGGCAGATGCTTCTACCTCAGTTTCATTTATTCTTTCTTCTTTAGTATCAGCAGCTACTTCGTTTTTATTTTTAAATTCAGTCACTTCTTCTTCGGGCTGAAAAGTCTTCGGGTCCGAATCAATATTTGCCCGTATAAAAGCTTCTATATTCTGTTTTTTTATAACTTGGCTGGATGTATTTGCCAAACTTTCACTCTCTGTCTTATCGTCTTCATTTTCAATTCTTGCAATAGGGGCTGGTAGCTGCATAACCTTCTCGTCCAGATCATTAGTTATAAATAGAAACGTGACAGCAGTAATAAATAGGGCTATCACTGCTGCAACGCTCATCCAACCATATATCGATATTTTTGGCGCAGTTTTGGAGGAGGGCAATGTATTTTCGAGCCTTTGCCAACCATCTTGAGGCAACGGTTCGGAGTAATCTTTTAAAGATTCTCTCATTTTCTTCATCCACAACTCTTTATCTTCTTTTACCATATCAAAATTTATTCGGCGTTGTTTTCTAAATACAATTTAATTTTCTTTGCTAATGATTGTTTAGCCCTAAATAATTGAGAAGCTGATGATTTCTCATTGATACTTAAAAGCTGAGCAATTTCCTTATGTGATTTTTCTTCGAAAGTATACAGATTAAATACTGTTCTATACCCTTCAGGTAATTCAGAAATGAATCTCATCAAAACAGTATTAGGTATTCGCTCTACATCTTCAACATCTGGTTCTTCTGCGTCAAATGATTCATTTACATCATCAATATTAACTGCTAAACTCATTACATCATTTTTGCGTAAATGTTGCAGGGCGGTATTAACCATTATTCTTTCAATCCAAGCTCTTAAAGAACCCTCTCCCCTCCAAGTAAATTTATCAAATGAACCATATATTTTAATAAACCCGTCATGCAAAACATCCTGAGCCGTTTCTCTGTCATTCACGTAACGCAAACAGATTGCAAATAACCTGCCTCCATAACGCTCATACAGTTCCTTGCGAGCCAAGTTATTACCTTGCCTGCACTTTTCTACCAGCTCATATTCTTCCATTCCTTGAAACACGTGTTTATCAAATAAATGCCAACTCACTAAAAATACTGCATGCGAATAGAATATCTTCTTCTTTTTTACAATATTTAATATTTTCAGATGCAATAACACCGAAGATAGAGCATTTTACAAACAAAAGAAAAAAATAATGTATTAATTAGATTGATAGAAGTTATGAAAAAGGTAAAATGGATATTATTTAGTTTTCTATTGATTGGTGGTTCATTATTATTGCAATCGTGCTTGGACGATGATGATAATAATGATTATAATTCTCTGGCAATAACAACAATAAAAGTGAAGGCCGGGCAAGATTATTATTTTGCTTTGGATGATGGAAAAAAGATGTTACCAGGAGATACTACTTCCATTAATAATTACCTCGTAAAAGATGGACAAAGAGCTTTTGTTTATTTCAATCTTCTTGAAGAAAAAAAAGAAGGCTATGATTATAATGCGAAGGTTCAATATATAGAAAACATCTTAACTAAGAGTGTAATACCAATGGATGAACAAACCACCGATAGCATTGGTGATGATCGGATTAATATTGTTGATATGTGGTTAGGCGGTGGCTATCTTAATATTGAGTTTCAATTGTTTGGTACTCAAAACATTCAAAAGAAACACATGCTTAACTTAGTTAGGAATGAAAGGCAAGATGCCCCTCAAGAAGATGCCGATTATATTAATCTGGAGTTTAGGCACAATGCATACGATGATACTCCGGCATATTTAGGAAATGGATTTGTATGTTTCAAACTTGACAACATTGATACCACCAAAAAAGGATTTAATATTCGGGTTAATACTTTATACAATGGCATAAAGCAATATAAAATAAATATGGATACTAGCACAGCAGCATTAAATGCTTCATTAAAAGCATATACAGAACAAACTATTCCTATAAAATAAGATACAATCTCAATAATTTTCTTAGATCTTAATTCAAGGAGGATGTACGCTACGAAGCAATCATCCTCCTTTCTTACTAATTATACAATATATTGCAACGCTTGAAGATTTAGCATTTCTTTAGGCACTGCTGCAAGTATTTCTTTTCTAAGAACATCGAGTATACTATTTCTGATAAAGCCTTTTTTAGTCACTACAACAATTTGACGAGTTGGACGAGGTACTGCAAATGAACGAACAAGCTCCTTTTGCTTTTCACCCAACTGCAACATTGCCAATTCCGGAATGAAAGTAATTCCTTTGCCGCTTTCAACCATTCGCATAAAAGTTTCCAAACTACCAAGTTTGTATGCCATTTGGTTTAACTTTACAGACTCCATCTGGCAAAAACGAATAAGTTGATCTCTAAAACAATGTCCCTCATCAAGAAGCCAGAGCCTCTCTCCTGTTATATCAGATGTTTTAATCAAATTGTGCTTAAACAATGTTTCTTTACGAGATACGTAAGCAAAGAATTGTTCATAAAATAAAGTCTCACTAACCAAAAGAGCATCTTCAGGGTGATTTGCAATAATAGCAGCATCAAGCTCTTCATTTAATAAAGACCTTCGAATATCCGTTGTTTTCATTTCCGTAACGCGGATATCCATTTCGGGATATTTTTCCATTAATTGAGGGAAAAAACGAGGCAATAAATAAGGAGCAATAGTTGGTAATACGCCTAAATGAAAAGTACCCGATAAAGAATGCTGTTCTTCGTTGATTATTTCTTTTACATGAGTAGTCTGTGCTAAAATCATTCTGGCCTGCTCTAGTACCTTTATCCCTATTGCAGTAGGGCAAACTGGCTGAGTAGTTCTGTCAAAGAGCTTAACGCCAAGCTCTTCCTCTAGCTTTTGTATCATCGCACTGAGTGTAGGCTGAGTTACATTGCAATACTCTGCAGCCTTAGCAAAGTGGCGAAATTGATCCACTGCTAAAATGTATTCAAGTTGTTGAATCGTCATGCTTATTTAGATTTAATCTATAGATAAATTCTATGCAAAGATAGAAAAATAGAATTTTCAAGAAACATATAATGGAGTAACTTTGTTTTCAATTCAACAGAAAGAAGTGTAATTTATAAAATTATTTATTATGAAGACCTTAAGTTATACCAAATTAAATGAAAAAGAAGTGAACAATGTTATTGCTTCCTTGCAGCAGTTATTAGCCGATTTTCAGGTTTATTACACAAATTTAAGAGGGTTTCATTGGAATATCAAAGGACATGCATTTTTTATTCTACACTCTAAATTCGAAGAAATTTATAATGATGCAGCCGAAAAAATAGATGAGATAGCTGAGCGAATATTAATGTTGGGTGGTACGCCCTACAATAAATTTAGTGATTACCTGAAGATTGCAAAAGTGAAAGAAGTAGATGGAGTATATACTGCTGACGCATCTTTACATGTTGTTTTAGAAACATTAAGCCATTTGATTTCGGAAGAAAGAAAGATTTTATCGCTAGCATCCAATGTAAAAGATGAAGTTACTGTAGCCCTAATGAGTGATTATTTAAAAGAACAAGAAAAAATGGTATGGATGCTAACTGCATATACCTATAAATAAACTTAATAGACCCTTAATGAGTTTACCTTCACGCAAAAGTTCTTAGTAATTTTTGCGTGATTTCTTTTTATATATATACTTTTGTACGGCTATATAATAGATTTTAAAATGGATATTCTGCTTATTGAAGATGACTTACGTATGGCTGAACTAATCAGTATCGGTTTACGTGATAACGGACACAGTGTGAGACTGGCCACAGATGGAATTGACGGATATATGCAATATATAGCAATACATCCTGACATGATCATAACAGATATCATGTTGCCTGGAACCAATGGAATTGATTTATGCAAGAAAATCAAAGAACAGGATTATTTTATTCCCATAATAATGTTAACCGCATTGGGAACTACCAATGAAAAAGTTGAAGGATTTGATGCCGGAGCCGATGATTATATGGTAAAGCCCTTTGAAATGAAAGAATTGTTAGCTCGTATAAAAGCACTTCACAAAAGAAGCCAATATGCACCTCACGAGAATATTTTAAAAGTAGAAGATTTAGAGGTTAATCTTAAAACCAAACAAGTAATGCGAGCAGGTAATACAATTGATTTGACTCCAAAAGAATTTAACTTGCTTACCTATATGCTCAACAATAAAGGTAGAGTGTTATCAAAGAGTGAGATTGCAGAGAAAGTGTGGGATACCAAATTTGATACTGGAACTAATTTTATTGATGTATACATTAGCTATTTACGACGTAAAATTGATAAGGATTACAGCAAGAAATTGATTCAAACAAAAAATGGAATGGGATATATATTAATTAGCCATGAAAATCCAGACTAAATTATCATTCATATTTTCAATTATTTTTGGAGCAATACTACTCCTATTTATATTAGTAGTCTACCATTACTATAGCCAAAAAAGCAAAGATGATTATTTTGAAAGATTGCATATCAGAGCTGCAATCAAGGTTGATTTGATTGACGGCGAGGCTATTTCCCCTGATATACTACATCTTTTGTATCAAAACACTCCCGGTGAATATGAACCATTAGTCACTATATATGATAAATCAGGCAAATTAATATATCAAGATAAACAAGATGCACTAGAGCAAAACAAGCACTTCTTACAGCTAAATCAGGTCAAAAAAAACGGTTTCTCTAAATTATTTGACGAGAAAGGGCGACAAACCTATGGCTTTAAGATTGAAGGGCTGAAGGGAGAATATATTGTCTTTGCTACAGGTTGTGATACGCATGGATTTTCCAGATTAGCTAATTTAAGGTTAATATTACTCACAGCCTATTTAATTACAATGATATTTATCATCATAACAGTGAAATTATTTGCCCGCCAAGCTTTTTTGCCCATTGCAAAAATGATTCATAAAGTAAAATCGAGTAAGCCAGCTGATTTAGGCCTCAGACTGGATGAGGGAAATCAAAAAGATGAGTTGGCTATGCTCGCTATCACATTTAACAGAATGCTTGACCAGATAGAAGATGCATTTACTGAGCAGAAACGTTTAGTATTTAATTTGTCGCACGAATTAAGAACCCCTTTGGCTGCTATTATAACTGAACTTGAATTGTGTCAGCAAAAAGAATGTAGTACACAAGATTATCAGAAAGTCATAAGTAAAACACTTAAAGATGCTCATCGGGTCACAAAATTATCTAATAGTCTTCTAGATTTAGCAAGAGCTAGTTATGATGTATCAGCCATTAGTATGCAAAAAATCAGACTTGACGAGCTAATGCTTGAAGTCTGCACAAAAGTACAAAAAGCCTCTCCCGGAGTTAGTATACATTTATTGTTTGATAATGAACCACAGTCTGAAAAATATATAAGTACATTTGGAAACAACTATTTATTAGAAGTGGCATTTACTAATTTAATGGATAACGCATGCAAATACTCGTTTGATCAAACATGTAATATCCATTTCGATTATGATGAGTTATACTGTATAGTTACAATTAATAATAAAGGATTAGAAATTCCCCAACAAGAACAGGACGCGGTGTTTTTTCCTTTTTACCGAGGAAGTAACAAACAATCAGTAGAAGGTAACGGGATCGGTTTATATCTCACACAAAAAATAATCGCTCTACATCATGGGCATATAGAACTAACATCATTAAATCAAATAACTTCCTTTAAAACAAAACTTCCAATGTTTGAAGGCTAGGTATAAAAAAAGACGGCACCTCGATTCTCATCGCTGTACCGCCACAACACAAACACAAAATAAAACACGACAAAACTACTATGCAATCTTACCTGTTTATGCCGGGGAGGCATAAGTAACCATCATAAATATTCACATACAAATAATTAGTTCAGGTTGACTTGCAATTATAAAACACTTAACCTTCACATTTGTTCGAATATAATGAGTTAAAATGAAAGAAAACGATCATTTAACTTTTATTAGTATTGATATTATTGAATACCTCTTTCTCTTAGTTTCAATTGCCACGCCCATGCAGACTTTAAAGTCTCTTCAATAGATATCTCAGCTTTCCATCCCAATTCATTATTTGCATAATCAGGATTTGCCCATACCTTTTCAATATCTCCGGCGCGTCTTCCTACAATCTCATAATTCAATTTAACTCCCGTAGATTTCTCAAATAGGTTGATTAGTTCAAGCACAGATAATCCTCTTCCAGTGCCTATATTGAAAGTTTCAACTGCTTGTTTTTGCTTCTTATCAAGAATGCGTTCAATAGCAGTAACATGTGCTTTAGCTAAATCAACTACATTGATAAAGTCTCTGATGCATGAGCCGTCAGGCGTATTGTAATCGTTTCCAAATACACTTAGTTTCTCACGTATTCCAATGGCTGTTTGAGTAAGAAAAGGTATCAAGTTTTGAGGTACGCCATTGGGCAGTTCACCCAATAATGCAGTTGGATGTGCTCCTATCGGATTAAAATAACGCAATAGAATAGCACTAATAGGACTACCCGATTTTATTGTGTCACAAATAATTTCTTCATTAACTTGTTTGGTATTACCGTAAGGTGACTCAGCCTTTTTAATAGGAGCTTTCTCGGTTACGGGAAGTTCATCCGGTTGCCCATAAACGGTACATGAAGATGAAAAAACAATGCCTTCCACACCATGTTGGGGCATCAACTCCAAAATATTAATCAAAGAGAGTAAATTATTGCGGTAGTATAATAATGGCTTTTGAACTGACTCACCAACTGCCTTACTTGCAGCGAAATGAATAATTGCCTTAATCCCCTTGTGTTTGGCAAAAACAGTATTCAAACCTTCATAATCTAAGCAATCAAGTTCTTCAAAAAAAGGTCTTACTCCTGATACTTTTTCTATATTATCAACAACATCGGCACTGGAATTTGATAGGTTATCAATTATAACAACTTCATAACCACTGTTTTGCAATTCTACTACTGTGTGCGAACCAATATATCCAGTACCACCTGTAACCAATATTTTCTGTTTCATTTTGTTGAGTAATTAATTCATAATAAGATTTCGTTCACAAAAGTAGAGAAATAATTCAAAACCGTGTTATTATTACATATAAATAATTCTATAAATAAAAAAACGCTTGAGATAAGGCCCAAGCGTTTTTTTATTTATGATATAAAGACAAATGTGTTATACTACACCCGAGAATCCCATAAATGCCATAGCCAATAGACCTGCAGTTATCAAAGCAATCGGAGTACCTTCCATACCTTTAGGAATACGAATTAAACTCATTTGCTCTCTTAAGCCAGCAAACAAAACTAATGCAAGACCGAATCCTAAGGCAGTTGAGAATGCATAAACTACTCCTGTCAGAAGATTGAAATCTTTTTGTATTACCAAAATGGCAACTCCCAAGATACAACAGTTGGTAGTAATCAAGGGTAAGAAAACTCCCAAAGCCTGATACAAGGCAGGAGACACTTTCTTTAAAATGATTTCAACCATTTGAACTAAAGCAGCAATGACTAATATAAAAGTAATTGTCTGCAAATAACCTAGTCCAAATGCATCTAACACGTATTTTTGAATCAAGAAGGTAACAATTGTGGCAATTGTTAGCACAAAAGCTACAGCTGCCGACATACCCAAGGCTGTTTCTACTTTTTTAGAGACACCTAAGAACGGACAAATGCCTAAGAACTGTGACAATACGATATTGTTAACGAATACCGCAGAGATAAATATTAATATATATTCCATAATTCGTTCCCTTTTATGTTATGCTTTTTTAAAACTATTAATCAAAGCAATTAAATACCCTAAGGCAATAAAAGCTCCAGGTGCCAATACAAAGACCAACATGCCATATTCTTCTGGAAGAATACTTAAATTAAAGATCTTACCCGTTCCTAAAAACTCCCTAACAGCTCCCAAAAGAGTTAACGCAATAGTAAATCCTAAGCCCATACCCAAACCATCAAATAAAGAGGCTAACGGATCATTTTTTGCTGCAAAAGCTTCAGCACGGCCAAGCAATATACAATTCACAACAATCAATGGGATAAACAGACCTAAAGTGGCATATAAAGCCGGAACAAAAGCTTGCATAACCATTTGCAATAACGTAACAAAAGAAGCAATCACAACCACAAAAGCAGGAATACGAACCATGTCCGGGATGAGATTCTTGATACTTGAAATAACGACATTTGAGCAGATAAGAACAAATGCTGTTGCCAATCCCATTCCCATACCATTAATTGCAGAAGAAGTCGTACCTAATGTAGGACACATACCGAGTAAGAGTACAAATGTTGGGTTCTCTTTTACGATACCATTCATTAAAACTTTAAAGTTATTCATATAATCTCCCCCTTATTAATTAGCACTGACAGAATCAGTATATTCAACATGTTGTGTCGCTCCCGTAGTGGCATTTGTATCACCATTTTTAGTATTACCTTTGTAGGCAGAATAAGCAGCATTTACCGCATTTAAGAAGGCACGAGATGTAATAGTAGAAGCCGTGATAGCATCAACTTGTCCACCGTCTTTGCTTACTGCTAACTGTTTTTCGCCCGGGTTAAGCCCTTTAATACTTCCTTTATTCCCTTCTTTGAACCAATCAGCAGCCTTTGAGCCTAATCCCGGCGTTTCAGCATGTGCTAACAATGAGTAATTATAGATTTTGCCGTCAGCATCAAATCCTACCAAAATTTTCAGTTCGCCACCAAATCCCATTGATTTAGCTTCCACAGCAGTGCCTACTGTTTTTTCGCCATTCTTTGCCGGATAAATAATAAAATCAACGATCTTTTTCCCATCCTTTTCACTGAATATGGTATCACATTCGGCTACAGGATTATTTGTAAACGCGGGCACCACACTTTTTAAAGCTTCATTCAGAGTCTTTGCATTTGCTTGAGCAATAGGTTCTTTGGTCAGTTCATTCACGTACGCCAAAAGAGCAACAGAAACTCCTGTTACAGCTGTTAGCACCAGCAACATATTTTTTAATGATGATTCTAACTTCTTCATTTTTTCTTAGCTACCTCCCCGAAGCGTTTTGGTTTACAATACGTATTAATTAGTGGTGTAAATGCATTCATAATAAGAATTGCAAAAGACATACCTTCGGGGTATGCACCAAACAAGCGGATAATAACAGTGAGTAATCCAATACAAACACCGTAAATCAACATTCCTTTGTGACTCATCGGTGATGTAACGTAGTCTGTCGCCATAAAAATAGCTCCTAGTAACAAACCACCCGATATTAGTTGAATTACCGGTGATACATATATTTGCGGATTAACAAGATACATTACTCCTGAGAAAACAAATACAGTTACCAAAATCGATATCGGCACGTGCCAAGTTATGATCTTCTTCATCAACATATAAACTAGCCCTATTAATAAGGCTGCTGCACTTACTTCTCCTATACAACCTCCATTATTACCAATGAATAAATTAAAGGAATCGGGTAGTTGATCAAGAGAATAGCCGGGAGCTCCTTTGATTACACCTTTCATAATAGATAACGGAGTTGCGGCAGTTTCTGCATCGATGTAAGAAGAGAGTTGACCAACTTTAGGCCAGCTAGTCATTTGCACAGGAAATGAGAGTAATAAGAATACGCGTCCTGCCAAAGCCGGATTAAACGGATTATTTCCTAAACCACCAAAAGACATTTTTCCAACTCCAATTGCAAAAAGAGCACCAATGACGATAATCCATACCGGTAAATTTGAAGGCAAATTAAATGCCAATAAAACACCTGTTATTGCAGCAGAACCATCAAGGATGGAATTACCTGAACGTTTCATTATAAAACGAGCTATGGCCCATTCAAAAAACAAACAAGCTGCAACTGAGGTCAGCGTTACAATTAACGCTCCTAAACCAAAATAGATTAGCGATACGACAAATGCAGGTAGCAAAGCAATCAGCACACCATACATATTTTTCTCAACACTGTCACCACTATGTACATGCGGAGAAAGAGATACTAATAATTTATTATCCATAAAATCTTAATTATTTAGCCTGACGTGCGCGAATCATTGCACCAACTTTTGATTTTCCTAAACGACAATAATCCAATAAAGGACGATAAGCCGGACAGGTAAACTGGCACGAACCACATTCAATACAATCCATAATTCTTTCCTTTTCCATTCTCTCAAAATCCTTGTTCTCAGCTAAAGCTCCTAACAAAAAAGGTTCAAGTCCCATCGGACATACACTTACACATTTTGAACAACGAATACAATTGCGTTCTTCACCACGCTTGGCCTCTTTTTTATTCATTATAAGAATACCTGAGCTTCCTTTGGCTGTAGGCACTTCTGCGTTCATAAGCGCTTTACCCATCATAGGACCTCCACCGATAATTTTACCGGTATCTTCAGGTAATCCGCCACAAGCGTCAATTAATTGGCTCATTGGCGTACCAATTCTAGCCATGAAGTTTGAAGGTTTCTGAAGAGATTTCCCTGTTACTGTAATAACACGCTCTAGTAATGGTTTATTCTTTTGAACAGCTTCATACACAGCGAAAGCAGTCCCAACGTTTTGAACAACTGCACCTGTTGCGATAGGTAATGCTCCACTAGGAACCTGGCGTGTTATAATAGCGTCAATCAGTTGCTTCTCACCTCCCTGAGGGTATTTAACCTTTAAAGGAACTACACTGATTCCTGCGTAGGTTGATGCAACCTTGGTCATCAGCTCGATAGCGTCAGGTTTGTTGTTCTCAATTCCAATGAATGCTTTATTTACTTTAATAGCTTTCATTAAGATAGAAATTCCAACCATGATCTCTTCTGCATGTTCCAACATCAGTTGGTGGTCGGCAGTCAAATAAGGTTCGCACTCTACCGCATTAATAATAAGACATTCAGCAGTAAAAGATGGAGGAGGACAAAGTTTTATCTGAGTTGGGAAACAAGCGCCGCCCAGACCAACAATACCTGCATCTGCAATTTTCTTCACAATTTCTTCAGACGAGAGTGAGCACTCTTTTATCAGTGTTGTGTCACGATCAATAGATTCTTCCCATTCATCACCTTCCACATCTATAAAAATAGCAGGTTTTGCATAGCCACTAGCATCAATAACCGAATCTATTTTTGCAATCTTTCCACTAACAGAAGAATGGATAGCTGCAGAAACAAATCCGTTTGCATCTGCTATTTTTGTACCCACTTTAACCATATCTCCTTTTGCGACAATTGGTTTTGCAGGAGCACCGATGTGTTGACCAAGCAAAATAATTGCTTTTGCAGGAACATCTGCTGCAACAATGGGTTGATGCGCTGAAAGTTTATTTTCTTGCGGATGAACACCGCCAATTGAAAATGTCTTCAACATACATTATGTATTTTATCAGTTTATATTCTGTTTATTATGCTTCAGCTACCGGAGCAGTTTCAACTGCCTCTTGTTTAGGCTTACGAGGAGGAAAGTTTACCTCAATGATTGTACTCTGAGGGCAGACTTCTACGCACTTACGGCAAGATTTGCACTTGTTGTAATCAATGTAAGCCAAATTGCTGGTCACTGTGATAGCTTCGTAAGGACAAGCTTTCACGCATTTACTGCATCCAATACATCCTACATCACAAGCTTTACGAGTTAAAGCACCCTTATCCTTGTTAACGCAAGATACATACACACGGCGTGATTTTTTGCCTTTTGCACGAAGTTCAATAATAGATTTAGGACAAGCTTTAACACATGCATTACAAGCAGTACACTTATCCTCATCTACTTCAGGAAGTCCGGTTTCAGGGTTCATGTGTATCGCATCAAACTGGCAAGCTTCCACACAATCGCCACAACCTAAACAACCGTAACTGCAACCAGTCTCCCCTCCATAAAGAGAAGCGGCAATAGCACAACTCATCGGACCATCGTAGGTATTCAAACGAGGGCGATGTTCGCAGCTTCCGTTACATCTAACCACAGCTACCATTGGATCAGAGGCCTCTGCATCCATACCGAGTATAGACGCAACCTGTCCCATCACCGACTGACCGCCAACCGGGCAATACTTACCCTCTAAAGTCTCTGCTTTTACACATGCATCAGCAAAAGCACTACAACCCGGGTAACCACAACCTCCACAATTAGCTTGAGGTAAAACCTCTCCAACTTTAGCAATACGTGGATCTTCATACACGGCAAATTTCTTAGAAGCTACAAATAATATTGCTGCTGAAATAAGCGCAATAGCCCCCAAAGAAATCACTGCTATCAGAATCAAATTCATAAATTAGTTATTTTATTGGTTTTATAGTAAATGAAAAATGTTTTTTCATTTTAGCCTTGCTTACCCATAATATAAGGTAATAAGGAAGAAGAAGTATGAATGAAACGGCAGATGATAAGAGTTCATTGCCACCTGATAAAGACATCGTTGAAAATAAAGAGATTATAAGAATTAGAAAAGGTAAAATGAAAGCCCACAGCACAGCCATCATTCCCATTGATGTCTGCCCTGTAATTTCTACAAAGTCGCCCACATTATAATTCATCGAATCATAATCAGTCACCTCTATTGTCTTCTCTTTGCTTTCTGAAGAAGAACAATACCCCCTGGCACTGCACGAAGCACAACCTGTAGTTTGGACAATTCTCACAAAGATTTGAGAACCGATTATGTTTTCCACAATACCTTGATGTTTAATAGTATCCGCCATTTTTGCAAACTCAACATTACAAATTGCGGCAAATTTAAGCATAATTTATAAACTACGAAGCTTTCTACTGTTTTTTATATGGTATAAAATGCCTTTTTTAAATGCTCAAACGAACCAATTTTTACACCCCTCTATATCATTGGAAAAGAATATAAATCGTATAAACTTCAATTTATCGTTCAGCTAACAGAATAAAATACAAAAGAAAAGAAAAACATCTTTATTTATAACAATACACAAAAAGCGAAGGCGTCTTCAGAAAACTGTTTCTATATAGTTTCTGAAGACGCCTTCGCCTGAGACTGAACTTAATTACCAAGTGTAATTAATACCAAAGCTTAAAAGTTCTTTCAGTTGAAAGTAGCTAGATCCTTCACTGCGTGTAGAACCATCATCATAACGAGCATGCACAAACAGCTTTGTAGAAAGATAACGGTTCAACACAAAATTAAATGTGTTCTCCCATTCCGCTTCTACCTTCTGATAATTAGAGAAATAATATAAGCGGGAATTCAGAGTTATCGAAGGAATTATTGTCCAGGCCAATGTGGTTTCAACTTTAGAACCGATAACATGCAAAGTCGACTTTCCTTCATCCAAACCAAATTTTGTTTCATCAACTTTCTTATCACCAACATAGCGGAGGTTATATGAAACAGGAGACATTAAGACAGACAAATTTAGTTTTTTATTTTTCAATTTATAGTCCATACCGACACTGAATATAAAATTAGCCGGTGACATGAATGAAGATACAACATTATTGGTGTTTGTTTTGTAATTCTTCCAAAATTGGGTGTTAAACTCGGAAGAAATAGTATAATACCACTTCGAAGCCGCCTGAATACCTAATTTACTATATAGGCGAAGCACATCCGTATTAATTCTATATTCTCTGACTGTATCCGAAGGAACCGTGTTAAATCCCATCTTTATTTCCATCAGGTTTTCGAACTGCACTTTCTCCTTATCATTATAATTAGCGAAGAGTTGCAGGTTACCCAAAACAGAATTAGTACTCTCGCCACCTTTGTACCAGTTATCAGAAATATAGTTTTGAGTTATTTGAAGTGAGCCACTACCGCCCGTAACCCACCAATTAGGTTTACGAATAACCACTTGAGCTTTCCCAACATCTTCTTTAACCTCCTCGGGTTTGAAAAGTTTCATCACTCGCGTTTCAGATGACATTTTAACGGGAATATCGTCACGGAACAAACGGCGACTCCTTATTTGATCTTCCGTTGTTACTACAAGATCCGGCCTGTTAACATACAGATTTAACAGCACTTTATTAACCTGTTTTTTCGTTCGAGCTGTTTTATTGAACAACCTATCATTGTATGATAGCAATCCACTACCTATGGGCTGAACCGAATCGGGCATTTGAAAACTCCAATTCATCTCAGATGCTTGTTTGATGGGAGCATAATAATAAGCTATTGGAACAAACAACTGATAATAGTCCGGATCAGATTCAATATACCTCATGGGAACCGTATCATTATTCAATGAATCAAGTTGCCCAAAATAATGCTGATACAATAAGCTGGGAACTGTATCAACATGATTTTTGTCTGTGTTGTGATTTACACGTGTTCTACCATTTCTAGCTGACCTTTGAGCATCTGCCGGTGATAGAAATAATACCAATAAGATCAAAAATGCATAAAGTTTCTTCATACGAATTCATGTTTGAACAGCAAAATTACACTAAAATCCGGTGAATAACAAAATAAAAATCACATCCGGAGCAATTCTATCTGTAAAATGCAAAAATCAATAATTTGTTTAGCTAAAGCCTATGTACTTCCTCTTTTTTTTCTAATTTTGCATTTTTAAGCCAACTTACAGTATATAACAATTAAAATATAAAACAGTACAACTGTGGGAGAAACAAAGTACATTTTCGTAACCGGTGGTGTTGCCTCTTCTCTTGGAAAAGGAATTATATCATCTTCCATCGGTAAATTGCTTCAAGCAAGAGGTTACAAAGTAACCATTCAAAAGTTTGACCCGTATATCAATATTGATCCAGGAACATTGAACCCTTACGAGCACGGAGAATGCTATGTTACGGTAGATGGTCACGAGGCCGACCTCGACCTGGGACACTACGAACGTTTTTTGGGCATTCAAACAACAAAGGCGAACAACATTACTACTGGCCGCATTTATAAAAGCGTCATAGATAAAGAGCGAAGAGGTGATTTTCTGGGTAAAACGATTCAAGTGATACCACATATTACCGACGAAATTAAACGCAACGTAAAATTACTTGGTAACAAGTACAAGTTTGACTTTGTTATTACTGAGATAGGTGGAACTGTGGGTGATATTGAATCATTGCCATATCTTGAAAGCATCCGTCAGTTAAAATGGGAACTCGGTCAGAACGCTTTATGCGTACACCTTACCTACGTGCCTTTCTTAGCAGCTGCCGGTGAATTAAAGACCAAACCTACTCAACACTCCGTAAAAGAGCTACAGTCATTAGGCGTACAGCCGGATGTTTTGGTGCTTAGAACAGAGCACAACTTAAACATGTCTTTGCGTAAGAAAGTGGCATTATTCTGTAATGTGGCCGAAGAAGCTGTTGTGCAATCCATTGATGCTTCTACCATATATGAAGTTCCCTTGTTGATGCAAGAACAAGGTCTCGACGAAACAATTCTTAAAAAAATGGGACTGCCAACCGGCGAAAAGCCAAATCTGGAACCTTGGAAAGAGTTCTTGAAGAGAAGATCTCAAGCTACAGATGAAGTGAAAATAGCTTTGGTCGGTAAGTATGTTGAATTGCAAGACGCTTACAAATCCATTTTGGAATCACTCTCGCAGGCTGCCACCTACAATGATCATAAATTGAAGATTGAATATGTGCAGTCCGAACAACTTACAGAGGCTAATGTTGATGAAAAGCTGGGCCATGTTAATGGCGTAGTTATATGCCCGGGCTTTGGTTCCAGAGGTATTGAAGGAAAATTTGTTGCAGCCAAATACACTCGTGAACATGACATTCCCACTTTCGGTATTTGTTTAGGCATGCAATGCATTGCCATTGAGTTTGCCCGCAACGTATTGGGTTACCCAGATGCCAATTCCGTTGAATTCAATGAAAAGACTCCTCACAACATTATTGATATTATGGAAGAACAAAAAGCCATAACCAATATGGGAGGAACGATGCGTCTGGGAGCTTTTGAATGTATCATTAATAAGAATTCCAAAGCCTATCAGGCTTACAAACAGGAACACATACAAGAACGCCATCGCCATCGTTATGAATTTAACAATGACTACCGCAAGCAATTTGAAGACAACGGCATGAAATGTGTAGGAGTCAATCCGGAATCTGATTTGGTTGAGATTGTGGAAATTCCAGCACTGAAATGGTACATTGGTACTCAGTTCCATCCGGAATACAGTAGCACAGTGCTTAATCCGCATCCGCTATTTATTTCCTTTATCAAAGCTGCTATTGGTAAATAAAAGGTTTCTAACAATTATTATATAAACAAATTTATGGACAAAAACACCGTAACAGGTCTGGTTTTAATAGGTATATTACTAATTGGATTCAGTTATTTCAGTCGTCCCAGTGATGAGGAACAAGCTGCCATGCAGCGATACAATGATTCTATCACCGTAGTAAAGCAGCAGGAAGCCGCATTGGAAGCTAAAAAAACAGCAGCTCTGGCAAATGAAACCCAGAAGGTGAATACAGCCGATTCCAATTCCGTTTTCTTTCAATCAGCCAATGGCAGTGAACAAGTTACGACTATTGAGAATAATTTGATTAAGCTGTCAGTGACTAATAAGGGAGGATACGTTAATTCGGTTCTTTTGAAGAATTACAAAGGACAAGACAAACAACCGCTGGTTCTTTTTAAAGAAAACGATGCGACTCTTAACTTTAACTTCTACAATAAGGAAGAGGTTATACAATCAAAAGACTATTACTTCCAAGCGGTAAACCAAACAGATAGTACACTTACTATGCGTTTGGCTGCTGATAGCACAAGCTACATAGACTTTGTGTACAAACTACACAACGACAGCTATATGGTTGATTTCTCTATTCAGGCAACAGGCATGCAAGGAAAGTTAGCCAGTACAAACTATGTCGACATTCAGTGGGCACAGCGCGCGCGTCAATTAGAGAAAGGCTTTACGTATGAAAACCGTCTATCTGAACTTACATTCAAGTATTCGGGTGGTAATTCCGATTACCTTTCGGCATCTAAAGACGAAGAAAAGTCTGTTCCTGAAAGACTTGACTGGATCGGTTATAAAAATCAGTTTTTCTCTTCGGTACTGATAGCCGATAAAGATTTTGAGAAAAGTGTATTAAAGACAAAGATAGAGACACAAGGAAGCGGATACATCAAAAACTATGCTTCAGAGATGAGCACATTCTTTGATCCGAACGGCTCTGCTCCTACTACTCTTCATTTTTATTACGGTCCTAACCACTACAAAACGCTTAAAGCCTTTGATAAAGACAGAGACGATAAGCTGGAACTCGATAACTTAGTTTACTTGGGATGGCCTGTTGTACGATCAATAAACAAATGGTTTACCATCAACATCTTCGACTGGTTGTCAAGCTGGGGATTAAGCATGGGCATTGTGTTATTACTGATGACAATTATTGTAAAAGTGGTTGTATTCCCTGCTACATGGAAAACGTATATTTCATCTGCCAAGATGCGAGTTCTAAGACCTCAGGTGGAAGAAATAAATAAGAAATACCCCAAGCAGGAAGATGCCATGAAGAAACAGCAGGAAGTCATGTCACTCTATAGCCAATACGGCGTAAGTCCCATGGGCGGATGCTTACCTATGTTGCTTCAATTCCCAATTTTGATGGCACTCTTCATGTTTGTACCGAGTGCTATTGAGCTTCGTCAGGAAAGTTTCCTTTGGGCAGATGACCTTTCAACGTATGATGCCATTGTGACGTTCCCCTTCCACATTCCGTTCCTAGGCAATCACTTGAGCTTATTCTGTATTTTGATGACGGTAACCAATATCTTGAATACCAAGTTTACCATGTCACAACAAGATACCGGACAGCAACAAATGGCTGCGATGAAGTGGATGATGTACCTTATGCCAGTTATGTTCCTGTTCGTATTGAACGACTACCCCGCCGGTTTGAACTATTACTACTTCATCTCTACCCTAATCAGTGTAGTAACCATGATTGTTTTGCGTAAAGTAACTAACGAAGACAAGCTGTTGGCTCAACTGGAAGTCAACAAAGCAAAGCCCAAAAAGAAATCAGGTTTTGCAGCTCGTTTGGAACAGATGCAGAAACAACAGGAACAAATGATGAAAGACCGTCCCAAAAGCAAAAAGTAAAACTTTGGAATTTGATTTGATATTTTTCAGCTAACGATAAACTCCGCCTCGCAATGATTGCCCGGCGGAGTTTTTTTATTGCTTTAAAAATAATCGTATCTTTACGGCATGACAATTATAAAACGAATTATTAATATGAAATCTGCAAACCTAATGATTATGTCGGCAGCCATGGCACTGGCCACAAGCACAGCTGATGCGGCGAACGCAAGTCAGGAACTGATTGGAAAGTCGGAAGTCCGCATCACCGACGGGCGTATGACTCCCGAAGCACTCTGGGCTATGGGCCGTATGGGCGGTGTATCCGTATCGCCCGATAACAAAAAAGTAGTGTATACGGTAGCTTACTATAGCGTTCCGCAAAACAAAAGTAACCGAGAGATATTCATCATGAATGCCGACGGTAGTGGGCAACAGCAGCTCACAGCTACTCCTTTTTCGGAAAACGAAGCAACCTTTATTAAAGGAGGAAGCAAAATTGCTTTTCTCAGTTCAGAGAGCGGAAGCAGTCAGCTTTGGGAGATGGACCTCGACGGCACGAACCGGAAGCAATTGTCTCAATACGATGGAGATGTGGAAGGCTTCTCATTCTCACCTGACGGGAAGAAAGTTCTTTTTATTGCTCAGGTAAAAACAGTTCCGAGCACAGCCGATAAATACCCCGACCTGCCTAAAGCTTCGGGAATCATTGTGAACGACCTCATGTATAAGCACTGGGACGAATGGGTTACAACCGCTCCGCATCCTTTCGTTGCCGATTTTGACGGCTCTTCTTTGAGCAATGTAACCGACATCATGCAAGGTGAACCTTATGAAAGCCCCATGAAACCCTTTGGCGGCATGGAACAGCTGGCATGGAACACAACTTCCGACAAGATTGCTTACACCAGTCGCAAGAAGACAGGCAAAGAATATGCCTTTTCTACCAATTCAGACATCTATGTGTACGACCTGCAAACAAAAAAGACGGTTAACATAACCGAAGGTATGATGGGGTATGACACCAATCCGCAATATTCGCCCGACGGAAAGAGCATTGCTTGGTTAAGCATGGAACGCGACGGATACGAAGCCGACCTCAATCGTCTATTCGTTATAAACCTGGAAACCGGAGAAAAACGCTTTGTCAGCCAGGCATTTGAATCCAACGTTGACGGTTTCTGCTGGAACACCGATAGTAAAAGTATTTATTTCACCGGAGTTTGGCACGCCACCTCACAAATCTACTCAGTCAACCTGAAAGACAATTCCATCAAGGCACTCACAAGCGGTCAGCACGATTATGCTTCCATCGCACTCTGCGGAAAGAAACTTATTGCGACAAGACACTCCATGAGCATGGCCGATGACATTTATGCAGTCGATTTAAAAGGAAAAGCAACCCAACTGACCTTCGAAAACAAGCACATAACCGACCAAATTGAAATGGGCAAGGTAGAAGAACGTTGGATGACAACAACCGACGGCAAGCGCATGTTGACATGGGTTATCTATCCCCCTAAGTTTGATCCGACTAAAAAATACCCCACCCTGCTCTATTGCCAAGGAGGTCCGCAAAGCGCAGTCAGCCAATTCTGGTCATATAGATGGAACTTGCAGATTATGGCTTCCAACGATTACATTATTGTTGCCCCCAACCGCAGAGGACTGCCCGGATTCGGTAAAGAATGGAACGAGCAAATCAGTGGCGATTACGGCGGACAGTGCATGAACGACTACTTCACCGCTATTGACGAAATGGCTAAGGAACCGTTTGTTGATAAAGACAGACTGGGCTGTGTTGGTGCCAGCTTTGGCGGTTTTTCAGTTTACTGGCTGGCCGGTCATCACAACAAACGCTTCAAAGCATTTATTGCACACGACGGTATTTTCAATATGGAAATGCAATACCTCGAAACAGAAGAGATGTGGTTTGCCAACTGGGACATGGGAGGCGCCTATTGGGAAAGAGAAAACGCAACTGCGCAGCGCACCTTTGCCAATTCTCCCCATCAGTTTGTCGACAAATGGGACACACCCATCCTCTGCATACACGGCGAAAAAGATTATCGCATACTAGCTTCGCAAGGAATGGCAGCATTTAACGCAGCCATATTAAGAGGCCTTCCCGCCCAATTGCTTCTTTATCCGGATGAGAACCATTGGGTTCTTAAACCACAGAACGGCATTTTGTGGCAACGCACCTTCTTCGAATGGTTAGATAAATGGTTGAAAAAATAAGAGCATGAAAATAAATATATTAGTTTGTGATTGGTTTGAAGACATCCTGCCGCCTTTTCTTCCAACCTTTCCTACGTTGATATACAACCTTTTCAATCAGGTTGACGCAACAATAGAATACGAATTGTTTGATGTGCAAAAAGGAAATTTCCCTCAGCTGAACGGTAATGAGATCAATCTCATTACCGGCAGCCGAGCGGGCGTCTATGAAAACCTGCCGTGGGTGACTGCTTTGCTTGACTTTATCCGCAGCGCCCATCAGGCCAAAGCCAAGCTCGTGGGATTTTGTTTCGGGCATCAGGCCATCGCCCAAGCATTGGGTGGCGAAGTAGCCCCTTCCGGTAAAGGATGGGGCACGGGAATCCGATCGTCTCAAGTGATACATCCCGAAGCCTTGAAGTACTTCCCTGACGGAAAGATGTACCTTAACTACAACCACAACGATCAAGTCATGCAATTGCCACCCGAAGCCGAACTGCTTGCAACGAGTGATTTCTGTCCAAACGAGGCCTTCATGGTGGGCAATCATATTTTGTGTTTTCAGGGACACCCCGAATACACCAAACAATACGCCCAACACGTTCTAGAAAAAGCAAAAGGAAAAGATGCAGAGCTGATTCGGAAAGCGATGGAAAGCCTCCAATTGCAAACTGCACAAGGAGCAACCATAGCTCGTTGGATACTCAACCTCAACTAAATGCGTGCCGATGCACCATAAAAAAGTCCGGCAAAACATACTGAAATGCTTTGCCGGACAACCAACTAAATATAACTAAATTATGAAATCAAGTCTTCTTAATGCGTAGTAGCACTCACTAAAAAAGTTCCAAAAGCAGAAGCCTCTTGCTCTTTATAATGATACAAACCTGTAATTGGCGTGTAGTTGTAAGGCACAAACTGGAACAATTGCACAACTGAAAACTGATGATCGGCAGAAACCAGCACATCCATTCTCAAATTTCCGCTTGTTTCACTTTTTAAAGCCTTCAAAGAAGAAAAATCCTTCTTATCCAAACCATCTTTCAGTGCATCGAGATGCTTCAAATCAAAATACACACTTTTTTCTTTCACTGCACTACCTGTGGGCACGTAAACCATCTGTTTTGATTTCCAGAACAAGCGAAAAACTCCTGTAAGAAACAAAACAGAACCCGCCACCATGGCCATCATGCTTAAGGTTGACGACCTGTCGTCCATTCCAAGAATAGAAACAAAACTCAAAACACCTAAAGCCAACATCGTTAATGAGATTCCAATTTTTGACGCACTGGCTTTCTTCGCCACATCGGCGTAAGAGGATGCAAAAATAGTTGCAACCTGAACATTATCTGTCATATAAATACTGTTTAAACGTTATTTAATCAATGATTAAAAAGAGAAAGGTCAACAAAAAACACGTATTTAAACAGCTAAATAATGATCCGTCTTAACGTATACACATAATAATTGGTGAGTCCTGATACCGTTCGATACGGAGCATGCAGCAGCGCAGGCCATTTATGCATGAACTCCGACGATTTATGCAGAGACATACATTGAAGAATGCCCCTCAAAGAACCGTGATATTCTACCAGATTTACGCGTTGCAGGCGGGTATCAACAGCATGATAGCCGTCGCAAAAGCCACTGCCCAGTTCAGCATCCGAGAAGTTTGAATGCCTCACCATGTCAATCGTGTAGGTCTTTGAGGAAAATGCGGAAGAGTGATCGACAGCATGAGCAGCACCGCCTGCTACAGCTTCCGGCTGCAACAAGACAGAACAGTCCACATAGCACACAGCTATAACAGACAGAATAAACAAGGCTACTTTTATCACTCGTACCATAGATGGCTGCAAATATAGTTTTAAATCCGCTTATTTGCTTAAAATCGTTATTTATTTAAGTTTATTCTCCCTAAAAACATTAAAAATCGTAGGCAGCAGTCCGTTACAAGCTGGCTAACCGTCTATAAATCGGCTCCTGCAGTCAGCAAACGAGCCACTTCTTCCATGTGCCTGTAGTCCGTGCCGCAACAACCTCCAAAGATGCGAAGTCCGTTTTCTTGCCGTAACTTCATCATGTTACACGCAATTATATGAATTGCAGATAAATAAACCTGAAACACAAAATTATAAATCTTTTATGACTACATGATGCATTTATCAATCAAAAAGCTTTATTTTTGTCCATGTATAACGGTTTTCCATACAAGTTACCAACCTTATTGATTTTTTAGAAAGAAAAACATGATGCTACGAACTGTCAGGCTTATTGCCGCCGTGGTGTGTTTTGTACTTATCACACTGCTTTTTCTTGATTTTACAGGCACGCTGCACCCCTGGCTGGGCTGGCTTGCCAAAATACAGCTGCTCCCTGCCATACTGGCAATGAATGTAGGTGTCGTTTTGTTCCTCGTTCTGCTTACGTTGCTCGCCGGCAGAATATATTGTTCCGTCATCTGCCCGCTGGGTGTGTTCCAAGATGTTGTTTCGTGGATAGCCGGAAAGCGTAAGAAAAGACGTTTCTCCTATTCGCCGGCCATGAACCGATTGCGTTATGGCGTGCTGATTCTTTTTATTGTTGCCCTGGTAGCCGGAGTCGGCTCACTGGTAGCCTTGCTCGATCCCTACAGCGCCTTCGGAAGAATAGCGTCAAACCTCCTCAATCCTGTTTATTTGTGGATAAACAACCTGCTGGCCGATGCCGCTGAGCGGATGGAAAGCTACGCGTTCTATCACACAAATATATGGATCAGAAGCCTGTCCGTCCTCATTACCGCCGCCGTAACACTGGTCGTTGTCAGCGTGTTGGCTTGGCGAAACGGAAGAACTTATTGCAACACCGTTTGTCCGGTAGGTACCTTTCTGGGCTTCTTATCGAGATACTCCTACCTCAAACCGATTATAAATACCGATAAATGCAATTCGTGCGGACTTTGTTCACGCAATTGCAAAGCCTCGTGCATCAACACCAAAGAGCACAGCATTGATTACAGTCGTTGTGTAACCTGCATGGACTGCCTGAACAGTTGCACCAAAGGCGCCATCACTTACGCACATGCCCCTAAGGCAACCCAGCCGGTTCTTGCGGAAACGCCGGCCACCCAGGCAGAAAGCAGTCCGAACAACCGCAGAGATTTCCTATCGCTCACGGCGTTGATTGCCACCACCTCCTTTCTGAAAGCCCAAGAGAAAAAGGTAGATGGCGGACTGGCGGCCATTGAAGACAAGAAAGTGCCCAACCGCCTCACTCCCATTGTGCCTCCCGGCTCCCGAGGCCTGCACCACATGGCACAACATTGCACCGCCTGTCAGCTCTGCGTAACGGTTTGCCCCAACGAAATATTACTGCCTTCGCAAAAACTCAGCAACTGGATGCAACCCGAGATGACGTACGAAAGAGGCTATTGCCGCCCCGAATGTACCAAATGCTCCGAAGTTTGTCCCACAGGCGCCATTGATCTGATCAGCCGTGCCGACAAATCGTCTACGCAGATAGGACACGCCGTATGGATCAAAGCCAATTGTGTGGTGATAACCGACGAAGTAAAATGCGGAAACTGCGCCCGTCATTGTCCGGCCGGCGCCATCTTGATGGTTCCTTCGAGCAAAGCCCCCGATTCATTGGAGATACCGGTGGTAAACGCCGAGCGCTGCATCGGCTGCGGAGCCTGCGAGAACTTATGTCCCGCCCGCCCGTTTAGCGCCATCTACGTGGAAGGCCACGAAATGCACCGAGTTATATAATCTTCCGAAAGATTCTGAACATGAAAGAACAAGATAAAAATAAAATCAACCGCCGCCATTTCCTAAAAATGATGGGCGTAGGTGCGGCAGCCGGCACCACCTTATTATATGGTTGCCATTCAGACAAGAAACAAAGCAGCAAGAGCAGTGCCCAACTGCCCGTGCCCACAGATAAAATGACCTACCGCATCAACCCCAGCACGGGCGACCGCGTATCGCTTTTGGGCTACGGTTGCATGCGTTGGCCCACCATGCCTTCACCCGACGGTAAAGGAGAAATTATAGACCAGGAGCAGGTGAACCGATTAGTTGACTATGCCATTGCCCACGGAGTGAACTTCTTCGACACATCGCCCGTTTACGTGCAGGGATTGTCCGAGAAGGCTACGGGCATCGCGCTGAAAAGACATCCGCGCAACAAGTACTTCATCTCGACCAAACTCTCGAACTTTCAGAATTACAGCCGCGAGAATTCCATCGCCATGTACCAGCAGTCGTTTAAAGACTTGCAAACAGATTACATTGACTATTACCTGCTGCATGCAGTTGGCGGCGGAGGAATCAGTGCTTTGAAAGAAAGGTATTTTGATAACGGCCTGCTCGATTTTTTGCTCAATGAGCGCAAAGCGGGACGCATACGCAACCTCGGCTTTTCTTTTCACGGCGAAGTGGAAGTGTATGATTACCTGTTGGCATCGGACATCAAGTGGGATTTTGTGCTCATTCAGCTCAACTATGTTGACTGGAAGCATGCATCGGGTTTCAACGTCAACGCCGATTATTTGTATGGCGAGCTGGTTAAAAAAGGAATCAGAGCCTTGGTTATGGAACCGCTGCTGGGCGGTCGGCTAACGAAGCTGAGCGACAGTCTGGTAGCCCGCCTCAAAGAAAGGCGTCCCGAAGCCAGCGTGGCCTCTTGGGCGTTTCGTTTCTCGGGATCGCCCGAAAACGTTCTGTCCGTGTTGAGCGGCATGACGTACATGGAGCACCTGCAAGACAACATTCGCACCTATTCACCACTGGAACCGCTAACCGATGAAGAGAAAGACTTCCTCGAAGAAACGGCGCAGATCCTGCTGAAATACCCCACCATACCCTGCACCGACTGCAAATATTGCATGCCTTGCCCGTATGGAATAGACATACCAACCATATTCATGCACTACAACAAATGCGTGAACGAAGGCAATGTACCCAAAAGTCAGCAAGATCCTATTTATCGTGAGGCGCGAACGGCCTTCTTGGTGGGCTACGACAGAACGGTGCCCCGCTTGCGACAGGCCAGCCACTGCATAGGTTGCGAAATATGCAAGCCCCACTGTCCGCAAAGCATTGAGATACCCGAAGAGCTTCATCGCATTGATGCCTTTGTGGAGCAGCTCAAGCAAAACACCTTATAAGGACCCCTCGGTTGAGTTAATTCGAGGGAAATACCCAGTCATTGATATCTTTCTGCGCTTCTATGCTCTTCTCCACCTCATCGGGCAAAGCCGGAAAGAAATCGATGGCGGTGATGCGCTCCACCTCATCAACCGAGTTCACATAAGCATCGAGCGGATGATTGCCCGATGTGTTTTTATAAATAAAACCGATCGCCTTCGGATGGTCGCCTAAAGACAACACCACCTTAAAAAACGCTTCGGGAACTACCACTTTATGCTTGCCAATGGTTTTATGCGGGCGGTCATACAAAACCGGTCCGCACACAATGTACACAGCCCCGCTCTCCTTTGCCCACTCCCGGCACGCCTCTTCCAGCTCCTTCCAGTCGCCCCTGTTCAGGTTGTTGTTCTGCGGACAAATGTTAGTCATATAAAAACTCTCGACCATAGCCATGCGCGTCCATTTATTGTCGCCTGCCGGACACATGTGCCCGCGGTCATAACCTGAACGTTTATAATCATCCGTGGTAACCGCCTCGTTGGGACTCAAATCCGGGTCGGGCAAGAAATCATTCGTCCGGCTCTCCCTGTCCACCAACCGCTGGGGTGTTAGCTTCCACGCAACCCAATTCGGCAATTTCGTCTTTTTATTGTAAGAAACCGTGTAACCCTTGCGCACCAAAATGAGTTCCGGACGATCCGTGAGCCGGGCAGGAATTTCAATCACATCATCCACTTTCATGGGCAAAGCAGATGCTGTTGCCTGCTCTTTATTCAGAGAAACCCTCTTGCCATCGGTAACATCCGGTATTTCATTCCATGCGAATTGAGCCAGATAAAACAATCCGGCAACAACTACCATCCATACAAATTTCGCTTTGCTATTCTTCTTTTTACCCATACCAGTCATTCCGTTACGCAACAAACCTTTGCCGCTTTGTAAAACCAGTGCGAAGGTAACACATTTCGCCTACAACAGAAACAGAAAGCCGGCCTAAAATCTCCTTTTACCACAAACAAGCTAAGTAAAAACAGCGCCTATACTAAGGCAATACACCGTACAAACTAAGCCATTTCTTCTTTATATACAGTTCGTCCCCGCTACCTGTGACGAATAGCCCCGCATGCGGGGACAACAGTCACCGCTACCCGTGACGAATGGCATGGCATGCGATGACGAACTAGTCTTCTTTAAGAAATGGCTTACTACTAGTGCCCAATTAGCATAGTCTTTACTATATTTATGCTAACTTTGTGGTAACAAAAAAAAGAAAGCACCCATGAAACAAACCATAAGAGCCCTGTTTATGCTGGTAGCAATAAGCATCAGCTGCTCAGTTGCCCGCGCTGCGACTCCCCTGCGCAACGGCGATTTAATATTTCAGGAGTCGTGTCGCGGCACCATGAACGATGCCATTAAAAGAGTTACCACCAGCATTTCCGGTTATCAGTTTACGCATGTAGGAATCGTATGGATTCATCAAAAAGACACCTTTGTGGTTGAAGCCACCCGTCCGCGTGTAGCCATCACCCCGCTGAAAGAGTTCCTGCATCCCGAAGCAGAGAAAGCCTGTCCGCCCGTCTCCGTACTAGCGCGAATGAAACCACGTTTCCAATCACTTATCCCGCAAGCCATTGAAGAAGCCCGTCGGCTTGTTGGCAAAGACTACGACAGCGCCTTTATTCTCAACAACGACATGTATTATTGCTCCGAGCTGATATACGAAATCTTCCTTAAGGCCAACCAAAACGTCCCCGTGTTTACGCTGAACACCATGACTTTCAAAGCCCCCGGAAGCAAGGGTTTCACTCCCGAATGGGTTGAGTATTATAAAAAGCTGGGGGAGCCTATCCCCGAAGGTGAACCGGGAATCAACCCCGGAGCCATGTCAAAAGCAGATGTGATTGAGGTTCTTGGGGAGTTGTGACACATTGAGTAATTTTACTCATTACACTGAGTAATTTTTCTATCTATGTTCTAAAGTGCTTATATTGAGCTAGTTAAATAATAAATTGAAGAATAATGAAAGTTTATTCAAACTGTTTTTGCGATAGACTATAACAAAAAAGCTCCGAAAGTCTAAAACCTTCGGAGCTTTTTTGTTGCGGTGCGTACGGGACTCGAACCCGTGACCCCATGCGTGACAGGCATGTATTCTAACCAACTGAACTAACGCACCATTATTTCTTTTGTTCGTAATCTCTCTCGATTGCGGATGCAAAGGTAGACATTTATCTGAATTCTGCAATACCTTGAGAAAACTATTTTTTATCTTTTTTAAAAGTGCTCTGATTACTAAGGTATTACAATAAAAAGATTTTTTCGGTTCAAGCCATTAAGCACACAAATAATCTCCTTTTTCAATCGTTCCAGATGGATATTAAAAGATTAAAGTGTACTTTTGCATACACATTTAATCATCTTCGTACTGACAAAGAACAAATATATTATGAGAAATACACCAATCAGCAAGAGCGTAATCGATAAGGCAATTGAGAAATTTGCCATTGCCGATTTTTCTAAAGCGACTATTCGTGAAGTGAAAGCCATAGCAGCAGAGGCTGAAGAGGCTTCGGGCATTGAGTTTATCAAAATGGAAATGGGTGTGCCCGGATTACCGGCGTCGGCCGTTGGAGTGCAGGCGGAAATTGAAGCTTTGCAAAACGGAATTGCCAGTTTGTACCCCGACATTAACGGATTGCCTGCCCTCAAAGAGGAAGCGGCTCGCTTTGTAAAGGCTTTTATCAACGTAGACATCAGCCCCGAAGGGTGTGTTCCCGTTA
Source organism: Bacteroides graminisolvens DSM 19988 = JCM 15093 (assembly GCF_000428125.1). Classification (GTDB taxonomy): domain Bacteria; phylum Bacteroidota; class Bacteroidia; order Bacteroidales; family Bacteroidaceae; genus Bacteroides; species Bacteroides graminisolvens. The sequence goes on from NZ_KE386627.1 coordinate 391,970, forward strand.
CGGGTTCCATGCAGGGCACTTTTGCTTCTTTTCTAACTTGCAGCCAATGTAATCCGCAAAAAGATACGATTCTTTTTATCGATCCGGGATTTCCCGTGCAGAAACAGCAATTGGTGGTGATGGGACAAAAATACGAAACGTTTGACGTTTATGATTTCCGCGGTGATAAACTCAAAGCGAAGCTGGAGGGTTATCTGCAAAAGGGAAACATCTCGGCCATTGTCTATTCTAACCCGAACAACCCCAGCTGGATTTGTTTAAAAGATGAAGAGTTACGCATTATTGGCGAGCTGGCTACTCAATATGATGTCATTGTTCTAGAAGACTTGGCTTATTTCGCCATGGATTTCAGAAGTGATATGGGCACTCCTTTCCAAGCGCCTTTCCAACCTTCGGTAGCGCATTACACTGATAATTATGTTCTTCTGATTTCGGGTTCAAAGGCTTTCAGCTATGCCGGACAACGAATTGGGGTAACTTGCATATCCGATAAACTGTACCACCGTGCTTATCCCGGCTTTGAAGTCCGATACGGCGGAGGTACATTCGGTACTGTTTTCATTCACCGGGTGCTTTACGCATTATCTTCGGGCACCAGTCACTCGGCTCAATATGCCATGGCGGCTATGATGAAAGCAGCAAGCAACGGGGAGTACAAGTTCCTCAACGAGGTGAAGGTGTACGGTCAGCGGGCGCAAAAGCTGAAAGAGATTTTTTTGCGCTACGGTTTTTATCTGGTGTACGACAATGATTTGGGCGATGCCGTGGCGGATGGTTTTTATTTCACCATAGGTTATCCGGGAATGACAAGCGGTGTGCTGGCCAAAGAGTTGATGTATTACGGCGTTAGTGCCATTTCTTTGGTAACAACCGGCAGTAAGCAGGAAGGTTTGCGTGCCTGTACGTCGTTCATCAAAGATCATCAATATACGCAATTGGAAGAGCGAATGGCTATTTTTGCCGAAAATCATCCGGTTGTGTAAGTCCGGCTTTACTTTCAATGATTAGAAACTTTTAATAAGCGAATCAAAAAAAAGAGTAATTCTTTTTGCTCCTAACAAATTATGTATATATTAGGGGCATGAAGATTAACTCAGACATACTAAAAATAGAATCTAATAACGTGGCACCGTCACGCGGAAAGATACTGATTTCGGAACCATTCCTTGTTGACAATATGTTCGGGCGGTCTGTTGTTCTGCTCATTGATCATACAATTGATGGTAGTATGGGACTTGTTTTGAATAAGATGGCTCCCATTTTGTTGAATGACGTTATCAAGGATTTTAAAGACGTAGAAAGTATTCCTATATATAAAGGAGGGCCTTTGGCCACCGATACACTGTTTTATCTGCACACCATTCCGGATGTTCCGGACGCTTTGCCCATCTCGAGTAAGCTGTATTTAAATGGTGACTTTGAGGTCATCAGGGATTACATCGTGAAAGGAAATCCGTTAAGAGGCTCCATTCGTTTTTTCCTAGGCTATTCGGGTTGGGAATTGAAGCAACTTCATCAGGAGATACAAGATAATACGTGGCTCATTGGTAAAAGCGATGTGAAATCTATGTTAAATTATAACACGGAGGGCATGTGGCAAAAGGCATTGAGTAAGCTCGGCAGCAAGTACGAAACGTGGGCGCGGTTTCCTCAAATACCTTCGTTGAACTAAGTTTCGCTACACAATGCGTTGCATAATAACTACGTCTTTATAACTTTGACCGGATACCAGCCATGATTTTAGCAGGCCGCTTTGCTCGAAACCGTTTCCGGCAAAGAGTTTCAGGCTGGCTTCATTGTCGGCGGGTATGTGTGCGTAGAGTTGTTTGAAGCGAAGAAACTCAAAAGCGTATTCGCACAAAAGAGCAAGAGCGTCTGCCGCATATCCCATGCCTCTATAGGGTTCAAGTAAACCGATGCCTACGGCTCCTCTTCCATGAAGGGGGGCGTAGTCTGTAATGTCTATAGTTCCAAGCGTTACTTCGTCGTCACGGCGAATAATCATCAAACGGATTTGTTTATCGGCGTACATGTCACTCTGCGAGTTTTCAATGTATTCTTTTAAAATGTATCTGGAGTACGGCACGGTGAGACAGCTAATATCCCAAAAGGCCGGGTCATTCTCCATCACATACATAATGTCCAGGTCTTCGGGTTCTACCGGACGTAGATAGATTCTATCATTAACTAAAAAAGAATTCTTCATCGGGTGTGTTATAAGCTTGTTATCCTATTCTAAATTTAAGTCTTTCTGTATTTTGGTTTTACCGGGCATACAAAAAAAAGATGCTGTGGCACCAATCAAGGCACAAAGTCCGCCTACGCTGTCAAATGTGAGGTAATATATAAACAGGTTGATCAGAATGACAACTTCAAGAAGCAGTAACCTGATGGCACTCCAACGAGCGTATAACGTAAAAGCGCGAAGCATATCGGCCGGATCAATCTTTTTCTTTAATACGTAGGCAAACAGTTTCAACGAAACGGGTACTATGGCAATAGCGGACAATATGCCGACTGTTTCAAGCAAGTATTGCATGCGTGCATCATCGGCATAAATTCCTACCGGCAATAAATCGGTTTCAAACCCAATCATCATAAGGAAGGGTAAAGCCCAGAAAACAACATACTGTATTTTCAGCGTTTTATATAAGGATGTACTATTCAAATCCATTGTGTTCTATTAAAAAAAGGTTTGGTTATGATACTTATTTATACTGTGCCGTTAAATGCGGTGCGGTTCACGATGCTTCGTCCCAAAGTGATTTCATCGGTGTATTCCAGTTCGTCGCCAATAGACACGCCTCTTGCGATGATGCTCAGTTTGACTCCGCTCTTTTCAAGTTTGCGGTACAGGTAGAAATTGGTTGTATCGCCTTCCATGGTGGTGCTCAGCGCCAGAATGATTTCTTTCACGCCGCCGTCTTTTACTCGATTAATCAAACTTTCTATTTGAAGGTCGCCCGGTCCTACTCCGTCCATCGGAGAGATGACTCCTCCCAGTACATGATACAAGCCTTTGTATTGCTGAGTAGCCTCAACGACCATCACGTCTCGTATGTTTTCAACGACACAAACGGTGGAACTGTCTCTTTGAGTATTGGCACATATCTGGCACACATCTGTGTCGGAGATGTTGTGACAAACCTTGCAATACTTCACTTCGCGTTTAAGTGTTATAACGGAATTACCAAATGCTTCGACGGTTGCCGTGTCTTGTCGCAACAGGTGCAAAACCAGTCGCATAGCTGTTTTCTTTCCTATTCCGGGTAGTTTGGCAAACTCGCTGACTGCCTTTTCTAAAAGCAGGGATGAATATTGTTGGTTCACTTTTTTGTTTACTTATTTATCATGGTTTACAATCTGATACCATCCGCAAAGATAACAATCAATAGTGAAATATGAAGTTCCAATTGAGAAATAAGTGTTATCTTTGCCCGAAACATCGAAGTTATGATACTAATCACCATCATTTGCTACTTTGCCGTTTTGTTGATTATAGCTCGTATCACCGGTAGGAAGGGCGGCTCGGATGCTGCTTTTTTCAAAGGAGAAAATAAATCTCCCTGGTATGTTGTTTCATTTGGAATGATAGGGGCTTCCATTTCCGGAGTTACTTTCGTCTCGGTTCCGGGCATGGTAAGAGGAATGGATATGACGTACATGCAAACGGTACTCGGTTTCTTTTTCGGTTATCTGGTGGTGGCGCATCTTCTTCTTCCGTTGTACTACCGACTCAATCTCACCAGTATTTATACGTACTTGGGAACGCGCATCGGGAACAGGGCTTACCGCACAGGTTCTCTGTTTTTCTTATTGTCGCGTATGCTGGGAACGGCTGCCAAGCTCTATTTGGTATGTCTTATATTATATACGTATGTTTTTAGTGCTATGGGGGTTCCTTTCTGGACGATAGCTGCGGGTGCGGTTACTTTGGTTTGGGTTTACACGCACAAAAGCGGCATTAAAACGATTGTGTGGACGGATACCTTGCAAACATTCTGCCTGATAGCGGCACTGGTTAGTATTATTTTTGTGACCGTGAGCCATTTACAACTCAACTTTGGCGGTATTGTTCAAACCATATCTGAAAGTAGTTACAGTCGTATCTTTGTATTCGACGACTGGGTTTCCAGACAAAATTTTTTCAAGCAGTTCTTCAGCGGAATCTTTATTGTGATTGTGATGACCGGTTTGGATCAGGACATGATGCAAAAGAATCTTTCGTGCAGAAACCTCAGGGAGGCGCAGAAAAACATGTATTGCTATGGTTTTTCATTTGTACCGCTTAACTTTTTGTTTATGTGTCTAGGCATCCTACTCATTACTCTTGCAGGCAAAGATGGCATTGCTTTGCCGACGGTAAACGATGATATTCTTCCGATGTTTGCTACGCAGGGTTATCTGGGCGAAGGGGTTCTGGTGCTTTTTACCATCGGTATTATTGCTGCTGCATTCAGCAATTCTGATTCGGCACTGACTGCCATGACAACAAGCTTTTGCGTGGATATTTTGCGGACGGGAAAAGACGTCGAAGCGGTTGCTTTGCGAAAAAGGAACAAAGTGCATGTTTTGTTTTCTGTCTTGCTGGTGCTGTTTATCTGCTTTTTTCGTGTGGTCAATGAAAGCAGTGTGATTGATACGATTTACGTAATTGCTTCTTATACATACGGTCCGCTACTGGGCATGTTCGCCTTCGGACTGTTCACTAAACGCAATACTAAAGATAAGTATGTGCCTTACATAGCGGTGGCTGCTCCGGTAATTTGTTACCTGGCCGATAGCATGACGTTAAGAGTTTTGGGATATAAATTTGGTTATGAGATGCTTATGATAAACGGAATGCTTACCTTTGCAGGCTTGTGGTTTTTTTCGTCAAATAATAATTTTAATAAAACAACATAGAACAATGGAAATATCGAGCGCTGAATTTATTATCAGTAACACCAACGTGAAGAAATGTCCGGCCGGCGTGTTTCCGGAATATGCTTTCATCGGGCGATCAAACGTAGGTAAGTCTAGTCTCATCAATATGCTCACCGCGCATAAAGGGTTGGCCATGGCTTCATCAACGCCCGGAAAAACAATGCTCATTAATCATTTCCTGATTAATAAAAGCTGGTATTTGGTTGACTTGCCGGGTTACGGTTATGCTCGCAGGGGACAAAAAGGTCAAGAGCAGATTAAAACGATTATTGAAGATTATATATTGGAACGCGAACAGATGACCAATCTGTTTGTGCTCATTGACAGCAGACTGGAACCTCAAAAGATTGACCTGGAATTTATGGAATGGCTGGGCGAGAACGGAATTCCTTTTGCTATTGTATTCACCAAAGCAGATAAGCTTTCGGGCGGAAGAATTAACGGCAATGTAAGTTCTTACCTGAGCAAGCTCAAAAAACAATGGGAAGAACTCCCCCCCTACTTCGTTACCTCAGCGGAAACTCGTATGGGAAGGAAAGAAATTCTCGACTATATAGAAAGTATCAACAAATCAGTTTATTAAACATGTATTCATTAAAAAAAATTGGGATTGCTGCAATAATTACTGCAACATCTGTATTACCGCTGCAAGCGCAGTCCATAACAGATATATTCAATTTGGATAATATAAGTAAAGCGGTAAATAGCATTACAGGTAAAAAAGAGACAGTCAACTTAATTGGAGTGTGGAATTATACTGGTTCAGCTGTTGAGTTTGAATCATCTGACTTATTAAGGCAGGCGGGCGGAGCAGTGGCTTCATTAGCAGTTGAAAACAAAATGAACACACAATTAGCCAAAGTAGGAATCAAGCCAGGCACCATGAACTTTACGTTCAATGCTGACAGCACATTTACCAGCACTGTTGGGAAACGAACCATGAGCGGAAGCTATTCTTATAATGCTTCGACAGGTAAGGTTACTTTAAAGTACTTACAGCTATTGGGAACAAGTGCTAAAGTCGACTATTCGTCGGGAGAAATGGCCTTGCTATTTGATGCTGATAAACTACTAAAGATATTGGCCTTCATGGGAGGCAAATCAACTAACACTACGCTGAAAACTGTTAGTTCAATTGCTAAAACCTACGATGGTATGTTACTTGGGTTTGACATGAAAAAAAAATAATCATGGAGTAACGCCGAAGCGATAAACGGTGTGACTCCGGTACCGATCACCCGGACGAAGAACAGTTGACGGGAATTGTGGTTTATTGGGACTATCGGCAAAGTGCTGTGTTTCAAAACAAATGGAACAACGCTTGCCGTAAACCGTTTGTTTTTTGCCTGTTATATTCCCTTTCAAACCATTGGCCGTATAAATTTGCAATCCGGGTTCGGTGGTGTAAACTTCCATGGTGCGGCCGCTTGCATCATCTGTTATGCGGGCTGCCAAACGAGTATCGTCTCCTTGCGTATTGAGCACCCACGTGTGGTCATAACCGCCGGTAACATTCAGCTGCAAACAGTTAACATCAATGCTGTCACCAACGTAGCGGGGTGATTGGAAATCGAACGGTGTAGCAGTCACCGGCAGCATTTCACCCGTCACACATTTGGTTGAATCGTAAGGAGTGTAACGATCGGCATCAATCATTAGCTTCTGGTTCTCGACCGTATGGCTGAAATCTCCTGATATGTTGAAGAATGAATGATTAGAAAGGTTGAGAACGGTAGGTTTATCTGTGGTGGCTTCGTAGCGTATGTCTAATTCATTCTTGTCGGTCACCGTGAAATAAACGTCCACAGTCAGGTTCCCGGGAAATCCATTCTCTCCGTCGGGCGAAAAGTAGCTCAACTTTAAAGAGTTGTTATCCAAACGATCGGCTTGCCAGATGCGTGAAGCAAAGCCGGGTTCACCTCCATGAGCACAATGTGCACCGGTGTTTGCCTTTAGCTGATAGGTAACGGAATCTAAGGTAAAACGAGCATTTAAAATACGACCAATGTAACGTCCGATGGTTGCTCCGAAGTTTTGTTTTTTATTCATGTAGTCATCTACATTTGAAAATCCACAGACTACATCTTCAAACTTACCATGCCTGTCGGGTACCATCACTGAAACTACTCGTGCCCCGTAATTTGTTATACAGACTTCCATTCCGGCACTGTTCTTGAGCACAAAGAGATTGGTGAGTTGGCCGTTAACCTCTCGCTGAAAGTCGGCCGGACGCAATCCCGACAGTGTTTGTTGGTCTTTTCCCGTACACGCCATAGCCAGCACGTTCAGGCAAATGAGTGATAGTAGTGTTATCTTTTTCATCATTTTACTCTTGTTTGAAGTTTGTTACAGACTGATTTGTCATATTTAATAGAATTTCGCAAATATACGGGAATATTTCTAAAAAAAACGTCTACCTTTGTCTATTATAAAATACCAAAAGTGAAATGAATATGAAGAAAATATTATTTTTTGTTGTTATGCTGGTAATGGGTGTAGCCTATGCGTCTGCTCAAAGCCAGGCAGAAATCAAATTTGATAAGACAACACATGACTTCGGAACATTTTCAGAAAATAGTCCTGTAGTGAGTTGTACTTTTACCTTTAGCAACGTTGGAAATGCGCCTCTGGTTATTCATCAGGCAGTGGCATCTTGTGGATGCACCGTTCCCGATTACACCAAAGAACCGATACTACCGGGACAAAAAGGTACCATAAAAGTAACCTACAACGGAACCGGAAAGTATCCCGGTCACTTTAAAAAATCAATCACACTTCGCACCAATGCTAAAACAGAAATGCTACGGTTATACATTGAAGGTGACATGACAGCCAAAGATGCTAAATAAGAGATAATAAATAACAAGCCAAGGAGAATCTTTTGATTCTCCTTTTTTTTTGTTTACTTTGAAACGCTTTATCAAATAGATATACGCAATTTATTTAATCACCCTAATTATTAGCAAATTTAGAGAGTATGAAACACGAAGAAGAGAAGCCTGTAGGACTACCCGAAAATGCGTTTCGGGAGCTGAAACCCGAGGAAGAATATCAACCCTTGATGAGTCCTCATAAAAACTATGCAGAAGTTAACTTATGGTCTGTTTTATGGGGAATCGGCATGGCTGTATTATTTTCGGCCGCTGCTGCCTACCTTGGGTTAAAAGTGGGACAGGTTTTTGAAGCAGCCATCCCCATTGCCATTATTGCGGTAGGCGTATCGGGCGCAGCCAAAAGAAAGAATGCGTTAGGCGAAAACGTGATTATTCAATCAATCGGTGCCAGTTCGGGCGTTATTGTGGCGGGAGCCATTTTCACATTGCCTGCACTGTACATCTTACAAGAAACATATCCGGAAGAAATTACCATCACCTTTACTCAGGTCTTTATCAGTTCCTTATTGGGAGGTATATTGGGAATACTCTTCCTCATTCCTTTCCGCAAATACTTTGTAAAAGACATGCACGGTAAATATCCTTTTCCCGAAGCAACAGCCACCACGCAGGTGCTTGTATCGGGTGAGAAAGGCGGCAATCAGGCCAAACCTCTTCTGATGGCGGGTATCGTAGGAGGTCTTTACGATTTCATTGTGGCTACGTTCGGCTGGTGGAACGAGAACTTCACCACGCGTGTTTGCGGTTTCGGCGAAATGCTGGCCGATAAAGCCAAACTGGTTTTTAAAGTCAATACCGGAGCTGCCGTTATGGGATTGGGTTACATTGTCGGCTTGAAATATGCATCTATTATTTGTGCAGGTTCGCTGGCTGTGTGGTGGATCATCATTCCCGGCATGTCTCTCATTTGGGGCGATAGTGTTCTCAACATGTGGAATCCTGAAATAACAGCAACGGTTGGCAGCATGTTACCCGAAGAGATTTTTAAACATTATGCTAAAAGCATTGGTATTGGTGGTATTGCCATGGCCGGTGTAATTGGTATCATTCGTTCTTGGGGAATTATAAAAGGTGCTGTGGGACTAGCTGCCAAAGAGATGAAAGGCAAACCGGTTGTCGACGAAGAAACAACTCGAACTCAACGTGATCTTTCTATGAAAATCATTGCCATTGGTTCTTTACTTACATTGGTATTGATTTTCCTTTTCTTCTTCTTTGATGTCATGCAAGGCAACTTGCTTTATACCGTAGTTGGTATCTTATTGGTAGCCGGAATTGCATTCCTGTTTACAACGGTTGCGGCTAACGCCATTGCGATTGTTGGAACCAATCCGGTATCGGGAATGACACTGATGACTCTTATTTTGGCATCGGTCGTTATGGTTGCTGTAGGACTGAAAGGCCCCGGCGGAATGGTAGCGGCTTTGGTGATGGGAGGCGTTGTTTGTACGGCTCTATCCATGGCAGGCGGATTCATTACCGACCTGAAGATTGGTTATTGGTTGGGTAGCACGCCTGCCAAACAGCAAACTTGGAAGTTTTTGGGCACATTAGTATCTGCCGCCACAGTGGGTGGAGTTATGATTATTCTGAATAAAACATACGGATTTACAAGCGGACAACTCGCTGCTCCGCAGGCCAATGCCATGGCAGCTGTCATTGAACCGTTGATGAACGGCGTAGGTGCTCCCTGGTTACTCTACGGCGTAGGTGCCTTGCTTGCCATTGTACTTACATTCTTCAAAATACCGGCATTGGCTTTTGCATTGGGAATGTTCATCCCTCTGGAACTTAACGTGCCCCTAGTTGTAGGTGGAGCCATCAATTGGTACGTCACTACACGTAGTAAAGACGAAAGCATTAATACAGCCCGTGGCGAAAAAGGAACGTTGCTTGCATCCGGATTCATTGCCGGTGGTGCCCTGATGGGAGTGGTTAGTGCTGCCATGCGTTTTGGCGGAATCAACTTGGTTCAGGAGCAATGGTTGCAAAACACTTGGTCAGAAGTACTGGCATTGGGCGCTTATGCTCTGTTGATACTCTACTTCATCAAGTCGGCCATGAAGAAATAACTTAATCATCAATATATGAAAACAATTCTAGTAACAGCTCTATTGATCATGACAACGAGCTTATGCGCACAAAAGCCTATTGAACTGCCTTTATGGCCCAATGGCGCACCCAACAGCAATGAGCTGAAGGGCGACGAACAAGAAATGGATAACGGAAGAGTAAGCAACATCAAGAATCCCGGTATTACTGTTTACCGGGCAGAGCATCCCAACGGAATGGCTGTGATTATGTGTCCCGGTGGCGGTTACGCCCGTTTGGCCATGAACCATGAAGGACACGACATGGCTCCGTGGTTCAACACGCAGGGAATTACGTATGTTGTTTTGAAATACAGAATGCCCAACGGACACAACGAGGTTCCTTTCTCGGATGTTGAACAAGCCATCCGCTTGGTGAGACAACATGCTGCGGAGTGGAATATCAATCCGGCTAAGGTAGGTATCATGGGAGCATCGGCAGGCGGGCACTTGGCTTCTACACTGGCTACGCATTACACAAGTAAAGAAACTCGTCCCGATTTTCAAATTCTTCTATATCCGGTAATCACAATGGATGCAAACTTCACGCATGCCGGCTCCAGAGAGAATCTGATCACCAAAAATCCTTCAGCTGATTTAATTGCCAAGTATTCCAACGAGTTGCAAGTAAATGCGCAAACTCCGCAGGCATTTATTGCTTTGTCATCGGATGACAAGGCTGTGTTGCCTCAAAACAGTATCAACTACTACTTGGCTTTACTGAAACACAATGTTCCGGCCACCATGCACATTTATCCAACCGGAGGACACGGATGGGGATTCAGAGACAACTTTACCTACAAGCGTCAATGGACAGATGAATTGGAGAAGTGGTTGCGTGACGGCGTGAAATTATAGACATTAAAATAGGTACACTATGAAAAAGATGACATCTCTTTTATCATGTGCGCTACTTCTGGCTTTGCCGGAAGTAGGAGCGCAGGAATCCAACCCGATGCTGAGCAACGGATTGAAGTTATTGAACACTCCTTACGTAGCTTATACGCTCGAGGGAAACAGTGAAGAAGAACTAGTCGTTAACTGTGATGAGGTTGACTGCACAACGTTCGTCGAAAATGTACTGGCCATGGCTCTTTGTCCCACACAAGGCGAACAAATGAGTGAGGCCGATTTTATGAAGAACCTGCAGAACATTCGTTACCGTAACGGTCAGATTAACGGATATACCTCTCGTTTGCATTACATGACGGATTGGATTAATGATAACGTTCAAAAAGGACTGATTGAAGATGTAACGGCACAATACAGTCCGTCTACTCAAACAGTGAACCTATCGTTCATGTCATCTCACCCGGAATTATACAAACAGCTGAACTCCTCACCCGAAAGAGTTGCCGAAATGGCATCCATTGAACAACGCTTATCGGGTCAGCAAGTTCACTGGGTACCCAAGAACATGTTACCCGCCCAAGGGTTACCGTGGATTAAGAACGGTGATATCATAGCTATTACCACCAATACGCCGGGTCTGGACATTAGTCACCTGGGAATCGCTATTTACATTAAAGATCAGCTTCATTTGTTGCATGCTTCTTCCAAACAAAAAAAGGTTGTAGTTGAGAAGTTAGCCCTTAGCAGACAACTTGCCGGCAATAAAACATGGACAGGAATACGTGTTTTAAGGATGAAAAGTATTAATTAATGCTAATATCTTAATCATTTTCCAAAGGAAACTTGTTATAAGGGAAAATTAGAACAAGATACATTATGGAACAACTTAAGAAAATCATCGGCAAAAACATACTGTTTATTATCGGAGCAGTAGCAGGGGCCATCGGAGGTTACTTTTACTGGCTTTACGTAGGATGCACCAGTGGCACTTGCCCCATTACATCATCGCCATTCATGAGTACCGTTTGGGGTGCAGTAATGGGCGGATTGTTACTAAGCATCTTTCAAAAAGATAAAGATAAAAGCAAAAAACAATAATTATTCATATAACCCTGAGAACCAATGAAGAAAATAATTCTTGCAGCTGTTATGATGAGCCTGGTTGTTTCATCATGTAACGGAAAACAGAAAGAGACTGAAAAAGCAACTAATAAAACTGAAAATAAAATGAAAACAATTCATCTAAGTAAAAGTGATTTCCTGACTAAAGTAGCCAATTATGAAACAACTCCTAACGAGTGGAAGTATTTGGGCGATAAACCCGCTATCGTTGATTTCTATGCTTCGTGGTGCGGACCGTGCAAAACGATTGCTCCCATATTGGAAGAGTTAGCTGCCGAATATGGAGATCAGATATACATTTATAAAGTTGACACGGAGGAAGAACAAGAACTGGCTGCCGCTTTCGGTATCAGAAGCATCCCTACCCTATTGTTTATCCCCATGGATGGCGAACCGCAAATGGCTCAAGGTGCTATGCCAAAAGCGTCTTTTAAAGAAGCCATTGAAAAAGTTCTATTGAAGAAATAAATCATAGCAGGCTTTTCTGAGAGCACAATAACAATTACTTTTCATTTTGCACAACGAGGCTGTCATCCGCAGGGAAGGCAGCCTCGTTTTTTAGTTACTTGTAGTTGATTACTTCAGTGCGTATTTACCAAAGCTAATGGAATGAATCATGACCGACACGCTTGAGAAAGCCATTGCAGCACTAGCTAGCATGGGGTTCAGCAACAGTCCGTTCACGGGGAACAACAATCCGGCCGCAATAGGAATACCTATCAGGTTGTAGATGAATGCCCAAAACAAATTTTGATGTATGAGGCGCACTGTTTGTTTAGAGAGTGATAAAGCTTTGGGGAGCAACAATAAGTCTGAAGTCATAAGAGTTACCATCGCTACATCCATGGCAATATCGGTTCCTTTACCCATAGCAATACTTACATCGGCACGGGCAAGTGCTTGTGAATCGTTGATACCGTCGCCCACCATAGCCACTTTTTTACCCTGTAATTGCAGTTCGCGCACAAATAGTTCTTTGTCGTCGGGCAACGCATCGGCCATAAAACGAGTGATGCCCAGTTTGCGTGCCACAGCCGATGCTGTACGCTCGCCATCACCGGTAAGCATGCAAATTTCCACACCTTGGCGTTTCAACTCTTTAACGGCTTCCACAGAAGTGGCCTTAATCTGGTCGGTGATGGCAATAACAGCCAGCAATTCATGTTCGCGACCAAAGTAAACAATACTGTTTCCGGCCGATTGATATTGCACCAGCATACCTGCCATGGTATCCGAAATACCTGCACTAAAGTCTTTCAGTAGTTTGTGGCTGCCCGCCCAGTAAACTTGTTCGTTATAAACCACCTGAATTCCTTTTCCGGTAATGCTCTTGAAACCTTCTATGGCGGCAGGTTCAATGCCCGATTCCTGCAACTCGGCTACAATGGCTTCGGCTAGTGGATGCTCCGACTTCAATTCGGCTGCCAGCAATACATCTTTGAAATGCTCCTCTTCGGGACGCTCCCACAAGGAAGTCGAAACGGTGGGATGTCCTTCGGTCAGTGTTCCGGTCTTATCGAGCACCACCACATCAACCTTGCGCATTTGCTCCAATGCAACGGCATCTTTTATCAAGATATGGTAATCGGCTGCTTTACCGATACCCACCATCAAAGCTGTTGGAGTTGCCAGTCCCAGTGCACAAGGACAAGCAATGACCAGCACGGAAACGGCCGACAACATGGCATGGGAGAAATAATCGGGACCGGCTATCAGTAACCATCCAATGAATGTAAGCAAGGAAATGCCCAATACAACCGGAACAAAAATACCGGTTATCTGGTCAACAATGCGTTGCACGGGTGCTTTGCTTCCCTGTGCTTCTTGCACCATACTGATGATGCGGGCAAGTACCGTATGTTTGCCTACTTGCAAGGCTTTAATAACAAAAGAACCTTTTTGATTAATGGTTCCTGCCAGCACTTTATCATCTGTTTTCTTTTCAACCGGCACGGGTTCACCACTTATCATGCTTTCATCGACAAAAGAGTCGCCATCGGTCAGTATTCCGTCAACGGGAATCTGCTCTCCGGGACGCACCACTACCAGGTCATTTACCTGAAGTTCGGCAATGGTTACTTCCTCTTCTTTTCCGTTGCGCAACACCCGGGCTGTTTTGGGTTGTAAACCCATGAGTTTGCGTATGGCGGCAGACGTGTTACCTTTTGCACGTTCTTCCATTAATTTGCCCGTGAGCACAAAGGCTATAATGACCGTAGCGGCTTCATAATACACATGAGGTTCCAGTCCGCGGTTATACCAAAACTCAGGAAAGAAGGTGTTGAACAGACTGAAAAGAAAAGCAATGGCTGTACTCAGTGCCACCAACGTATCCATATTGCTGCGTCCCAACTTGGCTTGTTTCCATGCATTTACATAGAAAGATCTGCCGAAAAGGACCAGCACTGGCACGGATAGCACTAACATTAATACATTGGCATAAGGCAAGTGCATAAATACCATAGCAAGCAGAAGCATCGGAACAGAAAAGATCCATGCTCCGATTACGCGTTTTTTCAAACTCTGGTAGTGTTTTTGCTGCTCTTCTTGTTGGCGTTCCTGTTTGTTTTCTTCTTCCACAATGAGGTCGTAACCGGCAGCAAGTACGGCTGCCCGCATTTCACCGGGAGTCAGTTTATCGTTCTCATAAGCTACAGAAAGCGTATTGGCAGCCAGGTTGACTGAAGCATCGGATATACCGGGAAGTTTTTTGATAGTGCGTTCTACATTGGTAGCACATCCCGCGCAATGCATGTTAAGCACCGGGAATGTTTTTTTTTCTATTTTGCTCATTTGAATATGTGATTTAGGATATGTCGTATTATAGGAGTAAACAAGTGGTACGGTTTATTGTTCAAATAACCCGGCAGGCAGTGTGTAAGCACACTGTCTGTCAGGTTATTCAAAAACCAAAGACGAGATTTACATCAATAAATCCGCAGAGGGAAAAAGGCTTTATTTCTTATCGGCCTCTTTTGTCTCTTTTACCAGTTCGGCTTCGTAATCAAACTTACGGAAGCCTTCCTTGATTTTCTCAATGTTCGTTTTCTCGGCATCGTAGGTAATGGTTACCGTACGTTCTTTCAGGTCAGTGGTAAACTTCTTCAGTCCTTTTTCGAACTTGATGTTGTTCTTCACCTTGCGTTCACAGTTTTCACACTCCATTTGTGTAACCTTGAAAATAGCTGTACGAATATCTTTTGCGTACACACTTACTGCGCTGAGCAGTACTACGGCCAAAGCCGCCATCATTCTTTTTGTTTTCATCATTTGCTTAAATTTAATCTTACTCCTACATAATATTTAGCTCCATGCACAGGCCCCCAAATCATGGTTGAGTCAAAGTTGTCCCCCCAAGGTTCGGTAGCTGCTATAATGGGATTTTTTTGTTTGAAATTGGTCAGGTTTTCCGCTCCTACGTAAAGCGACCATCCCCGGAAATAACGGGTTATCTGAGCACTTAACTGTTCAAAGGAACCGTATCGGCTGCTCCACGATGAGGATCCGTCGGCCAACGCATAAGGATTGGGCATTCTTCCGCCTCCATTGAGTTGCAAGGTGGTGTCAAACTGCCAGATGCCTAGCGGTGTTTGGTAAGAAGCGGTAATCAATCCTTTGTACTTACTGGTCAGTGGTTTCTCAAGCAATTGACCGTTGTACGTGGTTTTGGCATCCGTTAAACGGTAGGCAGCCAGCAATGTAAATCCTTCAAAGAAAGGATACGAAGCTTCGACCTGAAATGCCTTGGAGTACGACTTTCCGTCGAGGTTCGTAAAGGCTATTTCATGGGGATTGCTATCCATGTCAACCACCACTTGGTTGCGGAAGTCGGTGTAATAGTATTCCGTATTCACATTCAACGTTTTGCCAAACAAAGGAATGTATGTGGAGACACTGGCACCATAGTTCCATGCTTCTTCCTGATCTAAGTTATTGGCAATCGTCACTTGGCGACTGCTTGCCAGCAGATAGTTATTTTCCGCCAATACATGATTGGTACGGTAGCCTTTACCGGCCGACAAGCGGAAATGTACTATCTCGTTGGGGTTGTACTTGATGTGGGCACGCGGGGTGACAAAGAAACCGTATTCGCTGCTGTAGTCGCCACGCAAACCACCCATCACAACGAGCTTATCATCGAGGTTATAGGTATACTGTGCATAAGCACCCGGTACGGCTTCCTTCACAAAACGTGATGTGCGGGGCAAATCAGTCTGATTCGTTAAACGGTAATTCTGGTCAAAAGAGTCATAGTTAAAGCTCAGTCCGGTTGACAAGCTGTGTCTTTTCCCCAAATTGGTTTCGTACATCAACGAAGCATAGAAGTTGCTTTGGTCCACATCGTAAAGCTTGCGACCGTAGGCGGCATCCTGGTTGTGCAGACTAGCCGATAACATCAACGCCACATTGGCATTGGTCTCTGGGTTAAGCAAATAAGCATTCTTCATGTAGGCTTCGTAACGGTTGGTTTTTATACCTATTTTATATAGGTCATCCGTCATTGACATGTTACCACCGTGAAGGGTTTGTCCGCTGTTACGGTCTTCACTGAGCGCTTTAATACCCACTTGAAATTCGTAGCGACTGTTAAAGTATGCCCAGCGGTTATGGAAATTATATTGCTCCACTTTGGGTAAGTCCAGAAAACCGTCGTTGTTGGAGTCGTGCGACTTCGTTTGGTTTTCATAGTGCATCAGCAACATAGTGCTCCAGTTCTTGTTGATCTTTGCCAGTACATCGGCATTGGCTTCGTAGCGACTATCAGAGTCGGCATAAAGGTTGGCCGTTAAAATATCAGCTTCAGGAGTTTGCGGTTTCTTGAACTCAACGTTTATTTGTCCGGTAATAGCCTCATAGCCGTTCTTAACGGAAGATGTTCCTTTGGATACCTGAATGCTCTGCATCCACGGTCCGGGTACATAGCCCAGTGCATAAGGCGCGGCAGCTCCACGATAGTTGGGTATGTTTTCAGTAAGCATCTGCACGTAGGTACCCGACAGTCCCAAGAGTCTTATCTGCTTGGCCCCTGTTGCCGCGTCCGAGTAGCTCACGTCGACCGATGGGTTGGTCACAAAGCTTTCTCCCAAGTTGCAGCATGCCGCACGAAAGAGTTCTGTGCTGCTAATCATTTCCTGATTCATCACACTGTTACGCATCTTCATGGTACCCAACTTGCGGCTAACCACGTTGACTTCACTCAACTCTACTCCTTCATTGAGCACCACATCAATAGAAGCGTTTTTCTTTTCCACGTGAATGGTGTCATTCACAAAGCCAATGAAACTAACCACCAGCATGTGGCTCTTGGCAGGCTTCTCAATGCTAAAGCGTCCTTCGGCAGAGCTGGTTACACCCGAGGTGGTTCCCATCCAGAACACGTTGGCACCGGGAATGGGTTCGCCTTGTTTGTCTTTTACAGTTCCGCGTACTTGTGCGTATGTGAAATTAGCTGTCATCATGAACAGCATAAGATAGATGTATTTCATACTTGATATTCGTTCGTTATTTAATAAATAGAATAGCTTGCCGTTGAGTTACAAACAGCAAGGGTTACCGATGTGCAAAATCGGCACTACGAGTTCGGCTCATTCATCGAAGAACCGATAACGAACGACTAAATAAGTAAGGTAGAGTAAAGAGCTAGATATTGCCGGGAGCCTACGGCAGGCGGCGAGGTATCCGTGTAGTGATGAGCCGCGTCTTCCATCCGCGGAACGGACACCATCAAATCGGGTAATTCCTGGCACAGAAGGTTTATAACCGGTACGGTAATAACCGACTCGAAAGAGTATTTTACCAAGTCGAGTTTGTAGATGCTTACCGTACAGCCTTTGCTGTGAGACAACTGTTCGCCGTGAGTGGCAACAGATTGGTGTTTCACCGAAGCGGAAGTACAGCAAGAAGGCTGTGTTTCCTGCACAGAACAAGATCCGCAAGAGGATGCAGTAGCATGCTGTGCATGTTGCACCTCACAGGGCATGTCTCCGTGTTGGTGAGATTCTACATGAGAAGACTCACAGCGATTGCAACAATAATGCATCACTGCCACACCCGCTCCCACATAGATAATGAGTACGGAGAGCAAACAAGCGATTATGTAACGGAGTCTTTTCATGCTTTTTGCAAAGATAGCTTATTAAGTGTATAAGAAGATATTAAATTTTATGTTTTTATGTGCCCGATTCGTTAATATGTTCTATATTTGTGCGTATAGACAAGGCTTTATAAGCCACTTAAAATGTAATTTAAAAGCATTTGCCATGATAAAAAAACAATATGTAATGCAGCTGGCCGTTATACTTTCTGTTGGCGGCATTTTATTTTCGTGTGGTAACAAGATGGATAAAAACACAGGCGGGTTGGAATTTGATAGTATATCAATTAACCAAACAGAACATTTGTTTGCCGACTCGGCCAAACCGGCTTGTAATTTAGTTATTAAGTATACCTATCCGGTGAAGGCAACCGACAACCGACTCAAAGACAGCTTGAACTCTTATTTCGTAGCCGCATGTTTTGGCGATAAGTATGTGGGACTACCCACACCGCAAGTTATCAAGCAGTTCAGCGAAAACTATGTGGCCGATTACCGCAAAGATCTGGAACCCATGTATCTGGAAGACCAGAAAAAGCACGATGATGAGGTTACTCCGTGGTATTCTTATTATAAGAGCATTGAAGGACACGTGCAGCACTACAAAAGCAATTTGCTTACCTACCGGATTAACTACAACGAATATACGGGCGGTGCTCACGGCATGTACACAACCACTTACCTGAACATCAACCTGGCTACCCTTCGACCTATTAAGTTGAATGATGTATTTGTTGGCGAATATCAGGAGTTGCTCACCGATTTGCTGTGGAATCAGCTGATGGCCGATAATAAAATGACTACTCGCGAGGAATTGGAAGATATAGGATATGGATCGACCGGCGATTTGGTGGCTACGGATAATTTCTATCTGGAGCCAGACGGTATTGTATTTCATTTCAACGTGTATGAATTTACACCTTATGCCATGGGTGAAGTGAACATTAAACTTCCTTACCAAATGATGGAGCACATCTTGGCAAAAGATAATATGATCATCAACGAACTTAAAAATTAATAGATAAAACCACGATTATTTTCATGGATATTATATTGAAATATTTTCCCGACATTACAGAGGAACAAAAAAAACAGTTTGCAGCCTTGTATGATTTATACACGGAATGGAATGCAAAAATCAACGTTATCTCACGCAAAGACATTGAAAACTTGTATGAGCACCACGTGTTACACTCGCTGGGTATTGCACGCGTCATACAGTTCCGTGCCGGATCTCGCATCATGGATTTGGGTACGGGCGGTGGTTTTCCGGGCATACCGTTGGCTATCTTGTTTCCCGAAGTGCACTTTCACTTGGTTGACAGTATCGGCAAAAAGGTGCGGGTGGCTACAGAGGTGGCTAGTGCCATTGGCCTGAAAAATGTTACTTTCAGACATGCAAGGGCCGAGGAAGAGAAGCAAACGTTTGATTTTGTAGTGAGCCGGGCTGTGATGCCACTTGCCGATCTGATTAAAATAATCAAAAAAAACATATCGGTGAAGCAACAAAACGCCCTGCCAAACGGTTTAATTTGTCTGAAAGGCGGTGAGCTGGAGCACGAAGCCATGCCTTTTAAACACAAAACGGTTATGCACAACCTGAGCGATGAATTCGAAGAAGAGTTCTTTAAAACCAAGAAAGTGGTTTACGTAACGGTGTAAGCCGTATCATACTGAGTAAAGCGGATGCGCCTTGGCGCTCCGCATCATTTTAAAGTGAACAAGATGAAAATAAAAAGATTTGAATTTAATATGTTCCCGGTAAATTGCTACGTGGTGTGGGATGAAACTTACGAAGCAGTAGTCATTGATCCGGGATGCTATTACGAAGAAGAAAAGCAGGCTCTCAAAACATTTATCCTCTCCAATAAGCTTACCGTGAAACATTTGCTCAACACACACCTGCATCTGGATCACATCTTCGGTAACCCGTTTATGCTGAAAGAGTTCGGATTGAAAGCCGAGGCTTGTCAGATTGACGAATTCTGGCTGGAAAATGCCGCGAAACAATCGCGCATGTTTGGCTTTGAATTGAAGGAAGAACCGGTTCCACTAGGTAAGTATCTGCACGATGGTGACTTCATCAGCTTTGGTAATACTCAATTGGAGGCCATTCACGTGCCGGGTCACTCACCGGGCAGTTTGGTATTCTACAGCAAGGGAGATAACTGCATGTTTTCCGGTGATGTTCTGTTTCAAGGCAGCATAGGCAGGGCCGACCTCGCAGGCGGGAATTTCGATGATCTGCGTGAACACATCTGTAGCCGACTGTTCGTTTTGCCCAACGAAACCATTGTTTACCCCGGGCATGGTGCTCCTACTACCATTGGCATAGAGAAAGTGGAGAATCCGTTTTTCAGATAATGCAATCAAACTAAAACCTTAAATATCATGGAAACAAATACATTGTGCAATCGTCACATCGGTCCCGATGAGAGCGATGTGAAAAAGATGCTTGAAAAGATAGGTGTGCACTCGCTGGATGAGCTGATTAATCAGGTTATTCCGGCTGACATTCGTCTCAAAGAACCCATTGAGTTACCGGAACCGCTCACGGAATATGCTTACGGTAAACACATGGCAGAACTGGCAGCTAAAAATAAGTTATATGCTACCTACATCGGTATGGGATGGTACAACACCATTACGCCGGCCGTCATTCAGCGCAATGTATTTGAGAACCCCGTGTGGTACACTTCGTATACACCTTATCAGGCTGAGATTTCGCAAGGGCGGCTCGAGGCACTGATGAATTTTCAAACGGCTGTGTGCGACCTTACAGGTATGCCGCTGGCCAACAGTTCGCTGCTCGACGAAGCGACTGCTGCTGCCGAAGCGGTAACGATGATGCACGGACTTAGACCACGTGATCAGCAAAAGAACAATGCCAACGTGGTGTTGGTCGACGAAAAGATTTTTCCGCAAACGCTGGCGGTTATGCAAACACGGGCGTTGCCTCAGGGCATTGAGCTACGGGTTGGTCAGTACACTTCTTTTGAATTTACGCCCGATGTATTTGCCTGTGTGATACAGTATCCTAACGCCGACGGTAGTGTGGAGGATTATCGGGAGTTAACAGCCCAAGCACATGCAGCCAACTGCAAGGTGGCTGTAGCAGCCGATATACTGAGTTTGGCGCTACTCACTCCTCCGGGCGAATGGGATGCGGATGTGGTATTTGGCAGCACACAGCGACTGGGCGTGCCCTTGTTCTATGGCGGACCCTCGGCTGCTTACTTTGCTACGCGCGATGAATACAAACGCAACGTACCGGGACGAATCATTGGGTGGTCAAAAGATAAGTACGGTAAACCTTGTTTCCGCATGGCGTTGCAAACGCGTGAGCAGCACATCAAGCGCGAGAAGGCTACTTCAAACATCTGCACGGCACAAGCCTTACTGGCCACCATGGCCGGATTTTATACGGTGTATCATGGTGAGGAAGGCATTAAAAGCATAGCCCGGAAAATTCACGCTACAACGGTTTTTCTTGATAAAGCATTGCAGGCTCTGGGCTACAACCAGTTCAACAAGGCTTATTTTGATACGCTGCGCATAGCTCTTCCTCAAGAGGTTTCCACGCAGCATCTTCAAAGCGTGGCGCTGAGCAAGGAGGTCAATTTGCGCTACTTTGACAACGGTGATGTAGGGGTCAGCATCGATGAAACAACTGATGTCTGTGCGCTGAAAACATTGATAAGTGTATTTGCCATCGCTGCCAACCGAACTTCAGAAAGCATTCAGCCTGTTAGTGAAGCCTGTGTTATCCCTGACACATTGCAAAGAAAAAGCAGTTTCCTGATGCACCCGGTGTTCCGGTCGTATCACACGGAAACGGAAATGATGCGCTACATCAAGCGGTTGGACCGCAAAGATATTTCGTTGGCGCACTCTATGATTTCGCTGGGTTCGTGCACCATGAAGCTGAATGCAGCATCGGAGATGCTTCCGCTGAGCCGTCCCGAATTTGGTGGAATGCATCCGCTGGTTCCGGCAGATCAAGCGCAGGGGTATTTAGAAATGATTCAAAATCTGGGGCAGTATTTGCAGCGCATTACGGGCTTTGCAGGGGTAAGTTTCCAACCAAACTCGGGTGCTGCGGGCGAATATACCGGACTCATGGTGATTCGTTCTTTCCTGACAAGCATCGGTCAGGGACATCGCGACAAAGTACTTATTCCGGCATCGGCACACGGTACCAATCCGGCATCGGCGGTGCAGGCAGGCTTCAACGTTGTGATTTGTGCGTGCGATGAGCAGGGAAATGTCGACATGGGCGATCTGCGCAACAAAGCCGAAGCCAACCGCAATGAACTGGCTGCATTGATGATTACCTACCCTTCAACACACGGCATATTCGAAACTTCTATTCGTGAAATATGCGAGCTCATTCACAGTTGTGGGGCTCAGGTTTACATGGATGGTGCCAATATGAATGCGCAGGTCGGACTGACTAACCCGGGCTTTATCGGTGCCGATGTGTGTCACCTCAATTTACATAAAACATTCTGCATTCCTCACGGTGGTGGTGGTCCGGGTGCCGGCCCTATTTGCGTGGCTGCTCATCTGGTGCCGTTCTTACCCTCGCATCCGCACTTTGCTGATAATAGCACCGCCAACGTGCTCCACGAAGCAGATGATGTGCATGCCGGTGTAAATGATTTACCACTGCATACGGTAGCAGCTTCGCCTTATGGCAGTGCAGGAATCTTACCTGTTACTTACGGCTACATCCGCATGATGGGGGCAGCCGGACTAACGGCTGCTACGCGTGATGCTATTCTGAACGCTAATTACTTGGCTGCTTGTTTGCGAGACACTTATGGCATTGTTTACCGTGGGGCAACTGGTTTTGTGGGACACGAAATGATTTTGGAATGCCGTAACATACATCAGGAAACTGGCATCACTGAAAACGATATGGCCAAGCGACTGATGGATTACGGATACCATGCACCTACCCTTTCGTTCCCTGTGCACGGCACGCTGATGATTGAACCGACCGAAAGTGAGAGTCTGGCCGAATTAGATAATTTCGTAGAGGTAATGTTGAGCATCTGGCAAGAAATTGAGGAGGTGAAAAACGGCACGGCCAGCAAGGAAGATAATGTGCTGATCAACGCTCCACACCCTGAATACGAAGCGGTAGCCGATAATTGGGAGCACAGTTACGTACGGCAAAAGGCTGTTTACCCCACTGAAAGTGTGCGCAACAATAAATTCTGGATAAACGTGGCAAGAGTAGATAATACGCTGGGCGATCGAAAATTACTGCCTACGCTCTACGGAGTGTCACAGTTATGAGCTATATAGACGAACTGTCCTCACCTATATAGCCTATAGGCACTGAGGTATATAGCCGGTTTCAATGAGCTATATACCTCAGTACTTGTTGGCTATATACTCCAGGCGTTTAGCGTTTCACCAAACCAATTTTGGCATTTAGTTTAAAGTAGTACACTCCGTTTTCACGCTCCAGGAAACCGTATTTATCTTTCTCAACCGCTCCTTTCTCGAAGCGGGTATTGAGGAAAAGAAAGTCTTCGAATACTGCTTTATCTGATTTGTGGTAGCACAGTACTTCGCCGTTGCCACTAACCAAAAGCATTCCCTCCACAGCCGAGTCGGTTCCGTTGTAAATCTTGGCAGGGCGCATACCCAAAGCCAAAGCCAACAAGAACTGCTTCATCTTGAACTCATAATAATGGTGCTTGGTGATGAGTTCCTCCTTTATCTTTAATGGATTGATGGAGTTCATAGCCTCGGTCAGTTCGGAAACACGAGTAATTCCGTCGAGCTGCATCACACGAAGCATCTCTGCCAGCAAACGTGGAAAATGCAGGTCAATCATCAGGAGATTGCTGCGAAATACCTTGTCGGCTACATCGGCATACTTCAGCACTCCACCCAAACGGTCAATCAGCATCATGCGGTCGGCCACTTCATTGGCAGATTCCAGTGCATTGACTTTGCTCACAGTGGGCGTTGCAAATTTAATACCTGTTTGCTCAAACTTCAAGTTGGCCGTGCGCCCACCGTCGAGTAACGGATTCATCCGTCCGATGCGCGAGCGTACCACAAGCCCCGTAAGCGGTGCATCGGCATGCCAGAAAGCAATAGAAAAGTCTGTGCGATCTTCTGTTTTTGCTTCCAGGTCAAAGATAGAAACAGCATCGAGAAACTCCTCTACTCCATCGGGTGAAGCCACTTCATCATCGGGCGATGTCTTTATCGCATCCAAAATAAGATCGGCCACAGTGGCAAAATCCTCTCTTGGGAAACGAGCATCCATCTCTTCACCCACCACATGTACTTCCTCTCCTTCTAGGTAATAGCGACGGGTGCCATTGTGCTCTTCGCGTTGAATCATTGCAATGCTCAACTTCTTTTCATCGTCTTTTTTCCCCTGCGGAGTACCCATGTGTACCACACCGGTTGCCAGCAAGCGGAAAAACGTATACAACTCACTCCACTCTTTTTTTGTTGCTTCAAATGCCATCTTATCTGATATATAATATTTAATTGACTAATCTTGGTCGGCCAAACGAGCCGTTTCAACTTTCAACAAGCGCTCGCGTAAGCGGGGCATGCACGAACGGCGAATACGAAGCGTCATGCGGCAATCCATGTCATACAACTGGTCTACAATTTCGGGTTCTTCTTCCTTCACAATGCGCATTACATCATTAATGAAGGGGTATTCAAAAAGCACCGTAACCTCGTCGTCGACGGTTTTCTCCAGAATGGTAGCAGCAGCAATTGCTTCGGCAGCGGCAGCTTTATAAGCCACAATAAGTCCACTGGTTCCCAACTTGATACCACCAAAATAACGCACCACAATCACCAGAATATCCGTCAGCTCGTTCGAGTTAATCTGCCCCAAAATGGGTTTGCCCGCAGTACCCGATGGTTCTCCGTTGTCATTGGCACGAAAGTCTTTGCGTTCGTGTCCCAGCATGTACGCATAGCACACGTGGCGAGCATCGTAGTACTTCTTTTGATACACTTCCAAATGCTCTTTTATCTCTTCTACGGTTTTCACCGGAAGGGCCACAGCAATGAATTTGCTTCTCTTCTCAGTGTACAACCCTTCGGATACATCGGCTATTGTTTTATAAGTATCTTGAACCATGGCGCAAAGTTACAAAAAAAGTCATTACATATAACTAAAAAGGGCTGCCCGCTTTTGCAGACAGCCCCTATAGTGCTTATTATTAAGACGCAGAAGCGTCATTTGTTCATGGTTAGCATACGCCTCACGCGCTACAGCATGAACGCTACGGCTTATACCAATTTGTGAATCACAAGGCCCGAACGCAATTTGGGTTCAAACCAAGTAGTTTTGGGAGGCATAATATTACCGGTATCGGCAATGTCCATGAGCTGTTTCATGGAAACAGGATAGAGAGCCAATGCCACTTTCATTTCTCCGCTGTCAACACGTTTGCTCAGTTCGCCTAAGCCACGGATGCCACCTACAAAATCAATTCGTTTATCAGAGCGCAAGTCCTTGATGCCCAGAATCTCATCCAGAATGAGGTTGGAAGAGATGGTAACATCCAATACACCAATCGGGTCATTGTCATCATACGTACCCGGTTTAGCAGTCAAACTGTACCATTTGCCCTCCAGATACAAGCTGAAGTTATGCAACTCATTGGGCTTGTAAATATCAGCACCTTTCTCTTCTACAACAAAACTCTTTTCGAGAGCAGCAAGAAACTCAGCAGCTGAAAGCCCGTTAAGATCCTTCACCACGCGGTTGTAGTCGATAATGGTCAACTGATTGGCCGGGAAACACACTGCCATGAAGTAGTTGTACTCCTCATCACCACGGTGATTGGGGTTCTGTTTAGCTTTCTCGGCACCCACCAACGCAGCAGCTGCCGAACGGTGATGGCCATCGGCAATATATAACGCCGGCATGGCAGCAAATTCCTTCGTTACGGTAGCAATGTCACTTGCATCATCAATAATCCAGAATGTATGTCCAAATCCATCGCCCGGAGCAATGAAATCATAAACAGGCTCCTGAACAGTATATTTCTTCACCAAGGCATCCAACGTTGCATTATCGGGATAGGCAAAGAATACCGGCTCAATGTTAGCATTGTTCACACGAACATGCTTCATGCGGTCTTCCTCCTTGTCGCGACGGGTTAGTTCGTGCTTTTTGATGATTCCATTCATATAGTCGGGCACGTAAGCACCAACCACCAAACCATACTGCGTTTTGCCATTCATGGTTTGTGCATAGATGTAGTACAATTCCTTTTCGTCCTGTACCAACCATCCTTTGTCCTGGAATAATTGGAAATTCTCTGCGGCTTTGGCATACACACAGTCATCGTGCTCGTCGGTGCCCTGCGGAAAATCAATTTCCGGCTTGATAATGTGATAAAGAGATTTTTCGTTTCCGGCAGCCTCTTCACGGGCTTCTTCTGAGTTTAACACGTCGTAAGGGCGCGATGCTACTTGCTCCACCAGGTTCTGAGGCGGACGAATACCCTTAAAAGGTTTTATTATTGCCATAAATTCTATTCATTAATATTATTTGTTTACTCTGAACTTCTCGCATCCATCTTTCAGGAAGCCAACAATTTGTTTGGCAGCAGCAATTCCGGCATTGATATTTGCTTCGGCAGTCTGCGCACCCATTTTCTTCGGAGTAGCAAAATAACGACCGGCAAACTTTTCTGCAAACTCTGCATGAGCAGCCGGCATAATGTCAGTAACATACTTGAAGTCGGGTCTGTCGGCCATCAGTTTCAGCACTTCAGCTTCGTTGATTACCTCTTTGCGCGCTGTGTTTACCAGCAATCCACCTTTAGGCATGCCATTGAGCAATGCATAGTTGATGGAGTTCTTTGTTTCGGCAGTTGCCGGAATGTGCAAAGAAACAACATCACAAGCCTTATAAAGTTCATCGGCAGAGTCACAAACTATCACCCCTTCGCTCTCCATCACTTCTTTAGGGCAAAAAGCATCGTATGCGTAAATCTCCATACCAAAACCTCTGGCTATGCGGGCCACATTGCGACCTACATTTCCATAAGCATGAATACCCAGTTTTTTACCCATCAGTTCCGTTCCCGAAGTTCCGTTGTAGAAGTTACGCACAGCATAGACCATCATACCCAAAGCAAGTTCGGCCACAGCATTAGCATTCTGTCCGGGCGTATTCATCACACAAACTTGGTGAGCAGTTGCAGCTTCCAGATCAACGTTATCATATCCGGCGCCGGCACGAACCACTATTTTCAGTTCCTTGGCAGCATCCAGAACCTCAGCATCAATAATGTCACTACGTATAATGATGGCATTGGCATCTTTCACAGCATCCAGCAATTGAGCCTTTTCAGTATATTTTTCGAGTAAAGCCAGTTCAAATCCGGCAGCTTCAATCTCTTTACGAATACCGTCTACAGCCACTTTGGCAAACGGTTTGTCGGTAGCAATTAGTACTTTCATAGCAAATATTGATAGTTTATAAAATGAAATCACCACAGATTACACAAGGCATTTTCACAGATTATTATTCATCTGCGCCCTCGTACAATCTGTGGTGAAAATTATATTAATAAGGTTGCTTAGTGCAGTTTTTCAAACTCCTGCATGCAATCTATTAAAGCCTGAACACTTTCTTTTGGGAGGGCATTGTAGCACGAAGCTCTGAAACCGCCCACCGAACGGTGACCTTTGATACCCACCATACCTCTTTCTGTAGCGAACTTCAAGAAATCGGCTTCCAGTTCTTTGTATTCGGGAGTCATAACGAAGCAGATGTTCATTCTGGAACGATCTTCTTCGGCAGCAGTACCCACAAATAGTTTGTTGCGATCAATTTCATTGTACAGCAAATCGGCTTTCTCAATGGCACGGCGTTCCATCTCTTTTACGCCACCCTGAGCTTTAACCCATTTCAGTGTTTGCAATGCAGCATAAATAGGTACTACAGGAGGTGTGTTAAACATCGAACCATTATCAATGTGAGTTTGATAGCTCAACATTGTAGGAATGTAACGAGACACCTTACCCAGCGCGTCATTCTTCACAATAACAAAAGTAAGACCGGCAGGAGCCAGATTCTTTTGTGCACCACCATAAATACAAGCGTATTTAGATACGTCGATAGGGCGTGAGAAAATATCCGAAGACATGTCGGCTACGACAGGAATCGGCGAATTAAGATCTTCCTTTAACTCTGTACCAAAAATTGTGTTGTTGGTTGTAATGTGAAAGTAGTCTGCGTCGGTTGGGATTGTGTAGTCTTTCGGGATAAATGTGTAATTAGCATCGGCTGAAGAGGCAACTTCAACAACTTCACCAAAGCCTTTGGCTTCCTTCATTGCTTTTTTTGCCCATGTACCGGTATTGAGGTAAGCTGCTTTCTTCTCAAGGAAATTGAAAGGTACCATGCAGAATTCCAAACTGGCACCACCACCCAGGAAGAGCACCGAGTAACCCTCGGGAATGTTAAGTAGTTCCTTAAACAACGCTTCCGCTTCGTCAACCACAGGTTGGAAGTCTTTAGCACGGTGGCTGATTTCCATCAGAGAGAGACCAGACCCATTAAAATCCAAAATGGCCTTTGCAGTATCCTCTATTACTTCGCGAGGAAGTATGGAAGGTCCGGCATTGAAATTATGCTTTTTCATTTGAAAGTTGGTTTTTGTTATACAATTTCAGTTATTAGAAGTCTTAAGACGCTGCGAAATTACAAAATATTTCCCTTACGCCAAACGTTTCTCTATAAAATTATAATCACTAAGGCTATTTACCTTTCTTTTTATTGGTTTATACAGTATTTATACACCAGATTGTTAGTCGGGTAAACTCAATGGAATGCGCATAAAAAGATGAATTAATCAAAACAAAGAAACACGTATAACAAACTGATTATTACTATTATACAAGAACAAACACATAAATATGCAAATCAAAAATATATACCTGACGGACATATTAATGAGAAAGATGCTGCCAAATAATGTTTCATAAAAAAAAGATGACCTCAGAGCAGTTTTGTCACAAAACAAAAACAGACAAAGCATATTATTATGAGCGTTATCGCACACAACATCGTGCTATTATTTTGCTTCTTCAATTAGAGTCTTCATTCCCTTTATTTTTTCTCCCCGAATCAAGGTAAACAGTTGCTTTATTTTGCTGCGACGCACTGCCACGAAAGCATAATGCTCTTTCACATCCACGCGGCCCACATCTTCCTTGCCTAAATTCCCCTTTTTATAAAGGAAACCCACAATATCAATTTTGTTCAGCTTATCCTTTTTCCCTTTACCTATATATATAGTAGCCCACAGCGGTTGGGGCGGACGAGCCGGATTGTCGGGTAATTGATACACCTCCGTGTCTTCAGGCACATAAGTCGGACAAACTTCTTCTGCATGCAGAATGATATAAGACGTTCCGCTGGCATCCCAACGAGCTGTTCGTCCGTTGCGATGGGTAAACGCTTCCTCATTGACCGGCAAATGATAATGAATGATGTGCTCCACCTCGGGAATATCTAATCCACGAGCAGCCAAATCTGTAGAAACCAACACGTGACAACTGCCGTTTCTGAACTTATAAAGCGCCTTTTCCCGGTCGGGTTGTTCCATGCCACCATGAAACACCTCGTTGTAAAGTCCCTTTTCAGCCAGCAAAGCACCTACCCTATCGGCTGCATCGCGGTGGTTGCAGAACACAATGCTCGAGCTGCTTCCCAGCGAACAAAGCAAGGCAAACAACGTATCAATTTTGTCTTTCGCAGGAGATATCACTTTCATCAGGCGAAGGCGTGATTCAGACTCTTCGCCATCGGGAGAAAGATAATTGAGCCTGATTACCCGGTTATCGATACCGGTAAACTGTGGAATTTCGGCAGCATCAGTAGCCGATAAAAGCATGCGCTTTGCAAGACCCGGCAACTGGTTAATAATTTCAGCCATCTCATCCTGGAAACCAAACTCCAGTGATTTGTCGAATTCATCAATCACTAACGTATGAATGGTGTCGGGGTTGAAATTTCCTTTCCCCAAATGGTCTGTGATACGTCCCGGCGTACCTATAATTAAAGCCGGACGGTTGCCCAGCATATTTTTCTTCTCTTCGGCAATAGGGTGCCCACCGTAACAGCAAACAGCTTTCCACGGCGTATTCATGTCTTTAAAAACGGTTTCAATTTGCAATGCCAATTCGCGAGAGGGAACTAGTATCATTGCCTGTATAGCGTCATCGGTCGGTTTCAACAGCTGAAGTAACGGTAGCAAATAGGCCAGTGTTTTGCCGGTGCCCGTAGGCGACAACAAAATAACATCCTCGCGTTCGCCTGCAGCGCAAGCCAACGCAGCTTCCTGCATAGGGTTTAGTTTTTCTATTTTCAAGGCAGCCAAAGCCGCACGTACAATTTGAGTCTTCTTTTCCATCCTTATTTCTTTACGCAACAAAGGTACGGCATTGTTTTGACAAAACGAGGGAAAACGGGAAGAAATAGAGAACAAGGGAGCAGCAGAGAGTACGCACAAAAGGGGAAAGTGCTAAATTAAGCTGATTCACGCAAGCATGCAGAATATAAAAAGATGGGGTTATTTTAAAGCGCATCAAAAAGGGGGAAGAACTAAATTAAGTAAGAATACGCTAATATACTGAGCAAGCAAAAGAATAAAAATAAAAGAAGAAAGGCTGCTCCTCCTTGTTCAGGTAAACCGTTACAAGGACGAAGCAGCCTTCTGCTATTGTGTGTATTCAGATAACCGGATTAAGCTCCGAAGTCATCGAACATCAACATGTTACGCGGTACACCCAAATCGTAAAGCATCTTTTCAACAGCTTTAGCCATCGGGCCGGGACCACACATGTAGTATTCTACATCTTCGGGTGCCTCATGGTCTTTGAGGTAATTGTTCAGAATCACGTTATGGATGAAACCAACCGGACCAGTCCAGTTGTCCTCAGGCAACGGATCGCTCAGCGCAATGTGGAACGAGAAGTTCGGGAACTCTCTCTCCAGTTCGCGGAAATCTTCCTCGTAGAAGATTTCGTTCTTTGAACGGGCACCATACCAATAAGAAATCTTACGATCGGTGATTTTCAAAGTCTTCAGCAAGTGCAGAATGTGCGAACGTAGCGGAGCCATACCCGCACCACCACCAACGTAAAGCATTTCTCTGCCAGAATCCAGAATCGGATGGAATTCACCGAACGGACCCGATACCATCACCTTATCACCCGGTTTGAGTGAGAAGATGTATGAAGAAGAAATACCCGGAGGTACATTCATGAAACCACCATTTACACGGTCAAACGGAGGAGTAGCGATACGCACGTTGAGCATCACGATGTCTCCTTCAGCCGGATAGTTGGCCATAGAATAAGCACGCATAGTTTCTTCCTCGTTTTTACAAGTAAGATCCCACATTTTAAACTTATCCCAATCGCCACGGAAGCGGTCTTCTATTTCATAATCAGCATACTTGATGTCATATTTCGGAATATCAATCTGAATATAACCACCCGACACAAAGTTAAGGTGTTCACCCTTAGGCAAACGCACCACAAACTCTTTGATGAAAGTAGCTACGTTGTTGTTTGACACCACTTCGCACTCCCATTTCTTCACGCCCAGTACCGCTTCGGGTACTTTGATTTCCATGTCCTGTTTTACCTTCACCTGGCATCCAAGGCGCCAGTTTGCCTGTTGTTCTTTACGAGAAAAATGCACTTTCTCGGTAGGCAGAATTTCACCTCCACCCGCTTCTACCTGGCAACGGCATTGTGCGCACGAACCACCGCCACCACAAGCCGAGGGTAAGAAAATTTTGTTTTCAGCCAGCGTAGACAGCAGACTTGAGCCCACTTCTACCTCTACTTCCTTCTCGCCGTTGATGGTCACCTTTACTTTTCCGGAAGGAGAAAGATACCTTTTAGCAATAAGAAGTATAATGACGAGCAGGAGAATCACTCCAAGGAAAACCCCTACACTCGCAAGTATTAAAGACGTCATTGTATATTTCCTTTTTATTAATTATAACTTCAATCCTGAGAAACACATAAAGGCCATAGCCATCAGTCCTACCGTGATGAAAGTAATACCCAGTCCCCTAAGCGGAGCAGGCACATCAGAGTAAGCCATTTTTTCGCGGATAGCAGCCAAACCGACAATTGCCAGCAGCCAGCCCACACCCGAACCTAAAGAGTAAGATACCGCCTCACCCATATCAACAAAATGTCTTTGTTGCATGAAGAGAGAAGCACCCATGATGGCACAGTTCACAGCGATAAGAGGGAGGAAAATACCCAGTGAAGCGTACAGTGACGGACTGAATTTCTCCACCGCCATTTCAACCAGCTGCACAATACCTGCAATCACCGCAATGAAAAGAATAAAACTCAGGAAGCTGAGATCAACACCTTCAATAATCTTATCTGCTTTCAGCACATAATTCTCCAGCAAGTAGTTAACGGGAAGCGTCACAACCAACACGAAAGTAACTGCAATACCCAATCCCAATGCTGTTTTCACATTCTTCGAAACCGCCAGGTAAGAACACATTCCCAGGAAGTATGCGAAGATCATATTGTCGACAAAGATCGACTTGACAAATAAACTCAAATAATCATTCATAATTTCCAAGAATTTAGGTTACTTTTCCTGCAAAGCTTTGTTCTTACTCCGTTGATACCAAATGATGCAGGCACAAATAATCAGTGCCATAGGCGGCATAAGCATCAAACCATTATTAATGTAGCCCAAGTCGTAGAAAGACTGAGGAATGATGCGGATGTTAAACAACGCGCCCGAACCCAGTAACTCACGGAAGAAAGCTACAATCACTAAAATCTTGGCATATCCCAAACCGTTGCCCAAACCATCGAGGAAAGACTCCCAAGGACCATTGGCCATGGCAAAAGCCTCCAAACGACCCATCAGGATACAGTTGGTAATAATCAAGCCCACATATACGGAAAGCTGCACACTTACGTCATACGCAAACGCCTTCAGCACCTCACTAACGATAGTAACCAGCGCAGCCACAACCACCAGCTGAACAATGATACGAATACGGTTCGGTATGGTGTTGCGCAACAATGAAATAATCACATTGGCAAATGCCACGATCACTGTTACCGATAAACCCATCACGATAGCCGGCTCCAATTTGGCCGTAACAGCCAAGGCCGAGCAGATACCCAATACCTGTACGGTAACCGGGTTGTTCATGCTAATCGGGGCAGAGAATACTTCTTTATTCTTTTTAGAAAACAATTGGCTCATATTCTATTTCCCTCCTTATTTATTTGCAGTTAAAAACTTGTCATACTGGCTCAGGCATACCTTCAGCATGGCATCTACCCCCTTCGAAGTAATTGTACCCCCTGAAATACCGTCAACCTGATAATCAGGTTCAGTAACCTTACCATTCTTCTCAACGGCCAGTGCCACAGCACCATCCTTCATCACCTTCTTGCCGGCAAACTGAGCCTGGAAAGCAGACGTACTGATTTCCGCACCCAATCCCGGAGTTTCACCTTGGTGAGAGAAGTAAACGCCGAACACCGAATCCTTATCGTCATTCAACCCTACATACCCCCAGATGGGTCCCCACAAACCGGCGCCATAAAGCGGCAACACATATTTAGTTTGGCCGTTCACCTGGCAAACATACAGCGGAAGCTGACGCTTTTCAAGCGGTTTAGCCAACTCGGCCTTCATATCAATTTTAAAGCCACCCTCCTGAGCAACCACCTCACCGGCAGCGTTCAGAATCTGATCAGCTTTCACATATTCTTTGTACACTTTCTCTGCATCTTGCCCTTTGGTATCCACGTTCAGCGCATGCAGAATCTGCTTCATCTTATCGAGCTCCACATTCTTATTCTGCGTATCTCTGAGTGATGCAGAAGTAAATGCCAGCACAAATGCTACGATAACAACCATTACCGAAGCATATATAATAGTATAAGAGTTACTATTTGTATTCATCATCTTCCGGTTTTAGTTGTTTGACTTAGTTGCACGTTTCTCTCTGCGGCCGATGTTACCTTGCACCACCGTGTAATCAATGAGCGGAGCAAAAATATTCATCAACAAGATAGCAAGCATCATACCTTCGGGATAACCCGGGTTAAGCACACGAATAATGATAGCCATGGCACCAATCAGGAAACCATAAATATACTTACCCGTTTCGGTACGCGCTGCAGTAACAGGATCGGTAGCCATAAACACAGCACCGAAGCAGAAACCACCCAATGCCAGGTGTTCATACCAAGGCATGTTGGCCATAGCCGTATCAGGACCGATGGTGCTAAACACAAACGCCATGAACGATCCACCCACGAAAACAGAGAACATAACCTTCCAGCTTGCAATGCCTGTTGCCAACAACACAGCCGCACCCAGTAAGATAGCTATCACACTTGTTTCACCGATAGAACCCGGAATCAAACCCGTAACCATGTCCCATGAGAAAGCCGGATAACCGTTAGGATCAACCGCTGTTGAAGCCACCCCGAGAGAAGTAGCCGCAGTAAGTCCGTCGACCGATTTACCCAATCCGAAGATGCTTTCGCCCGATACCCAAACGGCATCACCCGACATCTTAGTCGGATAAGCGAAGAACAAAAACGCACGTGTCACCAAAGCCACGTTGAACACGTTCATACCCGTACCGCCAAATACCTCTTTGGCGAATATAACAGCAAATGCAGTAGCCACAGCCAAAATCCACAGCGGACAGTCAACCGGAACAATCATCGGAATCAAGATACCCGATACCAGGAACCCTTCCTGAATTTCCTCCTTCTTCCATTGAGCAATCACAAATTCGATGCCCAGACCCACTACATAAGATACAACCAGTTTAGGCAAAACAGCCAGAGCACCGTAAGCAAACATTTCCAAGAAACCGCCCTGAGCTCCTGTATGAGTAAAATGCTGGTAACCCACGTTGTACATACCGAACAATAGCGCCGGTATCAAGGCAATTACCACCATCGACATGATGCGTTTGCTATCAATCGCATCATGGATATGAGTTCCCGATTTCGCAGTGCGGTTGGGCACGAACAAGAACGTTTCAAACCCGTCGAACACCGAGTGAAATGCGTGGAACTTGCCTCCCTCTTCAAAGTTCGGCTTTATCTTGTCGAGATAATTTCTTAACGCTTTCATTTATAATTTTTCAGTTAGTTATCAATTAGTGATTAGCACATCTCAGCGCGAAGAGCATCGAGACCCTCACGAACAATGCGCTGTACGGGTACTTTCGACGAACACACAAACTCGCACAAAGCGAAGTCCTCGGGTGCCACCTCATAAATACCCAATTGCTCCATGCGATCGATATCGCCCGCAATGACAGCCTTTACCAGATACTCCGGCAAAATGTCCATCGGGAACACGCGATCGTACTCATTTGACATAATCATGTGCCTTTCACCCCCTTTGATACGAGCATCGAGCACATACTCACGTTTCTTGAACGCATCGAGAATCCAGCTGAAATAAGAACGATTCACACTGAACTGATTGAATCTCGGCATAATCCATCCGGCCAGTTCGTGCACCTCAGAACCTTCGGGAATCACAGTCAGCTGACTATGGAAAGCACCCAGGAACTGGTTTGGAGAAACCTGTTTGCCGGTAAGCACGTTACCGCTGATGTAGCGCAACTCGCGTTCCTTCTTCACATTGCCTGCAAATACGTTGGTAAGCAAAGCCCCAACAGCCAGTTTGCAGTATGCCGGTTTCAACACTTCAGATCCCGTAACGGCCACTGTGCGGGTAAAGTTCACCCGACCGGTATTAAATAAACGTCCGATGAAGATAACCTCCTGCGCTCCGATGGTCCACACCGTTTCGCCCTTGTTAACCGCATCGATATGATGAATCTGCACCCCTACGTTGCCGGCCGGATGAGGACCGTCAAACACAGTAACGGTTACGTTCTGTGCATTAGTAAGTGCAGCCGCTTTTTGTTTGGCACTGATGCCCAGATACGTCTTCGCCATTTTAGCCAACGCATCCAGTCCGGTTTGGAAATTCTGCTCCTCCCCTTTCAACACAAACTCAAAGTCGGGTGCCAGCGGACTGCTGTCGAATGCCGAAACGAAGATAGCTTTAGGAGCCACCGTAGGGTCAGCAATCACGTCATACGGACGTTGCTTCATAAAAGCAAACAAGCCGGCTTGCATAAGCGCGGCTTTCACAGCATCGGCCGATAGTTCGGCCACCTTCTTAACACCAAATTCTTCAAAATCCTGTTCCTCGGCAGCTTGCACAGTGATGCACATCACCTTGCGGCGTTCGCCACGCTCTACGCTGGTAACCACCCCGCTCACCGGAGAAACAAACTTCACTTCAGGATGATTCTTGTCTACAAACAAGGGTCCTCCAGCCATTACATACTCCTGCTCTTTCACCACAACTTTGGGAGTTATTCCGGGAAAGTCATCGGGCACCAGCCCGTATATCCCCGGTTCTTTGACAGAGAATAACTCTTCGGTTGCTTTTCCTTTCAGGTTTATGTCAAGGCCTTTACGTAACTTTATTACATTTGCCATGCTATATAAAATAATGGTTTCATAAATTTGCCCGCAAAAGTAATAAATAATAATGTGATTTGATAGCAAAACAAAAAGAATTAAAGAAATAAATCCTTAATTCTTTTCGTTTGCGTACACGAATTATAAAGTTTCGCTTAATACGCCTTAAATTCTATAAAAACGTCAGTACAAACCTATCAGCAAGTACCTGTTATCACTCTGTTTACTGCTCCGAAGCAAACATAGGGTCCCATGCCGGCAGGCGCACAGGTTTCTGTTTCAACACATCGAGCACCTTGGCAGGAACATATTTTTTCTCAACAACCAGGCGAAACATGTATTCATTAAACCACTCATCGGTCATAATGAGATGTCCCTGATAACCATTGGTTGCTCCCCAACTGTTTTCCACCATCCACTTCTTCGGATTCCCCTGCTTGTCGATGTCTACAGCCATCAGCGTCATGGCGTGAGATGACCCGCTGGCAAACGTCTGTATGCGTTGCTTCTTATTCATGGCAAAATCAGTACCCATCAGTGAAGCATAGTCATAGTTCTTCACATCGAGCAACCCACGCTCCGAGTTCAGGAACTTACCCACATCACACGAGAAATACATCATGGTACTGTCTTTGATGGACGTAATGGCCATCTGCTTAATCTCCTCAACAGGCAAATTTACGTACGTCCAGTTACGACCGTCATACCGGTGCCTGTCAAAATCAATCTCGTAACATTTATAAAATTCCCGGCTCGGATCATTCATCACCATCACATAATTATTAGTGAGATCCTCGTTCACATACGCCTGGTAGAAAGAAAGCGGCGTATAAGTCTGCGTGTCAACAGGGTTTCCCTTGGCATCTTTGCGAGTCCAGGTAAATTCCGTGGGCGGCACACCTAAGTTCAGTACCAGCATGCGGTACACCGTGCCCAACATCTGCGTTTTGCTCTTAGCCAATGCGGCAGGCTTCGCCCCTTTGGTAGCTTCATCGCGCAGCTGCAAGCCATATTCGCGTAACTTTAGCGAAAGCAAATCGGCCATGCGCGACGTATTTTCGCTGCTATTCGTTTCGGGCATCACCTCCTTGGGCACCAGTCCGTACTTACTAACCAAATCGGACACCCCGGTAAACTGTCCGCCATCACTCAACGGATTTTTAAAGAGCCACTCCACCATCTTATCGTCCAGAGGCTTGGTGCGGGTGTCAATTACCCCCTGCAGAAACAAATTAGCTTTCTCGAGCTGATCCCAAAAGAACACGTACGACTGTGAAAGCTCAAAGCTACCCAGGTTGTATTTGGCAATCATCTTGGCACGCAACACGTTGAGTCCCGTGAACAGCCAGCATCTGCCGGACGACTGTTGATTGGTGATTCCCTTCGACTCTACTTTATTAGAGAAATATGTGTCCATAGCCACCATGTTCTCCTGATTTAGCGCCAACTTGCGTATGTCGTTGTTGCAAATGGCATTGCGGATGGCCTTATCGGCAGGCGTACCCACGTAACTCTGTTTGATCTCTTTCAGCATCTGAGGCGAAATGCTCCCTCCATCAGGCTGTGCTTGTGCCTGGAAGCAAAAACCAGCCAGAACGATTGACATTAAAATCTGTTTATTCATTATAACGTTTGTGATTAATACAAAAAAGAAAGATGCAAAATTACATTTTTCATCTTTTAATTTGTAGTAATACGGCATAAAATAATATCACTTAAAATTACGTAATAAGAAAAAAGGCGTATATTTGCAACAAATAATCAGATTATACAATAAAGCATTGACTCTATGAACCATAGAATACTGATATCTTTTTTAACCTTGCTACTATTGCAAACCGGTGCATTAAAGCTTATTGCACAAGAAATTACCGTAAGTGACTACTCCAATCTTCAAGCCAATGACTATTTGAACTTAAAGTTGCCACCTTTGGATGTGTTGTTCGAAAATGCCAAACAAGGGCCAATTTATCAATTAGCGGCGGTGAAAGAACAAATAGAAAAGAAAATTTTGGCCAAAGAAAGGAAAGCATTCTTGAGTTTTTTTAGTATTCGTGGCAGTTACCAATATGGAACTTTTAGTAATGATGCTACCTTTACAGATATTACAACTCCGGTCATAAGCACCTATTCTACTGCTGCACAAACAAACTATACAGTTGGAGGCGCTGTTAGTATTCCTCTGGATGGTTTATTTGATTTGGTACCCAGAGTAAGAAGACAAAAACTGCTAGTTAAAACTGCTCAACTAGAGAAAGAAATGAAGTTTGAAGAACTTAAACGTGAAATCATCCAACTATATGTAACAGCAAATGCCCAACTTAATACGTTGAAGCTTCGAGCTGAAGCTGTTGTCTTAGAAACTGCACAATACGAAATTACAGAAAAAGATTTCACAAACGGTATCATTGAATCAAAAGATTTATCGACTCAAAAAAGCACCCAAAGTCATGCCATCGAAAATTATGAAAACAGTAAGGCTGAACTCAATAAAAGTTTAATGATATTAGAAGTAATCACCCATTCAACCATTATAAAAAAATAAATACTATG
Source organism: Bacteroides graminisolvens DSM 19988 = JCM 15093 (assembly GCF_000428125.1). Taxonomy (GTDB): domain Bacteria; phylum Bacteroidota; class Bacteroidia; order Bacteroidales; family Bacteroidaceae; genus Bacteroides; species Bacteroides graminisolvens. The sequence continues at coordinate 431,053 of NZ_KE386627.1, forward strand.
GAATATTTATTGTATATTTTCCGGTTTCTATACCGCATTCGTTTTTGGGTTATTATAGGAAGTGCACTCGTTACCCTAGCCGTAATATATGCCACTCGCAATATAACACGTACATATACTGTTGAATCTACGGTATTCACCGGTGAACAATCCGGTTATTCTTTAGAAGGAGAATTATTAGGTCGTACCATCAAAGCCGGTAATAACACTGTCGACAATTTTATTAATATTATTTTAGCAGAAACTACATTAAAAAGAGTATCCTACCGTTTGTATGCTCGTAACATGATTCACGGTGATCTAAACAGAGATAATGAATACATTACAGCAGCAGATTATCGAGAAATATATAACCGCACAGTTAATAGGCCCGATGGACAAGCTTTATTAGCGCTTATTGATAAAACCAGTGAAGACAAAACAGTTGAAAACATGCTAAAGTATGAAAAACCTGATAAAAGCAACTTCATTTACGGCCTGTTTTATTGGAATCACCCACACTACAGTTATGGAGCTTTAAAAAAAATTCAAGTTCTACGCAAAGGCTCAAGTGATTTGCTTACTATACGTTATTCTTCAAATGATCCGGGCATTGCATACAATACCATTGACATATTAATGAAAGAATTCGTCAATGAATATAAAGACATTCGGTATGGTGAAACTGATAAAGTCATTGAATATTTCCGTAGTGAACTGGCTCGCATTGGTCATGAACTACGCATGGCAGAGGACTCACTAACACAATATAACACTGAAAAAGGAATTATAAACTATTACGATGAAACCAAAGAAATAGCTGCAATAAACAAAGAGTTTGAACTAAGAGAACAAGATGTACTTTTAGCATATAGTAGTTCTCTTATAATGAAACAGGAATTAGAGAAACAAATGGATAGCAATACGAAGCAATTATTAAATAATATCTCCTTTGTTAACAAGCTAAAAGAAGCATCTGAGCTAACCGGGAAAATATCAGAAATGGAGTCTTTTAACAAAGAGAATAGTAACATAACGGCATTAAGCCAATACAAGAATCAACTAAACAAAACAACTAAAGAATTATCGTCTATTACTGACAGATATGTTGAAAACAAGCAATCAAAAGAAGGCATTGCTAAATCAAACATTGTAAGTCAATGGTTGGAACAAACCTTAGCTCTCGAAAAAGCAAAAGCCAGCTTGAACGTAGTCAAAAAAAGCAAAGAAGAGCTTAAAGAAAAATATGCTTTTTTTGCTCCTGTAGGCTCTACTATTAAACGTAGAGAAAGAGGTATTAACTTCACGGAACAAAATTATCTTTCATTATTAAAAAGCTATAATGATGCATTGATGAGAAAGAAAAACCTAGAAATGACATCGGCTACATTAAAAGTATTAAATCCGCCGGCATACCCCATTCAACCCGAGCCACATGGAAGAAAAAATATTGTATTAATGTCTCTACTTGGTAGTATTGCTTTTATCGTGGGCTTGTTTTTAATTATTGAATTGCTCGATCGTACTTTGCGTGATAAAATACGCACAGAAAGATTAACGGGTAGTAAGTTACTGGCATCTTTCCCAAAAGAGAGCAAAAAATACACAAAATACAGAACCGCATGCCTATTGATTGCTACCAAATATTTAAGCAGCGCTGTATTCAAATACTTTACTCATAAAAAAGAAAGACTGCCCTATATCGTTAATTTCCTAAGCATTGAAAAACAAAACGGAAAAACATTTATAGCCGATCAATTAGCTACTTATTGGCAAAATTTGGGTTTAAAAGTTAAAGTGATTAATTGGGAAGCAGACTTTAATATCAATTCTTCTCAATATATGCTAGCCAAAAGCATAAACGAATTGTATTCTCTGAATGAAGAAGATATTGTTTTAGTTGAATACCCCAATATGGAAAATTACAACGTATCCAACGCTTTGCTGCAAGAAGCCAATGTAAACCTTCTGGTATTACGGGCAGATCGTTCATGGAAAGAAACCAATAATATTTTATACCAAAAACTTAAAAATCAGGTAGGTAAAACGCCCTTGTTCACCTTGCTCAATTATGCTGAAAGAGATGTACTAGAAACTTATACCGGAATGTTGCCTCCTTATACCCGCTTCCGAAAGTTGGGTTATCGAATTCGTCAATTAGGCCTTACTGAAAATAGTGATTTAATATAATATGGACAATTCAAGCAGGCATAAATTTCAAGGACTAATTGCTTTATCGCATTATATCCGCCAAAAGGGATGGATTCAACTATTAGTCTCAGGTGGCTTGTGTCTTTTTTTTCTTTTATTTTTAAAAACAGGTATAGTGGTTGCCTCTGCTTTTGCATTGGTTCCTTTTATATTGCTTTCTATTTACCTGTTTATTTATTATATTGAGAATTGTTTTTACATCATACTGTTATCCCAGTTCTTTTTATTAATAGCATCGAGTTATGCCGACTTACCATTGGGTATCTTAAGCTTACTGTTTACTCTAGTTAACGTCGTGTTACTCGCTTTTCATCATCTATACAAATCATACAATTGGAAAAACAGTTTCAATGCCATGTTTTATATATTCTTGTTGTGGTCTGTTTATTGTATACTAGAAATGACTAACCCCAATCACGTACAAGAAGCTTGGAATATTTCCATTATGCATTATGCGTTCTATCCCTTATTGTGTGCTTTGTTACTTCCCTTGGCAGTAAATAACATGCAAAAAGTGCATTGGCTATTTATTATTTGGGGCATATTTATTTTATTAGCCGCATTCAAAGGTTTCTATCAAAAAGAATTTGGTTTTAATTCCAGGGAAATGTATTTACTCTATGTATTGGGTAAAGCTAAAACACACATCATTTGGTCAGGCACACGCTATTTTTCTTTTTTCAGTGATGCAGCCAACTATGGTGTACACATGGCAATGGGAGCAATAACATTTGCTATAGCCTCTTTTTATGTGAAAAACATCAAATTAAAATGTTTCTACGTACTAGTCGCCTTAGCCGCTATTTACGGAATGGGCATATCAGGCACGCGTGCAGCTATGGTTGTGCCTTTGGGAGGTTTAGGTCTGTTAATGATATTATCAGGAAAAGCAAAAAGCTTTATAATAACGCTATTGGCTATCTTATCATTATTCCTTTTTTTTAAATTTACTTATATAGGGAATAGCAATGAGTATATAAGAAAAATGCGTTCCGCTTTTAATCCTACAGAAGATGCATCATATATACTAAGAGTATATAATAGAGATCGGATGAAAGAGCTAATGGCTTCCAAACCATTTGGTTACGGTATCGGATTAGGGGGGAAAGCAGAACGATTTAATCCGCGAGAATTAATGCCTTATCCTCCCGATTCTTGGCTGGTTAATGTCTGGACAGATACGGGTATAATAGGACTTATTCTTTATTTAGCCACACATGGAGTGTTATTTGCCTGGTGCTCTTGGATATTACTTTTTCGGATAAGAAATAGCCAACTTAAAAGCTTGCTTACAGCTTGGTTATGCTGTAATGCCGGTTTTTTTCTTTCAGCTTACGCCAACGACGTGATGCAATATCCCAACTCCATTATTGTATACACCGGCTTTGCACTTTGCTTTGCCGGAGTGCACATAGATAAAAAGCTAACGGAGGAAGAAGAAAACAAGAAAAATATACCCATACTATGATTTCAACTGTACGTATCATTGAACTGGTGGTATTTTACATACTTAGCTTATCAGTAGGATACCTGTTTTTGTTTGCTATAGCCTCTAAATTCTATAGAAGAAGGAAGTACGCACAAGCAGAAAAGATGAATCGGTTTGCCGTGCTTTTCCCCGCATATAAAGAAGACAAAGTGATTATACAGTCGGTTACTTCCTTTTTAGAGCAAGATTATCCGAAAGATAAATACGAGGTAATAGTAATATCCGATCACATGGAAGATGCTACTAACGAAGCATTGAGCCAACTCCCCATTCGGTTGATAAAAGCCACATACACAGATAGTTCTAAAGCAAAAGCAATGTCTTTGGCTATGGATGTAACTGAACATGGGCATTATGATATGGTTGTAGTCATGGATGCCGACAACCTCACTACGCCTCAATTTCTGCAAGAAATGAATAAAGCCAGAAACGCCGGATTAAAGGCCATACAGGCACATCGAACAGCCAAAAACACCAATACGGATGTAGCTTTACTCGATGCTGTAAGCGAAGAAATTAACAATTCACTATTTCGGAAAGGTCATGTGGCAATGGGATTCTCATCAGCATTGATTGGATCGGGCATGGCGCTAGATAACGACTGGTTTCGGTACAACGTAAAAAGATTGCAAACAGCAGGTGAAGATAAAGAGTTGGAAATGTTACTGCTGAAAGATCGTATTTATATTGAATACCTGGAAGATTTATATGTGCTTGACGAGAAAGTGCAAAAAAAAGAAGGCATTCAGAATCAGCGCAGAAGGTGGTTTGCATCACAGGTTGGTTCGCTACTAAATGCCCTACCCCATTTCCCCAAGGCATTCTTTACCGGTAACTTCGATTATTGCAACAAAGTAATTCAATGGATGATGTTACCGAGAATTATTTTAATTTTCCTAATAGGTGTCATTACACTTTCAGCCACCGTTATCAGTCCCGCATCTTGCCTGAAGTGGTGGTATCTGTCTTTGTGGTTGTTGTTCACGCTATGTTTAGTTATTCCCGGTAGGCTTTACAACCGTAAATTATTTAAAGCGGTTCTACAAATCCCGGTTTTAGCTTGGATGATGTTTCTAAATCTCTTCAAGCTAAAAGGGGTAAACAAAAAGTTTATTCATACAGAACACGGGCATTAATTATATTACTGCAATGCTAAAAGAGGAAGGCTAATAGCCTTCCTCTTTTATTGAATAACTAGGACATTCTTTCAATCGCTCGTGCGGATCAATGCGGCCGTTACCGTTCAGGTCCGGACTCAAGTCCCGATGACCACACACCACACTACCCGGATAATCACGCTGCAACTCGTGCAGCAGAGCCGTAAGCGACTCCTTCTGAGCAGCAGTGCGCGTGTCTTTGGCAAGACCCTCGGCATCTAGTCCGCCTTCGTAGCAAACACCAATGCTGGCCGTGTTGTGCCCTCGGGCATGTGCTCCCGGAAGCTCCACCGCACGCGTGTTTACAATGCGACCGTCTTTGCGGATGTAAAAGTGGTAGCCCGCGCCCTGAAAACCACGTGCCCGGTGAGCAGCATCCAAATCCTGTTCTGTGAAGTCACGATCTTCACGCGTGGCAGAGCAGTGCACCACAATCAGGTTGATGGCTCGCATACCCCCTACTGTCTGGATAAACATTCGTGAACGGTGCATTGCTCGCTCAGTGAACGAGCCAGTTGTTCCTTCAGTGCAAACATCTCGGTGTGCATCTCCTTGACCCGTGCGCTCAGCTCGAAGTAATCTTTCAGCACCTTTTCGAGCTGGGTTACCAGGAACTCGTACTGACCGGTTATCAGGTCACTAAATTCCTTCACTTCCTTGGCGTTCTTCTTTTTGAAGAACGGCAGGAGTGCCAAAAGGCACTCCAATAATTGTTCTACAATCTTCTTCATTATGATTCATTGTTAACGTTAATATTCAGCTTATCCGTTGGGATCATCTTCATCACCGCCCGGATTGGTGGGGTCAGGTGGCGTTGTGCCGCCTGTATTATCACCCGTTGCAGCCGTTTCTGTTTTCAACACAAACTCCACATTGTTTGGAGCGCTACGGGTAGTCGCCAACGAATCATTAACCAGGCGCAGCGTACTGGCCACCTTGAAACGCAGATTCACCCTGCTGATGTTTTTAATGGTACAGTCTTTCTCCACTTCTACCCCCGGACAAGTCAGGGTGATGTAAAAAATACCCAGTCCGTCGACCCGCACTTTGTTGCCCTCCTTGAGCACATTGCGAATGCTACGCACAAAGGATTTCATTACGTGAAGAATATCTTCCTTCGAGAGCGATCCGGCCATCTCAATGTCGTTTGCCAAAGCATCCAAATCATAGATTTTCGACGTACCCGCTGCCTGTTTGAGCAGGTAGATGTTGGGAGAAGATGCTATTCCCAATCTTTTTTTGCGCATGTAGCGCACTACACTTACTGACATAATCTTTTCTTTTTAAAGGTTATTACTTTGTGATCACAGTGGCAAAGGTAATACAGCCCGGGCAGGCACAGAGGCGTTTCACATCCTGATGGCTCCTGATAAGAAAACTATGCGCAAAGCAGCGAAATAAAGCGGTTTGCGGCAATAAAATGTAAGGAAAACGATTGGTAAATTGGTATTTTTTCGGTATATTTGAGGTATGGAAACAGAAGATAAATTTCCCATACGCAGCTATAGCAAGAGCGAGCTGGCATCGCTCTACCTGCCTCACATTACGTCCAAAAGTGCCGTGTGCAAACTCAATAAATGGATAGCGCACTACCCCGGTTTGTGGAATGCGTTGCTTGAAATAGGCTTTGCCCCGAAGAGTCATTATTATACGCCTGCACAGGTGAGATTGATTGTGCAGGCGTTGGGGGAACCGTAGTAATGTGGTCTATTTCTTTCTATCTTTTGAAGGAAGTTCTTTCATCATCTTGTCGAAATCACTCTCTAATTGAGCCATTTCACGCATACGATAGATGTTAAACTCTTTTTCGGCCTTTTCCATCGCTTGCTTATGGGATACTTGCCCTTTGCCCTCAAGTAACTTACGTTGGAGCATGATGATTTGGTTGTCAAGAGCCTCAATCCAATCTGACATTCGCATTTCCTTCATTTCCAAAGCCTGAAACTCTGCGAAGTCAAGAAATTGAGAGACAAGCAGATTAAGCCGTTGGAGTTCACCCTCTGTCAGGTAGTTCTTGGCTATCTTAACATCATCGCGAGTAATGTAATTCCCCTTAAAGTTAGTCATACCAACCATTGGCTTGCCATTATCTACACGATTATAAATCACTTCTGCCGCCGTGTGTTCATGCACGGCATAATGCAGTTTATTTTGCACTGTAGCAAAAAAATCGCGTGTCATACTGTCTCTTGGGTCATAATCAATGGAGGTAGCATAAATATCTGTCACCTGTTGATAAAAATTGCGTTCAGAAGCACGGATATCCCTGATACGTTGCAACAACTCACGAAAGTATCTGTTGCCACCTTGTTTTAAGCGCTCATCATCCATAGTAAAACCTTTCTGGATGTACTCGTGAAGCCGTTCCGTAGCCCATCGCCTGAAACGCGTAGCAACCTGTGATTGTACCCTGTAACCCAAAGCAATAATCATGTCAAGGTTATAATGATCCATGTTGCGTTGTACCTTTCTACCGCCTTCCTGGCGAACTAATAAGTATTTCTTATGAGTTCGATTTTGATCCAATTCAGTATCCCCGAAGATGTTGGAAATATGCATAGAGATATTCTCTTGTGTCGTATCATATATTTCGGCTAATTGCTGTTGAGTAAGCCATACATCTTCGTCCGCAAAACGGACATTTATCTTTGTCATACCATTATCATCCTGATAGATGATAATGCCATTTTTATTATCTTCACTCATTTTGTCATTCAATTTAGGCAAGCATACACTTTATTTTAAAAACAAAAATAGTATAATAAAATCATCAGAAACCAATAAAATGCATATTATTATTTTAATCTTTGTTCATTCTAAAATTTACGTCAAACATCCAGCTCCTAAAACAACTCCCCCTGCACCTCTTCGGGTAGCCAGCAATTGGTGTCGAACGTGAAGTTGGTGAGGCGAAGGCTGGCCTGATGAGCAGCCAAATTCTCCACGCAAGGCGTGTAGCGACCGTTGATGGTGTTGTACACAAACGGAACCACGCCGGGAGTACCCAACTGGCGGAACTTGACCTTCTGCACATGCACACGGACCACATCGGGCTCTCGCTCGATGACCAAGCCGAAATCACATTTGTTGAAGAATGCAGCCGAACCGTTGATGTCATACAGCGTGGGCACGGGCATGCGACCGTTAGCATCGCGGTTCATTTTGCGCGGATGGGGAACGAGAATCACCAGGCAGTTGTAGCGCAAGGCAAAGTTACTCAGCTTGTCAAGAAAGGAGCTGATGTACTGCGTTTCGCTCATCCCCTCGGGGTGTTGGTGTTCCATGCGGTTAAAGGGGTCAAGAACCAGCACACGTATGCCGCGACGGTTGACCAGCTCGGCTGCTTTTTGCAGGATGTTATCTACCGTAAAATCGTCTTGCGGCATGATGTGGCACACGTTGCGGTCGAGGTAACCGAGTACCCGGTCGTACAGCTCGTCGGTCATGCAGCCGGGCTTGAAGTACTTGCCGCTGAGTTTCTCGCACAGCTTGCGCAGGTGGTAGCTCATAGGCATGTTTTCGGGACTGAAAAAGGCGGGCATCCAGCTATGTTTGAGACAGAGGCGAAGCACCATCTCGTCAACAAATTCGGACTTTCCGCAACCGGGGATGCCGGTTATCACACACAAACGACCGGTCTCGAAGGTGATGCACTTATCGAGCTCCTCAAGTCCCGTATCGGCACCGGGTGTGGGACCTTTGAGGAAGAGCGTGCGCAGGTCTTCACTCACATCGGAGGCGGTGTACACGCCTTCGAGCGGAATCTGGGGTGCGCGGTCAATAGCATCGCAAAGTGCCTGTGCACCATGCTTCAGCAGCACATCGTTGGCATCCTTGCAATCGTCGGGAAATGCCACCACACGGCAACGCTCCTTGCCCAGCCTACGAAGCAACTCGTTTCGCAGTTCGATGCCCACAGGGTCGTTATCAACCGCCAGATAAATAATCTTTTTGTTGTCGAAGTGCGACTTCATAAACGGATCCAGCCAGGTAAGATTCTTGTTGGCTCCACCGGGAACGCTGATCACTTCTGTGCGCCCGGCGGTGAAGCAGGCCAGCGCATCGGGTTCACCCTCCACGATGATGCATTGCTCTGCACGGGCTATGCCGTCGATGTTGTAAGGAATGAGGCGTGCACCGGCGTTGAGCTTGAACGCTTTGTCGGCCGTGCGGTATTTGGTATTCACCACCTCGCCATTGTACAAATAATTGAAGCAAATGCAGCTTTCCGTTTTGCCACTTTGGGCGATGTGCACGCGTGCCGTGGTGAGGTGCATCTGCTGCGCTACGGCAGCGGAAATGCCTCGTGCCGTGCGCAACCATTCGAGCCAAAAGGCTACGTCGGCATCGTCTTTGCCGGCCTCACAGAGCAGCTTGTGACCTTTGGGGAGGGTAAAGGGTTGGGGCGCCTGCGGAACAGGCACGATGGGTACAGGGCGATAGGGTTTCTTTTCCTTCCACTGATCGTTATCATCGGGCACTACGCCCTTCCAGTCGCAATGAAAGCAGCGAAAAATGCCTTCGTCGAGGTCAACGTAAAGTGATTTATCGCGTTTATTGCGACGCGTGCTGCGACATTGCGGACAATAGGTTTTTATTTTTCCACCGTGGCGGGTGCCTGTTTCAATTCCAAATTCTTTAAAATTTCTCATGTATTCTTTTGATTTTAGTTTAAACTGAGCTATATACCTCAGGGGGTGCGAGCTATATAGCCTATGCTCACGGGCTATATACCTCGGCATGCTTCGGCTATATACCTCAGGGGGCGTGGTCTATATAGCCGGGGAAAGGGGCTAGTGTCTCCAGCAATGACCGTCGTCATCCCACACGGCATTGATGGCAGGGCGTGGTGGGGCTCCTTCAACGATGGGCATGCCGCAGTAGGTCCGCTGGCCGTCGACTATCGTTTCGAAGCGATACGGATCGGGTGCAGCTTCCTCCTGTTTTTGCAGACGGGCCATGAGCTGCTTGCAGTCGGCCGATTGCATCCAGAAGAAAAACCGCCGTTTGGCATCGTTCACCGTGGGAATGGAGTTTTCCTCGCCAATGAGGCTGATGTAGGTGGAAAAGGCCAGCAGCAAAGCGTCGAAATGTGCGGCGAATTTCAACCCCATGCCACTCTTCATGGCCATCTGTTCCTGCCAGATGGTTTCGTGCTTCATCGCTGCCACCGAACGAAGCAGTTCTTCCGGTGAAGAGCAAGAGTTCGCTTCGCTCTCACTCTTCAAAGAAGTAATTATATGATTACTCTCTCTCACTAATGCTATAGCGTTTGCTTCGTCACTTTGGCTGATTTTCAGGCTATTAGCTAGTCCTCCAAGACGTCCATTAGCCCGACATGAGCCCACAACTCGGTCGTGCGCTGCCATTCTTTCGGACAAACCGGGAGAATAAAAACGATCATCTGTAAGCACAAATAAATCATAATCGGATATAATTCTCATCATCTTTTTTTGTGTTGTATTCGTCTTTCTTGCTAGTTGCGAAAGCGTGACACGCGAAGCAGAGTATTCAGGTTGTATACGTAAGAATTCAAGAATAGCCCAGTAGATTCCATAACCAGACAAACCTTCTTTTTGGACCAAATTCATCAGTTTGGCATCACTAAAAGCCGAAGCATCGTGTTTAAAATAAAAGTTTTTTTCCATTTTTATAATTAAATTAATTGGTTAACAAAAGCGCTAACTATCTGATTATAAAGATTCAAAAAAAGAAATGGATTTCCTGTTACCTTTTTCGTTAACACGATAATAAAAAAAAATAGTAATCTTTGCCACAATTAATAACAAACAACAAAATGTTCAAAATCACAGAAATGTTTATGCTTGGCTTAGCGAAAGACATGAGATTAATCAGATTGTCGTGCGGGTTGACGCTAGAAGAAGCATCTTATGCGGTAGATATTGAGAAAGGAAAAATGAGTTATTACGAAAACAACAAACAGCGAATGACCATGAAGACCTATCTAAAAATTATATATGGTTATCAAAGCTATTGCATGGACAACAACGTAGCAATGCCTGACATTCTATGTTTTCATTATAATTTTATAATGAGAATGTGTGACACTAATTAATACTATTCAAAAAAACAGTTCTCCTTTCGGGCGAAAGTTGGTTGATGAAATACAAAGCATCTGCCTTCGATTCATCCGAAGGAGAGTCTTTATAGATGTCCGTGTAACGTTGGGCACGCTCCAATAAAGAAGGATTGCAATTCAGGTTTATCATCAACGTTTTGTCTTCAGGCCTGTATTTGTAACTATATCCATATACATTGGGACCAAAGGTAAGCGTCACACCGTTCATACTGTCAAGACCTGTAACAAGGAGCGTAAAGTCACGATGATACGTGCATTCTTCGGGTAGCTTATAATCGGGTGCTGCCTCAATTCGGAAAGTGGCTTTATTACCCTCTATTGTTTTTTGAATGGGATAATTGGCTTTGAAATGATAGTACTCATACACTTCATCAATAGTGGCAAACCAAATATTGTCCGTACCGTCTTTGCCGTAAGTATCATTGATTCTGCGCAGCAATTCCATGAATGTTAAGCTGGCACCGTGATTAAAGAATTGAAACCAGTAAGGATTATCTGACTCATAATTTGTTTTTATTTGATCAAAATAATCGGCTATTTTTTCATCTTTATCAAAATATTGACGAGACATGTATTTTTTATGCAAATCTGTAGTCTGCTTTTTAGGGTATATAAAATCTGTGCCCCCTTGATCACTCATAATGGTAATCGGATTATATACTGACGCAGCTTGATAATATTTCTTATCTCCACCAGGTACAACCAATGTTTTTATCTTCCGCCCAATTCGTTCCGTAGTTCTTGCCTGTGCATAATCAAATCCGGTTCTAATACTATCAAGATTACCATCTTTAACATAACGGAGATTAACATCATGAAAATAAATATCTCCTCCAAAATCGATAATAGGTATAACATCTTTCCAAACTAAATACGGATAAGTAGTTCCAGGTATCCTATACCCCATTATATCTGAAATAACACTATTGCTATTTGTAGCCCATATAGCCAGCCCTAATGGAAACCGTATTTCTGTACCACAGCCATCCGTATACCCCAATGTTTTTTCAGGCATTATACCAGTAGTATGCTTAAAGCCGACATGGAAATTTTGTATGTAGTCAACAAAGTGCTTATTAATAATTGCAAATGCGCGAGAATAAGCTGTTATGGGCACATCATCTATTGTATAAGAAAGTACCATGTGCTTATCATATTTCAATGGAGCGTAATTCGCACTTATTAAATTTACAGATTGATTGGTAGAAATAGTCACATAAGCATCTTGCCAGTTAAATAAAGAAGTACCTGATAGTTTAATTAAATCTTCCTCAGGCGACTGAGATAAATCATTATCTCTATCAACACATGCTGTTATGAATATAAATAATAATAACCCCAAACAGATACAAAACTTTTTTTCAATAGAAACCATAATATCGCTTATTTTGATTGCAAATATAAGGAATAAAACATAAAAACAAACAATATTACAAAATTCTATTACTATATTTGCCTTATAGTAATCCGTAATAAGCAATTGATATGCTAACAACTAAAGTAAGCGTTATTTAAAGAAAACTATCATGAAAGTATTATTAGTTTTTAAAGAAGGCGAAACAGATAATTTATTCGTTGAAACTTTATATAAAGGAATTAAACAAGAAGGTATTGATATAGAAGTATCTGCTAATAATTTCTGGAATGATAATTACAAATATGATATTATTCATTTTCAATGGCCTGAAGAAATAGTCAATTGGAACTATAGTGATAGTGATATAGCCAGCAAAATAAAGGACCGAATTCTTATTTTAAAATCAAAAGGTACAAAATTTGTATATACAAGGCACAACGAACGTTCCCATTATGCCAATCACATAGTTGATGATATATATAAAATTGTTGAAAGTCATTGTGATATAGTGATTCACATGGGAAACTTTAGTCTAAAACAATTCGCTAAGGAATATCCAAAAAGCGTTAATATAATCATTCCTCATCATATTTATGAAAGTACTTACGAATTAGATATCACACAAAATTCCTCAAGAAGAGCTTTGCATATACCAAACAATAAATTTGTTATTACGGCTTTTGGAAAATTTAGAAATACACAAGAAATTATGTTAGTTTTAAAAGCTTTTTGGAAGTGCAATATCAACAATAAAATGTTATTAGCTCCCAGAATGCTTCCATTTTCAAAAAACAACAAAAATGCCAACCTAATTAAAAGAGGATTATCTATATTGGGATATTATCTTATAATCCCTTTATTGAAGATGTTGAATATCTATACTAATTCAAATGATATTCTTATCTCAAACAAAGACTTACCGTTTTATTTCTCTGCCTCTGATATAATATTTATTCAAAGATTAGACATTTTAAACTCAGGAAATATACCTATGGCATTTCTTTTTAAGAAAGTGGTTATTGGACCTAATGCAGGAAATATTGGAGAACTATTAGTGAAGACTCAGAATCCTACTTTTAATCCGTATAATAGCAAAAGTGTTGTTGAAGCTATTAAAAATGCATATATACTTAACAATAATAAACATGGAGTTTGTAACTATGAGTATGCAAAACAAAATATGGCATTAAAGAATGTTTGTAATCAATATATCGATGTGTATAAAAGTTTAATGATTTAGCAATTTATGAGCAACATAAAAAAAGAACTCTTCTCGGGCGTGTTTTACACCGCAGTAGCCAAATATTCGGGCATCGTTATTTCGCTGGCTGTTACAGCCGTGTTGTCACGGTTGCTCAGTCCGGACGATTTTGGTATAGTAGCCATAGCAACCGTTATCATCAGCTTTTTCAGTATATTTACCGATATGGGTATTGGTGCAGCGGTTATTCAGAATAAAGAACTCACCCCGAAAGACTTGTCTAGCCTATATTCATTTACGCTATGGAGCGGCATCAGCATATCACTTCTGTTTTTTATGGCTTCGTGGCCCATTGCCGCCTGGTACAACAGTCCCATTTTACGCACGCTGTGCCAGTTACTCTCCATCAACCTGTTGTTTGCATCGGCCAACATCGTTCCCAATGCGTTGATTTCTAAAAACAAGGAGTTTAAATTCATTGCCTGGCGAAGCTTTATCATTCAAACCTCAACCGGCATATTGGCCATTGGAGCTGCGTTGGCAGGTGCCGGACTCTATGCATTGATTGTAAATCCCATCTTATCGAGCATCTTTATTTTTATCATATCGTACCGCAAGTATCCTCAAAAAGTAAGCTTTACATGGGGGTTGCACTCCGTCAAAAAGATATTCAGCTATTCCGCCTACCAATTTCTCTTTAACGTAATCAACTACTTCAGTCGCAACCTCGACAAGCTGCTTATTGGCAAATATATGAACATGAGCCAATTGGGATATTACGAAAAGTCATACCGTTTGATGATGCTTCCGCTGCAAAACATTACACAAGTAATCACTCCCGTGATGCATCCCATTTTCAGTGATTACCAGAAGGATCTCGACCAACTGGCTACATCATACGAAAAGATAATTCGTTTTCTGGCTTTCATCGGGTTGCCGCTCAGCATGTTTCTATTTTTCGGCGCACGAGAAATTACCCTTATCATATTCGGTGATCAATGGATGCCTTCAGTGCCTGTGTTCCAAATACTGAGCCTCTCGGTAGGCATACAAATTATACTCTCCTCTTCGGGTTCCATATTCCAGGCAGCGGGCGACACACGCAGCTTGTTTATCTGCGGAGTGTTTTCGTCGGCACTCAACGTAACCGGTATGCTGATAGGCATCTTTGTATTCGGAACGCTCGAAGCGCTTGCTACTTGCATCTGCATTACCTTCCTGATAAACTTCATTCAGTGTTACCTGCAGATGTATTACGTAACCCTGCAAAAAAGAAAGATTGTACTGATAGGCAAACAACTGCTGTCACCCTTACTGCTGAGTGCTCTCATTTTCATTGCCTTACAAGCAACAAGCATTTATGCAGATAAAATGCCTATTTTAGTGAGCATAACGATAAAAGGTATTGTTTTTATTGTTATATTTGGTTGTTACATTCAGTACACCAAAGAGTACGACCTAATTGGTAAACTTAAAAGAAAATTAAAACGATGAAAGCACTGTTCCTTATATTTCATGGGTTCGAAGATTTTAACGGAATCAGCAAAAAGATACGTTCTCAGATCAAAGCATTAAAAGAATGCGGTTTGGACGTAAAAACCTGTTATTTAGAAGAAAGCAATAAAAAATTTCGGATGATTGATGATACGATTATTGCTGATTACGGTAATGGCATCTTCGCTAAAATTAAAAAACGTATATCATTTCAAAGTGTGATAAACTACGTACAAAAAGAGAAAATATCCTTTATTTATATTCGTTATGATCACAACTCTAACCCTTTTACGATTCACTTAGTCAAAGAATTGAAAAGACTAAATTGTAAAATTGTACTAGAAATACCAACCTATCCTTATGACAAGGAATACCAGTTTTTACCTTTTGCCTACAAAAGGATTCTATGGACTGATCAATTGTTTAGGAGAAAATTCGTTAGCTATGTTGATTACATTGTTACCTTCTCAGATGACAAAGAGATTTGGGCTGTTCCGACCATTAATATATCCAATGGAATTGATTTTGAAAGTATCAAACTGAAAACAAAAATTAATGATACGAACAAAGAACTTCATTTATTAGGTGTGGCGACCATACATCCTTGGCATGGCTTTGATAGAATACTATGTGGATTAGCTGAGTATTATAAAAAGAATCCCAACTACAAAGTAATATTTCATATTGTAGGATTTGGTGTTCCTGAGGTAGTAGACTATTACAAACGATTAATTAAAGAAGGAAATATAAGCGATTACGTTCATTTTTATGGTGGATTATTTGGTGAAAAGTTAGATGAAATTTTCGAGAAATGTGATATGGGAATAGGAAGTTTAGCCAGACATAGAAGTAATATTGATAAAATTAAAACACTAAAAAACAGAGAATATGCTGCCAGAGGCATTCCGTTCATCTATTCTGAGACGGATGATGATTTCGAAAATATGCCCTACATAAAAAAGGAGAAAGCAGACGACTCCCCAATTAATATAGACGAGTTAATTAAATTCTATAAATCAGTAACATTGTGTCCAGAGGAAATCAGGAACACTATACTGAACAAATTGTCATGGAAAAACCAAATGAGCATTGTTATTCAAAAAGCAATGAAATATAACCTCAAATAAGTCATCTTATGAATATACAACTCATCATACAAACAATAAAAAGCAAACTCCGCTATGGATGTATTGTTGAATGGTACAATTTTTGGTATATTGTATTGCATAAATCACAAAAACAGATACCTCAGATTGCAAGCATTGATGAGACCATTCAAAAGATAGTTAAAGAAGGATGTTCTGTCAGCCGATTTGGTGATGGAGAAATACTCTTAACTAATAACAAAGCTATTGGTTTTCAGAAAGCGGATTCAAAGTTGGGAGAACGCCTAAAAGAAGTCTTGCAAAGTAATGCGGATGGACATATTGTCTGTTTATCAGATACATTTACCGATATATATAGATACAACAGAAAAGCACGTCGGTTCTGGAGAACTCATTTTTTCATATACGGACATATATGGGATAATCTTTTAATCTCTAACAAACAATATTATAATACTTTTGTAACGAGACCATACATGGATTTTGCACAAAAAACGCAATGTGGAAAATGGTTTCATGATATGCAAGCTATTTGGCAAAATAGGAATATTATATTTATAGAAGGCGAGAAAAGCAGATTGGGTGTAGGTAACGATCTTTTTCATAATGCGAAAAGCATTAAACGCATATTGTGCCCTCCAACAAGTGCTTTTGATAAATATGACTCTATAATTAACGAAGCTGTTAAACAAAGCAAGGATGTTCTTTTTCTTATAGCTTTAGGACCTACAGCAACAGTTTTAGCCTATGACTTACATAAAAAAGGTTATCAGGCTATTGACATAGGGCATGTAGATATTGAATACGAATGGTGGAGAATGAATGCAAAAAGAAAAGTCAAAATACAAAACAAATACGTTAACGAAGCGGTTGGAGGAAACATTGTTTCAGTTGCCGGAGAAGAATATGAAAGTCAAATAATAGCTAAAATACTGTAATAATGAAACTAGTTTATTATATACCTTCTCTTTTCATATCGGGTGGCCTTGAACGTATCATTACTTTCAAAGCTAATTATTTGGTTGAAAATTATCCCGATTACCAAATTACAATAATAACTTCCGAACAACTAGGCAAGAAGCCCTATTTCAATTTGTCGCCTAAAATAAAGCATATAGACATAAATGTACCATTCGATCAGCCATACAATCAGTCAAAGCTAACCAAAGCTATAAAATTCCCATATAGATATATGCTTTTTAAACATAGATTATCGAAAGAATTAAAGGAATTAAGAGCAGATATTGTAATTTCAACATTAAGAAGAGAATTATATTTTATCAATTCGATAAAAGATGGAAGTGTGAAAATTGCAGAATTCCATGTAACTAGACACTCTTATAATATAGGTAGCCGCAAATCAACCAATATAGTAATTAATTTAATAAAAAAAACGTTTAATCAATACTACATAAATCAAATATCAAAACTTGGTAAATTCGTTATATTAACAAATGAAGAAAAGCATAATTGGCCCGAACTAAATAATATAAAAGTAATAGGAAATCCCATTGTGATTAATACTGATAAAGTATCAAATTGTAGTTCGACACAGGTGATTGCTGTAGGACGGCATTCCTATCAAAAAGGGTTCGATTTATTGATAAAGAGTTGGAATCTCATAGCCCAAAAGTATCCTAATTGGATATTAAAAATATATGGAGATGGCAATACCAAAGAAATAATAGAATTAATTAATCAATTGAAATTAAGCAATAACTGTATATTAGAACACAGCACACCAAACATAGTAGAAAAATATCTTGAAAGTTCCATATTTGTCTTATCATCCAGATTCGAAGGATTTGGCTTGGTGATTACAGAAGCAATGTCATGCGGAGTACCTCCTGTTTCTTTTGCTTGTCCGTGCGGCCCTAAAGATATAATTAAAGACGGAGAAGATGGTCTATTGGTAGAAAACGGGAATATAGAACAACTTGCTGAAAAAATATGTTACCTCATAGAGAACGAAGACGTCAGGAAAGAAATGGGAAAAAAAGCCCGTATCAACGTAGAACGCTTTAAAATAGAGAATATCGCCAAGCAGTGGGATGACCTATTCAAAGATTTATTAAGCCAAAAAGAAAAACATTAGTATGACAAAGTGGTACACTAAATACCTGGAAGTATTCGAGAAACCGATTGATTCTGTCTCTGAACAGACGGTGAACGGAGTAAGGAAGACGTTAATGGCTCTGCAAAGTAAAGAGCCGGTGGTATCTGTCGTATTAATTGCTCACAACGAAGAAACGCATCTGTTAGCTTGTCTGTGGTCATTGTGTGATAATACATGCCCTGTTCCCATGGAAATATTGACGGTAAACAATAACTCGACAGACAAAACAACCGAAGTGCTTGACCGCCTAGGGGCTACTTGGTTTGACGAGAAGCTGAAAGGTCCGGGGCATGCCCGGCAATGCGGACTAAACCATGCAAAGGGAAAATACCACATCTGCATTGATGCTGACACCATGTATCCACCGCATTACATTGAAACGCATCTCAAGGAACTGATAAAGCCCGAAGTTGCTTGCACCTTTGCCTTGTGGAGCTTCGTTCCTCGCAAAGGAGAATCGGTATGGGCACTCCGAGTGTACGAATCGTTACGTGATCTTCATCTGCGTATTCAAGCCGTCAAACGCCCTGAATTGTGTGTGCGTGGCATGGTTTTCGGTTTTAAAACAGAATACGGTCGCCAAATAGGATTCCGAACAGACATTATCCGAGGTGAAGATGGTTCACTGGCCCTTGCCATGAAACCCATGGGCAGGTTGGTGTTCATCACCAGCCGTAAGGCTCGGGCACTGACCAGCAATTCAACATTGAATGCCGACGGCTCCTTACTAAAAAGTTTCACCAAACGATTGATAAAAGCCTGTCGAGGTCTTGGCGGGATTTTTACGAAGAAAGAAAAATACGAAGACCAAGATAGCAATATCATAAAACGTTAATTCAACACCCCATGACCACCCTAGAAATCCTCTTCTACATCGCCCTATTTGTAGTATTCTACACCTACTTGGGCTACGGCATAGTGCTTTACCTACTGGTGAAAGTAAAAGAATTATTTGCCAAACCGAAGGAAAAAACGCTTCCGGCCGACGAGCAGCTGCCTGAGGTAACGCTCTTCATCACTGCTTACAACGAAGAAGCGGTGGTGGACGAGAAGATGCTAAACTCCCTAGCGCTGGATTATCCCGCTGTGAAGAAGAAAATTGTGTGGGTAACCGACGGCAGTGCAGACGGCACCAACGCTCGTTTGGCAAACTGGCCGCAAGCGACCGTCTTTTTTCAGCCCGAAAGGCAGGGGAAAACGGCTGCCATGAATCGGGGCATGACACTGGTTACATCGCCCATCGTGGTGTTTACCGATGCCAACACCATGCTCAACAAAGAGGCCTTGCGCGAAATAGTACGGGCGTTCAGTGATCCCTTGGTGGGCTGTGTGGCGGGCGAAAAGCGCATAGCTGTAAAAACGGAAGATGGAGCAGCTGCCGGTGGCGAAGGAATCTACTGGAAATATGAATCGACTCTCAAGGCACTCGATGCCCGGCTTTACTCTGCCGTGGGGGCAGCAGGCGAACTGTTTGCCGTGCGACGCGAGTTGTATGTTCCCATGCAACGCGACACCTTGCTCGATGATTTTGTGCTTTCGCTGCGCATTGCCATGAAGGGTTACAAGATTGATTACTGCAGCAACGCTTATGCTGTAGAAAGTGGTTCGGCCAACATGCTTGAGGAAGAGAAACGAAAGGTGCGCATCTGTGCGGGCGGACTGCAGTCGGTGTGGCGGCTCAGGCCTTTACTCAATCCGCTAAGGTACGGGATGCTGAGTTTTCAATACACCTCGCACAGGGTGTTGCGATGGTCGGTTACACCGTTTCTTTTATTTGCTTTGTTACCGCTCAATGTGGCGCTGGTTGTAACACAGAATTGCTGGTTTTATACGTTACTGTTGGTGTTACAGATGCTATTTTATATAGCCGGTTTCTATGGGTACTACTTGGCAAGCAGACAAATTAAAAACAAATTGTTATTTATTCCCTACTATTTTTTGTTTATGAACATCAATGTATTGAAGGGTATATCCTATTTAATGAAGAAAAAAGGTAGTGGGACATGGGAAAAAGCCAAAAGAGCAGCCTAAATGGGCAATTTAACACGATATTTAGTTGACAAATGTGTTATTTTGTTATATTTGGGGCAGTAATAATTAATAGACCTTAATAACATGGATAGGATCTTACACGATGCATCTTATTCTCAAGAAATACTTCAACTCACTGCTGATACCCTTATTTTGGTTGATGCAGAAGGAGTGTGCCGAGATGTATCTATACACTCTGATTTGTGCTTCATGCAAGAGAAGTATTTGCTTGGAAAAAACGTTTTCGACATTTTACCTGAACACACCCGCAACAAGGTGTATCCGGAATTTAAACGGGTGTTGAATGAAAAAGTAAGTGTTACCAAGAACTTCAAACTGCCTTTTACTCATAAAACATATTATTTCAAGTGCATCATGCAGCCTTATCGTGACATGGTGCTGTGCCAATATAGGGATATCACCGAAAGGTGCAACATACGATTGGAGCTGGAGAAAGCAAACGAGAAATTCAAAGAAATTCAACGATTGGGCAGAATTGCCATTTGGAGGTATAGTTTACTAAATGATGCCATAAGCTATGATTACTCCCCCAAATCGGAGGAGAAAGATGGAAAGGCTCAGTTTAAAACAGCAGATTATGTATCTCATATTTATAAGGAAGATAAAGAGTTGTTTCTTACTTGGCTAAACAATAGCATTAATAATGACACTTTTGAGCCGGTAAGTTACCGCATTCATCACGATAATGATTTGCTATATATACGCATGCTAGCTTACACCAGAACCCGAAAAGGAAGTGATGAAATTGAGTTAGAGGGATACATTCAGGATATGACTGAAATCAGGCGCAAAGAAAAAAGCTTAGACACGCTGACTCATGCCATTGACAATGTAGCTGAGGAAATATTTGCTATAAAAGAAGATGGTACACTGATTTTCGTGAATAAAAAGTTTAGGGAGTTACATAGGGTGCCTCAGAACGTGCCGCTCAGTGAACTTAAGATTCAAACCTTGCCTTACGGAGCTATGCCTGAAGAAAGATGGAGAAATATGTATGCCATTATGGAGGTTAACTCGTATAAATCTTTCACTGTGCCAAATCCGATTAAGGAGAATAAAGAGCTATTGGCACTAGAAATTGTTACGTATACGGTAGTCGATGAAAATAATGAAAAGAACATCTGGATATTTGGTCGCGATATTTCTGACCAAATTAAATTTGAAACGGAAATAAAACGTACCAATCAGATTCTGGATGTGACCATGAAAAATCTGCCTGCCAGCATAGTAGTGAAAGATGTACTGAATAACTTCAGCTACATTTATCGCAACCGCGATATTAACTACAACATCATTAGTGATTATAAAATGTTTGTCGGTAAAACTGATTTTGATGTACATCCTTATGATGAAGCTGTAGAAAAACGCTTGCTGGACATAGAGGTGTATCAGCAGAAAAAGGTAATTCATGATATTTTGGAGAACCTCGATGATAAGGGGCATGTGGTTATTCTGGACCGAAAGAAGGTATTAATTGAGCACAAAGACTTCTCTCCCATCATCTTAAACATTGAATGGGATATAACAGAACTGGAGCTTACCAAACGGGAACTCACGGCAGCCAAAGAAAAGGCAGAAAGGTCTGACCGGTTTAAATCAAGCTTTCTGGCCAACATGAGCCACGAGATAAGAACTCCGCTCAATGCCATTGTAGGTTTTTCACGGATCATTGCCGACTGTGACAATTTTGATGAAAGAAGAGAATATTACAGCATAGTTGAAGCTAACAATGAGAGGTTGCTTGGGTTGATTAACGAAATTCTCGATTTGTCAAAGATTGAATCGGGCATTGTAGATTTCTCCATCGGACCGGTAAACTTGTTCGATTTGTGTAAAGAAATACACAATGCGCATATTTTCCGCTGTCCGCAAGGGGTGGAACTCATTTTTGAGAAGTACGAACCCAATTTGGTGATTAGCAGTGATAAAAACCGTTTGTTCCAGGTTTACTCTAACTTAATAGGCAATGCTTTTAAATTCGTATCGACCGGTAGTGTGAAGTTTGGGTATTCTCTAGAGAATAAATTAGTCAAATTTTATGTTACAGATTCGGGAACTGGAATTGCAGAAGACAAAATAAACAAAATTTTTGATCGCTTTGTTAAAGGAGAAAATAGCATTCAAGGAACTGGTTTGGGGTTATCTATCTGCAAAACAATCATTGAACGCTTAGGAGGAAATATTTCAGTTGAATCAACTTTAGGCATAGGTACAACGTTTACTTTTACGTTGCCTTGTGGCAAATTCACTAGGAAGAAAACACATAAACTTTCTGAAGAGGGAATTGTTACAATGAGTAGTTCAAAGTCAATACTAGATAATGATTGGGAGCGGGCGAATGTACGTAAAGAAAACGTTGATAAAGAGGAAAATGAAGCAGATACTATACTGATAGCCGAAGATATGGACAGTAACTTTGAGTTGCTGAATGCAATATTGAGTAGTACTTACAACTTAATCAGGGCCAGAGATGGTATTGAAGCCGTGAGTCTCTTCAATGATAAAAAGCCGGATCTGATCTTAATGGACATCAAAATGCCCAATATGGACGGATTGGATGCCACACGTATCATACGAGAATTAAGTCCCAACATACCGATTATAGCGCTTAGTGCGTATGCTTACAAGCAGGACACGGAAGAGGCATTAGCGGCCGGTTGCAATGATTTTCTGGCAAAACCTCTCTCTGTGGCTAAGCTTAAACAGATTTTAAATAAATGGCTAAAAAATTAAATATAGCTCACAGGATTCTTGTTACCATAACCATTCTTGTGGCTTTGTTAGCTTTCGCAGGCGGACTGGCCAAGTATATTTCTCCGCGGGTATCTGTGATTTTTCCGTTTGCAGCATTACCCATGCTATCAAGCATGACGCTCAACTTGCTATTGCTCATTTACTGGAGCATACGCAGAAAATATTGGGCGCTGTTGCCTTTGGGGGTTATATTGTTTAACTTTTCATACATAGGCGGTGTGGTGCAACTGAGGTTTTCAAAGCCTGATTTGTTGCCGGGGCACAAGAGTTTCAAAATTGCTACTTACAACGTAAAGGAGTTCGGACGCGAGGACCAGGCAGCTGCAAGCTGGCAGATAGCGGAGTTTATGAATCGAGAACAGGTTGATGTGATCTGTTTTCAGGAATACCAGGATTACGAGCATTTCAATATGGACAGCATGAAAATGAGTTTTCGCAACTGGCCGTATAATGCTATTTTGGCCGACACGCTTGATTTATTGCGACTGGCTGTGTTCAGTAAGTTCCCCGTTGAGAAAGGTGAATTGATAAAGTACAAAGATAGCGGCAATTGTATGATGTGGTGTGATGTTGTGGTTAACAATACTCGTTTGAGGGTATTCAACGTGCACCTGCAAACCACGGGGTTGTCATGGAAACGAAGGGAAATTGAACAGGAGTTTCAATCGGAACTAAGTACGATGGAAAAGAAAAAGAAAGTGTTTAAAGAGACTTTTGATTTGCTGGTGGATGGCATTCACAAACGAATTGTCCAAGCCGACAATTTACACAGGCTGGTGGAAGAGAGTCCTTACCCGGTATTGGTGTGTGGCGACTTAAATTCTCCGCCTTCCGTATATACGTATTTTAAAATAAACGAGGGCTTAAAGGATGGCTTCAGAACGGCCGGATATGGTTATGCTTATACGTTCCGTTTTTATAAACACATGCTACGACTTGATTATATTTTCCATTCTGAGAGTTTGCAAGGCATTGATTATTATTCGCCCGAACTAGATGTATGCAGTGATCATAACCCGGTTATTATGCAACTGGGAGTACCGCAACAATAGTAATAAAATGTATTCATAATAAAAAAAGCTGCCTCCGTAAGGAGGCAGCTTTTTTATTTTATATAATCAGGTAATGATTACTTCTTTGCCAAAGATCCTTCAACATATGTAAACTCACCAACACCTGTTACTTTGTAAACAATGGTATAGTTTGTATTATTAGTACCATCATAAACCACAAAGTTAAATGTATAGGTTACATCTACACCTGCTACAGGAACTGCATCCGAATGAATGGCTTTAAGAGCATAGATAAATGCTTCCGGTAAGCGCTGATACATCAACGCAGTCAATTGCTCATCTGTCATATTTGCATATTCAGTAGTTTGTGCTTTCCATGCAGACGGACGGAAGTCGAAATTGTTCTGATAAGCCGAACCTCCATAGTAATAATCATTATTACCATAAGAAGTAACGTACTGACTACCCTTTTCTGCTTTTACAGCATCTGTAATTGCCTGGTAGTATTTAGATACATCCGGAAGATTCTTACCTGCAGTCAACGTAATTACCACACTAGGGTTATATGTCCACTTTCCAGCATTACGCACAAACTGATCGGTAACAGTTACAATACCGTTGTTCTTAACCCAAGCACCGCCTGTATAAGTGTACTCGTCAGCACGAACCGTAGTTACTTTGGTTGTTGAATTGTAGAACTTGTAAACAGGAGTAACAACAGTTCCTTCAATAAGCAAGTATTTCTTAGACAAGAATAGCGGTAAGTATACATCAGGATTCATTGTTGTGCTAAAGTTGTCATAAGTGCTGTTCAATAAAGTAAAGTCAGCCTTAGTCATCATGTATGCGTTTGCATTAGCAGAATATGGAGCCCATTTAGTTCCGTCGAAAGCATACAAAGCAGTAGTTGCTGCATACACATCAGTACCACCTGCACCTTCAGACTTAACAACTATGTTGTCAACTTGAATAGTTGTAGTTGCTCCAGTAGTACCGTCACCAGTATACTTGAATGCAATACGAACATTCTTACCTGCATAAGAACTCAAGTCAGCTTCACCAGCTTTGGTCAAAGTACCGTAAGTTCCAGTAGGTATCTCAATTGTAAAGTTACTGGTTACATCTTTCCAAGTAGCTGCAGTAACAGCTTCGGCCGTTTCGCCAGAGAAGTTTTCAGAAACTAGAACTGATAAAGTACCTCCGGCAGCTGTATAGTTACCATAACAAGCGCTGAAAGAGAGTTTCATACCAGACTTAACTGACACACTAGGTGAAATCATGTATGTTTCTAACGGACCAGCAGTGTGTTTATAAGCACTTGCTTGGATATATCCATTGCTTGAGAAGTTTTTGCCGTTCCAAAAGTAGGTACCGGTAGTTGTTATGTTCAACCAACCTGCAAGTTCTGCTTTCGTTGAGCTAGTAGTAAGATAAGCATCTACAGTTTCATTCAATCCAATCACAGAACCACTGGGCTCTTTTTCTGACTGGTTGTAATCAACCGCAACAGTTGCACCGGCCTGTGCCGAAGGATAAGCTGTCTTTAAAAATGTAGGAATGTAAGCAGAAGCCTTTACTGTAGGAGTAAAGAACTTATTGCTGGAAGAGCTACCCCACACTGTTGCATAATCTGTATTCGAAACTTTGTATGTAGATGTAGCATTCAATGCAGTCACATAAGCCGGTACACCTTCCATTTTTTGATAAGTCACTTTAACAGAAGAGCCATCATCGGCAGTGTACCATTTTGCTGCCAGGAATGCCGGAATATAAGTTTCAGCATTGATAACATCTGTTAGGTACATGTTTGTTTTAACAGCGGTTAGCTGGGCACTTACACCTGCAGCTTTCGCTATCGCTACGTTGCTTGAATTACTTGAAATAGTAGCATAATCTGCTGTTTCAAGTTTATATTCAAGAGTCTTCACATCAGTTGGGACAGTCGCCTCGTCCAACCAATCAAAATATTTATCATTGTAATCACAACCACTTAACAAAAGTGCAGCAGCTGCAACGGTCATAAATAAATTCTTCTTCATATTTTCAGTTCTTTAGAAGTTAAGTTTGAGGTTAACGCTATATGTACGACCAAATCCGTAGAAGATGCCATAAGCTGTTCTGTCATCATGGCTAGCACCATCTATAGCATCAGAAATGTATTCTTGATTGAACACATTATTGATATTACCAACAAGTGTAGCATTAACTGAACCAAGACGGAAACGATAGCTACCGTTCAAATCGAACAGGTGAGCAGATGGGATACGCCAAGGAGAAGCATAACTCTTTTCACCGTTTAACAAGATGTCGCTGCTGCTGAAAGCCCAGTCTGCATAGTTTCTTCCCTGGAAGCTATAATCAACTCCTAAGCGAATGTCTTTGCTTACACGGAAGTCTGTACCCAAGAAAGCTGTAGTCTGAGCAGATCCACCTACTCTAACGTCTTTCAGGTTGATCTTCATAGAAGCATGATCTGCTGTTTGAAGACCTGAAGCATGTACAACTTCAACCTTACCTGTATCTGCATTCTTTCCGTAAGATTTTACAGGCTGTCCTGTTGAATCATAGAAATAACCTTTAGCATTGCTGGTCCATCTCCAATCTCCGATAGAAAACATACCTTTGATGTTTAACCAAGTAAGAGGTTTAGCTACAAAGTCAAGTTCAATACCTTCGTGGGTAGCGTTAACGCCACTCATGTTCAGGCTCAAACGGTCAACAAATGTATCACCGTCTTTCACATCAATACCTTTTGACATGGTTTTATCTTTCCATTCGGTATGATATGCGTTGATATTAGCAGTAAGGAACTCAGAACGGAAACCATAACCTAGCTCCAAAGAGAATATCTTTTCATTAACAGCATCGGGGTTAGTGATGTTGCTAGTTGTTGCTTGCAAGAATGCACCACCTGAGAAGAAAGGAGCACGACTGATGTAACCTACGTTTGCAAATACGTTGTGATTCTCAGTTAAGTTATAGTTCAAACCTCCTTTAGCAGTCCAACCAATGAAGTTTACCGTTTCTGATTTTTCATGATCTGCATCATAGTAGAAACGGTCACGACGCCAGTAACTTGTATTTGATAGTGAACCGGCAACAAAAGCACTTAATTTGTCCTTGTTGTATTCAACTTGACCAAACGCACCTTCTGACATTACAAAACCATCATAATCGCGGTAAACTACATCACCCACTTTAAGTTTCTGGTTTACAAAAGAAGAACCGGCTGCTGCAGCAGAATTGTTAGTTGCCGAAACTCCTTTTCTTGATGAAGAGTCAACATAATACTTACCTCCGTAAAGGTCAACAATTTCATTGGTATGAACTCCTTTGTAATAGCGCAAGTCAACACCTCCGTAGAAATCAATATTATCAGTCAGCTTATTAGTATAAGTTGAAAGAAGACCGTACCAGTTATGGAAGTTCTTTGATTTAGACATCACCATTAAGGAACCGTTGCTGCTTGCCTCATTGAGGTCATATATTTGATCGTAAGCAAATGTTCCATCTGAATTTCTAAATGTAGTATTGAGTGTACCGTATGAACTACCGTACCAGTTATTTCTGTCAGTGCTTGTTAAACCTTGACCGGAATAGCCGTATCCACGTCCAATAGAAGTATAAAGAGCAGTACTCAAGCTAGATTTAGAATTAATCTGCCAAAGGTGGTTCAAAGAAATCTGAGGTTTGTTATATACGTTATAAGCTGATTTCTTTCTTTCACCGTTGGGTCCAAAACCATAAGAAGGGTTGTATTTGTAAGGATCATCACCGTTCATGTAGTTTTTAGCAACTGATTGCCAGCCTGCAATGGTTAAACCGTCATTGTTGTTACGTTGATTGTGCCATTGAGGAGCTCCGAAAGCTGTTAATGATAACTGATGATTTTCATTGAAACGTTTTGTGATGTTCACAAACCAATTGTAACCTTCAAATTCTGTTCCTTGAATATATCCGTCACCCCAAGTTTTTCCACCGAGCAATGTGAATGCCCAGCCTGATTTTGAAAGACCGGAAGAAACGGTGAAGAGCATCTTGTTGTATCCGTCATTACCAATTCCGTAAGATACACTTCCACCCTTTTTAGCTTCAATAGTATTTGTTACAATGTTAATAGAACCACCCACTGAAGGAGCAGCAACTTTTGAAGCGCCTAACCCACGTTGAGTTTGCATGCTACGGGTTACGTCGGAAAGTCCGGCCCAGTTTGACCAGTAAACGCCACCCCATTCCATGTCATTCATTGGAACACCGTTGATCATCATTGCAATATTCTCACTCTTGAAACCACGCATGTTAATTTTAGAGTCACCGTAACCACCACCTTGTTTGGTTGCATACACACCCGGAGTTGATTTCAATATTTCAGGAAACTCTTGAGTTCCCAATCTTTCTTGAATAAATACCGGTTCAATGGTAGAAACTGCTACCGGAGTTTTGCGGGCAACGGCAATTGAAGAGGTTATTGTTACGTCGGCAAGAGCCACTGCATCAACTTCCAAATTGATAACTCCCAAGTTTACCTGACCTCTTTGGGTTACCTTTTTCTTAAACTCCTTGTAACCAAGAAATTTAACTGCTAAAGTTGAATTGGGAGCCACATTCAGAGTAAACTGACCATCAACGTCAGTTACTGTACCCTGAGTAGTGCCTACGACAGTAACAGCTGCACCGATCATCGGTTCACCGTTTTCTGCATCCACAACTTGACCTTTCACTGTTGTCTGGGCCATAGCTGTAGCAGCGGAGCATACCGACAGCAAAGCAACCAGCAGGAAATGAATTAGATGTCTTCTCATAATTCTTTTTGTTAAGTAATTGAATTTGTTAATTAATGATATAATCTCTCTTGAGCACACAAAGATAATTAATATACTTTATATGTACATTACAAATCTGTTTCATTTTTTAAGCATTCAAAGCAAATATATGCTATATAATTAAAAAAAATAACGGAGGTTACGAAATTATTTCAAAATAATTCCATACCTCCGTTACTTATAAGCAGTAGAAAACTTAATCTTGCATCAGTTTCCGATATCTAACACGCTTGGGTTCTTCGTTGCCAAGACGTTTCATTTTATTCTCTTCGTATTCAGAATAGGATCCTTCAAAATAGAATACATTGGAATCTCCTTCGAAGGCCAGAATGTGGGTACAAATACGATCTAGGAACCAACGGTCATGCGATATAACAACGGCACAGCCTGCAAAATCTTCCAGACCTTCTTCGAGTGCACGAAGTGTATTTACGTCAATATCATTGGTCGGCTCATCGAGCAGCAACACATTGCCTTCTTCTTTCAAAGCCACAGCTAAATGCAAACGGTTTCTTTCTCCACCCGACAGCATTCCGCAAAGTTTTTCCTGATCACCGCCTGAGAAGTTAAAACGTGACAAATAGGCACGTGCATTCACATCACGACCACCCATTCGTATCAATTCCGCTCCTCCGGATATCACTTGGTACACACTTTTTTCGGAATCAATGTCTTTATGCTGCTGATCAACGTAAGCCACTTTCACGGTTTCACCTACTTCGAACTCGCCTTTGTCGACCTTTTCAATTCCCATGATAAGGCGGAAAAGAGTGGTTTTACCTGCACCGTTAGGACCAATCACTCCTACTATACCGTTGGGCGGAAGCATGAAGTTAAGATCGTCAAACAGCAATTTGTCGCCATAGGCTTTGGCAACGCCTTTGGCTTCAATCACTTTATTACCCAGACGGGGACCGTTGGGGATGAATATTTCAAGTTTTTCTTCTTTTTCTTTCTGGTCTTCGTTAAGCAACTTGTCGTATGAATTCAAACGGGCTTTTCCTTTGGCCTGACGGGCTTTGGGGGCCATGCGTACCCACTCTAACTCGCGCTCTAAAGTTTTGCGGCGTTTGCTGGCTGTCTTCTCTTCCATCTCCATGCGCTTGGTTTTCTGATCCAACCAAGAAGAGTAGTTGCCTTTCCAGGGGATACCTTCGCCACGATCCAGTTCGAGAATCCATCCGGCTACGTGGTCGAGGAAATAACGGTCGTGCGTTACGGCAATTACCGTTCCTTCGTATTGTTGCAGGTGCTGCTCCAACCAGTCAATAGACTCAGCATCGAGGTGGTTGGTTGGCTCATCGAGCAACAAGATATCGGGTTTCTGAAGTAACAAACGACACAAAGCGACTCTGCGACGCTCACCTCCCGAAAGGTTGGCAACCGACTGATCTTCGGGCGGACAACGAAGGGCATCCATAGCACGCTCTAGTTTACTGTCGAGGTTCCACGCATCTGTTGCATCAATAATATCCTGCAATTCGGCCTGACGGGCAAAGAGTTTGTCCATCTTTTCGGAATCTTCATAATACTCCGGTTCACCAAACTTCAGGTTGATTGCTTCGTATTCGGCAAGGGTATCAACAATGGGTTGCACACCTTCCATCACAATTTCTTTCACGGTTTTTGTGTCATCCAGATAAGGTTCCTGCGCCAGGTATCCCACAGAATAACCCGGAGAGAAAACAACCTCGCCCTGATATGACTTTTCAAGACCGGCAATAATTTTTAGCAGTGTTGACTTACCCGATCCGTTGAGACCAATGATACCAATTTTGGCACCATAGAAGAAGGACAGGTAGATGTCTTTCAATACGTTTTTGTTGGGTTGGAAAGCTTTGCTAACACCAACCATTGAGAAAATAATCTTTTTATCGTCAGCCATATAAAATAAGGTGTAAATAATACATCTGAGAAGACCGTTACCGACCTTTTCGGGACAAAGATAAGAAAAACACTTGAATTTATTTGGATGTGCCGATAATTCGTTTTACCTTTGCACCCGCTTAACCGCAATAAAAGGATTGATTCGCTAGCTCAGCAGGTAGAGCACAACACTTTTAATGTTGGGGTCCTGGGTTCGAGCCCCAGGCGGATCACTCAAAAGATAATCTCCGGTAACTGTATTGGTTGCCGGAGATTTTTTTTTATGCTACCTATTCGTGAAAATTAAAATCCTTTCTTATTGCATGAAACAAGTCGATAGTATATCTTTGCACACGAAAATTTCAATAAGGAATGAAAATCAATACATTATTGAGCATATTTGCTCCGAAAGATGTTAAGTTCTTCCCCATGCTGGAAGAAACTGCTGCGCTCTTATCTCAATCGTCTGCTTATCTGCAGGAGTTGTTTTCTTGTGATGACAAAGCTCACAGAGAGGAATTATGCAAGCTTATAAAGGCTGAAGAGGTGAAAGGTGACAAGGTTACCGGAAACATTATTCACGAACTGAACAATACGTTCATCACCCCTTTTGATAGGGAAGATGTGCACGCTTTGGCCGACGTGATGGATGATGTGCTGGATGTGATTAACCGATGCGCACAAAAGGTACAGCTTTACCAACCCCAACGTTTCCCGTCACACACGGTTACACTGGTTGAAGTGATAAAGAAAGGTAGCGATGAATTGCAGAGTGCTGTCAATGAGCTGTCGAACATCAAAAAGACCGACTTGCGGTTACGGGCGCACTGTAAGGAGATTAAGAAGCTGGAAGAAGAAGCCGACACGGTGTACGAAGAGGCTATCACTTACCTTTTCAGCCAAGAAACCAATGCGGTGGAACTGATTAAACTGAAGGAAATTATTCAGGAGCTTGAGAAAACCGTGAATAAGATAAACAGTGCTGCCAAAGTGATTACTTCCATTCTCGTCAAATACGCCTGATAAAATAAGAATATGACATTACTTATACTTGTCATTGCGTTGGCGCTGATCTTTGATTTCATCAACGGCTTTCATGATGCAGCCAATTCAATTGCAACCATAGTGACCACGAGAGTGCTCACTCCTTTTCAGGCTGTGCTCTGGGCAGCTGCTTTTAATTTCATCGCTTTCTTTGTTGCCAAATACATCATTGGTGAATTTGGTATTGCCGATACGGTATCAAAAACGGTCTTGAGGGAATTCATCACTCTACCCATTATTCTTTCGGGACTGCTTGCAGCTATCTCTTGGAACTTAATGACTTGGTGGCTGGGCATACCGTCATCTTCATCGCACACACTCATAGGCGGATTTGCCGGTGCAGCTATCAGCGCAGCCGGTTTTCAATCTATTCACGTGGGCGTAATCGTTAAGATTGCTTCGTTTATTATTTTGGCGCCTGTTATTGGGTTGCTCATTTCATCCATCATTACCATATCTGTGTTGTGGGCTTTCAAAAGGGTCAATGCTCGCACTGCCGAGAATTCTTTCCGAAAGTTACAGCTGGTGTCGTCGGGCTTATTCAGCTTGGGGCACGGGTTGAACGACTCGCAAAAGGTAATGGGTATCATTGCCACAGCCATGATTTCTTATGGCAGCATTGATTCCGTAGAAGCCATGCCCGACTGGGTTCCTCTTTCTTGCTTTGCTGCCATCGGTTTGGGTACCATGAGCGGCGGATGGCGTATTGTAAAGACGATGGGAAGCAAAATCACCAAAGTAACTTCTCTGGAAGGCGTTTGTGCCGAAACAGCCGGTGCACTGACACTATTCATCACCGAGCATTTAAAAATACCTGTAAGCACTACGCACACCATTACGGGTGCCATTATGGGCGTGGGAGCAGTAAAACGCTTGTCGGCTGTGCGCTGGGGAATCACCATCAATCTGATGTGGGCATGGATTCTAACGATTCCCGTGAGTGCTGTATTAGCCGGACTTATTTACTTGCTTATCAGCACGCTGGGGCTGAGATAAGCTCACTAAGAAATGTAAACCGTTCTTCCTAACTTGCTACGTATTGTTTAGAAGAACGGTTTTTCTATGTAGTACATTTTGTCCTCAAAACACTTCCATCCGTCGAGGAAAAACAAGCATAAACCGACAGATTTGCGTTTCAGAAAATAAATGCAGAAATTTGTGTGCTCAAACAAACAGAACGATGAAAAGAAAAGGTATTAAAATGACACTTATTATTGTATCCGTATTGGCAATAATAGTGGCAGTAATCGCATTGGGAATCTCTCCTTTTGCTAAAAGTTATATTGAGAAGCACAGCAAAGAGCTCATAGGCCGCAAGGTGTTGATGAAGGATTTGAGGCTCAACGTGTTTACAGGCACGCTCAGACTCGACTCTCTGCGTATGTATGAAGCAAACGATAGCACTGTTTTTGCTTCTGTTGACACGTTTTTCGTTGACTTGCAGCTGCTGCCTCTCATAAGCAGCAAGGTTGAAATTGCGCAACTCAAAGTGATAAGACCCTATGCTGCCATCATACAAAAGGGCGAAAAGTTCAACTTTGACGATTTAATGCCTAAGGAAGACTCGGTTGAGGTAAAAAAAGAACCTTCTTCGTTTCCCCAATCAATTGTTATTAAGAACATATACATTGGCGAAGGCAAACTGGTGTACACAGATTTGTTATTGGATAACACCATCCGTATGAATGATCTGGGTGTTGCCATCCCCGAACTGGCTTTCGAGAAAGGAAACACCAACGCCGGCATTCATCTGAAAGTTGGTGATGACGCCACGCTTAACAGCAAACTGAGCATGAACATGCAAACCAGCGAGTATGATTTGAATCTGCAACTGGGCAAGCTTCCTGTCAGCATCATCAAACCTTACCTCAAAGAATACCTCAATATGGATAAACTAGAGGGCACGGTAAACAGTAACCTCTCCATTCGCGGTAACAGCAATCACGTAATGGAATTTACAATAAGCGGAACAGCCGAAGCGCAGAACTTTAACCTGACCAATCACTTGGGTGAACCAATTGTGGCCATACGTGAGGCTTCGGTCAAAATAAATAAGATTCACCTGCCTACATCGACTTATCTGTTTGACTATGTGAATGCGCAGGGTGTGAAGCTCAATTACATTATGCACCCGCAAACCGATAATGTATCGGCATTACTGAAGCCCGAAGACGCCGGGGCTTCACAGACCGATTCAGCAGCGTCCGTTCCTATGAATGTGAAGATTGAAAAAATGCATATAGCCAACTCGCAGATAGAGTACACCGACCGTACGTTGAAGGCTTCCACTTTTACCCTGCCTGTATCCGGAGTCGATTTTCAGTCGGAACACTTCAACCTCAACGGCACCAATGCATTCAAGGCAAAAGCCTCTCTTCCGCAAGGAGGAAGGGTTGAATTCAATTGGAAGGGCAACATGAACGACTTGAAGAATCAAGAAATAATGGCTAATTTTCAGAATGTGAGTCTGGCTCTCTTCAGTCCTTACTGCCTGGATTACACGGCTTATGACATTACCGGTGGCAACATGAACTTCGTAACCCGCAACCACATCAAGAACAATAACATCAACAGTCTGAATAACATGGATGTGTACAACATGACTGTAGGAAAAAAGCATAAAGAGATGGAGGTGGAATATAACGTTCCGCTGAAACTGGGGCTGTACATCTTAAAAGATAAGGACGGAAAGATTAATTTCGATATTCCCGTGAAAGGAAACCTCGATAATCCGGAGTTTTCTTACAAGAAAATAATCTTCAAAACCATTGTAAACCTCATGGTTAAGGTAGCTGTTTCGCCCGTTCGTTTCCTGGCCAATTCGCTGGGTATGAGCCCTGATAAGATGGAATCGATGCCTGTTGATGCGCTGCAGACAGGAATCAACGCACAACAATACAGTCAGCTCAACGATTTGGGTAATCTGTACCGTCAGAAGCCCGATATGACTGTGGTTCTAACGCAATGGGTTGACTGGGAGGAGGCGCTCAACGATTACAGCCTGTATCTGGCCAAACAGTCCTTCCTTCAATCTCAAATGCCTAATCAGGAAGTGGTAACCTTTGAAGATACCAAGGAATTAAAAGAGAACGACGAAAAGTTTGTGACCTACGTGCAAGGCATGTTAACCGCCAAAGGTGCTACCGTTGCTCTCGACGCTCCGCTGAAAGAGAAACTGCAAGCTGTATTCGTAGCAGATTCTGTTGCAAGTGGCTTGCTGCACAGGCTGCAACAACGCAATCAGTTGGTACAAGAGTATCTGACCAACACCTGCAACATTCCGGCTGCAAAGCTGTCCATCCAAACTGCTACAGCCGATTCACTGCAGAACTATGATGGTAGTGCTAAATATAAAATAGACATGCAGCTCCCCAATAATAACTAAGTGAAGAAACCTCATATACACCCGGATGTACAGCCATTGTACACCCGGGTGTATGGCATTTGTACACCCGGGTGTACAAACCCTGTACATGGGGGTGTACACAGAGTTTGGTCGCTTTCAAAAATGCAAAAAGGGTTATCTCTTGAACCGAGACAACCCTTGCGCTACGTTTTTTCTAACCTTCATTAATCTATTAATCTTATTATGAACAAGCTTTTACCTTTTGTATACCTTATGAAAACGTTATCCTGAATCTAATCCTTTTTTCTCTCACAGAAACCTTCCCTATCACTAACGTTACACTTAACTTTATAAACACTTGTAATATCTTACACTAATACACTTTTCCAAATAGAGTCTTTCAATGATGCTGCCTCTGCCTCGCTGAGCAACTGCTCGTTGGGCAAACCCTGCAATACATCGCGGGCCTCATTGAACAAAGCTTCTTGCATGGGGCAGTGCCTGAGGAACTCCTCCCACTGAGAAAGCTTTGCAGAATCATGATCTAAAACGGCAATGATAAAATCATCGTCTTTCAGATAATCATCTACGGTATATAATATTCTTTTATCCATCCTTGTATTTTCTATTAAGACGGAGGAGGAAATATTATGTACTCAAAAAAAACAAAAACTAAAAAAATATATTCTTAGCCGGCTAATGTTCTGAGTTTCAGGAGTCCCCTGTGCATCAAATTGCGTACCGACTGGTAATTCATATTCATGATTTCGCAAATATCTTCATACTTTCTCTCTTCTATGTAGTACAGAGTAAGTGCCTCGCGCTGGCGGGGAGAAAGCTGTGAAAGCAAACGCTTCACCATTGATTTATCATTCTTCATGCCTTCGGAAGAGATGTAATCTTCTTCCACGTCCTCTTCACCCGAAATGCTGCTGTACTCTTCCACCGGAGTATCCGACATATAGATACGTTTACGCATCTCGTCACACAATTTGTTTTTGAGTGAGATGAACAGGTACGATCTGATGTTATTAATATCCGTAATGCAATCACGACGGCTGTGCATTTTCACAAAAACATCATGAATGCAGTCGCGCAGCAATTCACGGTCGGTTGTTAGTTTGCAGCCATAATTGAAAAGAATATGAATATGTGAATCATACAAGCGCGAGAAAGCACGCATATCGCCCGCTTGAAAATCGGCCAATAGTTGCGCTTCAGGATCTAAGCACGTATTCGACAAGTTGATATTAGCATCACAATTTTGTTCCATCATGGTATCAATCAGAGTTGTTTTTCTTATGATGCAAAAATAGGGAGTACGCTGTTGCTCGTTAGGGAATATTTGGTTATAGGATTGAAAAAACAGATATTGTGTTATATAACATAAATGTAATATAAAAGCTGTAAGAAGAAAAAAGCCTGCCGCGTGATGCAGCAGGCTTTTCGTTTATAAGTTCCTGATCCAGTAAACTCCTTCGTTGCCAGACGGTAGTTTCAGCGGGTTTCCGGCTTTCACGGAGGTTGTTTTCACCAATGTGGCAATCTCTCCGGAACGCGGATTTACGTAGCTTATGCGGTATTTACCGGCCGGAATACTGATGGTAATTTCTGATTTATACTTGGAATAAATGATAATTCCTGTACCAGATTTTACCATTTTGCAATATTCGTCCGTTCCGGTAGCTTCAGTGTGCATCTGAGCAGCATCACGCAAAAAGTCTTTATCGGCAACCGGAATCTGTGCACAAGAGCCTCCCGCCATGAAGATGGCCCAAGCCATATCGGGGTAGTTTTGTGCGTAGAACGTTACGGCTTTTTCGGGGTAACGAGTGCGGTATTCATTCACTGCTTTATAGGCTTCGTTGAATGTTACTTTCCCTACTTTCATCTTGCGCATGTGCTGACGAGGTGCCATGTTTTTGCCACCTTCGGGAGCATACACCGTACCGTCGTTTTTGTAATGCCAATAACGAATGTCAATCACGTCGACAACCGCAGCACGTGCCGGATCATTCAAAATGGCATCTTGCACATCTTTCGTTGTGCTAAGTGCTATGAGCGGATGTTTGCCGGTTTCTTTCTTCCACTGGGCAATCACGTCGAGCCAAAACTCTACGAAATGAAGCGGACCGGTGTACTCGGCACTAACCAGCTGAATCACGTTTTGGTTATCGGCAAAGTTATCCAAACACTGACGGATGTACTTGCGGTGCAGTTCTCTGCGCACGGGGTCGGTTACATCATAGAACTGTTCCGCCATAAAAATGCGTTTATCACCGGCAAAAGGAACAGGCTCCGGAAAACCGGTGCTGTTTATGTTGTTGGCCGATCGCCAGGGGCAATCAACCCAATGTGCTCCGGCTTCAATGATGTTGTGCTGAAAATAGTTCTGATGGAATAGCAGCAAACCTTCTTGCTCACCTTTATCGGCAAATTCCTTGAGGCGTGACCAATACCACTTATTATAATGCGTGAGGTCGTACTTACTCAAACCTTCCCAAGCGGTGCTTACACCACTGCGGGCAAAGGGCTGTTCATAGAACGGTCCCCACACATCGCCGTTACGACGACGTATGCGTTCGTGGTCATCACGTCTTCTGTCATACCACAAACCGTAATTATGATCGAGCACCAAGATATTCTTTTCCTTCATGTAGCTCACCACCGAGTCGATGCGGTCGGTCAGCCCCTGCCCTTCTCTTCCGGGAACAAAGCGTGTTACGTGGGGCTTAGCCGAAGGCAAGAAGTTTGTTTTCAGCTTGCCGCTCCACCAAGGAACTTCCTGGCGACCACCTACCATCAAAGCACCATCGGTTACCAAACGACCATCTTGCAGTCCCATGTTGTGTTTGCTCTTTTGAGGCAACTGCCAGTTGAATTTCAGCTGATCAACTGATTTCACTTTATCGGCACTCACCGAGGCAGAGAAACTACCCTGCTCTATCCACTGCTCCAACGTAAGGCGAGGTTGGAAGGATTCTTTTGCCAAACGCATGGCTTCTTCCACTTCCGGACTACTGGTAGCACTAGTGTTACGTGGCAAGATGCGTGCACGCTTGTCTACATACGCCTGCAATCTTTCTTGTAGCTGTGCGTAGAAGATGCTGCGCGGCTGCACATGATTGTTTGATTCATCCCACTCACCGTTACCCGAGAATTGAGCCCAACAGCCGTAAGCTCTGTTTGGAGCATCGGCGGCTACAGTGTAACACTCAATTTCAGCAGCTGTGCATTGCCAGAATAAGCTATTAGCCGTATTCCATCCGGCACCGTTTTTATCTTGACCTAAGTTTTTGTACGACAAGTTGTGTCCGTCAATGTTAACCACATCGAAAAGCAACCCGCAGGCCCATGCATCAATAGATCCGCTAAAGCCCAACGACTCTTTCGTGTCACACTGCACAAAAGCATTGGGACCGGCAGCAGCATATCCAGCAGCAAAATCGTGTATTCCCTGTTCGGAATAACAACGCTGAAACAAACACAGTTGTCCCAGTGTGAAGAAGGTACACCGACGCATACCTCCTACCTCGGATATCGGTTCACGAGAAATACAATCTTCCACCGTAATGCGTGAACCTGTGCGCTGCACAATGACCGCACTACCGCTGAAATGTTTGAAGTTAACCCTGCGCACCCAGCAGTTTTCGGCATTCTCGATGGAAACTCCTACCCAGGCATGGTCTTCATCTTTGGGATATTGTTTGTTGTAATCGGACACCATCGTGAGGTTCTCCACACCGGAATGAGCAATTCTGCCCGTCCACCGGTAACGAATCACCTTAGCTTTACCAAAAGCAGCATCCAGCGCCACGGTAAACGGCACATCCACCGTTAGTTTGTTTCCGGCCACAGCGGTTACGGTTCTGTCCCACAGCAAATCGGTATCACCGGGTTTCCAACCCAGCGCATCAATGCCTCCTCCGTAAATATTACAACCGATCGAAGCAATCCACTCTTTGGTCGACGGACGAACCACCAACACACGGTCGCCCACGCGGAAAGAACCCGATTGTGAAACCTGCAACTCCTTGCTGCCAACGGGCACATACGCTTGTTGCACCTCTACGGTATCCGTAGTCATTACATTGTTCTGTCCTTCCACATAAAGCAATGCACCCCTGTCAACACCGGTTTTAAGTAACACCGTTTGCTCCTTGTCGGCTCCACGCAACACCACACCCGATACTGCAATGCGCAGCTCACGACTCAGTGTGTATGTACCTTTTCCAAGCAAAACTGCCCCACGAAACCCTTGCTTATCGGGTTTCAATGACGACACATAATCAATTGCCTTTTGAATATTGGCCCAGTTGTCACCCTCATTGCAGGGCACAAACACAGCATTATTCACATTCGGAATATCCTGCTCCGAATTGCGGTAACCACAGTACGAGAAATCGAGCACACGATTCCCCTTGCTGTCGTTTACGTACGTAATCTTATTGTTCTTTACCTGTAAAGCAAAGGTTTGCGCACTAGCGTGCACAAACCCTATACTTACCAACCCTAGGAAGAGAACTTTTACATTCATCTTTTTCATTATAACAAGCTTTTTCGTCCGGCCAACGTGTCGTGATTGTTTTTCACATCCTTCCAGTCGACCTTCTTTTTGGTATCTATTCCGTTGATATACTTTTCAATATTGGTATAGCCGTCGCCGTTGCAGTCAAGCGTAGCATCCGACGGGTCATGAGGATTCAAACCATTCTTTATTTCCCATGCATCGCGCATACCGTCATTGTCAGAGTCCTTCACCGGTGTTCCCTTGTATTCAGGCAAACCGCCTACCTGACGAATATCGGTAATAATACCCTGTTTGTATGAGTCGGCCGGCAATCTTCTCTTAATGTAGGGAGAAACAAACTCAGGAGCATTTTCAACATAAATGGCTTTTCCTGTTTGTACCGACTTCACAATGCGTGCATCTACAGCATCGCGCTTAGGGAAGTTGGCTCCTACGTTCTCCATGACAAAGTTATATGCCTTTTGGGCCGGCATAATAGTAACATGTGGCATAGGGAAAGGTTCGTTAACCCTAATTTTGCTCAGGAATTCTTCCTCCTTTACGTCATCGGCCAACTGCACCCCACCGTTCCAGTTATCTTTAGTAACCTTCTTATTGCCATGCACAATGTTACCGTTGACATAAGCCTTGCCAAACGATAGTGCTTTGCTTTTATCTCTACCTGATTCTGGTTTCAATATACGGTAAGAAATTGGTTTATCGAGCGGAGTGATAGGGCCCGGTTTGAAGTAGTTATTGATGATGTTAAACAAGCTGGTGTTATCACCACCGTCTACCGAACGATTCCACCAGTTAAACGTCACATTATTCACAAAGTTGAACCCTTCATTCATACCTACTGAGCAGTTACGACTAATGTTTGAGGCAAACAGGTTGCGGGCAAACATGCAGTTGTGTCCCCCAATGGTTCCACCAAACGCATGGTTGTAGGTATCCATCGCTTCGGAGAATACCGAGTTCTGAATTGTAATATTCACCGTGGGCAGTTTAAGACCGTGACCGGTTTCATCACGATTGTACACGTGGCGGTAGATAGACATGTTTTCGTCCAACCCCCAACTTGCCGAACAGTGGTCAATCATAATGTTACCCACCGGATTGCCACCGATGGCATCGTCGCGGAAAGCTACATCTTGCGCTCCACGACGGAAACGCATGTGTCTGATAACCACGTCATGTGTATCGATCAGGAAAGAAGCACCTGTAAGACATACACCGTCGCCCGGAGCCGTTTGTCCGGCAATGGTTACGTAAGGTGCACGCAAATGAATGGGACTGCTTAAGCGTATAACTCCCGACACATTGAACACGATAATGCGTGCTCCGCCTGTTTCACAAGCTTCGCGAAACGTACCGGGACCTTCATCGGCCAACGAGGTAACTACAATTACCTTACCGCCACGACCACCGGGAGTATAAGCACCACCACCCTCCGCACCGGGGAAAGCAGGAATATCTACTTTTAGCAAATCATCCGGCTTCGAAGCCCAAGGTTTGTAGAAACGACCTTTAGCAGCTTCTTCCAGAATAACGGGCAATGCTTTCTGCCAGGCAGCATCCGATTTACGCATAATCTCAGCCTCCTGACGCTCGCCACGAGCCTTTACTGAATCAGGAATAACTGGATATTGTGCCATGACCGAAGGAACTATTCCGGCGGCCAACATCCATAATGAGAGTTTTTTCTTCATGTTCTTCATCTTGTAAATGTTGCATATTTACAAATAAGACGATTGAGAAAAGCCTATGTAATCGGTGGTTTACACTTTTCTCCACTCATTCATGTATTCGCGGGGAGTCTGGTCGTACTTTTTGCGGAAACACTTGCTGTAATAACCCGAATCCTTGAATCCTACCGCAAAGGCAATCTCCGAAATGCTCATATCC
This sequence comes from Bacteroides graminisolvens DSM 19988 = JCM 15093, assembly GCF_000428125.1. Taxonomy (GTDB): domain Bacteria; phylum Bacteroidota; class Bacteroidia; order Bacteroidales; family Bacteroidaceae; genus Bacteroides; species Bacteroides graminisolvens. Next base: position 472,579 of record NZ_KE386627.1, read on the forward strand.
GTATTCTTGATGAGTTCGATGGACTTATTCAGACGAATCTCTTTCACAAGGTCAACCGGAGCCAAACCGGTAAGACTCTTCAACTTCTTGAAGAAAGCCGAACGGCTCAACCCTACGTTGGCAGCTATGGTGTCAATGTTGAAGTCGCTGTTATCGAGGTTCTCTTCAATCACCTGATGTATCTTCTCAAGCAACTGAATATCTTTCTTAACCAAGTATTGCTCGTAATTGTCGGGCTGTGCCTCTTCAGTATGTGTCCACACACGTTCGCGGAACAGTTTACGCTCACCCAGCAACTGCTCTATACGCGCAATAAGATAGTCTTTACTGAATGGCTTGGTTATGTAAGCATTGGCTCCCATACTGATGGCTTTGGTCTTAGCCTCATCGTCATTCTTAGCCGTGAGGATGATCACCGGAATGTGACTGATCTGGAAATCCTGACGAATACGTTGCAGCATCTCCGTTCCCGACATTTCGGGCATCATCTGATCTGTCACCACAATATCGGGATGATACAAATGTACTTTCTTCAAACCTTCTACACCATTGGCGGCTAGGTAAATGTTGTAACGGTCTTCCAGCTGAAGTTTGAGCAGATTGCCCAGATCTTTATTGTCCTCAACCAACAACACAGTAGGTAGTGAAGCATCCATACCCTCTTCCTCGTTAACAACCTCCTGTGTTTCAGCATACGACAAGTCGCTGCCCACAGCCTCTGCCTCACCATCGCCCACATAAAAATCAACCTCAGAAGGCTTATAGTGTTCCTTTCCAAGCAAAAGTTCTACTGTAAACACAGCTCCTTGTTGGGCTTCACTCTCCGCCTTCACCAATCCGTGATGCAAAGAGATAATCTCTTTCGACAAGGCCAATCCGATGCCGGTACCTTGGTAATATGCATTCCGCGCATTCTCTCCTTGCGAGAAACGCTCAAATATTTCGGATAGTTTATTTTGTGGTATACCTACCCCGTTGTCCTCCACACGGATGTAGCAACGCTCGCTTCCTTCCACTAAACCGGTCGACACAAAAATGCTTCCACCCGAAGGGGTGAACTTGAAAGCATTTGAAATGATATTCCGAATCACCGTTTCCAGCTTCTCTTTATCGGCCCAGAGGTAGATGGTTTCATCGGCCAACTGGAAATTGAAACTGATTTCGTTTTCCTCGGCCAGTACACGAAACTCTTTCTGGAAGCTTTGTACCAACGTATTGAGGTTTATTTGTGATACGTGCAAACGCATTTTACCGCTTTGTATCTTCCGGAAATCAAGTATCTGATTCACTAATTGAAGCATCTGATTGGTATTCTTTTCCATCAGTTCCACGTACTGCTTCCCTTTTTCAGTGAGACTTTCCTTATCCTTAAGCTCTTGAATAGGACCTTTGATCAAAGTAAGCGGCGTACGCAATTCGTGTGATATGTTAGTGAAGAACTTAATCTTCAGCTCCGATAACCGTTGCTCAATGTAGATGTCGTTTTTCATGCGTATCATGAAGAACGTGAGCTTCAGAATGGCCCATAACAATGCCAATCCGATAAGCGTATAAATGGTGTATGCCCACCACGTGCGCCACCAGGGAGGAAGAATGGTGATGTGCAGTGTCTTCTCCGATAGCAATTCGGGATTGGCCTCGTCAATGGATTGTACACGGAACACGTATTCGCCCGGAGGTACATTGGTGTAGGAAGCAATGCGGTTCTTGCCGTTGAAGTGCCACTCCGTTTCGTAACCTTCGAGTATGTATTTATAAGACACCCGGTTTTGGTTGTAATAGTTGAGCGCAGCAAACTCAATGGTAAACATGGACTGATTGTGCTTCAACTCAATGTTATCGGCATACTTCACCGATTCCATCAGGATGGGATCTTCACGGAAACTACGCAAATCCCTGTTCGACACCTGGAAATCCACAATGTACGTTTGGTAGCTTACATTGAGTGTTTCAATCTTGTCAGGCGAGAAAATGAGCACGCCCTGTTTACAACCCAACCACAGTTCACCGTCGAATGTTTTGAGGGCCGAACTCTCTTCCATCTTCACGTTAAAGAACCCATCATATTTGTCGAAATTACGAATACGCTCCGTTTTACGATCAAAACGAGACAAGCCATCTTCCGTTACAAACCACAGGTATTTGTCCTTATCTTCTACAATAGATACAACCACATCCGTGTTTAGTCCCTCACGCAAACCGTATGATTTGAACAACGGTCTGCGAGTTATTTTATCATACCCGATGAGTTTACTAACTCCTCCGCCAAACACACTCACCCATATACTGCCTTCCCTGTCACGGTAAAGCACATAGATATCATTATCGGCAATGTTAGAGCTGACACTCTGTCCGCGATACGTTTCAAATTCTATTTGTTCGGGCGAAGTGAAACGATTGCTGAAAGACATCAGCCCATCCATGGTACCCACCCAGATACGTCCGTCATTGTCTTCGGTAATGTTACGCACATCCATGTACAATCCGTAAGACGGATAACGTTTTAAACCGTTATATTTGTGTTTAAACACCGTTTGCCCGTGTTCCTCACTCAATAGATTCAGTCCACCGGCCAGCACACCTACCCAAATGTGTCCTTTACTGTCTTGAAAAGTAAAGTACACCTCGTTGCCGCTGATAGAATTACTTTGTTGGGGGTTATTCGTAAATCGGGTAAACTTAAAGCCTAACTTGGAAGAAGCGTCCGGTTCAGCCTTAACCAAACCGTTACCTTTGGTTGAGAACCAAAGATTTCCCTTGTTATCTTCCATGATGTTATACACATTGCCAATGTGATAATTGGCTGCCGAATAAACTTGTTTGATTCTTCCCTGTCGATCCAGACGGTACACCTGCTGCCAGCGAGTACCAATCCATATATCTCCGTTACGAGCCTGGAACAAAGCTTTGATACCCATAGCCGACTGCTTCTCATCTACCGAACCAAAGCTGCGAGGATCCAGCAAACGAAATTGTTTTTTGGGGAAATTGATGCGATACACTCCGGCACTGGTTGATGTTAGCCACAAAACGCCATCGTTGTCAATCAGCATATTGAAGAAGAGATGATTCTTCTCTTCAATCATGAACTGCTTCATCTGGTTGAGGCGGGTCATGATTCGCGTTTCACGGTCATAAGACATCACTTCTCCGGAAGTAGTGAGGAAGAACAGTCCTTGTTCACCGGCATCTTGTACCGAGAAGTCACAAAGAGCCTGTCCCGAAGGAAAAGTAAACCGTTCACTCTCATCGTTAAGCGGGTCATAGCACAAAGCACCGCTGTTGCCCTCAATAAACCACAGTTTATCATACTTATCGACAAAAGAGTGAGTTACTGTTGCCTTCCCTGCTGCAACAGGCAGTTTGCGAAGCGAGCGACTGTTGAGGTTGTATTCATAAAACCCCTGACCACCCATACTGATATACACTACTCCGGCATCGGTAACCAGCAGATTCTCTATTCTGCTTACAATACCCGGTAGCCTGTATTTGTTCACCCCACCGCTTGTCAGATCAATGCGGTAAAGGTTTCCATTCTCATCTCCCAGCCACACAGCCTTTTCACCACCATAGGCACAAGTAAATACCTTTTTGGCACTCACGCCCATCTTTTTACTGATAAAGTCAATTGGTTTATCGAGCAGTTTACTACCCTTACGAAAAGAAAATATCTTGTAATCAATGCCTATCCAATTAACGTATTCACGCGTTTCACAAAACACATTGTTGCGCAAACGCCAGTCATACAACGCCGCATTAATGCCCGAATCGTGCAGCAAACGGATGTCAATCTTACCTTCCTTATCAGTCGATGCACGAAGCAGACTCTTGTCTTTGGTCAGCAGCAGTACATCGCCTTCGGGGGTAAGTTGTATCTTAATGATCTGAATGTTTTCCGAATACTCTTTCATGTCGTCATACACGGCATGGAAGCGTTCGTTGACCTTATCGAAAACATAGAGTTTTCTATCCACCGTTTTGATCCAGAGAAAGCCGTTTTTATCTTCGAGCAGACTCTGGATTTTACGAGGCGGAATGTCTGAATAGAAGCCGTCGCGATTGTTATAAGCACGGAACTTACTGCCGTCGAAACTGCACAAGCCGTACCAGGTACCAAACCACATAAAGCCATCTCTTCCTTTGAGCGAACAGTTTACGATGTTGTTGGGCAACCCCTGATCAACCGTGTAGTGTTCAACAATCATATTGGTGTACGCATGCACCGATAAGCATGAGTACACCATTAATAGAAAGATAAAGCTAAGCTTCTTCATGGTAAAAAGACGTTCAAATTGTGTGATAACCGCTCCAAAGGTAGCAAAAAAAACTATTCCTTGTGTTTTTCACCAAATTCGGTTTGCTGGCGTTCAACTTCTATAAGTAATTTTTGCTTTTCTTCTTCACTTAATATTTTCTTTTCTGACGAGGCTGCCCGTTCCTTATCTATACTCGCAGCATCGGTTTGACGGGTTTGCTCCGTGAAGCATGCCGGCAGTAATGAGGGTACACTTTCAAACTCAATCTCAGCAGGTGTGGGCGCATGGGTACCTTCGTATTGTACACGAGCCTTTACTTTAATCTTACCAGCCTTACGAGTAGAACGAATGAGCACCGGTGCCGAACCGAATTCCACTGCACGGGGATTGGCTCCGATGGTTGCATCACCTATTATTTCACCTTCACCTTCAACCGTGAACACTACATTTTCTTTTGCCAAGCGACGCACATTGCCGCTATCGTCCGTTACTTCGGCCACAACAACAATGAAGTCGGACCCATCCGCTACGAGAGGTGAATTTTGATAATCTACCCGTAACTGCAACTTGGTTGACCGGCGCGACGGCATTTTCTTGGTAGTACACACCACCTCTCCGTTCCGAATGCCTTCAGCAACCAAATTTACCTTTTTCCAGTTCTTCTGAACATAGCTATAACCTCTTGCTTCCCAGAAATCCCATACGTTTTCAAATACAACAGGAGCATTGGGCATGTGTCCTTTAGCATGCACAACTGGTTTCGTCCAGCTACGAGTACCGTCATAAATAGACAGTCGCACTGAATCGCAATTACTGAACACAACCACATCTTTATCTGAGAACTGCGACATTTCATGTGCGATGTAAACCATAGGTCCACTTTCAGCCAAAGGATGATTCAGGTCAGCAGCAGTCTGACTGCGAAACATGTAATACGCGTATTTGGACTGACGGAAAGCATCAAAGATTCCTCCCCAATACGGATCCGGATGATACCCCCGCTGATGATCAAACGGATGCCATTGCGCACCTCCGATAAACTGTCCGTTGGTTTGATACATCTCGTCATAGCTTTTAGCTAATGACAAAGCTTGTACCAACATGGGGCGCTCACCCCAGCTGCGACTTGCACGGTTATTATTGTTGTGCGCATACCAATCGTCAACATTCTCACCAAACTCACGGGTAAAGATGCATTGCCGTGCAACACCTTTTACATCATCGCCCGGCCATCCGTACACCACGTCGTAATGTTCCTTCACTCCCTCCGAGTGGACATCGGCAGCAGCTACCGGACGCCCCGGATAAGGATATTCGTCTTTTGTGATTAGCAAAGCTTCCAATGCAAAATCGAGCGGATAACGCGTTTCATTCAAAATAGGTTCCCACATCAGTACTGAAGCATGGTTACGGTCACGACGAATCATCATACGGGTGTTTTCATGCACTAAACGGGCAAATTCAGGATCTTTGTTCCAATACTGCCAACCCGGAGTTGCTACAATAACGAAAATACCCAACTCGTCACACGCATCCATAAAGGAAGGATCCTGCGGATAATGAGCCACACGAACAATGCGACAGCCGGCATCACGCAAACGCTTAGCATCTCTCCATTGCTGCGAATTAGGCAATGCATTGCCTACATAAGCAAAGTCCTGATGGCGATTGGCACCTACCAACTGACCAAACGGCTTACCGTTGAGCCAAAATCCGGCTTTATCCTTAAATTCGGCTTTGCGAATACCTACGCGGGTTACACCACCGTCGAGTGCCAGTTTGCCTTCCGCAACACGAGATTCCACTCTATACAAATAAGGAGAATCCGGGCTCCACAGATGCGGATTGCTTACCTGCATCTTCTGTTTTACCGTTACACTTTCACCAGCATTGAGCATAACACGGCTCGAAGTCTGCTTTACTTTCTTTCCGGATGCATTGGTCAATGTAGTTTCTACTGTAACCACCCTGCGTGCCGTTCCGCTATTCTTTACCTCCGTATCAACAAACACCTGTGCCTTCTTCTCAGATATCTGATCAAAATGCACAAACACTCCGCCGCCGGCCACTTTATTGGCTTCGAGCGCATCTGTTATGCTCACATCCGATTTACCGATGAGCCACACATCACGATAGATGCCACCGTGATAAGCAAAGTCGAGTGTGTACTGGGGTTTACCGGGAGGATAGTTCTTATCGTTGCTATTGTCGGTCATTACGGCCAACACACATTTGTCACCAGCTTTGATACCATAATCGGTTAAGTTCACCGAAAAAGGCAGATAACCTCCTGCGTGTTTTCTCACTAGTTTTCCGTTGAGGAAGACTTCCTGCTTGCCCATTATCGCCTCAAAGTAAACCGTAACCAGCTGACCCTGCATGGCAGCAGGCACCACAAAATGTTTGCGATACCAAGCTATTCCCTGATAATTGCGACCACCGCTTGCCTCAGCCGGCTCCAGTTCCACTGTATGCGGAGTAGAAACCACCTGCCAGGCAGAATCATCAAAGTTTAACGCTTCGGCACCTGCCACATCTCCTTTATGGAAACGCCATCCGGGATTAAAATTATACACGTTTCTGCCCGATCCCGGCAACGACATAAAGCCCGCTACCGAGGTTTCCGGACGATAGTTCTGAGCCCATACCGATGTAATGAGCAATACAGCCACAAGCGTAGATACAATTTTCTTCATGCAATATGTTTCTTTATATGTATTATACTTACTTATCTCACTTAATCATTAATTCGATGTCTTTGCGACGACTTTCGGGTGTAACCTTTAACTGAGTCAGTCGACCACCTTTCCATTCAGCTTCAACCACCGTTTGTTTGGGGGCATGTAGTTTGAAATGCACATCCCAGTTGACAGGCCATGCAGGAAAGAGAAGAATACGATCACCCACTGTTTGCAACAACATTTCCTGCAAACCAATCATGCCGCTACCGCCCCAGTTGTGATCGGGCGTCCAGTCGTAACCGGGTCCCCAGAATGCGGGGAAACGGTGCGGACCATCGGCTAGTTTCAACAGAGTCAGCCTTTGAGCTTCTTCCGTAAGTCCCAGACAAGCCGCCCAAATGTTATCTTGCTTCCAACCGGTGTGTGTACGGAATTTTAGCGCATCGGGGTCATACAGATATGTATTCCGAGCTAGTTGCAAACTATCTCTTCCCACTCCATACATACGCCACGGAAACACGGGGTAAAGTTGTGGGGTTTCCACATTGTTCACACGCTCCCATGTCTTGGCAGGTGCTATCATCTCCTTACCATCCACCACGCGCAAAGGCAATGGAGGGATTTTAGCAAGCATCTCGGGTTTCTTTCCGTAATTTTGCAACACCGTGCGTAAGGCTGCTACTGTGCTGGCAGCATTGTTTGTCATTTTATAAGTTTCGCAAGCCGAACCCGGAAAGAGCACCAAATGTCCGTTACCATCCAAATCTTTACGTCCGCGCAGTCGGGCCAGGTAACGATAGTGCTCATCAAAAAACGTGAGTGCACTATCTATCATGGGCAGGTAAGCATCTATGTTTGCACCGGCATAATCATGTGAATCCAGAATCATCTGACAGAACTCCAGCACCGTGTCCCATTCATACTCCAGCCAAGCGTTATACTCCACTCCCTTATCGAAATAAGCGGGGCGCTTAAAGCCATATTCAGCCGGGTTGGGTAAGCCGAAGTTCTCTATCTGTTCGGCAAAACAAGCACCCGCATGATTCCAATACACCTTACTGCGCAACTCTGCATTGCCGAGCATGCGCAAGTAAAAGTTAAACTGAGAAGGCATCATATCAGCATCACCGCTTTTGAGCATGGGCCAGTATACCAGTCGCTGATTTTGTGCCGTCATGGTACCACCTCCCCACTTCCTGTAATCGGGTGTGAACGATTGCTTCTCATCCACATGGCAAGGGTCAAAGGTGAATAGTCCGCCGTTGAATTTAGTAGGTACTGTTCCGTATGCATTGCAGCCCAACATGTAGCGAAACAGTGTATAGTTACGTGTAATATTAGCCAAATCAGGAGTTGAAGACGGATTGGCAGCTACAATAAAGCTACGTTGCCAGAACCTGTTCCACCAATCACGCGTATTCTTCTTATCTTGTTGCAGCATAGCCTGTTTACGAGGCTTTGCAAGCTCAGCCAACCCCTGCTCCCATTCGTTTACGTGAGCTGTTTGCAACGTATGCAATGCTATATGAAGTTGCTGAGTACGCACAGGTTTCTGTGTGCGCAAATGCCAGGCGCGGTAATCTGTTCCCGGATAAACACCTTCTTGAGTGCCTACAAAAGTAAGGTTGTCGCCCCAAAGCTTTCCTCCGAAGGTAAGGTTCTTCAAAGGATTCATCATTTTATCTTTTACAGTCTCCATGTCCTGCTGTTCCACAGCTACATCGAAAACAGTTTGTTCCGGATTACGGTGGTAGAAAACCACCTCATTGCGCACGGCCCTGATAGAGTCTTTCGTAGTAGCCATGCCCTCTCTCATCACCCATTTGTAGGAATTTTGCTGTCCCTCACCCTTGCGTATCAACCGGTCATGATACCTCCAGTTTTCGTAGAAGACATCGGCTGTAACCGGAGTGTTACTTTTCAGTTCCACGTGAATGAGTGGTTTGAAAACATCTACCCATAGCTGCACCACCGCACCACCGCAAGCAACCTCTACATAGCCATCATTCAGTTTGAGTTCCTGACGGAAACCATCCTTCACAGCAAACGGATTGGGCGTCAGACGCATACGCACCCGCCCCTGCTTAAGCTGACAGTTGTGCTCATCGAACGTACCGCTGCGACTGATGTAGAAAAGTAAATCGCCATTTTCCACCCATACATTCAGTCCGATGTCACCACCACCACACGGCATGGATTCCGACGAATTACGCGAGGGAGTATTCCAAACAACATTGGCATGCTGGGCCCGAAGAACCTGCACGCCAATGATCAACATCAAAAATAGTGAAAAGAGTTTCCTCATATATCTTGTATGACGTTACCAATTATCAGTGCGGAAAGACGATATAGGCAAGCCGTTGCAGCCATACAAATCGCCATCCACATAATTATCGAATGCATAGCGCACAGCCACCGGATGAGGCACCTGCTCGCTCTTTACATACACTTTACTGCGTTCAATCCAAGCCTTGGCCGGATAGAACACTTTGTCGGCTCCTGCCACCTTGAAGAGTTTCGATTCAAAGCAATCTTTGCCGGTAATCCACATCGGAGCACGTTCAAATTGCACAATAGCTGTGTCACCCTTTACCTCGAAGGCTTTGTAGTAAGGACTCTCACCGCTTACTCCCTCAAAACCGTAAGTCTTGCTCAGCGCCAGTAGTGCCAAACGCTCACCGGCTATGTTTTTCTTCGACGGATGAATTCCTTTTTCCATCCCGGCATCGAGCAAAACAGCCATGCCCGTATGGGGTACACGTTGTTCCACTTGCGCCTGCGCCTCACGAAGATAAGCCGAATTAATTACTTCTTTTCCTTTTTCAGTGATAATTCCGTAATCGTAAGGGGCAATCTGACAATAGTAGAACGGAAAATCGCCTTGCTTCCAGGCAGCACGCCAGCCTTTAATTAACGTGGCAAACATATCTGCATAAGTGTGTGCACGGTTGTAATTATCTTCACCCTGATACCAAATAACTCCTTTCATGGTCAGACCAATCAGCGGGTTCAACATTCCGTTGTACAACACTGTAGGCGTGCGGTTTTTCGACTTGATATCCTCATCCGTACGGGGAATTTTAGCATCGGGAAATGCTTTTAGCATATCCTCCGTCATCCATGCTTCGGCAGCCGATCCACCCCAGGCAGTAACCACCAGCCCCACAGGAACTTGCAGCATTTCTTGTATTAGTTTACCGAAATAGTAAGCCGTTGCACTGAATTCATATACCGTTTTAGGTTCGGCTTCCTGCCAGCTGCCCACCACATCAGTTTGAGGCAATAAGGTAGAAGTACGCTTCACGGTAAACAAACGGATAGCGGGATTCTTACTCTTCAGAACATCCATATTGGCTCCTGCCACCGGTTGGTTTTTGAAGCCCTTCATGGGCATTTCCATGTTGCTTTGACCTGAGCAAAGCCACACCTCACCTACCAACACATTCTTCAGTGAAGTTGTTTGACCATCGTTAAAGGTAAGTGTATACGGTCCGCCAGCCTTGGGAGTAGCCACAGCTACCTGCCACTTACCGGTAGCATCGGCTTTGGTGCGGTATTGTTTATTGTTCCATCCGGTAGTAATGACCACCTGTTTACCGGCCGTAGCCGTACCCCAGAGGTTAGCGTTGCTTTGTTGTTGCATCACCATACCGTCTGAGAAAATAGCAGGGAGCTTTACCTCTGCCTTCACACCAAGCGCAGTTGCCAACAAACAGGCAAGCAGCAGCGTTTTTCTTGGTAAAACTGATTTTTTCATTGTCTTCCTTTATAATATTGTTGTTATTTTATTTGTCGTTCAAGCAGCTGCACCGGACCGAGCAAGCCTGCCGGAATCAAAGCGTCTTCCTTCATGCGGTACTTCGCATTGGTCCATATACCTTCGAAAGGAGCTTTCCCTTTGTCGGCTCCATTAATGGCATTGGCCCACGTGTTGGTCACTTCAATCTGCAATGTATTTTGTCCTTTCTTCAAGGCATGCGTTACATCGACACAGTAAGGGGCAGTCCACAACGTACCGCAATCTACTCCGTTAACCTTGATCGTAGCCACATCTGCCACCTTACCCACTGAAAGATACACACGACCTGTTACCCCCTTGGCAGTACTCCTGGCACTCCAAGTGAAGGTTGTTTGATAGGTTGCCGTACCCGAGTAATATTTCACCTTTTCATTGAGCGAGGTAGTCCAGTCAAACAGCTTACTATCCTTTATTTCTTGATTGATGCGAGGGAAATGAATGTTCCACTCACTACCGTTTAATGTTAGAACAGTAGTGGTCTTGATTTCGGCACTCTGCTGCACAGCTGCACGGGGAGTTTTCGTCAGCACCACGAATACCGACTCATTGGCATGCAGTTTCACGGTTATTTCGGTACGTCCGTTGCTCTCTGTGCAGGCTACGGGAGTGATCTCACCCGTTACCGGATTCCAGAGTTCAACGTACTTGCCACTCTGACGCATGCTTACCGGGAAACTACGTTCTTTATCCTGTTGATTGGAGATGAAGTAAATATCGGCTTCCTTACCGCAACGGTGAGTCCACGCCACATCGGCCGGAACGATGACATCACGCTGCAAACCGTAAGCAGAGAAATCGCTTTCCATATACGGAAGTTGAGGTATAATGATACCTGCCTCACGCCATTCGTTCACTTTGGCTTGCACTTCCTGAGAAAGAGGCAGACTGTCGGGACTCATGGGACGTGGCAATGGCAACACCAACACCTTATAGGACGCTCCGCCGGGTAGTGTTAACCGGCCGTTCTCCACCTTAGCCAAGCGAAGCAGTGCATCTCGATTAAAGGAATCGTATGCGTAACCGCGCAACGGATTCACCCATTGATCGGGATCGGCCATGTTGGCTGAATGACTCACACCCACCGGTTGTTCACGCAAGGGCTGGCCCACATTAGCCAGTCGCACCCGTTCGCTCTCCACCCGTTCACTACCAAATAAGCCCGGAAGTGAAGGAACCAAACGCTCGGGCAATACAGCCCGTCGAGGCATCTCTTCACCGGTAAACACAGCTACATCGGCAACCGGATGTCCGTATTGCAACAAAGTCTGACAGCGAGCGATGTAGTCAACAAACGCCTTTCCGCCATCCTTCCACCAAGTTTGATCCCGTTGGAAAAACAGTCCGATGCCATCCAGCGTCATGCCCGGCTGACGATCCGTGTACGGGTTGTGCGTGTTCACATGGAAAAACAATTTGTTGATACCCAATGCATAGTTGCGATCGAGCAAAGTCTTCAGCATAGCCGGATGCTCGTTCCATGTGCCGCGCAACTCCGTAAAGCCTTCTGCCTGAATAATATTCTTTCCGTAGATATGTGCACCGCTAATGGCATCGAGCATATCGTTTGGTTTATCGTGAGTGGGACTGTTCAACCAGAATTCCCCCATGGGTCTGTCGGCTACCTGATAGTGCAACAATCCGTCGCTCACCATGGTAGGCGCCACACATTCGGCCGAGAACTCACAGCCGTACGATTGTGCACAGGCAGCCAGCGTTTTATAGAATACATCGACCACCAGTTCGCTAATGGTGGTACGCACATCGCGAAGCACATCTTCCGAACGAGAAGCGCTCTCCATCGGAATACCCGCCAGCAGAGGCAGGTAAGGCATCAGCGAATAACCTCTACGTTTGTGGAACTCAGCAGCAAAATTGGAGCTCCAGTTCTGACTGCCACACTCCCAACTGTCAACGTGCATGTATTTAAGAACTTTACGTGCCAAAGCCGGATCCGTTTTGCTAAACGCAGCACCAAACCAGTTGTTGAACTGCTTGCGCACAGCCGCCTCACTAAACTTATCGCACTCCAGTCCGATAGCCCCACCACCGGTAGCATTGGTGTGCCCCGTTGCCGTATGCCCCATGCGCAACAACCTCCATTGGCCTTTGGGAAGTTTCGCAGTAAGCACCCCATCCCTTAAATAACGGGTGAGGTCGATAACCTGATTTGGATTGATGCAATCGGCAGCGCCAATCTCCTTATCCGTGGTGCGAGCAGCAACACGCCAAACCAGTCCGGCTTTACCTTCCCACTGATTGAGACGCGGTTCGCTGTGCAACACCAGTTGCTTAATCTTTAAGTTTGGTTTCCACTTGGCAGCATCCATGTCTTCACTACCCGGCTCACTACCCGCCGGATCCCAGTAAAAACGAAAGTAACGAGCCGTAGTGGCCGGTATGCTGTGAGTAGAGTTCTCATCTGTATTTTGCCATCCCTGACGGGCAGGGATCAACTGCTTCACCAAGCGGAAGTTTACCCCATCATCACTCGCCATCACCTTCAGGCGATGTGCCTGATAATTGTTACCGCTAAGAATCACCTCCACGTTGCGGCAGGTAAACGGCCGGGCATATTCATACTGAATCCAGCAGGGAAGTGACGAACGAATAACCCCGTCGGCAGCAATGGTAATACCTTTGGCAGGGTCAATAGTCTTACCCATATCCGTATTGCCCGAAGTGATACGCACTGGTTGAGTACCGGCATCACCCGCCCACTGCGTGGCAGGCAGAGCCAGCAAGGCAATCTCCTTATAGAATCCTTTGTATGATTCGGGCTGCTTGAGGCGTACGTTGCGCAAATTGCCTCCCGACACGATGGTGTCACTCCATACTACCTTCTGCATAGATTCTTCAGGAGTAATCCACGGACCACCCGCCAAGGCAAAACCGTCACAAATGTGCATACCCAACTGCAATCCCAGTCTGTCGGCTTCCTGCATGCTATAACGCACCATCTCCCACCATTGGGGTGTAAGCTGATTGGCCGGATTGGGGTATTCACTAAAGCGTGAGGAATCACGAATGGGCATCAGGTAAGCTCCGCCCAAGCCGACTTGCTTCATCGCTTCCAGATCGGCTTTGATGCCTTCCTTGGAAACAGCGCCATACATCCAGTACCAGAATGTCCAGGGCTTTGCCTCGCCCGATGGGTTGCGAAAATGATTACGAAGAGCTTCCTGCGCCGTTATACTACCCAAAAGAGCAACGAAGCAGGCAAGTAGCGAAAGTATACGAAGTTTCGTGTTGATCATGATTTTGCCTATTATTATACTAAGGAGACGAACAAAGATAGCAATTGTACCCATTAAAAAGAGGTATATAGCTACTGAGTTGTGAGCTATATACCTCAATGTATGTAAGCTATATAGCCCGCAAGCCGCAGCTATATACCTGATGATTGCTCATCTATATACCTCACGAGTAGTGAGCTATATAGATGAAGTGATGATTTAGTTTGCTTGAAAGCGAAGTACTATTTGTCCCTGTTGCGCCCCACTAACCCAACGGGGTTGTGACGACGGACCGCAAAGATCGGTTGCATTCACTTTGTTACGCACAGCCGGAATCACGTTGAGCAGAGAGATTCCGCTTTCGGGCAGTGTATAGAGCAAACGATCGCGGCCATCGCGTGGTTGATACACTCCCACATACGCATCCGGTGTGTGGTTGGTGATGCTGATCACGCCTTCGCGTGTGCGGATGTTCATCCATGAAACGTGAGCAAAGTAACCTTTGAACTCAGGATAAGTAAAGCTCTCACCAGGCACGGGATCGTTGTAATCATTCTCCCATAAGTTGTATTGCGGACCGTGCAAGCGGTTTTGCCACACCCGGTACGGACCGTCGCCCAGCCATTGTTTGCTCAGCACCTTTTCTTCGGGATAGTCAAACCGGATACCCATCAAATCGACTACACCGCTGAAGTTATACGTGTAATCGAGCACCAGCGTACCATCAGCCAGCACACTCCACTGTGCTTTGTCCAGGTTGCCCAATTTATAATTGGCTGTTACCACCAGCATACCCGACTCCTGTTTCACGTCGAATCCGGTGAAGCTGGCTGCGTCTGTAAACTCCGTATACGTGCGGTCTTTCTCTTTCGCTTTCTCGTCGTCGTGGTTGTAGAACTGATCCAACGAACGGTCGGCACGACGTGCGCCGATGAAACGCGGACCATTGGCAAAGCTCATCAGCTTGCTACCCAGTTTCACCTGCTTCAGCTGTCCGTCTTTCTTGCAGAACGTATATTCCTTGTCGCCCACCTTCACAGTCAGCGCTTCGGCCGTTTCCGAGTACGTAGCAGCAGAAGCTTTTTGCGGGTCAACACCTGCGGCAGCCACGCTGCTGTTATCCAATTTAAAGCTCCAGGTAAATAACTCCTTACCGTAAGCGTCTGTTGCCGTAAGCAGCAACACATCGGCATCTTTCACCGCCGGAGCAATCTGCAACGTTCCCGCAGCATGCGGTGCCACATTGCTTCCTTTTACCTCGCCACTTTTCAGCACCTTTACTGCTTTTTGCGCATCCGTAGCTTGTGGGAAACGAACGTATTTCCAAGCAAAAGTACAAGTGTTCAGGTTCAGAAAATCGTAACGGTTCTCCACTTGAAGTACCCCGTCGAAAGCAGTGGTCAGCTTCGTGTCCATCACCTGAACCGGATTCCATATCTGTTTAATGGTGAAGTAGCTACCCTCTTTTTCATGATGAGGCCCTACAATGCCATCGGCACCAAAATTACCCTGATTATCGATGAAGTTATTCATGTCGACACGCTTCACCCCTTCGTCGGCCAACACCCAAAGAAAACCACCGATGCAACGCGGATGTTTACGCATCATTTCCCAGTAATCCCACAAGCCGGCACCGTGACCACCGTCATACAAACCGTGAAGGAATTCCGTAGGCATAAATATTTCGGGCAGACGCATGTACTCCTGGCTCTCACCGTAAGAACGGTAGTGCATGGTTTCAAATCCGCCAAAATTACCCTGCGGATGTATAACCGGACGCTTTTGCGGATCGTGCTTGTGGAACTCACCATCCAGTTCGGTATTCCAGCCTTTCTCGTTTCCGTTGCTCCACCAGATAACCGACGGATGATTCACGTCACGTTCCACCATGCTCTTAATCAGCTTCACACCGGTGGGCGTATCGTATTTGCCATGCCAGCCACCCAGCTCACTCATCACGTAAAGTCCCAATGAGTCGCAAGCCTGAAGAAATTCAGGATCGGCCGGATAGTGCGACAAGCGCACCGAGTTCATATTCATGTCTTTAATCAGCAGCACATCTTCTATGTTCTTGGCTTTGCTCAGCGTGCGTCCAGTTTCCGGACGGAAGCTGTGACGGTTCACCCCGCGGATGTTTACCCGCACCCCGTTGATGTACATTCCATCGCTCTCCTTCACCTCGATGGTGCGGAAACCAAACGATTTCGTTTCACGGTGCAGCACACTACCGTCTGCAGCCAGCAATGAAAACTCAGCCTTGTATAAGTTAGGCGTTTCAGCGCTCCACAACAAAGGTTTCTGCACACGAGCACTCACCGTGGTCCAGTCGCCCCCTGCCTTAACAGGAGTCACCTCTTCGGCCACCTTTTTGCCTTTGGCATCGAAAATCACGGTACGCACCTTGGTATTGGCAGCAGCCATATTGAGGTAGCAGTCGGTCACAAACGCACCATCGGCTGTAGCGTTGATAGCTACCCTGCTGATGTTCACAGCCGGTCTTACTTCAAGGAATACCGGACGGAAAATACCTCCGAAGTTCCAATAGTCGGCTCTGCGTTCGGCCAGATTCACACCGGCATTCTCGCTTTCCTTACTCACGGTAACCTCCAGCAAGTTTTTCTTTCCGTATTTCAGCAGATCCGTTACGTTGTAAGTAAAACGATAGAACGCTCCCTGGTGCTTGCTTCCGGCTTTGCGTCCGTTCACCTTCACTTCCGTGTCAGTCATGGAAGCCTCGAACACCAGTTCAACTGCGTTTCCGCGCCATTGAGCCGGCACATCGAACTCATATTTGTACATACCCTTTTCATCGGCAATGCCCTCGGGAAAGGGTTTCCCGTAGAAACCTATTCCATATTGGAACTTACCGAACCCCTGCAATTCCCAGCAAGAAGGTACTCCTATCTTCGTCCATTTGTTGGAGTTACGACCATCGGTACAAAAGAAATCCCATTGCACCATGTCGTCACTGCCCGTACCGGAAAGGTAATGTCTTGTGGTAACCGGTACCTTCGTTTGCGCCCCCAGCGAAGCGGTACACGCCATCCATAGCGACAGAGCCGAGAATAAATGGCTCCATTTCAATCGTCTCATCATTATATTTCGAATATTTGTTATATCTATAGCTACTCATTAAGACGCAGCAAGCAGGTATTTGTACCCACAAAACACGCATTTATGGCATTATTTGTTTACCTTTGCCGAGCCATGTTCTCACCAACTGGTGTGCATGCAATGACCCATTAAAACAAAAAGAAAAGATGAATAACAGCTCCGAAAAACCCAAGCGTGAAATACCCCGTAAGAATGGCAAAAAAGTGCAACCAACCGGCAAGCGCATCGGGAAGTCGCGTCCCAACAAAGCCAATAACCAGTTGAATCGCAGAATAAAATAAAATACAACAAATAAATCCGCCTCAGAAGAGAATGCCAGCTATGGGTTCCTTTCTGAGGCGGATTTATTTTTATAGATCAGCGCAACCCACGCATGCGGGCTACGGAATTATTTCACCTTCTGAAAGCGTACATGCAAGGTGTGCGGTACCTTTTCAATGGCATACTTCTTCAGTACACCGGGACCACAACTGCTGTTCCCCAGTCCGAGTACAGCCGCATCCAAATTCAAGATCACTTCCTGACGGGGTTTCAAGTCGCAATCGTGGGCCGTACCTGCCAAATCTTGCGCGGTGAAATGCAGTGCCGAAGCAGCAAACAGTTTTCCTACAGCCTCTACCTGTATGCCCTGCCCTTTGGCATCTGTGAGCCGCAAGTAGCGCACCTCTTCCTTGTTGCCACTCTCTTGCGGACGAGGATACGAGGTGTACTGTGCAGCCACCTTGCCGTTCCAAAGACCGATAGTCTCAGCTGTTTTACGATCCGGATAGCTGTCGAGCGGTCCCCTGCCGTACCATGCAAAGTTTTCGTATCCGGCTGTAATTGCCATGCTGACTCCCAGACGGGGCAATTCGGGCAGTTCTCCTTCCGGAGTAAAAGTAGCCTTCACATCCACCTGTCCCTGTGCCGTAACGGTGTAAACGGTAGCAGTTACCACGCTTCCGCGGTTGTATTTATTTTCGGTCACCGCTTCAACCAACAAGGCTCCATCGGCACGCAGATGGTGTGCAAACGAGCGTAAAGCGTGTTGCGGCGTACTGAGTCCGTGTTGCTCCCAATCTTTAGCCAGCCAGTTGCCAAATCCTTTATCGTTATCGGTCGGTGCACGAAACGCTTGTGTGTACAACCCCTGTGCCAGCATCTCTTTCCCGTTGTAGCAAAGCGAAACCAATTGGCCGTTGGTGGTATTCCACCCCGCAGAAAAACCTTTTGTCTTCGCCGTGAGGAGTGAATCATTCGCTTCCTCTACCAGCAGTTTCCCTTTGTTGAGAAGCTGTGCCGAAGCGGTGTCACCGGCTTGCAAGCAGAACTGCTCCCAGCTAACCTCGTGCCCGGCTTTGGCCCATGTGCAATCATTGCGCAACACCACACGCACCAGCAAACGAACGTCACTGCCTTGTGGAGCAGCAAACCCGCTGATAACGGCAGGAAGCGTAACCGTAGCCGTGCTACCCGGCTCTACCATCGGCAACGCCAGTTCACTTTGTTTCTTTACCTTGCCGTCAACACTGATGCTCCACAAACAGCGATAGCCTTCCATGCCGATGTGGTGGTTGTGATTGGTAACCTGCAATTCGCTGTTGTCTTTCAACGACAGGTAAACCGGAGCATATACCTTTTTCACTTCCATGTACTTGGGCGTAATTTCCCGGTCGCTGCGTACCACCCCGTTGAAGCAGAATGCTTTCAGGTTGGGCACGTCGCCAAAATCACCGCCATAGGCTACCATGGTTCGGCCATCGGGTAGTTTTTTGTAGATACCTTGATCCACCCAATCCCAGATGAAGCCGCCCACCATACGCGGGTGACTGTATATTTCTTCCCAATACTCCTTGAAGTTACCCAACGCGTTGCCCATGCAATGAGCATACTCGCTGGTCAGTACCGGACGGTTATCATTCGTGCGCTGTGCTATGCTGAGCAGTCGTTCCCAACGAGCATTTTCCGCACGTTCCTTATCGGCTCCTTCGGTTATGCCCGGGTTGAGGTACTCCTGTTGCACACGCGGATAAAAACGACTGATCACATCTACCGTAACCGGATCGGGTTCACCGTCGACTCCCTGTGCACCTTCGTAGTGTATCGGACGAGTGGAGTCAAAATCGCGCAACCATGCTGAGATAGCAGCAAAGTTGGGTCCGTAACCGCTTTCGTTACCCATGCTCCACATAATAACAGACGGATGATTCTTATCGCGTTCAGCCATGCGCACCGCCCTATCCAGAAACGCTGCATGCCAGTCGGGTGTGCTAGCCAACGTACCCCGCAAACCATGTTCCTCAATGTCGGCCTCGTCCATCACATAAAGCCCCAGACTGTCGCACAATTCATACCAACGGGTTACATTGGGGTAATGACTGGTACGCACGGCATTTACATTGGCCTGCTTCATCAGCAAAATATCTTGCAACATGCGCTCTTCACTCATCACACGTGCCGTAAGCGGATCGTGCTCGTGGCGGTTCACCCCGCGGAAGCGGATGGGTTTACCGTTGACCAGCAACAAGCCATTCTTCACCTCCACCTTGCGGAAACCCACCTGCGTGCGCACCTGCTCACGAGTCACCCCGTTGCTGTCGTTCAAACACAGATACAAGCTATACAGGTTAGGCGTTTCGGCTGTCCACTTCAACGGATTCTTCACCTCCATGCTGATGCGTCCCGTCTTACGAGGTCCGCGTTGCGGAAACCATTCGTTCATGATAGATGCCTTGTGATCCAGATCGAGAATAGGCTCCGCATCTGCCCAAGCAGAAGAGATCACACGACCATTCGCATCTTCCAAACGGGCAACCACCCGGTAACCCTTGCCCCGTTCGCTACCAAATACCGCCAGCTCCGGATCAACCTGAAGCGTGGCATCGGTGTAGCTGTCATCGAGCTGCGTACGCACCGAAAAATCATTGATACGTACGTCGGCCGTGTGAAACAGCGTAATGCTGCGGTGAATACCTCCGAAGCGCCAGAAATCCTGATCTTCCAGGTACGAACCATCACTATATTTGTACACCTCCACAGCAATGAGGTTTTTACCTTTGTTCAGGTAACGGGTAACGTTAAATTCGCTGGGCTCCATGCTGCCCTGACTGTAACCAACCAAGGCTCCGTTTATCCAAACATAAAAAGCACTCATGGCACCATCGAAACGAAGGAACGTTTGTCCGCTGCCCTGCCAGTGAGCCGGACAAGCAAATTCTCTTCTGTACTGCCCCACCGGGTTGCGTTCAACAAACGTGGTGTACGTCTTCTTCGGCTCGCTCATAACCCGCGGAGGATCAATGCGGAACGGATAACCTGCCGAAACATAAATGGGTGTTCCGTAACCGTTATTCTCCCAATTGGCAGGCACCTTAAAGTCCGTCCACGAAGAATCGTTGAACGGCAAGCGGTAGAAATCCTTCACCCGCCCCTGAGGCGTTGGTGACCAATGGAACTTCCAGGTACCGTTGAGCGATAAAAGACGGTCGCCCGCCTTTTTATCATACCCAAAGAAAGCAGCCCTTGCAGGCTCCCTGTTTATTTGCAACACATGATGATTCTCCCAGTCGGCTGTCCGCCCCGAATCATCGGGCACTTGTGCACCGGCCACACTGCCCAGCACACAACAAACGCCCCATATTGTATAAGCTAATTTCCTCATTTTATACTCATTCGTCTTAATCGTTACACCTTATTGCACATCGAGCGCATCCAGCCACAACCCGTTCATATCCGGCGAAGAAAGGATCACCCTATAATGCCCTGCGTTGATGAACGTACCCGTTGTGGTGCTCATCAGCCTCCATTTCTCGGGTGCTTCGGAGAATGAAATCTCATCATCCTTCAGCACCGTGCCGTTGGCCGCTACAAACTGTAAACGCACTGTTTTCGGTTTCCCGCTGGTATTCATATACTTGAAACGAAGCGCGTACACCTGCGCCAGTCCGGTAGACACATTCCACTCAATGCTACCCGCCTTAGCCTTGTTAAAACGAATGCCCGTTTGCTTGCGGTGCTCCACCTTCGTGAAAGCCCCTTTGCATTTGGCCGATTCAGCTTCGTAAGTAGCCGTAGCACGCACATTCAGGTCTTCGGGTAACATCTCTTTGGGTGTTTTGACCAATGTATCCGCATCGGCAGCAGCCCAGCTCCACGTAGCAGCCTGACGACTGTTCTCGAGTAGCGTAGCACTCACCTGTTCAGGTACAACCCCACCGGCACCCATGCGGGCAACAGCAATGGCAGATATCACCGCCTGTCCGGCTTTCACTTCGGGGAAGTCAATGACCAGCTTGCCATCCTTCACCTCCGCTTCCACTACCCTTTTCAAAGCAGCATCGTGTCCGGCTTCCGCCCAGATATCCAAATCATCAATCACCGTATGACCGTTCACCGCCACATCAAAGATGCGCAGTCCCTCGCAATCCGTTTTCTCACTGCCACCCGTTCCATGCCAAGGCTCTACAAAATAGAGCTCCACACGGTACTTACCGTTGGGCAAGGGGAATTGATACGCCAGCTTGTGCCTTCCGAAACGGAAATGCTGCAACAGCGACCAGTCACGCACTCCCTTAATAGGATCGTTTGTTTTCCGCTGACTAGCCAGGTAAGGATCCAGCCCCTCAAAATCGGCAGCCCAGCTACGCGACACACTGTTGTTGTCCGGCATCCACAGCTGACCGTATTCATCTTTGTATTCGTCGCCACCGCAATTCACACGATACAGATACTCATATCCCTGAGCACCTTTGAGCAGTGCACCATACTTCTCATTATCCTGGTACAACGCATCAAAACCGGGAGCCGTCTCCAGTCCGTTGAGCACAATCAAATCTTCGGCTACCGCCTTTCCTTGGAAGTAACCCACTGCACGAAGCACGTTGTAGCGAATGTCACGGTGTTCCCACATGAAATGCGTTCCCACCCCGTTGTTCTTTTTACGACCCAGAAAAGCCTGATTGCCCGCATCGTTGTACAACAACACCGAGTCACAATTGCTATACACCTCGATGGTAGTACGTCTGCGACCCGTCTGCGCAAAACGATTGGGCCACGTGTGCGACACCAGATACACCATCGGATCTTTCGCAGCAGGCACATAGTTGGCACGATACATGTAATACACATCCAGCGGTTCCTCCCACGGAGTGACTAACCCCTTGTAGTTAAACGGTCCCACCTTGTCGACCTTGCGGTAAGCCTCATCGGGCTGACGGCGTCCCGGATTATCGTGACTGCTGTAAATCCACTGAAACTGTCCGCACACACTGTCCTTAGCCTGTTCCGCCTTACGGATTTTCATCTCCATGAGCTGACACATGCGGTCCTCACTCCACACGCCGTCTTGTTGAAACGCCCCCGGTTCCGTGTGCAAGTCAATGCTTCTCCACGCCCCGTACTCACCGTTCAGCAACTGATCCTTCTGCGCCAGTTCGCGGTTATAATTCTCCGGCTTTCCGCCATAGGTGCCGCTCCAGTTCTGCACCACATCCCAGTCGGTACCGCTACCCCCGTTGCACGTCGTAATTACGCGCATGTTGCGGGCAGTAGGATCCATTTCGCGTATGATGTTGCTGCACTCCTCGGCAAAATCCTTGGGCAGCACACTCTCGTTTTGCAGTCCCCACATCACAACCGACGGAGAGTTTCTGCGTTCCTTCACCCACTGGCGAAGCAATTTCTTAAAGTTCTCGCGGAACTCGGGCGTGTCATACCACACGTGGGCCGACAGCTGAGTCCAGAACAAAACACCCTCCTCATCCCAATACCTCTGATAGTCGAGGTTATGAGGCTGGTGTGCATCACGGAAAGCATTGAAGCCCGCAGCCTTCATCTGCTTCACACGGGCAGCCACCTGCTCCTTGCTGAAAGCATGACTCTGCCCAAACTGGTGCTCGTACTCGCAAACCCCATTCAGGAACACCGGTTTGTTGTTCAGATAGAAACGTCCGTCGCCATCGTTACGTTTCACCGGCCAGCTGATGGTACGAATACCAAAAGGCGTAGTCACCTCATCCGTAGTAGCTGTGCCCCGTTTAATCATGGAAGCCAGACTGTATAAATACGGATTCTCCACGCTCCACAGAGCAGGATTCTCCACCTGAGCCGATTGCTTAATCACCTTGGTTTCACCCGGAGCCAACACCACATCCTGTGCCAGACGGAACGTTTGAAGACCATCGGCATTGCTGAGCTTGTTCACCACCTGAATGCTCTGCGACTGGTTGGTGTAGTTGCGCACTTCCGTTTCCACGAACACCGTCTGCGCCTTGTCGTCATTCCAGATGTGCACACCAAACGGTTCAATACGTACCTCATCGGTTACCTCGAGCACTACCGGACGGAAAATGCCCAACGGCTGAGAGCCTTCGCTAAAGCCCCATTCCGACGAACAGCCACCGCACACCCAAGGCATGTCGGCAATCATATCGGGATGCTCTGCACGAACCACCAACTGATTCTCTGCACCCGGCTTCAAGGCATCGGTCACATCGAGCGTAAGCGTTGTGCGCCCCACCGGATGGCGACCATAATCCTTGCCGTTGAGCGTAATGGCAGCATACGTGCCCACCCCTTCGAAACGAAGGAAATAACGCTTGCCCGCTTGGGGTTGCGGAGCCGTAAATGTTTTCGTATAAAGAGCCGTACCGTGCAAGTTACCGTGAGTAAGCTGACGATAGCCGTAGTAATCATCCCAGTTGTGAGGTACGTTCACCGTCTTCCACGACAGAGCAGCCGTGTTCACTTCCTGCTGAGCAGCCACATTCGTGCCCTTTGCCTCAGGCAACAAAGCCGTTTGCCAGCCCGCATTCAAATCCACCAGTTCACGACGCCCTTTGGTTTCCGGTTGCGGAAAACGCACCTCAGAGCGCCCCAGCGGTTTGCTCGTAGCCACCGCAATGCCACGCTGATCATCCTTGTTCACCGCACAATAAAAATGATACACCACCCCTTCGTGGTAAATCACATAACTCTTGTGCGCAAACAAATTATCATAGTTTTTAGAAGGAATGATCAGATCCTCCCCCTGCCAGTCGGTCCAGTGCACCAAGTCGTAGCTGCACGCAAACGTATTGAACGCCTTGTACTTGCGTGAAGGTTCAAAGGCCGAGAAGTAAAACATCACATACACATCACCCATCTTCTGAATGTGCGCATCGCCCGTGATGGTACCCTGCGATTCGTGTGCGAATACCGGATTGCCCTCGTAACGTTTCCACTTCTTCATGTCTTTAGAAAGCGCAATACCCACCCGTTCCCCTTTCAGGTTCGTTTCAGGGTGACGGCCACCGGCATTGTAGAACATCACAAACGGATAACCCAGCGTTTTCTGCTTGTCCCAGTAAATGGTACTCTTGTATTGCGTCAGGTTCTCAAACCATTGCGCATCCTTGTCCTCTACAGAAAGCAGCGGTTTATCGGCAGCAGTCCACTCCACCGCCTTACCCAGGTTCTTCTCTTTCGTCCACGACAAACCGATGTAAAGCGGTCCCGTTTCGTAGCCCGCATTGGCACCCCCGATGTACGTCATCCAGTAGTTACCCTTGTAAGGCTGCAACGCATAGCTTCCGCCCCATTCCGTATCGGGCAACGCCGGAAAGCCACCCCGCTGGTTGGCATCCCACATGCCGTCACGAAAAGACAGCAGTTTCCCTTTGATATCCCAGTTCAGCAGATTATCACTCTCGGCCAGCCAAGTCTCGTATCCACGTCCGTCCTTACCGGTACGACCGTTGTAAATCACAAACGTCATGTACCATTTGTTGCCGTGGCGGAATACCGTGGGACAGTCCATCTTGTAATTGTTCGTCTGCGGTGCCAGTACCAGTCCGTACTTAAACGGCGTGCGCACCTGTTCGTAAATCTCCTGCATCTTTTTCTGCGGCACCTCCCGTTGAGCATGGAGCGCCAAGGCAAAGAAAGAGCAGAAAAGCAACCAACCAAATTTCTTCATAAACCTACTATTTTTTGTAATAAGGGTGCACCTGCTTTACTAACCAGGCACACCCTCCATTCCTCTCTATTTAGTTATAAAAACATCATATCCTAATAGAACAACCAGTCCATTGTTTCCTCTGCACCGGCCAGCGCAGCGTTGCGCGGCGTTATATCGGCACTGGTGAAACCAAACACCATCAAGTACCCTTTGGGCAGCAACAGCTTGTGTTTGCCGGCAGGGAAATGATACGCATGCACATCGGCCAGCGGCATGCCGTCAATGCGGATGGCATTGGTCAGCTTCGCTTCGGCCTGCCCGTATTCGTTGGCTGCCGCATCCGTTTCCAACTTCGGCGCTTTGGCATACTTCTTCTGGTCATCGCGGAAGTAACCCACCAACAGCTTCACCGGCTCTTTCGCCTCGAATTCGATGGTTGTACCCACCTCACGCTGCTTGTCGCCGTTGAACGTGAAAGCCTGCAAGCCCACCAACTCAGGAGCCAAGTCCTCTACAGCACCGGGAACGTTGCTGAACAGACGCACACCCTTGTCGAGCTTCACCAACGAAGTAGCACCGGCCAACTTCACATTGGCAGCAGGCAGTGCCTGAATGGTTTTTACTGTAGCTACCCCCTTGCCGTTGGCCCTGTCTTTCAACATTGCCAAATTGGCTTTAAAGTTAGTCAATTCCTTTTCATAATGTACCAACAACTCTTCCCAAGTTTTGTTTTTGCCATCGTCTCCACCAATGGGGATGCGACGTTGAGCCGTTTGCATGCTGTTGGCATAATAATAAGCATCCTTGGTCAGACTCACCAGCTTGCGGTAATGCTCCAAGCTCTGTTCCATCAACGGCACGGCAGCATCGAGGTTGGCCATGTCCTTACCCCACTGATAATCGAGTACCAGTTTAGCAGCCTTCACCTTGAGGTTGAAAGCATAGGCAAACTCACGGTAGCAATGCATGTCGTTGCGCAGACGGTCGAACTCATCCTTGTTCTTACCGATGCTTGCCGCAGCACGATCAATAGCCGCAATGGCCTTGTCGCCATGCTCTATAACCTGTGCCACTATATCCAGCGGAAGCTCACCCACGTGTGGTTGCTTCTTCCATTCCTTCTCAACAAATTCAATCAGCTTCTCACCTTCGGGACCGCAGCTCTCATAGAAGCCCGGATAGATGGTGTATTTATACGGATTCACCAGCTGACTCATGAACATACCCAGCAACAGCGTCTGGCGGTTACCCTCGGTGATACCGAAACGGCGAAGCAACTTCGGCGCAATTTCACCCGACTGCTCATAAGCCTCCAATATGTTAGCTGCTGTATTGCTATCAGCACCGTAATACTCACCCAGTTCCTTCTTCCAGTAATCAACCTCATCGGCACGGTCACGGCGGCAGTTCCACGCGTAGCGACCCCACACCTTGTACCAAATCCAGTCACGATCCAGCTGATACTGACGCTTACCGTCTTTCAGCTTATCGGCCGTGTAAGGCCAGTCCCAGTAAGAAGCTTGCGGATAGAGGTGAAGCGCGTTGGCACCGTGCACATCGTGCATGGCCTGCACAGCCTTCTGCGTAAAGTCGGGCGATCCCCAACGGAACGGCTCCAGATTAGCCAAAATGTGCACGTTACTGATGTGAATGCTACCCAGCGAGCTGAGATCCTTGTGAATTTGAGACCAAGGTCCGCGAGGCTCGTACGTAGTGAGCGACTCACCGTTGTACTTGTGCATGGTGTACAAGTTCTTATAC
The DNA here is from genome assembly GCF_000428125.1 of Bacteroides graminisolvens DSM 19988 = JCM 15093. Taxonomy (GTDB): domain Bacteria; phylum Bacteroidota; class Bacteroidia; order Bacteroidales; family Bacteroidaceae; genus Bacteroides; species Bacteroides graminisolvens. Next base: position 499,338 of record NZ_KE386627.1, read on the forward strand.
AGAGGCAATGCCGCATCCATCACCCGTTTGCAGTCGGTGTCATGTGCACGCAACAACACAGGAGGTTCATCGGTACGGCCCAATGCTTTGAGTCCGTCTTTCACACCCGGAATAATGGTTTTGGTAAACCACTCCACATCATCTTCATACGTATCCATGGCTTCACCCAGACACACCAACAAGCCCACGTTGGGGTACTTTTCGATGAATGCCGCAACCGACTTACGGGTGTAGTCGCTGATGAGCGGCGTGATGGGACGGTTACGATCCTGCGTTTTCAGTCCGTAATGATCGGCAAACGGTTTCGACAGGAGAATATTGTAGAACATCTGAATCACAAAGATACCGCGCTTGTCGGCCTCCTTGGTCAGGAACGAGAAGATCTCTTCGTTCTTTTTGAAGGTAGCCTCATCGACCTCTAGTGCAAACGGATACTCCTTGAGCTTCACCAGCGAAGCAAACGGGTGACCGTTCCACAAATATAGCGTGTTCATGCGGTTTTCCACCAACATGTCGAGGTACTTAATCCACTGCTCTTTGTCGTAAAACCAAGGGAAGTTCTCGGGCGTGTACGGATACTCGTACACATTGTGTCCCGGTAGGTAAGTCGTTTTCTGCAAGCCCACACATGCACCGCGCAACACCATTTCGGGAGCATCGGTTACCTGTTTGGGGAAATCGAGATTTTTGTTGCCGTTTACATGGTCAATCAGTTCGCGGCAGGCATAAATAACCCCGTTGCCATCAAAGCCGGTCAGCTCGGTAAGCTCGCCGGTTGTTTTTATACTGAAACCTTCTTTCTTCAGGTTTGCCTCATCATTCTTTTGATGAATAAAAATAGTTTTTCCCTTTACCTTTCCGGCAGATGCGGCTGTGTGCATCCGGACGTTGTATCCGGCTTCTTCGAGCGTAGTTTTGAGCTGTTCCGCGCCAAACTGCGCACGCACCGATGCATCGGGAGGAGTGATAATGTTTACAGTTGTTTTGCCGCATGCACAAAGTAAAAACACGCATGCGCCCAACAAGAGCCTTCTTAGGTTCGCCATTTCGTTATTGTTTAGATAATTAATGTTTCAGCTAAGAAGACGCAAAGAATGGTGCGTTGTACTCAATGTTTGCGGAGTTAAAATGGAAAAGTGGGGAGCTGTATTGCACAAGCCCCCCACTTTATCTATATCAAATTAATGTAGCTTTTATTTTGACCGCTAGAAGTTATACTGCAAACCTAGTTGCGCTACACTGGGAATCGCAAATTGGGTATTAGTTGTTTTATAGCCCTTACGACTTAACTTTTGATACGAAAAAATAGATGTTCTTCCTAAAAACTCAAGTTTATCGGTGAGATTCACTCTAAACCCAGGATTTACAGAAAAACCAAATCCATCAGCCGATATATCAGTAGTGTTATTGGTATATTTCTGATAACAAGGACTCAGGTCAACAAAGAATTTCATAGACCTCACATTGGCAAATGTAGTTCTGAAATACGGACTAACATCCCAAGTAGTGTAATCATCTTCCTCTCCCGGTACGGTGTACTTAACCCCTACAGCAACACCTACTGCAAAGACATTACTGATATTATATCCCATTTCGGGAACTATACCATACGTGGCCAGCGTACTGTGTTCACCTTGAAACCTGACAGTGTTTGTAGATACACCAACCGAACCGCCCAAATAAAACTGAGCACTAGCTGCCAATGCAAAAGTCAACATGGCAGTAACCATTAAGATCTTTTTCATAATATAAACTGTTTATTCGACGCAAAATTAATATTAATTCAGAATGACACAAAAAAAAACAAATAATTCCTGGTTCGTAATTAAATATTTTTGCCATATTTGCAAAAACTATTAAAATCATTTTTATGGAAGAAAACACTACTATTGCAGAGAACACACAACCATCTGTTACTAACTACTCACTAAATTTTCATGGAAAAGGAGGAGAATATTTCAGTATCGTCATTGTCAACTGGCTCCTCACAGTTATTACAATCGGCCTGTATTACCCTTGGGCCAAAGCACGGCAACTACAATACCTGTATGGTGCCACCGAACTGGAAGGCGATCGCTTCACGTTTCACGGCACCGGTAAGGAAATGTTCAAAGGATTCATCAAAGCTATTTTGATTTTTGCCATCATCTACGGCGGGTTCTTTGCCCTGGCAGCAGCCGAGATGCCCATCTGGGCAGTTGTGTACCTCTACGCGGGACTCATCGCACTGATACCGCTGGCCATACACGGTTCTTACCGCTACCGCATGTCGCGCACCTCGTGGAGGGGCATCCGCTTCGGTTATCGCGGGCAGAAAACAGAATTGATTCTCAACATGGCAAAATGGTTATTCCTTACCCTCATCACATTTGGAATTTACGGTGCTTGGATGGAGATGAACATGCGCAAATACGTATTGGAAAATGTACGCATGGGCAATGCCCGCTTTTTATACAAAGGCGAAGGCCTTGATTATTTTTTGCTCAATATTATAGGATACTTTCTTTCTATAATCACACTGGGCATTTACATACCCTGGTGGTTGAATAAGCTTTTCGCCTACTATGTTGACAACTTGGTGCTGTACAAAGATGATAAACCTATGCGCATGAAATCTACCGCAACAGGTGGTGGTTTCTGGGGACTTTTCATTGTTAACCTGTTCATTCTCATCTTTACGCTCGGGCTGGGTTATGCCTTTGTGGTAACCCGCACCATGAATTACCTCGTTCAACACATTGAATTGGAGGGTGAGATTGACTTATCAGAGCTTCAGCAAACGGAAGATGCCTACACCGATGCAACGGGTGAGGATCTTTCGGATATGCTCGACATTGACTTTGTATTCTGATGATTGAAACCACAGCAACATACTTCGACGGCATCTCTTCCGTTGCGCATCCGGTAACCGTGATGCTCAACGAAGCAGATGCCTCGTTGCAGTTTACCACCCACACGGGTAAGAAAGAATGGCGCATAGCGCTGGTTACCTACCACACCGTGGGCAACATGACCGAGCTGCACTGCCAGAATTCCATCATGGAGATTTTACAGGTACGTGACACCGCTTTTGTGAAGGCGCTGAAGCGTTTACGCCGGCGCTACGGACACAGTGACATCTACCACCGCCTTATCGATCTGGGTTGGAAGATACACTGCCTCATTGCAGTGGGAATCATTGCCCTGATTATCGTGTGCAATATTTTTGTACTGCCGTGGATGGCCGAGAAAACCGTGAACATGCTACCCGAAAGTTATGACAACCGCCTGGGCGACATGTACATCATGAAGTACATCAGTCCGGAAGAGGTTGACAGCGTAAAGACCGTACAGCTACAGCAGTTTGCCGCACTGATGAATTTCGGCAACAGCCGCCCGCTGCGCTTTACCTTGGTCAACTCCAGTGTGGTGAATGCCTACGCGCTGCCCAACGGTGAAATTGTGGTGTACTCCGGATTGCTTGATGCCATGGACAGCTACGAGGAACTGGCCGGTGTACTGGCACACGAAGCCATGCACGTAAACCACCGCCACTCCATGAAGATGCTGGCGCGCGACCTATCGGGCTACCTCTTCCTCTCCGCCGTGCTGAGTGATGTGAACGGCATCATGGGCGTCATCAGCCAGAACGTGCACACACTAAGCAGCCTCACTTACTCACGCGAGTTTGAAACCGAGGCCGACCGTGGTGCTGTGGAGCTACTCATTGCCAACCACATTGACCCCAACGGCATGACCAAGCTCTTGCTGCATTTGCAGAAGGAATCATCGGGTTTCATGCCCCAGATACTGAGCACGCACCCGCTTACCGCTCACCGCATAACCAAGGTAGAGGAACTGAAAAAGGAGCTCTCCTATCAACCCAAAGAACAACCCTGGATGAAGAAGATTTTTGAGACCCTTAAAAAATAAAGGATACATTTTAAACAATAAAAGCAGCGAACCCACCTTAACCGGTCAGTTTCGCTGCTTTTGTTATATTGAATAGTATGTGGTAACGCTTACTCCAAATTTGAAGAAAGAAAGTCTTTCAAGGGTGTTAAGTAGTCAACATCTAAATTCCACAAATCTGTTTGGTTAAAACGCCAATCGCCTTTTTTGAACATTTTTATATATTTCGGATCTGTTTGTGTACTGACATAAGCATACATTTTAGCCTTCTGATCAGGAGATATATACTTAGGATTATTCCGGCCTCTTATACAGCTTTCGTAACCCTCAAAACATTCCAGCAAACCTTTGTGCTCTTCTGTTGCAAGATGCTCCAAAAGATGCTCAAATGTTCCGTCATCTTTATTATTGGGGAAAAGAAACAATTCAAAGTCTACTCCCTTCTCCGCTTTTACACTCAACAGTTCAGCTTTTCTCTTCTCAAATCCACCCTCTTTGGGAAAGTCAGCATCAAAAATCACTAAATTCTTTATGCCATTATCTGTATTTCTTTGCATCTGAACAGCAAACTGATCTAAGTTTGTATATCCACCTGTTCCGACTATTTCTATTTCTTTTGAATCACCGGCATAAACCAGTTTAGCCATGTGACGAACAAAATGCCCTTCATTTGTAGTTTCCTTATCACTCTCAATAAAGATGCAAACCTTACTCATCTAATATCCTCCCCTTTATTGATCAAAAACTCAAAATTATCGGCACTGTAACGATAACCTTTTATTTCATTTGTTTGGGTTCTTTGCAAGTAATAACAAGCCACCTTGTCTTGCATTTCTTCTATTGGATAGTCATTGATCAATTCAGACAGGCTTCGAAGCGTGTCCATACTGTGAGTCGTTGCAAACACTTGTACATTTAGTTTCGTTGAAAGATCATTTATGACCTTCCATAGTTGATACTGAACAGAGTAATGCAATCCATTCTCAAATTCGTCAATCAATAAAACTCCGTTTTCGCAATTCAACATGGCCAATATAATAGTCAGAATTCGATTGATACCATCACCCATTGCGCTAAGCCGATATCGTTTTGAAGAATTATTAAAGACTACAAACGGCACACGTTCATCCGATTGGCCGGGTGCCTTGTCATCTTTTAAGAAATTGATATTTTCAATTTGCGGTTCAATAATTTGGAGAGCCTTAATAATATACTTTTCATTCGGAGTTAGCGCTATCTTATCATACAATTTGGGGTTCTTATCTCCCATGATTTGATTCGTGCGCACGTATTCAAAAGCGTTCGATCCCTCAGCCGGATTTCTTTTGCGTTCCCCGTTAAACATATAAAACGTTTTACGTTCGTCATAGTTCAACAACAACCCAATGTGTATATCGGGATTTTCAAACATCGCCTCATTATTATCTTCCAGCAATTTATACGGTCTTTCAAAACCTTGCGAATCTGTTTCTAGACTCTTGATATACCCGGCTAAGCGCATAGAAAATTTTGTTTTACGACCGGATAACTTCTCGTTAGCAGATATTTCAATGGGATGATTTAAAAAATCCGGTACATTCCATTGATGGTACAAAGAAAGAAATCGTTCCATCTCTTTTTCAGCCGATTTCTCAACCGAAGACGAAAAGCCAACACCTTCTCCCCGACTTGCCAACACAGCTTTTACTTGCTCCAAATCTCCGTTTGACGCAAATATAGATACTGCCTCAAGCAGAGCAGATTTACCCACGTTGTTTTTTCCAACAATCAAATTGATGTTGGCCAAATCATTCAATGTCAGGTGCTCAAAATTCTTGTACTTCTTGACTTCTAACGATTTCATTTTGCTTCCTCTTAGTTATAGATAACAAAAATAGTATTTTAATCTGATAGATTGCTAAGTCGCCTTCAATTATCTAACAAAAAAAGCAGCGAAACCACCTTAACCGGTCAGTTTCGCTGCTTTTTTGTTATATAAAAAGTAAAACTCAAACTAAAAAATTTAAATAATATACCATAAAAAAGGTATTAAATATAACTCATTAACGGTATTGTAGTGCCTAAAACAAGCCTCTATCTTTGCATTATCAAAATTAGCAGATAAAAATACACCGTCATTTCACAAACTTAAATACCTATAAAATGAAACATTTGATTATTCTTATTACTATCTTATTATCTGGCACAACCATTGGGGCTATACATGCACAGTCTGTAATCAAAGGCTATGTTATAGATGAAAAAACCGGTGAACCGATAACAGGAGCCACATTAGTAGAAAAGAACACAACAAACGGCACACTCACCGGCATCAATGGTGAGTTTTCATTCAAGCTTCAAGGACAACTTCCCGCTACATTGCAAGTTAGTTTTGTGGGTTATCGCAGCAAAGAAGCGATTGTATCATCAGCCAATAAAAGTATTCAAGTGTTATTGAGTGAAGACGCCCAACTGCTCAACGAAGTCGTTGTGGTGGGCTACGGCACCCAGCGTCGCAAAGAGCTTACCGGTTCGGTGTCATCGGTACACCAATCGGTACTTGAGCAACCCACTCTATCTGTTGACGGACTGCTGGCAGGCGCCATACCGGGTGTGCAGGTTACACAAAACTCAGGGCAGCCGGGTGAAGGATCTACCATCCGCATTCGTGGAGGAAACTCTGTATACGCCAGCAACGAACCCCTTTATGTGATTGACGGATTTATTCATTTCAGTGAGCGAGGAGCCACTACCGCCGGAGCCGGTAACATTGAAGGACAACTTAACCCTTTGGCAGGCATTAACCCGCAAGATATAGAAAGCATTGAGGTACTCAAAGACGTGTCGGCCAAAGCCATTTATGGTAGCCGTGGTTCAAACGGTGTGGTACTTGTTACCACCAAGAAAGGAAAAAGAGGCAAGAACACGGTACATTACCAATACACCCTGGGGATAGACATCAATGCCAAAAAGCTAAAGCTACTCAATGCTAAAGAGTTTCGCACCATAGATCGCGACGGATTATTCAACAGTGGTGCATGGGGCACATTCGACAGTGAGCGTGCCGGCAAAGGTATTGCTGCCGATACTGATACCGACTGGCAAGATGCTGTTCTGCAAACCGGTACGCGACAAACGCATGACATCTCTATTAGTGGTGGTGATGATCGTACACGTTACGCCCTATCGGGCAGTTTTACCGACCAGAAAGGTCTTGTTATTGGCACCGGTTTCAAGCGTAGCAGCATCCGACTTAATTTGGACCGCCAGTTGTCAGACAACCTAACCGTAGGTGTTACGGCCACCGCAGCACGCAATAACCAAGATGCACTGAATGCCATGACCGCCAGCGACTGGGGTGCAGGCTCATCGAGCCCGTTCAAAAGCGGCATTACGAACTCACTGGTATATGCGCTCTTTATGCCTCCGGTTCTTCCTGTTAAGCTAGAGAATGGTAACTACAATCACTACAACCCTTTCGAGATGAGTGAACTAAACTACTATGGCACTGCTGCTAACCCCGTAGCCGACCTCAACCAAATGAAGGGAGAAACTATCGGATCTACATTATTGGGTAATTTCTATGCCACCTACAATGTGCCGCAAGTCAAAGGCTTATCGCTGCGACTAAGTGCCGGTACTGATGTGAACTATATTACCCAGAACTTCTTTGCACCTCCCAGCAGTTCCCTGGGCATCAATGAAGACATACAAGGTAGAGGCTCTATCGGCAACAGACGCACAGACGTGCAGCAAGGCGACCTGCTGGTTACCTATACCCGCCAACTGGGGAAAGATCACTTCATCGACCTCCTGGGCGGATACACCCAACAGAAAACCACCACCACACTAGCTTTAACCAATGTCGTTAAACTGGAGAATTTCGACAACATCGGATTTAGCAGCCCAACCGAACGTGACGTTACCTCTCGAAAAGAAACGGGTAGTTTACACTCACTAATCACACGCGTTAACTACACGCTGAAAAACCGATATAACCTCACCGGTACCTTTCGTGCCGACAAATCGTCGCGTTTCTCTGCTCGCCATTCATGGGGATACTTTCCATCGGTGGGTGTGTCATGGAACGTGAGTGATGAAGAGTTCTTCAAGAGCAAAAACACATTCAAAGTACGCGCCACTTTCGGTTCGGCAGGTAATCAGGAGATCGGGTTCAGCGACTTTGCCGCACTTCTTAATGCCGGACGCTATGGCAACGAACAAGCTGTTATATACAGTAACTCCGGCAATGACAACCTGAAGTGGGAAACCACCACCGAGTGGAATTTAGGTATTGACGCCGGACTCTTCGGTGACCGTTTCACGTTGACCGCCGACATCTATCACAAGAAAACCAACGACCTGCTGCTTAAACGCATCGTTCCGCTAAGTCAGAACAACGACGAACAAGTGTTTAACATTGGTAACGTGACCAATAAAGGAGTAGAATTGTCGATTTCGGGAGACGTCATTCGCAGCAAAAACACGGTGTGGACCTTTTCAGCCAACTTTGCCAAGAACATCAATACCGTGACCGATATGGGTGATTGGGACAAGAACCTTACCAAAGGACTTCTGCAGGCAGATTACGGCCAGATACTCCGTGTAGGCGAATCAGTGGGCTCATTCTACGGATACATTTACGACGGAGTGAATCCCGAAACCGGTAAAATCATATTGCGTGACATTGATGGAGACGGAGAGATTAACCCCAACGATGACCGTACCATTATCGGCTCCACTCAGCCCGACTTTATTTACGGCATTTCAAGCTCACTCACCCTGGGAAGATGGGACTTTTTCGTCTCCCTGCAAGGTTCACAAGGCAATGAAGTGTATAACAAACTACGCCGTCATCTGGTAGAGAGCGAAGGAGCCAGCCGCGGACGCAACCGTTCGGCCGAGCTACTTAACGCCTGGACTACCACCAACCATACCTCCACCCCCGCTCTAGGCGAAGTTGTTTCATCTACCTATGTCTATAGCCGCTTTATTGAAGATGGTTCCTTTCTCAAATTACGTAACCTGTCAGCAGGCTACACCCTCCCCGTGCGCTGCGGACAACAAGCATTCAAGTTGCGCCTCTTCGCCTCCGCACAAAACCTGCTCACCATCACCCGCTACAAAGGTTACGACCCCGAAGTAAGCGGCGGTGTTGACACAGGCATGTACCCCATGGCACGTAGTTTCTCGGGAGGATTCGGACTTACATTCTAAGCATAAGTTTTCAATTTCTATAGTTTTTAATTTAAAATTTCAAGCAATGAAAAAGCTTCTTTTGAGGGGCCTTCTGGCCCTATCTGTATCCTCATTTATTGTAGGATGTTCAGATAACAACAGTGATCCAAGTACCGATCCGGGTAGTACAGACAACATTCCCGTGCCTACTTCCACCAGCGAAGCCACAGCACTGGTCAACGCACAGTACGGCCCCCTACAGACCTTAAGCTCGTCATACAGCTTCTTGCTCGACAGCTCTACTGAAACCACTGTCTGTTTCGAAGATGCCGGCGATGAGCCCGGAGGCGGCGGATCGTATATCTCTCAGTTAAAAACCCGTAAAGACCTTTGGTACCCGGTCAAGGTATTCAACAGACTCTACCAAAGTATTGCGGCTGCCAACACCGCCATTGCAAAGATTAGCGAAGCCAGTGAAGGAAACGTACCGGGCAAAAACGACCTCATAGGGCGTGCCAAATTCATACGTGGTTACAATTATTTTCAATTGGTACAATTCTTCGGTGAAGTACCCATCATTACTACTGCCATTAACCCGAGTACCGAAGAAAAAACGGTTCGTCGCAGCATCGACGACGTGTATGCTCAAGCCGTGAAAGATTTGACCGAAGCCCGCGCCGCACTTAGCCAAGATTACGGAAAAGATGGGAACGGACGCCGTGCAGACATCCCATCCAAACACGCAGTTGACGCTGTATTGGCTAAACTCTATCTCACCTGGGGTGCTAAGCCCTTAAGCCAAGCCGAGGTGGAAGCGATCAAAACCTCAAGAGTAGACCCAATTAAACCGGCCGTTGACGCTGCCAAATACGCCAAAGCCATTGAATATGCCAATGCTGTGTTAAATAGTGGAAACTATCAGTTGCAGGATAACTTCAATGACATTTGGGGAGTGGATAAAGAGAATAATTCCGAAGTCATCTTCTCCATTCAGCATTTTGGTGACGGACAAGGCGATGCGCAAGGCAATCACCAAACACACTGCGGATACACTTGGCCGGGTGACGAGCGTGCAGAGCCACACATCCAATACGCTGACATATCACTAGAGAACTTATTGCCCGATAATGACACCCGTAAAACCGTGTCGTACGTGAAGTACGTTGATCAATCGGCTGTAGGTAAAGGTATCGACACGCTGACTTGGCCTCTCTCCATTGTTCGTCCGGGCAAATGGATACACGCCAGCAAAAGAGAGAACGGCATCATTTACGCCTTGTCAAGCCAACCCAACAGCATTGACCACATCGACTTCCGTTTGGCCGAAATCTACCTCATCAAGGCAGAAGCACAATGGTACACCAACACGGGCGACAAAGGATTGGCTGCCATCAATGCTTTACGCAACAGAGCCGGAGGAGAAAGTTATAAGCTGACAAAAATAACCGAAGAGGCCATTTGGGAAGAGTGGAGCAACGAGCTGGCCTTTGAACAGAAACACTGGCTCAATTTGGTACGCTGGCGCACATTAATAAGCTCTATCCTCACCAAAGTGCCTCAATATGTGTACTATAATGACAACTACGGCAGTGCTCACAGAGAGCATTTCGGCAGCGTAAAATATAACAATATACCGGCTGACCCAACTCGAGTAGATTTTTACAACCGCATACACAAACACCTACATGCCAAGGTGGATAATATTAACGGTCGTTTCTATCGTTTCCCTATTCCACCTGCTGAGGACCAAACCACCGATTTGGGGATAACACCTCAAAATCCGGGTTTCTAAATCACTCTATATCTTTCAATCAACAAAGGGCTGTCTTGTTACGGACAGCCCTTTCTTATTGGCTCAACTAGCACCGTTCGTCGTTGACTGAATAACTAGGACACTCCTTCATCCATTCGTGCGGTTCAATGCGGCCGTTGCCGTTCAGGTCCGGACTCAAGTCCCGATGACCACACACCACACTACCCGGATAATCACGCTGCAACTCGTGCAGCAGAGTCGTAAGCGACTCCTTCTGAGCAGCCGTGCGCGTGTCTTTGGCACGACCCTCGGCATCCAGTCCGCCTTCGTAGCAAACACCAATGCTGGCCGTGTTGTGCCCTCGGGCATGTGCTCCCGGAAGCTCCACCGCACGCGTGTTTACAATGCGACCGTCTTTGCGGATGTAAAAGTGGTAGCCCGCACCCTGAAAACCACGTGCCCGGTGAGCGGCATCCAAATCCTGTTCCGTGAAATCACGATCCTCACGCGTGGCAGAGCAGTGCACCACAATCAGGTTGATGGCTCGCATACCCCCTACTGTCTGGATAAACATTCGCGAACGGTACATTGCTCGCTCAGTGAACGGGCCAGTTGTTCCTTCAGACCAAACATCTCAGTGTGCATCTCCTTTACCCGTGCGCTCAGCTCAAAGTAATCTTTCAGCACCTTTTCGAGCTGGGTTACCAGGAACTCGTACTGACCGGTTATCAGGTCACTGAATTCCTTCACTTCCTTGGCGTTCTTCTTTTTGAAGAACGGCAGGAGTGCCAAAAGGCACTCCAGTAATTGTTCTACAATCTTCTTCATTATGATTCATTGTTAACGTTAAAACTCAGCTTATCCGTTTGGATCATCTTCATCACCGCCCGGATTGGTGGGGTCAGGTGGCGTTGTGCCGCCCGTTCCTGCAGTGCCGGAGTCAATCACAAAGTCGATGTTGTTATCACCGCTTCGGGTGGTAGCGGTAGAGCTGTTGGCCAACCGCAAACCGTTGTCGACCATGAAGCGGAGGTTCACCTTGGCGATGTTCTTCACCACGCAATCTTTCTCCGTCTCTACCCCGGGACATTTCAAGGTGATGTAAAACGTGCCCAGTCCGTCAACCTTCACCCGGTTGCCCTCCACGAGCACCTTCTTCATGCGTCGCACAAAGGCCTTCATCACGTGGGTTACGTCTTCCTGCGAGAGCGAACCGATGGTTTCGATGTCGCTGGCAATCATCTCGATGGTGTGAACCTTGGATGTGCCAGGCTTTTGTTTCAACACATAGATGTTTGGCGAGCTGGCATCGCCAATGCGTTTTTTGCGCTGATAGCGCACTACACTTACTGACATAATTTTTTGTTTTAAGATTAATACTACATCGGCGAAGGTAGTGCATGGAGCTGGTGCCGTATGAGATAGCATGAGTTAGACTGATTTACAGTGTGTTATCTTCCGTTATCTTCGTTTACAGTGCCTTTTTGCATGGAAAAAATGGGCAGCTAGTTTGTTTTCATAGAGTATTTTTTGTACATTTACAGGAAAATAAAGAAGATGATAACCACTACTGAAGAACCCGCATTTCTTATCCGCAGCTACGGCAAAGGCGAGCTGGCGGCTCTGTACCTGCCACACCTGCATCCGCGCAGTGCGCTGGCCTCGTTTAACGATTGGATCGGTCGGTTTCCCGGACTGGGCACCGCCCTGCAACAAGCGGGACTGGCTGCCAATGCCCGCCGATATACGCCCGCTCAGGTGAAGCTGATTGTTGGGGCGTTGGGGGAGCCTTGAGGAGAGGCTGATTTATTCATTAACATTTATTAGGTCGATAATTTAGTCGATTTTTTCGACCTAATAGATGTTAAGCAAGTTGTTGGAGAGAGGTTATTTATTTCAAATAAAATTCTTTTTCCATAAAACACTTGTACCCACTATCCATTTATGAATATATTTGCCTAAATATTAATCTTAATTTTTAATTATATGAGCTTTTTTAAAGAGCAAGAATTTCAATTCATTGAGAGAACCAAGAGTTTATTAGAACAATATGATAAGCTTGAGGTAGTACCTAACCAAGAAGAAAAATATGAGGTTACACTACTTCTAAACTGCTGCGTAGGACTTTTAATCCTACCACAAAGTAAATGGCATGTCAGAATTCCGCAAGAAGAAATCAGTTCAGTACAATGGGGTATAGATCCTTCCAAGATATCTATATGCAAAAGTAAAAGTTTAGTTGATGAGCCCAAAAACCTACAAAATGTAACCCGTCATTTGAGAAACTCTATTGCTCATCATAACTTTACGATATTAAAAAATGAAAACGAAGAAATAGGTAGTATTGAATTCAAAGACTTTCCCCCTCGTACTAAAAGCACCAAAACTTTTGAACTAACTATCGAAATAAAGCCATTAAAAAAGTTCTTATTAAAGTTTTCAGAAGAAATGATTCGTATAATGGAAGCAGCAAAAAGATGAATGAACTTCATAATTGCCATACATCCTTTTCAAATCATAGCATCCACCCTTTTTCTGCGGATGCTATGATTTACATTTCAAACCCAATGTTTGTGCAAACTGATAAAAGCAAAACACCTCTCCTTGAGAAGTTTTCATGTTCTTATCTCCAGTGTAGATAGCAAAACATTGTTCAGGCGTTGCACCTGATAATTTTGCCCACTTGGAGATTCCTTTGAAAAAATCGGAGGAGTATGTCGCTCCCGATTTAATTTCATAGGCGTATTGTTTACCTTCCATTGTGCGTAACAAATCAACTTCATTTCCTGTGCTATCTCTCCAAAAAGTTAGATTTGGCTCTTCACCTTTATTGTATGCCTCTTTGATAAACTCATTAATCACAAGGTTTTCAAATAAGCCACCACGTAAGAAGTGCGTGGAAACTTGTTCAGGGCTTCGGATATCTAAAAGTGAGCAGGCTAATCCTGTATCGTAAAAATATAGCTTTGGAGTTTTTACCAACCGTTTGGCATAGTTATTATGGTCTGGTTTGAGCAAGTAACAAATATAACTTGCCTCCAAAATCGAAATCCACGTGGAAATCGTTGAAACTGCAATGCCACACTCATTCGCCAATGATGACAGATTTAGAAGTTGACCAATGCGTCCGGCACAGAGTTTTATGAATCGAATAAATTTACTTAAATCACCAATGTTTTTCATCAAACGCACGTCTCTTTCAACGTAAGTCTGAATATAATATGGGTAGTAGTCTACCGGGGCAATATCTTTGTCGTAAATACGAGGGTAGGCACCTTTGAATATCTCTTCATCGACTGCTGTTGGAAGGATGTTACCCAAACTCATCTCATGGTGAGAAAATGGAAGTAGCTTTAGCACGGCTGTCCTCCCTGCTAAAGATTGATTTACATTCTCCATAAGAAGAAAGTTATGCGAGCCTGCAAGCATATACATTCCCTCCTTATTTTCTTTATCCGAGTGAGTCTGAATATATGAAAATAGAGACGGAACGCGTTGTACCTCATCTATAATAGTCTTGTCCGGATAGGTTGCAAGAAATCCTCTCGGATCATCGGTTGCAAACAATCTCATATCAGGGTCTTCAAGTGATACATACTGATAGTCAGGAAATGATGCCTTCAATAACGTAGATTTGCCCGACTGTCTTGGACCGGTTACGGTCACAATAGGGTACTTTGCTGCCATCTCTAACAGCTTAGTTTTTAATATTCTTTCTATCATACGCATCTTGTTTTTTGCAAATTTACGATTGAAAACTAAATTTGCAAGGTTAATGCGATATTATTTTTGTAAACTAGGTGATTAAGCAGCACTCATTATAGTCAGCATCAGTATAGATCAACTTCGATTTTCAAGTTAGATATAACATTACGGATCCCTACAAAAGTAGGAAAAACAGTTGAACTGAAAACAATGTTTATTCATTTCCTTCCCAAAATAATTCTTGATCTTCCTCTTTGGGCAGCCAACAATCGGTGTTAAACTTTACGTTAGTGACGCGCATCTCCGGGCTACCGGCCGTGGGGTCTTCATCGCACAGGCTGTAGCGGCCGTTGGTTGGGTTGAACACCAGCGGCACCATGCCGGGCTGACCGAGGTTGCGGAACTTCACCTTCTCCACGTAGATGTGCACCACATCGGGCATGCGCTCCACCACCAAGCCGAAGTCGCACTTGTTGAAGAAGGCGGCCGAGCCGTTGATGTCGTACAGCGTGGGGCGATCGGGGCTGCCCGTGCGGGCATCGCGGTTCATCTTGCGGGGGTGCGCCACCAGAATTACGAGGCAGTCGTTGAGCACGGCAAAGTTGGTGAGCTTGTCAAGAAAGTTGTCGATGTACTGCGTTTCGCTCATGCCGGGCGGAATCTGGTGCTCCATGCGGTTGTAGGGGTCGATCACGAGGATGCGGATGCCTTTGCGACGCACCAGCTGACGGGCTTTCTCGAGTACCGTATCTACACAGAAATCGGCTTTGGGAATGATGTGACACACGTTGTTGCCCATGAAGTTTTGCACCCTGCGATACAGCTCGGGACCGGTGCACTGGGGCGAGAAGCGCTTGCCGCTCACCTTCTCGAACAGCTTGCGGAGGTGGTACACCAGCGGCACGTTTTCGGGACTGAAGTAACCAATTTTCCAACTGTGATGCAGGCAGAGACGAAGCACCATTTCATCAACAAACTCGGATTTTCCTTGTCCCGGTACACCCGTCACCACACAAAGGCGCTTGGTTTCGAAAGTGATGAAGTTGTCGAGTGCCGTGAGTCCGGTAGGCGCACCCTGCTCAAATCCGTTGTTAAAAAATGCCAGCAGCTCATCACTCACATCGTGTGCGGTGTACACATCTTCGAGAGGCACCTCGGGGGCATCCTCCAAAGCCTGTGCCAGCGAATCGACACCAAACTTCAGCAGGTGCTCGTTGGCATCCTTGCAGCCCTCGCCAAAGTTGACAATGCGACATCGTTCCAACCCCAACCGACGCAAAAGTTCCTGTTGCAGCTGTCGGCCTTTTTCATCGGCATCCACAGCCAGGAAAATCACCTCCTTGTCTTCGAAATGCGTCTCCACAAAACGATCCAGCCACGTGAGGTTGCTGCCGGCACCGTTGGGCACGCTCACCACATCCGTGCGGTCGATGGCGAGGAACGAGAGCAGGTCGATTTCGCCTTCGGTGATGATGCACTGCGGGGTGCCCGCGATGCCGTCGATGTTGTACGGAATGAGTTCGGCACCGGTGATCAGTTTGAAATTCTTGCGCCCGTCGCGATATTTGGTGTTAATCAGCTCGTTTTCTTCAAAATAATTGAAACAGATGCAGTTCTCTTTCTTGCCCGTTTGCGGCATGAGTTCCTGCGAACTGCTGATTTTCATGTAAGCCACCGCCTGGGCAGGAATGCCCCGATCGTGCATCAGCCAGTGAAGGGCGGCATCTCTTGCTGCATCGGGGTTAGCGGGTGTTTCCGCCCCATTGGGAGGCGCAGCATCGGTAGCCTGAGTCACCGCAAAGGGTGGAGTTAACGGGGCGTTCACAGGGGCTTCATCGGTTGCATGACCGGAAACGGGCAGCGCTCCGAAGTTAGCGGGTGCCACTGCCTCATTGAGAAGCCCTGTAACAGTACCTTCAGCCACCTCAAAAGGCGGAGTAAGCGGGGCTTTCGGGGCGACTTCATCCGTAGCCTTGGCAGCCACGAGCAGCGTTCCGGGAATGGGTCTGCTGGTAAACGTGGGTTGCTTCTTCGGCACCCTATTGGCAGGGGGCGGCACTTGCCCACCCCACGGGCTCTTAGGCACACGACTTGCACCGCTGTTGTAACCGTAAGTATTGTTAATTTTGAAACGGTTACTGAAATCTTCCGCCTTGCCACTGGTGCCACAATAATGGCAATGATACAGCCCTGTACCGAGATTTACACTGAGCGATTTGTCGCGTTTATTCGTCCGCCTGTCATGGCAAAACGGACATTTTACTTTCATTTTTCCGCTTGTGCGGCCATTTACATCAATTCCGAGTTTACTAAAGTCAAACATAATTACTGTATTAAAATTTAAATTCACAAAGGTTTGAGCGATGTTTTCGCCCATGCTGCCCATTGCCCCGAGCAATTTGAAATCTGCCCCGAGCAATGGAAGCAATTGCCCCGAGCAGTTGGGTGGATTGCCCCGAGCAATTTGTTGTCGTGCAGGCAAGCTAATATTCCCAGCAGAGCTTTCTTTCATCCCACACCGAAGTCACGGCCGGACGAGGCGGCGCTCCCTCGGGAATGGTCAATCCGCAGTACGTTCGCTGTCCGTCGACCAGCTGCTCAAAGCGGTAAACATCCGTGGCAGCGGCCTTTTCAATCACCTCTCGCAAGTGCTTGTTCGTGATGCTGCCCTGACGAATGTAGTTGCTGAAGTACGACTTCACATCGCGCAGCGAACAGATCGTAACCTCCGTTCCCTGCCTGAGTACGTGCTCCCTGAATGTCTTGGAAATAACTTCCAGATACGGCAGGAAAGCACCACCCAAACCCGAATGCATCGCCTGAAGCTCCAGCCACGAACGCTCCCCTAGCGCTTCGTTCAGCCAACCCTCCCAAGAAGAAGATTGGCTGCCGCTGCTGCTGCTTTCTTTTTCAGAAGCGGTAGCTTCTTTTTCTTTTCTCTTAATTTCTACTATCCTTTTCTCTACTATTCTATCCTCTTCTAGAGATGCCTTTGCAACACGCTCATTATCAGCTAGTTGCAAAGGCGTATTTTCGACGTTTTTTGCACTGTTTTTTTCGTTTGTTTCTGTTTTTTGTGCAGCAGAAAACGATGAATTTGTGTTGTTGTTAACGGGTTCTTGGGGCATCGTTTTTTCGGTTGGCGGAACTGTTTTTTCAGTTGGCGAAACCGATTCTTGTGTTGTTGGCTGAACCGTTTCGTTAGTTGGCGGAAGAGCCGTTTCTTCAGTTTGAGGAACAGCCTTGCTGGTTGGTGCAACGGTTTCACGGGTTTGAGGAACGGCTTCATAAGTTGGTGGAACCATTTGTTGAGTTGGCGAAACAGTTTCGCAGGTTGGTTGAGAAGCCGTTTCCCCGTTTGGTGAAACAGCCTCGCTGGTTTCCGAAAAGCAGTCAGCCTCACCCACCGGTTTTGCAACAACGGGGCGAACGGGGTTAGATGACCCACGTGTTCTCCGGCTTGCTGTTGGCGGGGTACCATTGCCCGCTTGTTGGGCAGCCAATTTGAGGGCTTCTTTTTCCGCTTTGGCATCACGTGCCTTTCTCTTATTTTCCAACGGCTTCATTCGTTGCTGCAAGCCCTGAGAGGTGAAGCGTCCGTCGTCCGTCAGTACAAATAAGCCGTAATTACAAACTATTTCTTCCACCCATTGAGTGAATTTGCCCAATTGTTTGGCCAAAGATGGTAACAAAGACAGTGGCATGTAGTAATCGCTTTGCTCGCGAAGATATTCCAACAGCACCCAGTAGGCTCCGTAGCCTTCCAAACCTTTGTCGGCAGTAAGGGAAAGCATCTTGGCATTGTTACGCGCGCAGCAATCGTGAAGGAAATATTGACTATTTTTCATGTTTAAAGGATTTAATTATTTTCATTGGCGCAAAGAAAAGAAGTTATTTTCATATAAGTGCCGGACAAAAGTCCGGCACTTATCATTTTTTAAAAAATTATTTTTGCAGCAAACAACCAATTATATAATAATGACTAACAGAAAAAAGAACAAGAAACAAGATCTCGAGACTAGGCTTTATAACAACACGGTAAATGTAGCATTGTACCTAATATATAGGCTTTCAAAACACGCTTCACTCTCCATGCGCGAGATAGAACTAAGGTGCGGAACTAGTAGTAAATCAATACGCAAAACCCAGAAAGGAGTATCTCCCAGCCTCAAAACTATTCATAAAAATATAAATTGCTGCCTCAGTGAAATGAAATACGACTTCATTTTACACAAATTGGCACGCATTATTTCAAAAGTAATCAGCGAGGATAAAAATCTCGTTTTCATGGTGGTAGATGATGATGAGCTGGAAAAATATCCGGAGTCGCAAATCATTTTGAAAAAGAAGAGGAAAAGAAGGAGGAGATAAAATGTATTGCGTAAGAAAAAGATTCTTTAATTATATTATCATTCATATTTTTTATACCTTTGAGGAAACAATTATGATGAGCAAAAAGAATATACAGTTTCAATACATCAGCTCACAAAAAAGATTCACCAAGATTAGAATAATTTATTAATAATAAATCTAAATACTACATGGGAAGTTTAGTAGACGTAAGTATTAACACCAACGGTATAGCCAAACTGGGAGAATTAATCTTAAACGCAGCAGGTATAACAGCTGCCGGCATAAAGAGAAACGCAGATGCTGAATGCTACAAGCGTCTATTAATGGCTAAAGCTGAAAACACAATAAAACAAGGAGATGATAATGCAATTGATAGATTTATATATGCCCAAGCACATAAAAAATTAGATAACATCTTGCAGGTATCACAAAAGGCATTCAATGAATTCACTGATCAAGAAGAGGTTAGTTCTGAGAAAGTTGATCAAGACTGGGCCACTCGTTTCTTTAATATTGTTGAAGATATTTCAGATGAAGAGATGCAAAATTTGTGGGCGAAAATTTTAGCGGGCGAAATAAAACAGCCTAAATCATTTTCTCTCAGAACGCTAGAAGTATTAAGGAATATTTCTAAAGAAGAAGCAGAAGCTTTTATCAGAAATGCACCTTATTGTATTGATGACTGTTTATGTGCTGAAGATAGAATGATCACAATTACAGATTATTTACTACTCATCGATGCAGGTTTAATTGCGCCTCATGAAGAACTCGCAATCAATCCTGAAACCAATAAAGAAGAAAAATCTTATTCATTTAGATTAGGAGATAAAGCAATAAAGATAGAAGGGAATAAAAATACAATAATGCAAAGAGGTATCAAAATATACTCATTGACAAAAGCTGGAAATGAGTTAATCAAATTGTCAAATATTGAACCTAGTCAAAAATGCATTGATATTATTGTAAATATATACCGAAGCAACGGAGCCACAAGAATCACCGAACATAAAATCACAGCTATTAAAGGAAATGATTTTGATTTTGACGATAAACCAATAAAAGTTCACTTTGATAGTTCTTTGTAATAACATTAATCATCATAATATTATGGCACTATTTTCAGAAAGAAACGGGTATGTAAAAGTATCCGACGTAATAATCAAGGAAACCATCACTCCCGAAATAGAGAATGCGATCATCAATAAGTTAGAAGCTTGGAATGAGAATATATCTGGTAGAGTATTTCCCAATCCTTTCATTGAAATAGAAAGAGCAATATGGACGTACTATTTAAATAAAATTACAACAGACTTCCTTTATGATTATGGAGAAGAAACAATATTATCAGAGATTTATATCAAAGAAAAGAAAAATGAATGGTATAGAAAATTAGATTACTTAGAATTTTTTATTAGTACAGCAAATATTGTAGCTAAGGAATATACAAAGAGTTTATGCGATGGTATTAACCATGAATTTGAACGCCTTAATTATGCTTATAGGATTGTTGAGAACAAGATTATACCACTAACCTCAGAAGAAGAGATTAAAGCTATCGAAGTTGCATTAACCAATGAAAATGATAGTGTACGTTTCCATCTAAACAAAGCTTTGGAACTATTAGCTCAAAGGCCGGAAGGTGACTATCGCAACTCCATTAAAGAATCTATATCAGCTGTAGAGGCATTTATACGTGAAACAACAGGAGAAAAAGATCTAAAATTTAATATGTTAGCCCAAAAAGGCATAGAATTACCATCAGTGCTTAGACAAGCATTCGAAAAACTATACGGATACACCTGTGATAAAACAACCGGAATTCGGCATGCTCTTATGGATGATACGCACGTACCCGGAGCTGCTGAAGCTACGTTTATGATTATATCGTGTAGCGCTTTCATTAATTACTTAACTGCTAAAAAGAATAAATAGACAAAGACACAGCATTGAACATGTTGTCAATGTACGTCACTAACTCCGTGAGCAAAGGTTGGTGGAAACACATCAATATAATATTGCAACCAAATTTGTAGAATAGGATCAAGATAATACTATCTGAATGAAAATAGTTATCAACACAATTGCTGTTATTGTTCTTAGCGTGCAGTTCTTTTCCTTTGTTTTTAATGCTTTAAATCAGAAGAAACCGGAAAGTACCTTAGATTCTCTATGTAATTATTTCAACGTCACAGCGTTGCTATGTTCACTATTATCGGTTGTCATTTTTATTGCTCTTTATAATTTCAACTCCAAATTTCTAAAAAAGAAATTGCTAAATTATATCATGCTAATCATTGTTTTGCTTGGAATATATGTACATATAACACAGGTATTTGTGCTAAATGACTTCGTGTTGACATCATGTGTATTGTTGCTCTTTGATTATTATATCATGCGCAACATACTAAAGTCCTTTTCCATAGGGTAAACGACTCTTTAAGATAAGACATATCTACTTTAGATATAGAAAAACTTTTATTCTGCTTACAAAACAAAAAATTCCTATTTTTGTTTTGTAGATAAAATAAAAGCATGCTATATTTGCGCTATTGACAGAATAAAAACAGGAAGATATGGATAAAAATATTCTGAAAACGGTTATCGCTGACAATCAGCTGGAAGTCCCAAAATATAAGGTAATCTCACGGGATTTCACTTTTGAGGAGTTTGGGAACTACGTCTTTGTTGGTATCCGGCGAGCAGGAAAATCGTATCTCTTATACCAACGGATGCAACAGTTACTTGCACAAGGCGTACAGTGGGATGAAATGCTTTATATCAATTTTGAAGATGAACGCCTTACTGGAATGAAAGCGGAGGTTTTGAATCTACTATTAGAAGTTCATTTAGAAATGTACGGCAAGAGACCTATCCTGTTTTTGGATGAGGTGCAAAACGTTCCCGGATGGGAAAAATTTGCCCGTCGTATGGCTGATACTAGACATCGAGTTTATATCACTGGAAGCAATGCTAAAATGTTAAGCCAGGATATACAAACAACTTTGGGAGGGCGTTATATTCCTATTGATGTTTATCCGTATTCTTTCAAAGAGTTTTTGACGGCAAACAATGTTCCGGCAACAACAAAGCATCTCCTATCTACGGAAGGCAAAGCCGAAATATTACGAAAGTTCAACGATTATTTCTACTTTGGTGGATTCCCGGAAGGAGCAGAATTTGCCACAAAACGGGATTACCTGACTAGTGTTTATCAGAAAATCTATCTGGGAGATATTGCGGCTCGTCATACGGTAGATAACACCTTTGCATTGCGCATTATGTTCAAGAAACTGGCGGAAAGCGTAAAACAACCATTGTCCTTTACCCGTATAGCGAATATCGTATCTTCGACCGGAGCAAAGGTAGGAACGCAGACCGTTATTAATTATATGGAATACGCCAAAGATGCCTGGCTTATCAACCCTGTGCAAAATATAGCGGGGAAATTGGTCGATAAGGAAACTTCACCAAAGTACTATTTCACGGATAACGGCATTCTGAACCTCTTTTTATTGGATGGAAACACTTCCTTGTTGGAGAACATGGTAGCTGTAAACCTACTTCGTAAATATGGACGAAATGATGCTGTTTATTTCTATAATCAAAGTATTGAAGTTGACTTCTACATTCCCGATGATTACACAGCCATTCAGGTATGTTACAATCTCGACAATAACGATGGAACGTTTGACAGGGAAGTAAAAGCCTTACTGAAAATTACCGAAGTATTGGAATGCAAGAAACTGCTGATTATTACTCGTGATACAGAGCGCGTGCTAGAAATAAACGGTAAAACAATTGAGGTCATTCCGGTATGGAAATGGCTGTTATGCTAATTATATTGTGATATTTAGTCTACAAAAACAAAGTCATATACACAGGGATATAATTGACTCCATTTTCTCGTTTCAAGTCCTTGGTATATATAAGGAATTTGTTTTGAATTCTATCCGAGAACTTGTCACAAAAGGCATCCAATGATGAGTGAGTTTTGTATCCGGATGATTTCACTTCAATGGGTGACACCTTGTTTGATTCAGAAATCAGGAAATCAATCTCATAATACTTTTTCCCTTCAGCTATTGGAATAGTATGATAATATAGTTGTTTGCCTGTAGCCCGAAGCATTTGAGCCACAACATTCTCATATACATAGCCTAAATTTGCTCTGAGTTTATCATTCAGCAATTTATTGTATATGATGTTTTCCGTAAAATCTTTATCTTTAAATGCAAGTGTTATAAAAAGGCCTGTATCGCCTGCGTAAATTTTATATTTCTCGTTATCTTTTGTAAGCGCCAAGCCCACATTAGGGTCTGTGGAGTGATAAGCAATGTTAGTTGTCATAGAATCTTCTAGCGCCTGCACAAGGCTGATCACCCTATCTTGTCTCTCACCCGGTATAGCAGCAGAGACTTTATATCGGGACGCATTTTTGCTAAGTTGTGCAGGTATGGCATCAAACATTGCAGTTGCCCGCCCTGAAGCATCTATTTTTCTGAAATCTTCCTCGTACAGAGAAATAATATCACGCTTAACCTGATCTACAGCACTCAAATTATTCGTTTTTATATATTCTGCAACAGCCTGTGGCATTCCACCAACAAGCATATACAAACGAAAATCA
This sequence comes from Bacteroides graminisolvens DSM 19988 = JCM 15093, assembly GCF_000428125.1. Classification (GTDB taxonomy): domain Bacteria; phylum Bacteroidota; class Bacteroidia; order Bacteroidales; family Bacteroidaceae; genus Bacteroides; species Bacteroides graminisolvens. The sequence goes on from NZ_KE386627.1 coordinate 522,824, forward strand.
CGCATCATTCTGCGGTGAACGGCATCGCCCAAAGATATTTTCTTTTCAAATGCTGTGCGAAGTAATGGTATGGTTGCGGTATCGCCTATGGCCCATTTGAACTCTTCATAATCCATAGGAAACATATCAACCTTTGTCTCCTCACTTGGAATCACTATATCTACAGTGCTTTTATATACTGAGATTAGTGAACCGGTTTCAATATAATCGTATCGGTGGTCTTTTACCAAATGTTTAATTGCCTGTCGAGCCAAAGGTGCTTTCTGAACTTCATCAAAGATAATCACAGACTGGCGTTCTATCAGCTGCACCCGATAAATAAGTTGTAGTCTCAGAAAAATATAATCAAGATCGGACACATCTTTAAAAAGGTCATGAACCTCGGCCGGCGCAATAGAAAAATCAATAAGCATGAAGGATGTATACTCGTTACGGGCAAATTCCTCTGCCAATGTAGACTTACCAATGCGTCTGGCTCCTTGTATAAGTAACGCTGTTGCACCATCACGCTCCTTTTTCCACTGAAGCATGCGTTCATACATTTTTCGTTTAAAATAGATCATATTATCCTCCATTACTTTTGTTTCGTAGCGCAATATTAAGCATTTCCTTTGGTCCCACCAAATTTAAATAGCACCTTTTGTCAATTTCCACCAATTTCAAATAGCCTATTCTGTCAATTTCCACCAAATGTTTGAGATAAATTCGGTTCACTTCGTGTTTATGAGGTATTTTTTATACCTTTGAAGGGTAATACCACAAAACATTAAACAAGTCAGGAATATGAATAACAAATTAAACATTCTGTGGACAACAGATAACAGAGACACGGTATTCAACATGTTGTCAATGTACGCCATTAACTCCGTGAACAAAAGTTGGTGGGAACACATCAATATAATTCTGTGGGGAGCCTCCGTGAAGCTGGTAGCCAACGACACGCAAGTACAAACAGAGAATCACTCACCCAATACATCAAAGACGGTGAGCATGTGTTGTATCTGTAAATTCATTTGCGATTTATTGCAATCAAACACGTATTACCATGCACTCAAAGCTTATTGATACAATAGCGGACTTCATTCCTTTGGATTCATCTGACATTGATTTAGTTCAATCTTTATTTAAATGCCAAAAAGTGAGCAAAGGTGTGTCGTTAATTGAAACCGGACAACACAGCTACAGAGCCTTTTTTATCAATGAAGGCTACCTGAAATACTCCAAAATAATAGAATCGGGCGAAGAACTAATTATTCATTTATATACTCCTCTTCATTTTGCAACGTCTTTAAATAGCTTTTTCCTGGGACAGAAATCGGAAGAAGACTTGCACACCATAACCGATTGTGATTTGCTGTGTATTACTCACTCTGATTTGGAATATTTATATTCAACTAGTCCCAAATGGCAAAGCTTTGGCAGGAAACTCATGGAAAGTTTCCTGATTGAAAAGGAAGAACGTATCATCGATCAATTGTCTTTAACCGCACAAATGAGATATAGTAAACTTCTGAAGTGCTATCCGGAAATCATTCAGAATGTACCCGTAAAATATATTGCTTCTTACATTGGCATACAGCCTGAATCGCTAAGCCGCATAAGAAAAAAGAATTAACTAACATTTGTTAGGGGCTAGTGGGTTTCATCTTACCTATATTTGCCGAAAAATAAAAAAGATGAAAACAGTATTAATTACAGGCGCATCAAGCGGTATAGGAAAAGAAACGGCTATTTTATTTGCCAACAATGGTTGGAATGTAGCTGCTACAATGAGGAATGCGGGAAACATAAATATGTTTGCCCAGAATAAGAATATAAAAACATATATTCTAAACGTAAAAGATAAAGCAGCTATAGCTGCTTGCATTGCTGAAGTTATAAATGATTTTTCGAGAATTGATGTTCTCGTTAATAATGCCGGAATATATACCACCAATCCGCTTGAGGTAACCACAGATGAAGAGCTGGAGGATATTATTGATACAAATATCAAAGGAGTTGTATATACCAGCAAGTTTATTTTAAAGCATTTCAGGCAAAATAAAGGAGGTACAATTGTCAATGTGTCTTCTATAGCGGGACGTGTTACCTTTCCCTATCAATCAATCTATCATACATCAAAATGGGCAATAGAAGGGTTTAGCGAGAGCTTGTATTATGAACTAAAATCTTTCAATGTAAAAGTGAAAATTGTAGAGCCGGGAATGGTTAAAACAAATATCTACAATGCTGTAATGACATTGCCCGATAAGGAATATCCTCGCGAATACAATACTAAATTTCCAAAGTGGCATAGTTATTTAATGAAAAGTTACAGAAACGGATATTCTCCTAAACTGGATGCTGAAACGATTTATAAAGCTGCCAACAGCCATAGCACAAGATTGAGATATACCTCGGACTTTAGCACGAAATTAGTATTTTTTATTCGTTCATTTCTACCACTTTTCATCTATCAAAACCTGATTGATAAATTAACAATGAGTAAGTAACCGAAATATAGAGATATTATTATATCTTTGAAAAGCTATTTCAATTCTGATGAAACAATACATTATTAACTAAACAACAAAAAAGATGAGAAAATTATTACTAGTGCTAACTATGCTATGCTTGCCTATTCTGGTGTTTTCGCAAGCTAAAAAGTACGTCTACGCCCGGGCGGAGTATAACTCAAAAAGGTATTGCATCATACATTGCAACTATGATGACGGAAAAGGAACACCTATCATGAACGAAAAAGGTGATATTCTAAAATTCCGCACGGACATTGAGTTCATTAACTACCTCGCAAATGAGGGATGGGAGTTTGTGCTGCTCGACTCTACGGGTTATTACTATTACTTCAAGAAACCTCAGAGTGAGTTCACTGAAGAAGAGTTGTCGGACATCATTAGAACGAGAAATACGAATAAGGAGAAGCGAACGAATAACCTCCGCGATTAATACAAAAGTATGAGGTACTTATCATAACGAAACTAGGGGAATCGGCCATTGCCAATTCCCCTAGTTTCGTTATGATAAGCTGTGCGCTTATGTTATTTGGTTCCTACCAGCTTTACGTTATCAACGCGATAACCTGCTGTATTGGTTTCTGCCGTAGAAATAAACTCGATAGAAGTTATATTCTCAGGCACATTGCTTAGTTCAACTGTTTGATAGACATTTGCTGTTGGTATTGCTACGCTGGGAACAGTCATAACCGTGCTTCCACATTTTACCTGAATTACATTTTGATCAACCGATTTAACATTAGCAGTTATGCTATAAGAAAGCTTCAGGTTGGTGTAACCGGTAGTGTTGAAACCGGATATTTGTAAACCCGAGTTTTTGGTAGCTGCAAACCACACGTGATTATCCATTGTTGAGGTAGAACGAACACTGGCATTGCTATATGCAGCCGACAAATAATTATCAGTGAACGTGAAAGTTTGATTATCCCAACCGGTAAACTGGTTAACACCGGGCCAGTAGCCATCTACCTTCTCAACCGTAGCACCGAAGGTTTCGGTAAAGATAGTTGTTTCAGTACCTTCTGAAGGATCTGTGGGAGTTGTTGTTTCTCCTAAATCAATGTTGATATCGCTACCGGGAACGGTTACCCAGTTGGTAATGGTGGCCTGACCAACAACTACTACAGGTTTGCCATCTTTGTCTGAGATATTCACAGGGTAACTATAGCTGCTACCGGCATTGAGTGAAGTAACTGACAAACTCCTTTTAAAGGTTTGTGTACCAATGGTAAATTCAATAACTACATCGTCAGCCAATTTGCTGCTAGGCAATACAATGGCTTCTGCCTGATACTGATCATTGCCCTTATCTGTTAGCTTGTAGGCTATAGAAGCCACGTTGCCGGCTGTTGTAGTCAGGGTACCTGTTGCCAAATCAAATGCTGCTTTGGTTTCGGTTCCTACTAACTTTACTGCAAAATTAGTCAACGTAACATTAGAGGCTTTGGTGATATTCAAAACGATACGTGCTAACTGATGGGTAAAGTTCAAATCAACTTTGCCGGATGCATTGTTAAAACCGGTAGTTGTAGTTGCGTATAATAAATCAATGGCTTCCTGAGAAGTTTGGTTCGTTACATCAACAGCTATCTGGTTGTTGCTGATGGTTGCTGTGTAAGGATAGTATGCCATGAAGTTCACCTTACTACCGTCTGACGGGAAGTAGATGGCCTGATCTTCAGCATCGTAAGTCAGTTCGCCGGTTGCAGATGCCGTATACTTTTTATTTGAAGCCAATGCTGTAGCCAGTGTGCCTCCTTCGGGGATCATGTAAACACCTACTTTGTCTCCGGTAGTCCATGCGTCATTAGCAGCACGGGTATTCGATGAAATAGTTGTGCTGAACGATACCGCTTGTTTGGTATCTGGTAAGTCTTTGTCGTCACTGGAGCAACCTGACAAGATTGTAGCAACTAAAGCAGAGAAATAAACTAAAGTTCTAAATTTCATTTTACTAAGTTTTTAATGTTAAACGTCTGTTTTGTACTATTATAGTTTTTATAAGATTAATTCCATTTGGATGTATCCAGTGTTGCTTTAACAGAGGAATCAATGGTAGGGAAGAAAGTATATCCCGTAACTGTTTCCAGGTCTTGAACCGAAATAGCTTCTTCCATATAGTTATTGCCCGAGTACACTTTATTGTCAAATTTGAAAGCGATGGTGGTAAAGCTTCCGTTTATTCTTCGGGCAAGTGCCTTGAAATAATAAGCGGGCACGGTCATTCCTTTCATCTGCGTTACAGTACCGGTTGGAGGTATGGCACCCGTTACCACGTATAGCGTGTCTGTTCCACTCATCCATGAACGCACTTTCGTTTCCAGCGAAGCCCAGATGGTTTGGTTAAGCCCCACTCCTATCTGAGGGGTCATGTTGCTGTAGTAGAAAGTAGTGCGGTTGGTCGCAACATCGCACGTACGGTCGGCACTAGGTATTTGGTGTCCGCGGTCATAGCCGTTTCCGCCAAAGCCACTGGATAGATTGGCTTGATAGGTTTCTGCAATATTGGGGTCGTAAGCCCAGGCATCTGTACGCCCTGAACTGCCGGTACAAGCCGGGAAAAGCGGATAGGCCACCCAATAGGCTATTTTATTGCTTTTGCTGTACAGCATGCTGTAGTTACGCATCTCTTTTCCTGATACGGGATCGACCATTGAGTTGGGCATGTCGTGGTTGACGTATAGCAAATCGGGGTCATTGATCATGCTTTCGGTAATCAGCGGGGTTTCGGTCCAGCGTTTGTAGGATGCCTGCGGATCTATGCTGGTGTCACCACCGGTGATATTGAGGTTATACGAATATTCTGTTCCTCTGTCAAGAGAGGTCAGCGAAAGATCATAGTGTTTCTTCGTGCCGTTCAGTTCCACAGTCAGGGTAATCTTGCTAATGGAGCTTTCGGGTATCAAGATGGCTTGCGCAATGCCGGTAGTGCTTGTTACGGCTGCTACGCTGGTGTGCATCACAATGGTGTCTGTAGCTGTCTGATCGGGCGTTAGCGTGGCATCGGCCAGGGAGAAAGCTGCTTTGGTCTTTAAACCGGATAGTTTGAGTTTCAAACCGGTAAGTTTGCTGTTGTCCGTACCCTTAACATTCAGGATTAAACGTGAAAGTTGGTGGGTAAATGCTAAGTTTACCGCATTGGAACGGCTAGTGATTCCGGTCAGGTTATTGGAGTATAGCAAGTCAATTGCCTCCAGGTCGGTCTGATCGGTTACGTTGACCGGATAAACGTATGGGTCACTTAAAGTTCGTTGCGGATAGTAGGCAATGAAGTCGACCTGACTTTGGTCTTCCGGATAATACAAATCGGTTCCTGCCGTGACGAAATTTCCGTCACCATTCTTAGTAGTATAAAGAAGGTTGGCAGCTGAATTGACAATTGAACCGGCGGAAAGAGATTCTCCGCTTTTTTTCATGTATACGCCGATGGAATCATTAACCGTCCACGAAGCTCCATTGGCGCGAGTGAGGGCAACGCCTTTGACGGTAGAGGTGAAGTGAATTGCTGTTGCCTGGCCTGAGTTATCAATCGGCTGATTATCTTCTTGATTACAAGCAAACAGGAAGAGCAAAAATACACTACTCCAAAGTTTAAATTTTATCATTCTGTATTGTTTAGGTGAAATAACGAAATGCAAAAATATAAAATATATATTTCATTTACGTTACTTAACTGTTAATACAATAAGTCGCCAAACGTTTATCTTCAGGCTAAACAAATCACTTCTCCGTTAATTATACTTAAATCAAAGTCCTAACCTATTGATAATCTGAATTATTCTTCGTTATATTGTGATATCAAAATAATATCATTACGAATAACTAAAATCAATTTCTTATGAATACAAAAGAATTTCAGTATCAAGGCATGTTAGTGAACGGATTCCTCATGCTGTTTCTCAATTTGTTGGTCATTCCGGCGCTCGTAGTATCAAGTTTCCTGGTATTTGGTTCAGAGAGCGCTGTAACCATTGCGGCAACTGTTTTACTCTCCATACTCTTTATTCTGATTACTCCGGGTTACTTCTCGCAGGAGCCTAATGAGGCGCGCGTGATGGTTTTCTTCGGTAAGTACGAAGGTACGTTTACTTCTACCGGGTTCTTCTGGGTGAATCCGTTTATGAACAAGAAGAAGCTATCGTTCCGCGCACGCAACCTCGACGTGGCGCCCATCAAGGTGAATGACAAGATTGGCAACCCCATTTTGATTGGTTTGGTGCTGGTGTGGAAGTTGAGGGATTCTTACAAGGCGATGTTTGAGATTGATTCGCAAACGATGGCCGATAATTCTGCCAAACCCAATCAGGTAAGTGCTACCGTAGCCGGACGAATGAATGCGTTCGAAGAGTTTGTAAGAATACAGAGTGATGCGGCACTGCGTCAGGTAGCGGGACTGTATGCATACGACGACAGTGAAACGGATGCGGCCGAGCTGACGCTTCGCGGCGGTGGCGATGAAATCAATGAGGAGCTGGTGTTGAAACTCAACGAGCGTTTGTCAATGGCGGGCATCGAGGTACTCGAAGCGCGTATCAATTACCTGGCTTATGCGCCCGAAATTGCTGCTGTGATGTTGCGTCGCCAACAGGCTTCGGCTATCATATCGGCTCGGGAAAAGATTGTGGAAGGGGCTGTATCCATGGTCAAAATGGCACTCGATAAGTTATCTGCCGATCAGGTTGTGGAGCTCGATGAAGAGAAGAAGGCGGCCATGGTAAGCAATCTGCTGGTGGTGCTTTGTGCCGATGAAGCGGCTCAGCCTGTTGTGAATACCGGTACGCTGAATCATTAAAAGATAAGGAGGGAAAGTGGCAAAGAAGGAGTCTTCAATCAAAAGTTTTGTGCTGAGGGTGGATACGGAAACCATGAACGCGCTCGAAAAATGGGCTGCCGATGAGTTCAGAAGCACAAACGGGCAACTGCAATGGATCATTGCAGAGGCTCTGAAGAAAAGCGGCCGCTTGAAGTCGGAGAGGAAGAAGAGTTGTAACCCCAAAGAAAACACTTTGTAACATGGCTTGTCTACTTTTGCGGAACCTATTGGTAAAGTAACTAACAAGCATAATATGAAAGTAATTAAAACTCTTTTGATTGGCGTGTGGTTGATGGGCTCTTTGGCTCTGCATGCGCAAAAAGCAAACATTTTCGGAACGGTTACGGCAGACGGTAAGCCGCTGGCAGGTGTGCCTGTTTCTGATGGATATGAGGTGACTACAACCGGTGTCGACGGGCGTTATGAGCTGAACTCACACAAGCGTCACGGGTATGTGTTTATAAGTATTCCGGGTGGTTACGAGGTTCCTACTGAGGGTGTGGTGCCTAAATTCTGGACGAGCCTCAACAAGCCTGTAACGCAGGCGGAGCAGCATGATTTTAAGTTGAGCCGGGTAAATAATGTCAATCATGTGGTGCTGGCCATCACGGATTTGCATCTGGCCGGAGTATATAACGACAAGGAACAGCTGTGCATGAGTTTCATGCCGAGCATCAACAACACGGTGAAGCAGTTGGCCGGACAGAAGGTGTACACGCTCAGTCTGGGTGATTTGAGCTTTGAGCGTTACTGGTATCTCAAGGGGTATGACATTGCCGATTACCGCAAAACAATGGAGGTGGTAAGGTATCCTACTCCGATGTTTAGTGTGATAGGTAATCACGATCACGACGGGGGAACGGCTTTTTCGGACTCAACAGATTTTATGTCGGCTGCGAAGTACAAAAAGGCGCTGGGACCTACGTATTATTCGTTTAATCTGGGTAAGGTACACTATGTGGTGCTCGATAACATCATCTATCTCAACGAGTCCAACGGGAAGGTGGTCGACGGATTGGTAGGAAAGCGCAATTACATCACCCGGGTGTCTGAGGAGCAGCGCGACTGGCTGAAGAAAGACTTGGCTTTGGTGAAGGATAAGAATACGCCTGTTGTAGTGGCTATGCATGCGGCTACGTATCGGTACGAGGGTATATCTCCCGAAGTGGTGAGCTGGCTAAGCAAACCGGAGTACAGTGAGGAGATTACAGATTGTTTCCGTGATTTCAAGGAGGTGCATTATTTAAGCGGGCACACGCACAGAAACAATACGGTGAGGTATAAGAATGTGGTGGAACATAACATTGGTGCTGTGTGCGGCTCGTGGTGGCGTACCGGTAGCAATTTATTGCAGGCGTTGGGTCCCGATGGCGGACCGGCAGGTTATGCGGTATTCAACGTACAGGGTAGCAACCTTAGCTGGTATTACAACAGCATTGAAGATGGTGCGCAAAAGCAGTTCCGGGTGTTCGACATGAACGAGGTGCGTCGTTATTACAGGGATTCCAAGGAGGTGGCAACGTTTTTAAGTCATTACCCGCAGCGGGTTGATTTTCGCCAACTGCCGGATAACTTGGTGTACATTCATGTTTGGGGATGGGAACCGAAATGGAAGGTGGAGGTGACTGAAAACGGACAACCGCTTACCGTTACCCGTGAGCTGACCGAGGATCCGCTTTACACCATCACGAACGATATTCCGGCTACAGTGTGGATCAACAAATTCCCCGCCAGCATGATGGAGGAGTATCTCAAGAATCATATTTTTGTGGTGAAGGCTTCTAAGCCTGATTCTAACATTTCTGTCACCGTTACAGATGCTTTCGGTAAGGTGTATAGGGAAACCGTAGCTCGTCCTAAGGCATTTAGCACAGCTATGAAATAGATTATATAAAATAGTCCGGCCCCACCAGTGAACGCTTGGTTCATCGGGTGAGGCCGGATATACTTTGCAGTGATTTTCGTTAGTTAATCGCTACTAATTTTTCTTTCCATTCGGCAGGAATGTCATTAATGTCTAAAATGCGCAATTCATTTGCTTTAGCAGAAACACCTCCATTTTCCTTTTCTAAAGTTTCGTCCAAAAACTCAGTGTCAATCTTATACATGGCACCGGTAGCAGGGTCGACAATTAACAAACCAATCAGACCGCCAAATAAAATGTTACCAAAGTACCAACCGTCTAGCTTAAAGTTAACCGGTACAGTTCTAGATACATAGCCGTCTTTCTCAAATGTAACCTGATAGCGGGCTTTTGAGAAGAAACCGGCACCGGCATCTAATTTTAACATGGCTGGAGTAAGCCCCGAGAAGACAGTAACTCCCTTTTTGTCTGTGATCGTAATTTTAGCGTCGGACGGACGACTGTTAATGGTAATAGGATACTTACTTTTTGAAACGATAGAAGCACAACTGGAACCCAAAATAATGATTCCAGATAGTAATAATGCACAGGTTTTTCTCATTGTGTGTTTTTTTAGTTCCTACTCATAGGCTTTTCGGATACGCCCCGTTTAATTAAGAAATAGTAGTTTCTGGACTCTACTTGTATATTCTTCATAATAACGGGGCTAAAGTAAATATAATTTTTATATCATTAACTATATCCGAGCAGAAAAATTAATACTTCACCACAATTTCTTTACCTGACTGAACTAACAGACGGTAGTTGCCTTTCGAAACCTCTTCTACTTTACCGACACTGGCTTTGGGCTTGCGCTTGCTACTGAAGTACAGGTAGCCACTACCTTGGGGGGCTGACACTTTAATGGTGCGGGCATCCATGTAAACGTGAATGTTACCACCGGGTGTAGGAACATCGCCTTCCATCCACTTCAATCCGCCCAGCACGGGGGTGATGGAAAACTCTTTGTAGCCTTCACGAACGGGACGAACACCCAGGTAGTATTTACCCAGCAGGTAAATGGGACTGGCTCCCCACGCGTGGCAAAGGCTTTTGCCGTAGGGACGTCCGTACATAGCCAGGTGTTGAGCACCTTTGTCATCGGGATTGTATTTCTCCCAGAAAGAGGTGGCTCCTTCGCGCAGCATACCGCCCCAATAGGCTTTCATCTCCTTCATTACGGCATCTTGTTCACCCAGAGCACAAAGGGCTTCCAGTTCATAAAAACGCATGTAGGGAGTGGTAATCTTCATCACACTGTCATTCAACAGCACGGAGTGCTTAATGGCTTGCTGCTTATCGGCGCTGAGGTAGTTGAAGAACACGGCAAACATGTTGGCGTAACGGGTAACGGCTTCGCTCTGTGCTCCGTTCACACGGTTGTGCACCAGCGCTTTCTTGGCTTCATTCCAGAAAGCGGGTTCTAACTTGGCACGCAAGGCGGTTGCCAGTCCGTTGTATTTATGCTCTCCCTCGCCATCGTTCACCAAACGGGCACAAAGCGACATGGTTTCGAGGCTTTTGCAGAACAATACCTGTTCAAAAGAAAGCTCGCCTTTCTTATCCATGTAACCGTCTGCCCAGTCAACAAACACCCAATCGCCTGTCATGCCTTCAACCATGCCCGAGGCATTGGTACGGCCTAACACGTAATCCATCAGGGTTTGCATGCGGGGGTACACTTGGGTCAGGAAGTGCTTGTCGCCTGTGTACATGTAGTAGTCGTATATACTCAGGAACCAGAAGAAGGTGTAGTCCATAATGGTATTGGTGTGACTGGTCACGGGGTCTTTGCCGCGCAACAACCAAATGGTGCGTTTCACCGCCTCATTGTCGAAGAAGAGGTAGTAATTCATCAGGTAGCTTTGTATGGCATCGCCACTCCAAACCCATCTGTCGCGCTTGATGCCGTCAATGAAGAACTCGCGGGTGGTGAGGTGCATGGTGTATGCGCCTACATCCCAGATGCGGTTTATTTCTTCGTCGTTGCAACGGAAGCTGCCCCGGTATTCTTCGGGCATGTACTCATATTGCATGTCTACCGTACGGTAGTTAGCCCCTTCGCTACGGGTGATGTACACGTAACGGAAGGCTTTGCTGCCCTCTACGGTATAGCTGCTTTGTGCTGCACGACTGTGTGACGTGGCAAGGTCGGTCACCACGCCGTTGTGTACGCGCAGGCGATCGAGTGTTTCGCAATAGGCGGTATCTTGTGCTTCTTCGGGACTCTCCCCGTAGTAGATGTTCACTGTGCCGCTTCCCTGAAGGGCGTGAAGCGTGATGTAACCGAAAGTTTCTTTACCGAAATCGATCAGCTCACCTCCCTGAATGTGTTTGCGTGTGGCGGCTGGTTTTGTTTCAACGGGAAGGCGGTAGGCGGATGGCAATTCCGTGGGGTCATTGAAGTTCCAGCAGCCTGCATCGAGGTAAACGGTAGCCGATGTATCGCTGGCTTTTCCACTCTCATCAATCCATTCTTTGTCTTCGAAGGTTACTTTCCATGTAGCATCACTGTTCACCGTAGTGCCCTTTACAAACAGGGTCGGTGGTGTGCTTTGGTTGTGCACTTTGATGTTGAGGTTGTGCTTTCCGGCAGGGAGCAATAGTTTAGCGGGTGAGCCAAACTGTAACTTTCCGTCGAGCTTCACGTTATAGCGTCCCTCGGCAGCTATTTCTATCTCTTCGGGTTGAGCCAGGTCGAGTTTTTTACTGAACTCAACCAACACATAATGGCTATCCATCTTCCAGAACGGCGGGAAGAAAGCTCCTCGTTCTGTGCGACGGTTGTTCATGTTGTTGCCGAGCCACAGCTCGTAATCACCGGGATACCAGATCCATGTTTGTGCCAGCAGCGGAGTGGAACAAACCAGTAGAAGCAACAAGCTTATCAGATGTCTTTTCATTCTATTATCGGGGTTTAAAAGTTTATTTCTTTAAGTATTGGTAAGCGGGCAACAAGCCGGCACGGTTCTTAATGCTGTCGTTTACCTGCGGGCCGTTATTGATCCATTCGTTACCCGGACCGTTGGCGTTTTTGAGGTACTTATCACCTTCCGTCCAGTTGTCCTTCACGGTGATGAAAGAGGAACCTTCATCGGTGTAGAGGTAAAACCAGTGGTTGGGATCGTGCACATAACCGGGTTTGTAGATGCTGTGCACGCAGTTTTCCGTTACGTACGATTTGGGTTGCGAACCTAGCGTATAGATGCCTGCCACATCATACATGTGTTTGGCGTAATGGTGAATGAGGTTGGCATGCACGCGGTTATTGCGCATGCAGTTCACGGTTTGGGTCCATCCCCACCCCAGACTGATGCCGCTATAGGGAACTTCGCTTATTTCGTTGTGCTCTATGTTGATGTCGCGCACGTAACCGGCACAGATAGCCAGACAGCCCCAGTCTTCATTGGCTACTTCAGTGAAAAAGTTGTTGCTGATGGTTTGGTAGCTGCACAGCTCGCGTGCATCGGCAGGGTCGTAAGGCAGGTGGGTTTCGTGCGATGCCGGTGAAAAACTGCCAGCCAACAGGCCATTACCTGCAATGTCACGAAACAAACACCCTTCTACTTTGCCGCCTTTCACACCGTACACATAGTCTACTCCCGTGGAGCCAAGGTGTTCGAAGCTACAGTTCAGAAAGCTGATTTCTTGTGCTCCATTCACTTGCACAGCAGCAGCTGGACGACCCAGCCACCCTTGGTTATCGAGCAGGTGGTTCTGGTAATTGCGAACCATTTTGGGAGTTATCTGATAGCCGTCGGTGAGGTACATACCTGCTTGCAAGGGTACGTGTCCCTTTTCTGACGGACGCGTCCAAGTGGTGTACTGAAACGATACGTTTCTGAACGTAACGTGCTGCACGGGTCTGTCGAGCGTACCTTCTACCTGCACCAACGTTTCCACTGCGGGCACCACGGCTGTTGCCTTCGCTATGTCTTCTCCCTGACGGGGATAGTAATAAAGTTTGTGCGAACGAATGTCGTGATACCACTCTCCGGGACTGTCGAGCAGTTCAATGGCATTGGTTAGGTAGAAAGCCGAATTATGACCGTCTGTTGTTACCATGGGGCGTGGCCACGGGTGTTCAAACTGTATGCGACTTTCGGGGTTGTGAAAGCGCACAGCGGCAGAGTCACCATGAATTTCAATCGATTTGATGCGCAGGTTGGCCACACACCACATCTGGTGCAGTACCATCTCGGCAAAAGGGGCTTTGCGAATGCTTGCCACTGCCTGGGAGGGTACCCAGAGTATTTCGTTGATGGGGTCGTTGTTGATGATGCGGTGCATCTTCTCAAAATTGGCTACATCACGGGCGCGAACAGCCTTTTGTCCGTTTACCCATAATTGGCGAAACGTAAGAGGTGTTCCGTTAAACATAGGTGCATCGGCTACCCAAAGCTTGCCTTTGCTCTTTTTCCAACCACTCACCGATACGCCTCCGCTCAATATAGCCTGAGAGGTTTGCACGGCAGCATTCGTTGCTGCAACGGAAGTACCTGTCGTAGTAATGACGGTGGGTGAATCGGGTTTGCCGCTGTCTTCGGGACGGATAAATACCGGCTCGTAAAGGGCATGTTCACCCGGTGCAAGGTAGATGGTGATGCCACCTTTCACGGCATCGGGCTGTGTACGTCTCAGCTCACGTGCCTGACGAAGGGCTGCCGTAAGCGTTTTCTTAGGGGCTGTCTGCGTACCTGCTGCACGGTCACTGCCCGCAGGAGATACCCAGATATCAAAAGCGCATACTCTTGCTGAGATCATCAGCAAGAGTATGACACAAAGAGATGGTATGTTTCGGTTCATATTGTATGGTTACATTGACAAGTTATTTGCGTACCAAAGGCATCCAGACAGTCATTTCGGCCTTGCCTCTGTTTCCCCATGCGTAGTAAGGAATCAGACGGATGTTTACCGGTTTGCTGGTTTGCGACACTTCACGGTAAAGGGTATCTTTCCATGAATTGCGGGGTAGCAAACGGGCTGTTCCCTCCAAGGCTACTATCGGACTGCCGTCGATGGTGATCTTCTTCGGTGTTAACTGTATATCGGCAGGAATAAGCACATCGTCGATAGGCTGACCGCCTTCAATATCGATGCTTTCGAGGCAGTAAACCAGCGGTCCACGTTTCACTACAGTTTGGTTACGGGTTTCTTCCACCAAGGGGTTCGACTCAAGCAACTTCACGGTCATGTCCATCACAAACTCTACTTTATCGCCTTTCTTCCAAATACGGTTTACCTCGGCAAAGCTATCGGCTGAGAGATTGGTTTTCACTACCTCACCATTCACCTTGAGTGTAGCATGGTCGCACCATTCAGGTACACGCAGGTAAAGTGAGAAGGCTTTCTTCTTTGGAGCTTGTTCGATGGTGAGCAACACGGCACCATCCCACGGATAGTCTGTTACTTGTGTGAGTTTTACCTTGCTGCCGTCGGCCAGAGCTGTTTCCAGCTCACTGCCTCCGTAAAGGTTGCACCAGATGCCTTCTTTGCTCACCGTGTAAGCGTAGTTTTGTGCCTGACAAACGGTGCGCAACGTATTGGGAGGGCAACAGAAACAGCTGATGTATTCCATACGTTCCTTCGGCCAGCGAAGGGTATAAGGAAGATCGTTGCTGATGCGCAACGGGTTGGTATAGAAGTAGCGCTTGCCATCCAAACTGACTCCGCTAAGCACGCTGTTATACAAACAGGTCTCTACTATTTCGGCATACTTGGCTTCACCGGTAGTTTGCAGCATGCGCCAGTTGAAGAGCATATTACCAATGTTGGCACAGGTTTCGTTGTGAGCGGTACTGTTGGGCAATTGAAACGGACGACCGTAGCTTTGGTGTACCTTCTGTATGCTATCGGGCTCGTAGCAGGTTCCATCGGGTGAAGTGCCGTCATAAAGGGCTCCACAAGCTCCGGTAACGTACATTTTTCGAGTCACAATGTCTTTCCAGATGCTTTGCAGGTTTTCCATCAGCAGCTTATCACCTGTTTCAGCATATACGTCGGCAACTCCTGCGTAGAGGTAGTTGGCACGAACAGCATGCCCCATGGCTTGTTTCTGCTGACTGAAGGGCACACGGTCTTGGTTGTCATCGGTTCCGTGCTCCACCATTCCACGAATCTCAATGAGGTTCTGCGAAAGATCGAGGTAACGAGGATTGCCGGTGGCACGATACATCTCAACAACTCCCATGTAGTGCGACGGACAGATGGCGTTGCGCGCCAGTTCTGCCGATGCTGTTTCATAAAAATGACAAAGGAAATCGGTAGCCTTCACCGCTACATCAAACAGGGTTTTCTTTCCGGTAGCACGGTAATGGGTAATACCTGCCATCATCAGATGCCCCAGGTTATAGGTTTCAAAGTTCAAGCGGTTGGCAAAAGCACCTTTCTCATCCTCGGCTCCTACCTTGGTACCAATCACGGTATGATCGTGTTTCTTATGTGAATCGATGCCTTTGTTGCGTTCCTCAATGATGACGGGGGTATGAATGTAACCGTCTTCACGTTGTGCCAAAGTTATTTGTGCAATGGCTTTATCCATTAAGGTATTGAGCTTGGGGTCTTTGGTGACTGCATAAACAGATGCCACACCCTCCAGCCATTTATAGAAATCGCCATCGTGAAAGGGAGGTCCCCAGTGTTCGCCGGGACAAGTACCTGCTGCTATTTCAAAGTTACGGAAACCATGTGACACATCGGGGTTGTTCCAAGTGTTCCACATACTGAGCAACATGGTATCTTTGCACACCGCAAAGCGGTCGCCCCAGAAGCCATTTGTCCACCGCACAGCACCCAGTTCAGTGTTGTGCATTTTGGCAAAGCGACTGTTGCTCATATCCGTCAGCCCCTTATTTTGTGCAGTAGTTATTGCTGCAAAAGCCGACAGTAAAAAAAGGAGTTGTATCTTCTTCATTATTCTGTTATCCGAATGTTATCTTAAAACTTTTTAGGGTCAATCAATTGATATTTTATGCGCTGCCTGCGCCACGTATAAATGGCATGTACCTTGCCGTCACTACCTTGTATGATAGACGGGTACGAGTACTGGCTAATGGGACTGTCTTCCAGCACCAACACTTCTTTCCAGTTCTTACCATCTTTAGATACGGCCACGCTAAGCGGTGTGCGCACGCCTTTCGGTGTGCCGGGCAACGTACCGAAGTTGTTATATATAAGTAGATGGCGACCGTCTTTCAATGTTACGGCATCTGTACCGGAATTATTATTGGGTACCGAAGTCAGTTCCAGTGGTGACCAGGTGTCACCGTTATCACTGCTCCAGGCCGTAGCGACTTTCCCGTTACGTGTACGGCAAAGTACTTGCAGCTTGCCGTTTTTGTGCTTCAGTATGCTGGGTTGAATGGCTTGCACCACATGCTTTTTCTGTTCGAAGTTCTCACCTGCTTCCATGTCTTCGGGACCACTGGCTTTGCCTTGCAGCAAAGTGGGTAGTGCTTCAGTCGCTCCGATGGGGCCAACCATTTTCCATGTTTTGCCCAGGTCGTCGGAGATTTCAAAGTGAACCTGCCAACCGCCACTGCCCTCCGTGCTCGACGGACAGATGATGCGCCCATTCACAAATTCGGGCTTGTTCTTTATCGGGCCCAGGAAACCTTCGGGAAGCGGTTCACGCTTACTCCATGTTTTACCACCGTCTTTAGAACGAACCAACCAGCCACTCCAGTCGGATACTTTGAGACCTATTTTAAAGAACAGCAATAAGTCGCCTCCGGGCACCTGAAACAGCACCGGATTCCAACATGCTTTGCGGAAAGTGGGACTAAACACACCATCGGCAGCCATTTGAGGGGCTGTCCACTTGTCACTTCCCTTCTCCTTGCGGCATACCCAGATGCAACAATCGGGATTGCGCTCTTTGGTTCCGCCAAAGAAAGAAGCGACTAAATCTCCTTGAGGAGTCTCCACGATGGTTGCTCCGTGACATTCGGGGAATGATGCTTGCTCGTACAAAAACTCATCCGACAAGATAGCCTTGCTTCGTGTGGGAATTTGCACACTATAATGGTAAGTACCCGAACCAATTTGTTCCACCTTACCATTGGGTAAGTGCACTTCTGCTGTGGTATTAGCCGGAATCTCCACATCCCATTCTAAGTGAGTGGGAGTTTTGCTCCATTTGCTGACCACTTTTCCATAGGGTGTGATGTAGGATGCATCGACCTTGCTAAGCTCCTGAATCTCAAAATCCGGACGAAGCACGATGTGTTTGAATGCTACCTGTTGCTTGTCGGAACGGATGCCCGCCAGGTTTTCGTAGCACCACACCATCAGGTCGCCCAACAACATGACGTGGTTGCCGCTGTTCATCTGCGGATTGGCTGTGTTGCCATTCCATAATTCCCAAATGGTAGTAGCACCGTTCTCAACCATGTAACCCCAACTAGGATATTTCTTGTTGGTAGCCAACAGATAAGCAATATCGGCACGTCCCATTTTGCTGAGCTCGCGCATGAGCCATTGCACACCAATTACGCCGGTGCTGATTTGCCCGTTGTTAGTGGTAATGATGGTCGTCACTACATTCTTTGCCACTTCTTCTACATACTCATGCGGAACCAGCTCGAATGCCAGAGGCAAAAGATTGGCCGTTACCGTATTGTTTCCGTAGTAAATGCTGTCCGGATACAGCGTATGTCCCGGTACTTTAGAAGTTCCCTTTTTAACCGTAAGGAAATGCTTGTTGAATGCAGTCTTTATGTTAGTTGCCAGTGCATCAAACTCAGCTACATCTTTGGTGAAACCTTGCAACGTGGCAAAGCGTTTCATTAGTTGCAGCATCTTATAATAGTAAGCGGTAGAGATGAGCTTACCATCGGTTTGACGTTTCGGATCGCGGCTGTGAATCATGTCCAGTCCTTCGGGTGGCACACACCAGTCGCCATAGGTATCTTTGGTAACAATATACTCTTCCGTCATGTACTCCTTGCGCATGTGCTCCAGCCACAGCTTCATGGCTGCGTAGTTCTTCACAATGGGTTTGAGGTTGCCAAACTGAGTGTAGAGCATATCCGACGATAATAGCAGGGCTGCCGGCCAAGTCATGTTATCCGAATAATAGTTCCAGAAAGCAGGAGCCACATCGGGTATGCAACCGTCTTCACGCTGTGCCTCGCGGATGTCGTCCATCCATTTGGCATAAAGCGGACCGTTTTCCATCAGGAAGCTCTCACCCAATGAACCGGTGGTTCTGTCGCCCAACCAAGGTTGGCGCTCGTTGCGTTGCGGACAGTCAACCGGCATTCCTTTGTAGTTACCGCGTATGCCCCAGAAAGCGTTGCGGTATATCTGGTTCAGCGTGCTGTTCGATGTAGTGAAAGAGCCGATGGTTTCCATCTCGTCGTTCACCACCTCGCCCACAAAATCATTCACGGTAGCATGGGAGTAACCCGTCACCTCCACGTAGCGGAAGCCGTGGTATACAAAGCGAGGAGCCCATGTACAACCTGCTTCATCGCCACGCACAATATAGGTATCGGTAACGCGCGCATCACGAAGGTTGGCTACATACAGTTCGCCGTCTTTCTGCAACAATTCGGCAAAGCGCAAACGAATAGAATCGCCTGCATTACCTTTCACTTTGAGGCGGATCCATCCTACCATGTTCTGCCCCATATCAAGAATATACTTCTTGCCCACTTGGGTGATAGATACAGGTTTCAGTGTGTCAACCACTTTCATGTTGGGCGACATGGCAGCACGAAGTGTTCCCATAGGCAAGCCCACACGTTGTGCAGACACCCAAGCAGCATCGTTGTAACCATAAGTAGCCCAGCCCTTTAGTTCCTTACGGGCATCATACTCTTCACCGTCGTATTCGTTGTTACTGCGTATGGGACCCTCGGCAGTGAGTTTCCACGACGGATCGCTCGCAATGGTTTCCGAGGTTCCGTCTGCGTATTCCACAATGAGGTTCAACCTCATCTTGGGATAACCGAAGTTAGGAATCTTATAAGGTTTGTAGTTTTGACGCATGGTGTAGAAGCGTCCGTTACCCAAGGTAACTCCCACCGCATTTTCAGACTGAAGCAAAGATGTTACATCAAAGCTGTTATACAAAACCGTTTTGCGGTAGTCGGTAGGTGCAGGAGCCAACACCTGATCGCCCACCTTGTGCCCGTTGATGTACAGCTCGTACAACCCCAAACCGGAGATGTGAACGGTAGCTTGCTTCACCGTTTTACCCAGCTTGAACTCCTTGCGAAGGTAACGTGCACTGAGACGACTCCATTGCGTGTCGCTATCCCAGGGGAACGTACCGTCATAACCAATCCAGCGACCTTTCCAGTTGTTCTCGGAAAGCAGTCCCATGCTCCAATGAGCCGGTTCGCTCCAACCCGTTTCGCCACGAGTAGTGTAGCTTTTTACCTTCCAATAGCATCTGACGTTGCTTTTCAACGCCTTGCCCGCATAAGAGACCCAAATGGATGCATCGGAGTTTACCTTACCCGAATCCCATAAATCACCCTCGTTCTTGTTGAGCTTCTCTAACGAAGAAGCCACCAGAACGTGGTAAGCAGTTTGCATCACATTGCGTTCGGCCGACACCAGTCGCCAGCTAAGGCGAGGCGTTTCTGCATCTATTCCCATGGGATTCACCATCTGCTCAGTGCGCAGGTAGGTGACATCCACCTTTGCCCAGGCTGCCAAAGGCAGCAACAAGGCAAACAGGAATGCGTATATCAATTTGTTGTTATGCATGATAGCAAGAATTTATTTATTCCATTTTTGCTGTGCATCGGGCAACTCAGTCCACCCCTTCTGCACATAATCTTTTGAAGCATCTACAGCAATGAGCACCTGATCGTTGCCACTGATGTATCCGCTGTCGTGTTGGAAGTTAACCACCTTGCTGTCGAACTCGCCTACATACTCCAACTTACCTGTTTTGGCTGCGTACCACCACACATTTTTGCGGGCACCGCTGATTTTGCTCAAGTCAATCTGCATGGGGCGACCGGTGTAGCTGTACACCATCAGGTAGTCGTTGCCACGCGTAGCAATGGCACGATCGTAACGTTCTCCATTGGTTCCGGCAATGATGCTCTGATCGGGTACACGATCGAAGAACGGGAAGCTAAGCATCAGGTTCTTGATGTATTTCATCTGGTTAAAGCCGGGATCGTTCAACGCTTCGTACCAAGGTTTCTTGGCTCCGTAAGCACCACCCACACCCGGACGGATAAACTGCATAATGGAATTGTGACCGTATGTATGTCCGAATGAACCGGCAAAAACCGACCAGTAAGCATAACGACGTACATCGTTGTCATTCCAGAGAGTTTCGTTGGGATCATGCAACCCTTGAGGAATTTCCTCGTAGATCGGTTCACCGTCGATAACCGGTTTCAGCGGTTTCTCAGCAAAGCTTCTGTCCACAAAACGCCAGTTATCTTCCTCGGTATTCTCTTCAATGGGGTAATCACCATCGCCATTGCGTTGACCGTAACGACGGTGTCCGCTCTGGAACATGTTGAAGTCCAACCACTCAGCTTTGTTAAACCACATAGCCGATGTGGTACGACCCCGCGGATGGAAAGTCATCAGGTGGTTTTTATCAATCGCACGGATGCTTTTGGCTAGTGCTTCCCATTCGGCAGTTTTCACATCGCCACGAATGTCGCCACCAATGAACCAAATAACATTGGGTTCGTTCTTGTATCTCTCTGCCAGGAATTTACCGTAAGCCTGAGCCTCTTTGACGCTCATCTGACCTTTGCTGACGGGAGTTCCCCAGATGCACACCATACCGATGTAGATACCTTTGTTGGCCGCTGTTTTAATGATATAATCCATGTGATCCCAGTAACCGTACACCCCTTTCTTGTTGATGTCTTTGAAGTTGAAACCATCAACCAACGAGTATTGTCCGTAGGCATTCATGGAGGGAACATTGTTCATGGTTTGCACCTGAACCACATTGTAACCTCTTTGTTTGCATTGTTCCAGATAATATTCCGCTTCATCGCGGTTCAGGCGTTCGGGCAAAAGCCATCCGGTTTCACCCAACCAAAAGAAAGGCGCTCCGTTTTCATGTTTCAGGTAACGACCTTCTTCAGAAACAACCAATTTACCGTTACTCCAGGGGATGTACGTTTTCGCTGTTTTCTTCTGAGCCGACGCGTTACCGGCTGTTAACATCAACAAAAACAAGAAATACCAAAAAACATTTGTCTTCATCATATCATTCGCGTTTATTATTTATTCTTTTTATTTTCCAATAACTACATATTCCTTTCCTGCACGAGTAGGAAGGTCATATAAATAAGTAGGTTTCAATTCCACTTTATTCAACTTGGCCGATTCATTGACCAAAGGTTGTGCTATGACGGGCACTTCATAGAGTGCGTTGGGATTCTTTCCTTTGGCTTTCTTCAGGCCTTTGGCGCTAAGCGGATGGAGCGAACGCAGACGACAGTTGCCACCGGCGTGCGACTTAATGGTAAGCCGTTCTACTTTTCCGTTTTTCCACTTCAGGTTGAGCTCAAAGCCTCCCCTAGCCATCAGTCCCTTCACCTCTCCCTCTTTCCACAGCGAAGGCAGTGCGGGGAGCAAGTAGATGAATCCGTCGTAACTCTGCATCAACATTTCGGCAATGCCGGCCGTACAGCCAAAGTTACCGTCAATCTGGAAAGGCGGATGTGCATCAAACAGGTTAGGGTATGTACCTCCTTTTTTCTTCTCGTTGCGCACCAGTGTGAGCTGATCGGTTATGAGTTTATATGCATGGTCACCATCGAGCAAACGGGCCCAGAGGCACACCTTCCAGCCCATGCTCCATCCGGTTGAGGGATCGCCACGGTGAATGAGTGAGGTACGGGCTGCGTCAAACAAAGCCGGTGTACGGTAAGGGGAAATCTGGTTGCTGGGAAACAAACCGTAGAGGTGTGAAATGTGACGATGCACATCGTTGGGGTCATCCCAATCGAACATCCACTCCTGCAATTGTCCCCATCGTCCCACCTGCATAGGAGGCAGCTGGGCTATGCGTTGCTCCAGGTGTGCAGCAAAGGCAGCATCTACACCCAACACACGTGCCGAGGTGATGATAGCCGACCAGAGATCGAACACCAGCTGGTTGTCCATGGTGCAACCTGCTGCCGTGGTAGCCTTGCCTTCACTGCCTGCATGTACATTCTCGGGCGAGTTACTGGGGCAAACCACCAGCCAACCGTGCACGGGCTCTTTCACCATCGTTTGATCAAAGAACACGCCTGCCTCTTTCATAATGGGGTAAGCCGAGCGCAGAAATGCCACATCGCCTGTGTAAAGGTATCTTTCCCACAGGTGACGGCACAGCCATGCCCCACCCGATGGCCACATGCCCGACGGTGCTTTGTCGAGTGCACCCGTTATGCGCCATATATCTGTATTGTGATGCAACACCCAGCCATCGGCACCATACATGGTTTTAGCCGTTTCGCGTCCGGTTTCACTCACTTCCTTAATCAACTTAAAGAGCGGTTCGTTCAGTTCGCTGAGGTTGGTCACCTCTGAGGGCCAATAGTTCATTTCGAGGTTGATGTTGCACGTATATTTACTGTCCCACGACGGGAAGAGTTTATCGTTCCAGATGCCCTGAAGATTAGCCGGTTGTCCACCCGGTTGCGAAGAACAGATCAGCAAGTATCTGCCGAATTTGAAGTAAGTAGCTACCAAGAACGCATCATTCGTTTCCTTGAAACGCTCCACACGCATGTCTGTTGTTACATGGGGAAACTGATCGTCGCCCAAGTCCAGAGACGACCGATCCATGAACTGACGGAAGTAAGCCACGTGAGCTTTCACATCGTCGGCATAGGAACGCTTTAAAGCCTTGTCCAGAAAGTCTTTTGAGCGCTCCACTTCATTGCCGTCGATGTTTTTATAGTTATTAAAATTGGTAGCAATGGATACATACAATACCGCTTCATCGGCTCCCTCAACAGAGAGTGTACCGTCCTGACAACTTACTTTTCCTCCTTGCGTAGTAGCCGTGAGGCGACCTTGAAACAAGACCTTACCTTTGAGCCCCTCGTGCCACGAAGACACCCCCGATAGTGTTACACAATTGCCATCCGAAGCAATAACCGGATCCTGATGCGGTGTAGTAAGCAATGCATTGCAGGTAATCATTCCGGGTTTATCGGCGGTGAGACGAACCATCACCACCTGCGAGGTGAACGACGTGATGGTTTCACGACGGTACGTAACGCCATCCACCTTGTAGCGCACCACCGTGCGGGCCGAGTCCAGACTTAATTCTCTGTAATAATCCGTGTAACGGGTATGTCCGGGAAAGGAAATGCGCAAATCGCCAAACGTTTGGTAAGGCATGCCCGAGTTGGTTTTGGCCATCACCTTCTCCGTAGCCAAGGTTTGTGCTTCGAGGTACTTGCCGGCAAAGACCAGTTCGCGTACCTTGGGGATGTACTCCAAAGCATCGGGGTTGGCGTTGTTATTGGGTCTACCTGCCCAGATAGTCTCCTCGTTCAGCTGAATTTGCTCCACACCCGGAGTGCCAAATACCATGGCTCCCAGCCGTCCGTTTCCCAGCGGTAGCGCTTCTGTCCACACCGCCGCCGGTTTGTCATACCACAGTTTGTATTCGCGAGCCTGCATCGACAGCGACACCAGTCCCACAGCCCATACAGCTGCTGTTCGTAACAAAGATTTATTTTTCATCATTATTTATTTCGTTTTTCAACGTTTAAACACTTTCTTATCCAAGAGCCACGAGCAGTTTGAAATCTGCCACGAGCAATTGCACCAATTGCAACGAGCAATCCACTCAAATGCCCCGAGCAATTGGGAGCATTACCGCCACCTTATTGCTTCTGCTCCGCTGCTTTTTTAGCAGCCTTTTCGGCCTTCACCTTGTCAACGTAAGCCTTGAAAAGCTGACGCCAGTTGCGACCGTTGTTGTTCAGATATGCCTCACACTTATTCTTGTACATCTCGAACACAGCCGAAATCTGCTTCATGCTTTTGTAGTCGATAGCCTGTTCGCGAGCCTGCTTGAGATGAGCCAAAATGGTAGCTTCCTCCTTCTCTGTGAGGTCGGGCACAATGGACTTGTAACCGTTCATGGTGAAAGCCACTTTACCCACCGTATATTTATCGAGAATAGCCTCTACCTGCTCCTCGGTAAGTGACTTACGCAAGCCGTTCATCAGCTTGGTGTGCACCTCTTTCGGCATGGCCGAATCGGCTATCAGGGAGCGTTCCAGCTCGCTGAGCGGACTGCCCGTGAGCGGATTAATGCCTTCGGGAATAGTGGTAAAAGGATGATCGTTGTGCCAATCGCGCACAGCACGCAGGTGATTATAAATCAGCGTGGTAACGTATCCGGCTGTTTTCTGGTCTTTCAGTTGCAAAGAAGCTACCCATTCGGCTGCTTTTTTCTCTAAACTCAAATCGGATTGCAGTTGGGCAAACCTGCCTTTATCAAAATACACCGCCAAGGCATCGAACGAGCGGATGGCCGTTGCAGGCATCAACTCACCCTTATTGCCAAAGCTAAACATAACCTCCTGAGGTTCGATGGTTACTTTCTTCTCATCGAACTTGCTCTTATCAAGACTAAACACCGAAGCAAAGAAGTCATAGACAGCCGTGCGTTTGTTAATACCAAAATCATGCCCTTCCTGAGGAAGATGTACATTGGTCACCTTATCTGCCGCTCCGTAAAATCCGTACACTTTTTGCAGGTAAGGGAGTTCCAATGTAGGCACACTCGCTGTCCAGTCCTTGCCATCGGAAACCACCAGCAGGGGACGTGGGGCAAACATGGCAGCCAATTCGGCATTATTGGTTCCTCCACAAGCTAGTGAAACAGGCATGCCGCTTTCGCAGGGGCAGCCACCATCGAAGTGTGAAGCCAGACTTACGACCGGTGCCGCAGCCGTAAAACGTTCGTCGAGTGCAGTGAGTAAAACAGTCTGCGTTCCACCACCGGAACCGCCGTTTACCCCTACACGGGTTTTATCAATATCTTTGCGGGTAAGCATGTAATCGAGAATGGAAAGTCCGTTCATTGCCTGAATGATGTGCGCCGCACTGGAACGGTGAGCCGCACCGCCTACCTGCAAAGCCGATTCGCCCCAACCAAAGAGATCATAATCCACACAAACAGCTCCCATACGTGCCAGTGTACCCATGCGTTGCTGTTGATCTTCGCGGTAGCGCCCGCCACCGAAATGTCCGTTGGGACAAACTATCAACGCATGTTTCCCCGAAGTACGAGGGGTGTATATGGAACCGCAAACGTACAGTCCAGGCAAGGTTTCCAACGCAAAGTTCTGAACGGTGTAGCCATCGAACTTGCGTATTTTGGAAAGGATGGGTTTACTTATCACCCGTTTGGCCATCAAAGAATCGAGTCCTAACTTGCTACGTACCTCGGCACGCAAACAAGCCTTCCGTTGCTCCCATGATGCTTTATCGGCATACAGTGCTTGCAGGTGAGCCAGCATTTTTTCTCCGTCGGCATCTGTGCGACGTGCATACTCATATACTTTAAGTTTGTACGTTTGCGCATCTTGCTTCACAAACTTATAGTCGAACGGTGCCAATACGTTGGTGAGTGACTCTTCAACAGAGTACGGGCGAATGCGGAAATCGGCATAAGGAAGTACCTTGCCTACCGTATCGATATCATATTTCAGGCGCACGTTGAAACGTGTTTGTATGTCGGCCAGCACGTCGTGCAGCGGACGAGCAAACTGGTTTTCGTATGTCTGTGCATTTGCTCCTGCAGAGCTTAGCAGCATGGCTGCCATGACTAATTTCTTCATCGGTATCATTCCAGTGTTATTGTTTGACCGTTGATCGTTACATCGGTCAATGATAGGTTCTTGTAATTCAAAAACTGAGGTTTCTCACGACTCTGTATGTTGATGTCGCGCAAGGAAACATCCGAGATGGGTGCCTCGTCGAGACCTCTGATAAAAATTGGTGTTTTCACGTCACGGGCAGTCAGTCCGGAAACATGAATATCTCTAAAGATCGGCGTACGCTCGCTCAGCGGTTCGGCAGGCATGTTGCTGTACATCAGGTCCATTACAATGGCCTCGTTCTTGATGTTGCGCATCACGATGTTGCTGATGCGAATATCTTCCACCACACCCCCGCGACCGCGGCTTGATTTCAGACGAATCCCCCTGTTGGTTCCATCGAACACACAATTGCTGATAACCACCTTGCTCACTCCCCCACTCATTTCACTACCAATCACTACACCACCATGACCTGCCAGCATGGTGCAATTGGTAATGGTAATATTCTGGCACGGAGCAGCGGCTTTGCGACCCTGCAAATCGCGTCCAGATTTGATGGTGATACAGTCATCACCTACCGAAATGTGGCAGTCACTGATGTGCACGTTGCTGCACGATTCAGGGTTGATGCCATCCGTATTGGGCGAAGGCACGTTGTGAATGGTTACACCCTTCACCGTAACGTTATCGCAAAACTGCGGATTGACAGTCCAGAAGGGAGAGTTAACAATCTTCACTCCCTCAATCTTCACATTCTTGCAGCGCAAAGGCTGAATGAATGGCGGACGGAAAAAGCGTCTCTGCAACGTGTTTACATAATCTTCATTCGTTTCGGCGTACAATGCTTTCGTATCATTGGCCTTGTCCCACATGGGCTGGTATTTATTGATGTCTCTCACACCGTTGTCCTTCAAGTCAATCATGACACGGAAAAACTCCATCCACCATTTTTTGCCCTGACCATCGAGAGTACCTTCTCCTTTTATGGTAATATTCTCGGCATCTACCGCATAAATAAGCGGCGAAAAACTCTTCATCATCACCCCTTCGTAACGCATTTCCACAAACGGAAGGTATTGGTCGAAATCATCGGAAAAGAGCAGTGTGGCACCGGCTTCCAGCTCCAGCGTGATGTTACTCTTCATCACGATAGAACCTGTGAGGTAGCGCCCCGCAGGGAAAAACAGCGTACCACCGCCACCCTTGCTAAGCCTGTCGATGGTTTGGTTAATCAACCGGGTATTGAGCGTAGTACCATTCGCTTTGGCACCTGCCGCACGCATGTCAACACGTTCTGCACGCATGGCAAAAGGCAAGCCGATCAATAGGGAGAATAATAGAATACGTATGTTCATCGTTCTAAGTTTTTAGTAAATGAATAACTGCCGCTCTTTAACAGGCGGGGCGTTTCTTCGCCGGGCATAAACAATTGGGCCGAACAGTTGACCGGCACATTTGTCCGGAGGGTAAAGATACCATTTTCTTTGGTCCAATTCACTGAAATGGTTCCGTAAAGCGTTTGGAAGGTAGCTTCTACTTGTTTCAAATCGCCCACGGGTTGGGGAGCTATCACAAAATCCTGATACCCCGGAGCCGACGGATCGGCCTGAATACCAGCCAATGAAGCAAAAAACCACTCGTCAATCTGTCCCATCATGAAGTGATTCCACGACGAGCCCTGACGCGGATCCCACTGCTCGGTAAGCGTAGTAGCGCCAAATTTCAGCTGAAAGCCATAGCCGGGTGCTTCTTCGTGATTATGCATGGTGTACATCAGCTCATTGAGTCCGTTGCGCGCCAATGCCTGGAACAGGTAACGGTTGCCCACATCACCCGTTGTGAGGCGATTACCGTGTGCTTTGATGTCCTTCACCAAATTTTGGAGCACTTGTGGGCGTGTTCCATCTTCCACCAGACCGAGGAAGAGCGGCAATGCATTGCTGCACTGACTGCCTGTGCCATATTGAGCTGTTTCGGGGTGAAAGAATGTATCGTTGAATGCAGCTTTCACCTTTGCTTTGAGGGCAGCATAATAATTTTCGTCGTACTTGTTACCTACCATACGTGCTGCCTGTTCTAGGTAGCAAATATCGAGGTAATAGTGTGCCGTAGCAACCAGCGGAACGGGTGTGTTACGCGAGAAACCTGCACGGAAATCGCCGTAGTCATACCAATCACCTAAACCAAACGAAACAATGTGGTTCTGTGCACGCGAAGTGAGATAGTCCACATAAGCGCGCATATTACGGTAGTAACGCTCTATAAGCGAAGCATCACCGTAGGTTTCGTAATACATAAACGGCAAAATAACCATGGATGAACCCCACTCGGGAGAGTCGGCAAACACATCCATGCCCGGGCCTTCAAACACTACATACTGAGGTGCCGTAGTGGGAACCATGCCGTTGTCGTGTTGTGCATCGGCCATGTCTTGCATCACCTTGGGAAAGAGGGTGGTCAGGTCATAGTTGTACAACAAACCGGGACCATTGAGGTGCAATTGTTCCAGCCAGCCCAGCTTTTCACGGTGCGGACAGTCGGTAAACACCGATTGCATGTTGCTGCGCACGGCCTTGCCTATAATGCGGTGTGCACTGTTGAACACGTCGTTGGAGCAACGGAAAGTGGCTACATCACGAGCCGAGTTATATACAAAGCATGACTGTATGTTTTTGATTACAGGAAGTTTCTGCGGGTTCTTCTGTCCTTTCAATACGGCTCCTTCAACCTGAATGTAGCGGAAACCATAGTATGAGAAACGCGGATGCCACGTTTCGTCTCCTTCACCTTTGAGGGTGTATTCGTAATAGTGCTGACGCCCTGTCTGTCTTTGGTTAACAGCCCCCTCATCGGTAAGTGCTTCGGCCACAAGCAAGGTTACTTTTTGTCCTTTCTTGCCACGCACGGTAATCTCCGGAAAACCGGCCAGGTTCTGCCCCATGTCGAGCACCATAGCCAAAGGATCCACCGTTCTTTTGGTCGACTTCGATGCCGCCTCTACCTGTTGAGCCGTCAGCCGGGTTACTTTCTGAATGCCATAACGCTCCATGATTTTCACCGGTGAAGCCTCTTGCGGACGAAGGGTCCCTTTGGGTGCTTCCTGAATCACCACCGGTTTCCAGTCAGCATCATGGAAAGCAGCAGTGTTCCATCCCTTTTGTTCCAAGCGGGCATCGTAGCTTTCACCACCGTATATGCTATTGAAAGTAACCGGACTCAAAGCGTACTTCCAGTGGGCATCCGAACAAATTTCTTCCTGTGTGCCGTCTGCATGGGTAATCACCATCTTGAGCAACAAAGTAGGTGGCCCGAAACCGATTTGCAGTTTGCGGTATCGTCCGCCACCCTGCACATTGTAAAATCCATTGCCTAGTAAAGCACCTATAGCGTTGACTCCTTCTTTCAGCAAAGAAGTCACATCGTAGGCGTTGTAATACACCGTTTTGTCGTAGTCGCTCCACAGAGGGGCAAACTCGCTGTTGCCCACCTTCTGACCATTCAGGCTGAGTTCATAATGTCCCAGACCGCAAACGTAAACCATTGCCCCGACTATTTTTTTATTCACGGTAAAGCTGCGTCGCAGGCTGATGCTCTTGGACGACAAACTGTCTACAGCATCCCACAACGCCTTCACCTCAGGCTTCTTCATGTCGGTACCGTGGAATTTTCGACCAGCAGGTAGTTTAGCCTGCTGTTGCGTAATGGCTCCTACCCAATGCGCATTTTGAAAGAAAGAACTTGAAGGAGCTATGCCGAAAACAGCCTCTGCACTCCAGGCAGCAAGCTTCCCTGCTGCATCCCAAACTTGTACTTTCCAACTATATTTTTGTGCCGGTGTAAGCGGAGCACCTCCATAGGGCACATGTTGACTTTGAGAAGACACTTTTTTGCCCGATTGCCATACCAGCGTACGCTTTGCGCCCTGTAGGGCGTAGACTTCAATGGCATAAGCTGTTTGTGCATCGGCCTGTACGGACGAAGTCAGTTGCCACCCAAAGTGAGGCGTCAACGTACTTACGCATAGCGGGTCGACCGTCATTTCACAGGTGGGTTTTACCACTTCCATGGCCCAGAGGCTACGGAAAGAGTAAAGCAACCCGATAAAAAAACATACTATTATTTTATTGCTATAGCCCATAAATGCTGATTAGTTCAAAACATCCTTGCATACCAGTCGCTGCAAACGGTCAGATTGTCCCACCAGTTTGCCGTTCACATATACACGAAGCCCCTTGCCTGCATGATAACGAGATCCGTCCTTGTCCCAAACAATAGAAATGTTGTGGCCGTGATACAATACATTGTCCAAACAGAACCAGTTCCACTTGTCCTCCGGTATCAACGGATTCACTTCAATTGTGTTGTCTGTGCGCGGACGTAAACCTACTAAACCGGTAATCACCAAATCGTTGAAAGTAGAGTGATTGTAATAACGTGAACGCTCCTGATCACCTTTCAACCAATAGCCGGTAACTTCATCGAGATACTCACCAATATACGGACGACCACGGTGGTATTGAGATTCCACATACAACTCCATCTGACGGAAGTACACACTGTCAGTGAGCACCGTTTGCGGATAGTTATTCATAAAGTTGGCCATAGCCGTAAGCGTTTGAGCCGAAGCGAAAGGCCAGATAGCCCCATCCCACTCGCACTTGCCCACACCACGCGTACGGAACTCTGGGTGACGACGTTCGGCAGTAGTCATACCGTAAGGAGCCAAGAAACCTTTTTCGTCCATGACTTCCTTCCAAGCCACATCATGCTTGCGTGCATCGGGCAGATTGAAATACCAAGGAATGTAACCGATAGCTTCGCGCACATTGGCAGAAGAATCTGTGCGCATGGTTTCAAAGAACTGATGACGCTCGTTCCACAATTTGCCTTCAACCAACTGCTTCAAGGTATCGGCCTTCAAAGCATACTTCATGGCAATACCTTCGTTGCCAGCCAACAATCCCATGTTTGAAAGCGCTTTGGCATTACCGTACATATAGCTATTGATGGTAGGACGAGCATATTGCTTACGGCGACCGCCACTGATCGATTCTTCCATGCCGTCTTGCACATCACCCTGCCAGTACAAACCATTCTTCAGGCGGTTGGTGCTTTCCCAACGTTTGTATTCGGTATCCAAATCGGTCATCATATCGAGTAGAAAGTCTTTATCGCCATCAACCAAGAAACGGTTGTAAATGGCATCTGCATTCCATGAACTGAATTTATTCATCTTCTTCATCGGTCCGCCTTCGTTACCGCGGTACCAAGTATGTATAATCTGATCCAGATACTTCGGATCTCTCAACCAGCGACTCTCATAAATGTGGTGACCAATGGCGCAGGCAATGAGGTTATACTTATCAGCATACGAACGATTGACCAAGAATTCGGTCATTCCATAACCTGCCGGAGTGTTTTTGATGTGCTTGCGCAGACTCCACCAACGATAGTAATACATCTCTTCGAAATTCTTCTGAGGACATTCAAACAACGGAATATTCTGTTCCATCCAAGCCGATGCTTCGGAGTTAGGAATAGCCTGAGCGATGTTTTCATCTTCCATGTTATTGAAGTAATCAGCATAATGACTGAAAGTAGCATACTTCAGGAAAGCAGCGGTTGCATCCACATCGGTCGAAGAGGTTTTGAAGTTGGCCACACGGAAAGTACTCAAAGCATCTTGCGCGCCGGCATTGGGCAGGTCGTAAGTCTGATCGGCCGGTGTTTCCGGTGTAGGAAATTGTCTCAGCTCACCCGTACGGAAAGCAATTCGCTCAATAGCAGCAACAGGAGCATAGAACATACGTGTACCCGCCTTCTTTCCGTCAACAAACACCTGAATGCTTCTGTTAGCCACAGACAATAAGGCTTCAACATGGTATGTTTTGCCCGCTTCGTATTTCATGATGTTACCGAAACGCGAGCCACCCTTAGCACGCAAAACGCCATCGGCCGTCAGTTCCAAACGTGAACAGGCAATGCCGTTCTCATCAAGAAATTCAATTTGAAGTGTGCCTTTATCGTTTTGACCGGCCTGCAAATCAAAGGCTACTTTCAGTTCCTTCGTTGCAGGAATCTTGCGTTCTATTTTGGCATAATCAAACGGATCTTTGTCTTGCAACAGCAACCAGTTTTTATCGAGCGACACAGGTGCCCATACGGGAGAATAGATATTCCAATCGGTTAACTGCGACAGTTCGGCAAATTGTGAGAAATCATCATCGGCATGTGCAGCGGCCTTTAGCTTGACCGGAACCGGAATGCGTGAAACCCACATATCTTCCTTATTCACACTGTAAGCAACCCACAAATCACCGTCTTTCGGTGTGCCGTTGCCTTCCTGAATGCCGCGAACGTATTGCGGACCGTATGATTTATAGTTACCACCGTAACGCATGGGGGTAATTTCACCGTGAACCAGGTTGAGCGTGGTGTACTCCAAACCGTCTTTACTCAATGAAATAGCGAGCGGCCAACGGAATTCCGACGGGTTGTATACGGTTGCATACGTACCGTCGCTTAAACGTTGTCCCCATATTTTAGCATTGCTATTCACAAAACCTTTGGCACGCAATACCGGCTCAGCCCAGTTATTGCCTCCGTCTTCGCTGATGGAAGTCAGTGCATGCTTCCACAAACAGGCAATTTTCCCATCGGGAAGAGTATAGTAGTTAAACGCTTTGTATTCTTTGTTCAGAGGAATGATAGGATCATTGCGATCGGCCTCTTCCACCCATTGCATGCGATAAAGCGGATTATCGAGTATCTCTTGGCAAGCTTTCACAAACGCCTTATCCTTGCTTCGTTTGAAATAGGGAAAAGCGGTGTTCTTTTCATTAAAGCCGTGATTGTAGTAGATGAAGTAAATGGGTCCGTAAGTACCGTCTTTCTTTATCTCACGTACCACACGACCAATGCCGTTACCATCATTGGGATCGTCTTTTTTATCCATCGCTACGCCGTAGTTACCCATGGTGATGAGCTTACCCGATTTGGAAACATAAAACCCTACACGTTGATGCATAATAGCAATCAGGTTCTTTGCCACGTCTTGACGACCGGCTTTGGTGTATCCGTCGGGCACCTTGTACTCCGGAAATACGATTTGCGGATTGGTCCAATGATAGCCATCCTTTGAAGTCATCAGCACCGTGTGCGAAGGTGGCACGTGCTCATCAACCGGATCACACAAGTATTGATAATAAAACTGTCCGTTCCAATAAGCCAGCATCGGCTGGTGATTGTAAGTCCACCCGTTACCATTCGACGAATCGGGAAATTCACGGTTGGCACGCATAATCTGAATATTATGCACCCCCACCACCGGACTAAGTTGTCCGTCGTGATAAGCCGGGTTAGCCAGTTCGGTTCCCGTATAATGAATTTTATCCTGAGCAGAAGCAGGTAAGGCTGCCAAACAGCCCATTGCCAGAGCAAGTAAAGATTGACTGATATATTTCATGGTTTATACGTTAGGTGTTTATTACTTCTGATTTTTAATTAACCCGTCGACAATAGCTTTGGGAACCTTGCAAATGGTTCCATGCTTATGTCCCTGAGGAACACTGATGTGGGCCGTTTCGTTAGTGAAATGAATAAAATCACGTGTTTTCACGGCACCATATATCTTCTTTTTATAAACATCAAAATAAATCATATAATCATCGCCTACCTTTTCAACCGTAGGACCCTCAACAAAAGGTTCGGTGAACGCTGCAGATGCCTCGGAATAAGGTCCGTAAGGAGATGAAGCAAAGGCTATCTTCAAGTTACGGTTTGCGCGGGTATTGTCTTTTAGAACCATGACGTAATCTTTGGCAGCTCTCTTTACTATAACGGCATCAATGCTACTGAAACCGGGATCATAAAGCAATTTAGTTTCGGACACCGTATTGAAATCTTTGGTGGTAATGTAATACAGGCGATGATTGTTCTTCACCTCCTCTACTCCACGAGGGAAACGATTGGGTACGCATGATGCCCAAACAACCATGAATTGTTGCTGTTCATCATCATAAAAAATCTCGGGAGCCCATACATTAACCGTAGTCGTGTCATGAGCCATAACCGGAATCATTTTCTGCTCCGACCAGTGAATAAGGTCTTTTGAAGATGCATAACCAAAACCTAAATCGCCCTTCCAACTTGTAGTCCACACCAAATGAAATGTTCCGTCGGGCGTTTGTACCATTGACGGATCTCTCATGATCTGCTGCTTGCCAATTTCCGGTTTCAGCCACGTGCCTGCAATGCTATCCCAATGAACGCCATCAGCGCTATAGAGAAAACGCAGACCATCGGTAGCAGGTTCATGAAAAGAAGTGAAAACGTAATAGTCTTTTTCCTGTTTACAAGAAACGAACATAAACAAGAAAAATGTAATCCACAAAATGAAGGGCTTATTCATACTTGTATTTTTATCTGATTCAAATTTATTCTATTTAGTAAAAAAGACGTAGAAGTAGCCATTGTGTACTCAATTAACAAGCACGAAAGGAGATAAAAAACAGGTAAATTGATTAACGTATAAAAGAAGAAGGAGCCTCTGCATACACAGAACGCTCCTTCTTCACATAAAAAACAGAATTAAACTAAGTTATTTTTTCTGTGCCTCTTTTTCCTTGATACGTTTATACCAAGCTTCTCTCTCTTTTACGAGGTCATATCCTCTTTTTGAAAGATAGTTATTGATACGTCCTTTGTACTTGCCAAATGCTTCGTGCTTTTTGTTTGAGCTCTCAGCGTCGAGTGCAAACTCGCGTGCTTCAACTAACCAGGCATATATTTGCTCCTTCTCTTCCTGTTTCAAAGATGGAATCATATCCAAAGTTGCCGTATAGGTCACCATAACGACACCGAAGGTAATACCGTCTTTCACCTGCTCAATTTGCTTTTCATTGAGGAACAATGAAAGGTTAGCAGGGAAAGCAAAGTGCGAGCGATACAAAGCTGCATCTTTCTCAAACTCAGCAGCGCTAAGCGCTTCCTGCTTCGCCGTACCGGTAATTCCCGACTCTTTAATTTGCTTTACTTTAGCATCACGTTTTTCGTAAATGTCATTCAGCTCAAAGTAACGGTTCGCAATGATGTTGCAAACCTCTTGCTGAACTGTTTTATCAGCGATACCAAGCTTGTCGACAATCTTCTGCGATCTGCCAACGATAGATTCCACATATTTAGGATCACGGTTTTGCTTATCCAAATCAATAGCCTGAGCCGAAGCCACAGCTACGAAAAGGAAGCAAAAGAAAAGGTGAATTACTTTCATTTTCATCGGGTTTGTCATTACATTAATTTACCTTTCTTAGCCAATGTATCGTAGTTGTTCTTCAGGTTTGTCCAGTCAACTTTCTTCTTTGTGCTGATACCATTGATGTATTTTTCAATGTTCGTGTATCCGTCGCCGGTGCAATCTTTAACTGCATCTGAAGGATCGTTCGGGTTCAGCCCATTGGCTTTTTCCCATGCATCGGGCATTCCGTCACCATCAGTATCCACATAAGGAGTACCTTTGTATTCGGGATAACCACCCACCTGACTGATGTCAGTAATGATACCTTGCTTATAAGAGTCGTTAGGCAAACGACGATGCTCGAATTGGTAGAATGAGTTAGGATCCAAACCTTCTACGTAATAAGGTTTGCCGGTTTCAACTTCTTCAACTATTCTTTCATCAACGATGTCACGGCTTGGTATGGTAGCTCCTACATTCTTCAACACATACTTATAAGCATCTTTGGCAGGCATAATAGTTAAGTGAGGCATTGGGAAAGGCTCATTCCACTTCATATTCTCAGTGTAACCATCTGTATTTGCTTGCTCCTGAACCTGAATACCACCAGCCCAGTTGTCTTTAGTAATAGCATCATAGCCTTCCATGATATTACCGCTGGCATATACACGGCCAAACACATAATATCCCAATTTGCTACGACCCGATTCCGGTTTCAAAATACGGTGCCCCACAGGCGTGTTTTTCGGAGTCAACGGACCCGGTTTGAAGTAGTTATTAATCATGTTGTAAAGTGCGGTATAGTCACCACCATCAACCGAACGGTGCACCCAATTATAGGTTACATTGTTCACGAAGTTAAACACACCGTTCCAACCAATTGACGGGTTACGTCCGGCATTGCTTGCCCAAAGGTTACGCATGAAAGAACAATTCTCTCCTCCCAACGTGCTACCAAATGCATGGTTGTAAGTATCGAGTGCTTTTGCAGAGATCGTATTCTGTATAGTTACGTTCACTGTAGGCAACTTCAGGTCTTTGTAATCGGCACCCGGACTGAACATGTGACGATAGAATGAGATGTTTTCATCCAATCCCCAAGTACATGAACAGTGGTCAATCATAATGTTACCCACCGGGTTACCACCAAATGCATCGTCACGACGACCTACATTGGTTTCTCCTCTGCGGAAACGCATGTGACGTACCACAACATCGTGTGTGTTTACCCAGAATGACTCACCTGCAATACAAACACCATCACCCGGAGCTGTTTGTCCGGCAATAGTAATATAAGGTGCGCGTACAATAATAGGTGTTTTTAAACGGATGATACCCGAAACATTAAAGACAACAATACGTGCTCCACCTGTTTCGCAAGCCTCACGGAAAGATCCGGGTCCACGGTCATTCAAATTGGTAACTGTAATCACTTTACCTCCACGGCCTCCGAAGCTGAACATACCACCACCTTCGGCACCGGGGAAAGAAGGTATTTTAGCCTGAGGAAGATCAGTTGGTCTTGCTGCCCAAGGAATATAAGGTTTTCCTTCTTTTGCTTCTTTTTCGATAGTAGGAAGAGCCTTTTCCCAAGCTTCGTCAGAAAGTTTGTACTCTTCATCCATCCTTTTCTTCACAGCCTCTTTCACCTCTTTCGGTTCCTGAGGATACTGTGCCTTAACTACGCTGACCGGCGCCATCAAAGCAATGGCACAAATCGCAAAAATCCATCTTTTTCTCATATTTTCAGTATTGAGTTTTTAGTTCACTTATTTATTAGACTATTTTTAGGGAGATTTGTAATCGGTGACGAGGAGTTTTTTTATTATTTAATGAATCAGAAGGTAGTATTAATCGGCAAACATATAATGGAAAAAGGACTGGGAACTTCTTACAAAGTTTCCCAATCCTTTTCTATTCACTTAATGATTCTAATCTAAAATTATTCTGCCAGCGGGTCAAATGTTCCGTTTGCTCCAGCATTGTTATAATCTTCCCAACCAATAGTTTGCAACAAGTCTTTATTGCTATTCTGTGCCCCTTGTGCAAAACCTAAGAAGTAATACTTCGGATAGAATTGCATAGTCAAATCAACATGATTTTGATCACGAGCATCACCCTTCTTTAACTTACGAACTAACTTACTTGCATAAAACTCTTTCAATTGTTCAAGCTGAGTAGTCAGTTCTTTGCGGTAATCAACGGCAGCAGGACGAGTTACGCCTGCCACAACCAATGGGTCTGAAACTTTCGTCGTACCACCGAGTCCATAAGAATCCTGTACACGGAATTCCATATTTTCACGGCGTTGGCCATTCAGAGGTTTGAACCCTAAGTAAGTACATGTATTACCACCCCAGCCAGTCAAGGTCCATGTGCTAGGAGCTCCATTAGCTTGGCTAATACCACCATCAAACAACATCCAGCGACGAAGGTCATCAAAACGTTTTCCTTCGTAAGCCAACTCTATTTGACGTTCATAAAGAACTGCCGACATACAAGCGGCCTGATCTGCAGCCAAATCAGTTTGCAATCCATAATTATTAGCAGCCGTATAGCCCGCGCGAGCACGAATTTTCTGCAACTGCTCAACAGCCTCACTCATGTGACCGGATCCGCAAGCTGCTTCGGCATAATTAAGCAATACTTCCGCATAGCGAATTTCAAGGTAAGGAGCTGCAGAATAAGCAAAACCGCCATTGTTATCGGTTGCAGCCCAATTGTATAGCGAACTTGTATTTACATCTAAATCATCGGAGCGTTTACGTACATAAAGTCCTTTCTTATTGGATAATAAATTATCTGCTCCATAAGAATTACCACTTTCAGCATTTCCCTGATCATCAAGGTTGGTATACCATACATAGTTCCATAATTCATAGTTTTTTCCACTATCGTATGAAGGATTGTCAGAATTCGCTTGAGTAGGATCACCTGAGTAAGCCCAACGCACACCAGGGAATGCAAACGTACGATAAAAACGTGGGTCACGATTCATAAACGGATAATTTTCATCGTAAGTATACTCTGAACCTTCTAACTTATTATACGTATTAGTAAGCGCAGGTTTCTTTCCGTCAGCCATTGGGAACATATCTACCATCATGGCAGAAGCTTCCTTGCCACTTCCCGTTGAGTTCTTAGGACGTATACCACGTTCCCAATTGTTATTCTTTTGGCCATCTCCACTCTGTACTGTATTGAAAAGAGTTGCAAATACAGCTTCAGAGCTCTTTACGGTTGAAAATAAAGCTGCAAAATCAGATCCATTCACATTATTGCTTGTTTGGTACAAACCATAACCACACGCATTAAGAACCGGTATTGATTTCTTTATTTCTTCATAAGCGGTATTCCAACGAGTAACGTCATTAGCTCTGTTGAACATAGGGCTTGCCCAAAGCAACAAAACGCGTCCTTTTAGGGCCAAAGCAGTACCGGAAGTTACACGGCCCCAGTCTTCACTTGATGACCAGCCACCATTGATAGTTGCTGCAGATAACATTTCAGCCGATTTATCTAAGTCTTCACAAATGAACTCAATACATGCTTTTGCTGAAGAGCGAGGAACAACTGAAGATTCAACGGGTTCCAAAACATCCTTCACAATAGGTACACCACCATACCATTTTACTAAATTATAGTAACACCATGCACGAAAAAAATAAACTTGTCCTAACAACTTATCTTTTTCTTCTTGTGATAATGCACCCTCAGTAATACCCCTGATTACATCATTGATGTTACGAATGCGTCCCCATACAGAAGCCTGAATGTTGTTTGCCTGATTATGGAAGAAATCTTGTACTTTAGTTCCACCCATAACCGTCATTTCAGCCTGTGGATTTACAAATGCTCCAAAGCCACTATATTCCTCCGTTGATTTTGATTGATCATCGGCATTACCGGTACAGTTATATTTCCAGTTTGCATCAGAATTGGGATCGGGTAATGACCAGGAATAGACATCACTCACACGGGCATTAGCTCCGCTAAAATAATCATAGATCCCAGTATTCACATTATCATAGTTCTTTTTATCTTCTAAGAAGCTGTCGCTACAGGAAGATAGAACAAAAGCTGAAATCAGAACCTGACTAAGTAATTTTATATTATTTCTTTTCATTATCAACTTCGTTTAAAATGTAAGATTAACACCTATAGTAATTTTTCTTAGTGTAGGATAGCTTCCGTAACTATACATTGGATCAATGAAATTATCCGGATATGGATTGTACAGACTTAATAAATTCTGTCCTGTTACGTTAAATCGACAGCTCTGAACACCTACAATTTTAGTATACTTTGAAGGAATAGCATAAGCCAATGTGACACGATTCAATTGTACCCGAGTACCACTTACTCTCCAGAATGTAGATGCTACACTGTTAACATCTGAATAATTCAAATTAGGTAACTTTGCATCACGATTAGCAGCCATCACCATATTACCTGAGCCATCATAGATATCGTTGTAAACAAACATATCATCTGGATTCCAGAAGGAAGGCATGTTTGTATATTCAATACCAGTGCCAGGTTTCAGCGCAGCCGTAGGAATCATACTATATCCTCCCCAACTTGCATTGATTTGGGCTGTTATTGAAAGGCCTTTCCACTCAGCACTTAAATTAGTAGTGAACCCATAAGGATTAGAACGATTGGACAAATGAACCTGATCATTTTCACTATCAACTATACCGTCTGGACCAGCGTATGACCCATCAGATTGTTGAGCCCCACGAACATCCTTATATATTAACATTCCAGGAAGAACGTTATCTTTTGTTCTTCCCATGTAAGAAGTTATATTGTATTTTGCGAAATACTCTTCAATATCTTGAAAACTACGGAACATACCAATACACTGCATACCCCATGTTCCTATATCAGAACGATGATTTTTGGTAATTTTACGATAAACATTTTGAGTATCCCAGTCCATTACAAGTACTTTATTATCAGTATAACCAGTATTGATACCAATCTTGTATTTGAAGTCTTTTCCTATCTTATCTCTCCACGTAGCAGATAATTCGACACCGTAATTATCCATTTCACCCAAATTAGTTGCGGCTGACTGAGTTCCAACAATACCCGGAATAGATTGAGAAATATTCATCAACATTTCACGGTTCTGTACATAATAGGCATCCAAATTCAATGCTAAACGATTATTCAAAGTTGTTAAATCAACACCGAAGTTAGCTTTATACGATTTATCCCAATGAACATCCCGATTAACAGCTGAATTGTTTTTATTTATAGTAATACGATTTTTTGTACCATCACTAATATTAGTACCAAACATAGGACCTTTATTAGCATCCTGAGCATACACCTGCATCCATTGCCAAGCATAAGTATTATCACGACCAGTTAAACCAAATGAAGCACGTACTTTTAAATAATCTACCCACTTAAATCTCTCCATCCATTTTTCTTGTGAAATAATCCATCCCAAAGAAGCAGAAGGAAACAACCCCCAATAATTTTCAGGTGCAAACTTAGTTGACGAATCAGAACGTAATAACACTTCAAGCAAATACCTATCAGCATAAGCATAATTTAAACGTCCGATGTATGACATAGTGCCAGACTCTGAACGAGTAAATACAGTAGTCATCGTATTTGCTTCAGCCGAGTTCGATTGACCGGTTGTAAACTCATAAGGATCAGACACACTTCCTCTTAGGAATTCACTTTCTGCCTCAGACTTTTCGATGGAGAATAACCCACCTACATGGTGTGCGCCAAAATTACGTGAATAAGATGCAGTAAAGTTTACCTGATAGTTATCAGTACGATTCATATCACGCCATAAATAAGAAGGTGATCCGTTAGATATGGTCGTACTACGAAAATTGCTTTCTGAAATGATATTATCGTAATTTTGACCGGCAACTGGCGTATACAAGTGAGAACCACTACCCGAACGATTAACCAAGGTGTAAATAGTATAATCAGAACCATATTGATTATTCTTATCCGAGTTTATACTCTTAGAATAAGAGAATTTGAGTTTCAATCCTTTCAATATCTCATTCCAACCAAAATCATATTCTACACTACCGTTAACATTCATATTTGAAGTCATATTACGGCTGTAGTCACCTGAATTTTGTAGTACCGAATATGAATAGTTTTGATTATCGTTTGCTTCAGCATTACTAATACCATAAGCTACAATAGGTTTACCATTTACCTCCTCCGGTATGTAATAAGGACGGGTTAGCAATAAGTTATAATCTTTTTCATCACTTGTACCGCCGACTTTCACGTTCGGCGTATTCTTTTTTCCATAATCACCTGCAACTGTCAGGTTTGCTTTTAGCCATTTGCTAACCTTAACGTCAACACCGGCACGGTAGTTCCAACGATTATAATCAAGTTTTCCTAAGTTACCATCTTGAGTGAAGTATGAAATATCAGCAAAGTAGTTTGCTTTTTCTGTTGCTCCACTAATGTTAACACCGTGCTTCATAGTGAATGCAGTCTTCCAGTATTTATCAAGCAAATCATAGTTCAGACCCTTCATGGCTTCTAATTCATCCGCTTGGTACAAATCATCTTTACGACTTATAGGTATGGCCTTTTTAGGGTCAGCGTCAGTTATGGCATTATATAGTCTACCATAATTATATGCACTCAACATCTTAGGACGAGACACTTCATCGGCAATACCGAAGGTTCCGCTATATGAAATTTGAGGCGCCCCCAATTGTCCTTTTTTGGTTGTAACAAGAATTACACCATTTGCAGCACGAGCTCCGTACACTGCTGCGGCTGCATCCTTTAGCACAGATATACTTTCAATTACCGAAGGATCAAGGTTATTGAAAGCTGTGGCTCCCAAATTCTGAGTGGAATTACCGATCTTTACGTCATTGGGGTAGATATAACCATCAATTACATACAAAGGTTCTTGAGAATCACTGCCTATTTCACTGAGAGAGCTAGTATCACGAATGTAAATACGGGCATTCTCACCCGGACGAGATTGTCCACCACTAACACTTAAACCATTCACCATACCGCTCAATGAAGAAGCTAAGCCACCGCCTGACAAGTCTTGAATGTCATCCATTGGAACGGTTGCAATAGCTCCCGTTAAATGTGCTTTCTTTTGGGTTCCATAACCAACCACTACAACTTCATCCAGTAATTGTGCATCTTCTTTTAAGATGATCGTTGTCTTTTTCAAATCAGAAATCTTTTGTGGAGCGTACCCAACAAAAGTTACTTCTACAACTTTACCCTCAGGAACTTGCAAAGAGAACTTACCATCAAAATCAGTAATCACACCGATGGTTGTACCTACGACTTTTACAGCCGCTCCAATAACAGGTTGTTCCGTTTCATCAAGAACAACTCCTTTATACGTTTGGGTTTTCTGTGCGTAAGCAGATAAAGTCATGACAAACATCAGCAAAACACCCAACCACATTTTGTTTATACTATTATTATATTTCATTATTATAGCATTAATATTTGTAGTTCATATAATTATTCTCCATACCAACGAGGATCACCACTCTTGTATTTAAGAGCGACAGGGCCTGCCGGTGTGAAATTAACGCCACCATTGTCTTGTGACAAATCAAATGCAGTGTTTATTGGTCCGACAAACTGCGGATCTTCTAGAATAGCATAATAATTACCACTTGCATCTTTTTTAGTTGTATCACTTGAGTCTACAGTCTTTAAAACGCCAAATATCGTATTACCTTCTGTGTATATTTTACCCTGAGAAGATAATAATTTATTTAATCGGTATGTGTCGTAGAATATATTATGATGAACGTTAAATACCAATGTATTAGTATTTGCCAAATTGTTAGCAAAATCTTTACCATTCATCGTCTTACTAAATGTATTATAGGAAATATCAAAAGTAGAAGAGTTACCCGAGTTACCAAAAATCTTCTTGGGCTGAGCATTACTTGAATTACTATAACGAATAAAGTAAGCAGAACTATTATCACTTAGATTATAGAAAGTGCTGTTTTTAATTTTCAGTTCCTTAATAAGACCGTTGCTTGCTCCTTGTAGGTTAATAACAGGATTAGAACCTGAGTTATCGAGTTGTACAATACAGTCGGTAATTCTAAAGTCACGCAAACTCCAGTTTTTAGCATTACCATAAAGGAAACTATTTTTTAGATTTTTAAAATTACACTCTTGAAAAATAACAGGATTTTCAATAACATAACCGCTTTGATTAGCGCCATCAGCAATGTAGCCTAACGTGGTAGTTGAAATCGTTTCAGAAGGAGTGCCACTTAATGTAAGGATTCCGATCTGAGTCATTTCCGTACAATCGAAATTAATAAATTTCACTTTCAAACCACCTTGAGTCATCAAACCACCTGAAGGGCCAACAATAACAGTCGGTCTGTTTGTTTTATCGCCACGGAAAGTAACTGTATTCAAATCAAAATCAACAAGACCATTCAATGTATAAGTTTTACCAGCTAAAAGCTCAAATCCCTGTTCTTGCGTACTTGATTGCAAGTTAGCCATAATATACTCGGCTATATCTGTTCCCTCCGGGATAGTAACCGCAGGCACCAAAGTAGAATAAGCATACACAGTGGCCGATGTTGCTTCCTTATTATTCAAGTTATCATTACCTAAGGCTTTTACGCTAACTTGATACTTGGTATCTTCCAATTTGTCAAAGATAACAGAACAGCCATCAACGATACTATCTTTTACTAATATTACAGGGTTAGAAGGATCATCTACAATACTTAGGTTAAACAAATAACCTCCGGCACCATAAACAACAGGCCATGTAATTTTAACACTCTCTGATCCATCTAAATGAAGCAGTGTTGAAAAACAATTCTCATTGATTTCGGGTGATTCCAATTGAGCATTTGTCACACCTCCCGAAAATCGTTCGTTATCATCAATGCCATTAGCACAAGAAACAACAAAGAGAAACATCAACAGGCAACAGAGATTACCTAGATTTTTAAATTTACTCTTCATAATTCATAGATTAAATTTTAAATTAAACAAATTATTAACAACTTTACTTTTCATATTATTATTTAAAAATGCATTTCAAGTATTCAACGTTCATTCCGTAATTCCTCTTTACGTTATGCACATCTTTAGTATCACGTGATCTTTCAACCACCAACCAACCGTTCCACTTCATTCGATCGAGCGTTCGTTTTACTTTAGCCATATCCAAACGAGTATTGTTTTTCAGTAACACACCATCGGTATCGGTACAATGAATCTGGCAGATATTATCTTTGCCTAACAATTGAAGTTCATTATATAAATTCCGACCATTCACAAGAGCATTTTGAAAATTATAGTATATCTTAATTCCCTTGG
Organism: Bacteroides graminisolvens DSM 19988 = JCM 15093; assembly: GCF_000428125.1. Lineage (GTDB taxonomy): Bacteria > Bacteroidota > Bacteroidia > Bacteroidales > Bacteroidaceae > Bacteroides > Bacteroides graminisolvens. The sequence goes on from NZ_KE386627.1 coordinate 567,417, forward strand.
AATTGATTTCACGCAGCAAAGCTAATTCATTTTTAGCATCAAGCGAAGTCTCTATACCTATTACGAGTCCTTCTTTCCATGCCATATCACCCACACGCTTAAGTCTTTTTACGAGTTCAGGACGTATTTCCGGGCGTTTATTCAGATCGCACTGAACTCCCAAAGGTAAGAAAGCCACTTTGGCACCCATCACTTTCATCGTATTAAGGCAATCGGCTACCAAATCAACATAGTTGGTCCTGTCAACGAATGATTGAGCGTAAAAACCCGACATAGCGATTGAAGGCACTTCTAATTTATATTCTTTTGCCTTATCATTAAAAAGTACCTGAAAATGAGATTGCCTCAATTTATTATCGAATGAATCTCGCTTTCCGAGTCCTCCCATATCAAGTTCAACGCCGTCTGCTCCAAGGCCCTTTACCAATTCAAAGATACCTATTTTCTGACGCTTCAGAACCATCCAATCACATACAGCAATTTTATACGGGCGTACACTTCTCTTTTTTGAGTTAGAGAGTGTACCCGCTTCCACAGCTAAACCGAAAAAGAGATAAAGCACTAGTAACAAGGCAAATCGGGCTTTCATCTTCTTAAATTTATATTAGTTGTTTTTAGAGTTTCATTAGTTATGACGAATACCTTTTTATTATGTAATCACTTAAGGTGAAAAACTTATAAAAAAAAATAGATTGGTATAAAACATTAATTTAACTACCTTTGCAGGCATTTCAAAAACACTCTCATAAAGCAATACTCGAGAGTGTAGTACAAGCACTTATATGAATACAGGAATAAAGAATCTGACTCAGGGCCCCATACGAAGCCAATTGTTCAATTTGGCAATGCCTATTATGGCTACTTCATTCATTCAAATGGCATATAGCCTGACTGACATGGCATGGGTAGGCCGAATTGGTAGTGAAGCAGCAGCAGCTGTTGGAGCAGTGGGAATCCTTATTTGGATGTCGAGTTCCATCGCCTTATTAAATAAGGTAGGATCTGAAGTCAGTGTTGGGCAGTCAATTGGAGCCCAAAACTTTGATGACGCCAGAAAGTTTGCCAGTCATAATATCTCCATAGCATTAATTATATCAGTCATTTGGGGAACTATACTTTTTGGAGGGGCCCATTTCATTATTCAAATTTATGAGTTGGAAGCAAGCATTTCAGAAAATGCCGTCTCGTACCTGCGGATTGTCTCCACTGCATTACCATTCACTTTTCTCTCTGCTGCATTTACGGGAATTTATAACGCAGCCGGAAGAAGTAAAATACCTTTTTATATAAGTGGAACTGGGTTAATTCTTAATATCGCGCTCGATCCCTTATTTATTTTCGGGTTACGGTTAGGGACTAACGGAGCGGCTTATGCCACTTGGATTGCTCAAGGATTTGTTTTCCTACTTTTCGTATATCAATTAAGGTATAAGAACAGACTATTTGGTTACTTTCCCTTTATATGTAAACTCCAGAAGAAATATACCCAACGAATTTTAAAATTAGGTTTACCGGTAGCAGGCTTTAATACGTTATTCGCTTTTGTAAATATGTTCCTGGGCCGTACCGCATCGGCGGTGGGTGGCCATATCGGATTAATGTCGTTGACTACAGGCGGACAGATTGAGGCAATCACCTGGAATACTTCACAAGGATTTTCGACAGGATTAGGTGCATTCATTGCTCAGAATTATGCAGCCGGACAAACTCACCGCGTAGTTAAAGCTTGGCATACAACTCTTTGGATGACATTTATATTCGGGACATTCTGCACCTTGCTTTTTATCTGTTTCGGTAAAGAGGTATTCTCAGTCTTCGTTCCGGAACCCAAAGCATACCTGGCCGGAGGAGAATATCTTCTCATCATGGGATATTCACAGTTATTTATGATGCTTGAAATTACCATGCAAGGCGTTTTTTACGGAATAGGAAAAACGATACCTCCCGCAATAATCAGCATTGCACTCAATTATTTGCGAATTCCACTCGCAATCTTTTTAGTTAAGCAAGGAATGGGAGTCAATGGTATATGGTGGGCCATCAGCATTACAAGTATCTTAAAAGGGTTAATATTAACGGTTTGGTTTATTCTTATAAAGCACAAAGTAATATACAATGTATCTACCTGCAAATGAACACATTACACAAATTAGCCTTATAAAGACAAATTTGTTTTATTCATAATTGTCCCGGAATCAAAAACTATTTATATCTTTGTATTGTTTTAGACCTAAACAAAACATGTAAAATCAACAAGTATGAAAAAGATTAAATTTTTAGCATTATTCTTAAGTGCAGCTTTAGTATTTGGTAGCTGCGGTACAAGTAACACAGTTAAAGGCGGAGCAATTGGTGCCGGTTCGGGTGCAGCATTAGGTGCTATCATCGGTGGTATTGCCGGTAAAGGTAAAGGTGCACTCATTGGAGCAGCAATTGGAACGGCAGTAGGTGGCACAGCCGGAGCTCTTATTGGTCGCAAGATGGATAAGAATGCCGCAGAAGCTGCTAAAATTGAAGGAGCAAATGTTGAGAAGATCACTGATGCTAACGGTTTAAGTGCAGTCAAAGTAACCTTTGAATCAGGTATACTTTTCGGATTCAACTCATCAACTTTAAGTGCTTCATCTAAAAGTTCATTGAGTGAATTTGCCGGTATATTGAAAGCTGATCCTACTTTGGATATTGCCATTATCGGTCACACTGATAAAGTTGGTACCTACGAAGCTAATCAAACTGTTTCAACCAAACGTGCACAAGCAGTGAAAAATTACCTGCAATCTTGCGGAGTTTCCTCCTCACAATTTAAAAGTGTTGAAGGCGTTGGTTATTCACAATACAACGAAGCTCAAAGTGCAGAACAAAATCGTCGTGTAGAAATCTACATGTATGCTAGTGAACAGATGATTAAGAACGCAGAGGCTGGTAGATAATCTACTACGCAGTATCGTGCAAAAATAAAGATTTCACAAACTATTCAATTGAAAAATCAGTTGGCATGGTTTGTGAAATCTCTTTTTAAGTACAGTTAATCTCAAAGCAAAACAAGTATGACTTTCAAAAAGGTTATCCGCGTACTGCGCAACATTTTGATTTTCTTCTTCTTGTCTACCATTTTTGCAGTGGTAGCTTACAAATACATTCCCGTATACGTAACTCCACTAATGATAATAAGGTGTGGAGAACAAATGATTGACGGAGAGAAGCCAATACTCAGACACAAATGGGTGCCAATAGAAAAAATATCCAAGCATCTGCCAATGGCCGTCATAGCATCGGAAGACAACCGGTTTCCTACGCACAACGGCTTCGATATGATTGAAATAAAAAAGGCCATGAAAGAAAACGAAACCCGCAGAAAGAAAAGGGGAGCCAGCACCATTAGCCAGCAAACAGCCAAGAATGTTTTCTTATGGCCGCGTTCCTCATGGATTAGAAAAGGATTTGAAGTCTACTTTACAGCGCTCATAGAGCTAGCATGGTCCAAAGAGCGAATCATGGAAGTTTATCTCAATTCCATTGAAATGGGCAAAGGTATTTATGGTGCAGAAGCTGCCGCCCAATATAAATTCAACACGAAGGCAGCTAGGCTGAGCAAAGGCCAATGTGCTTTGATAGCCGCAACCCTCCCCAACCCTATCCGTTTTAATTCGACCAATCCGTCTTCCTATATTCTCAGAAGGCAACAGCAAATATTACGTCTCATGCGTTTGCTGCCTCCTTTTCCTGAGAAGTGAAAAGTATATGCTTGCAAACCCCAAATAAAAAAAGGCAATGATTTGATTCACTGCCTTTTTTTATTTTATCAAATGATACTCTCTTCTTATGAAGCAAGATCTGTTCTTTCAATGTAAGCAAGCACATCTCCCTTATTCACAATACTGCCTTGCTTAGCACAAACCTCAATAATACGTCCTTTAAAGTTAGCCAGCATTTTATCATGCGTACCCCACGGGGTAGAGATATAACAGAATGTTTCTTCCGGGTTGTATACCTTTCCTACAGATGGAGCTAAAGAAGCTGATTCAACATCAATTTCCCAAATTACGCGCCCTTTTTCGAGAGCAGTAATAGGTTCAGCCTTAGAACGTTTAAACTTACGAACCTCTTCTTCTGAGAACCCTTTGGAAGCCAATGCAGCATCTTTGGCACGTTGCAACTCTTCTTCGAAGCGTTTCTTTGCAACACCAGATTTGTAGTCGCGGTATTGACGATCATGCATTGCCAATTCAAACAATTCCTCATCGTCTTCTCCTGATTCCCAACCATTCTCCTTCATTTCAGCTCTATACGCATCCAGCTGATCGGGGAAGTTAGTTTGCGGATCTTCGTCAGTAAACTGCAATCCCTTCTCTTTGGCCAGTTCAATGATTTCAGGTGCTAATGCTCCTGGAAGTTTTCCACTCTTACCCAAAATCATGTCCCACGTATTATTATCAATCATACTCCAGCGCGGTTCCTCTTTGACTTGCGACATAATGTTCATCAGCGCTACGTTCTTCACGTACTGACTGAAAGGAGTTACCAAAGGAGGATAACCAAGCTTAGGCCATACGTATTCAACTTCTTCGAAAAGCATAACCAGCAAGTCGTCGAGTGTTAACTTCGGTTTGTTCTTACTTCTCAAAATCATGTTGATCCCTGCATGAACGCCTTTAAGGTCGGCCATCATAGATCCCATCATACCACCGGGCAAACCACACGTCAAAAGTAAAGAAGACATGTGTTTGTTGGTTGCATCCATGAAATAACCCAAGAAATCATCAATGAACTCTTGCGTCATTGAACGAGCTTTCATGTAAGCCTTCATGTTGATTTCAGGAACCTGGAACCCTTTGTCCTTTAGCATAGCCTGAACAGATATCACATCCGAGTGTACTTTACCCCATGATAAAGGTTCCATAGCCACGTCGATAATGTCGGCACCATTTTCGCAAACTTCCAGAATAGAAGCCATAGAGAGTCCGGGACCCGAATGACCGTGATACTGAATAATCACTTCCGGATGTTTTTCCTTAATGGTTCGAGTCAACTGTCCCAGCATGCCCGGGCGACCAATTCCTGCCATGTCTTTCAAACAGATTTCGGGAGCACCGGCTTCGATAAGCTGGTTGGCAATGGCTGCATAATACTCCACTGTGTGAACGGGCGAGAAAGTGATGCAAAGAGTTGCCTGAGGAATCATGCCTGCTGCAAGTGCATACTTAATAGAAGGAATGATGTTTCTGACTTCATTCAGCCCACAGAAGATACGGGTGATATCTACTCCCTGAGCTTTTTTAACCTTATACATCAGTTTACGTACGTCGGCCGGAACCGGGTACATGCGCAAGCCGTTAAGACCACGATCAAGCATGTGAGTCTGAATGCCTGCTTCATTAAAAAATTTAGTAAACTGACGAACTGCTTTATTAGGATTTTCTCCGTAAAGCAGGTTCACCTGTTCAAAAGCTCCTCCATTCGTCTCTACGCGGGCAAAACAACCCATCTCGACGATCAATGGAGCAATACGTACCAACTGATCTACACGCGGTTGATACTTTCCTGAAGACTGCCACATGTCGCGGTAGACCAGGCTGAATTTAATCTCCTTTTTCATTTGCTTTAGGTTAAAGGGTGTACTCTATAAATTGGTTAGTTTTCTGGTACAAAGTTACGAAAAGAAGATAACATATTGATAACTAAAAAAGGTATATTTTGTATATTATACGAATATTTTATCAGATTGACAAGTCGACTAAGCAATTAGGGCATTTATTGAGAAAAAAGGCATTTAAACGGCCTCATTATTGCATGGATTCAAAAAAGCAGCCGACAAATTTGCCGGCTGCTTCAACTATAAAAACTATTTATTTACTTAAAACCTATGAGAGATGTCGTTGGTGTTACACAAAGTCTTTAAGCTCTTGCTGCAATCTCTGACGGGTAAAGAATATGCGACTCTTCACCGTACCCAAAGGCAGATCGAGTTTTTCGGCAATTTCCCTATACTTAAATCCGGCCACGTGCATTGAGAAAGGAACCTTATACTCTTTAGGTAATGCATTTACTATGCGATGCATTTCTTTTAGATCGTAAGCTCCTTCAGTGCTTTCGAATCCGGAATCTTGTGGTAAATTCAGGTGATACAAGTTATCGGTCTGGTCAACGTACGTCTGATCGCGTACAATCTTACGATAGTTATTGATAAAGATGTTACGCATGATGGTGTACATCCAACCTTTAAAGTTTGTATCCGGTATATACTTGTCTTCATTATCTAATGCCTTTAATGAAGTCTCTTGCAACAAATCATTTGCTTCTTCGCGATTGGCAGTTAATTTATATGCAAAGCGAAGCAATTCTTCCTGAATTCCTATTAAATCTTTTTTGAAGCTTAAACTTTTCATACTTTGCTGTTTTTATAAGTGAATATTATGTTGTTGATTCTCTGAATGCAAGTATAAAACTTTTTGCTAAGAAAAGCAAGGGAAAATCCATCTTTATTTAGGGTGAAAACTAACAAAAAACAGTTTTCAGGTGCTATTTGTCAGCCTTCGGGTGTAGAAACATCAAAATGGAGCTTCATTTACGTGAACATTTGTTTAGTCAACATCAGTTCCTTTTAAAATCGGGAGACAAATTTTGTATTTAACGGCCAGTATGCGAACCACAAAAACACTTAATCCGCTCAATATTTGTGTTAAAATGAGGTCTAAACCGGCATAATCACAAACCGAATAAGTCAGTCCCCCAATCACACATGCAATGGCGTAAATCTCCTTTCTAAAAATCAAAGGAATCTCATTAATAAAGACATCACGAATCACACCGCCGGCCGCACCCGTAATGCTACCCATAATAATGGCCACCCAGAAAGGATAGCCCAACGCAAGAGTCTTGCCTACTCCTACTACAGTAAAAAGAGCCAGACCGATGCTATCGAACAAAAAGAAAGTATTGTGAAGATGAATCAGCAGCTTTCCGAAGAAGATAACCCAAAGCAAAGCCAGAGCCGAACAAATAAGATAAACCGGGTCTGTCATCCAGAAAGGAGTTACATCTAACAACACATCACGAATAGTACCGCCGCCAATGGCAGTGGCCAATCCTACTACATAAGCCCCAAACCAGTCAAACTGTTTGGCGGAAGCCAGGCGAATGCCGCTTATAGCAAAGGCAAACGTCCCTATAAATTCTATTACTTGAACAAATGTTGGCATATCTAAGCATTTTATATGCAAAGAAACAAATAAATTCCAAAAGAAACCGTACTTTTGTTCATCGAAAAAGTATCATAAAAAAGAAATGAAGATAACAATAGTTGCAGGGGCACGCCCCAATTTCATGAAGATTGCGCCTATCATCAGAGCCATAGGGGCTGCGCAAGCTCAGGGTAAACGAATCTTTTACAGGCTTGTTTATACAGGTTCCAAAAACGATGCCAGTTTAGATGCATCCTTATTTGCCGACCTTAACATGAAAGCTCCTGATGTATATCTGGGCGTAACGGGAAATAACCCCACAGAACTAACCGCAGGCATCATGATTGCGTTTGAACGAGAACTGGCTCAAAACCCGGCACACGTTGTATTAGTGGTTGACGATTTGACTTCTACCATGAGTTGTGCCATTGTTGCCAAGAAACAAAACATAAAAGTAGCGCATCTGGTGGCAGGAACACGTTCGTTTGACATGAGCATGCCCAAAGAAGTAAACCGAATGATTACGGACGGACTGTCTGATTACCTTTTTACCGCCGGCATGGTAGCTAACCGCAACCTGAACCAGTCGGGCCTGGAAAACGAACACGTATACTATGTAGGAAATATATTGGTAGACAACATCCGTTACAATCGTCACCGGTTATTGCGCCCCGTTTGGTTTGACGTGCTAAACCTGAAAGAACAAAACTATTTGTTATTCACGATGAACCGTCACGCCATCCTTACTAATAAGGAGAACCTAAAGCAACTGATGCAAACCCTCGTGAAGGAATCAAACGGCATGCCCATTGTGGCTCCGCTACACACCTATGTAGCCGATGCGATCAAGGAATTGAATATTCAGGCCGACAACCTTCACATACTTCCGCCGCAAAGCTATTTGTTCTTCGGATACCTGATGAACAAAGCCAAAGGCATTATAACCGACTCGGGTAACGTGGCCGAAGAAGCCACTTTCCTTGGCATTCCGTGCATAACACTTAACACTTACGCCGAACACCCGGAGACTTGCAGCATGGGAACCAATGAACTGGTGGGCGAAGATGCCGCACAACTGGCTACCGCCCTGGGCAAGTTAATGAAAGATGAATGGAAAGAAGGCACCCTGCCCGAACGATGGGACGGAAGAACGGCCGAAAGAATTATACAAATATTATCAGAGGCATAAAAGAATATAGACATAAAAATGCATAGTTACCCTGTTCAAAAAGAAATTGAGCAGGGTATTTTCATTTAAGAGTGGTCATATTCTCCTATTTAGCGGTTTAGAATTCACAAAAGTTGCATAAAAACTGTTACAACATGAGGTTTATATCAACAATTTGCTAACTTTGTAACCTTATTACATTAGGTATGAAGAATATATCTCGCAAACTAATAATACTATTCTTACTGACAATAATTGTCCCGAAAGCCTTTGGACAGCTTACAGGCGTAGTTACCGACTCCATTACCAATGAGCCGTTAATGTACATATCTGTTTTTTACGAAGGAAAAGGCGTGGGCGGCATCACAGATGTTAACGGCGTGTATAAAATTGAAACACGCAGAGGTTGGAACAAAGTGACCTTCTCGGCCATCGGATATGTAACCAAAGTAGTAACCATCCCCTCAGGAGCAAAAGAGTTGAACGTCAAGCTATCTCCGGCAGACATTCAATTGAAAGAAGTGGTGATCAAGCCTCAAAAAGAAAAGTATTCCAGAAAAAACAATCCGGCAGTGGACTTCATGCGCAAGGTGATTGCTAACAAATCTGCTTTACGAATAGAAGAAAATGACTACTTCAAGGTAGACAAATACCAAAAGATGAAGACGTCTTTGAATGACATCACCCCGGAAAAGCTAGAGAAGGGCGTCTACAAGAAGTTTTCGTTCCTGGCCAAACAGGTAGAAGTATCGCCTCGAACCAATAAGATGATTTTGCCTATCTCCATTCAGGAAACTGCTTCGCAAATTCTGTATCGCAAAGATCCCAAGACAGAAAAAACAATCATAAAAGGGGTGAATACCAGCGGAATAGATGAACTCTTTTCAACAGGTGATATGTTGTCAACGGTATTGAAAGATGTCTTTTCGGACGTGAACATATACGACAACAACATCCGATTGCTGCAAACACCTTTTGTGAGTCCCATTTCGGAATCGGCCATTTCGTTCTATAAGTTTTACCTGATGGACACGGTTATGGTTGACAAGCACGAGTGTGTGCACTTGACTTTCGTGCCGCAAAACTCACAAGACTTCGGCTTCACAGGGCATTTGTACGTATTGAAAGACTCTACTTACGCCGTGAAACGCTGCCTGATGAACCTACCAAAGAAATCGGGAGTCAACTTTGTGGAGAATCTCGACATTATTCAGAACTACGAACAACTGTCGAACGGACAATGGGTGCTAACCGATGATGACATGATTGTGGACTTGGCTTTATTCAAATCCATGCAAGGCATACAAGTGGAGCGCACAACGAAATATACCAGCCACTCTTTCGATCCGATTGAAGCACGTTTATTCAAGTTGAAGGGCGATGTAATTAAAGAGACTGACATGTTAACCAAAACGGATGAGTTTTGGTCGACCTACCGACAAGTGCCGCTCACGAAAACGGAGAGCAGCATGGACTTGTTTGTCAATCAGCTACAACAAATTCCGGGCTTCAAATTCATTATTTTCGGTGCCAAGGCATTGATTGAAAATTATGTGGAGACAGGAACAAAAGACAATCCCAGCAAGTTCGACTTCGGACCTATTAACACCATGGTGTCAAGCAATTACATTGACGGAACACGTTTGCGTCTGAGCGGCCAAACAACCGGAAACTTTGACCCGCATTGGTTTTTAAGCGGCTATGCAGCCTATGGTTTCAAGGATCAGAAATGGAAATACAAAGGCGAATTGCTTTATGCGTTCAACAAACGTAAATACCTTCCGTGGGAATATCCTAAAAACAACCTGAGCTTCTCATATAGTTACGATGTGATGTCACCCATGGATAAATTCCTGGCAACAGACAAAGATAACGTTTTCGTAGCCTGGAAAACAACAACAGTTGACCAGATGTCGTACGTGCGCGATGCCACGTTGACTTACGATTTGGAGACTGCCGGAGGCTTCTCTATCAAACTGATGGGAAGAAACCGTAACGATGAACCTACAGGTAAACTGGAATATCTTCGTAACGACGCCACGCTGACCGATGATCAAGCCAGAATTCATGATATTACAACAACGGAACTGAACGCAACGCTGCGTTATGCACCGGGCGAAACTTTTGTGAACACCAAACAACGTCGTTTCCCCGTGTCGCTGGATGCACCGGTATTTACCCTTTCGCACACCATGGGTGTAAAAGGAATTATGGGCGGCGACTATAACTTCCACCTCACCGAAGCCAGTGCATGGAAACGTTTCTGGCTGTCTTCTTGGGGAAAAATCGACATCACTTTCAAAGGAGGTATTCAATGGAGCAAGGTTCCGTTCCCATTGCTTATATTACCGGAGGCCAACCTCTCGTACATTACGCAGCGCGAAACCTTCAACCTGGTTAACAACATGGAGTTCCTGAACGACCGATATGCATCGGCCTCGTTTACGTATGATATGAACGGAAAGCTTTTCAACCGCATTCCGCTCATCAAAAAATTAAAATGGAGGGAAGTATTCCGCTTCCGCGCGCTCTACGGATCGCTGACCGACAAAAACAATCCGTACGAGAATCCCAATGATAAGGATCTTTTCCGCTTCCCCACACGAGACGGTATGCCTACCAGTTTTGTGATGGATCCTAAAGTTCCTTACCTAGAAGCAAGTATCGGTATTCATAACATCTTCAAGATATTGCACATTGAATATGTACGCCGGTTAACCTATCTGGACAACCCCAACATCAACAAAGAGGGAATCCGGTTCATGATGATGATGACTTTTTAAAATGTACGTATGCAACCACTGGCGGAAAGACTAAGACCTAAAACATTAGATGACTACATAGGACAGAAACACTTGGTAGGACCGGGTGCCATTCTGCGCAAAATGATTGATGCGGGGCGCATCTCTTCGTTCATCTTGTGGGGACCTCCGGGCGTTGGTAAAACAACTCTTGCGCAGATCATAGCCAACAAGCTGGAAACTCCTTTTTACACCTTGAGTGCTGTTACTTCGGGGGTGAAAGATGTGCGCGATGTAATTGAAAGAGCTAAAAGCAACCGCTTCTTCTCTCAAGCCAGTCCCATTCTGTTTATTGACGAAATTCACCGCTTCAGCAAGTCGCAACAAGACTCTTTGCTCGGAGCCGTTGAACACGGCACGGTAACACTCATTGGCGCAACGACCGAGAATCCGTCTTTTGAAGTGATCAGACCACTCCTCTCCCGCTGCCAACTCTACGTGCTTAAGTCGCTCGAAAAGGAAGATTTACTGGAATTACTCGAAAGAGCCATCCGAACAGATGAAATACTGAAGCAACGCGAAATTACGGTGCAAGAAACCTCAGCGATGTTGCGCTTCTCGGGTGGTGATGCCCGCAAACTGCTCAACATATTGGAACTGGTGGTGGAATCGGAAACCGAGAACAAAGTGGTGATAACCGATGAAATTGTCACCGAACGCTTGCAACAAAATCCGCTGGCATACGACAAAGACGGCGAAATGCACTACGACATCATCTCGGCTTTCATCAAATCGATTCGCGGAAGTGACCCCGACGGTGCCATATACTGGCTGGCGCGTATGGTGGAAGGCGGTGAAGATCCTGCTTTTATTGCCCGCCGACTGGTTATTTCGGCCGCTGAAGACATCGGGTTAGCTAACCCCAATGCTTTACTGCTGGCCAATGCCTGCTTCGATACGCTGATGAAAATAGGCTGGCCCGAAGGACGTATTCCGCTGGCGGAAACGACTATTTACCTAGCCACGAGTCCGAAAAGTAATTCGGCCTACATGGCTATTAACAGCGCCATTGAATTAGTACGCGAAACAGGCAATCTGCCCGTGCCTTTGCACTTGCGAAATGCCCCCACCAAGCTGATGAAACAGTTGGGTTACGGGCAGGAATACAAATATGCCCACAGTTACGAAGGCAATTTTGTGAACCAGCAGTATTTGCCCGACGAGGTGAAGGAGCGTCGTATATGGCAACCGCAAAACAACGCGGCTGAGAACAAACACCTGGAGCAGATGAAGCAACTGTGGGGTGAGAAGTACAACAAGTAAACCTGCCCGGCTCTTTGCAACCGGAGCATAAAATAAAATCGTATGAAAATAGTAGTTTTAGATGGTTACGGGCTAAACCCCGGCGATTTGTCGTGGGATGCAGTGAGCCAACTGGGCGAACTGACCGTTTACGACCGCACTTCCTCCGAAGAGGTCATAGAGCGCTCGGCAGGTGCCGAGGCAATTCTGACAAACAAAACCGTCATTAGCGCCGAAATCATGGAGGCATTGCCTGATCTTAAATACATCGGCGTACTGGCCACGGGCTACAATGTGGTCAACGTTGGTGCCGCCCGCGAAAAAGGTATCGTGGTAACCAACATCCCGGCATACAGCACGCCATCTGTGGCGCAGATGGTTTTTGCACACATCTTGAACATTGCTCAGCAAGTGCAGCATCATTCCGAGGAAGTACGCAAAGGAAGGTGGACTAACAATGCCGACTTTTGTTTCTGGGACACGCCGCTTATTGAACTTCGCGAGAAGAAAATAGGATTGGTGGGACTGGGTCATACGGGTTTCAACACCGCCCGCATCGCTATTGGTTTTGGCATGCAGGTTACGGCTTATACTTCCAAATCATCTTTGCAATTGCCGCCTGAAATCAAGAAGCGTACGCTGGATGAGCTCTTCAGCGAATGTGACATCGTTAGTTTACATTGCCCGCTTACCGACGAGACCAAAGAATTGGTCAACGCTGAGCGTCTTCGTTTAATGAAGCCTACGGCCATACTCATCAACACCGGTCGCGGACCGCTGGTGAACGAGCAGGATTTGGCCGATGCGCTAAATGCCGGTAAGCTCTATGCCGCCGGACTCGATGTGTTATCGAGCGAACCGCCCAAGGCCGATAATCCGTTACTCACAGCACGGAACTGTTACATCACTCCGCACATTGCCTGGGCTAGCCTGGAAGCTCGTACTCGTTTGATGGACATTCTAGTAGAAAACATCAAAGCCTTTCAGGCAGGTAAACCGGTTAACAATGTAGCCCGATAAGCGTCCGGTTACGAGGTTTTCAACGCCTCACGGACTTTTTCTAAAACCTCTTTATGTTTTTTAAAAAGACCATTATGTTTTTCAAAAACATAAAGAGGTTTTTTCTAGGCCTACGATTTAAAATTGTTGACCTGCAAATAAAAAAAGTTGGCCTACGATTTTAAATCCTAGGCCAACTTTTTATGGTCTTGTCACGACCGGATGAAAAACCATCTCAATCGTTACGGGAAGTTGCATTAATAAGCATGACCGCTCCCGTTAATCTCTTCCGTATCAATCTTACGGTTATCGATGCTTCGCCACGCATAAAAGATATAAGCCAGCACAAACGGCACCAAAATGGAAACGTAAGCCATGGTTTTCAACGTGAACAAACTGGAACTACTGTTGGCCAGCGTCAGCGAACTTTGCAAATCAACAGCCGACGGATAGTAAGCCGTGTCATTGTATCCGGCCACGAGCAATAAAGACAACACCGTAAATACGGTTCCTATTCCCGAATACCAAACACCTTTGTCGAACTTCTTACTAAAAATGCTTCGTCCGATTCCAAAGAGAACCAGCACCACTCCCACCAAGAAAGTGACCAATATAGTAGGCATCTCTATGAAATTGATAGCGTATTTATAAGGTTGCATAAAAATCTCCTGTGTATCGGGATTTACTGCGTAGCCTTCGGCCAACAAGGTCCTGATGACAAACGACAGGAAAAACACTAAGAACAACAGTGCATTAGGAATTAAAGCCTTGCGGGTACGCAAATTCAACTCTTCATCGTTGATGTTATTCAAAAAGTAAAGCAACCCCTGCACCCGTGCCAGGAAGAACACAGCCAAACCAAGCGCCACATTCCACGGATTAAGAAGCGCATCGAGTCCGTGCCAGCTGTTGGCCCAACTACTTATAACGGGCATCACGCTGTCGGTTATGTTTTCTTTATTCACTAAGAAGTTGGAACCGGTAAAGAAAGTAGCCACTGCCCCACCCAATAAGAGCGGACCCAGTACACCATTGATAACCAGAAACATCCGATAAGTTTTCTGTCCCAACAAATTGCCTGCCTTACTTTGAAACTCATAGCTCACCGCCTGAAGCACAAAGCTAAAGAGAATAATCATCCACAGCCAATAAGCCCCGCCAAAACTTGTGCTGTAAAACAACGGGAAGGAGGCGAAGAAACCACCACCAAATGTGACCAGCGTGGTAAAGGTAAACTCCCATTTTCGTCCGGTTGAGTTCACCATCATCTTACGCTGAGCTTCTGTTTTGGGTAAGGAGAGCAACAATGAATTGCCTCCCTGAACAAACAGAAGGAATACCAGTATGGCAGCCAGCAATGATACCACAAACCACCAATAATGTTGAAGTAAAACGTATGTATCCATAGTATGTTATTTATTTAGTTCGGGTCCTTTTTTGATTTCGCGCAGCATAATACCCACTTCGGCAATCAGCATCACGGTAAACAATACAAGGAAAATATAGAATGTTAACTGTACGGAGCCTACGCTAACGCGCGACACGGAAGCCGCTGTAGGCAGCAAATCTTGAATAGCCCACGGTTGACGACCGCATTCGGCAACTACCCAGCCTGCTTCGGCGGCTATGTAACCCAGCGGAATAGTCAGCAAAGCAATCCAATGCATCCATTTCATTTCGGCAAGCTTGTCTTTGTAAACCAGGAACAACACCACGGCAAAGAACAGAATAAAGTAGAAACCTAGCATAACCATAATGCGAAATGCATAGAAAGTAATCGGAACATTGGGCACCAGATGGTGTACATCTTTAATGTATCCGTACCCAAAGTAAGCCATGTTCTCTTGCAACGTAACATAAGCTGAGTCGGCCGTTGCTGTGTTTCCTTCTTTCTTTGCCGAACGATAGGAAGCCAATGCGGCAATGGCCTTCTTCCCCCGCTCTATTTTCTCTGCTGCCGAGAGCGCCACCGTGCCGTCTTTTTGCACGTATCCGCCTTCAATAATGTCTTTCACCCCCGGCACAAATGCATTCAACTCGCGCTTTGCAAGCAAAGAAAGCATCTGTGGTATTTCTACACGGAAGATAAAAGGATCTTTCCCGTCGTTATATTTCTCTTTGTCGGGGTTGAGTAAACCCACAGCCACCAGTCCGGCACCTTCTCTTCCTTCGTAATATCCTTCCATAGCGGCCAGTTTCATGGGTTGTGTTTTAGCAACCTGATAACCGGAGCCGTCGCCCGTCCAAGCCGAGAGCAAGGTGGATACCAATCCAAAGATCGCTCCTATTTTAATGCTTTGCAAAGCAAACTCTTTGTGGCGTTTCTTGAGTAAGAACCAGGCGCTCACGCCCACAACGAAGATGGCTCCCAGCACCCATCCTGAAAGAACGGTGTGGAAGAACTTGTTAACGGCTACGGGAGAGGTGGCCACCGCCCAGAAATCGACCATTTCATTGCGCACGGTGTCGGGGTTGAATTCCATCCCTACCGGGTATTGCATCCAGGCATTGGCAACAAGAATCCACCAGGCCGACAAAGTCGCTCCCAGTCCGGTGAGCCACGTTGAAGCCAAGTGAAAGCCTTTGCTTACTTTGTTCCACCCGAAGAACATCACAGCTATAAAGGTAGCTTCCATAAAGAATGCCAGCATGCCTTCAATAGCCAGAGGAGCTCCAAATATATCGCCCACAAACCAAGAGTAATTACTCCAGTTCGTTCCAAACTCAAACTCCAAAATAATTCCGGTGGCAACACCAACGGCGAAGTTAATACCAAACAACTTCATCCAGAACTTGGCCGTGTGTTTCCAGAACTCATTGCCTGTTTTGTAATAAAGAGTTTCCATAATGCCCATAACCACAGCCAGTCCCAGCGTTAGCGGAACGAAAATCCAGTGATACATGGCGGTCAAAGCAAATTGAGCTCTCGACCAGTCGACCAGTGAAGTATCAATACTTTCTATCATAATGTACTAAAAATTAAGGATTTGCACGATTAATTAATTCTTTGCCCACAAACTCTTCCTTGCTTTCGCCCTCGGGGCGGCTATTCAGAAAGTTTGGGAAAAAGAAAAGTTTTAAAATAAAGAACATGATAAACAGTTTTATCAGAATGATGAGCCACAGAGTTTTACCCAGTGTCATACTCCGAAAGCCCTCATAGTAGAAGTTCCAAATGCGTTTTATAATATTCATATCCGTATCATTCTATAATTATTGAGCTTTACAAAGCTAACAATAATCTAATTACAAACAAATAAACAAAAAGCAATTATCGATGAATAAAACACTTTGGACGATACATTTTGTTCAGCGGTCTATCTATTTTGTTGCTAAAAAAGTATCAAAGTAACTTTGTTGCCAGTAATATCAATAATAAGAATTATGATAAACGTCAAAAAGATCACAGTATTCATGGTAGGACTTGCCACTGTTTGCAGCGGCTTGTCGGCTCAAACGGTTGAACGCCCTGCCGAGTGGACACTGAGCAATTGCATTGAATATGCATTGCAGCAAAACATAAGTGTACGGAAGAACAGAATCTCTGCGGAAAGCAGCAGCATTGATGTCAAGACAGCCAAGGCAGCTCTCTTCCCGAGCCTCTCGTTTAGCACCAGTCAGAACTACGTAAACCGTCCGCTCACCGAAGACAACAGTCAGAAAGAAAACAGCTACAACGGCAATTACGGACTAAATGCGTCGTGGACTGTTTACAACGGTGGTAGGAATCTTAAGACTATTGAACAGCAGAAGCTGAACAGCCGTATAGCGGAGCTTACGGTTTCTGAAAGTGAAAACGACATTCAAACCTCTATCACTCAAATTTATGTGCAGGTTCTCTATGCAGCCGAATCGGTGAAAATCAACGAAAGCACGTTGAAGGTGTCCGAAGCACAAAGAGACCGTGCCAAAGAGTTGCTTGCTGCCGGTTCCATTGCTCAAAGTGATTACGCTCAGCTGGAATCGCAGTGCAGTACAGATAAATACCAACTGGTTACGGCACAAGCTGCTTTGCAGAACTATAAATTACAATTAAAACAATTATTGGAACTGGATGGCGAAGAAGAAATGCAGATAGCTATGCCGGCCTTGGCCGACGCCGATGTGTTGAATCCGCTGCCCACTAAAATGGATGTTTACAGAACGGCATTGGCTTTACGCCCGGAGATCGAGGCAAGTAAGTTGAGCGTTGATGCTTCAAAACTTAGCATTGCCATTGCCAAATCGGGCTACATGCCAACTCTTAGTCTGAGTGCAGGTATCGGAACAAGTCACACCAGCGGAAGCGACTTTACCTTCAGTCAACAGGTAAAGAACGGTTGGAATAACTCTCTGGGGCTAACTATTTCGGTTCCTATCTTTAATAACCGTGAAACCAAGAGCGCCGTTCAGAAAGCCAAGCTGCAATATCAGAGCAGTCAGCTCGATCAGCTCGATCAGGAAAAGACGCTTTTCAAAACAATAGAGAGTCTTTGGCTGGATGCCAATAGTGCGCAGCAAAGTTTCGCTGCTGCCAGTGAAAAACTCCGCAGCACGGAAGTCAGCTACAACCTGATCAGTGAACAATTTAACTTGGGAATGAAGAATACCGTTGAGCTGCTCAGTGAGAAAAATAATCTTTTGTCGGCCAAACAAGAGGTGTTACAAGCCAAATACATGGCGATACTCAACAGTCAGCTCCTACGTTTCTATCAGGGAGAAAATATAAAATTATAAATAAAGAACGATGATGAATAAAAAGAAAATCACCCTTGTCGTTGCTGCCATACTCGTTGTCGGTGCAGCCGTGTGGATGTTCTGGGGGCCAGCGCCCAAAAACAAGGTTACTTATGAAACAGCTAAGGTAACCAAAGGCAACATCAGTAATTCGGTAACAGCTACCGGTACCATCGAACCTGTTACTGAAGTGGAAGTAGGTACTCAGGTTTCGGGTATCATCAATAAGATTTATGTTGATTATAACAGTGTGGTCAAAAAAGGACAGGTTCTTGCCGAGCTGGATAAAATAAACCTGCAAAACACATTGGCCACGGCTAAAAGTAATTTGCAGAACGCTAAGACGGAGTATGATTATCAACTGAAGAACTATACTCGTATAAAGACATTGCACGAAAAGAAGCTTGTTTCCGATACGGATTATGAAACGGCTTGGTACAGCTACGAGAAGGCGCGCAACTCTTATAACATTAGTCGCAACGATTTGGCAAAGGCTGAAACGAATCTGGGTTACGCCACCATTTATTCTCCTATCGATGGCGTGGTGTTGAGCCGGGCTGTGGAGGAAGGACAAACAGTAGCTGCTTCTTTCAGCACGCCTACTCTGTTTACCATCGCCAACGACCTCACAGACATGCGGGTAATTGCCGATGTGGATGAGGCCGATATAGGTGATGTGCAGGAAGGTCAACGTGTAACCTTTACGGTAGATGCATTTCCTAATGATACTTTTGAGGGTAAGGTCACTCAGGTACGCCAAGAGGCCACCACCACCAGCAACGTGGTTACGTACGAAGTGGTTGTTTCTGCCCCCAATCCTGATTTGAAGTTGAAACCGGGACTGACTGCCAACATCACCATTTATACGCTCGAAAAGAATAATGTGCTAAGTGTTCCTGCCAAGGCTTTGCGCTTTACGCCTGAAAAGGGAATTATCGGTGCGGAGGACAAAGTGGTTGATGCTCAGGGTGAACATAAGTTGTGGACACGCCAAGGCAATACGTTCAAGGCACATGCGGTTACAGTGGGCATCAGCAATGGTGTGATGACTGAAATTACCGGCGGAATCAGCGAAGGTGATGTGATTATAACAGGTGCAACCAGCGGAAAGATGCCGGGTGATGGTGCATCGGCATCTCAGGGCGACAGTGGTGCGCAGAAGGAATCGTCTCCTTTCATGCCCAGCCGACCGGGAAGTAAGAAGAAGTAAGGTCACGGGGTTCTTACTGAATCCCGATGACTACAAACAAAAGCGTTTATGTGATGAAGAAAATTATAGAATTAACGGATATCAAGCGTAACTTTCAGGTAGGTGAAGAGACGGTGCATGCACTTAGGGGCATCTCGTTTACCATCAACGAGGGAGAGTTTGTTACAATCATGGGAACCTCGGGTTCGGGCAAGTCAACCTTGCTCAACACATTGGGTTGCCTGGATACGCCCAGCAGCGGCGAATATTTACTCGACGGCATTCCGGTACGTACCATGATCAAAAATGAAAGGGCCATACTGCGAAACCGAAAGATCGGGTTCGTTTTTCAAAGCTACAACCTGCTGGCTAAAACTACTGCGATTGAAAACGTGGAGCTGCCGCTTATGTACAACGCAGCCATCAACGCCACCGAGCGAAAGAACCGTGCCGTTGAAGCATTGAAGGCGGTGGGCTTGGGTGATCGTTTGATGCACAAAAGCAATCAGATGAGTGGCGGACAAATGCAGCGTGTGGCCATTGCCCGGGCATTGGTTAACAATCCGGCCGTGATCTTGGCCGATGAGGCAACGGGTAACCTCGACAGTCGCACTTCTTTTGAGATTTTGGTTCTTTTTCAACAGCTTCACAAGGAAGGGAGAACCATCATTTTTGTAACGCATAACCCGGAAATTGCTCAATACAGCAGTCGCAACATTGTGTTGCGCGACGGACAAGTGAAGGAAGATAAAGTGAACCCTTCCATCCAGTCGGCTGCATCGGTGCTGGCATCGTTGCCGCTTCCGGAAGAATTATAACTGACCAAATTATGAATGGAACTAATTTATTTAAAATAGCATTACGGGCTTTGGCCAACAACAAGCTCCGGGCTTTTCTTACCATGTTGGGTATCATCATCGGAGTTGCTTCGGTGATTACCATGCTCGCCATCGGACAAGGTTCGAAGAGAAGTATTCAAAGTCAGATAGCCGAGATGGGATCAAACATGATTATGATTAATCCCGGTGCCGATATGCGTGGCGGTGTTCGTCAGGATCCCAGCGCCATGCAGACGCTGAAGTTGGCCGACTTCCATGCCTTGCAGGACAAGACCAAATACTTGTCGGCCGTGAGTCCCAACGTGAGCAGTTCGGGGCAGTTTATTTATGGAGCCAACAACTATCCGGGTAGTGTAAGTGGGGTTAACACCGACTATCTCAGCATCCGTCAGTTGAGTGTGGAAAACGGTGACATGTTTACGGATGCCGATATACAAAGCAGTTCAAAAGTCTGTGTTATCGGTAAAACCATTGCCGATAATCTTTTCCCCGATGGAGGTGATCCGGTGGGACGTATCATTCGTTTCAACAAAATTCCTTTTCGCATTGTGGGGGTGCTCAAAGCCAAAGGTTACAACTCCATGGGACAAGATCAGGATGCCGTTGTATTGGCTCCGTACACCACCGTGATGAAACGTTTGTTGGCGGTTACTTATCTGCAAGGTATCTTTACCTCAGCTCTTTCGGAAGATATGACCGATCAGGCTACAGAAGAAATTACCACACTTTTACGCAGTAACCACAAACTGAAAGATGGTGATGATGATGACTTCAACATTCGTTCGCAACAAGAGTTAAGCACCATGCTCAATTCTACAACCGACTTGATGACAACGTTGCTCGCCTGTATTGCCGGAATCAGTTTAATTGTAGGTGGTATCGGAATCATGAACATCATGTATGTAAGTGTAACTGAGCGAACCCGTGAAATAGGTCTGCGTATGTCGGTAGGTGCTCGCGGCATTGATATATTGAGCCAATTTCTCATTGAAGCTATCTTAATCAGTATTACCGGAGGTATTATTGGAGTTATAATAGGTGTAGGTGCTTCCTTGGGAGTAAAGGTGTTGGCTCATTGGCCCATTTACATTCAACCGTGGAGTGTCATGCTTAGCTTTGCAGTTTGTACCGTAACGGGGGTATTCTTTGGTTGGTATCCTGCCAAGAAAGCAGCCGATTTGGATCCTATTGAGGCTATCAGATACGAATAACAAAAATAATTGTATATTTGTAAATATGAAACAACCTGTTAACACCAAGCCGTTTGGCGTAATCATACATATCATCAGCTGGGGTATTGTATTTGGCTTCCCGTTCTTCTTCTTAGAGCGGGGAACCAATGTGTTCAATTGGAGCATCTACCTGCGGCACATGACGGTTCCTCTGGCTTTTCTTATTGTGTTCTATATCAACTATCTTGTTTTAATTCCACGTTATTTATTCACTAATCAGAACCGGAAGTATATCATTTATAATGTCTTTTTAGTGATCATAATGGGAATTGCACTTCAAGTGTGGCAAGAATTGAGTTTCACTTTAATGGAACCTAATATTCCCAAACGAAAACCGAATGCACCGCCCCGGTGGATTTTCACACTCAGAGACACGGTTAGTCTTATCTTTACCATCGGATTAAGTGCTGCCATACGCATGAGCGGCAGGTGGCGTGAGTCGGAACTGGCTCTTCGTGAAGCTGAAAAGAGCAGAACGGAAGCTGAGTTAAGGAATTTGCGTAACCAGTTAAATCCGCACTTCTTACTCAACACGCTGAATAATATATATGCATTGATCGCATTCAACAGTGATAAAGCACAGCAAGCTGTGCAAGACTTGAGCAAACTGTTAAGGCATGTACTTTACGAGAACCAACACACGTATGTGCCACTGGGACAGGAAGCAGATTTTATTCAGAATTACATTGAACTGATGCGCATACGCCTTACCGATAATGTTAAGGTGGAAACTGTCATTGACATCCAACCGGAAAGCAAGACATTCATTGCACCACTTATTTTTATCTCGCTCATTGAAAATGCGTTCAAGCACGGCATCTCTCCTACCGAGCCTAGTTTTATTCGCATTGTACTCAACGAAAAGCCCAACCTCATTTACTGTGAGATAACCAACAGTAATTTCCCAAAGAATAAAATGGATAAGAGTGGTTCGGGCATCGGACTGGAGCAGGTAAGCAAACGCCTTGAATTACTTTATCCCAACCATTACAAATGGGAAAAGTATCTGTCGGCCGACGGAAAGGAATATATTTCTAAATTATATCTCACCCCAACAAACAACAGATTATGATATTGAATTGCGCAATAGTAGACGATGAACCTCTTGCACTAAGCTTGCTGGAGAGTTACGTTAACAAAACTCCTTTCCTCAACCTGACAGGAAAATATTCAAGCGCCATGCAGGCCATGAAAGAATTGCCCGACATGAAGGTAAATCTTTTGTTCCTCGACATACAAATGCCGGAACTTAACGGATTAGAGTTTTCGAGAATGGTTGACTCTCAAACACGTATTGTATTTACTACGGCTTTCGGTCAGTATGCTATTGACGGTTACAGAGTCAATGCGCTCGACTATTTATTGAAACCGATCTCTTACCCTGATTTTCTGCAGGCAGCCAATAAAGCACTTCAATGGTTCGACCTGGTTCAAAAGCCGGAAGAAAAGGAAAGTATTTACGTAAAAAGTGACTACAAGCTGGTACAAATTGAATTGAAAAAGATACTCTACATAGAAGGGCTAAAAGATTACATCAAAATTTATCTGGAAGATTCTCCTAAACCCATACTCTCTCTGATGAGTATGAAATCAATGGAGGAACTCTTACCTACCAATCGTTTTATGCGAGTGCACAGATCATATATCGTTCAAAAAGAGAAAATACGTATCATTGATCGCGGAAGAATTGTTTTTGATAAAACTTATATTCCTATAAGCGACAGTTATAAACAGGCCTTTCAAAGTTTTCTTGATGAAAGAAGCTGATCTTTCAGCCGTTTCGTCGATAAAAACCTAAATTTTATTGATTATTGTTTGCGTATTAAAAATGTTCTCTATATCTTTGCACCGAACAGATAGGAGTTGTGAAACTCCGCAATAGAATAGTTTAGTTAAGTCTAGTTTAGTTTTTGTGTTAGTATCCTCCTTCCGGTAGCGTCCGGGTAAGGAGGATATTTTTTTATATATCCCATATTTCCTGCTCAAAATAAAAAAGCCTGCCCCCTTTCGGAAGACAGACTTCATTACACATATTACAATCAAATAATCAAAAAAACATTCTTTATTTAAGCTTAGCAGCTGCACTCTGATCAAGGAATAATTCAACTTCACGTGCATGATGCGCCACATAAGCAGCCGGACCCGTATCGCCCGACATACAAATCTCTGACACTACATCAGCCTTTTCTTTTCCCATAATCAGGAAGATAACCTTTTCGGCATTGATAATGGGTTGTCCAGTCAACGCAATCCGACTCTGACCACTGTTGGGATTATAAGTAGCCTCGTAAACTTCTGATGAAGTAAGCAAGTGTTCTTGTCCCGGAAAGATAGAAGAAGTATGTCCGTCATTACCCGCTCCTAACAAAACAATGTCGAATACAGGCATATCGTTTTCCACGGGTAAGTTTTTCCTTACCAAATGTGAGTAACGAACAGCTTCATCAGCAGGCTTATTCTCACCCATTATCCTGAATATGTTTGAATGCGGAATGGGGACTACGTCGAGCAATAACATACGCATCATGCCGTAATTGCTCTCGGAGTTTTCCGGGCGAACACAACGCTCATCAACCCACCAAACCTTAATACGTTCCCAAGGAGTTATATTACTATATTCATTTGCCCACACATCAAACATCAATGCGGGAGTTGAGCCACCACTGAATGCAATATGAAAGACCTTTTCGGGTTCATCATTCAAAAGTTTAATGAGATGCAAGGTTAATGCACGCGCCGTTTCTATGGAAGATGGATAAATGAACCTTTTCATAACTCGCAATATTGATCAGTATTCGTTAAATTCTTACAGGGGTTGGTCCACTCTGCTCCGTGTTCATGCATCATCGCTTCACTTTCAAGTGGTCCCCAGGTGCCAGCCGGATAGCCATACAAAGGAGCATCTGCATTGTTAGTCCAATAGTTCAGCACCGGATCAAAGAACTTCCAGGAAGCCTCAACAGCATCACTGCGAGTAAAGAGCGTTGCGTCACCTAAAATACAGTCTTCTATTAGTCGCGCATAAGCATCGCCCGAAGGTACACCTCCCAGTTTATCATAACTAAAGTCCATGGTCACTTGTTTGATTTCAAAGCCTGGTCCAGGCATTTTCATTCCAAACTTAAGAACAATCCCTTCGTTAGGTTGCAAACGCAAGATAAGTTTATTAGCCATTGGATGCTCATTTCCATCTGCAGAGTGAAACACCTGATGAGGAGTTTCTTTGAAGTGCACAACAATCTCCGTTACCTTGGTCGGCATTTGCTTACCTGTACGAATATAAAAAGGCACTCCGCTCCATCTCCAATTGCTGATACCCAGCTTCATAGCGATGTATGTTTCTGTACGTGATTCGGGATTTACTCCTTTTTCTTCACGATATCCTTTCTTTGAATTGGAAGCCGTATATTGACCTCTTACAATGTGTTCGTTCAAATCAACTTCATTTAAAGGAGTCAGCGACTCATATACCTTCACCACTTCATTTCGGAAGTTATCGGCATTGAACACGGCAGGTGGTTCCATGGCTGTAAGTGCCACCAATTGAATAAGGTGGTTTTGTACCATGTCTCTCAAAGCTCCTGCTGTTTCATAAAAACCTCCACGCGACTCAATACCTAGGTTTTCGACGGCCGTCACCTCCACATAATCAATGTATTTCCTGTTCCACAGGGGTTCAAATATGCCGTTGGCAAAACGAAATGCCAGCAAGTTCTGCGCTGTTTCCTTGCCAAGGAAATGATCAATACGATAAATCTGCCTTTCTTCAAAAACAGAAGAATATATCTTATTAAGCTTTTGTGCCGACTCCAGATCATAGCCAAAAGGTTTCTCAACAATGATGCGTGAATT
Source organism: Bacteroides graminisolvens DSM 19988 = JCM 15093 (assembly GCF_000428125.1). Taxonomy (GTDB): domain Bacteria; phylum Bacteroidota; class Bacteroidia; order Bacteroidales; family Bacteroidaceae; genus Bacteroides; species Bacteroides graminisolvens. The sequence goes on from NZ_KE386627.1 coordinate 592,636, forward strand.
TTTGGTATTCAGCTTCCACTTTTTCAAATGCAGAGGTATCACACCATATAAAGAAGGAGGAGTAGCCAAGTAAAACAAAACATTATCTGGACGCTCTTCACCTCCCAATTCTTCCAGCCTACAGCTTAACAATCCGTATTCTGATTCAATGGCAGGATCAATAGATAAATAGTATAAATGAGAAATAAACGCATCTATCCATGTTTCATTCTGATCTTCTTCCTTAATAAATTTCTTAATCTCATCCAATATATACGAACGATATTGGCTATCTGAATAAACCGTTCGTCCCACACCCAGTATGGAAAATTCCTTTGGCAAACGATTATCTTTAAACAAAGAGTAAAGTGCAGGCATCAACTTACGCTTGGTCAAATCGCCCGAAGCGCCGAAGATTACCATTACAAAAGGTTTGTCTGCCGTGTATATGCGATTATTCATCATAACTCATTCAAATTACAAAGATTATACATTATAAGTACCCGACTTGGTATCACCACCATGTCCGGTCCAGTTTTCATGGAAGAAAACTCCCCTAAGATTATCAACACGTTCAAAAGTATGCGCTCCGAAATAATCGCGTTGAGCTTGCACCAGATTAGCGGGCAACCTATCTGAAACCATTGAGAAGAAATAATTCAATGCTGAAGAGAAAGCCGGTACGGGAAGTTCCTCACGCATAGATTGTGCAACCAGGTTTTTCCATCCCGGTAGTAACTTCTTCATTTCTTCTTTAAAATAAGGAGCCAACAACAAATGTTCAGGTTTGTCGACCGCTTCGAAAGCAGCCGCAATATCATTCAAAAACGCACTTCGAATAATACATCCTCCACGCCACATGCGGGCTATTGAAGGCAGATTTAAATTCCAACCAAAAGTATCCGATGCCTTTTTCAAAACAGCAAATCCTTGTGCGTACGATACTAGTTTAGAAGCATAAAGTGCAGAATAGATATCCTTCACTAATTCAGGTTTATTGTATACAGCCTGCAAATGTCCATGCTGATAAGCCTTAGCAGCCGTTTCACGCAATCCTTTCTGCGCAGACAAGCTACGTTCAAATACGGCGGTAGCAATAAGTCCCAGTGGCATACCCAACTCCATCGCATTGATAACCGACCATTTGCCCGTTCCTTTTTGTCCGGCAGCATCCAGAATCTTATCAACCAAATAGCCGCCTGCCTTATCTTTATGTTTCAATATATTAGCCGTAATTTCAATCAGGTAACTGCGAAGTTTTCCTTCATTCCAATTTGCAAAAATGGAAGACATCTCCTCATTGTTGAGGCTCAACAACTTCTTCATGACCCAATAAGCCTCACCTATCAACTGCATGTCACCATACTCAATACCGTTGTGAATCATCTTCACAAAATGTCCCGAGCCAGCCGGTCCAACCCATTCACAACAGGGTGTACCGTCGGAAGCCTTTGCAGCAATGCTTTGCAAGATAGGTTTTACGTGAGGCCATGCAGCTGCAGAACCTCCCGGCATGATAGAAGCCCCATTTAATGCTCCTTCTTCACCGCCTGATACGCCGGAACCCACAAAGAAAAATCCTTTTGACTCAGTCAGCTCCACCCTGCGATTCGTATCTTCATAATTAGAGTTTCCACCATCAATCAAAATATCACCGGGCGACAACAGAGGAAACAACTGCTCCATCAATTCGTCGACTGCACTTCCCGCACGAACCATCATCATGATTTTACGAGGAGCCTCTATCGAAGCTACAAAATCCTTTATATCAGTGAATCCTTGTATATTTTTTCCCTTAGCTCTGCCGTTTACAAAACGATCAACCACACCTTCTTCCACACCCGGAACAGTACGGTTATAAACTGAAACCTGCCAATTTTTACTTTCCATGTTAAGGGCCAGATTTTCGCCCATAACAGCCAGACCAATCAGTCCGATATCTGTTTTTTTGTTGCTCATAATTGTTTGCTGTATTTTTTTAGTTTGTTATTTTTGAGTATAACGATAAGTCAAAGGTATTTGTTCGTGAGAAATTACTACTTTTGCCGATAACAAGAAATACAAGGTATGAGAAAAATACAATTAGGACTACTGTCGCGTATCATTATTGCAATTCTTATAGGGGTTATTTGCGGTAATTTCTTACCACTACCCCTGATACGTATATTTGCTACGTTTAATGTTCTTTTCAGCGAGTTTTTAAGTTTTTCCATTCCTCTTATTATTCTCGGATTGGTTACCGTGGCAATCTCCGATATTGGTAACAAAGCCGGAAAACTATTGCTCATTACCGTTCTTATCGCATACGGGGCCACATTATTCTCAGGTTTTCTTTCGTATGCAGTAGGAAGTGCTTTCTTCCCTGGCATCATTACACCGGGAAGTTCGCTGGCCGAAGTCGACAAGATTCCCAATGCAATGCCTTATTTTAGCATCTCTATTCCGCCTGTAATTAGCGTAATGACTGCACTTGTGCTTTCATTTACACTCGGATTGGGGCTGGCAAGCATGCGTGGCGGAGCGTTGAAAGAAGTAGTCAATGACTTCCAGGTTATCATTGTGCAACTCATTAATCGGGTCATTTTGCCTTTTCTGCCTATTTATATATTCGGCATATTTCTTAATATGGCACATACAGGTGAAGTATATTCCATACTAATTGTATTTATTAAAATCATCGGAATCATTTTCGCACTGCATATTTTCCTGCTGATCTTTCAATATTCGGTAGCTGCTTTATTTGTCAAACGAAACCCATTGAAACTATTGGCACGCATGATGCCTGCCTATTTCACAGCATTGGGCACCCAATCATCAGCAGCAACCATTCCCGTTACCTTGGAACAAACCAAGAAGAACGGGGTATCGGCAGATATTGCAGGATTTGTAATTCCCTTGTGTGCAACCATTCATCTGTCGGGCAGTACCCTGAAGATTGTAGCCTGTGCACTGGCCTTAATGATTATGCAGGGCATGCCATACGATTTCTATTTATTCGCCGGATTCATACTGATGCTAGGCATCACCATGGTAGCTGCACCAGGCGTTCCGGGAGGAGCTATCATGGCTGCACTGGGTATTCTACAATCCATGCTTGGTTTCGGAGAGGCCGAGCAAGCATTAATGATTGCTCTCTACATTGCGATGGATAGTTTCGGAACAGCCTGCAATGTTACAGGCGATGGTGCCATTGCACTTGTCATCGATAAAATAACCCACAAAGAAAACTACATGAAGTAACAAGATATGAAAAAAGTAGCATTAATCACCGGTATCACCGGACAAGACGGCTCGTTTCTGGCCGAGTTCCTTTTGCAGAAAGATTATGAGGTACATGGCATTTTACGCCGTTCATCTTCATTCAATACAGGACGCATTGAACACTTGTATTTTGACGAGTGGGTGCGTGATATGAGACAAAAGCGATTAATAAACCTGCACTACGGTGACATGACCGACAGCAGTTCGCTTATCCGCATCATACAGATGGTACAACCCGATGAAATCTACAACCTGGCCGCACAGAGCCACGTCAAAGTATCCTTCGATGTGCCCGAATACACCGCCGAAGCTGATGCCATCGGCACCTTGCGCATGCTCGAAGCCGTGCGTATCCTGGGACTGGAAAAGAAAACCAAGATCTATCAGGCCTCTACATCCGAGCTTTACGGACTCGTTCAGGAAGTTCCCCAAAAGGAAACCACCCCGTTCTACCCCCGTTCACCCTACGGTGTAGCCAAACAATACGGTTTCTGGATTACCAAGAACTACCGCGAAAGCTACGGCATGTTTGCCGTTAACGGCATCCTGTTTAACCACGAAAGCGAACGCCGCGGCGAAACCTTCGTTACCCGCAAAATAACACTGGCAGCTGCCCGCATAGCACAAGGCTTTCAGGACAAACTCTACCTGGGTAACCTCGACGCCCTGCGCGACTGGGGCTACGCCAAAGATTATGTGGAGTGCATGTGGCTCATCCTGCAACACGATGTGCCCGAAGATTTCGTGATTGCCACGGGAGAATACCACACCGTTCGCGAGTTTGCCACCCTGGCCTTCAAAGAAGTAGGCATCACCTTACGCTGGGAAGGCGAGGGAGTCGATGAAAAAGGTATCGATACCGCCACCGGCAGAGTGCTGGTAGAGGTAGACCCCAGGTACTTCCGTCCGGCCGAAGTGGAACAACTGTTGGGCGACCCCACCAAGGCACGTACCCTGCTGGGCTGGAACCCCACCAAAACCTCATTCCCCGAACTGGTACGCATCATGGCAGCACACGACATGAAGTTTGTTCGCAAGCTGCACCTGCGTCAGGAACTGGACAAGTAAGAACAAGATGGAGAAAAATGCAAAGATATATGTGGCAGGACACCGCGGACTGGTGGGTTCTGCCATCTGGAACAACCTTCTTCAGAAAGGATATACCAACCTGATAGGTAAGAGCCACCACGAACTCGATTTGATGGATAGTGTAGCCGTTCGTGCGTTCTTCGATGCCGAACAACCCGAGTATGTGATTCTGGCTGCCGCTCACGTGGGAGGCATCATGGCCAACAATACCTACCGGGCCGATTTCATCTACAAGAACCTGCAAATTCAGCAGAACGTGATCGGTGAAAGCTTTCGTCACAACGTAAAGAAGCTGCTCTTTCTGGGCAGTACTTGCATCTATCCGCGTGATGCCCACCAACCCATAAAAGAAACGGAACTGCTTACCGCACCGCTGGAACAGACCAACGAGCCGTACGCCATCGCCAAGATAGCCGGACTGAAAATGTGTGAGAGCTTCAATCTGCAATACGGCACCAATTACATTGCTGTGATGCCCACGAACCTGTACGGTCCTCATGATAACTTCGACTTGGAACGCAGCCACGTATTGCCTGCGATGATACGAAAGATTCACCTGGCCCATTGCTTGAAAGAGGGGAACTGGGAGGCGGTGCTCAAGGACCTGAACCTCCGTCCTGTGGAAGGTGTAAACGGACAGTACAGTCAGGAAGAGATTCTCCACATCCTGAAGAAATACGGCATCAGCGAAAACGGCGTGGAACTTTGGGGAACGGGTACTCCGTTGCGTGAGTTCCTCTGGAGTGAAGAGATGGCCGATGCCTCGGTATTCATTATGGAGCAGGTAGATTTCAAAGATGCCCGTTCACACATCAACATCGGTACGGGCAAAGAGATTAGCATCAAGGCACTGGCTGAACTGATCATGAAAACGGTTGGTTACACAGGAAAGCTAACGTTCGACAGTAGCAAACCCGACGGTACCATGCGCAAGCTTACCGACCCTTCCAAGCTGCATGCATTGGGCTGGCACCATCGCATTGAGATTGAAGAAGGGGTGCAACGGATGTATGAATGGTATTTGAAATAAAGCATCTTTTTTATTTGCTATACCCAGATAAAACCATATATTTGCACAGATTTAATTTAAATGTGCAAATATACAATGGAACAAAGTTTTATTGCTTACATCGAAAACAGTATTAAAAACCATTGGGATCTTAACGCCTTAACAGATTACAAAGGCGCCACCCTGCAGTATAAAGACGTTGCCCGTAAGATAGAAAAGGTACATATCCTTTTTGAAGAAAGCGGTGTTAAGAAGGGAGATAAAATAGCCATCTGCGGTCGTAACAGTTCCCACTGGGGAGTCAGTTTTCTGGCTACGCTGACATACGGAGCGATTGCAGTTCCTATTTTGCATGAGTTCAAGGCCGATAATGTACATAATATAGTGAATCATTCCGAAGCCAAACTTCTGTTTGTGGGCGATATGGTGTGGGAGAATCTCAACGAAGCTGCCATGCCCCTCATTGAAGGAGTCGTGCTGATGAATGATTTTTCATTGCTGGTATCGCGAAGCGAACAACTCACAGCCGCTCGCGAACACCTCAACGAACTTTTTGGAAAGAAATACCCCAAGAATTTCCGCCAGGAACATATTAACTATCACAAAGATCAGCCTGAGGAACTAGCTGTTATCAATTACACATCGGGTACCACCAGTTATTCCAAAGGGGTTATGTTACCTTATCGCAGCTTGTGGTCGAACACCAAATTTGCTTTCGAGGTTTTAACACTGAAACCGGAAGACAAGATTGTGTCCATGCTTCCCATGGCGCACATGTACGGACTGGCTTTTGAGTTCTTATATGAATTCTCGGCCGGTTGCCAGATATTCTTCCTCACCCGCATGCCCAGTCCCAAAATTATCTTCCAGGCATTTGCAGAAGTTAAGCCCAATTTGGTGATAGCCGTACCACTTATTATTGAAAAGATTATCAAGAAGAACGTACTGCCCAAACTAGAAACTCCAACCATGAAGATTCTGTTGAAGGTACCTATTATAAATGATAAGATAAAAGCCACTGTTCGCGAGCAGGTAATCAATGCTTTCGGAGGTAACTTTGCCGAAGTTGTTATTGGCGGAGCTGCTTTCAACCAGGAAATAGAACAATTCCTGCAAATGATAGAATTCCCTTATACAGTAGGCTACGGCATGACGGAGTGCGGTCCCATAATCTGTTACGAAGACTGGAAATCATTTAAGCCTGCATCTTGCGGAAAGCAAGTACCTCGCATGGAAGTGAAAGTATTATCACCCGATCCTGAAAATATTCCCGGAGAAATTGTGTGCCGTGGAGCTAATGTCATGTTGGGCTATTACAAAAATGAAGAAGCAACAGCTCAGGTTCTCGATGCCGATGGTTGGCTTCATACCGGTGACCTTGCGTTGATGGATGCCGAAGGCAATGTAACCATCAAAGGACGTAGCAAAAATATGCTGCTTGGGCCTAGCGGACAAAACATTTATCCGGAAGAAATAGAAGATAGATTGAACAACCTGCCATACGTTGCCGAAAGTATTATTGTGCAGCAAAATGAAAAGCTTGTGGCACTTGTATATCCCGACTTTGACGACGCCTTTGCACATGGCTTGAAGAATGAAGATATGGAAGGACTCATGGAAGAAAATCGTGTGGCACTGAATGCTACGCTTCCCGGCTACAGTCAGATTACCAAGGTGAAAATTTATCCTGAGGAGTTTGAAAAGACACCGAAGAAAAGCATCAAACGCTTTTTATACCAAGAAGCAAAAGGATAAAACAGAAAACATTATAAAACAAGAACGGCCGTCAGTACTTACTTTCGGCCGTTCTTGTTTTATCTTTTACAGAAAAAACAGAAGGATAATCTGCGCTATAATCACCCGAAGAAACATCGACAACGGATAAACAGTAGCATAAGAAACAGAAGGATTATCACCGGGAATGGTATCATTGGCGTAGTTCAGCGCCATAGGGTTGGCCATGCTTCCACAGAGCATACCCGATACAGAACCAAAATCAATCTTCATAAACTTAAATGCTATAATGCCCACCAATAAAACCGGAATGATCGTCATACCAAATCCCACGCCAATCCACAACAAGCCCTCCGGACGGAAAATCGTATCAAAGAAATGTGCTCCTGCATCAAGTCCCAGACAAGCCAGATACATAGACAATCCTAATGCCCGAAGCATGAGATTGGCACTACGGGTAGTATAAGTAACCATGTGTAAACGCGGTCCAAAGGTACCAATCAGAATACCCACAATAATCGGTCCACCAGCCAGTCCCAACTTCACAGGCACACTTACTCCAGGCACAGCAAAAGGAATAGCCCCTAGTGCCAATCCCAAAACAATACCCACAAATACAGCCACTAAGTTAGGCTCATTTAAGCTTTTAACCGCATTACCAAGAACCTTCTCCACATTTTGAATAGCAGCAGCCTCTCCTACTACCGTAAGCCTGTCGCCCAGCTGCAAAGTCAGTTCAGGAGTAGCCAGCAGCTGCACTCCCGCACGATACACGCGACTTATATTTATACCATACGTATTTCTAAGCCTCAACGAACCCAACTTCTTTCCATTCAGTTCCGGACGAGTTACAACGATGCGTTGCGACACCAGCTGCCTGTCGATGGCATTCCAGTCAATATCCTCCTTGTTCCAATCCGTATTTTCCTGTTGTCCAAACAATACGGTAAGTGCCAGCACATCTTTTTCAGCAGTAACCACCAGTAAGCGGTCTCCCTCCTTAATAATCTTCTCGGAAGTAGGAATGCTAACATTACCGTCTCTCCACAACCGTGATATCACAAATTTTGGATAACTCAGCTGTGCAATCTCTTTAATGCTTTTATTGAAAATAGCCGGATTGTGTACTTGAAAAGCTGCAATATATGTTTTATTGGTTTCGTCTTTTTGGTTTAGTACCAAATCTTCCTTCCTAACCAATAATTTTCTGATCAGCAATACAGCTAAAATAACTCCGATAACACCTAGCGGGTAAGCCACTGCACAACCCAATGCAGGCGTATTACTCTCCATGCCCAGCTGTTTCAGTGTTTGTTGGGCAGCACCCAGTGCAGGCGTATTTGTTGTTGCACCACAAAGAATACCCACCGCATCGGGCAAAGAAATGCCCGTAAAAACAGTAGCCGTTATGCAAAGAGCCGTACCGAGAAGTACCACTGCAACCGCCAGCATATTCAACGTCACTCCTTCCTTTCTGAACGAGGCAAAGAAACCCGGCCCCACTTGCAGACCGAGGGCATAAACAAAAATAACCAACCCGAAACTTTCTGCATAATTAAGCATTTGCGAATCGACTGAAAGTCCCAGATGTCCGGCCAGAATACCGGCAAAGAAAACGAAAGTTACTCCGAGTGTGATGCCGAATATCTTGACCTTACCCAGTCCAAGACCTATGGCAGAAATGAGAGATATAATAACTACAGCTTGCAGAGCCGAGTGTTCTAAAAATAAACTAGAAAGCCATTCCATCAGAAAAACCGTTAGTTGGTTACGGGCTGCAAAGATACTATTAATTCATTATCAAAAAGTCACTTTACAAAGCTTTTTTTCACCCATTTCATTCCATACCAACGGCGAACAAAGACTATACCCCTTATATTTTCGTCAAGAAGAAAGGCTACCCACATGCCGGCAAGCCCCCAACCCCAATGAATTCCAAAGAGATAACCACAACCAACGGCCACACTCCACATCACCACCAAACCCAGATAAAAAGGATAATTCACATCGCCGGCTGCTCTCAACGCATTGGTTGCAAAGATATTAATAGGTCTGCCTATTTCCAGGATCACATCAATGGCTAGTATCGTAACACCCATTCGGATAATCTGCTCGTTGGTAGTAAGCCAGCCGAATATAAAAGGTCCCATCAGCGCAGTAATTAATGAAAGACACACCGTGATCAACACGGATTTCTTCATCACATATTTGCCCAACAGAAAGGCTGCGTGCGGACGTTTCTCACCTATAAGATGCCCTATGCAGATAGCACCCCCTTGCGCAATGGCAATGCAAAACAAGAAAGAAAACATGATGATATTCACCGAGTATGTTCGGGCCGCCAATGCCTCCGTACCCAGCACATTAATAAAATAAGTAATAACCACCTGCGAGGAACTATACGACAACTGCTCTCCGGCCGACGGTAATCCTACCTTCAACAAATTCTTCAACTCTTTGAAAGGGAAAGGTCTGAAATAAGCAAGCGGGAACTTACGAATGTGTTTCTTGAACAAGATGATAAAGAGGATTACCATAGATACTCCCCGGCTGAAAGCAGTAGAGATAGCCGCCCCTTCGACACCCATCTCCGGAAAGCCAAACTCACCAAAAATCAATGTGTAATTACCGATAATATTCAGTACATTCACCACCACTGTAACCATCATAGGGTAAATGGCCTTATTGGCACTTCTAAGCGAAGCCGATAAGGTCAGTGAAATTGCCTGAAAGAAAGCAAATGCCCCCACGATACGCATGTAATCGGTTCCATCCTTCATTAATTCGGGAGTCAGTCCCATCCATTGCAGAATGGTTTCGTTCATACTAAAGAGGAACAGACTGACTGACACTCCCACTACCAAATTCATAAGCAATGACACGCCTACCACCTGCACCACATTCTTGTGCATCTTTGCACCTAAGTACTGCGAACAAAGCACCGAAGTTCCCAGGTTGATCACTTCAAAAATAAGGAAAGTCAGCACAATAATCTGATTGACCACCCCCACGGCCGCCACACTGTTATCAGAATGTCTGCTCAGCATAATCACATCTACTGCTCCCAGCATCATAATTAGCAAAGTCTCAATAAAGATAGGAGCCGCCAGTTTAAATAACCGCCTCCTTATATTTTCCTGTCGAATTACCTCAGCCACTACTTTCCTCCTTTTCTTTCGGGGCGCAAAATTACTCAAAAGTACGACAAGTTGTATTGATACACATCAAAATACATATTGCAATGAACTGATATTAAAAAAAAACAATGTATTATTCCTCTGAAAGCTAGGCGATTAGTAAATAAAGGGCTAAAAGTGCTAAAAAAATATCGCAGAAAGATTTGTGTAGTCCAAAAGTTCATCCTATATTTGCACCGCGTTTGAGAGAAAACGCGGGTTTAAGGAAGTTTGGGTGAGTGGCTGAAACCAGCAGTTTGCTAAACTGCCGTACGGGTAACCGTACCGGGGGTTCGAATCCCCCAGCTTCCGCCACGAGTCTAATTAATTGGCAACAATTAATTAGACTCTTTTCAAATCCGGTGCATTCGTCTAGTGGCCTAGGACGCCGCCCTCTCACGGCGGAAACTCGGGTTCGATCCCCGGACGCACTACAGGCTATAATAATTTAAAAGGGCTTTCATTCAATGCGAATGAAAGCCCTTTTGTTTGGCAAACTATTGAAACTAACCAATTTCTCTTTTCAACTCATTCACCCAATCTTCAATGCGAGCATCTGTCAGGTCACTTTGATTTAAGTCATCAATGGCCAATCCCACAAAAGCGCCGTTATCTACAGCCAGTGAAGAAGCAAATTCATAACTATCCGTAGGTACTTTGTCACCTATAAATGTGCAACCCGATGCCTTCAGATCCTTATAAAGTAACCCTATGCCGTCGCAAAAAGTATCGCTATATGATTCTGAATCGCCACAACCGAAGAGAGCAACCGTTTTATCGGCTAAATCAACTCCTTTAAGCACTTCAATCCCGTCATACCAATCGTCTTGCAATTCGCCATCTCCCCAAGTTGAAGTACCCAGAAGCAGTACCTCATATTCAGCAACTTTATCGGCCGACAAATCGGTTACGTTGTACACATCAGATTTCGACAGATTTAACTGTTTAGCAATCTTGTAGGCTATTTCCTCGCAGGTTCCGGTAGTAGAACCAAAAAACAAAGCAACTTTCTTCATGTTCATTTAATGTTTTATATGATTCTACAAAGAAACAACAAGAGCAGCTGATAGCAAATACCCACAAATAGTGATTTTTTATTGTCACACGCAGGCATCCATTCTGTTTATAGAATTGCGTTAAACAGATAACCGGAAATAATGATGAACAACGTAATAACGCCAAAGAAAATGCCGATCAATCGCCAGGTCATCACCTTTTTGAGTAACGTAGCTTCCGGAAGAGATAACCCCACTACCGCCATCATAAAAGCCAATGCAGTACCAATAGGAATTCCTTTGCTTACAAATACATCAATAACAGGCACAATACCCGCAGCGTTGGCATACATCGGAACAGCCAGTAATACGGACAAGGGCACAGCAAACCAATTATCTTTTGACATATACTGTTCAAAGAATCCTTCGGGTACAAATCCGTGCATAAAAGCACCAATAGCAATACCTATGAGTATGTACAGCAACACTCCTCTCACAATGCCCCACGCATCCTTCATGATAACAGGCAAGCGTTTCATAAACGGTGTACGCTCAGATTCCCATTCGCCTGCTTCCGCATTGGCATTTTGTTGAATCTGCTTCACCCAATCGCTCAAGTATGCTTCCAGTTTAAACCGGCCTAATACAAAACCTCCTATCACACCCAACAAGATGCCGCTAATAACGTAAACAAGTGTTATGCGCAATCCGAAGGTACCCATAAACATAGCTACCGCCACCTCATTCACCAAAGGAGAAGTAATAAGGAAGGCAAACGTTACGCCTAAGGGAATACCACCCTTCACAAACCCTATAAACAAGGGGATGGAGGAGCATGAACAAAAGGGAGTAATGGCACCAAACAATGCCGCAAAGAAATATTGCAAGCCAAACAGCTTGTGCGTAGTGAGGTAATTACGTAATCGGTCTATCGGAAAATAGGCATTGATAATACCCATCAGCACGCTGATAGCAAACAACAGAATCAAAATCTTTATCGTGTCGTAAAAGAAAAAATTCACAGCAGCACCCAAATGCGACTGCGCATCAAGTCCCATGATTGAATATACCAACCAATCAGCAAAATCTTGTATCATACTGTTTTATAAATAATTGATAATGGCGTAATAGATACCTACCACAATAAAAAGCACCGCCACCACCCGGTTAAACCACTTCTGAAAAACCTGTATCCGGTTGTAAAACTTGCCTAGTCCGGCAATGCTGTAAGCCAGTATCCACGCCACAACAATTACGGGCAAGCCGGTTGCCAACGCAAACACTACCGGCAGCAGATAACCACCTGTTTCGGCAGCCGCCATGGGCATGAGCATGCCAAAGTAGAACACACCGCTTGTGGGACAAAAAGCCAAGGCAAACAATGCCCCAAGGAGCAAGCTACCCCAGCTACCTTTCAAAGCCTGAGTCTTGTCACCTGCAGAGAAACCAAACTTCGGCAAATTCAGTCGGTTACCAAAAAGCATAAACAACCCGATCAGAATCAGAGCAGGTGCAATAAATACATCGCCATACTTACTTATTGCTTTCTGAATGGCAAACATACTGGCTCCTTCGCGCAGAATGGGAATAAGGATAAAACCAAGTATTGTGTATGAAATCACCCTTCCCAGCGTATAAAGAATGCCACTCCAGAAGATGCGGTTCCGACTCTGAATGTCCTTACTGATAAAACCGATTGCTGTAATGTTGGTCGCCAGCGGACAAGGGCTCACGGCCGTGAGTAACCCAAAGATAAAGGCCGTGAGTACAGGGAGATTGCTGTTTTCCAATAATGATTGCAAAAACTCCATCACCTATTTCTGCTTAAGTAACTCGTCAATCTTCTTTTTCAATCCCGCTTTAAACTGAGCCGGCGAACTTTTGGCATACGAGAAGGCAAACTCAGTAAGGTTATTCTTCGTTTCCTTACCCTTCTTCCATCCGTTTACAAACAAAGAAGACCAACTTACTTCGTACTTATCGGCTACCTTTTCATTGACCGGCTGCGAAATATCAATAATGCGGTATTGAATTTTACCACTTTTTACCTCATTGACAAAATACGTATCGAGCACCTCTTTGGTTGCTTTTTCAATGGCACGACAGGTTACACAACGCTGCTTCCCATGAAAGTACATCACCTCCACCCTATCTTTGGCAACCGTGTTTTTTTGCGGACCGGCTACCTGTGCCTTTCCACTATAGGCAATCATCATGACGCTCAAGAGCGCAAATACAACTAGCTTTTTCATCGTCTTATTTGGTTAACAGGTTCTTCACCTCATCTACAGATAACTTTTTGCCTTTAGCAACCACTTTACCATCTACTACCAAAGCCGGAAGTGACAATACGTTATACTCCATAATTTTGAGCATATCTTCCTCTTTTACTACCTGTGCATCAAGGTTTAACTCCTTCACAGCTTGTTCTGTTGCGCTAAACAAAGCTTTGCAACTGGCACAACCCGTACCTAAAACTTTAATTTCCATAGTCTGAATCAATTTATTTATTCTTTAAAATATTTCCTTGTATTATTGGCAATCTTCACCAATGCCAGCATCACCGGTACCTCAACCAGTACACCCACTACTGTGGCCAACGCAGCGCCCGACTGTAAGCCAAACAGTGAAATGGCCACTGCCACAGCAAGTTCAAAGAAGTTACTTGCCCCAATCATACCTGCCGGAGCAGCTACATCATGTGGCAGATGCCATGCCTTTGACCATCCGTAGGCAATAAAGAAGATGAGAAACGTTTGCAGCACCAATGGAACGGCTATCAGCAATATGTGTAGCGGATTGGCCAGAATCGTTTCACCCTGAAACGAGAAGAGAATGATCAATGTGAGCAACAACCCTCCGATGGTGAAGTTATCGAACTTCTTCACAAATACATTGTTGAAGTAATCGGCTCCCTTATGCTTCACTACCGAAATGCGAGTGAGTACGCCCGCTCCCAAAGGAATCACCACAAAGAGCAATACGGAAAGTAACAGCGTGTCCCAGGGAATTTCAATTCCACCCACACCCAGCAGAAAAGCTACGATGGGGGCAAACGCAACTAAAATAATCAGGTCGTTCACCGCTACCTGCACCAAGGTGTAAGCTGCGTTTCCTTTTGTAAGATAACTCCACACAAACACCATGGCCGTGCACGGAGCAGCTCCCAGCAGCACAGCTCCGGCAAGGTATTCATCGGCTAAAGCATCGGGAATCCACGTCTTAAAAATCACATAAAAGAACAACCATGCAATGCCGAACATGGTAAAAGGTTTGATGAGCCAATTGGTAATGCACGTCACCAGAATACCTCGAGGACGCTTACCTACCCCCTTGACACTCTGAAAGTCGACTTTCAGCATCATGGGGTAAATCATCAACCAAATAAGCAATGCTACAGGAATGGACACGTTGGCATACTCAAACAAGCTCAACGTTTGAGGAATCACCGGAAACCACTGTCCGATGGCTATACCTGCCACAATACACAACGCTACCCACAACGTGAGGTAACGTTCAAAAAAGCCAATGCCTTGTTTCTTTTCCATCACACAAAGCAGTTAACAAGTTCCTCCGCAAGAGCAAGAAGGCAATTCCTGCTTCCTGATCTGGGTGATGTAGAACTCCTGAAAACCTTTTTTGATTTCATCACGCACCCTGCGAAATTCGCTCTCAATAAATTCGGGTGTGCCGGTAGCATGTGAAGGATCATCGAATCCGATGTGCAAACGGTGGTTCACCTTGCCGATGAACATCGGACAATTTTCATTAGCCCCACCGCATACGGTTATTACATAATCCCACTCTTCACCCAGATACTTTTCTACCGGGTCCGATGTATGATGCGAAATATCAATGCCAACCTCAGCCATGGCTTTTACCGCACCAGCATTGAGTTTTCCGCTCGCCTGCGTACCGGCAGAACATACTGTTATATTTTTATCGAATGATTGCAAGAAGCCGTGCGCCATTTGGCTGCGACAGCTGTTTCCTGTACAAAGAATCAAAACTTTCATGTTATAATCTTCTTATTGGTTTATAAAAAAATACATCATTATAATTCTCTTAATTTCAGTTCGTAATATTACGAACATACTACACAAAAAAAGGACTTAATCACACCGGCACTTCTCACCGTTATAAATACGGAAGAACTCACCGAAAATACTTTTTGCCAGATTCCAGTTATCTCGTTGAATGCAGTACTTCACCTTAGGCGCTTCAATTTCGCCCTGAATGAGTCCCGCCTCTTTCAATTCTTTCAAATGCTGTGACACCGTAGCTTTGGCAATGGGCAACACTTCGTGAATATCGCCAAAGAAGCACGTGTCTTGCGAAGCCAAGAACTCCAGTATGGCAATTCTTGCCGGGTTTGACAATGCTTTTGCAAACCGTGCAATTTCAATTTGTTTATCGGTATATTTCTGACCTGCCATTTTTATAGCCCTCATTTATTGTTCGCAAATATACGAACTGATTTTTAAAATGCAAGAAATGCAGGAAGAAAAATGAGATATTCTTTTGAATGAACTCATTGATCAGCCTGCATTACTTTATATTTCATCAAACTATCTCTGGAAGATAACATTTTATTCGTCTGATTTGTCTAGCTTACCTTCAATACGTTTTATTTCTTTGTCGAAGTCCGATTCAAATAGACGATCTTGAATAGGGCGATATTTTTTCAGCATGTTGTTTGGCAAGAGCAGCGGTAATTTTTCCTGCATTCTGCAATAAATCACTTCCATTTGCCTGTAAAATTAAGTCCAAATGTTTCGCCCAATCAGACATAGTAAGGGGAACATGCCGTTTTGCATATTCTTCAGCAAAATCCAAATAACCATTAACGATCCGCCCAAGAGATTCCAATTCCGTTTCGGTGAGATAATTCTTGGCTATCGTCACATCTGTTTTTATAATTTTTCCGTTTGGACTTTTCTCCCAAGAAGTCAATCCCATATTTTCTTTGTTATGGTCGGCTCGTGTATAGATCAATTCGGCAGCGGTGTGTTTATGTACCGCATAGTGCATTTTGTTTTGAACCTTTGCAAAAAACTCTTTGGTCGTGAACGATTCCGGATTATAATCCATTGCAGTAGCATATAAGTCGGTGATTTTCTGATAAAATCGTCGTTCAGACAAACGAATCTCGCGAATTTCTTCCAGAAGCCGTTCAAAATAATCGTCATCAAGAAAGGCACCGTTTTCCATTCGTTTTCTGTCTATGAGATATCCCCGCAATGTAAAATCACGCAAAATCGCCGTTGCCCATTGCCGAAAAGCCGTTGCCCGCTTGGAATTAACACGATAGCCAACAGCAATAATCAAATCCAAATTATAATGTTTTATCGTTCTGCAAACTTCACGACTACCTTCTTGTTGAACTACCGAGAAATCCTCGGTAGTTGAAACCTCATCCAATTCACCTTCAGCATAGATGTTTTTGATGTGCAAACCAATATTATCAGTTGAAGTATCAAATACTAATCCTATATTTTTTTGCGATAACCAAATGGTACCGTCCTGTACACGCACTTCCACTCCATCGCCTTTCGACTGATAGGCAAAAGTTAAAAATTCAGCGGTGCTATTGCGTATTTTCAGTTTCCTTTTTTTAGTCATATTCTATATTTTATCTCGTATCCTTCAAAAAACCATCCATTAAAGTAAAGGCATGTTGTTCTTTGAGACTATTAACTGTCTTCGTCTCTATTTTGAGTTACACGATATGCAAATTTATTAAAATATCTTGGCTATTCAAAAACAATGATTTCTTTGTTTATCAACAAAATAAGAATAGACTAAATAAGTGGCTTTAAATGCAGCCAAACAAAGGACTTTACACGTACATAATCAATCAGTTGTCCTCGTTTGGCTGATTATTGCTTTTTGGCTAGACTTTTATTTTATATCCACTCAATACCCAATAGTAAATCGTTCCCGGTGATGATTCTCCTCTTCCAGTTCATTGACCATAGCCAGTGCATAGTCACCTACGGTGATACGGCTTTGTCCGCCGGCATCCACAATCAAATCATCTTTCCCTAAACGATAGACGCCGGTTGCATCACCCGGTTCTAAATTGCCTGCAGGTGAAAAGAATACCCAATCGACCTCCTTCTCATTCATCAGCGTACCAAGATAAAATTCACCCAATGACTTTACGCCGGGCATAATTTCTTGGGGCAGCACACCGGTATCAAGCAATCTCACACCCGGAGCACAGAACAAGGTACCGGCACCCCCTACGCACAAAAGGCGCTTTACCCCCGATTGCCTTACCGCCTCTAGAATTGCCGTATAATTGCGCAACGTATCTTCGTATATATTTGGGTTCGTCCACCCGGGGTTGTAAGCACTCACCACCGCATCTTTCCCTTTGCAAAGGTTTGCTACCTGCTCCACATCAGCTACATCGGCCATTACAACCTCCAGTTGATCACTTTGAGCACTTATTTTATCGGGATTGCGTACCAAAGCCGTAACCCGATGGCCTCTTTTGAGCAATTCATTCAATAACGCAGTTCCCACAAAACCACTCGCTCCAATCAATACAACATTTTTCATACTCTATGTTTTTAAATTAATACTTTCTATTTTTAATAGAACAACTACGTTTGTACTTTGGATCAAAAGTATAGAGTTATTCCTGACTTTTGGAGCATTATTCAGGAATAAACGAGCTTTTAACATCGGGTTAAAAGAATGATCTTTGCCGAAAAATAAAAGATGAAAAGAGAGCTATTATTCGTTATCCCCTTGCTATTTGCAGCCATTACATCACAAGCACAAAGTTACAATAACCTCAACAACCTTATCAACCGCGACAGTTTGGAAAAGAATTTAGATAACGCCATCGGCAGTACCATTCTTTCCGAGAAAAAACAGATAGAGACCAGCAGCAAAGACGTGCAAATGATGCTCGATGCACAGGCTCCATTCGGCATCTTCAAAGACTGTTATTTTGCCACCGGAGTTCCTCTCAACAAACAAATAAATAAGGAATCGGCAGATGCTATATTTCAGCTCAGCATACGTCATCGCATCACGAAAAGCCACCTGCCGTTCAACTCATTTGCCTATATCACCTTCACACAGAAAGCTTTTTGGGATATATACAAAAAATCGAGCCCTTTCAGAGACCTCAACTACAATCCGGGCATCGGATTCGGTAAATATATCATCCGAAACAACAAACTGGTTGGTGCTGTTTTTGCACAGATAGAACATGAGTCGAACGGCAAGGATGAAGAAGATTCGCGTAGCTGGAATTTTATGAGCATCGCCTACAAATACTTTTTCAACCCGCGTTTTTCCACCCATACCAAGGTGTGGATTCCTCTTGAAATCAGCAGTGACAATAGTCACCTTCTTCGATACAGAGGGTTCGGCACATTTTCTATCAACTACCTGAGCCGCAACAACAGGTGGTGGAGCACTGCTGAAATAAACCCCAGAAGAGGATGGGGAAATGTGAACACCACCCTGAGTGTAGCGTACAAAATTCATAAATCGGACAATCAATACTTGTATGCACGGTTCTTTAACGGTAAAGGCGACAGCTTACTCAACTACGAAGATTATTCCATTAACTTCCGCGTAGGTATTTGCATTAAAGGCGATTTCTACAGCGTGTATTAGAAACAATCACTCTATATAACACCACACAGAATAAAATTTTTGACTAATACAAAACATTTCCTTAATTTGTTCTTAAGCCGGTTAGACATAAATACTATTCACAAAAGCTGCCGTAGCAATTAATCAATAATACATTTCAGAAGAGAGTTGATTCAATTTTGCATACAGATCACCATCAATGTATTCAAACCTAATTTTATCTTCTCTAGCTAACCATCCTAACGCAAGAGCTAAATGAAAATCACTATACCGAGTTAACTCAGCCAATTCAACAATAAATATCTGCCCTTTTTCAGATAGCAGTTGCCAGATAACACCAGCATTAATGCCAATATCACTTTTTATCATAATACTAATTTAAAAGTTTGTTTTCAAAGGTAAGGAAACCTTCAAAGTAATCTATGTTCTAATTTCCTGTTAAAACATCACATTTGTCTTTATCTGAATATAAATAAATAAACACACCTGTCATAACCCACGTTTTTCCATGATAATCGTCTTGATAAATATCAAATAAAAAACTCATAATTAAAACACTGCCAATATTCAGAGTTAGTCTAATTCTAATGTTTTAATGATGATTGGAACATTTTTATGGAAAAATAGATAAACATTTTAAAGTTAAATCATCATTTCTTTGCTTCAATAAAAATAATTCAAATTTATATGTATAGATACTTTCGAAATATTAGTGAAGATGGCTGCTTGAACCAGAAGGCGAAGTATGAAATACACAAAAAGCCATTCCTAACTATAGATCAAAACCACGAAAACTTTAAAACAAATGATCGTGTCAAAATTCTGTTTTCCGAAAATAGCATCCACATGGGAACGTTATTGAAGGGAAGGGAATGAAACGACACGAGCATTCTAATATAAAAACGCATAGAATTAAAAACATGAAAAAAATATCACTGCTTATTACAGTTGCATTATTCCTCAACACATTTATTATGGCACAAGATAATATACTGGCGCTAGATGAATGCATAAGAATAGGAATCAAAAATAATCTATCTATCAAAAAACAATCGGAAGAAATTCGCAAAATCAGTTATGAACACTCTGCAAGCCGTGCCAAATTACTACCTGTAATCAAAGGATTTGGTAATTTCACAAATAATGTAGATATAGGTTCTAGTGTTACCGATGGATCTCGAATGGGAGCTATGTTAGGAGTGGATATGCCATATATGACAACTCAAGGATTAAGGTATAATACTTCTATAGGAGTACAACTATCTATGCCATTATACAACCAAACCCTTTATACAAGTATTTCCATAGCACAAAAGATGAAAGAACTAACGCACTATTCATACGAAAAAGCGAAAGATGATCTCATATTAGAAATATGTAAGATATATTACTTAGCTCAAACAACCATTGAACAAATCAGGCTAACCAATGAAAATATAAATCGTCTCAAGACATTGGCTGATATAACCCAAGCCTTCTTCGATAATGGTATGGCAATGGATGTAGATATAAAACGTGTTAATATCAATATTGAAAATCTTATTGTACAACGCGATAATGCAATAGCTATGTATGATCAACAATTAAATTTACTAAAATATATATTAAATTTGCCTTTTGAATCAAATTTATCACTTGTTCATGTCAGCGTCAACGAGATGAGCGCACCCGAATTAACTGGAGTATCAAAAGATCTTAATGAATTTAAAATACTATACTCTCAAAAAGACATAACGAAAAAACAGATAAAAGTAATAAACCAAGGGTACATTCCATCACTGTCATTAGTGGGCCAGTTATCCTACACCAACTACACTGATCATATTGACAATTATTTTCACTCTAATATATCGAATAGGCTTAATAAATGGTACAACTCTTTGTATTGGGGGGTATCTTTAAACATCCCAATATTTGATGGATTTAGCAAACAGTTAAATAGAAAAAAAGCAAATTCAGATTATTTTAAAGTAGAAACTCAGATTGAAGACACCGAAAAAAAAATGCAAATAGATTACGATAATAAAATTAAAGACTGGTTAAATAATTACAGAAATTACACCAAACAAAAAGATAATTATTTGCTGGCCGAAGATGTATATAAAGTTACAGCTGACAGATATAAAGAAGGAATAGTATCAATGACTGAATTATTGCAAGATGAGATGAGGCTTACCGATGCACAAAACAACTTTATCAATGCACACTACAATTGCAGAATTATCAAGTTGCAACTGTTGAAATTAACAGGTAAGTTGGATAAACTTTCAAATAAATAAATTCCGTCGAAATAATATAAAAAAAATAAATATGTTAGTACCAAGTAATCATAAAAAAAAATTAAGAAAATTGAGATTATTACGTAGCACTCGTTGGTTTATGAGTGCCATGGGTTTAATAATTATAGTAATAGGAATCTATTTTGCAATTGATTTATTTCTTAATTTTAAAAGCAATGAAGTGACAAATGACGCTCAAGTAGAACAATATGTTTCACCCATTAACATAAAGGTTCCAGGATATATTCATAAAATTCATTTTACAGAGCATCAGTTTGTAAATAAAGGAGACACATTGCTTGTTGTTGACGATCGCGAATACCAAATAAGACTTAAAGAGGCCGAGGCCTCTTTGCAAGATGCAATAGCCAGTTCTCAAGTAATTGATGCAAGTATAAATACATCTAAAAGCAACATTATAGTTTTCGACTCTAATATTGAAGAAACCGAAACGCGGCTAAGAAAATTAAAAACAGATTATACAAGATATCAAAATTTATTAGCTCGAAATGCTACTACAGCTATACAAGTTGAACAAATAAAAACAGATTTAGATGCTACAACCGCTCGCTTGAATGCAATGAAACAACAGAAAAGAACGGCAGAATCATCTTCGGAAGAAATCCGTAAGAAGAGAGGAAACTCGAAGGCAGCCATTCTGAGGGCTTCGGCAGCATTGGATATGGCCAAGCTCAACTTGGCTTACACTATTATCACTGCTCCCTGTGACGGGTTTCTGGGGCGCAGAGCATTAGAAGAAGGACAATTGGTGAATGCTGGACAAAACATAACATACATAATACCCAATACACAAAAGTGGATAGTTGCAAACTTTAAAGAGACACAAATAAAGAATATATACATAGGGCAAGACGTCACTATTACTATTGACGCTTTCAACAATAAGAAATTTAAAGGAAAAGTCACTGAAATATCTAATGCAACAGGAGCGAAATATTCGTTAGTACCAGCTGATAATTCAACAGGTAATTTTGTCAAAATACAACAACGAATACCGGTGCGAATAGAATTGGAGCATTTGTCTTCCGAAGATAATATGAAGTTAGCTGCAGGTATGATGGCTATAGTAAATGCAAAGATAAAAAAATGAAAGGATTTAATCTCCCGTTCCATAATTGGGTTCCCAAACCATTAGGCATATTTATTTATGTTTTCATGTTTGTACCAGCACTATTTATAAGTGGAGCATACACAAGTAATGCTGGCGAAATGGTAGGTAGTTTGGGCATTATGACGGAACATATACAATATGCTAATTTTGCAACAGCTGTGGGGATGACTGTTTTTACTCCATTCACCATTTTATTTCTTGAAATAAGACGTTCAAAAATGGTTTATCTGATAGGGCTTTCTGCCTTGGCTTTTATAAGCTATATATGTGCTGAGACAAACTCAATGCCACTACTTATAATATGTAGCTTTATTACCGGTTTTATTCGTATAATACTTATCTTCAATACACTATTCGGTCTCTTGGGATATATTACCGGAAAAGACATCGTACCGTTACTGAAACCCTCACTCGTGGAAGTACCCAAAGAAACAGAGGCTAAAATGGAAAAAATAAAGGCTATGGCATTGCCTTTTTTATACTTATTTTTCCTGATGGTTGGTCAGCTCGGTTCATTTGTAACTGCATGGCTTGCCTACAGCTATATGTGGCAGTATGTGTATTATTTCATGATTGCACTAACACTTATTTGCCTCTTATTAGTAGAGTTAACAATGGTGTATCAAAAAAGAAAAAAAGCTATACGTCTGACGTTTACTAAATTCAGCGATATAGTATGTGCTTCATTACTGTTATTATCATTTAGCTTTATTTTGATATATGGTAAAACTCTAGATTGGTTCGACAATTCATTGATGAATTATTCTTTAGTTATATTGCTTCTATCTACCGGAGTATTTTTTATTTTGGAAACGTATAGCAAACGCCCTTATTTGGACTTAAAAATATTCTCTTTCCAAAATGTTATAATAGCATTGTTGGTTTTTGTTATGCTTATGGTGTTAAATTCTAGCTCAATACTTGTGAGTACATTTGTCAGTATATCAATGAAAATAGATAATTGGCAAAATGCAGTATTAAGCAATTACAGCTTAATAGGGTATGTGATTGGAGCTATCCTAGCAACGTTAATGGCAAAATTGAATATGCACTTCAAATACATCTTCAGCATAGGTTTTTTATTTATAACAATTGCTGCTGTATATATGTATTTTCAAGTACAAAGTATGGGATTATACGAAAACATGATTTTCCCTGTTATTATCCGCTCAGCTGGAATGCTTATTCTTTATGCAACAGCAGGTATCTGGGGTATGCGTAAATTGAATATGATGTATCTCACCACTTGGATATTTTTAATGTTGACTTTCCGTTCAGTTATAGGGCCAGTAGCTGGTACATCCTTATATACAAACGTATTGAATGAAAAACAGTCGTACTATATCAGCCGATTGTCACAAAATGTAGATATGCTTAATCCTGAAATTGCAGGAATATTTACTCAAAGTCAAATGGGCAATATGATGCAGGGAAAAAGTGTAGAAGATGCTCAAATATTGGCAACGCAATCAATCAAAGGACGAATACAAATTCAAGCCACACTGGCCGCATTAAAGGAAATATCGGGTTGGACAATTTATGGGGGTATTGCCTGTATTGTTGTAGTTATTGCGATGCCTTATTCGTATCACAGTATAAAAAAAAAAATTAAAAGTAATAAAGAATATATTAACTAATTCGATATTCCTTAGGGGTCATACCTGTATGTCTTTTGAAATATTTTGTAAAGAAAGAAGGATTTGAAAAATTAAGACTATCTGATATTTGCATTATTGTTAAATTTGAATTCTTTAACTGCGCTTTTGCATCCAAGATAACCGCTTCGTTTATCAAAGCTAAAACAGATTTGGCTCTAATATCTTTTATTACAGCACTAAGATATTTGGCCGAGATACACAGTTTATTAGCATAGAAAGAAACGGCTCTTTCTTCTCGGTAATGCTTCAAAAGGCACAGCATGAACTGATGATATATTGCTTCCTTTCGGCTTAGCTTTCCTATATAATCATCAGGTAAATTATTTTTTCTAACCTCCCATATTTTCAAAAGTCCGTAAATGAGAGTTGACATTAAACTTTGAATGATTTCAGTTGCAGGATTAGCCTGCTGCCTCTCATATATTCTCTGAAATATTTTACAATAATCTAAAAATAAATCCCTATCCTTTTTCGATTCGATATTTAATACCGGATTTTCCATGATTGTAGACAAATGAGGCATGATTGATTGGATTAGTACTATATCATTCATATATCCAGGTACCATAACCAGATAGTATGCATCAAACTCTTCACTATAATTATTCATCTGAATAATGCTATTCGGCATAACAGTCACTATAGATTCTTCAGTAATTATATAACTTTCTAAATTAATAGACAGTTCACATTTACCTTTAAGAATAATCATGAAAAGTCCTGCGTTTAATCTGGTGGGATATTTATATTTCTCTATTTGATCTTTATCCAGATTCGAATAAAAAGAAAACTCTTTGGGCAATACAACAAAACGTATAAATTGACTATCCATAGCAAAAATAATATAATCTGTTAAAAAATAAATCAACATATAGATTGTGCATACCCAACTATACATTAATTATTCTCCGCTCCAAATATACTAAAAAAACAATGATAAATCTTTTCGTGAATAATAATATTTTAAAAATAGTTTCGAAATGAATTTAACAGACTTGATTACATTTGCTCAAACGAATATGAAGAAAGCCATCTGTCACAGATAGCTTTCCCGTTAGTAAATCTTAAAATTAGATTTACTCGTCTAAATAGTGTCCTTTTACTTTACGACTTTTGAAAACGAAAATATAACTAAAGAAATCAGAAACAGCTAATAGACAAATAAAGAGACTATACATAATAGCCGATTTGCTTATTAAAACTCAAACAAACTAAATTATTTTAGAAAGACAAAGATATAAGAAAATAATACATTAAACATGCTCTATTCTCCTACAAAACTGTCTAATTTTTCTTTTCCAATATAAATATGATAGTGTGTGCTTCCCTTTCTGTAAACAAATCATCATGGGACAATCTTAGAGAACAATTTATTCAAATTGCTTCTATTTTCAATATATTCAAGCCGTCTGTCTATATACCACAGTAAGTCTATGTTGTATTTTTCGGCGAGAATAAACAAGCAAATCAATGAACTTTCAATCTTTGTTTGTAACGAAGCAGCCTTCCTGTTAAAGAAAACACTGAACGCAAAATTAACATCCTCACTAAAAGACAACTTCATAATAAACTTCTTTGCCACAAAATAATCTTTGCGAAGAGATTTATTCATTTCATTCAAATCAAGTTGTTTGCCACCTGCCCAATGAAAAAAACATATGGCCAGACACGCCAGAACATCTTCTTTTCTATTCTTTATGTGATTAGAAAATTGCACTACAAACCATTCTTCATTGCTACATATATGCTCCAAGGACAAAGCAAGTTCAAAAAGAGCTTTTTCTGCATACAACATTTCATTGCCGGCAGTCCATACCTTAACTAATTTCCGTCCGATATACAAATTATATTTCCAACTCGTAAACAAATATTTTTTAGGACCAAAAGTATTGGAATAAAATATTTTATCTCTTAATTCGTTAAAGTTATATGTATCAACAACTTTTACCCTATTCATTATTTTATAATTTTATTTCACAAAAATCATTATCAAAATATTCCATAAAATTTAATGCAATTTCATCATAATAATAGTAAATAGGAGTGATAGCCTTGTATCTGTATGGAACAAACTGAAATAATTGAGCAGCGACAAAACGTTTATCCATCGATACAAATATATCTAATCGGATATTACTATTTTGCTCTATTTTTACATTATGTAAAATAGAAAAATCCTTCTCTTTCAAACCCTCCTTAAGTATTTCCATATCTCTCAAATTATAATAAGCCACAGCTTCTCTAACTACCATATTAGCAGGAGCATAAACCATCTGTTTGCTTTTTATATATGAACGATACATTATCAACGCTATCACAAATGAAACAAAGAAAATGAGCACGAGCAACAACAACTGCAAAAGTGATTCATAATTAAATATCAAGTAAATTAGTAACAGAACACTATAAAACCCATAAACACATGAAAAAAATAATTTGGAAAGATCTTTTTTATTCACTATATTCCTATATAAAGGTAAATAAATTACGGACTCTAAACGTTGATAACTCATAAGACTATATTGTAGAAATTAATACTAAATTCATTTAAATAGTAATTACATTTTTTCTGTATTCAAACCTTTCTTTATTATAAAAAGAAGGCAACTTATAATAAGTTACCTTCAAAAACACAAACCAAACTATCTATTATGCGTCATATAATTAGTGAAATTAACTGAATAAAAAACTTAATGAAATTAATAATGCAGACGCATAAACATCCTCACGGACACTTTTTTGAATCTATAAACAAAATAATATTTGACTTTATAAAAGTACTGAATTCGTATTCATCATTCAAGTTCTATTTTTCTGTAATAATGGCTTAATTTTCTTTATCAATACTACATATAACTACAGATGTTTAGATCAATTATAAAGAAAAAATGAGCTTTTACGTTCATTCTAAAATAGTAATCTTTGCACCTCAACAATAAAAAAAATAATATGTATATTAATTCTATTGGATACTATATTCCAGGAGCAAGAATTGAAAATGAATACTTTAATAAACTAAACAATTTATCAAGCGAGTGGATTTTTCAAAGAACAGGAATAAAAAGTCGTTCAAGAGCCAACAAAGATGAGACAATAAATTATATGTGCCTTGAAGCCGTGAGAGAAGCAAGTAGAAATCTCTCATTCAATATTTGCAATGTTGATTTAATAATATTTGCATCATATACCCCAAGTGATACAATAGCTACTCCTGGATATTACATACAAAAAAAATATAATATTTCCGGAGCAAAGGTTTTCTACTTATCGTCTGCATGTTCATCTGCAATAAATGCTATAGAAGTTATCAAGTCTTTTTTGAAACAGGGATATCAAGTAAAGCACTTCTCGTTTGCGCCGAAAGGAATTCCAGTTACTCAGACGATAAAGACTGTATGTGCGGGCATTTATGGGGTGATGGAGCCTGTGCCTATTTTTTCTCGAAAGAGAATATAGAGACAAAATCAGCTAAAATTATTGATGTAACTTCTGAAGGTCTGGGCAATATAGGCATGGGTACTGATGGAGTATTCCTTAACCTTCAAAATAAAGAAATAAAAATGCCATATGGAAAAGATGTTTTTGTTCACGCATGCCATTATCTTATTGAAAACACCAAGAATATATTAATTAAAAATGACTTCTCAATAAATCAACTCTCTTATTTCATAGGACACCAAGCCAATATGAGAATCCTGAAACACGTTATAAAAGAATTGGGAATTCCAGAAAACAAACTATTGTACAATATTGAAGAGTTAGGAAATACCGGATCTGCAAGTACATTGTTAGTTTTTGCTCAGAATTACGATAAATTTAAATCCGGCGATTTGATATGTATCTCGGTTTTTGAAGGAGGCTATTCAGCTGGTTCCTGTCTGATTCGTATGAATTAATGTTCTATACTCCTTTGTTACTATTTATAAATATCTAAATAGTTCTCGGAATAAGAGAGTTATTTTCTCCCCCCCCAACAATTAAAAATCCTACACCAACTTTTTAAAATCCTAGGCCTAGAAATAAAAATAGCAGGCGAACAATTGTTTTTTATTAAGATATTATTATACATTATAAAGCCTTCATATATAATAATGTGTAAAGTCTCGGTCTGTTTGTAATAATATTTTGTATAATTATAATTCTTTGAAAATAATTTGATTAATATAGTTTTTATGTAATATATTATAGTTACATTTGCAAAATTAAAATTATCTAAATATATAACTTCTCAAAACTAATATGATGAGACACAAATCACCTACGCCTGAACAGCTATCAGGCTTTTTGTCTGTAAAAGCTATTGCAGCCTTGTATTTCCCCTGTTACTTAACTTCAAGATCTCAGATGAAAGCATTACAGAAAAAACTCAATGAAAATTCTACTTTAATTCAGAGGCTAAACGATACAGGATTCACGGTTAATTCTACCTGGTTTACCCCGCAGCAAGTGGACCTTCTTTTCGACGAATGGGGCAACCCAGATTACAACATCCGAAAAAATCGAACAGACCGTTAAGGCAACTCACGAAAACACAAGGAAAATCTCCGAATTATTATATATATTATTAATTCTATATTATATCATGGGCACATCGTGTTCACATAAACAAAAAACAAACCTCATAACCAACTTATTTTCAATAAGTTAGCTAACAAAAAACATGTGCGAAATCGTGTGCGCATTTTTTAGGTTAATTTTCAGGACAAAACAGCCTTTCAGGATGCTTCGGCTCAACTGAAAGGCTGTTTTAATTGATGCTCTCCGGGAATGCTTGTTTCAAGCTCCATCGTTTATTTGATTTATCGTGCAAATTTATGCAAAGTTGAGCGAAAATTGTATTTTTTAGTCTTTTCGCTACTTTTTTGGTTATTTTGAACAAAATCAGACTATTATGAACATTATCGATCGTTTTCGATACCGAAACGGATTGGGCTATTGCACGGTATTATTTCAGCGTTTATATTTGCCGAAAAATAATATGAATCTCTTAAAAAAGAACTCATGAAGAATAAACAAATTTCTAGCGGTTTTCTCTATATTTCCAATGAATTGTTAACTAGAATTTTCAATTTAAGTAACCAACCGCTTACGGAACGCGAGGCGTTTATCACGATGTATCACCGAATGAATTACAAAGATGCCACCTGCATCATACGCGGAAAATCTGTTTGCTGTAAAAGGGGAGAATCGCTTATCAGCATAAGTAACTGGTCGGAGATATTCGGATGGGAGCGCACTAAAACCAGACGTTTCTTCAAGAAACTGGTTCTCGAAAATCTAATCTCCATCATCCCGCACACTAACCTGACACACATCCGCATGACGCATTACCCTAACGGACTGTACGAAGCCGATAATCAGGAGACCGATGAGTTGTTTCAGCAGTTCTGGGACGAGTATCACGCCACCACGCAAACGCGCAAAGTCAACGTGGGCAGGGCGCGCAAGGAGTGGAACCTGCTCACACAGCACGAAAAGAAACTGGCTGTCACCGGAATCGATAATTACTATTACTACCTCACCGATACGCGTTTCTGCAAGCAGGCGGTGAACTACCTCAAAGACAAATCTTTTTTAGACGAAGACTAAACAAACGGGCCATGCCCACTGACTTCCTCTGAATCAATATTCATATTTAATTTTAAATTTTTACCATGAATCAACCCCAAGCAATTGACATGGAACAGGCCGTGCTGAGCGCCTGTCTCATTGAAACCACGGCCATGCCGCTGGTAAGTACCAAAATTCGCCCCGAAATGTTCTACGAGCAAAGGCACCAAAAGGTGTATGATGCCATGCTGCACATGAGCACCCAGGGCACGGGCATCGACATTCTCACCGTGAGTGAGGAGCTGCGCCGACGGGGCGAACTGGAGCAGATCGGCGGACCGTATTTCATTACGCAGCTCAGCTCGCACGTGGCCAACTCCACGCACTTGGATTATCACCTGCAGGTGGTGCACGAAAAGTTTATCCGCAGGCAATTGATACTGGGCTTCAACAAGCTGTTTGCCTTGTCGGCCGATGAAACCATGGACCTGGAAGACACGCTGGCCGAAGGGCACAAGCTGCTCGAAAACATCGAAAAGGAGTTTGGATGCAACACCAATCTGAGGGAACTCAAGGTGCTCATGGCCGATACCATGCGTGAAGCCGAAGGGCGTATCAACAACAATGCTGCAGGAATAACCGGGGTTTCTACCGGCTTGCACGATCTCGACAAGCTTACGGCGGGCTGGCAAAAGGGCGATCTGAACATCATTGCCGCACGTCCTTCGGTGGGCAAAACGGCCTTCGCCATGCATCTGGCCACGGCAGCGGCAAAGGCCGGACGGCATACGGTGGTGTACAGTATCGAGATGGCGGGCGAACGGTTGGGCGACCGACTGATCCTCTCGCAGGCCAACATTGATGCCGAGCAGTGGAAGAGCGGGCAGGTGGATGCCTGGGGGCTCAGCGAGGCTACCAAGGCGGCCAGCGAGCTGGGACAACTGCCCATGCGCATTGATGACACCGGCACGGCGGGCATGGATTACATACGGGCCAGCGCGCGCATGCTGCACAGCAAGGGCTTGTGTGATGTGGTGTTTATCGACTACTTGCAGCTCTGCGAAATGAAGCCCGATAAGCAGGCGCGCAACCGGGAGCAGGAGGTGGCTATGGCCACGCACAAGGCCAAATTAATGGCGCGTGAGCTGAACATTCCGGTCATCTTGCTCAGTCAGCTGAACCGTGAATCGGAGAATCGTCCGGGGCGCAAACCGATGTTGTCGGATCTTCGCGAGAGTGGATCCATCGAGCAGGATGCGGATTTGGTGATCTTGCTCTATCGCCCTGCCATGGCGCAGTTGCCAACCGATAAGGAGAGCGGATATCCCACCGACGGACTGGGCATTGCTATCATTGCTAAGCATCGTAACGGGCAAACGGGCAACGTGTACTTTGGGCACAACAAGAGCATGACGCGCATTGCCGACTATACGCCACCCGAGCCTTGGATCAGCAAGAATGCCGAGTAAACCGGCACAAAAAAGGGGAGCCAATTACGGTTCCCCTAAATGTTCCACAATCAGCTCCACCTGGCGACGGGTGAAATAGTGGTCGTTTTTACCTTCTCTGCCGCTGTAAAGCGCATCATACAAGTCTTCGTTTTTGCGTATCCAGTTACGCAGTTTGCGCATGGCCGACTCCACGGGCAACCCCGGATTGTACAAATGGGCCAAGATGCCTTTGTGGTAGGCTCGCACCCTGAACGGTTCGTCTTCTTTCATCAGTTTATCTTATTGGTTTACTCCTGTAAATTTACATATTAACGAGCAGAAAAACAAGTTTTTCAACGAAAAACAAAGGCGTTTAATCAAATAAAAACAATGCACGGTTTGAGTGGTAAAGTACGGTAAAAAGGCTTTTGAGCAGGTTGTATCTTTGTTGTACCGGAGCGGGAAACAGGGTTGGTGAGCAGCCCTGATCCGCGTTTCGGAAAAGAGTATTAATCATTTAATTTATTACAACATGAGTGTACCTGTTACAGTAGTGGCCCGAAAAAATCCTGCCAAGCAGAACGAGCCCGAAAAGTTTTATGCCATGGCCCAGGCGGCGGGCGAAATGAATTTCCGCAGTTTGTGCAAAGATGCCTCTGAAGGCTGCACGGTGATGCGTGCCGATATCGCAGCAGTGCTCTACGCACTGATCGATAGCATGATGAAGAGTCTGGCCAAAGGGGAGATTGTGCGCTTCGGCGACTTCGGCAGCTTCCAGGTAGGGGTAAGCAGCACAGGAGTGGAAAAGAAGGATGATTTCAGTGCCAATCAGGTGAAGGGCGCACACATCATTTTCCGTCCGGGTATTGACCTCACGGAGATGATCAAGACGCTGACCTTCAAGAAGAAGACAGTGGGCAAGGTGGTAGCCGAGAATGAAACACCGGGTGAGAACACAGGTGGCAATACCGGAGGAAACACACCAGGAAACACGGGTGAGGAAGATGATCCTAATAGATAATCTGTTAACCAAAAGTAACGGATGTGCAAACGTCCGTTACTTAATTGTCAGTATTTAAGAATACACGAATTTTGTTTAATCTATAAGGATAATTGAATATGAAAACCATTATTTTGAAAGTTTTGGAGTGTACCAAGGTGATTCTTCCATTTTTCGTAAAAACGAATAAAAAGGACAGCAAAGAGTTTAGCGACCTCATCAAGGGGCAGTACGAGTTTCTGGTGGCTCAGCTGGAGAAGGTGCTCAAAGATTACTTTGAGACCAGTGAAAAGGTTCGTGAGATGCACACCGAACTATTTGCCTTGAAAACGCAGCTGGCGGCAGCGCTGGCGCAGCAGTGTGCAGCCAAGGAGTGTTCATCCAGAATGTAGGCGGTATGAGACACATTGACCTGATTGTGATTCACTGTTCGGCCACGCGCGAAGACCGCACCTATTCCGAGCATGATCTGGCGACGGATCACCGTCGCCGGGGCTTCAAGGGTGCGGGTTATCACTTTTACGTTCGCAAGGACGGTAAGATAGTCACCACCCGTCCACTAGAGCAGGTTGGTGCGCATGCACGAGGTTACAACGCCAACAGCATCGGCATCTGTTACGAGGGCGGACTCGACAGCCGGGGCATGCCCAAAGATACGCGAACCTGTCATCAGAAGCATTCGCTACGGGTATTGGTACGCACGTTGTTGATTGATTATCCCCTCAGCCGGGTATGCGGCCATCGGGATTTAAGTCCGGACCTGAACCACAACGGCGAAGTTGAACCGGAGGAGTGGGTGAAGCAGTGCCCTTGTTTTGAGGGGAGCGAGGTGATGGTTTAAGACAATCAAGGGAGATATGAGCATCATGCTATATCTCCCCTTTTGATTGTTTAAGGTTCATTAATTGATCTATATCATTTTTTTTGCTATTTTTGTGCCATAACCTACTATTCAAATCATCTTAAAAAATGGAATTACTCAAAGAAACCGTAGCTGCCGTTGTGAACTCCAGGTTCCCTGAAATGACTCCCGAAGGAAGAAAAATTCTTGAAAATCTGGCAGAACGCCGTGATTTGAACAAGGGCGAAATGCTTATTCATCAGGGTCAGATAAGCAGGTACATCGTTTTTGTAGCGAAAGGCATGTTGCGACAATATTATTTTAAAAACGGGAAAGAGGTGACCGAACATTTCTCATACGAGGGCTGCATTTTGATGTGCATTGAGAGCTTACTCAAACAGGAACCTACCCGTCTGGTTGCCGAGGCGTTGGAGCCGGCTACGGTGTATTTGTTGCCCTACGACCGACTGCTCAAACTAAGTGAGGACATCAGGGAAATCAATATTTTCTACCGTAAAGTGCTAGAATTCTCACTTATCACATCGCAAATCAAAGCTGATTCGTGGAGGTTTGAAACAGCTCGCGAGCGTTACAATCTGCTAATGAAAACCCATCCGGAAGTTATTAAACGGGCACCGCTATCACACATTGCTTCGTATCTGCTCATGACTCCCGAAACATTAAGCCGCGTAAGAGCAGGCAGTTTATAATACCTCCCGATCCGTCTTAGGCTGGTATCTTTTAAGATATTCTTTGGGTTGCATTCCGTAATTGTTTTTAAAGCAACGACTAAAGTATTTAGGGTCATTGAATCCTACGGCATAAGCCAAGTCAGAAATACGTATGCCGGGTTGTTCCTGCATAATTTGACAGGCAGCCTTCAGTCGTATGCTCTGAATAAACCCTGAGAGATTCATTCCGGTAAGTTCTTTAAGCCGGGTATAGAGGGTGGTTTTGCTGGTCGACATAGCCTCAACAAATTCAGACACTCCAAACGCAGAATCCGTCATGTGTTTCTTCACACAGTCAATGGCCTGTTCAAGGAAAACTTCATCCGATCCGGGCACACGAATGCTATCAACCTCAACAATCATCTGTCTCTCCTTTTCGTTTTTATTATAGGCTTCCATTACATGTATGCGAAGCGAATTTTTAAGCGTTATGCGACGTTTTACATCTTGCCACACATAGTAGGCGAAAAGCGTTAATAAGAACGTGTAAAGGGTGTAGGCCCACCACGTAGCCCACCAGGGCGACAATACTTTGATGTTAAGCTGCCTCACATCGCTCCAATCACCATTTTCATTGGTTGCCTTAATCAGGAACCGATAGTTGCCCGAAGGCAGGTTGTTATACTCTGCCAATCGATGGGTTCCGTCGGTGTACTTCCAATCGTCATCCATGTTTTCAAGCTTATAGGCGTATTTGTTAAGCAGCGGATTGTTGTAGGTTAGCGAAGCAAACTCAATTCTCACATCATTATATTCAAACGGAACGGTAATGCTTTCTGTAAATTCCGAACTATATGCTGATATTTTTCTCCTCTTATCAGCAGGTAGCTGGCTCAATTTTCGCCCGCGTATGTAAATTTCTGTCAACTGAAGGTTTACATTCTGCGACACGTTCTTTAGTTCTTCGGGCACAAAACTGATGAAGCCTTTGGTGGAACCAAAATACAATTTGTGCTGAAAATGACAGGAACTATTGGGAATAAAATAATTATCTTGCAGTCCGTCACCCGTGGTAAAAATACGTATTCGGGTTGCAGCATCGTCTCCGGGCGAGCTGACGCGCACCAATCCGCTATTCGTACCCAGCCAAAGATTACCGCTTTCATCTTCCTCGATGCTGCTGACCATATCTCCGGGAAGATTATAGGCGAGGTGCTTATCTACAAAGGTATCCGATGAAGGGTCGTACAGGCACAGTCCGGAGCCTTCCGTACCCGCCCATAATTGATTCTTTGAATCGATAAAAAGGCACAAAACATGTTTAGCCGAAAGCGTGCCACGGGCCGGATTATAGATGTGTGTCTTAGCCTGTTGCAGCGCGTGAGGGTTTGCTTCCACCCGTATAATTCCCTGGGTAGAGGTAGCCATCCACAAATTGTTCTGATGGTCTGTAATAACATCACGGATATCGGGATCTGCCACTTTATTTGTACCTATAGCAAATAAAGCAACTGACGTTCTGTATCCGTCGGGTGCCATAACCCCCAACCCTCCTTTTGTGGCAATCCAAATATTGCCCTTGTTGTCTTGATGCAAAGCCGTAAGGTGATTTACCGGCAGGAAATGGCAGTTGGTGTATCTGTAATTCTTCACATTCTTTCCTTTTTGGTACACATACAACCCGTCACTGTAACTGGCAAAATAAATGGTGTGGCTACGCCGATCTTTCAAAATATCAAAGACGGTCGACATGGACTTTATCTGACCGAATTCTTTAATCTGATTGTACTCCTCGTACTGATCGGTATCATGAGAATATCGCATTACACCATGATTCTCCACCCCTATCCAACAGTCATCTTGATCTACATAAAGAGAATAGATAGACGTGGCAAACACGCGCCTGGAAGAGCTGATGGTCATATTGTTCTGGAAAAAAGGCTTGCTGGTATTGGTATGAATCACCCCTCCCCCGAGTGATCCTAGCCACATTTTGTTGTTGTTAGCGTCATACAAAACAGCATCAATCTCGGCAGCCGGCAGTTCGTGCGGACTGGCATGTACCTGATAGTTTATGAATTTACCCGGATTTGCAGCATCAGTAATGCTTAACCCTACACTGCCGCCCACCCATAAGGTTTTCGTAAGGGGGTCTTCTGAAATGGCATATACCAAGTTATCTGCCAAACTATTAGGGTTGCGCACATCATGGGTAAAGGTATCAAAACCGATGAGCGAACGATTGGCCGCTAAGTGCAATCGATGAAGTCCGTTGGACCATCCCGCAACCCAGATAGTTCCCCGTGAATCTTCAAAAATATAATGTGCTGAGTTTTGCTGGTTGAGCGGAGGATAATGATACATTTTTTGAGTGGTGGGGTTCAAACGATACAACCCACTATCCCACGTACCAATCCAAACGTCACCACGAGAGTCTTTCAGCAAGGATTTAACGGTAGTGGGGTTAAAAACTCCTGCTGTATTCTTGGCTGTCAGTTCAATGAAGGCCTGCCTGCTGTATTGATAGCGGTACAAACCGTTTTCAGTACCTATCAGAGCATTATCATTATCTAGAATCAGGATGCGTGCTATGTTGTTGCTTTTGGCCTTGGGAATGATGATCTTTTCTATTGCACGCGTTTTCTTATTAAATACGTTAAAGCCATTATCCGTACCAATCCACAGTCGGTTGAGTTTATCTTCGGTAATACACTGTATGTTATTTGAGGTCAGTAAACTGGGGTTGTGCAGGTTGGATTTTATTTCCTGTATGCCGTAGCCGTCATACCTGAACAGGCCGTATTTGGTACCAACCCACACAAATCCGTTTGAGTCTTGAAACAGAGTCTGCACATCATTATTGGGAAGTCCGTTGAGAGTGGAGTACTCTTTAAATTGCAAATGTGAAACAATACCTTTGCTTGCAAATAAAGGAGATATTATTAACAGGCAGAGAATATGAACAGATATGCACACGCGGACCGGAAATACAAAAAGTGCTTTCATTGTATACGTTACGTTATTAAAACTTGGCGAAGATACAAAAAACACTTATTACGTGCCAACAATACCGCGTACTTAAAATGAAATAAGCTCTTTGAACCAAGAAACAATACAGGTGTTTCAACCGTTTTAGAGTATATAATGAGGTGGATTTATAATCCGAATAAGGGGAAAAACCATAATTCTACTTTATAGGATTATTTTCAGATATATTATTAATACAATAAGCCTACCTTTACTTAAAATTCAATCGGGGCAGTTACCCCATTGGTTGAAACAAGGTTATATTTTAGTTTTATCTTAAAGTTTATACAATGAAAAAGCAAAGATTCTTTGAAAGACTCGAACTGCGTAAAAGAGTGCCTCTCTTTTTACTGGTTTGCATGACTCTTCTTTTGAACATTCAGTTGCTGAATGCTCAAAGTTCCACAATTCAGGTGAAAGGTACCGTAAACGATGGCAGCGACCCTGTTATTGGTGCCAGTGTATTGGTCAAAGGCAGTACGACCAACGGAACCATTACCGACATAAATGGAAACTTCACATTGCAGGTACCTGCCAATGCCACTTTAGTAATCAGCTTTGTTGGTTACAAAACACAAGAAGTTGCGGTTGCCGGAAAAAGCACGCTGGCAATTACTATTAAAGAGGACACCGAAACACTCGACGAAGTTGTTATTGTGGGTTTTGGTACGCAAAAGAAGGTAAATCTTACCGGATCAGTGGGGTTGGCTACTGCCAAAGAAATTGAGGCACGTCCCGTAGCCAATGCTACACAGGCGTTGCAAGGTTTGGTCCCGGGTTTACAAATTACCACCAACACCGGCGAATTAGGCAAAAGCATGTCTATCAACATTCGTGGTAATGGTACCATTGGCGACGGATCAAGCGGCAGTCCGCTGATTTTAATTGATGGCATGGAAGGCGATATCAATATGGTTAACCCGCAGGATATTGAGAACATTTCTGTATTGAAAGATGCGGCAGCTTCTTCTATTTACGGTTCACGTGCGCCTTTCGGCGTTATTTTAGTTACTACTAAAAAAGGCCGTACAGATAAGACAACCATCAATTACAACAACAGTTTCCGCATTAACAGTGCAGTGAACCTGCCTGAAATGATGGATTCGTACACGTTTGCCAACTATTTCAATGCGGCAGCACGCAACTCACATTGGGGAGATCAGTTCAACCAAAGCGTGATGCAACAGATGCTCGACTTTCAAGCTGCCGGAGGAACCAACAAAGGCGGTTTGCAAACAGATGGCAAGGTATGGGGAAAACCAGCCGGTGACCCGTTTACCACTGCTTATGCAAACACTGACTGGTATTCTGAAATATACAAGGATAACAATTTCTCGCAAGAGCATAACCTGAGCGTTAGCGGAGGAAGCAGCAAATTTAATTATTATGCTTCTTTAGGTTACTTGGATCAAAACGGATTGCTTCGTCACGGCTCCGATGAGCTGAAACGTTACAATGCTACAGCCAAGTTCAACGCTGAGTTAAACAAATGGGTTAAGTTCAATTACAGTTTGCGCTTTGTGCGTCAGGATTTGGATCGCCCCACTACCTTCGGCGATGGTTTGTACGAAAGAATTGGCCGTCAAACATGGCCTAACCTTCCGGTGTACGACGAAAACGGCTATTACTTCAATAGCAATGCCGACACCCCGGCTATGTCTCTGGCAATGGGTGGCAATTACAACACGCAGACCGACAAAACTTACCATCAGGCAGGTTTGGTTTTTGAACCTATTAAGAACTGGGTAACCAATGTAGAGTTCAACTACAGCACCAATTCCGCAGATACACGTGAGGTGACTTTGCCTTATTACAATCACGATGTAGCCGGTAACATTATAGACACCAAAGGTACTTCTAGTTTGTACCAGGATTATAAGAAAGAGAATTATACGAACTGGAATATTTATTCTACTTATTCATTTTCTCTGCAAGATGTTCACAACTTCAAAGTATTGGGTGGTTTCCAATCGGAAGAAATGCGCCAAAAGTTCTTCAAGGTAAAAGGTTACGGTTTGCAGGTGGAAGATCTGCCCGAGCTGGACTTGATATCGAACATCAACGGTGCCGGAGAAGATAAGGTTCCCGAAGTAGGTGGCTACCGTAACGAATGGGCTACTGCCGGTTTCTTCGGCAGGGTAAACTACGACTATCAGGGTCGTTACCTGGCTGAGGTAAACTTGCGTTATGACGGTGCGTCTCGTTTCCGTAGAGGAAATCGCTGGCAAACATCTCCCTCATTCTCTTTGGGATACAACATTGCACAAGAAAGCTTCTGGGAAGATTTTGCCAAGACATGCAACCAATTGAAACTTCGTTTTTCGTATGGTGAGCTGGGTAATATGAACACAACGGGTTGGTATCCTACGTATCGTACCATGACTCTGGGACAAGCTAACGGAAACTGGCTACAAAACGGCGTGAAACCCAATACGGCTTATGTGGGTAGCCTCATCAGTACTGCCCTGTCTTGGGAAAAGGTACGTACTTATAATGTGGGACTTGATTTCGGTCTCTTTGACAACCGCCTAACCGGTTCGCTCGATGCGTATGTGCGTTACACTGACAACATGGTAGGCCCTTCTGTAGAACTTCCTGCCACATTGGGTATTGCTGCTCCTAAAACAAATAACTGCGATTTGAAAACCAAAGGATGGGAATTAACCATCGGGTGGCAAGATCGTACCAAGTTTGGCTTGGGTTATGGTGTTAAATTCAACGTGTCCGATGCACGTACTTACATTGAAAGCTATCCGGGTAACCCCACCAACTCTATCTCTTCTTACGTAGCCGGTCGTGAAATTGGCGAAATCTGGGGTTTTGAAACCGTAGGCATTGCCAAAACAGACGCTGAAATGCAAGCGCATTTAGCAAAGGTTGGCGGACAACCGCTTGGCAGTGAGTGGACTGCCGGAGATATTATGTATGCTGATTTAGATGGAAAACCGGGTATTACCAAAGGCTCACAAACAGTGAATGACCATGGCGACCTGAAGGTGATTGGTAACAATACACCGCGTTATCACTTCGGACTCGACCTGAATGCAAATTTCAAAGGTTTCGATGTCCGTGCTTTATTCCAAGGCGTAATGAAACGTGATTACTGGCAGGGTTCAAACATGTTCTGGGGTGCCGATGCAACCTGGGGTATGTGGTGGTCAACCGGCTTAAAGGAACATCAAGACTATTTCCGTTCGGAAGCAATCGGTTTAGCCGGACATGAAATTGCCCCCAACACCGACTCATACTACCCGCGTCCTATATTCAACACCACTAAAAACCAAGAGGTGCAAACTCGTTACATGCAGAATGCAGCTTACATCCGTTTGAAGAACTTACAGATTGGTTATACCATTCCGGCTTCTTTGGTTCGTAAAGCAGGCATTACCAATTGCCGTGTCTTTGTATCGGGCGAAAACTTGTGGACAGGTACCAACTTAACTAAACTGTTTGACCCCGAAACCTTGAACGGTGGAAATACCAACAGCAATGCAGCTGCACCAATCAAGAGCGGTGGTAATGCTTATCCGCTTCTTAAAACTTGGTCGGTAGGACTTAGCGTTTCACTTTAAACCACTAAAATAAGGAATATCATGAAATCGAATTATAAATATATATTCAAGACTTTGATGGCAATGAGCATTGCCGTTGCAACTACGTCATGCGAGGATTTCCTTGACAGAGAGCCCATGTCAACCATTTCTCCCGAGACCTATTTCTCCACAGCGGCACAGCTGGAAGCTAATCTGAATGATGAATATCCCAACATTCTGCCTTCATTCGGTCAGTGGGGTTACGGCGTCTTTGGCGAGGATAAAGGAACCGACAACCAGATAGAAGTAACTGCCAACGATCGCTATACCGCAGATCGCTGGAAAGTGCCTCATAGTGAAAGTGATAACTGGAAGTTTGAGCGTATCTATCGCGTGAACTTCTTTTTATCCGAAACACTTCCCAAATTTGGTGATGATATAAGCGGTGCAAAGAATACTATTTCGGGTAGTATACCTACTATTAAGCACTACATTGGTGAGATGTACTTTTTACGTGCTTATGAATACTTCAAGAAGCTTCAGCTTTTTGGTGACTTTCCTATCATCGAAACACCACTTGCCGATGATGCCACAGCGCTTCGTGAAGCAAGCAAACGTGCTCCGCGCAATGAAGTAGCTCGTTTCATCCTTGCAGATCTCGACAAGGCTTACAGTTACATGAGTGATGTTGATTTGGCTACCACTCGTATAAATAAGGACTTAGCCATGTTGGTAAAATCTCGTGTGGCATTGTTTGAAGGTAGCTGGTTGAAGAACTTCAAAGGTACGGCATTTGTACCCGGCGGCGAAGGATGGCCGGGAGCTAAGATATACAGCAACTATCAGTACCCCAGCGGAAGCATTGACAACGAAGTGAAATATTTCTTGGAACAAGCTGTGGCTGCTGCTAAAATTGTAGGTGATAAGTACAAAGGTAGTCTCACTCAAAACACCGGTGTGCTACAGCAGTCGGCAACAGATCCTGCCAATCCTTATTTTGATATGTTTGCGCAAGAAGACCTTTCAAAGGTTTCCGAAGTACTTCTTTGGCGTCAATATGCACGCGGACTGGCAACTCATAACATTAACTCGGCAGCCGGACGCGGTAATTACCGTATCGGTTTAACACGCGGATTAGTACAAAACTTCCTGATGAAAGACGGTACACCTGTTTATACTCACGGAACATACGCCAACGGTGACGGTTACTACATGGGTGATAAAACCATTGCGGATGTGAAAGCGAACCGTGACTCTCGATTAAGCATATTCTTGAAGGAGCCGGGACAGAAAAATATTCTTTTTGAAACCGATAACAACGAAGGTACAGAAGCTGTTATGGTTGAGCCCTATCCTAGCATTACAAACGGTGATGGTGAGCGCGGTTATGCTACCGGCTATGCACTTCGCAAAGGCGGTTCATTCAATCGCAAACATTATGCAAACGGTGGTGGTTATACGGCTGCCGTATGTTTCAGAGCTGTGGAAGCGTTACTCAACTATATGGAGGCTAGTTACATGCTAACCGGAACACTCGATGCTACTGCCCGTGAGTACTGGACTGCCATTCGCCAACGTGCCAACATCAGTACCGACATTGACAAAACCATTGCCGCTACTAACATGAGCATGGAAGCTGAAAACGACTGGGGAGCTTATACTGCCGGAGCAATCCTGACAGATAAAACCCTTTATAACATACGTCGCGAACGTCGTTGTGAGTTCATGGCCGAAGGAATTCGCTACATGGATCTTCGTCGCTGGCGCTCTATGGATCAGTTAGTAAGCACTCCCAGCCACCTGGAAGGCATGCACCTGTGGAACACCCCGATGGAAAGCTGGTACCTAAACAGCCAAGGTCAAACGATTCTGGTGGCTGATGGTTCCAACCAAGCCAATGTTTCCTCCAAAGATAAGAGCGAATATTTGCGTCCGTTCGAAAGAACTTCCAGTCAGGCTGCCTACAACGGTTGTACCTGGAAGATGGCGCATTACCTGAATCCGATCATGGTTAAACAATTTCAGTTAACGGCTACTTCAGGTTCAGACGTGTCAACGTCTATACTTTACCAGAATCCGTTCTGGCCTGTTGTAGCAGATCAAACTGCAGAAAAATAGCAAGAAAATACATTTCTTGATTTACATCAAATGTTATCCCAAACAAACTTTTTATCTTTGTATCAGCAATAAGGTATTAAGATTACAAGGAAAAAAAGATTCGTTTTTAGGTAACATTAAATTAAAAAGGCAATGCTGTTGTTGAAACATCATTGCCTTTTTTTGTTTTAAAAAGTTGCATTTAAATATTTTTCCTTATATTTGTTCCCATAGCAACTATGAAAAGGACATGTACCTCTGAAAACAAAAGGATTTCCACATATCATTTTATTGTGTGCTTTGATTACGGCCACGACCGCCTGCCACAAAGGCGACACAACTGTGAAAGCGGTTTTGCCGGCCGATAGCCTGTTGCGTGAAGGCGACCTGGTATTCAGGCGAGGCGCAGGATTGATTAGCCGGGCCGTACTGGCTGCCGATGAAGACGGACAGTTTTCCCACATCGGCATTGTAGTGCGCAAAGGCAATGACTGGATGGTGGTGCATGCCGTACCCGGAGAACCTGAATTTAAAGGGGATTCTGACCGGGTAAAAATGGAACCGATAACCTCATTCTTCTGTTCCGAGAAAGCTAAAAGCGGAGCGGTAATGCGGGTGAAAGCCGACAGTACCGTGTGCTGCTCAGCTGCCCGAAGAGCGAAGGCGTTGTACCACAAGCGGGTGTTGTTTGACCATACTTATGATTTACAGGACTCTACGCGCATGTATTGCACGGAACTTATTGAGTATGTGTATCGTTTGGAAAAAGTCGACATATCGGGTGGAAAGCTCACTGCCATACACATTCCGGGATTCAACGGTAATTTTCTGCTGCCGGGAGATATGTTTCAAAGTAAAAAGCTGACAATGATATATCAGTATTAACTGTTTAGTATTAACCTCTAAAAACAAATGCTTATGAAAAAAGGACTCATCTATTTGGGACTGCTGTTTGTTACTACATTGCTTCTGGCTGCCTGCACGGCCAGCTCTCCGGGTGAAGCGGCCAAGAAATATGCCGGGTATATTCAGAAAGGTGAATATGAAAAATTTGCCGATGCCATAGCTCTTGACGAAAAAGCTACTCCCGAAGATAATAAGAAAAACAAAGAAATGGTTGTGGCTCTGCTTAAAGAAAAAGGAGCCAAATCCATTGAAGAGAAAGGTGGCATCAAAACCATTGAGATTCTGTCGGAAACAGTTTCGGAAGATGGCAATACGGCCAAGGTGGTACTGAAACAAACCTACGGCAACGGTGATGCTGAAGATTCTAATTTCGACCTCGTTAAGCAAGACGGAACTTGGAAGATCGTTATGGATAAATAAAATCCCATTCAACCCCAAACGTATGCTGTTGCAGCAAGGTTTGGGGTTGAATGTTTTTATTTTTTTCTATATTCCTTGGGTGACATGCCGGTGTAATGCTTGAAATATTTGCCAAAGAATGACTGGTTGGCAAAGTTCAGTTCTTCTGAAATCTGCTGTATATTCATATCCGATGATTTGAGCAGGGTTTTGGCTTCGAGTATCACAGACTCATCAATCCAGGTACCTGCCGTTTTACCACTCACCTCTTTCACCGCCCACG
Organism: Bacteroides graminisolvens DSM 19988 = JCM 15093; assembly: GCF_000428125.1. Classification (GTDB taxonomy): domain Bacteria; phylum Bacteroidota; class Bacteroidia; order Bacteroidales; family Bacteroidaceae; genus Bacteroides; species Bacteroides graminisolvens. The sequence goes on from NZ_KE386627.1 coordinate 636,305, forward strand.
ACAAATGTTTGGGGGTGATGCAAAGTTTGCGGGCGTAGAAATTGACACCCCGCTCCTTTTTATACGACAAAGACACTTCTTTCAAAAAGTCCTCAAATATTTCTTGTTGACGAGGTTTATTACGCCCCTCTTCTGCCGCAAAATAAGGCGAACAGAAATTGTACATTTCATATATCATCGAGAGGAAAAGTCCCCGCACCACTTCCCTACGATACAAATTGTAACTAGCTCTCACCTTTTTCCAAAGGAAGGAATGATATTCCAACAAACTATCGAGTTGCTCGGAAGTCAGTGTTATACAAGGATGGGTATTTATATAAAAGAATAACGGCAATATTTCATGCAAACGAGGAACTACCCCGTCAATGAAGTTTTTAGAGAACACAATGTAAGCTCCCGAAAAATCATCTGACATCTTGAAACACTGTATAATCTGATCGGGCATGGCAATGAACATCTGTCCTTGTTCAAGCGTGTATTCTTCCAGGTTAATACCTAGCCGGCAACTGCCTTTGAGGCAGAGTGCAAAGATAGCCACATCCAGCCTGCTGGGATAATCCATCAACAGTACATCATCCAGTTTATCGAAGATGGCAAAGTCATCATCGATTGTATTTATTTCAGAAACGATATCCGGCAAACTCTTTAATGTAGGTATGTTCGGATCGAGCAGCTTTGACAAGTCCATGATCTTACTTTTTGCGCAAACATAAGAAAACTTTCTTAATCTACAATAGTTTTATAACCAAATTCCGAAAAAAAGAACAATTTATATAAAAACAAGGGCTTTTTTAAGATGTTAAATGGCACCATCTTTGCAGCAAACAAATTACATAAAACTAAAGAATACAAATTATTATGAAGTTAGCTGCGTATACAGGCATTTTCTTAAGTGCCCTGATCTGGATAAGTTGTTCAGGAAAAAAAGACGAAAATCAAGCAATACGGGCTGTACCCGTGAAAGTGGTCAAGGTGTCGGAATCATCCTACATGAACAGCCGAAACTATGTGGGAACAGTGGAAGCCGTTTCCTCCTCTTCACTCAGCTTCGAGGTAATGGGAAATGTAAACAAAGTCTTCGTTACCGAAGGAGAAAATGTACAGAAAGGTAAACTGTTGGCAACGCTCGATAAGGCCACGTTGCAAAACTCATATAACGCATCTCTGGCCAGCTTGAAAGAGGCACAAGATGCATACAACCGTATGAAGTCGCTCTATGACAACGGGAGTTTGCCCGAAATGAAATGGGTAGAGGTACAAAGCAAGTTGCAACAAGCTGTAAGCATGGAACAGATTTCACGCAAGAGTTTGAAGGATGCCGGTTTGCACGCTCCTTTTAGTGGGGTTATTTCAAGCAAAAGCATTGAACCGGGTATGAATGTCATGCCGGGTATTGAGGTAATGCAACTGGCAGACATCAGTACGGTAAACATTAAAATTGCAGTTCCCGAAAAGGAAATTTCCCGCGTGAACAAAGGGCAACAGGCTGAAGTAAGAGTCGGTGCATTGGGCGATAAGCTGTTTACAGGTGTAGTGTCCGAGAAAGGTATTGCCGCCAATCCGCTGGCACATACTTATGAAGTTAAAATCAAGTTAAACAATACCTCACACGAGCTGATGCCGGGAATGGTGTGCAAAGTGGGTGTACACAGTCGCGAAACAGAGGCAGGTATTGTGTTGCCTACCCATACCGTACAGTTACAACCTGATGGAAAGAAGTTTGTGTGGGTGGTTAAAGATAATGCAGCTTCGCAACGCATGGTAAATACAGGAGATTTGACCGCAGAAGGTGTGATAATCACTGCCGGACTACAACCGGGCGATGAAGTGATTGTTTCGGGAAATCAAAAGGTAAGTGAAGGAACTAAGATTGCAGTCAAATGAAAAAGAAACTAGGTTTTATAGAGTGGGCTATAAGATACAGGCAGATAGTGATTCTAATCACTACCCTGTTAGTGGGGTTCGGCGTGTACGGACTTTACATGATGCCCAAACAGGAGTTCCCTTCATTTACAGTAAGGCAGGGACTGGTAGTGGCGGTTTATCCGGGTGCTACATCGGACGAGATAGAGGAGCAGGTGACCAAACCCTTGGAAAACTTCATATTCAGCTACAAAGAGGTGAAGAAACGAAAAACATATTCGCGTAGCCGAGACGGAATAGTCTTTATCAACGTAGAGCTAAACGACAATGTAAAGAACAAAGATGAATTCTGGTCGAAGTTTAAACATGGAGTGGAGCAGTTTAAAAGCAGTCTGCCCGCCGGAGTATTGGCATTGCAGGTAAACGACGACTTCGGTGAAACAGCAGCCATCCTGATTACGCTGGAATCTGACCAAAAAACCTATCGGGAACTGGAACGTTACCTGGAAGGATTGGAAGATAAGCTGCGCACAGTAGATGCTGTAGCCAACCTGCGTCGTTATGGATTGCAAAAGGAACAAATCAGCGTGTATCTGGATCAAAAGAAGCTCAGCATGTATGGCATTGACGCAAATACCATGGGGCTGAACTTACTCACGCAGGGCTTCACCACCATGAGTGGCGAGGTAGATAATAAAGCGTATGTAGCACCTATACACATTGCCAGATCGTACAACCGTGACCGTGACATTGCTGAACAGATTGTCTATTCTGATCCGTCGGGACATGTCATCCGATTGAAAGATGTAGCACGTATCACCAGAGAATATCCGGATCCAGACTCATACATCCGCAACAACGGTAAGAAGTGTATTTTACTGTCGATGGAGATGAGACAGGGCAACAACATTGTGCAAATGGGCAAGGAAGTGGATCAAATACTGGAGGCTTACAAACAATCACTGCCGCAAGAAGTAAAAATGTATAAGATTACAGATCAGGCACAGGTGGTGGGCGATTCGGTAAGTACATTCCTCAAGGAGTTGCTCATTGCCATTGTAGCCGTAATCTTGGTTGTCATGGCACTAATGCCTCTAAAGGTAGCCTCGGTAGCAGCATCTACCATTCCTATCTCCATATTTATCTCTCTGGGACTGTTTTATGCGTTTGGCATCGAGCTCAACACGGTAACACTGGCAGCGCTCATTGTAACGCTGGGTATGATTGTCGACAACTCCATTGTGATCATTGATGCATATCTGGAGAAAATTGGCGAAGGAGTATCTCGCTGGCATGCAGCCATAGCCAGTGCACGAGAGTTCCTGAAGTCGATCTTCTCGGCTACACTCGCCATCAGTATCACGTTTGTACCTTTCTTGCTTACCACCAAAGGCATGATGAATGACTTTTTGCAGTCGTTTCCCTGGGCCATCAGCCTCATCTTAGGCATTTCGCTGCTGGTAGCCGTACTACTGGTGCCGTTTATGCAGTATTATTTTATACGAAAAGGACTGAAAACGGATGCTAAAAAGAACAAGAAGAGTTTTCTGGACGTCATTCAAGCCAAATATGATCAGCTGCTGGATCTTTGTTTCCGCTGGCCTAAAACAACATTGGGTTTGGGAGTAGCCAGTGTAGTATTCGGGGTACTACTCTTCGGACAACTACCACAGAAGTTGATGCCTATTGCCGAGCGTAACCAGTTTGCTGTTGAATTTTACTTGCCCGCCGGTACCGCCATAGAGCAAACAGCTGCTGTGGCTGACAGCATGGAAAGCATTCTCAGAAAGGATAAACGGGTGGTTTCGGTAACCTCCTTCATCGGTGAAGGTTCTCCCCGCTTCCACACCTCGTACGCACCGCAACTACCTGGAAATAACTTTGCACAGTTTATTGTGAATACGCAGGGCAACGAAGCCACAGTGGAACTACTCGATGAGTATGCCGATAAGTATACCGATTATTTCCCCAATGCCAGGTTGCGGTTTAAGCAACTCGACTATTCGGAAGCTGCCAGTCCTATTGAGGTACGAGTTAGCGGCGACAGTCTCACCGACCTCAAAGCAGCTGCACAAGTGGTAATGAAGCGTTTGAAAGCTATGCCCGATTTGCGGATGGTACGAACAAACTTTGAAGATCCTCTGCCGGGAGTGCGCATCCGATTAGATGAAGACGAAGCAACTCGTCTGGGTGTAAACCGTACCTTCTTAGCCATGAACATGGCAACCAACTTTGGCGATGGCATGCCGCTTACTACGGTATGGGAAAAGGATTACCCGGTTAAAGTGGTACTCAAAACCGACAAGAACGGTAAGGAGGCCGACTACAATGATGTGCCCGATGTGTACGTACCTGTTTGGGGAGGGGCATCATACGTGCCGCTCCGACAAGTAGCCAAGGTGGAGAGCGACTGGACCGAGGGGCAGATTGTAAGGCGAAACGGGGTGAGAACCCTATCCATAACAGCCGAAGTTGCCCGGAATGTAAACATAACAAGTGCCACGCAAGAGGTACAAAAAGCCATGAAAGAGCTTTCGTTACCCGAGGGAACCACTCTTTCGTATGGTGGTGATCTGGAATCGGATGCAGAAACATTACCTCAAATCATTGGTGCTTTGGCTATTGCCATCGTCATCATCTTCTTTATTTTGTTGTTCCACTTCAGGCGCATCAACATGGCACTGCTTATTATGGCAGCCATCACACTTACGCTACTAGGAGCAGCACTGGGCATCTGGCTGGTTGGGGTAGATGTAAGTGTAACTGCTGTGTTGGGTATCATCAGTTTGATGGGTATCTTGGTGCGTAACGGCATCATCATGCTCGACTATGCCGAGGAGCTTCGACAAGTACATAAAATGAGTGTTTTTGATGCTGCTCTACAAGCAGGAAAACGACGCATGCGTCCCATTTTCCTCACATCGGCAGCTGCTTCTATGGGGGTAGTTCCCATGATCTTGGGAAAAAGTTCCCTGTGGATGCCTATGGGTACGGTCATTTTCTTTGGAACGCTGATTTCCATGGTATTAGTGGTAACGGTATTACCGGTAGCTTACTGGATGTTGTTCCGCAAAGCCGACCGCAAAGGAGTGCAACGTATGGCCGCTAACAGTTAAGAATGTATATCGGCTTGGTTTAATAATAAAATGAAATAAGATGAGACATCAAATTATAGGATTCTGTCTTTTCCTGATGGTATCCGTATCGGGAAGTGCGCAGCAAGCATATTCGCTGGCACAATGCAAAAAACTAGCATTGGAGAACAACGCACGAATGAAGAATGCGCGTTTGGAAGTAAGCAGCGCCCGACAAACAAAGGAAGAAGCGTTTACCAATTTCTTTCCTTCTTTGAGTGCCAGTGCACTGGGCTACAACGCTAACCAACCGCTTGTAGAAGCTAATTTAGGTGGTATGCCGCTAGCGCTACTAAAGAATGGCATTGTGGGCGACATTACCGTTACGCAGCCTTTGTTTGCCGGCGGACAAATTGTAAATGGTAACAAATTGGCTCAATTGGGTGTGGAAGTCAGTAGGTTCAAACAAGAACAGTCTGAAAAAGAAGTGCTGCTTACCACTGAGGTTTATTATTGGCAGATTATATCTTTGAACGAAAAGTTAAAGACACTTGCCATAGTAGAGCAGTTGGTGAATAGCCTATACAAAGATGTAGATGCTGCTGTAAAGGCGGGAGTAAAGAACCGAAACGATTTGTTGCAAGTACAGCTTCGTAAGAATAGTGTGGCTAGTGACCGCCTGCAACTGGAAAACGGATTGAAGCTAAGCCGGATGTTGCTGGGACAGTATGTGGGACTCAAAGCCGACAGTCTTAGTCTTGAATCGGTCTCTTTCGATGAACCGGCCAGTCCGGAAAAGCTTCGCACAGATCACGGTGCAGCCTTGCTCACCACACCCGAGTATCAACTGCTGGCAAAGAATGTGGAGGCCAACCGCCTGCAACAAAAGATAACGGTAGGCAAGTACTTACCCACCGTGGGTGTTGGCGCTAGTTATATGTACGATGATCTGATGGATAAGGACAACACCACTGCGATGGTGTTTGCCAAAGTGTCAGTACCCATATCCGACTGGTGGGGCGGTTCGCACGCCATCAAGAAACAGAAGTTCCAAACCATGATGGCGCAAAACGAACAGCGTAATAACTCCGACTTACTGCTCATTCAGATGCAAAAGTTGTGGAACGATGTGGAAGAGTCATACAAACAGGTAAAGCTGGCAGAAGAGTCGGTCGTTACGGCTACGGAAAATGTACGGTTGAACACCAATTACTATCAAGCAGGAACTACCACGCTGAGTGATTTGCTTGACTCGCAACTATTGTTGCAACAAAGCCGTAACCAACACACCGATGCCTACACGCAATACCTGATCAAACAAACACAATACCTCCAAGCAACAGGCAGGTGATAGTTATTGCCTGCGGTATTCTTTAGGTGACATACCCGTGTGGTGTTTGAAATATTTGCCGAAAAACGACTGATTAGCGAAGTGCAAAGCTTCGGAGATTTCCTGAATACTTCTCTCCGACGAGCGCAACAGCGCTTTGGCTTCTAAGATAACGAAATCGTCGATCCATTCGCCGGCCGTTTTTCCGCTTATTTCCTTCACCACACGTGACAGGTGTTTGGAAGTCAGAAAAAGTTTATTGGCATAGTAATTCACGCTGCGCTCCTTGCGAAAGGTTTCTGAAAGCACACGCAGAAACTGCTCAAAAACCTCTTCTTTGCGATTCTCCGTCACATCAATATGAGGTGTTTTGTGCCGATACAGGTTATAGAATTCATAAAACAACGAGAGAATGATACCCTGACAAATTTCTTTCTTATAAAAGTTATCGGCATGAGCTGCTTTGCGGAAAAGCATGCTGTAGTATTCCACCAGCACATGCATCTCTTCATTGGTAACGGTTATGTTGGGCTGATCTTTGAGGAAGAAGAAGAAAGAAAGCATGTCTTTCATCTGTGGAAAAATAGTATCCATGATAGGACGAGACACCACAATAAAGAGAGCGGAAAAGTCCTCACTAACCTCCAGACTCTGCAAAATCTGTTCGGGAAGAGTTACCAATACGCTCCCACCTTCCAGTAGATATTCTTTAAGATTGATACCCAACTTCCAGCTTCCATCCACACATACAATAAGGATGGCTGAATCCATACGCTCGGGTTTATCGCCCAGCTGCAAGGAGCTCAGATCATTAAACAGTGCAAAATCGTTATCTTTAACTTGTTCTTCCAGTGAATTACGTAACGTAGAAAAATCGATATGCGGTATCTTTGGCATAGAGTCATGTTATTTTTGCAAACATACACATTATTCGGGAAATAACAAGAAACTGCCCTCTCAAAGAATGTAAAATAAGAAAGCCACCGCAAACAGCCCATCAGGAAACGGAACAGTAAGCAGTAGCTTTTATCAGTGATTACACCCCTCAAAAGGGTGTTTTCTTAATTAAAAATCTTCACTCCAAAGAAATAAGTACGAGGTTGTGTAGGACCATAGAAATAGCCTGCATCACGCATCACACCCTGATCCAAATCCTTCTGGAAACTATTGAATGCATTCTGTATGCCGGTATTGAACTGCATCTTCACCTTATCTTTCAAGGTAACGGTGTAGTTCAGTTTGAGGTTCACAGTTAGGAAGTCGGGCGATGTTTCCATGCGTGATTTCTCAATGTATCCTGCCATGTGGGGCACCTGCATTTCACCGGTGTACACACCCGATAAAGAAAAATCAAAGTTCTTCAACGGTGCAGAGGTGAAGGTGAAATAACCGTAGTAATCGGGTGTACGGGTCATCTTCTTGGTGAACAGAGCTTCCTCGTCATCACCGGTCCATTGTTCCGCTGTTTTGTAACGGCTACGTTGTGCAGTAAAGCCTAACTGGAACTGTGCTTCCTTGCCGTGTGCCAACTTAGCATCCATATTAACCCCGTACACACGAGCACCTTTACCGTTACGACGTTCTTTGATTTTATCGCCGTTGGCATCCTTACCTATCTCTTCGAGCACAAATACGTGGTTAAGGTCGGTATAAAAACCTTCGAGCAATAGATTAGCCTGCCAGTGTCCCAGGTGAGCTGTCCAGTCTACCGACCCGCTGTAGCTGTTAGAGCGCTCTTCGCGCAAACCATCGGCCAGTACAATCTTCACCCCTTCTCCACCTACGGCGGTAACGTGCAAATCTTCGTCATAAGCCTGCGGTGCACGGAATCCGGTAGAATAAGTTAAACGCGCCTGAAAATCTTCAACCGGCTTGTAAAGTAAGTTAACGCGCGGGCTAAAGATCACCTTATCAATCAGGTTATGCTTGTCCACACGAGCACCAGCCAGCAAAGTAAGAAGATTCATCTTCCACTCACTTTGAAGGAATCCACCTGCTATGCGCACCTTTTGTTTCATGTCGCGATGGTAACCGGTCATCACATCATGCAAGGCATTGTTTTGGTACTCAGCTCCGGCAGTCAGCGTAGCCGGTGAAAACAACAAATGATCCATGTTACTTACAAACATAGCACCTGCCACCCAGGTAAGATCATCTGTTTTACCATAAGCATTGAGATCCTGCTGCGCACCGTAATAACTGTTGCGGTCAACATGCTGCACAGAACCGTAAACAGAGAGCTTCTGCTTGTACTCGTTAAAGAACTGGTCGTAACTCAGTCCGCCGCTATTTATAATATGTTTAGTCTGCTCGGTAATATCGGCTTCGTGCGGTTGATAGTCAAACTTATTACCTCCGCGACGAAACTCATTGGTTGTGTGATACTCCAAGTTGATGCGGCTGTATTGTGACGGACGGTAATAAGTACGCAACCCGAACGTATTCATGTTAAGCTTACCCAGTTCCGAAAATCCGTCACCATCGGAATCATAAGGATTACGGTTGCGGTAAGCCTGATACAATGCAATGCCGTACGTGTTATCACTCGACACCAGTGATGCATTGGCACCCATGTACTGCTCCCACGACTTACCGTTCATGTTCGATAGGGTACTTGACACCTGGAACGAGTTATTAATAGGATCTTTCGTGATGATATTGACCGTTCCGCCCACAGCGTTAGCGCCAAACAAAGCCGAACCTCCACCGCGTACTACTTCCACGCGTTCAATCATGTTCACCGGGATTTGTTCCAGTCCGTACACCCCTGAAAGCGCACTGACTACCGGGCGACTGTTAATCAATATCTGCGAATAAGGACCCTCCAGACCGTTGATGCGCACTTGCGGGAAACCACAGTTCTGGCAGTTGTTCTCCACACGCAAACCCGATTGATAATCGAGGCTCTTGGCTAAGTCGGTAGAGTTTACCATCTCAAACAACTTGGTACTCATCACGTTAACCACCACAGGAGCTTCCTTGCGGCTTACTTCGTTGCGATTGGCCGAAACCACTACCTCATCGGTTACAAAAGCCTCTTCACCCAAAGCAAAGTTAGTCTCCACAGGTTTCTCACTGTCGAGCACCACTTCTCTCTCTTCAGTGCGATACCCCATAGCCCGAACACGAAGCCGGTGACGCCCCTTGCCCAAATGGTTTATTTCAAACTCACCGTGTTCATTGGTAACCACTCCACCATCCAGACCAATAATCTGTACGGTAGCATAAGGCAACTCTTCTTTGCTTCCTTTGACAATCACTTTGCCTTTAACAAGGCATTTACCTCTTCCGCGACCACGATCTTCCTTTACCGGATTATCGGGCGTAACGGCTAAAGCACTCATACCTGCACACAGCAGCATGAGCACAACAATTAATTGTTTCATTTATATTTTATTTCTTTATGTACTAAACTAAATTTGACTAAAATACAACGGGATTATAGTACACAAAAAGGAGGAGCCCGGAAAGAGGGTATTTGAAAGAATGATTGTGAAACATGAGCTAATAACCTTTCCTGTTCCAAGGAAAATAAGACCCGGAAGAAAGGTTTAAAGTCGTACGTAATATGATTTTCGAGGGTAACGGCATGAGACAAGCGGTCGATAACCACCAGTTCACTTTTGGTGTGCTTATGCTTGCCGTCGAAAGGGTGAGAGTGCGTTATCATCACCCCATTTACGTAGTGTACGTGGGTAAACATCGAAATGCTTGCCTGGTACACTGTAAACAGCGTAAGGAGGAAGAAGGGCAGTAATACCTTTTTAAACAACGTTGCTCTCATGTCCTTATTGTTTGAGAGCGCAAAGATATAACTTTTAAACCGAATTACTTTGTAACCTTTGCAACAATTTCATCGCAAAGATATTCCAGATACTTTTTGTCGGTTTCATCAAAGAATGCCAATGCCTCACTATCCACATCGAGCACACCCCACACCTTATCGTCAACCATAACGGGAACAACAATCTCCGATCGCGAAAGCGAGCTGCAAGCTATGTGACCGGGAAAAGCATCCACATCGGGAACCAGCTGCGTAACAGCCTCTTTCCAGGCAGTGCCGCACACCCCTTTTCCGTATCGGATACGGGTACAAGCCACCGGACCCTGAAACGGTCCCAGCACCAGCTGATCTTCTTTCACCTGATAAAAGCCCACCCAGAAAAAGTGGAACGTGCTTTTCAGCGCAGCACAAATATTGGCTAAATTAGCCGTCACATCCGTTTCACCATCAACCAATCCTTCTATCTGAGGAATGAGCGATTGGTATTTCTCTTCTTTGCTACCTTCTGCTATCTGTAAATCTTCTGCCATATCCGTACCTAATTATTCGCGGTTAAACAACAAACGTCCGTCTCTCTTGGCTGCCGGAACAGTCCACTCCTCGGGAATAAACTTCCATTGGTGCAAAGCTTTGGGTACAATCGTATCTTTTTCATCAATATACTGCATGAGGTAATACCGCAAATCTTTGTCTGTTGAACTGACCAAGCGTTTGGTTAAATCCTCCGCGGTGAGTCCGGCACCTTTGGTAAGCAATTCTCCTCCCCCGTTACCACGGTACGAATTGAGTGCAACCTTATACATCTTATCCATGCTGAAAGGTTTACCGTTGGCCATGCTCACAATGGTAATCTTACTACCTTTGGGCTTGGTAACATCTACCGTATAAATAATGCCGGCTGCCGAATCGAAGTTGAAACTGTAATTCTTAAAAGTACTCCGGTCATCGTGTCCGCTGAAATTGTCGTTCAGCCACAGTAAGTGATCCCAGGGAGATTTCATCTGATTTGTCCACCAGTAATAAGATTCTTCGAGGTAATTCTTAATCTCTTTACCCGAAAGCATCATGGTATAGAGCATGTTTTCATACTTGTACAAGTTAAACATATCACCGACACGAACATCCCCTTTATTAATCTTTGCATCGAAAGAAAGCGGCGCGGTAAAAGAAATTTCCGCTCCGGATATTTCAAGTTGCAGTTCATGTATGAGGTCAACGAAGGCCGAAGGACCCAAGTACGCCTCCCACGAACTAATGGTTTTCGTAAAGTAACCGATTCGCTTAGACACAAACTCATTCAAAGCAGTAAACTGCGGGCTGAACTTAGCCATAAAATCGGGGCAAGGAGTAAAAGCATTCATATCGGTAAGTTCCCCTTTCACCTCCATATCCCTAACACGGCCATGTTTCACTTTCACCTTTACCGTAACATTGCTCACCAACTCAGCATTATTGGCCGGATCAATAATCAATACCGAATCACCTTTTACGTTAGCTATCTTTTTGCAATCGGCTATGTGATCGTGCCCAATCATCACGATATCAAAACCCGGCACGTTGCGTGCCACGTCAAGCGAAGCATTTTCCTTGTATTTGCCGCCAATCATCATCGACTCCTGTCCGGCGTGAAACAGACCAATCACAATATCCGGACGCTCTTTATCGCGGATCACCTTCATCCACTTGCGGGCCGACTCTTCCATGTCGTCAAACCGCAATCCGTGCCACAAGTTTTCGGAAAGCCAGGCAGGAATGGCCGGAGTGATAAGTCCCAATATCGCGATCTTAATCCCCGAACGTTTCATAATGGTATAAGGAGGAAGATAAGGTTCACCGTCGGAAGTACGAATAATGTTGGCACCCAACACAGGGAAATTGCACTCGTTAATCCAGCGGTCATACACATTGTGTCCGGTTTCCACGTCGTGATTTCCCATATTGCCTACATTGTAACCCATGTAGTTCATCATGTCCGCACAAACATGAGTCGATACGGTATCAATGTAGTTATAATAATACGAAGACGGCTGTCCCTGAAGAATGTCTCCGTTATCCATAAGAACCAGATTCTCACCGTAGTGCTGGCGTTCCTTCTTCACAAAAGCCGCCACACGTGCCATACTACCAATCCAGTCTTTCTGTAACGTAAAACTATATGGGAAGTAGTTTCCATGCATATCACTCGTTTGCACAAATTTCAGATCAATGACCTTTTCCTGCGCCTCCATAGCAGAGGCCGACAATAAGAAAGCCAATGAACCGACAATAACCTTTAACTTCATATTATTTTTGATTACTTATTTATTTAACGATAGGGTGAGTAAACACAAAACGTGCCCCTTTACTATAGGCAGGATCCACCCAAATTTCCCCTCCCCATTTTTGTATTATCAATTTGCAGATAGACAGACCCAGTCCGGTACCCTGAGCAAAGTCGTTTAGTTTTATAAAACGTTCAAAGACAACCTGTTGTTTCTCCTGTGGAATGCCACAGCCGGTATCGGCTACGGCAAACTCAATGAACGACTGATTCACGCTGACCTCAAGCGTAATAGTTCCCTGTTTGGTAAACTTATCGGCATTAGAAAGCAAATTGAGGATAACCTGTTGCAAGTACTGTACTTCCACCTTAGCCACGTAACTCTCCAGAGAGGAAGCGAAACGGAAATGATTTTCCGAGCTATCGGCAAAGTTCAGCGAAAGCAATAACTGGTTGCAAAATTCAACGACATCACACTCCTGATATTTAAACTCAACGTTCTCGCTTTCCAGCGTAGACACCTCAATGATGTCATTAATCAGTTTAAGTAATAAGTCCGAATTGCGTTGAATGATACTCATGTATTGCTTTTGCTCCTCGGGTGTATACCCTCCGCCAAGCAACACTTCTGAGAAACCGACTATAGCATTAAGTGGAGTACGTATTTCATGGCTGATGTTCGCCAGGAAAGATGACTTTAAACGACTGGCCTCTTCCGCAGCCTCTTTGGCAACACGCAACTCCTGTTCGGAAACCTCCAGAGAGTCTTTTAATTTTTTGGTGCGCAGGAAGAACCAAAGCGAAGAGATAAACCCGATAACTAAAAAAAGCAGGAATGCAACAAACGCCCAAAGATGATATTTGTACTGTTCGTACAACGTAAGCGGCTTATTGATGAAACGATAATCGTTGCCATTCAACACATTGAGTGAAAGCTTTCTGTCATTCACGCGAATGTAATCAAACATCATCTGATTCTCCACGAAATTGGCTTTCATATCATAGTTCTTGGGCTTCTCCAGAACCTCAACAGCTTCGCGAGCTAGCGAACGGCCAAAAATAAAATACGTAGGCATGACACCTCCCAACGCCCAACTGCCAAAACCGGCGTTCGAAAGGGTGAACACCGGAAGTTCAGGATTGGCGTCCATCATCACATAAGAAGCATTGCGCATAAAGAATTCACCCTTCGCATCAATTTTCCATGCTCCAATCAATAATACAGTATGGGGTGGAAGGCTGCGCAGCTCGTCAACAATGGTATACAGCGTGTGATGTCGCCCATCAAGTTGAATCAACCGCAGATCTTCGTATTTGGTCATTTCCTGCCGAACGAATGCCTGAAGCGCCACACCACCGTAGCTGTTATCAGACAAGAAGGCAATATTTTTAGTTTGAGGGTATAGCTTTCTGATTAGCGAGATATTTGCATCTACATCATAGTTATACAAATACCCACCACGAATGGGATAACGCACCTTACCGTCGGACACATCAATGGAACGAGGTTGCCAGTTGGCTGCCCGGGCACTGTCAACCGGCAGATCGATGATGCGTCTGCTCACCATGCCACATATCACCGGGATGTCTTTCAATAATGGATTTTCCTGAGATTGATAGGAGATAAAAGCCTCCTGCCCTACCAGAACTATGAGACGAGGACGTAATGAATGAATATACTTATCGAGAATAGCCTGCATGCGTCCTTTCCACTTAGGTGATTCCTGAAAGCTTTGACAGTTCATGTTTTCTATCACCACATTCTCTGTTCCACCCAACCTCCGATACTCATCCATAAACTCCGAGATGTTATTGGAAGTTCCTTGTGCATCGGCATTATAAGAATTTATAATTAGTATATTGGGACGGACAGCCGCCAAAACTGCACTCGCCGGATGAACGAGTAAGAATACCAGAGCAAGCGATAGCAAATATTGCTTATTAATACTAAACTTTGCCATTAGGGAGGGGGTATATCTTTATTATTTCATTTGCAAATATAGCATATTTTTGCATTTTCAAAAAGATTAAATGAATATATTTGCAAACAAATCCCATAAAACATAAAAAAATGAAAAATTACCAGTTGCTGATTTCCACAGCACTCAACATAACCGAAAGACAAGTGGAAAGTACACTTAATCTGCTCAACGAAGGGGCTACAATACCCTTTATAAGTCGTTACCGTAAGGAAATGACCGGCGGATTGGATGAAGTACAGATTGGAAATATCAAAGAACGATACGACAAATTATGTGAAATCACCAAAAGAAAAGAAACAATCATTAACACAATAGAAGAGCAGAATAAACTAACTCCCGAGCTTAAAAAGAGAATAGAAGAAACGTGGGAAAGCAGTACGCTGGAAGACATATACCTTCCGTATAAGCCCAAAAGAAAGACAAAAGCCGAGATAGCCAGACAGAAAGGACTGGAGCCTTTGGCCATTACGCTTATGATGCAAAGGGAAAATAACCCGGAAGAAAAAGCTGCTCAATTTCTAAAAAATGGGTTAAAAGATATAAACGAAGCCATCAAAGGCGCACAAGATATTGTAGCTGAGATGGTTAATGAAGACGAACAGGCACGTAACACGGTGAGAAACCTTTTCGGTCGTCAGGCTGTGATCTCTTCCAAAGTGATCAAGGGTAAGGAGGAAGAAGCTATTAAATACCGCGATTACTTCGACTTCTCGGAACCGTTGAAGCGTTGCAGTTCGCATCGACTGCTTGCCATCCGCAGAGGAGAATCGGAAGGCTTGCTCAAGGTAAGCATCAGTCCGGACGACGAAGAGTGCGTTGGCCGACTGGAACGTATGTTTATACGTAGTAACAATGCATGTGCACGTTACGTTGCCGAGGCATTGCAAGATGCATACAAACGCTTGCTGAAACCTTCCATAGAAACCGAGACGGGAAATCTCAGCAAAGAAAAGGCTGACGACGAAGCCATACGCGTGTTCACAGAAAACCTGAAACAATTGTTGCTGGCTGCTCCCCTGGGACAGAAAAGAGTGTTGGGTATCGATCCGGGATTCAGGACCGGCTGTAAGGTAGTATGTCTGGATGCACAAGGTAACTTGTTGCACAACGAAAACATATACCCTCATCCGCCGGTGAACAAAACAGGAGAAGCTGCTTCCAAAATCAGGAAGATGGTGGAGGCTTATAACATAGAAGCCATAGCCATCGGCAACGGAACGGCAAGTCGCGAAACGGAAGAGTTTATCACCAACCAGCAATTCGACCGCAAGTTACAGGTTTTCGTGGTGAGCGAACAGGGTGCATCCATCTATTCGGCTTCGAAAGTGGCGCGCGACGAATTTCCCGATTACGATGTAACGGTAAGAGGGGCCGTGTCTATAGGCAGAAGACTAATGGACCCGCTGGCCGAGCTGGTTAAGATTGATGCCAAATCAATCGGTGTGGGGCAATATCAACACGATGTAGACCAAACCAAGCTGAAGAAAGCACTCGATCAAACGGTGGAGAATTGTGTGAACCTGGTCGGCGTAAACCTGAACACGGCCAGCAGTCACCTGCTTACTTACATTTCGGGTTTGGGACCTCAGTTGGCGTTGAACATCACCAACTACCGGGCAGAGAACGGTGCGTTTGCATCACGCAAGGAACTGATGAAAGTTCCCCGCATGGGTGCCAAGGCGTTTGAACAATGTGCCGGTTTCCTGCGTATACCCAACGCCAAAAATCCGCTCGACAATACCGCTGTGCATCCTGAAAGTTATCACATCGTAGAGAAAATGGCCAAAGACCTGGGGTGTACCGTTGCCGAACTAATAGCCAACAAAGAGTTAAGGGGGCGCATCGACTTGAAACAGTACATCACTTCAACGGTGGGACTGCCAACACTGAACGATATCATGCAGGAGCTCGACAAGCCGGGAAGAGATCCGCGAGAAACGGCCAAAGTGTTTGAATTCGACAGAAGCATACGTACACTCGACGATTTACGCGAAGGAATGATACTGCCCGGCATCGTGGGCAACATCACCAACTTCGGCGCTTTTGTTGACCTGGGCATCAAGGAAAACGGATTGATACACCTCTCGCAAATGGCCGACAGGTACATATCCGATCCTTCCGAAGTAGTATCCATTCATCAGCACATCACGGTGAAGGTACTCAGCATAGACAAAGAACGCAAACGCATACAACTCACTTTAAAGGGAATAGAGTAAGTCACAAATCCTTTTGAAATACAATAGTTTGTTAACACGGTAAGCAAATTAGCTATAAAATACAAAAAGCTAATTTGCTTACTGAACTATATTGCTATATTTGTCTAAACATTTATTTTGTACCATGAAAAGAAGACATCTATTAGTCGTTTTAATGATTGTGACGGGTGCTGTTAACTCAGTAGCCCAAGTGAGTAAGACCTTCTTCGTGAGCAAAGCCGGACAGATGATTTCCGCACTGACCGAAGAAGAGGCTCGCAGCGTAACACACCTCACGCTTACCGGCAAAATTAATGCAATCGACTTCAGGCATCTTCGTGATGAATTTAGCAGCCTGGAAGTTTTAGACATATCGAATGCAGAGATAAAGATGTATATGGGTAAAGACGGCACGTACCCCGATAAGTTCTACGTGTACCCTCCCAACTGCGTTCCGGCTTATGCCTTCTGCAAACAAGAAAACGGAGCATACAAAGGCAAAACCACGCTGCGCAAAGTGGTGCTTTCCGAAAAGACGCGCAACATTGAAGATGGTGCATTCAAAGGATGCGAACAACTTAGCATCTGCCAGATAAAGAAGAAAACCCCTCCCAACCTGCTGCCCGAAGCATTGGCTGACAGTGTAACCGCTATCTTCGTACCGCTGGGCTCTAGTGACGGCTATCGCCTGAAGAAGAGATGGGAAAACTTTGCCTTTATTGAAGGCGAACCGGTGGAAGCCACCATTCAGGTAGGACTAATGAGCAGTTTGGAAAACGAAATTATGAAAGCAGGCTTTCAGCCGAAGAACATTAACTTCCTCACCGTGGAAGGTAAACTGGACAATGCAGACTTTAAACTGATACGCGATTACATGCCCAACCTGGTTTCCATTAACATGGAGAAGACCAATGCCACCGTTATTCCCGAATTTACGTTTGCACAGAAGAAATATTTGCTACGCATGCAACTGCCTGCACACCTGAAATCCATTGGTCAAAGAGCTTTCAGCAATTGCAGCCGCCTGAGCGGAACGCTCGAGTTGCCCGAAACGGTAACAGCCATTGAGTATGGTGCCTTTATGGGATGCAGCAACCTACATTACGTAGTAGCAAAGGGAAATCGCATCACTACATTGGGCGATAACCTGTTTGGCGAAGAGAATAGCAAGCTCGTTTATAAGAGATGAACCGCTCATTCCTCATAAAATGAATGAAAAAAAGTATCACCAAGTATCACCAACCTTGTAGCGACTTGATAATCAGATTATTAGGTGTGACACTTGGCTAAAAAAAAGTGTCACCAAGTATCACCAAGTATCACCAACTTTTTTGCATTGATTCCTTACAATATAATGCTAACTAAACCCTTTAGATAGAGGATTTCAGTTAGCATGCTTACCTGATTTATTTTGCAGGTGAGCAATTTTCGTCTCCACCCGGATCTACACATTTCGTACACCCCGGTGTACGATAGCAATACACCCGGATGTACAGCATGTGTACACCCGGGTGTATAAAAGATTTTGTAACGAGCAAATCGTTATCCCTCACCGTACATTCTGGTACGAATCTCCTTGATGTGGTCCGATGTAATATAATCATCATATTCCATCATCTTATCAATCACACCATTCGGTGTAAGTTCAATCACACGGTTGGCCACTGTCTGAATAAACTCGTGGTCATGTGAGGAGAAAAGTATATTACCCTTGTAAGTTTTCAAGTTATTGTTGAAAGCCTGAATAGATTCCAGGTCAAGGTGGTTGGTCGGTGTGTCAAGTATAAGACAGTTGGCGCTTTTCAGCTGCATGCGCGCAATCATACAACGCATCTTCTCACCTCCCGAAAGCACGTTCACCTTCTTCAGAACCTCTTCGCCCGAGAAGAGCATACGCCCCAGGAACCCTTTCATGTACACCTCGTTGCCCTCGCCAAACTGGCTCAACCAGTCTACCAGGTTCAAATCGGTATTAAAATATTCTGTATTATCAACCGGCAAATAAGCCGTAGTAATGGTTACACCCCAGCTGAAATGACCACTATCGGCCTTCATCTTATCGTTAATGATTTGAAAGAAAGCAGTCATGGCACGCGGGTCTTTCGACAAGAACACAATCTTGTCACCTTTCTCCACGTTGAAGTTCACATCACTGAACAGCACCACACCATCTTCCGTCTTCTTGCTCAAGCCCGAAACCTCCAGAATCTGGTTACCCGGTTCACGTTCGGGAGTAAAGATGATACCCGGATACTTGCGTGAAGAAGGTTTGATTTCCTCCACATTAAGCTTTTCGAGCATTTTTTTGCGGCTGGTAGTTTGCTTACTTTTTGAAACATTGGCACTGAAACGACGAATAAACTCTTCCAATTCCTTCTTCTTCTCTTCAGCCTTAGCCTTTTGGTTTTGCTGCTGACGCAGTGCCAGCTGACTGGATTCGTACCAGAAACTATAGTTACCGGCAAACATATTAATCTTACCGTAATCAATGTCCACCGTATGCGTACAAACCGAGTCGAGGAAGTGACGGTCGTGACTTACCACCAACACCGTATGTTCAAAATTAGCCAGATACTCTTCCAGCCACATAACCGTTTCCATGTCGAGGTCATTGGTAGGCTCATCGAGCAACAGATTGTCGGGATTACCATAAAGAGCCTGTGCCAGCATGACACGCACCTTTTCCTTACCACTCAAATCGCCCACTAAAACGTAGTGCTTATCCTCCTTCACTCCCAGTCCGCTAAGCAACATGGCAGCATCACTCTCGGCATTCCATCCGTCGAGTTCAGCAAATCTCTCTTCAAGCTCAGACACCTTGAGCCCGTCTTCATCTGTAAAATCTTCTTTGGCATACAGCACTTCACGCTGCTTCATGATATCCCAAAGCACACTGTGCCCCATCATCACGGTATCCATTACCGTAAAGGCATCCCACTTAAAGTGGTCCTGGCTTAAAACGGACAAACGTTCGCCCGGACCTTGCGTGATTGTTCCCGTTGTTGGGTCCAGATCACCGTAAATAGTACGTAAAAAAGTTGATTTTCCGGCACCGTTGGCACCGATAATGCCGTAGCAGTTACCATTGGTAAATTTGAGGTTTACATCATTAAACAATACCCTTTTACCAAACTGTACCGATACATTTGAAACTGTAATCATTCTATAGTTTTTTGTTATTTAGTTCCTATCTCAATCTGATTCGGCGGCAAAGGTAGTTATTTTTAATGAATTATAGCGCATGCCGGGGGTGTCAATCTGACATAAAAGCATTACCTTTGCCGGCCGTAATGGCAACTTATGTTAATTGGCAAAGTTTTTGTTGGCTAAAAAGCAGACATTCTGTCCTGCATAGGGCAACATTCATGAATTACAATGAAAAATAATACAATAAATATGGATCCAAAAGAAAAAGAAACCCTTAACGAAGAGCAGTTAAATACAGAAGAAACAACGGATTGTACAGACGCACCGCAACAAGAAGCGGCTGCCACTGATACAAACCAAAACCAAGGTGAAGAAACTCCCGTTCTGTCGGTAGAAGAAGAATTGGCGCGCCAGCTGGAAGAAGCCAATGCAACCATCGAAGAGCAAAAAGACAAATACCTTCGCCTGTCTGCCGAGTTCGACAACTACCGCAAAAGAACACTCAAAGAGAAAGCCGAGTTGATTTTAAACGGTGGCGAGAAAAGCATCAGCAGCATCCTGCCCGTTATCGACGATTTGGAGCGTGCCATTAAAACAATGGAATCGGCAACCGATGTGCAAGCCGTAAAAGAAGGAGTTGAACTTATCTACAGTAAGTTCATGGGCATTCTCGGGCAGAATGGAGTGAAAGTTATTGAAACAAATAACCAGATTCTCGATACTGATTACCATGAGGCTATCGCTGTAATCCCCGCACCGTCTGAAGAACTGAAAGGCAAAATTCTGGATTGCGTGCAGACGGGATATGTACTGAACGAAAAAGTAATCCGTCACGCTAAAGTGGTTGTAGGAGAATAAGTTATGGAGAAAAGAGATTATTATGAAGTGCTTGGCGTCAGCAAGGACGCTACGGCCGACCAGATAAAAAAGGCATACCGCAAAAAGGCCATTGAGTTCCATCCCGACAAAAACCCGGGAGACAAAACGGCAGAAGAGAAGTTTAAAGAAGCTGCCGAGGCATACGATGTTTTGAGCAACCCCGATAAGAAAGCCCGTTACGATCAATTCGGACACGCGGGCATGGGCGGTGCAGCCGGCAACGGCGGGCCGTTTGGCGGTGGCTTTGGTCAGAACATGTCTATGGACGACATTTTCTCTATGTTTGGCGATATATTTGGTGGACATTCAGGCTTCGGAGGCGGCTTCGGAGGCTTTGGCGGTGGCGGTGGTGGCCAGCAGCAGCGTCGTTTTCGCGGTTCCGACTTACGTGTGAAGGTGAGACTCAACCTGAAAGAGATTGCCAATGGCGTTGAAAAGAAGTTCAAACTGAAGAAATACGTGCCTTGTTCGCACTGTCACGGCAGCGGCGCAGAAGACAACAGCGGTTCGGAAACCTGTCCAACCTGTAAGGGAAGCGGAACGGTGATACGCAACCAGCAAACCATTCTGGGCACGATGCAAACCCGCACTACCTGTCCTACTTGCGGTGGCGAGGGCAAGATTGTGAAAAACAAATGTAAGCATTGCAACGGAGACGGCATCGAGTATGGCGAAGAAGTGGTATCTGTAAACATCCCCGCAGGAGTAATGGAAGGCATGCAGCTGTCTATGCAAGGAAAAGGTAACGCCGGAAAACGAAACGGCATACCGGGCGACTTGCTTATTCAGGTAGAAGAAGAAGCGCATCCCGAACTGATTCGTGACGAAAACGACTTAATTTATAATTTGCTGCTGAGCGTACCTACAGCGACTTTGGGTGGTGCGGTTGAAATTCCTACCATCGACAGCAAAGTAAAGGTAAAAATTGATCCGGGCACACAGCCGGGTAAGGTTCTGCGCCTTCGTGGCAAAGGATTACCCTCGGTTAACGGTTACGGCACAGGCGACCTCTTGGTCAATGTAAGCGTATACATTCCCGAAGCGCTCAGCAAGGACGAGAAAGCGGCATTGGAGAAACTGGAAGGTTCAGACAACTTCAAGCCCAGCAGCGGTGTGAAGGAAAAAATATTCAAGAAGTTCCGGAACTTCTTCGATTAACGAATAGATAAAAGTTGCCCAACTTTTTTAAATTGTTGGCCAACTTTTCAAAATTGCAGGCCTGAGATTTTTATTTCTAGGCCTGCATTTTTTTTATCCTGCATCAACTTGTTTTTCAACGCTTTACGGGTATTTTCTAAAAAAAGCAGAAACTTTTTTCTAAATTAAGGCACGCTATTTAATATAATATTATAAATTTGCAACCGTAAAATTCAAGCCGATATAGCTCAGTTGGTAGAGCAACGCATTCGTAACGCGTAGGTCGCCGGTTCAAGTCCGGCTACCGGCTCAACTATGAAACACAGATCTTTAGTCAATAATACTATTCTCACTATCAAACAAACCGATTTTCCATACACATCATATCTTACCTCTACGAACTTCTTATTTATGTTTCTAAACATAAATAAAAAAAGATCAAAAGCCACAAACCGTAACATTTTATTTCACTACATTTGTAATTGAATCATAACAATTCAACAAAAAAGGATATTACAAACATAATATACTTAATTCACGCAACTGGTTTCATCTTGTAAATATTGACTAAAAGTTAATTGATAGTTCTTTTAATCAATCTAATTAGATAATAACTTTTAATACTAAAAAAGACATGAAAATTTGCATACAAACATCCCCTAATTCTTCTGTAGTACCATTTAATTACCAACAAAAACTTGTTGGAACAATTCACAAATGGTTAGGCGCTAATGAAATACATGATAAAATTTCACTATATTCTTTTTCTTGGTTACTAGGTGGAAAAAAATCAGATCAACAAGGCTATACTTTTCCTAATGGAGCGAAGTTCTTTGTTGGCTTTTATAACGACGCATACCTTAGGTTATTAATAAGAAGTATTCTATCTGATCCATTGATGTTTTGTGGACTAGAAGTTAGAGATATTACAATTGTTGATGAACCCACTTTTTCAGAAGATGCAGAGCTGTTCCGATTAACCTCTCCTATATTCATAAAACGGTATCATGATGAAAGTAAAAGACACAAATATTACTTCTTTGATAACAAAGAAAGCAGTGAACTGATGACAGAAACATTGCAGCACAAAATGAGAATAGCAGGATTACCCGAAGACACCACGTTGAAAATCGAATTTGATCAAAGTTATGATCATAAACAAATAAAAATGGTAACTATCCACGGTGTAAAAAGCAAAGCTAATATGTGTCCAATTATTATTCATGGAAGTCCACAAAGTAAATTATTTGCATGGACAGTAGGAGTTGGAAATTCTACCGGTTCTTCTTTCGGTTCTCTATTATAAAAACTAAGAATATATAATATCATGAAATACTATGTTGTTAAATATTCAGGCTCTTTTGGCTTTATCAAGCCTTGGTCTGCAGTTAGAGACGCCAGTGGCGGTGAAACTTATTCTCAGCAATTCCTAACTCCCTCAATTATTGAAGGTATAAGGCAAAAGCTTGAAGTGACAAGTATATTGAGGCATAGATTAAGTTATGCCGGTATGGACATACAACAAGAAGTTGTTCAAGCCAAAGCATGGACAAAGAAAGGAAAGGAATATATAAAAAAACGCTCTATTCTTAAGCGCGGCATAATGCTCTACCCCTCTTTATATTTAGCTTTTAGCCACCATGAAGATGCACTCAAAGCCACAGTACAACATATTTGTTTATGTAGAAATGAAGATCTGCTTTTGCCAGATGCTTCCATTCTAGAAATGTCTCAAGATCAGTTTGACCAGCTTGATGGATATGAACTTCGCTTTGAAAAGAATCAAAATTCGTTCCTTGTTGGATATAATCGATTTAAAGATAATGAAGAGATGATAGGTTATATTGAGATAGTTGGCAACCCTATTCAAAAAGAACAATATGAGCAGCTATAATCATATATTAGCAAAAAGTATAGAAAATGGCGGAATGACACTAGAATCTCATTTAGGTTCAGTTGCCTCATTTGCTGTATTAGCAGCTCGTCATGCCGGAATGGATATTGAGATAGCCCGTCAGGGCGCATTATTACATGATATAGGTAAAGCTAGCATTGTGTTCCAAAGAAGATTGAAAAATAGACCATCACCATTAGAATTACCTTTCCGTCACGAAATAGCCTCCCTTTTTTTCTTAAAACTTTCACATCCTGAGCTATGGCCTTTTATGGTAAGCATGATTATTGCTCATCACAAATCAATTTACAAAGATATTTCCACGACAGGAATTATCGATTTAGATATTGAATACAAAGAAGATATTCTTCAGTTTCACTTAACAGGTTTCTCATCATGGGTAGCGGATGCCTTAGGGATTTTGACTAATCTAAATTTTCCCGGTGTTACTCACGAAACAGTCATTACCGAAGATGACGCACGTGAAGCATATTTTTTTGCTTTAGATTATTGCAAAAAAAGTCCCAAAGGATGGTCACCATGGAAAGGACTATTGATAGGCGCTGATCATATAGCTTCTGCTGTTGGAGACTTCAAAGAGAATGTACCTATTTTGTTTGCTACACCCAATGTAGATTATTATAACAGAAAAGGAGATTTGTATCCATTATCTCTTATTGATTCAGATAAAGCCAAGAAGCATACTTTTGTAAAGGCACCAACAGGGGCGGGAAAAACAGATTTTCTTATCAAACGTTGTCAAGATCGTATCTTTTACACGTTACCTTTTCAAGCCTCTATTAATGCTATGTATGAACGTATTTTACATGATTTAGGAGACCACGTAGAAGATATTCGTTTATTACATTCTATATCGCAGCTTGTAATCGGTGAAGAACATATCACAAAAAAAGTAATACAGGATAAGTTTGGCGCATCAATAAAAGTCTTGACTCCGCATCAACTTAGTTCTATCGCTTTTGGCACAAGAGGATATGAATCTATTTTATTTGATCTGCAAGGATCTGATATTATTCTGGATGAGATTCATACGTATTCAGATATTATGCAATCCATCGTATTAAAGATGGTTGAAATACTAAAGCACGCAGGGTGTAGAATTCATATAGGCACTGCCACCATGCCTTCTGTTTTAGAGGAAGCGATTTTTGAAATATTAGGAAAAGAGGATGTGCAATATGTGCAATTACCAGATGCTATATTAACTTCTTTCAATCGGCATATAATATATAAGACAACAACATTCACCAATATACTTCCTGTTCTTGAAGATGCAATAGAACAAAAAAAGAAAATATTAATAGTATGCAATCGGGTTTCCAATGCACAAATCCTTTTTGAGCGAATGGAGGAATTTTATCCTAAAATCGCAAAAATGTTGATTCATAGTCGCTTCAAGAGAGGAGATAGAAATCGTCTTGAAAAAGAATTAAAAGATGTATATAATATAACTCCACATGCTTGTATTGTGGTTGCAACACAGGTGGTAGAAGTCAGTCTGGATATCAGTTTTGATTTAATGATAACAGAAACAGCTCCTATCGACGCACTAATTCAGCGATTTGGAAGAATAAACAGAAAACGTACTGCTGATACTATTGGTAAATATAAACCTATTTACGTAATAGCGCCACCAGAGAAAAACTCCGATTGTTTACCTTATAATCCTAAAGTATTAAAAAATAGCTTTGATGTACTTCCCGATAATGGTGAGCTTCTGAAAGAAACTGAATTACAATCATTAATAAATAGTGTATATCCTGAAATAGAGAGACTTGATATTGATTTGGATGCAGTATTTGTCAATGAAAAATGGCGATTAAAGGAGCTTTGTCATCTTCCCAAATCGGCATTGATAGAGAAACTTGACATTGATTCTGTTGCATGCATTACACAGGAAGATGATGAAACCGGGAAATACAGAAATGCAAATAAAGAAGAAAGAATTTTGATGGAGATTCCTGTTAGATACAACTCTTTGCGATGGAAGAATTTGAAACAATTGGATATCGGCACCCATCCATTTATCATTCCGGACATTGCCTACTCTTCGGAAAGAGGTCTAGATCTGACAAAGGTAGGTCCCCAGAATTATGACACTAATTATCAAATATGGTAGCTTATGTATGCAACAACTATTGGACGCACATTCTTAAACGCTTATAATTATAAGTTCAAAAAAAATCATACGGCACGATCTTTTTTTAAAGAGGTGTTTGTGCCGTTATTTTTTGATCATCATAAATATATGATGACTGCCGGTAATTCTCCGTTAGAAAATAGTTTTGGAAAGATTCCTAAACGTTCAAAATGGGATGATATGGTTAATGGAAGAAAGCCTTTCGAAACTCCGGAGCGTAGACAAGAAAGAATCCAAAAAATGATTCATAAAATAGAGACAGAACAAGCAGATGCTAGTATTGCTCGCGGATATGGAGTTGTAAGTGAAACTGCTGCTACTTCAGGACAAATGACTAATATAGTTCTTCCAGATAATAAAGAAGATATTTACTTATCATGGATTGGTGACGGATTAGGTATTGAATTTGACAATAAATTAACCATTCTTTTTAATCATGAGCAAATCCTATTGGATATATTTGAAGGTTGGTCTTATTATCGACAATATTTGGAAAAATATCCTTTGCTAAAAGGTAACGAGATAAATAAATGGAATGGACGTTGGATCTCTCATCGTTATGATTTGGCATACGGCGGTGATGATCCACTGGCAGGTTTTAATCCTTTGAAATCCGATATTAATGGATTGTTCAAACTAGAACCAGTTCCTTGGGCGAATGTAATTATCGGAATTGCTCAGAAAAATTCGATTGAAAATATTGTGGGGTACCTATATTATATCGACAAATCAAATACAACTATTGGATTTATCCCTTTTAAACTCCAGGACATCATGCGTCCAAACCAGTTGTATGCCAAAATATTTGGTGCTGCAGAATGGAGTCAGAATCGGAGACAGATAGAAAAGTTATATGGAACTGGTATTGGGCTAAAGGCAGCATGCCAAGCTGGCTGTATAGGAATACCAGCTATGGAGCCTAAAGGGCTTAAAGATTTTCTTCCAAAAGAGAAAAGAACAAAACAGATTTCACGTAAAGTTGATGAAGAACAAAAAATAATATTTAGTACTTACTTAATTTGGATATTAGCTATGTTGAACAATGAAAAGCTATGGGATATGTCCCGTGAATTCGCAGAATTGCTTTTGAAATATGAAGCAGGTGCCGCAAAGGCAAGGAGAGATAGAACAAATAATGTTAATCAGTTGTTTGAATCTGCTTCTACCAAACAATTCCTTCTGAATCTCATACCTATAATTGAAGATGAAGAAGAGAAATCCGGATATGAAAATATAGGAAAAGTGCTAAACATGATGCCCAAAGACAATTTTCCTTATTTCAACACACTTATTAGATTTCAATATGCATTACTAAATAAATAATATAATTACTATGAAACCGTACATTTATTTAAGAGGTTTACGTCATGTAGACTTATCAGTATTTTGTGTAGAGAGTGGTCAAAAAAACTATTGGGATCCTATATTCAATGTTAGGGTACCTTTCTCTAGTGGCCAACAAGTGAAAAGAAGTATCTTAGAAGCTATTAATGATGAACTACATGTAGATCCTTCTCCCATAACATTTGCTTGGGAAGGTGTAAGTTTAAAAGAAAAAGAAGTCACCTCACTTTGCGACCCTCAATATTATGATCAACTATTTGGAGGCTGGATGAATACTAACGGAACCGAAGAAGAAAAAACGAAAAAAGCCGAAAAGGGGCGCACACTTAAACGACGAAGCCCTTTATCTATTTCTGCAATGCGTCCGTTGCATCCACTGTTAGGCCAAATATTTCAAGAAAAAATTAGTTTTGACAGGAGAGATAGACCCGAAATTCATAAAGTTGTCGTAAGAGATACATCCGGTAATGCTATGTCTGAAGAGGCAATAGAAGAACTATTAGCCGGAACTAATAGAAGTTTATATCACAAATGGATCCAGAAAGATAGCACACGAGCTACCGGATTATTTGTTTATGATGTAGCGATTGATTTACGAACACTATTTGCAGTTTCAGTAAATCAAATGGAGCCAGAATTGAAAAAGGAAAAGATTGATGAACTAAGAGAAAAAGGATGGGTTAGTTCTCGAAATGTATTTGGAGAGTGTTTAATTATGCCTAAAGAAAATCGAGAAATAGCAATTCCAGCTATTGCAAAAGCTTTAATTAATTGGAGAATCTCCAGTAATCAATCAAGAACGTTCAGCCTGATGGAAACATTAGCTATTGCAATTAGTGATAATGCAAATACTTTGGCAGGAGCAATACGCACAAAACTAGTTGATGACTCCGAAAAAGCAAAAGCGAAACCCATGGTCGACGAAACAGCTGGGGCCGAACTATTTGTAACTTTACCATGTTCCGGATATATGGTGACTGAAACGGAATCTGCTGATGCATTACAAAGAGCAGAAGAACGCTTGATAGACCTGCTATTTGCTTTTGATTATGAAAATCAAAAATAACATTTTTAATTAAAAATGAATATAACTGGCACTCATTTAAATTATTATCAGGTATGCAAACGTAAACTTTGGCTGTTCGCTAACCAGATAAATATGGAGCACACATCTGATCTTGTATATGAAGGAAAACTTATTCATGAAGAATCCTATCCACAACGTTCTTCTAAGTATGAAGAAGT
Source organism: Bacteroides graminisolvens DSM 19988 = JCM 15093 (assembly GCF_000428125.1). Taxonomy (GTDB): domain Bacteria; phylum Bacteroidota; class Bacteroidia; order Bacteroidales; family Bacteroidaceae; genus Bacteroides; species Bacteroides graminisolvens. Next base: position 664,600 of record NZ_KE386627.1, read on the forward strand.
AGAACTAAATGGAATTAAAGTTGATTTCTACGATCCGAGAAACAAGGTTATTCATGAGATAAAGAAATCAAATAAGGTGGAAAGAGCTCATGAGTTGCAGTTAAAATATTATTTATGTGTGTTTGAACGAAATGGTATCGTGGGGGTAACTGGTATACTAGAGTATCCTATTCTTAGGAAAAGGGATACTGTAGTATTATCAGAAGTCGATAGAGAAACGATAAAAACGATAGAGGAAGAGATAGTACAAATAGTTGAGAATGAGAACTGCCCTCCCCTAGCTAAAAAAAACATTTGTAGAAATTGTAGTTATTATGAGTTTTGTTACAGTACGGAGGAAGAAATATGAAAAAAAGCTACTATTTGTTTAATCCAGGATCATTAGAAAGACGTGATAATACATTGAAATTTACGCCTATATCTGATACAGAAACAGAATACCCTGTTTTGGGTAGTCCACGTTATCTGCCAGTAGAGGATATAAATGAATTCTATGTTTTTGGTTCGTTAACAGGTAATAGTGCATTGTTTAACTTCCTTGGTCAAAAAGATATAGCTGTGCATTTCTTTGATTACTATGAAAATTATACAGGATCTTTTATGCCTCGTGATGGTTTATTATCAGGTAGAATGCTATTAGCGCAAACAGCTGCCTATCAAGAAAAAAAGAGGCGATTAGATATTGCCCAAAAATTTATTGATGGGGCCGTTTTTAATATGTTAAAGAACCTGCAATACTATAATCGACGCGGAAAGGATATGGAAGATTTTATGGAAATTATGAAATTACTGGCTCTAAAGATTCCTCAATCCAAAACGGTACAAGAGTTGATGGGTTTAGAAGGTATGATTCGTCAAACCTATTATGATGCATTTAATTTAATCTTAAATGATTTTGAAATGGGAAACCGGACCAAACAGCCTCCTCGTAATGAAGTAAATGCATTGATTTCTTTTGGCAATATGATTTGCTATACGCTTTGTTTACGTGCAATAAATCAAACACAGATTAATCCTACAATTAGTTTCTTACATACTCCTGGTGAAAGAAGATATTCTTTAGCTTTGGACATAGCTGAAATATTCAAACCCATCATTGTTGATCGAACAATATTCAAAGTTCTTAACAAAAAAGAGATTCAAGAAAAACATTTTGATAAAAAGATGAATAAATGTTTGCTAAACACGGAAGGGAAGAAAATATTTGTAAAATCATTGGAAGACAGATTACAAGAAACAATCCAACACCGCAGTTTAAAACGTAATGTTAGCTATCGGCATTTAATAAAGCTAGAGTGTTATAAACTTACAAAGCATTTATTAAAAATAGAAGAATATAAACCTTTTAAAATGTATTGGTAGCTTATGTATGTTGTTTTAGTTTACGACTTTGGGGAGAAGCGAGTTGCCAAAATGTTGAAACTTTGTAGGAAGTATCTGAATTGGATTCAAAACTCTGTTTTTGAGGGAGAGATATCTGAGGTTCGTTTGCATGAATTGCTTATATCTGCGAAAAAGATAATGAAAGAAGAGAGCGATAGTATTATTATTTTTAAAGGCAGAGATATCAGATGGACTGAGAAGCAGATAGTTGGTAGAGAGCGCAGTAATATTGATATTTTTTTATAGTAAGTTGTCGATGTTGATTTTATCTACTTGTGATTCTTGCTAAATTGAAGATTATAGCTCTTTGACTTATTGATTATCTACATTATATGGGTTATGTCGATCGCCAGAGATTTTTATATTACTGACAATCGACATTTTTTAGAACGTTTTTTTCTATCTTTGGACTTCATAAATGCTTTATTATTACGGAATTTCCCGTTTAGCATTTTGAGGCTTTTAATTGTACCTTATGGAATTGAAACAAAGCTAAGCAAGCAAATGCTGGACTTGAAAAATCTTTTAATTGTACCTTATGGAATTGAAACTCAATCATTTCATACGTACCATATTCTATTCTTTCCTTTTAATTGTACCTTATGGAATTGAAACTACGCAATTGACGCGTTAAGCTATACCGAAGCTGAACTTTTAATTGTACCTTATGGAATTGAAACTTAAAGCGGCTAGAAGTGCCGTTTTGAAACGATTGCACTTTTAATTGTACCTTATGGAATTGAAACAAAAAAACGGTTTGATTGATAGTATCGGTTCGCGCGACTTTTAATTGTACCTTATGGAATTGAAACTAATTAAAGTTTAGGTTAAATAAAACAATTACTCTTCCTTTTAATTGTACCTTATGGAATTGAAACTGGCATAACCTGATAAGAGTCTACATTGACATAGCTTTTAATTGTACCTTATGGAATTGAAACGCAGGAGCTTTTTAAACGCACTGAGGGCTATGCCGACTTTTAATTGTACCTTATGGAATTGAAACGCCCACAACGCTGCTCTGGAGAAAATGCCCCGCTATACTTTTAATTGTACCTTATGGAATTGAAACTGTAAATGCGCGTACCTGAAACTAATTTTACTTTATCCTTTTAATTGTACCTTATGGAATTGAAACCTTCTTTTTGCGGCAGTCATAGTACGCTTCTAACATCTTTTAATTGTACCTTATGGAATTGAAACTCAACTGGATAATGTGCGCTCGCCTACCTTGCCCTTCTTTTAATTGTACCTTATGGAATTGAAACTCCACAAATGGTTTCAGGAAGTTTTTCCTACAACCCTTTTAATTGTACCTTATGGAATTGAAACCAATAGCTTAGTGGGTGACTCCGTGGGAGCTACCACAACTTTTAATTGTACCTTATGGAATTGAAACATTCTTTTTGCGAAGCAATAAGTTCGTCCAATAACTTTTAATTGTACCTTATGGAATTGAAACCAATGTCAGTCGATAAGTTTTTTCGCCAACCTCTTCCACTTTTAATTGTACCTTATGGAATTGAAACGCGAATATGGCATCTTCACACTTATTGTACGACGACCTTTTAATTGTACCTTATGGAATTGAAACATTCTTTCTTGCCTAAACAGTTAGGAAATACAGCCTCTTTTAATTGTACCTTATGGAATTGAAACTATGGAAATGGTCTATCCACACTGTAAAATTCATAACTTTTAATTGTACCTTATGGAATTGAAACCTGAATAACCCCGAATAGTAATCGAATTGCTTCTTGCTTTTAATTGTACCTTATGGAATTGAAACATTGAAAAAAAACTCAAAGTTCTATGTATTTAGGACTTTTAATTGTACCTTATGGAATTGAAACTGCTATTGAAAGCAAAGCGGTAAGATGTTTTTTTTACTTTTAATTGTACCTTATGGAATTGAAACAAATGCATCTCTATATAGAGGATTTACCTCGTCTGACTTTTAATTGTACCTTATGGAATTGAAACTATTATCCAGGTTCTCACAGGTTAATGCATCATCAACTTTTAATTGTACCTTATGGAATTGAAACTGTGTGCAGACAAGGCCTTCATACCGGTAACGAGACTTTTAATTGTACCTTATGGAATTGAAACATACTTATAACGGCTGCAATAAGTCTGTTAGAGTATACTTTTAATTGTACCTTATGGAATTGTATATAATAACTTAAAAGTATACCACCCTAATAATTAAAAAGTATACCACTGTCAGTCCGTAGAAGACCGAGCAGTGCGCCCTGATTATTTGAGGCGTAGCCGAGAATATTCAGGGCGCACTGCTCATATTTTTCAGAGCATACTATTTATTTGTTTAACTTGCATCAATTATATATTGATGCAAAAAATGATAACAATGACTGACAGAAATGAAATAATTTCGATGTACGATAAGACCGGCTCGATAAGGGCAACGGCACGTAATCTTGGGCTTAATCGC